>NZ_FPBH01000067.1 GCF_900116445.1 Paraburkholderia aspalathi
TTCTTGGTCAGCACCGTCGTGATCGCTGCCGTCAGCGTGGTCTTGCCGTGGTCAACGTGACCGATCGTGCCGACGTTCACGTGCGGCTTGGTCCGTTCGAATTTACCTTTAGCCATGTTTCTCTTCTTTCAAAAAGTTAATCGTTGAATGACTTGCCGCGCGATTACTTCGACTTGGCGTTGATGATCGCTTCCGACACGTTACGCGGTGCTTCGGAGTAGTGCTTGAACTCCATCGTGTACGTTGCACGACCTTGGCTCAGCGAACGCAGCGAGGTCGAGTAGCCGAACATTTCCGACAGCGGGACTTCGGCGCGAACGATCTTGCCGCCGCCAATCATGTCTTCCATGCCCTGAACAATACCGCGACGGCCCGACAGATCGCCCATCACGTTGCCCATGTAATCTTCCGGCGTTTCGACTTCGACGGCCATCATCGGTTCGAGGATGACCGGCTGAGCCTTGCGCATTGCTTCCTTGAACGCCATCGAACCGGCCATGCGGAACGCGTTTTCGTTCGAGTCAACATCGTGGTACGAACCGAACGTCAGGTGAACCTTCACGTCAACGACCGGGAAGCCTGCCAGCACGCCAGCCTTCAGCGTTTCCTGGATACCCTTGTCGACTGCCGGGATGTATTCACGCGGAATCACACCGCCCTTGATTTCGTCCAGGAACTCGTAGCCCTTGCCCTGCTCATTCGGCTCGAGCGTGATGACCGCGTGACCGTACTGGCCGCGACCACCCGACTGCTTGACGAACTTGCCGTCAACGTCCACCGCCTTGCCGCGGATCGTTTCACGATACGCCACTTGCGGCTTGCCGACGGTTGCTTCGACGCCGAATTCACGCTTCATCCGGTCAACCAGAATTTCCAGGTGGAGCTCGCCCATGCCCGAAATAATGGTTTGACCCGATTCTTCGTCCGTTTGAACGCGGAACGACGGATCTTCCTGAGCCAGACGGTTCAGCGCCAGACCCATCTTTTCCTGGTCCGGCTTCGTCTTCGGCTCAACAGCCTGCGAAATCACCGGTTCCGGGAAAATCATGCGCTCGAGCACGATCGGGCTTTGCGGATCGCACAGCGTGTCGCCGGTCGTTGCGTCCTTCAGGCCGACTGCTGCAGCGATGTCGCCTGCGCGCACTTCCTTGATTTCTTCGCGCTGGTTCGCGTGCATTTGCAGAATACGACCCAGACGTTCTTTCTTGTCTTTGGTCGCGTTCAGCACCGTGTCACCCGAATTCACAATGCCCGAGTACACACGGAAGAAGATCAGCTGGCCGACGAACGGGTCGGTCATGATCTTGAATGCCAGTGCCGAGAACTTTTCGTCGTCAGCAGCGCGGCGCTCACCTTGCTCACCGTTTTCCAGCTCGCCGGTAACCGGCGGGATGTCGATCGGCGACGGCAGGAAGTCGAGCACGGCGTCCAGCATACGTTGCACGCCCTTGTTCTTGAACGCGGTACCGCACAGCATCGGCTGGATTTCGCAAGCGATCGTACGGTCGCGCAGACCCTTGATGATCTCCGCTTCCGTCAGCTCGCCTTCTTCAAGGTACTTGTTCATCAGGTCTTCGCTCGACTCAGCAGCCGCTTCGACCATCTTCTCGCGCCACTCGTTGCACGAGTCAACCAGTTCCGCCGGGATCTCTTCGTACGAGAACTTCGTGCCTTGCGACGCGTCGTCCCAAATGATCGCTTTCATCTTCAGCAGATCGACGACGCCCGTGAAGTTTTCTTCCGCGCCGATAGGCACCACGACCGGAACCGGGTTTGCCTTCAGACGCAGCTTGAGCTGGTCGTAAACCTTGAAGAAGTTCGCGCCGGTACGGTCCATCTTGTTGATGAACGCGAGACGGGGAACCTTGTACTTGTTCGCCTGACGCCACACGGTTTCCGACTGCGGCTGCACGCCGCCCACTGCGCAGTACACCATGCATGCACCGTCGAGCACGCGCATCGAGCGCTCAACTTCAATCGTGAAGTCAACGTGGCCCGGGGTGTCGATGATGTTGATGCGGTGCTCGGCGCGATCGCCGGCCATGCCTTTCCAGAATGCCGTGGTAGCAGCGGACGTGATCGTGATGCCGCGTTCCTGCTCCTGCTCCATCCAGTCCATGGTGGCAGCGCCGTCGTGAACTTCACCAATCTTGTGGTTCACGCCGGTGTAGAACAGGATGCGCTCGGTCGTCGTCGTTTTGCCGGCGTCGATGTGAGCGCTAATACCGATGTTACGGTAGCGCTCGATAGGTGTCTTGCGAGCCACTTTGATCCTCTATTGGGATGACGCGATGCGAGAAAATACCCATCGCGCTGTAACACAAACGGGCGAGGCGCTTTGTAAGCGCACCCGCCCGGAATTTCTTTCCGTTTTTTCTGCTAAACCCGGGTTCGGGAAGCTTAGAAACGGAAGTGCGAGAACGCCTTGTTGGCTTCTGCCATCCGGTGAACTTCGTCGCGCTTCTTCATCGCGCCGCCACGGCCTTCAGCCGCTTCGGAGAGTTCACCTGCCAGACGCAGGGCCATCGACTTCTCGCTGCGCTTCTTCGCGGCTTCACGCAACCAACGCATCGCCAATGCCATACGACGCGACGGACGCACTTCGACCGGAACCTGATAGTTCGCACCACCAACGCGGCGGCTCTTAACTTCGACCACCGGCTTGACGTTGTTGAGCGCTACCGTGAACACTTCCAGCGGGTCCTTGCCACCCTTGGTCTGGATCTGTTCGAAAGCGCCGTACACGATGCGCTCAGCAACCGACTTCTTGCCGGAGAGCATCAGCACGTTCATGAACTTAGCTACATCTACGTTACCGAACTTCGGATCCGGCAACACTTCCCGCTTGGGGACTTCGCGACGACGCGGCATGTTTCTTCCTTTAACTTTTCAGTTGGAGCTATTTTTTAGCCCCGCGGCCACCAACTAACCCGATTCATCTCTAACGACTTACCAGCCTGGTCGGGTGACCACTTACTCGACAGCACCGGCAATTCCGGCACCACCGCTATTACCGCCTTTAAAGGCGACCTGAAACTACACTGACCGGCTAATTACTTGCCAGCCTTGGCACGCTTCGCACCGTACTTCGAGCGAGCCTGCTTACGATCCTTGACGCCCTGGGTATCCAGCGAGCCACGAACCATGTGGTAACGCACACCCGGCAAGTCCTTAACACGGCCGCCGCGAATCAGCACGACCGAGTGTTCCTGCAGGTTGTGGCCTTCACCACCGATGTACGAAATAACTTCGAAGCCGTTCGTCAGACGAACCTTGGCAACCTTACGGAGTGCCGAGTTAGGCTTCTTCGGCGTCGTGGTGTACACACGGGTGCACACGCCGCGACGCTGGGGGCAGTCCTGCAAAGCCGGGCTCTTGCTCTTCGTCGTTTCCGACGCGCGGCCTTTGCGAACCAGTTGATTGATGGTTGGCATTGTTTATTCCTGAAATTGAACAAAATCGACGCATCTGTTTCCGGGCAAAGCAGAAACGATTGCGCATCGAACTTCCGGACCGAGGGATCTGCGCACGAATTGACTTCGCGCACAGGCATTCCAAGAACCGGAACCTAGCATAATATTCCGAAAATGCTAAGGGAGTCAACAGGTTGCGATGTTTCGCACGCCCGCCGACCTCAAACTGCGCTCGCCGGCGCTTAGTCGGCGCCGACGACTTCCAGCAACTCGTCGCCGAAACGGTCCAATTTGCGCGCGCCCATGCCCGGAATGCCACGCAAATCCTCGATGGAATCAGGGCCGTTGCGGGCAATTTCGGCCAGCGTGGCGTCGTGGAAGATGACGTAGGCCGGCACGCC
Source organism: Paraburkholderia aspalathi (assembly GCF_900116445.1). Classification (GTDB taxonomy): domain Bacteria; phylum Pseudomonadota; class Gammaproteobacteria; order Burkholderiales; family Burkholderiaceae; genus Paraburkholderia; species Paraburkholderia aspalathi. Next base: position 3,815 of record NZ_FPBH01000067.1, read on the forward strand.
GTCGCTTTTCGCAGTCTCCGTGCGCCAGGCGCGCAGGCGCTCCCAGCGGGCACGCTCGCGCGGACCCATGCCGATCGTCGGGTCGGCGCGCTCGCTGGTGCGGCTGGAAGATTGGCGGGTACGCGTCGGCTTCACGTAGCGGCGCATTGTTACGTTCTGCTCGCTCTTCAGCACTGCTTTGGCGGCTTCGGTCAGCACCAGCGAGCCGAAGCCTTCGTGGTCGACGGCGAGGTAGCCAAATGCGACGAGCTGGCGAAAAATGGCGCGCCACTCCGGCTCGCCGAGCGCCGCCCCAATCCCGAAGGTGGTGAGCTTCTCGTGGCCGCGCTGCAGGATCTTCTCGCTGCGGTTGCCACGCAGAATATCGATCAGGTGCCCAGCACCAAAGTGAAAACCACTCGCCCGCTGCGCGCGGAACACACATGACAGCGCCATCTGCGCTTCGCGCGTCGCGTCCCACGTGTCGGGCGGTTCGATACAGTTATCGCAGTTGCCGCAGGGCTTGCTCGACTCGCCGAAATACGCGAGCAGCCGCACGCGGCGGCAGGTCGCCGCTTCGCACAGTCCGAGCAACGCGTCGAGCTTGCCGGTCTGCACGCGTTTATGCGCGTCGTCGGCGTCGGACTCGTCAATCATCTTGCGCTGCTGCACAACATCACCCAAACCGTACGCCATCCAGGCGTTTGCCGGCATGCCGTCGCGACCAGCGCGCCCGGTTTCCTGGTAGTAACCTTCGACACTCTTCGGTAAATCAAGGTGAGCCACGAAGCGCACGTCCGGCTTGTCGATGCCCATGCCGAACGCGATCGTCGCGCACATCACGATACCCTCCTCGCGCTGGAACATCTCCTGATGCTTCTGGCGGATTTCGAACTCCATGCCGGCGTGGTACGGCAACGCGCGCATCCCCTTCTCTTTCAGCCACTCAGCCGTTTCTTCGACCTTGCGACGCGACAGGCAATAGACAACGCCGGCGTCGGTCGTACCGTCCGGTTTCGAGTGTTCAGCGCGAATAAAGTCGAGCAACTGCGTGCGCGCATTGTCCTTTTCGACGATGCGATAGCGGATGTTCGGGCGATCGAAGCTGGAGACGAAGATGCGCGCGTCATCCAGTGCGAGACGGTGGATGATTTCGTCGCGCGTGATTGCGTCGGCGGTCGCGGTGAGCGCGATGCGCGGCACGTTCGGAAAGCGCTCGTGCAGTACCGACAGCTGAATATATTCAGGACGGAAATCGTGGCCCCATTGCGACACGCAATGCGCTTCGTCGATGGCGAACAACCCGATGCGCGTACGCTCGAGTAACTCCTGGAAACGGGGCGTCATCAACCGTTCCGGCGCCACGTACAGCAGATCGATTTCGCCTTCGCGCAGCGCGCGCTCAGTGGCCATCGCTTCGGCGCTCGACAGCGTCGAATTCAGATACGCGGCCCTAACGCCCACTTCCTTCAGCGCAGCGACCTGGTCTTGCATCAGGGCGATCAGCGGGGACACGACAATCCCCGCTCCGCAGCCCGCTTCGCGACGCACCAGCGACGGGATCTGATAGCACAACGACTTGCCGCCGCCCGTTGGCATCAGCACGAGACAATCGCCGCCGCCGGCGACGTGTTCGACAATTTCGCCCTGCTGTCCTCGGAATGCGGGGTAGCCAAAAACTTCGTTGAGGATTTCGAGCGGACGGGACATGAATTGGAGAGAAGCAGCGTGATGCCGGTGACACGAATTTTACCAACGCATTCGTGCTGCGCCCGCGCTTTGCGACAACGTTAGCCATTCGGCCGACGAATCCGCAAAAAACGCACAAAAATGAGGCACCCGCGGTGCGTGGGACAAAAAAAAACCGCTCAGTCGAAACTGAGCGGCTTCGCTGGCTGGTGAGCCCAAGCGGCTTGCGCCGCCCGGACTTACTCGCCTGAGTGCTGCTGTTCGGCAGCCGGCGTTTCCGGCGTACCGAATTCGAACGACTCTTCCGCTGCGATCTGATCGAAACGCTCGCGATCGGACAGTTCCTTGCTCTTGCGTGCCTTGTGGAACGCGAGACCCGTACCGGCCGGAATCAGACGACCAACGATCACGTTTTCCTTCAGCCCGCGCAGATCGTCGCGCTTGCCCATGATCGCCGCTTCGGTCAGCACGCGAGTCGTTTCCTGGAACGACGCCGCGGAGATGAACGAATCGGTCGACAGCGATGCCTTCGTGATACCGAGCAGCACGTTGTCGTAGGTTGCCGGGATCTTGCCTTCCGCAGCCATCCGGTCGTTCTCGTCGAGCATATCCGAGCGCTCGACCTGTTCGCCCATGATGAAGCGCGTGTCACCGTTATCGACGATCTGCACGCGGCGCAACATCTGACGGACGATCACTTCAATGTGCTTGTCATTGATCTTCACGCCCTGCAGACGATACACGTCCTGCACTTCGTCAACGATGTAGCGCGCCAGCGCTTCGACGCCCTGCAAACGCAGAATGTCGTGCGGATCAGCCGGCCCGTCGACAATCATTTCGCCCTTGTTGACGACCTGACCATCGTGCACCAGAACCTGCTTTTCCTTCGCGATCAGGAACTCGTGCTGATTACCTTCGAGGTCCGTGATAACGAGACGCTGCTTGCCCTTCGTGTCCTTACCGAACGACGTCGTGCCCGTGACTTCCGCCAGAATACCGGCGTCCTTCGGCGAGCGCGCTTCGAACAGTTCGGCCACACGCGGCAGACCACCGGTAATGTCGCGAGTCTTTTGCGATTCAACCGGGATACGTGCCAGCACTTCACCGACCTGCACTTGCTGACCGTCCTTCACGGTGATCAGAGCGCCGACCTGGAAGCCGATCTGCACCGAGTGCTCGGTGTTCGGGATCTTGACTTCTTCGCCGTTCGCGTCGAGCAGCTTGACCTGCGGGCGCACCGTCTTCGACGCTTGCGAACCGCGGCGCTTCACGTCGATCACGACCAGTGTCGAGAGACCCGTCACATCGTCGATCTGCTTGGCAACCGTCACGCCTTCTTCGACGTTTTCGAACTTCACCGTACCACCGTACTCGGTGATGATCGGGCGCGTCATCGGATCCCACGTCGCCAGTTGCGTGCCGGCCTTGATCTGCGCGCCGTCCAGTTGCAACAGCGTCGCGCCGTACGGCACCTTGTGACGTTCACGCTCGCGGCCGTGGTCGTCGGTGATCATCGCTTCGCCCGAACGCGAGATGACGATCTGCTCGCCCTTCGCGTTGGTGACGTAACGCATCGTCGCCGTGAAACGCACCGTACCGTTCGACTTGGCTTCAACCGACGAAGCCACTGCTGCACGCGACGCCGCACCACCGATGTGGAACGTACGCATCGTGAGCTGCGTGCCCGGTTCACCGATCGACTGAGCAGCGATCACGCCAACTGCTTCACCGACGTTGACCGACGAGCCACGGCCCAGGTCGCGGCCATAGCAGGCTGCGCACAGACCGTAACGCGTTTCGCAAGTCAGCGGCGTACGCACGCGCACTTCGTCGATGCCGAGGCGTTCGATTTCTTCGACCGCATCTTCGTCGAGCAACGTGCCCGTTTCGTACAGCGTTTCCTGCGTTTCCGGATTGACGACGTCGGCCACCGTCACGCGACCGAGGATACGGTCACGCAGCGCTTCGACGACTTCACCGCCTTCGACCAACGCCTTCATGGCGACGCCGTTGGACGTACCGCAATCGTCCTCGACCACCACCAGATCCTGCGTCACGTCGACCAGACGACGCGTCAGGTAACCCGAGTTTGCCGTCTTCAGTGCCGTATCAGCGAGACCCTTACGTGCGCCGTGGGTCGAGATGAAGTACTGCAACACGTTCAGGCCTTCACGGAAGTTCGCCGTAATCGGCGTCTCGATGATCGAGCCGTCCGGCTTCGCCATCAGGCCACGCATACCGGCCAGCTGACGAATCTGAACCGCGGAACCACGAGCACCCGAGTCAGCCATCATATAGATGGAGTTGAACGATTCCTGACGCGTTTCGTTGCCGTCGCGATCGACCACCGGTTCCGTCGACAGCTGTTCCATCATCGCCTTGCCGACCGCTTCCGACGTTGCCGACCAGATGTCGACCACGTTGTTGTAGCGTTCTTGCGACGTGACGAGACCCGACATGTACTGACGGTCGTATTCCTTCACCTTCTTCGCGGCGTCGCCGACGATCTGTTCTTTCTGCGGCGGCACGAGCATGTCGTCGACGCAAATCGAAATACCGGCGCGCGTTGCCAGACGGAAACCCGACTGCATCAACTGGTCGGCGAAAATCACCGTTTCACGCAGACCGCACTTGCGGAATGCGGTGTTGATGAGGCGCGAAATTTCCTTCTTCTTCAGCGGCTTGTTCAGCACCGAGAACGGCAGGCCCGGCGGAAGGATTTCCGACAGGATTGCGCGGCCGACGGTCGTCGCGTACAGCGAGATCTTCGGCACGAACGCCGGTGCGCCTTCCGACTTGTCTTCGTTGTGGACCATTTCCGTGATCCGCACGTTGACGCGCGAGGCCAGCTCGACTTCCTTGTTCTCGTAAGCACGCAGTGCTTCAGACACGCCGGTGAACGTCAGGCCTTCGCCCTTGGCGTTCACTGCTTCACGCGTCGCGTAGTACAGGCCGAGCACGATATCCTGCGACGGCACGATCGACGGATCGCCGTTGGCCGGGAACAGGATGTTGTTCGACGCCAGCATCAGCGTACGCGCTTCCATCTGCGCTTCGAGCGACAGCGGCACGTGCACAGCCATCTGGTCACCGTCGAAGTCGGCGTTGAACGCCGCGCAAACGAGCGGGTGCAGCTGGATAGCCTTACCTTCGATCAGCACCGGCTCGAAAGCCTGAATGCCAAGACGGTGCAGCGTCGGCGCACGGTTCAGCATGACCGGATGTTCGCGGATCACCTCTTCGAGGATGTCCCACACCACCGGCGTCTGGTTCTCGACTTCCTTCTTCGCAGCCTTGATGGTGGTAGCAACACCCATCACTTCGAGCTTGTTGAAGATGAACGGCTTGAACAGTTCGAGCGCCATCAGCTTCGGCAGACCGCACTGATGCAGCTTGAGCGTCGGGCCGACCACGATCACCGAACGGCCCGAGTAGTCAACGCGCTTACCGAGCAAGTTCTGACGGAAACGACCGCCCTTACCCTTGATCATGTCAGCGAGCGACTTCAGCGGACGCTTGTTCGCGCCAGTCATTGCCTTACCGCGACGACCGTTGTCGAGCAGCGAATCGACGGCTTCCTGCAGCATCCGCTTTTCGTTGCGGACGATGATTTCAGGCGCCTTCAGTTCGAGCAGACGCTTCAACCGGTTGTTACGGTTGATCACGCGGCGATACAGGTCGTTCAGATCCGACGTCGCGAAGCGACCGCCATCCAGCGGCACCAGCGGACGCAGTTCCGGCGGCAGCACCGGCAGCACTTCGAGCACCATCCAGTCAGGCTTGATGCCCGAACGTTGGAAAGCCTCGAGCACCTTCAGGCGCTTCGCGTACTTCTTGATCTTCGCTTCCGAACCCGTGTTCTTGAGTTCGGTGCGCAGCATCTCGACCTGTTCGTCGATGTTGATCGCGCGCAGCAGTTCGCGAACGCCTTCCGCGCCCATTTCGGCACGGAATTCGTCACCGTACTCTTCGACCTTGTTGTAGTAATCCTCTTCCGTCATGATCTGCCGCGCTTTCAGCGGCGTCATGCCCGGATCGATCACCACGTATGCTTCGAAGTACAGCACGCGTTCGATGTCGCGCAGCGTCATGTCGAGCACCATGCCCAGACGCGACGGCAGCGACTTCAGGAACCAGATGTGAGCGACCGGCGAGGCCAGCTCAATGTGGCCCATCCGTTCGCGACGCACCTTCGCGAGCGTCACTTCGACGCCGCACTTTTCACAGATCACGCCACGATGCTTCAGGCGCTTGTACTTGCCGCAAAGGCATTCGTAGTCTTTGATCGGCCCGAAAATCTTCGCGCAGAACAAACCATCGCGTTCCGGCTTGAACGTCCGGTAGTTGATGGTTTCCGGCTTCTTGACTTCACCGAACGACCACGAACGGATCTTGTCTGGCGAGGCCAGACCGATCTTGATCGCGTCAAAAACTTCAGGCTGTTGGACTTGCTTGAATAGATCGAGCAGAGCTTTCATTGCTTTCTCTCCGTAGTCCGATTAGTTGCGGTCGAGGTCGATATCGATACCGAGCGAGCGGATTTCCTTCACGAGCACGTTGAAGGATTCCGGCATGCCGGCGTCGATTACGTGATCGCCCTTGACCAGGTTCTCATACACCTTGGTCCGGCCCGCCACGTCATCCGACTTCACCGTCAGCATTTCTTGCAACACGTACGATGCGCCGTACGCTTCGAGCGCCCACACTTCCATTTCACCGAAACGCTGGCCACCGAACTGCGCCTTACCGCCCAACGGCTGCTGCGTCACGAGCGAGTACGGGCCCGTGGAACGCGCGTGCATCTTGTCGTCGACCAAGTGGTGCAGCTTCAGGTAGTGCATGTAGCCGACAGTCACCGTACGTTCGAACATCTCACCCGTGCGGCCGTCATACAGACGCACCTGGTTCTTCGACGGCGTCATGCCGAGGTTCTTCGCGATGTCGTCCGGGAATGCCAGATCCAGCGCGCGCGACATTTCTTCTTCCGTCGCACCGTCGAACACCGGCGTGGCAAACGGAACGCCTTCGCGCAGGTTCTTCGCCAGTTCGACGATTTCGTCGTCCGTGAAGCTGTCCAGCTCTTCAGCGCGGCCCGACTCGTTGTAGATCTTGGTCAGGAATTCGCGCAGTTCTGCGATCTTCGCCTGACGTTGCAGCATTTCTGCAATACGCCAGCCGAGACCCTTCGCGGCCCAACCCAGATGCACTTCGAGAACCTGACCCACGTTCATCCGCGACGGCACGCCGAGCGGGTTCAGAACGACGTCAGCCGGACGGCCATCGGCCATGTACGGCATGTCTTCGATCGGAACGATCTTCGACACCACACCCTTGTTACCGTGACGGCCGGCCATCTTGTCGCCAGGCTGCAGACGACGCTTAACAGCCAGATACACCTTGACCATCTTCAGCACGCCCGGCGGCAGTTCGTCGCCTTGCGTGAGCTTCTTGCGCTTTTCTTCGAACGCCAGATCGAACTGGTGACGCTTCTGTTCGATCGAGTCCTTGATAGCCTCGAGCTGTGCCGCTGCTTCTTCGTCCGCGAGGCGGATATCGAACCAGTGGTAGTGGTCGAGATCTTCCAGGTAAGCCTGTTCGATCTTCGTACCCTTCGCGAGCTTCTTCGGACCGCCGTTTGCGACCTTGCCGGTCAGCATACGTGCGAGACGCTGGAATGCATCGCCTTCCACGATACGCAGCTGGTCGTTCAGGTCGAGGCGATAACGCTTCAGTTCATCGTCGATGATCTGTTGCGCACGCTTGTCGCGCTGAATACCTTCACGCGTGAACACTTGAACGTCGATGACCGTACCGCTCATGCCCGACGGCACGCGCAGCGACGTGTCCTTCACGTCCGAAGCCTTTTCACCGAAGATCGCGCGCAGCAGCTTTTCTTCCGGCGTCAGCTGGGTTTCGCCCTTCGGCGTGACCTTACCGACCAGCACGTCGCCTGCTTCGACTTCAGCGCCGATGTAGACGATGCCCGACTCATCGAGACGGCCGAGTTGCACTTCAGCCAGGTTCGAGATGTCGCGCGTGATTTCTTCCGGTCCGAGCTTCGTATCGCGAGCTACGACATTCAGTTCTTCGATGTGGATCGACGTGTAACGGTCGTCAGCAACCACCTTCTCCGAGATCAAGATCGAATCTTCGAAGTTGTAGCCGTTCCACGGCATGAACGCGACCAGCATGTTCTGGCCGAGAGCCAGTTCGCCGAGGTCGGTCGATGCACCGTCAGCCAGCACGTCGCCACGCGACACGATATCGCCGACCTTCACGATCGGGCGCTGGTTGATGTTCGTGTTCTGGTTCGAACGCGTGTACTTGATCAGGTTGTAGATGTCCACGCCGACGTCGCCAGCAACGGCTTCATCGTCGTTCACGCGGATCACCATACGGCCTGCGTCGACGTAATCGACCACACCACCGCGGAATGCCTGAACCGTCGTACCCGAGTCGACTGCCACCGTGCGTTCGATACCCGTACCGACCACAGCCTTTTCAGGACGCAGACACGGCACAGCCTGACGCTGCATGTTCGAACCCATCAATGCGCGGTTCGCGTCATCGTGCTCGAGGAACGGAATCAGCGATGCTGCCACCGAGACGATCTGCGACGGCGCCACGTCCATGTACTGGATGCGGTCCGGCGTAACCATCAGCGTTTCGCCTGCTTCACGCGACGACACCAGTTCGTCGGTCAGCGAGCCGTCAGCAGCAACCGCCGCGTTCGCCTGAGCGATCACGTAACGGCCTTCTTCGATCGCCGATAGATAATCGATCTGATCGGTCACCTTGCTGTCCACAACCTTGCGATACGGCGTTTCGAGGAAGCCGTATTCGTTCAGGTGCGCGTACAGTGCCAGCGAATTGATCAGGCCGATGTTCGGACCTTCCGGCGTTTCAATCGGGCACACACGGCCATAGTGGGTCGGGTGCACGTCGCGGACTTCAAAGCCGGCACGCTCACGCGTCAAACCGCCCGGGCCAAGTGCCGAAACACGGCGCTTGTGGGTGATTTCCGACAGCGGGTTGGTCTGGTCCATAAACTGCGACAGCTGCGACGAACCGAAGAACTCGCGAATCGCCGACGAAATCGGCTTCGAGTTGATCAGGTCGTGCGGCATCAGGTTTTCGCTTTCGGCCTGGCCGAGGCGTTCCTTCACAGCACGTTCGACACGCACGAGACCTGCGCGGAACTGGTTTTCCGCCAGTTCGCCGACGCAACGCACACGACGATTGCCCAAGTGGTCGATGTCGTCCACTTCGCCCTTGCCGTTACGCAGTTCGACCAGGATCTTGATCGTTGCGAGGATGTCGTCGTCTTGCAGAGTCATCGGGCCGACGATTTCGTCGCGACCGACACGGCGGTTGAACTTCATACGACCCACCTTGGACAGGTCGTATGCGTCTTCGCTGTAGAACAGACGGTTGAACAACGCCTCGACCGCTTCTTCGGTCGGCGGTTCGCCCGGACGCATCATGCGGTAGATCGCAATGCGTGCAGCCATCTTGTCCGCGGTTTCGTCGATACGCAGCGTCGACGAGATGTACGGACCTTGATCCAGATCGTTCGTGTAGAGCGTCTGGATGTCTTTGATCTTCGATTCGCGGAGCTTTTCGAGGACGGTTTCGGTGATTTCGTCGTTCGCGTTAGCGATGACTTCACCCGTGTCGCCGTCGACAACGTTCTTCGCGAGCACGCGGCCGAGCAGATAGTCTTCCGGCACCGAGATGAACTTCGTTTTCGCGTTGTCGAGATCGCGAATGTGCTTGGCGTTGATCCGCTTGTCCTTCTGGACGATCACGTTGCCATCACGGTCCGTGATGTCGAAGCGCGCGACTTCACCACGCAGACGCTCCGGCACGAATTCCATCTGCGCGCCTTCCGGCATCAGCGTGAAATTGTCGAACACGAAGAAGTTTGCGAGGATCTGTTCCGGCGTCAGGCCAATCGCCTTCAGCAGGATCGTGACCGGCATCTTGCGGCGGCGGTCAACGCGGAAGTACAGCACGTCCTTCGGATCGAATTCGAAGTCGAGCCACGAACCGCGGTAAGGAATGATACGTGCCGAGAACAGGAGCTTGCCCGAGCTGTGCGTCTTGCCTTTGTCGTGTTCGAAGAACACGCCCGGCGAACGATGCAGCTGCGAAACGATCACACGTTCCGTGCCGTTGATGACGAACGAACCCGTCGGCGTCATGAGCGGAATTTCGCCCATGTACACTTCCTGTTCCTTCACTTCCTTGACGACCGGCTTGCTCGGCGATTCCTTGTCGAGCAGCACCAGGCGCACTTTCGCGCGCAGTGCTGAGCAGTACGTCAAACCGCGCTGCTGACATTCCTTGATGTTGAATGCCGGCGGCGACAGCATGTAGCTGACGAACTCGAGACGCGCAAAACCGTTGTGCGAAACGATCGGGAAAACCGAGGTAAACGCAGCCTGCAGGCCTTCCGGCTTGCGTTGCGTGGACGACGTGTCTGCTTGCAGAAACGTGCTGAATGATTCAAGCTGGGTAGCCAGCAGGAAAGGTACTTGGTGAACGATGGGGCGCTTCGCAAAACTCTTGCGAATGCGCTTCTTCTCGGTGAAGGAATATTGCATACGATCTCCGAATCACGGCGGGCATTGTTGTCGAGGCAGGATACCTTGATGAGACAACCCGAGTGTTCACCGACTGAGACCCGATGGCCGTCCGATGGCTTGAACGAGCCTAGAAGCTTGGTGGTTGGCCGCTACCAACCGCTGGCTGACGGCAGCGGATGCCTATGTTGCCCGCTACCCGACCAAACTTGCCTTCTGCAGTCGCTTCAGAAGACAAAGAGAAGCGCCGGTCAATAT
>NZ_FPBH01000010.1 GCF_900116445.1 Paraburkholderia aspalathi
ACTTTTTTAAATATTCCCCTTTCCGGGTGTCCAGGTTTACTTGACCACTACAGTGCCGCCCCGCACAGGGGCAACGCTAATAGACCACTAACAATTCAAGGAAAGGCCAACGCCCCTAAGAACACAGACAAAAAGCGCCAAGCAGACAACAAGCTCAAGAAAACCCCACCGCCGCAGGCAAACCCACAGCACAAGCCCCCGGCAAGCCAAAATCCCATTATATGAATCAAACATTCACATATTGGAGATTTCCAAAAAACCGCCCTACAATCCACACCAACACGCACCGTGAGCTCAAAAAGCCACGACCAGCGACAGCAAGAAAAAAACCGGAGACAAGCCAAACACCATGCCAAAGCCTCAAAGGCAGCAACCGCACGCCCGCGCCAGTGGCAACACACGCGCCGCGAGCAAACCAGGCCCCCTCTCCGGCCCCGCGCTGTAAGCGCAAAAAACTACCTGAAAGCGAATCGCCATGAACAAAGCGATGCCCAATCACGCCGTAAGCGAATCTGACGCCGATCTGGCGCCGCAGGCCGATCACGCTTCCAGCGCCGCGCCGCGGCAGGCTGTCAACGCTACGAAGGTTTCACGCGCCAGCGTCCAGCATCCGCCCGTGGTCGACGAAATCGCCTTGCCGAGCACGTTGCTCGACATCACGCCGCAACAGGCCGGCACGCAAACACTGCTGCGCGGCCTCGCGATTCTGGAAGCCGCCGCCGCCGGCGTGCGCGATCTGCGCACCTTCGGCGCCGCGCTCGGCACGACCCGCAGCACCACGCATCGGCTGGTCAGCAGCCTCGTGCAGGCGCGCTATCTGCGGCAAGTGCAAGGCGGCTATCTGCTCGGCCCGAAGCTGATCGAACTCGGCACCATCGCACTCGAACAGATGCCGCTCACGACCGTCGCCCGGCAGCATCTCGAATCGCTCGCCGAACAAACGCTCGACACGATCCACCTCGGCGTGCGCGATGGCGACGACGTGCTGTACATCGACAAAATCCCCGGCACCCGTGGCCTCGAAATGCGCTCGCGCGTCGGTCACCGGATGCCGCTGGCGTCGACGGGGATCGGCAAAGCCATGATGCTCGACCTCACGCCGGACGTCTGGCAGTCGCTCTTCGAAGCATCGCGGCGTGCGCTCGCCGGCGTCAGTTTCAAGCCGGATAACCGCCCCGATGCGCAGACCTTCATGCAGCGCATGACCAACTACGCCGCCGGCGGCTACACCTTCGACCTCGAAGAAAACGAAGCGTCGATCCGTTGCGTCGCAGCGCCGGTGCGCGATGCATCGGGAGCAGTCGTGGCGGCGCTGTCGGTGGCGAGCACGATTCCGTATATGTCGCTCGAGCGCATGGATGAACTGATTCCAGTCGTGCAGCGCGAAGCGCGCGCGATCTCGGAAGAACTCGGCTGGCGTGCCCCGCAACCGGCAACCCGCAGGATCAAACGATGAAGCGAGCGGGTTCTCACACGCAAGCGGCCAATCCGGTGCGCGCCGCCGCTGTCGCCGACGCCACCCTCCAGGACGCAGCGCTCATTGCGCTCGACTGGGGCACGACGTCGCTGCGCGCGTATCTGTACGACGCGGCCGGCGAGGTGCTGGCGACGCGGGCATCGACGGCCGGCATCATGAATTTGCCGCGTAGCGCCGAGCAAGGTGGCTTCGACGCCGCCTTCGAGGACGCGTGCGGCGCCTGGCTCGAACAGGCGCCCGCCGTGTCGGTGATCGCAGCCGGTATGGTCGGCAGCGCGCAAGGCTGGCTCGAAGCACCGTATGTCGATGCGCCGGCGAATGCGGATGCGCTGGTGGCCGGCATCGTCCGCGTGAAAGCCGCGTGCGGCGTGACGCTGCACATCGTGCCGGGCGTCCTGCAGCGCGGCGAGTTGCCTAACGTCATGCGCGGCGAAGAAACCCAGATTTTCGGCGCGTTGGGGCAGGACACGGGTGCAGTGGACAGCGGTAAGCGCGCACTGATCGGTTTGCCTGGCACGCACGCGAAATGGGCTGTCGTGCAAGCGGGTCGCATCGAACGTTTTCATACCTTCATGACCGGTGAAGTGTTCGCGGCTTTGCGCGAGCACACCATTCTCGGCCGCACAATGGTCACGCCGGATCGTCCGGATACCGCTTCGTTTCTGCATGGCGTGAACATCGCTCGCGATAAAGGTCAGGCGGGCATGCTGGCTACCGTATTCAGCTCCCGCACGCTCGGGCTCACCGGACAACTTTCGCGCGAACAGCAGCCGGACTATCTGTCGGGTTTGCTGATCGGGCACGAACTGGCCGGTCTCGAAGCCGCGCTGTCGCAACAGCAAAGTTCGCTTGCCGGGCAGCATCTGCGTCTGATTGGCAATGAAGCGCTGTGCGAGCGCTATCGCGTAGCACTGGTGCAATTCGGTTGCACGCACGCGGAGCTGGTGAAGCACGCCACCGAGCGCGGCTTGTGGCGCGTCGCGACCCAGGCGGGGCTCGTCAAGCCTACGCCGCAAGCGGCGCACGCCGGCTAACCGGCAGCGCTGCCGCTCACGAAACAAGGAATCGACATGCAACTTCACATCAATCTGCCCGCCCCGTACATGCCGCACGCGGGGTTGATCGCGGCGTTCGAGGTCTGTCCGCTGATCGCGATCATGCGCGGCGTGACGCCCGCCGATGCCGCCGAGCACGCTCAGGCGCTGTACGAAGCCGGCTTTCGCATCGTCGAAGTGCCGTTGAATTCGCCGCAGCCGTTCGACAGCATCGCGGCAATCCGCAAGGTGTTGCCGGCCGATGCGATCGTCGGTGCGGGCACGGTGCTGCATCCGAGTTTCGTCAACGACGTGAAGTCGGCCGGCGGCGAGCTGATCGTGATGCCGCATAGCGACCCGGAGGTCGTCGGCGCCGCGAAAGCGCAAGGCATGGCCTGCGCGCCGGGTGTGGCGACACCGAACGAAGCCTTCATCGCGCTGAAAAACGGCGCGGATGTGTTGAAGATGTTCCCCGCCGAACAACTCGGCTGCCAGGTCGTGAAGGCGTGGCGCGCGGTGATCGCGGCGGAAGTGCCGCTGGTGCCGGTTGGTGGGATCACGCCGGACAACATGGGTCCGTTCCTTAGCGTCGGCGCGAATGGCTTCGGCCTCGGCTCGGCGCTGTACAAGCCGGGACAGAGCGCGGCGGTGACGGCCTCGCACGCAAAGGCGTTCATCAACGGGTTGCGCATCGCCCGTGCAGGCGCGAAGAAATGAAGCGGCTCGCCGACAAAGTCACGTTGATCACCGGCGCCGGCCGTGGCATCGGTGCGGCGATCGCATTTGCGTTTGCGCGTGAGGGCGCGGCGGTCGTGCTGGCTGAACTCGATTTCGAAACCGCGCAGCAGACGGCGGAACAGATCAAGACGCAAACCGGTGCACGCGTGCTGGCGGTGCAGACAGACGTGACGCAATCGGCCTCGGTTCAGCATGCGGTGAGCGAGGCCGAGCAGGCGTTCGGCGCGGTCGACGTACTGGTCAACAACGCCGGCATCAACGTGTTCTGTGATCCGCTGACCATGACGGATGACGACTGGCGCCGTTGCTTCGCGGTCGATCTCGACGGCGTCTGGAACGGGTGTCGCGCGGTATTGCCGGGCATGGTCGAACGCGGCGCGGGCAGCATTGTGAATATCGCGTCGACGCATGCATTCAAGATCATTCCGGGATGTTTTCCGTATCCGGTGGCGAAGCATGGCGTGATCGGATTGACGCGTGCGCTCGGCATCGAATACGCGCCGCGTAATGTGCGGGTCAACGCGATCGCGCCGGGCTACATCGAAACGCAATTGACGCACGACTGGTGGAACGAACAAGCCGATCCGGCTGCCGCGAAACAGGCGACGCTCGCTCTGCAACCGATGAAGCGCATCGGCCGCCCGGAAGAAGTAGCGATGACCGCGGTGTTTCTCGCCTCGGATGAGGCGCCGTTCATCAACGCCACCTGCATCACCGTGGATGGCGGCCGCTCGGCGGTGTATCACGACTGAACGTAGCGGGGCAGCACGCAACAGGAAGCGGGAAACGCAACAAGAAGCAAACGGGCAGCAAGAACAAAGCAGCAAGGTTTCACCGGACGACGCGCTGGCCGCGTGTGTCACACCCGGTACAAGAAGACGCGGCCGATACCTTCTCGTTATCAATTAGTCAGGAGACACGCATTATGAAACGAAGAATTTTCCTCACGCTGGCAGCAGCGGCGACGGGTGTGCTCTTCAACGCACCGGTGGCGCAAGCAGCGGACCCGGTCAAGATCGGCTTCCTCGTGAAGCAGCCGGAAGAACCGTGGTTCCAGGACGAATGGAAGTTCGCCGAAATTGCCGCCAAGGAGAAGGGTTTCACGCTGGTGAAGATCGGCGCGCCGTCGGGCGAGAAGGTGATGAGCGCTATCGACAACCTGTCGGCGCAGAAGGCACAAGGCTTTGTGATCTGCACGCCTGACGTCAAGCTCGGGCCGGGCATCGTCGCCAAGGCGAAGGCCGACGGCCTGAAGATGATGACGGTCGACGACCGTCTCGTCGACGGCGCGGGCAAGCCGATCGCATCGGTGCCGCATATGGGCATCTCGGCGTACAACATCGGCAAGCAGGTGGGCGACGGCCTGGCCGCGGAAATCAAGAAGCGCGGCTGGGACATGAAGGACGTCGGCGCAATCGACGTCACCTACGAACAGCTGCCGACCGCGCATGACCGCACGAGCGGCGCAACCGACGCGCTGGTCGCCGCCGGCTTCCCGAAGGCGAACATCATCGCCGCGCCGCAAGCGAAGACCGACACGGAAAACGCGTTCAACGCCGCCAACATCGCGCTGACGAAGAACCCGAACTTCAAGCACTGGGTGGCTTACGCGCTGAACGACGAAGGCGTGCTCGGCGCGGTGCGCGCAGCGGAAGGCCGCGGCTTCAAGGCGGACAACATGATCGGTATCGGCATCGGCGGTTCGGACTCGGCATTGAACGAGTTCAAGAAGCCGACCCCGACGGGCTTCTACGGCACGGTCATCATCAGCCCGAAGCGTCACGGCGAAGAAACCTCGACGCTGATGTACGACTGGATCACGCAAGGCAAGGAACCGCCGATGCTCACGCTGACGACCGGCATGCTGGCTACACGTGACAACGTCGCCGATGTGCGCCAGAAGATGGGCCTCGCGGCAAATTAAGCGGCTGAAAGCGTAGTTAAATGAAGTGAACTGCCGGTGCGTCGTTTCTCCAAGGATTGGGCGCGCCGGCAACAGCAATACAAGATCAGCAGTTGAGACAGACCGTGTTTGCCGCTGGCGTGACTGCCTCGCAAAACACGCACGGTTCACACGAAGCAGCAATTAAGTTGCATGGGATAGGAGGCGAAGTGTCAGCGACGCTACGTTTTGACAATATCGGCAAAGTCTTTCCAGGCGTGCGCGCGCTCGACGGTGTGTCCTTCGACGTCAACGTCGGCCAGGTGCACGGCCTGATGGGCGAAAACGGCGCAGGGAAATCGACCCTGCTGAAGATTCTCGGCGGTGAATACCAGCCCGATTCGGGCCGCGTGATGATCGACGGCAATGAGGTGCGCTTCACGAGCGCGGCGTCGTCGATCGCGGCGGGGATCGCGGTGATTCACCAGGAACTGCAATACGTGCCCGATCTGACGGTCGCGGAAAACCTGCTGCTGGGCCAGTTGCCGAACTCGCTCGGCTGGGTCAACAAGCGTGAAGCCAAACGCTTCGTGCGCGAACGCCTCGAAGCGATGGGCGTGGCGCTGGATCCGAACGCGAAGCTGCGCAAGCTCTCGATCGCGCAACGGCAGATGGTCGAAATCTGCAAGGCGCTGCTGCGCAACGCACGCGTGATCGCACTGGATGAACCGACCAGCTCGCTGTCGCATCGCGAGACCGAAGTGCTGTTCAAACTGGTGCGCGATCTGCGTGCCGACAACCGCGCGATGATCTACATCTCGCACCGCATGGACGAGATCTACGAGCTGTGCGACGCCTGCACGATCTTCCGCGACGGCCGCAAAATTGCGTCGCATCCGACGCTCGAAGGCGTGAAGCGCGACACCATTGTCAGCGAAATGGTCGGACGTGAAATCGCCGACATTTACAACTACTCGTCACGGCCGCTCGGCGAAGTGCGCTTCGCTGCCAAAGCGATCGAAGGTCATGCGCTCGCACAGCCGGCCAGCTTCGAAGTGCGGCGTGGCGAGATCGTCGGCTTCTTCGGTCTGGTGGGCGCCGGGCGCAGCGAACTGATGCATCTGGTGTACGGCGCGGATCACAAGAAGGCCGGCGAAATCGTGCTCGACGGCAAGCCGATCAAGGTGCGCAGCGCAGGTGAGGCGATCAAACACGGCATCGTGCTGTGCCCGGAAGACCGCAAGGAAGAGGGCATCGTTGCGATGGCGACCGTGTCGGAGAACATCAATATCAGTTGCCGCCGTCACTATCTGCGCGCCGGGATGTTCCTCGATCGCAAGAAAGAAGCGGAAACCGCCGACCGTTTTATCAAGCTGCTGAAGATCAAGACGCCGAGCCGTCGCCAGAAGATCCGCTTTCTGTCGGGGGGCAACCAGCAGAAGGCGATTCTGTCGCGCTGGTTGGCCGAGCCCGATCTGAAGGTCGTGATTCTCGACGAGCCGACGCGCGGGATCGACGTCGGCGCGAAGCATGAGATCTATAACGTGATTTATCAGCTCGCTGAACGCGGCTGCGCGATCGTGATGATTTCGTCGGAATTGCCGGAAGTGCTCGGCGTATCCGACCGGATCGTCGTGATGCGTCAGGGTCGGATTTCCGGCGAGCTGGCGCGTAAGGACGCAACGGAACAATCCGTGTTGGGCCTCGCCTTGCCGCAAAGCTCGACAGCGCTGCCCGGAACCGCAGCCACCGAGCAAGCGGCCTGAACATTATTTGGACGAAAGTCCGGCAACCCGTGGGGAACGGGAGGAGTCTTCAACATGCAAGCCAGAGAAAACCTCGCGCAACAAGCCGCAAAAAGTGCGGCCGAAGCGCTGATTCCGCAAGGCAACGACAAGGCGAAATGGTGGCAGCAGATCACCGAGTACAGCCTGATCCTGATCTTCATCGTGATGTTCATCACGATGTCGCTGACGGTCGACCACTTCTTCTCGATCGAGAACATGCTCGGTCTCGCCCTGTCGATTTCGCAGATCGGCATGGTCGCGTGCACGATGATGTTCTGTCTGGCCTCGCGCGATTTCGACTTGTCGGTGGGGTCGACAGTCGCGTTCGCCGGTGTGCTGTGCGCGATGGTGCTGAACGCGACCGGTAACACGTTCATCGCAATCATCGCGGCTGTGTTCGCGGGCGCAGTGATCGGCTTCGTCAACGGCGCCGTGATCGCCTATCTGCGCATCAACGCGCTGATCACAACGCTCGCAACGATGGAAATCGTCCGCGGTCTCGGCTTTATCGTGTCGCATGGGCAAGCCGTGGGCGTGTCGTCGGATACGTTTATCGCACTGGGCGGTTTGAGCTTCTTCGGCGTGTCGCTGCCGATCTGGGTCACGCTGCTGTGCTTCATCGTGTTCGGCGTGATGCTCAATCAGACCGTGTACGGCCGTAACACGCTGGCAATCGGCGGTAATCCGGAAGCCTCGCGTCTTGCCGGTATCAATGTCGAACGCACGCGCGTTTATATCTTCCTGATTCAGGGCGCCGTCACCGCGCTGGCCGGTGTGATTCTGGCTTCGCGGATTACGTCGGGCCAGCCGAACGCGGCGGAAGGCTTCGAGCTGAACGTGATTTCAGCGTGCGTGCTGGGCGGCGTGTCGCTGCTCGGCGGTCGTGCAACGATCTCCGGTGTCGTGATCGGCGTGCTGATCATGGGTACGGTTGAGAACGTGATGAACCTGATGAACATCGACGCGTTCTATCAGTACCTCGTGCGTGGCGCGATCCTGCTCGCCGCTGTGCTGCTCGACCAGTTGAAGAACCGCGGCTCACGGGACTAACCCGGGATTGAACCCGGAAATAAACCCGCGGCTCACCCACCTTGCTCTAAAAAGGAATCGAACGATGTCGTCTCCGGCCAATGCAAACGACCGCCTCGCGGACAACGCGTTTGCCCGCTATCCGAGTCTCGTCGACCGAACGGTGTTGATCACGGGCGGCGCGACCGGTATCGGCGCATCGTTCGTCGAGCATTTTGCGGCGCAGGGTGCGCGCGTCGCGTTCTTCGATATCGACGCGACCGCAGGTGAAGCGCTCGCCGACGAACTCGGCGATTCGAAACACAAGCCGCTGTTCCTGCCTTGCGATCTGACCGACATCGACGCGCTGCAAAAAGCGATCGCCGGTGTGAAGGCCGCACTCGGTCCGATTCAGGTGCTGGTGAACAACGCCGCGAACGACAAACGCCACGCGATTGGCGACGTGACGCGCGAGTTTTTCGACGCGGGGATCGCGGTGAATATCCGTCACCAGTTCTTCGCGGCGCAAGCGGTGATGGAGGACATGAAAGCCGCGAACGCGGGTTCGATCATCAACCTGGGTTCGATCAGCTGGATGCTGAAGAACGGCGGCTATCCGGTGTACGTGATGTCGAAATCGGCAGTGCAGGGTCTGACGCGCGGGCTCGCGCGCGACCTCGGTCACTTCAATATTCGCGTCAATACGCTGGTGCCGGGCTGGGTGATGACGGAAAAGCAGAAACGTTTGTGGCTCGACGATGCGGGCCGTCGCTCGATCAAGGAGGGTCAGTGTATCGATGCTGAACTGGAGCCGGCTGATCTCGCCCGCATGGCGCTATTCCTCGCCGCCGATGACAGCAGGATGATGACCGCGCAGGATATCGTCGTCGACGGAGGCTGGGCGTGAGTGCGGGGGCGGATTTGCCTGCACATAGCGCGGCGCTGCTGCTCGACACGAAATGCACGCTCGGCGAAGGCGCGACGTGGTGCGCGAGAACCGGCCGCTTCTACTGGAACGACATCGAAGGCGCGCGGCTGTGGCGCTATGACCCGCTTGACGGCGGCAGCACGTTCTGGCGCATGCCCGAGCGTCTCGGGAGTTTTGCGTTGTGCGCCGATCCGCGCTACCTGTTGCTCGGATTGGCGACGCATCTCGCGTTCTTCGATCTGACAACCGGCGAGACGCGGCGTATCGTCGACGTCGAACCGGGCTTGAACACGCGCGTGAACGACGGCCGCTGCGATCGTCAGGGTCGTTTCGTATTCGGCACGAAAGACGAGGGTTCGCCGTTGCAGGCAATCGGCGGGTTTTATCGTCTGAATCACGATTTGTCGCTGGAGCGTTTGCCGTTGCCCGCACCGGCGATCTCGAACAGCATCGCGTTCAGTCCCGACGGCGCGACGATGTACTACGGCGATTCGCCGACACGTGAAATTCGCGTTTGCGACTACCGCGCGGACGGCAGCGTTGCCAACGACCGCGTCTTTACGACATTGACGGACGCGACCGGCGAGCCCGACGGCTCGACCGTCGACAGTGATGGTGGCGTGTGGAACGCACAGTGGGGCGGCAGGCGAGTGGTGCGGTATGGCCCCGATGGCGTGGAAACCGAGCGTGTCGACGTACCGACCGCGCAGCCGAGTTGCGTCGCGTTTGGCGGCCCCTCAAGAGGACTTCCTTCAGGGCCTGTACAACTGGACACCCTGTACATCACGAGTGCGCGTATCGATCTCGATGCCGCCGCGCTAGCGGGCGATTCTCATGCGGGCGGCGTGTTCATCGCAACACCCGGACGACAAGGTTTGCCGGAACCGGTGTTCCAGGGCGCGCCTACATAGCGCAGAATGACGCAGCCTCAGTTGCAAGGCAGAGTGCAGTCGAGCAGTGATTTTGGAACTGAACCAGTTGTTGATGTCGCAAACCAAGTGCCAGCAAATCGGCAGTAGATCGGCAGCATGCAGTTCGGACCCTGAGGCGACCTGTGCAAAAAAAATCGCCCAACAGCATCCGTCAGCAATGACGGCAACGTCCTACGCCTCTCGATGGAGCCAGATATGACTGTTGCGAATCCTGTTTCCGCCTCTTCTCAGAGCCGGCGCGCGCGACTCAACGCGGCGGCCAATCCGGTGCTTCCGGGTCCCAGTACTTCTGCGGTTGCGGTCGGTGAGACGAGCGGCGGCGAGCTCGCGTGCATTACGCTCGCCAATGCGCATTTGCGCCTCGATGTCGCGCCGACGCTCGGCGGCGGCGTCACGCGTTTCGACTGGCGTAACGACGGCGCGCTCACGCCGATTTTCCGGCGCTGCCGTCACGTCGCTTCGGATACCCAGCCGAATCAGCTGGCCTGCTATCCGTTGCTGCCGTATTCAAATCGCATCGGCGGCGGTCATTTCAATGTGGCGGGGCGGCGTGTCGAGGTGCCGCAAAATCGCGCCGACGAAGCCTTGCCAATTCATGGCGACGGTTGGCTCTCCGCCTGGCAGGTTGCGGAGTCGGATCGCGAAAACGTGCGTCTGACGCTCGATCGCCACGACGGCAAACCGTACGCATTCCGCGCGACGCAAACCTATACGCTGGACGGCCCCACGCTCGTCATCACGTTGGACATCGAGAATGCCGGCCGCGAGGCGTTGCCTTTCGGGCTGGGCGTGCATCCATTTTTTGTGCGCGACGCTGACACCGAACTATCGGCGGCGGCAGGCGGCCTGTGGCTTTCCGGCGACGACTGGCTGCCGGTGCGTCATGTGCCGGCGCCGCCCGCGTGGCAATTCGGCGTGGCGTATCCGCTGCCGGAAACCATCGTCAATCACGCGTTCACGGGCTGGAGCGGACAGGCGGCCGTGGTGTGGCCGAAGCGGCGGCTGTCGCTGAATATCGCCGCCGACACCGACTACTACGTGCTTTACACGCCGCCGCGCGAAGACTTCTTCTGCTTCGAACCGGTCGACCATCCGATCAACGCGATGAATCTGGCGGGCGGCGCGTGCGAAAACGGGATGACGATGCTCGCGCGCGGCGAACGGCTCACGCGTACGTTCCGCTTTACCGTCGAACGCACGGGTTTGCGCTCGATGCCGGGTGCACGCGGTTCGCGCCGGCGACAGTAGGGCGCGAGCAGGGCGCAGCGGTACGGCGTACCCGTCGTCACGCCCCAGCCGGAACCGGCATGACGCGTGGCCGCGGCTTGTCGCGCAGGACAGGTAAAATACGCGCCACTTCCGTTATCGGCTCGCCGCGAGACTCACCATGTCCAATTTCATCCAGACACTCAACGACGCCTGGCAGCGCACGAACTCGCTGCTGTGCGTCGGCCTCGATCCCGAGCCCAGCAAATTCCCGGGCGCGCTCGCGGGCCGTCCCGAAGCGATTTTCGACTTCTGCCGCACTATCGTCGATGCGACCGCGCCCTATGCGTCGTCGTTCAAACCGCAGATCGCCTACTTCGCCGCTCATCGTGCGGAAGACCAACTCGAGCAGCTGATTGCGCACATTCACGCGAACCACCCGGGCCTGCCGGTGATTCTGGACGCGAAGCGCGGCGATATCGGCAGCACCGCCGAGCAGTACGCGCGCGAGGCCTTCGAGCGCTATCAGGCGGATGCGGTGACGGTGAATCCGTATATGGGTTTCGATTCGATCCAGCCGTATCTGGAGCACGAGGGCAAGGGCGTGATCGTGTTGTGCCGGACCTCGAACGCGGGCGGCTCGGACCTGCAGTTTCTGGAGACGGGCGGGCGTCCGCTGTATCAGGTCGTCGCGCAACTGGCGGCTGACAAGTGGAATGCAAGCGGCCAGCTGGCTCTCGTGGTCGGTGCGACTTTCCCGAAGGAAATCGAAGTGGTGCGTGGGATCGTCGGCGATATGCCGCTACTGATTCCGGGCATCGGCGCGCAAGGCGGCGATGTTCAGGCGACGGTCAACGCCGGCCGGACGGCGAACGGCACGGGCATGTTGATCAACTCGTCGCGGGCGATTATCTACGCCGGTAAGGATGACGATTTCGCCGAAGCCGCGGCTAAGGCCGCGATGGAAACGCGTGACCGGATCAATGCGTTCCGGTAATTGAGGGTGAGGCCGGTCAGGTAACCGGCCCCAGCCGCTCGATAAACACCGCATGCTGCGGATGCCGCGCTTTTAGCGCTTCGACATCCGCCAGTTCGAACTCGCTGAACTCAAACCCCGGCGCGACCGTGCAACCCACCAGCGCGAACGTCGCCGGGTCCGCGCATTCCGCGGCAAACCACAAACCCGCGGGCACCACTGCCTGAAACACGGCATCCGGATGCGTCAGCGCATTGCCCAACGTGTGCGTAATCAACCTGCCCGCTTCGTCGAGCACGTGGACATTCAAAGGCTCGCCGGCATAAAAATGCCAGACCTCGTCGGACTTGATCCGATGCCACGCCGAATGCGCGCCGTCGCAAAGCAGGTAGTAAATCGCGGTGGACGCCGAGCGCGTCTGCGTTGAACCGTCATCGCGGCGCACGGACTCCACGGACCGATACGTTTCGCTGAAAAATCCGCCTTCCGGATGCGGCTTCAGATCGAAGCGACGGATCAACTTGTCTTTGGCTGCGTGCGAAGTCGACGTATTGGGCATCGTGGCGGGGCCTCAGATTTTGAACCAGACGTTAATGTTCGCGCTCGTCGAGCAGGGCCAACACACCGCGCAGCGCGTGCGCGGCGGCCTGCACGCGGATCTTCTCGCGATCGCCCTTGAAGACTTTGGTTTCGACGGACGTATGCAGCCGATTGCTCCAGCCGAACGACACCATGCCGACCGGCTTGGTTTCCGTTCCACCGCCCGGGCCGGCGACGCCGGTAATCGACACCGACACCTGCGCGCGACTGTTGCGCAGCGCGCCCTCCGCCATCGCGCGCGCCACCTGTTCGCTGACCGCGCCGTGCTTTTCGATCAGGTCGGCCGGCACGCCGATCATCTCGGACTTCGCCTGATTCGAATACGTGACGAAGCCGCGCTCGAACCAGCCGCTGCTGCCGGAAATATCGGTGATCGCAGTCGCCACCATGCCGCCTGTGCAGGATTCGGCGGTGACGAGCATCAGGCGCTCGTCGCGCAGGCGGTTGCTCACGCGAATCGCAAGCTGGTGAACCACGGAATCGGTAGGCATGGCGTCAATCCGGAAAACGGGGAACTGCTGCGGGAGGCTGTCGGCAGCCGGTGACCGGCGGGCAACGGTTAAACCGACATGCGCCAGAGCGCAATCACGAGCAACGTGAAGAACGCGGCGACCAGGTCGTCGAACATGATGCCAAAACCACCTTTCAGTCGGCGATCGAAATAACCAATGGGCGGCGGTTTCACCATGTCAAAGAAGCGGAACACGATGAACGCCCAGAGTTGCCCGGTTAGCGTGACCGGCGTGACCATTAGCAGCACCAGCCAGAACGCGATGATTTCGTCCCAGACGACCGGCGACGGATCGTCGGTGCCCAGCTTCTTAGCGGTAAAGCCGCAGATCGCAATGCCGCCGAAAAAGCCGGCGACGATCAGAACGCCCCATTCGACCACGGTCAGATAACGGCTCAGGACGGCGAACGAGGCCCATGCGAACAGGGTGCCGACGGTGCCCGGCGCAACCGGCGACAAGCCGCTGCCAAAGCCCAGCGACAGAATGTGCAGCGGATGCGACAGCATGAAACGCGCGGTGGCGCGGCGCGGCTGAGGACGCGGCGCGCGCGGGCCGGACGCGTTGGGCTGCGGATGGCCGATCAGATCGTCGGCGGGGCCCAGCGGGGGGTCAGTCTGCATGGAAATGGTCGAAGCCTTGCAACGTCAGAGTGAGCGGCGCGCCGGCGGCATCGCGCCAGCCGATCGCCGGGCGGTCGGCCGCCGTTTGAAGAGCGCTTATTGTACCGATGCGGGTGACCGGTACGGCGACCTCGCGGCCGGCTGCTTCGACCTTGGCGCGCGCTGCGGCCGGGGCGGTGAAGCACAGTTCGTAATCGTCGCCGCCGGCTAGCGTGCAACGTTGCTGGATCTCGGGCGAGAGGCGGCGTAGCGCGGTCGAACGCGGCACGGCGTCGACGTCGACCGTGGCCTGCACGTTCGAGCGTTCAAGAATGTGCTGTAGGTCGCCGGCGAGCCCGTCCGATAGATCGAGCGCTGCATGCGCGATCCCCCGCAACGCGAGACCGAGGAAGATGCGCGGCTCGGGACGTTCGAGGGCGCGACGAAACGTCGCAGTGTCGCTGGCATCGGCAGACCACTCGCCGCGCTGCACGCCCAGCCCGGCACGGGCGTCGCCGAGCGTGCCGGAGATCCAGATATCGTCGCCCGGTTGCGCGGCGTCGCGGCGCAGTGCAACTTGCGACGGCACGCTGCCGAACACGGTGATGCACAGATTCAACGGGCCGCCGGTGGTGTCGCCGCCGATCAGATCGCAGCCGTAGCGCCCAGCCAGCGCGAAGAGGCCATCGCTGAAGGCGGCGAGCCACGCCTCGTCGGCTTTGGGCAAGGAGAACGCCAAGGTGAACGCCTGCGGCTTTGCGCCCATGGCGGCGAGATCCGACAGGTTCACCGCGAGCGCCTTGTGACCGAGCGCCTCGGGATCAACGTCAGGAAAGAAATGGCGGCCTTCCACCAGCATGTCCGTCGATATCGCCAGCATTTCGCCGGGGCGCGGCGCGAGCAGGGCGCAGTCGTCACCGATGCCGAGTTCGCCTTCAGCAGTACGGGACGACGCAGCGGCTGCGCGGCGGGCGAAGAAGCGATCGATCAGCGAAAACTCAGAGAGCATGGGGTAGTGGGTAAGCGGATAAGTGCAACGAAAAGTCGCTAACGGCGCGCATTGTACGGAGACGTCCGCGGGTAAACACTCTATTCGCGCTCAACTCCGATTCAACGAGTGGTTGGCCCAACGTGTGCCATGTCTGCCTTTCGCTATATTTCAGTCGCGGCAGTTGTACCCGTATTGAAGGAATCGAGCCGGCAATTGGGGCTACAATGCCGTCGAACATCTATTCTAATCCGCCCTTCGAAGCCCGCCTTATGTCGACTCCCGTCAATAGCAAACTCCGCGAAGCCGCTCTCGATTATCACGAGTTCCCGACCCCCGGGAAGATCGCGATCGCCCCCACCAAGCAGATGATCAACCAGCGCGACCTCGCGTTGGCATACTCGCCGGGCGTCGCGTTCGCGTGTGAGGAAATCGTCGAAAACCCGCTGAACGCCGCCCGTTTCACCGCGCGCAGCAACCTGGTCGGCGTCGTCACGAACGGCACCGCGGTGCTGGGTCTTGGCAACATCGGGCCGCTCGCCTCGAAGCCGGTCATGGAAGGCAAGGCCGTCCTGTTCAAGAAGTTCGCCGGCATCGACGTGTTCGATATCGAGCTGAACGAGTCCGATCCGCACAAGCTGGTCGAGGTGATCGCCGCGCTGGAGCCGACCTTCGGTGGTATCAACCTCGAAGACATCAAGGCGCCGGACTGCTTCATCGTCGAGCGCGAATGCCGCAAGCGCATGAAGATTCCGGTCTTCCACGATGACCAGCACGGTACGGCCATCGTCGTCGCGGCGGCCATCACCAACGGCTTGAAGGTGGTCGGCAAGGACATCAAGAAGGTCAAACTGGTGGCGTCCGGCGCGGGCGCGGCGGCGCTGGCCTGTCTGGATCTGCTGGTCGACATCGGCCTGCCGCTCGAAAACATTACCGTCACCGACCTGGCCGGCGTGGTCTACAAGGGCCGCGTCGAACTGATGGACCCGGACAAGGAACGCTTCGCACGCGAAACCGACGCTCGCACGCTCGCTGAGGCGATCGGCGGCGCGGATATTTTCCTTGGCCTCTCGGCCGGCGGCGTACTGAAGCAGGACATGGTCAAGCAGATGGCCGACAAGCCGCTGATTCTGGCGCTGGCCAACCCGACCCCGGAAATCCTGCCGGAACTGGCGCTCGAAGTGCGTCCGGACGCGGTGCTCTGCACGGGCCGCACGGACTACCCGAACCAGGTGAACAACGTGCTGGTGTTCCCGTTCCTGTTCCGCGGCGCACTGGATGCGGGCGCCACGACGGTGACGCGTGAAATGGAGATCGCCGCGGTCAATGCGATCGCCGAACTGGCTCGCCAGGAGCAGAGCGATATCGTCGCGACGGCGTACGGCATCCAGGATCTTTCGTTTGGTCCGGAATACCTGATTCCGAAGCCGTTCGACCCGCGCCTGATCGTCAAGGTCGCGCCGGCGGTGGCGAAGGCCGCGATGGATTCGGGCGTCGCCGAGCGTCCGATCGAAGACATGGACGCGTACGAACAGCATCTGCAGCAGTTCGTGTATCACAGCGGCACGACCATGAAGCCGATTTTCCAACTGGCGCGTGGCGTCGAGCCGGAGAAGAAGCGCATTGTGTTCGCGGAAGGCGAAGAAGAGCGCGTTCTGCGCGCGATGCAGATCATCGTCGACGAAAAGCTCGCGAAGCCGATCCTGATCGGCCGTCCGGCGGTGATCGAACAGCGCATCGCGCGTTACGGTCTGCGTCTGATCGCGGGTCAGGACTACTCGGTCGTGAACACCGACCACGACGAGCGTTACCGCGATTTCTGGCAGGAATATCACAAGATGATGTCCCGCAAGGGCATCACCGAGCAGATGGCGAAGCTCGAAATGCGCCGCCGCACCACGCTGATCGGCGCGATGATGGTGGAGAAGGGCGAGGCGGACGGCATGATCTGCGGCACGGTGTCCACCACGCATCGTCACCTGCACTTCATCGATCAGGTCATTGGCAAGAAGCAAGGCGCGAAGGTCTATGCGGCGATGAATGCGCTGGTGTTGCCGAACCGCCAGATTTTCCTCGTCGACACGCACGTGAACGTCGATCCGACGCCGGAACAACTGGCAGAGATCACGATCATGGCAGCCGAGGAAGTGCGCCGCTTCGGTATCGAACCGAAGATCGCGCTGGTGTCGCATTCGAACTTCGGTTCGAGCAATGCGCCGACCGCGCAGAAAATGCGCGACACGCTGGCGATCCTGCGCGAGCGCGCACCCGACCTGCAAGTGGACGGCGAAATGCACGGCGACCTCGCACTCGACGCGAATCTGCGCCGCGAAGTGCTGCCCGACTCGACGCTCGAAGGCGATGCGAACCTGCTGGTGCTGCCGAACATCGACGCGGCCAACATCTCGTACAACCTGCTGAAGACCGCCGCGGGCAACAACATCGCGATTGGTCCGATGCTGCTCGGCGCCGCCAAGCCGGTGCACGTGCTGACGGCTTCGGCCACGGTTCGCCGCATCGTCAACATGACGGCGCTGCTGGTTGCCGACGTGATCGCAGCCCGCTGATCCTTGATCCGGGACTGAAGCGTGGCGCCGCCTGATTTGGGCGCCATGCAAAAAAAAGGCGTGCCCGCAATGGGCACGCCTGCGGGTGAACAGGGGATAGCCACCCTAAAAAGGCCGAATGAGACCATTCCGCCTTCGAGAGACTGCGGATCCCCAAGGCTTTCATTAGAGGGAATGGGCTGCGCAATGGGCGCCCAGTGGGCTTGGGCCTGCCTTCATTTGCTTCGTCGGGTTAATTTTAGCCTGCACAAGCTAAATATTCTGTCAAAAGTCGTCAAAGCCCGTTCCGTGGCTCTTTCCCGCGCGATTGGAAGCTTTTGCCTGTCCGGCGAACGTTGATTCTGTGGGGTTTTAGCGATACCCTTACGACTTTCATGGTCGTCAAACTCGTGATCTAACAGCGGGGAACCTTGATTCATGGCACGCAAGTGGCTGCGCATTAAAGGCGTGCTGATCGGTGCTTTGACGCTCTGCGCTGTATCGGGCTCCGTGCCTGGCGCGTTTGCGCGCGACTACACGGCATCTGCCGATACACAAGCTCAGGTGCAGGGCACTATCGCGGCGGCGCAGTTGCCGCGCGAAGCGGTCAATACATTGAACTTGATTGCCGCGGGCGGGCCTTACCCGTATGAGAAGGACGGCATCGTATTCGGCAATCGCGAACGGTTGCTACCGCCGCATCGGCGCGGCTTTTACCACGAATACACCGTTCCCACGCCTCGTTCACGAAACCGCGGGGCGCGTCGCATCGTCTGCGGAGGTCCGCTACAGCGGACCGACAACTGCTATTACTCGGACGACCATTACACCAGTTTTAATCGTATTGTTGAATGACATCGGGATGAACGGCATGAGCGACAACGTCTACGCGCACGACTCCGGAGTCGCGACGGATCTTTTCGCGGCCGGCGACGGCAATTTGTTCCAGCGCGTCATGCGAATGCGCGCCGGCGACCAGGGCCGGGATAACCAGAGCGAAGCCAGCACTGTGCTCTCATCGAACGAGGAGCCCATGAGTCTTTTCAAGACCGTACGACCGAACATCGTACAGTCGATCCGCGCCTTTCGCGTGCAGGATCTCGCTGACGAGGCCAACCAGCTCGGCCAGCACTTTCTGTACGCGTACTGCGCGAATGCACAGTCCAAACAGGAAGTGCTGGAGACCATTGCTACGTCGTTCCTGTTTCCGAAGCATTTCGGCAAGAATTACGACGCGCTCTACGATTGCCTGACCGATCTGGTCCATAAGGCAGGCGCGCAGCCCGGGTTCGTGATCGTGCTTGAGCAGTTGCCGGTCGCGCAAAAGTTCGACAAGGAAGGGCGCGAGACGCTACTGGACGTGTTCCGCGAAGCGTCCGAGTTCTGGGCCGAGCGCAAGGTTGCGTTCCGGGTGTTTTATTCGTTTGCATAAGTAAGGTAGGCCTGAGCACCGCCTACCGTTGTAAAAGAAAGAGAAAGGCCCGCCAATTGGCGGGCCTTTGCTTTTGTTTTTGCTTGCGGCTTACCAGGCACCCCAGCGGGCTGCCAATGCCGAGAGCACTGCGATGCCGGCGGTCTCCGTGCGCAACACGCGCGGACCGAGGCCGACCGCGGTAAATCCGTGATCAGTCGCAGCGGCTTCTTCCGCCGCCGAAAAACCGCCTTCGGGGCCGACCAGCACGGTTACGCGCCCGAACGGCGGATTAGCGGGCAGTGCCGAAAAGCTGATGCTGGCGCGCGGCGACAGCAGAATGCGCATTTCGCCTTCTTCAGGCGTGCGAGGCAGCGCACCGAGCCACGTGGCGATCTCACGCACCGGCATCACTTCCGGCAGGCGATTGCGCCCGCACTGCTCGCACGACGCGCGCACGATGCCTTGCCAATGAACGTGGCGCCGCTGCGCGCGCTCGCCGGAAAGACGCACCACGCTGCGCGTGGTGGTCAGCGGCACGAAACACGATGCCCCGAGTTCGACGGCCTTCTCGATGAGCCAGTCCATCTTGTCGCCGCCGGCGATGCCCTGCGCGAGGGTGAGGTGATACGGCGCTTCCACTTCGATATTGCGGAATTCGTGAATTCTGACCTTGGCTGAGCGGCGTTCGACCTCGACGAGTTCGGCGCTGTATTCGCCGCCTTCGCCATTGAAAAGCACGATCGAGTCGCCCGGCTGCAAACGCAGCACGAGGATGTGGCGCGTGACGTCATCGGGCAACGGCATGATGTCGTCGGGCTTGAGGGGCGTACCGACGAAGAAGCGAGGCATCAGAAAAATACTCATTAGTTCAGGAAAGGTGGCGAGCGAGCGCCCAACGGTAGCCGTCCAGATCTTCGACCTGGGCAAACCGGTCGCCCCAGAATTGATCCTGTGGCTCGCTCAGCGATTTTGCGCCGGCGGCCAGCGCCCGCGTGTAAACCGCGTCGACATCGTCGACATAGACATAGAACGATTGCGGCGCGATCGCGCCCGCGCTTTTGGGTGTTTTCGCCGCCGAGCCGAACGCGCCTTCCGGCGCGAACATCACGATCAGCTGGCCTTGATAGGTCATCTCGACATGCATGACGACACCATCGTCCTGGACGCTGTCACGTACCTCGAAGCCGAATGCCGCTTCGAAGAACGCCGTGGCGGCACGTGCGTCGCGCACCGTCAGATAGGGGGTCAACCAGGGCACACCGGCTGGGCGGGAGGCGGTCATGGGGTTCTCCAGATCTTTTGGGGTTGCGGGATGCATGCTGCGAGGCCAGGCGGGCGGTCGCGCATCGATACACCGATGGCGCGCGCCAACCGACCGTGCATTCTGCCCACGCGTTAGCTTGATGGCTTTAAGAATTGACTTAGTTTATCGCGCACGGACCGGGATGCCGAGAGCAGTCCGGCATAGAGGGCTGGGTCGTAGTGTTTCAAGGAGCTGATTTGACGTGCGGCAAGGCGCTCGGTGAGTGCTTCGGCGGTGAGGCCGGCGGGGTCGAGTGTGTCGCTGGCGGTCGCCATCATCCAGAGCGAGCCGTAGAGCGGGATGAAGGTGCTCATTGTGCGCACGATGGCGAAGCTGTCGCGTAAATCGTTGAGCAGGCCGGCGACGCGTTCCGTGTGGAAATAGGGAGAACCGAGATGCAGCGAGAGTGCGGCGGTCGGGCTCATGACGCGCTTGAGCTGCATGTAGAAGTCGGGCGTGTAGAGGCCTGAGGCGGGTGAGTCCGGCGGTGTCAGGTCGAAGACGACGAGATCAAACGGCGTTGTGGTTGTGGCGGCCCCGGCGACGAAATCCGCGGCATCGCCGATTACGAGTTCGACCCGCGGATCATCGAAAGCGCCACCGTGCACTTCTGGCAGGTACTCGCGGGTCAGGCGCACGACGTCGGCATCGAGCTCCGCCACGACGATCCGCTCGATGCCCCGGTGCTTCAGCAATTGCCGCGCAGCGCCACCATCGCCGCCACCGAGCACCAGCGCTGCCTTCGGCGATGGATGCGCCAGCGCGGCCGGATGCACCATGCATTCGTGGTAGATGAATTCGTCGCCGGTGGAGGTCATCGGGCGGCCGTCGAGCGTAAACAGCCGGCCGAGCTGCGGCGTGTCCCACACTTCGATCCGCTGGTAGGGCGAATCGACGCGCGCAAGCCGCCGCGCGTTCGGAAATCCGTAGACGGCGTCGGCGGTAGGGTGGAACAGCAGGGGAGCGCTCACGGATGGCAGGCTCTGTTGGGAGCGCGGTGGGTTGGTGTCGCTCAATTGTAAAGGCGCAGGCGTGGCGCGGGCCCGGCCCGCGTGCGGAACCAGCCTGAAACCAGGCCGCCAGGCGGCTTTGCGCGAGGGGGGCCGGTCAACGTTCTGTTAGAATGTCACGCTTTCAGCCTTGTCCGTTTGCTCTGCCCGTTTCGCGTCTCCTGGCGCCGCACCGTGCGCCGAAGTGGACTGGCATTCGAGCATCCGGGCCTCAAGCGCGCACCGCCTTCTGACTCTGTCTCCGGACTCGACATGACGACCCCGTCTCCCGCACACACTTCCCTGATGGCCAACGCAATCCGCGCGTTGTCCATGGACGCCGTTCAAAAAGCGAACTCCGGCCACCCCGGCATGCCGATGGGCATGGCCGAAATCGGCGTGGCTTTGTGGTCGCGCCATCTGCGTCACAACCCGAAGAACCCGCAATGGGCCGATCGCGACCGCTTCGTGCTGTCGAACGGCCACGGCTCGATGCTGCTGTACTCGCTCCTGCATCTGACCGGCTACGACCTGCCGATGGAAGAGTTGAAAAACTTCCGTCAAATGCATTCAAAGACGCCGGGTCACCCGGAATACGGCATCACGCCGGGCGTCGAAACGACCACCGGCCCGCTCGGCCAGGGTCTGGCCAACGCAGTCGGCATGGCGCTCGCCGAATCGCTGCTTGCCACCGAATTCAACAAGGCTGACGCGACGATCGTCGACCACCACACGTACGTGTTCGTCGGCGACGGCTGCCTGATGGAAGGCATCTCGCACGAAGCCTGCTCGCTCGCTGGTGTGCTGAAGCTGAACAAGCTGATCGCGTTCTACGACGACAACGGCATCTCGATCGACGGCGAAGTGGTGCACTGGTTCCACGACGACACGCCGAAGCGCTTCGAAGCGTACGGCTGGAACGTGATCCCGAACGTGGTCGGCCATGACGTCGACGCGGTGGATGCGGCAATCAAGCAGGCCAAACTGTCGGACAAGCCGACGCTGATCTGCTGCAAGACCGTGATCGGCGAAGGCGCGCCGACCAAGTCGGGCAGCCACGATTCGCACGGCTCGCCGCTCGGCGACAAGGAAATCGCGGCCACGCGCGAAGCGATCGGCTGGAAGTGGGAGCCGTTCGTGATCCCGCAGGAAGTCTACGCAGCGTGGGACGCAACGGAAGCCGGCGCACGCAACGAATCCGAGTGGGACAAGGCGTTTGCAGCATACGCAGCCAAATACCCGCAGGAAGCCGCTGAATTCAAGCGCCGCGACGCGAAGCAATTGCCCGCTGACTGGAAGGAAAAGGCCAAGGCGATCATCGCCGGCGCGAACGAACGCAAGGAAACCATCGCGACGCGTAAGGCATCGCAACAGGCAATCGAAGGTTTGTCGGCTGCATTGCCGGAACTGCTCGGTGGCTCCGCTGACCTGACCGGCTCGAACCTCACCAACTGGAAGGCCGCCAAGCCGGTGCGTGTGAACGCCGAAGGCCAGGCTGCCGGCAATTACGTGAACTACGGCGTGCGCGAATTCGGTATGAGCGCCGCGATCAACGGTATCGCGCTGCATGGCGGCTTCAAGGCCTTCGGCGGCACGTTCCTGACGTTCTCGGACTACAGCCGCAACGCACTGCGCGTCGCCGCACTGATGAAGTCGCCGTCGATCTTCGTGTTCACGCACGACTCGATCGGTCTGGGCGAAGATGGCCCGACCCACCAGTCGATCGAACACGTCGCAAGCCTGCGTCTGATCCCGAATCTGCAAGTGTGGCGCCCGGCCGATACGGTCGAAACGGCGGTGGCCTGGACCCACGCGGTTGAGCATCATGGCCCGTCGTGCCTGATCTTCAGCCGTCAGAACCTGCCGTTCTCGGAGCGTACTGACGCGCAGATCGCCAACATCGAAAAGGGCGGTTACGTGCTGCGCGACTGGAACGACGAGATCGTCGCGCGCAAGGTCATCCTGATCGCCACCGGGTCGGAAATCGAACTGGCGTTGAACGCAGTTGAGCCGCTGGCTCGCGAAGGCATCGCGGCACGCGTCGTGTCGATGCCGTCGACCACCGTGTTCGACAAGCAGGACGCCGAGTACCGTGAACGCGTGCTGCCGAAGGGCGTGCGCCGCGTCGCGATCGAAGCGGGCGTGACGGATTTCTGGCGCAAGTACGTGGGTCTGGAAGGCGGCGTGGTCGGCATCGACACGTTCGGCGAATCGGCCCCGGCTGGCGTGCTGTTCAAGCATTTCGGCTTCACCGTCGAGAACGTGGTAGAGACGGCCAAAGCCGCACTCGGCTGACCTTCGGTAAGCGCAGCCGCGTGCACCCCACGCGCGGTTGCGCCGCAAGGGCAGACGAACATGGAAGATTTTTTTCAGCCATCAGGAGATAGATCATGACGATTCGCGTCGCAATCAACGGCTACGGCCGGATCGGCCGCAACACGCTGCGCGCCTTCTATGAAAACGGCAAGAAGCACGATATCGAAATCGTCGCCATCAACGATCTTGGCGATGCCAAGACCAACGCTCACCTGACGCAATACGACACGGCGCACGGCAAGTTCCCGGGCGAAGTGTCGGTGGACGGCGACTACCTGGTCGTCAACGGCGACAAGATCCGCGTGCTGGCAAACCGCAACCCGGCAGAACTGCCGTGGGGCGAGCTGAACGTCGACGTCGTGATGGAGTGCACGGGCTTTTTCACGACCAAGGAAAAGGCCAGCGCGCACATCAAGGGCGGCGCAAAGAAAGTCATCATCTCGGCGCCGGGCGGTAAGGACGTCGACGCAACGATCGTCTACGGTGTGAACCACAACGTGCTGAAGGCATCGGACACGGTGATCTCGAACGCATCGTGCACGACCAACTGCCTGGCACCGCTCGTCAAGCCGCTGAACGACAAGATCGGCCTGGTGAACGGTCTGATGACCACGATCCACGCATACACGAACGACCAGGTTCTGACGGACGTGTACCACGAAGACCTGCGCCGCGCGCGCTCGGCCACGCACAGCCAGATCCCGACCAAGACCGGTGCTGCATCAGCTGTGGGTCTCGTGCTGCCGGAACTGAACGGCAAGCTGGACGGCTACGCGATTCGCGTCCCGACGATCAACGTGTCGGTCGTCGACCTGTCGTTCATCGCTGCACGCGACACGACGGTCGAAGAAGTCAACGCGATCATGAAGGAAGCGTCGGAAGGCTCGCTGAAGGGCATCCTCGGCTACAACGACGCACCGCTGGTCTCGATCGACTTCAACCACAACCCGGCTTCGTCGACGTTCGACGCAACGCTGACCAAGGTGTCGGGCCGTCTGGTAAAGGTGTCGAGCTGGTACGACAACGAGTGGGGCTTCTCGAACCGCATGCTGGACACGGCTGTGGCACTGGCCAACGCGAAGTAAGCTTGTTCTAGCTTCGTGTGCTTCTGCTGCTGGTATTGGGTCGGTGGCGGGGCAACGGCAAAAAAAGCCGCTCTTCGGAGCGGCTTTTTTACGCCTGCGGAATCGGGAAATAAACGCCGGCGCGCTGCGCGGCGTTCGAGATGTGCGTTTCGATCGCCTTGCCGGCCGCCGCAGAATCCCGCGCCTTAAGCGCATCGAGAATCGCCCGATGTTCGGTGTACGTGGACAGCACCAGTTCGCGCCGATAAAACGGCATCCGCTGGCTTTCCTTCATGATGTCCGCGGCACTGCTCAGAATCGACTCGATCGCCGCGTTGCCGGCAATGCTCACGATGCGCATATGGAAGTCGTAGTCGAGGCGGGCGGCTTCGTCGAGTTCGTCGCAGGCGAGCGCCGTCTGCATGGCCGCGATGTTGTCTTCGAACCAGGCGAGGTCGGAATCGCTGACGGCCAGCGCCGCCATGCGCGCGATAAAGCCTTCCAGTGCGAAACGCATCTGGTAGGTATCCGGCAGCGACGACTGCTCCGCGAAGCGCCACGGTTGCGCGGCCGCGGCCTGCGAGCGTTCCACATACACGCCCTTACCGGGGCGAATCATCAGCAGGCCGAGCGCCTCGAGCGTGGAGAGCGCCTCGCGCAGTGAGGCGCGGCTGATTGCCAATTCCTCCGAGAGCTGACGCTGCGCCGGCAGCAAACTGCCCACCGGATAGACACCCGCTTCGATCCGTTCGCGGATGGTCGCGATGGCGGCATCGGTGACGGTGTGCGGAACGTTTTTCATCGTGGCTCACTTTGGGTGCGCGGTCTGACCAGCATTGTAATACGCGTTCTGAACGCTCGTACGAATAGCTGTTTAAGACCTGCAATCAGGCCAGAAAATGCGCAGAAGACAGCGGGTAAACGCTATTTAATGAATCCTTGACGCCAGTATATCGGCTTCCTACTATTCGCCATAACAGCACTGGTCGGACCAGTCTGAACAGATGTGAATCCTAATCAGGAGGAAGCCGTGTTGAAGTTCTTCAATTCACTGTTTGGCCGGGTCGTCATAGCGCTGGTGGCGGGCATTGTGATCGGCGCCGTGTTCCCGCATTTCGCCCAAACGCTGCGCCCGCTTGGCGACGGCTTTCTCAAGCTGATCAAGATGGTGATCGGCCCGATCGTCTTCTGCGTGGTGGTGAGCGGCATGGCGCATGCCGGCGATCTGCGCAAAGTCGGCCGCGTCGGGCTGAAAGCGGTGATCTATTTCGAGGTCATGACGACGATTGCGCTCGTGATCGGCGCGGTGCTGGCCTACGCGACACGGCCTGGCGTCGGCATGAACATCGATCTGCATTCGCTTGATCCCGCTTCGCTGTCGACCTACACCGAGCACGCGAAAAGCCTGAAAGATACGGCTGGTTTTCTGCTGAAGATCATTCCCGACACGGCGATCAATGCCTTCGCCACAGGCGACATCCTGCAAATCCTCGTGTTTTCGGTGCTGTTCGGCTCGGCGCTGTCGCTGCTGGGCAATAAGGCGCAGCGCGTCAGCAGCCTGATCGACGAACTTTCGCAAGTGTTCTTCCGCGTGATGGGTTTCATCATCAAGCTCGCGCCGCTCGGCGTGCTCGGCGCGATTGCGTTCACGACCGGCACCTACGGCGTCGAGTCGCTCAAGCAACTCGGCATGCTGGTGCTGGTGTTCTACGCGAGCT
The DNA here is from genome assembly GCF_900116445.1 of Paraburkholderia aspalathi. GTDB lineage: Bacteria > Pseudomonadota > Gammaproteobacteria > Burkholderiales > Burkholderiaceae > Paraburkholderia > Paraburkholderia aspalathi. Next base: position 26,018 of record NZ_FPBH01000010.1, read on the forward strand.
GCTTCGTGTTCGTCGCGGTCGTGCTTGGCGTGGTGATGCGTTTGGCCGGCTTCAGCATCTTCAAGCTGATCCGCTATCTGCGCGAGGAGCTTTCGATTGTGCTGGGTACCGCCTCTTCAGATGCCGTGCTGCCGCAGATCATGCGCAAGCTCGAATGGATGGGCGTCAAGGATTCGACCGTCGGGCTAGTCATTCCGACCGGTTACTCCTTCAATCTCGACGGCTTCTCCATTTATCTGACGCTTGCGGTGATTTTCATCGCGCAGGCGACCAATACGCCGTTGTCCATTCATGACCTGATCGTCGTGGTGCTGGTGTCGCTGGTGACGTCGAAGGGCGCGCACGGCATTCCCGGCTCGGCAATCGTGATTCTGGCTGCGACGCTGTCCGCAATTCCGGCGATCCCCGTCCTCGGCCTCGTGCTGATTTTGCCGGTCGACTGGTTCGTCGGCATTGCCCGCGCGTTGACCAACCTGATCGGCAATTGCGTCGCGACGGTGATAGTCGCCGTGTGGGAAAACGATATCGACCGGGCGCGCGCCCATCGCGTGCTGAACCGCGACGCAGCGCTGCGCTATGTTCCGGCGGGCGAAGACTCCGGCGCCGAGCCGGCCGCCGGCGAACACGTACCAGCCGTCTGACCGAGGGCGATTAAACCGCCCTTTGGCCAGATCTACAGCTATTCACCGGCGCGCCAACGCAGCGCGCGTTCTACCCCGGCGGATGCGCTGACTCCATCGGCCTTCCCTTACTTTTCGTTGCCTGACTGAGACTATGGCTAATCCGATCCTCGACCCCAACGCCCCCGCTTTCACCCGTCGCTACATGAACCTCGCCGACCCGCGTCTGGGTGCGCAGGCGCTCCACGCGAGCGACGAATTCTTCGCCCCGAAAGAACGTATGCTCGAGCCGCAACCGGCAGTGTTCATCCCCGGCAAGTACGACGACCACGGCAAATGGATGGACGGCTGGGAAACGCGCCGTAAGCGCACCACCGGCCACGACTATTGCGTGATCCGGCTTGCGCGGCCGGGCGTCGTGTACGGCGTCGATCTGGACACGAGCCACTTCACCGGCAACTTCCCGCCGGCCGCGTCGATCGATGCATGCTACGTGGACGGCGACGTTCCGCCCGACAACGCCGACTGGCAAACGCTCGTGCCGGCCACCACGCTGCAGGGCAACCATCACCACTACGTCGAAGTGGACGACGCCCGCGCCTTCACCCATCTCCGCGTGAATCTCTATCCGGACGGCGGTCTCGCGCGTTTGCGCGTATATGGGCAGCCGAAGCGCGACTGGGAGCGTGTCGAGCGCGGCACGCTGCTGGATCTCGCCGCGATCGAAAACGGCGCGTACCTGGTCGCCGCCAACAACCAGCATTTCGGGCCGGCCTCGCAGATGTTGATGCCGGGCCGCGGCGTCAACATGGGCGACGGCTGGGAAACGCGACGCCGTCGCGAACCGGGCAACGACTGGGTGATCGTCGCGCTCGCACGCCCCGGTGTGATTCGTAAGATCGAAGTCGATACGGCGCACTTCAAGGGCAATTACCCTGATCGCTGTTCGCTGCAGGCGGCTTCGGTCGCGGGCGGCACGGACGATTCGCTGGTCACGCAGGCGATGTTCTGGCCGGTGTTGCTCGGCGAACAGAAACTGCAGATGGACCACGTGCACACGTTCGCGGACGACATCGCCTCGCTCGGCCCGGTGACGCATGTTCGTTTCAATATCTTTCCGGACGGCGGCGTATCGCGCCTGCGCTTGTGGGGCGAGATCGCCTAACGGAGTTGCGTCGATGAAAACCTTGCATGTGGAACGCCTGACGCGCGCGGCCTTTGCGCCGTTCGGCGACGTCATCGAACTGGATGGCGCGCGCCATTTCCCGATCAACGGCGGCACGACCGAGCGCTATCACGACCTCGCAAACGTCGATGTGACGGAGCACGGCGGGCGGCCGCTGATCAACCTGTTTCGGGCGCAGCCGCGCGCGCTGCCGATCGAAATTACGATGATGGAGCGGCATCCGCTGGGCAGTCAGGCTTTCATTCCCTTAACGGCACGGCGCTATCTGGTGGTCGTCGCGCCGGCGGGCGAGCTCGATCCGGCGCGGATGCGGGCGTTCTGGAGCAACGGCTGGCAGGGCGTAAATTATGCGAAAGGTGTTTGGCACCATCCGCTGCTGGCGCTCGATCAGGTGAGCGATTTCGTGGTGGTGGATCGTGGCGGCGAGCAGCCCAACTGCGATGAATTGTCGTTGGCAGAGCCGTGGCGACTGCTGTTCGAAGCGAGCGTCGAGCTGACGGAGTAGGCTGGAATCGCAGCGCCGCACACGTAAAAAAACCCGGTCGATTTTTCGTCGACCGGGTTTTTCTGTTGCCCACCGAACCGCGCACCCCCGGCGCGGCCGGCATCTCAAGCATTCAACCTCAATGCTTGCGATGCGGGCAATTCTCCTTGGTACACGCGCCGTACAGCGCCAGCGCGTGTTCCTGCAGCTTGAAGCCGCGTTCCTTCGCGATGGATTGCTGGCGGCTTTCGATCTCGGAGTCGAAAAACTCTTCGACGAGCCCGCAATCGAGGCAAACGAGGTGGTCGTGATGCGACCCTTCGTTCAGCTCGAACACGGCTTTGCCCGATTCGAAATTGCTGCGCGACAGCAGGCCTGCCTGCTCGAACTGCGTCAGCACCCGATACACGGTTGCGAGACCGATATCGAGCTCTTCGTGCAGCAGATTGCGGTACACGTCTTCTGCAGTCAGATGGCGCACTGGGCTATGCTGGAAAATCTCAAGGATTTTGAGGCGCGGAAGGGTCGCCTTGAGCCCGATATTCTTGAGATCGGTTGGATTGGTCATGACAAGGGATCCCTAGAGTACAATGCTGGGCTCTCATAGTAATGTGTTTTTGCCGTTCTGGTCATCTTCGATGGAATGAAACTCGCGCGGCTCGTCAGCGGGCCCGCACGGTGAGTGAAATGATTTCAAAATCTCAATTGATCTACCGGGGGAGCCGCATGCGGGGTACCTTGATCGCTGTTGCGACTGTCGCGGTTCTTGCCGGATGTTCCACCTACGACAGCTTGACGCAGCGCGTTGCCCAAAGCATTACCCCGTACCGTATTACGGTGGTGCAAGGCAATTTCGTCTCGAAAGAAGCGGCTGCGCAGATGCAGGTCGGCATGTCGCGCGCGCAGGTGAAGCAGTTGCTCGGCACGCCGCTGTTGACCGACATGTTCCACGCGGACCGCTGGGACTACGTGTTCTATTTCAAGCGCGGCTCGACTAACGTCGTGCAGCAGCGCGACTTCGTGATCCTGTTCGCGGGCGACCGCGTCGCCAGCTGGACGGGCGGCGAAGATCTGCCTTCCAACCTCGAGTTGCTGGCGGAAATCGACGGCGACAAGCTCGGTAAGAAAAAGGCCGCGGTGCCGAACGTGGCAAGCGCTGCGACTGGCGCCAGCGCGCCGGTGGCTACTGCGCCGGCTGCTGTGGACACCACGCGCTCGCCGTCTGTCGATGGCGCCGCCGCTGTGGTCGTGCCGTCCACGGACGCCAACGCCGAAGCCGCGCAAGCCGCCAATCGCCTGACCAATGCAGTGCAGTCGCCGACTGGCAATACGCAGTCGTCGGTACGCTCTACCGCGCCGACCGCCAATGGTGGTGGTATTCCGTCGCAAGGCCCAACGGCCGCCGGGCAGCCGCAGTTCCAGTTCCATCGTCCGCCGCCGCCGCAGGTTCCGGGTACGCAGGACAATCCGGTGGGACCGACGGGCCCGCAAAGCAATAACGGCGGCCCGACGTTGAACGCACCGCTGACAGCTTCTCCCGCTTCGTCCGCATCTTCGGGAACGGGCGGCTAAGCACGCTGTCCTTCTCTTTGGACGGTTAAGACGGGCGCTGCGTCGGAATGTACCGTGCGCAACGCCCGTCAGTCGTTCTGCTGTACCTTTTATGTGCGGCGCCCTGGCGTGCTGCCGGCCGCCGCGTTTGGCGGGTTTTGCCGCGTTTTACCCCTTTCGAACCCTCGTAGCCATGAAAATTGCCATTGCTGGCGCATCGGGCCGTATGGGCCGGATGCTCATCGAAACCGTCCTCAATGATTCTGACGCCACGCTGTCCGGCGCGCTCGACCGTGCGGGCTCCCCGCAACTCGGTCAGGACGCCGGTGCGTTTCTCGGCAAACAGACTGGCGTGTTGCTGACGGACGACGTCGAGCGCGTGTTCGCGGAATCCGACTACCTGATCGACTTCACGCGCCCCGAAGGCACGCTGATGCATCTGGAAGCCGCGCAGCGCCACAACGTCAAAATGGTGATCGGCACGACCGGTTTCGACAACGAACAGAAAGCGCAACTGCGCGCCGCGGCAGACAAGATCGCCATCATGTTCTCGTCGAACATGAGCGTGGGCGTCAACGTCACACTAAAGCTGCTCGAATACGCCGCGAAGCATTTCGCGACCGGCTACGACATCGAAATCATCGAGGCGCATCACCGCCACAAGGTCGACGCGCCGTCCGGCACGGCGCTGACTATGGGCGAAGTGATCGCCCACGCGCTCGGCCGCAATCTCGACGACTGCGCGGTCTACAGCCGCGAAGGTGTGACCGGCGAACGCGATCCGTCCACGATCGGTTTTTCGGCAATTCGCGGTGGTGATATCGTCGGCGACCATACGGTGCTGTTTGCCGGCATCGGCGAGCGCATCGAAATCACGCACAAATCGGCGAGCCGGCTGTCATATGCGCAAGGCGCGCTTCGTGCTGTACGCTTCCTCGGAGGCCACAAGAACGGCTTCTTCGACATGCAGGACGTGCTCGGCCTGCGCTGAGCATCCACGGGGCCCGTGCAGGGTCCCGTTACGCCCCCTGTAGTCACTTTTCGACAGCGAGGTCAGATGGCAGGCAGCAGCGGCATCATCCATTACCTGGAAACCAGCGACGCGATCACGCATGGCGTCGCGTACGTGTTGCTGGCTATGTCGATTGCGAGCTGGTGCTTTCTGATCGTCAAAAGCTGGATACTCACCCGCGCCAAACGTCAGGCCACGCCGGCGATTGCGCAGTTCTGGCAGGCGTCGACGCTATCGGACGGCGTCGCCGCAATGAGGCGTGCGGACCGTGAACGCGTCTTCACGCCGCTCGCCGAGGCCGCGCTGCATGCCGCCGAAGTGGACATTCCTGGCGTGCTGCTTGCCCGCGTCGAACGTGGCGAGCGGGTGTTGAGAGCGCTGCGTCAGGCCCTCAACGCGTCGCAGCGGCGGCTCGAGTTCGGCCAGGTGCTGCTGGCCTCGGTGGGCAGCACGGCGCCGTTCGTCGGCCTGCTTGGCACGGTTTGGGGCATCTATCACGCGCTCGGCAGCATCGCGGCGAGCGGTCAGGCGCAGATCGAAAATGTCGCCGGACCGGTCGGCGAGGCGCTGATCATGACGGCTTTCGGCCTCGTGGTGGCGATCCCGGCGGTGCTCGCCTATAACGTGCTCGGGCGGATGGTGCGGCAGTTGTCGGAGGAACTCGACGGCTTCGCGCACGATCTTCACGCCTATGTGTGCGCGCCGGCGGATCAGCCCCGGCCCCACCCGCAGCCTCAGCAAGCCCACGCCGGGACGCACTAGGCGCACCGCCGCGACTGGAAGACTCAAGGAGGCGACATGGCATTCGGCGGACTCGAGAAAAAGCAGGCGGCCGCGCCGATGGCCGAGATCAACATGACACCGTTGATCGACGTGATGCTCGTGCTGCTGGTGATTTTTATCATTACCGCGCCTTTATTCACGCACGCGATCCGGCTCGATTTGCCCAAAGTCGCGGCCGCGCCCGCGCGGCAGACGCCGCAAACCATTTCTCTTTCAATCGATGCCGCCGGCAAGCTGTACTGGAACGGCACCGTCATTACGCTGCAGCAGATGCGCGCGCAATTCATGGCAGCGGGCAAAGCCGCGCAGGCCGACCAGCCGGAAATCCATCTGAGCGCCGAGCGCTCGACGCGCTACGAGGTGATCGCACAGGTGATGGGCGCGGCGGAGCAGGCCGGGCTCGAGCGGATCGGTTTCGTGACGGACCCGCCGCCGGGCGCGGCGCCGTAGCGGCGCTAGCGGCACCGCACGCGCTGAGGCGCAACCCCGTCGAACCCGCGCGCCATGCCACGCGGCGCACCCGTCCGCGAACGGTATAATCAGCCCTTTCCCCTGCAGAAGGGGAAACGATGCCATTTCATCCAGCAGAGCACCAGGCCCGGTGCGAAAGCACCGAACCCAGCGATTCCATCACACCATGCACGAAAAATACGTTCCCTCCGACGTCGAAGCCGCCGCGCAAGGGCAATGGCGCGCCATCGACGCGTATAAGACGTCGGAAACCACCGACAAACCCAAGTTCTATTGCGTCTCGATGTTGCCGTACCCGTCGGGCAAGCTGCACATGGGCCACGTGCGGAACTACACGATCAACGACGTGATGTACCGCTATCTGCGGATGAACGGCTACAACGTGCTGATGCCGATGGGTTGGGACGCGTTCGGCATGCCGGCGGAAAACGCTGCGATGGCCAACAACGTGCCGCCGGCGAAGTGGACCTACGACAACATCGCTTACATGAAGAAGCAGATGCAGTCGATGGGCCTCGCGATCGACTGGTCGCGCGAAGTTGCCACCTGCAGCCCCGATTACTACAAGTGGAACCAGTGGCTGTTCCTGAAGATGCTCGAAAAGGGCATCGCGTACAAGAAAACCGGCACCGTGAACTGGGACCCGGTCGATCAGACCGTGCTCGCCAATGAGCAGGTGATCGATGGCCGCGGCTGGCGTTCGGGCGCGCTGATCGAAAAGCGCGAAATCCCGATGTACTACATGCGCATCACGCAGTACGCGGACGAATTGCTGAACGACCTCGAAGGCCTCGGCTGGCCCGAGCGCGTCAAGATCATGCAGCAGAACTGGATCGGCAAGAGCTTCGGCGTGAACTTCGGCTTCCCGTATGAAATCGACGGCGAACAGAAGCTGCTGCGCGTGTTCACCACGCGCGCCGACACGATCATGGGCGTGACCTTCTGCGCGGTCGCCGCCGAGCATCCGCTCGCCACGCGTCTCGCGCAAGACAAGCCGGAACTGCAGGCCTTCATCGAGGAATGCAAGCGCGGCGGCGTCGCTGAAGCCGACATGGCGACGATGGAAAAGAAGGGCATGGCCACCGGCTTCTACGTCACGCATCCGCTGACGCAGGAACAAGTCGAAGTGTGGATCGGCAACTACGTGCTGATGAGCTATGGCGAAGGCGCGGTGATGGGCGTGCCTTCGCACGACGAACGCGACTTCGCGTTCGCGAAGAAATACGACCTGCCGATCAAGCAGGTGGTCGCCATTGAAGGCAAGGAATATTCGACTGACGCCTGGCAGGAATGGTACGGCGACAAGGAAGGCGGCGTCTGCATCAACAGCGGCAAGTACGACGGGCTCAACTACAAGGAAGCGGTTGACGCGATCGCCGCCGATCTGAAAGAACTCGGCCTTGGCGACAAGCAGATCACGTGGCGTCTGCGTGACTGGGGCGTGTCGCGCCAGCGTTACTGGGGCACGCCGATTCCGATCATCCACTGCCCGACCTGCGGCGACGTGCCGGTGCCGGAAAAAGATTTGCCGGTAGTGCTGCCGGAAGACCTCGTGCCGGACGGCACGGGCAATCCGCTCGCGAAGTCCGAAGCGTTTGTGAACTGCACCTGCCCGACCTGCGGCGGCGCGGCCAAGCGCGAAACCGACACGATGGACACCTTCGTCGATTCGTCCTGGTACTTCTACCGCTATGCGGCGCCGGACGCGAAGACCATGGTCGACAAGCGCACCGATTACTGGGCGCCGATGGATCAGTACATCGGCGGTATCGAGCACGCGATTCTGCACCTTTTGTACTCGCGCTTCTGGGCGAAGGTGATGCGCGACATGGGCCTGATCGAGTTCGGCGAGCCGGCCAAGAACCTGCTGACGCAGGGCATGGTGCTCAACGAAACGTACTACCGCGAAAACGAAGCGGGTAAGAAGACCTGGTACAACCCGGCTGACGTCACCGTCTCGTTCGACGACAAGGGCCGCCCGGTCGGCGCCGTGTTGAACGAGGATAACCAGCCGGTAGTGCTCGGCGGCGTCGAGAAGATGTCGAAGTCGAAGAACAACGGCGTCGATCCGCAATTGCTGATCGATCAGCACGGCGCGGATACCGCGCGCCTGTTCGTGATGTTCGCCGCACCGCCCGAGCAGCAGCTCGAATGGTCGGGTTCGGGCGTGGAAGGCGCGAGCCGCTTCCTGCGCCGCGTGTGGAGCTTTGGTCACGCGAACGAAGCAGCACTGCGCGCCGGCGGCAAGTTCGACGCCGCGCAACTCGCCGAAGTCGACAAGGTGCTGCGCCGCGAGATCTACAGCGTGCTGAAGCAGGCCGACTTCGACTATCAGCGTTTGCAGTACAACACGGTGGTGTCGGCGGCGATGAAGATGCTCAACGCGCTCGACAGCGCGAAGGGCGCGCAACCGGCAGTGCTGCGCGAGACGTACAGCGTGATGCTGCGCGTGCTGTACCCGGTCGTGCCGCATCAGACGTTCCAGTTGTGGCAGGAACTCGGTTATGCCGACGAATTCGGCTCGCTGCTCGACGCAGCATGGCCGAAGGTCGACGAACAGGCGCTCGAACAGGCCGAAATCGAACTCGTGCTGCAGGTGAATGGCAAGGTGCGCGGCGCGCTCACGGTGTCGAAAGACGCGACACGTGAAGCGATCGAACAGCTTGCCGCTGCGCATGAGGCGGTCGAAAAGTTCAGCGAAGGCAAGGCACCGAAGAAGATCGTCGTGGTGCCGGGCCGTCTCGTGAACGTGGTCGTTTGACAGCCCCCCGAGACATGACAGCAGGCAGGACGCCGCCGCTCACGGCGGCGCTTGTCCGCGCCGCGGAATCTACTGCGAACCAGGAGCCAATGTGACTCGCAGATCGTTATTGACGCTGGTGTGCAGCGTACTGATGTTGTCCGCTTGCGGCTTCCAGTTGCGCGGCCAGCAGGACTACGCATTCAAACGACTCTTTATCTCCGGCGGTTCGGCAGCGGCCGGCGCGCGGCTTACGCGTATCGTGCAGGGCGGCAGCGACACGGTGGTGGTCACTTCGGTCGCGAATGCCGACGCAACGCTGCAGATCACCGAAGGCCGCGGCATCAGTACGCTCACGCTGAACTCGCTCGGTGTCGTCGAAGAATATGCGATGAATCTTTCGATGAACTACACGCTGGTCGGCAAGGACGGCACGGTGCTGATTCCGACGAGCACGATCGCGCTGAACCGCGCGATGACTTACAGCGATCAGTTCTCGCAGGCCAAGGCTGCGGAAGCCGACCTTCTGTTCGCGGATATGGAAAACGACGCAATCGACCAGTTGACGCGCCGTCTGTCGCTGGTGCGCTCGCTGCATCCGGCGCCGGGTGAGCAGGTGCCGGGCGTTGCGCCGCGCGCGCCGTTGCCGCCGCCGCCGCTGTGAGCGGTGTGCTGTGTCGTTGTTTAGTGAGCTGCGCTTGCTCATTCACTCGTTCAACCTCGCCGATCGGTAGCCATGCAACTGCGACTTGACGCGCTCGAAGCGCATCTCGCGAAGGGACTCGCCGGACTGTACGTCGTGTACGGCGACGAGCACCTGCTCGCGCAGGAGGCGTGCGACCGGATTCGGGCGACGGCGCGTGCAGCCGGTTTTACCGATCGCTCGGTGTTCACCGTCGAGCGTGGGTTCGACTGGAGTTCGCTGCTGGGCGCGAGTCAGTCGATGTCGCTGTTCGGCGACCGTCAACTGGTCGAGTTGCGCATTCCGTCGGGCAAGCCCGGCAAGGAAGGCGCGGATGCGCTGAAAGCGCTCGCTGCTGCTGTGAACGACGACGTGTTGACGATGATCACGTTGCCGCGGCTCGATGCGGCCACGCAAAAGTCCGCGTGGTTCACCGCGCTGTCCGATGCTGGTGTTGCGTTGAAAATCGATCCTGTCGAGCGCGCGCAGTTGCCGAATTGGGTCGGCCAGCGACTCGCGGCTCAGGGCCAGCGGGTTGTTGCTGGTGAAGAAGGGCGGCGCGCGTTGGCGTTCATTGCCGAGCGTGTGGAGGGCAACCTGCTCGCCGCGCATCAGGAAATCCAGAAGCTCGGGCTGCTGTATCCAGCCGGTTCGTTGAGCTTCGAACAGATTCAGGACGCTGTGCTGAACGTCGCCCGTTATGACGTTTTCAAGCTGAACGAGGCGATGCTGGCGGGCGATGTCGGCCGCTTGTCGCGCATGCTCGACGGCCTGCGCGGCGAAGGCGAGGCAGCCGTGCTGGTGCTGTGGGCGGTGGTCGAAGAAGTGCGCACGTTGTTGCGGATCAAGCGCGGCGTCGCGGCGGGCAAGCCGCTTGCCATGCTGGTGCGCGAGAACCGCGTCTGGGGTCCGCGCGAACGGTTGATTGGCCCGGCACTGTCGCGCGTCACCGAGGGTGCGCTTGAAAAGGCGCTCGCTTTGGCGGCGCGACTGGATCGGCAGGTGAAAGGGTTGTCTGGCGGCACGCCAGGCAATCATCGCAACGATCCGCCGCCCGATCCGTGGGACGGCTTGTTCGAACTGGCGATGACAGTCGCTTCGCCGGCAAAAGCGGCGCCCGTGCCGCCGCTACGACCTCGCTCTGCGGGTGCAGCGCCTGCTCGCAGGCTGGCCTGATCAGGCCCCGCCGGCACGCCTTCTGGTGGCTTGTGGCGGCGAGCAAAGCTCCGCCACCCGACTTACAATCGTTTGATCTTTCGCTAATTCTGCCTGTCCGCCGCACCTCGACGTGCGCGGCGCTATGAGACTCACCATGGATATCGACCAGTACATGACCGACCTCGGCCGCCGCGCCCGCCACGCATCGCGTGCGATGGCGCGGGCGTCGACGGCGGCAAAGAACGCCGCGCTCGTGGCCGTTGCTCACGCGATCGAACGCGATGCCGCGTTGCTGAAGGACGCCAACGCGCGTGACGTTGCCCGTGCCCGCGAGAAAGGGCTCGATGCGGCATTCATCGATCGTTTGACGCTGTCGGACAAGGCACTGAATACGATGGTCGAAGGCTTGCGGCAAGTCGCCGCGCTGGCCGATCCGATTGGCGAGATCAACAATCTGAAGTACCGGCCGAGCGGGATTCAGGTCGGTCAGATGCGCGTGCCGCTCGGTGTGATCGGCATCATTTACGAATCGCGCCCGAACGTGACGATCGATGCGGCCGCGCTGTGTCTGAAGTCAGGCAATGCGACGATTCTGCGCGGCGGCTCGGAAGCGCTGGAGTGCAACACGGCGTTGGCCAAGCTGATCGGTGAAGGGCTGGAAGCCGCCGGTTTGCCGCAGGATGCGGTGCAAGTGGTGGCGACGTCGGACCGCGCCGCGGTCGGCAAGCTGATCACGATGACCGAATACGTCGACGTAATCGTGCCGCGCGGCGGCAAGAGCCTGATCGAGCGGCTGATGAACGAAGCGCGCGTGCCGATGATCAAGCACCTCGACGGCATCTGCCATGTCTATGTCGACGATCGCGCCGATGTGGCGAAGGCGTTGACCGTCTGTGATAACGCCAAGACACACCGCTACGGTACCTGCAACACGATGGAAACGCTGCTGGTGGCGCGTGGCATTGCGGCCGAAGTGCTGCCGCCTTTGGGCAAGCTGTATCGCGACAAGGACGTCGAACTACGCGTGGACGCAGCAGCGCGCGCGGTGTTGTCGGACGCAGGCGTGGGCCCGCTTGTCGATGCCACGGAAGAAGACTGGCGCACCGAATATCTCGCACCGGTGCTCGCGATCAAGGTGGTGGACGACCTCGATGCGGCCATCGACCATATCAACACCTACAGCTCGCAGCACACCGACGCGATCGTCACCGAAGACCATGATCGCGCGATGCGCTTCCTGCGCGAAGTCGACTCGGCGAGCGTCATGGTCAATGCGTCGACGCGTTTTGCCGATGGCTTCGAATTTGGTTTGGGTGCGGAGATTGGCATCTCGAACGACAAGCTGCATGCGCGTGGGCCGGTGGGGCTGGAAGGGCTGACGTCGCTGAAATACATTGTGCTGGGGCACGGCGAAGGCCGGCAATAACGGTTCGCCTTTGGCGCGCTTTCGTCATCACTGGGATGGCCACGAGCTTTCCGTTCAGTGTGCCCGCGGCTACCGCTCATCTCTACGCTGACACGAAGTACAAGGACCGCTGATGCTTTGGGTAAAAACGTTTCACATCGTTCTGATTGCGTCCTGGTTTGCCGGCCTGTTCTATCTGCCGCGCATCTTCGTCAATCTGGCGATGGAGACGGAACCCGCCGCTACGGCGCGCCTTTTGACGATGGCGCGCAAGCTGTTCCGCTTCATGACGTTTATCGCGGTGCCGGCGCTCGCCTGCGGTCTGTGGCTGTGGCTCGCGGTCGGTATCGGACGCGGACAGGGCTGGATTCACGCGAAGGTCGGTGTGGTGGTGCTGCTGATCATTTACCACGCGTATTGCGGGGTGTTGCTGCGGACGTTCGAGCGTGGCGAGAATCGCCGCTCGGATAAGTGGTATCGGATGTTCAATGAACTGCCTGTGCTGGGGATGCTGGCAGCTGTCGCGTTGGTTGTTATTAAGCCGTTTTAATAAATAGGAATTCTCCTATTTATTTTTATTGTTCAGGTTTGTTTATCCATCTGCGTGGTGTTTAACATCGCGCGGGATGTGATTCAATAATCGAATGTTGGGTGGTTGGCATTCGTCAAGAAGTGTTGATCTAATCTGACTGTTTTCGCGTCAATCTCTTCCCGTCAAAGTGTTTCCATACTAGGTGATTCGTTCAGGTTATTCTTAGTCTGAGCGTGATATCGCTCGTGCGCTTGCGCTGAGTCCCTCTGTGTGTCCATTCTCTGTCGGCCTTGCGCAGCGGGCGGCTTCCTGTTCGGTGGTCCTATTTTTGTCAATTTTTCGTAGGAGCATTCCTATCGTCATCCAGATTTAAGAACTGTCCGATTAGTTTAAGAATTGCCCGGCCATATAGTTGTTCCATTCCAGAAGGATTAATGGGATGGTCAAAAAATGCCAATTGCGACGACCCTGTTTTTAATCCTTCTGCTACTCAGTGACGCGCGCAGGACCTCGGTAAGACACCTCCCGCGACATCAAAACCCGAAACTGATATTCAGAAGGATGAAATCATGAACAAGTCGTACAAGAGCGTATGGAATGAAAGCGCTGGAGCGTGGGTAGCCACGCAAGAAAATGCAAAGGGGCAAGGAAAGAAGAGCCGAAGCGTTAGGGCTGCTGTGTCAACTGCTGCTGGGCTTGCAATGGCGATGGGGGCGTCGGTGGCCAATGCTGGGGTCATAGCCAACTGCAACGGAACGACATCAAGTATGGCTAGCTATTCAAGTCTTAATAATTCAGCTTGGGGCTTAAACAATGCCAGCGTTGTGGGCTGCTCGGGCGGAAATGGCGTTATTCTCAATGAGGATACGGGTAGTTCAGGCCAAACGACCGGTAAGGCATGGTTGGCCGTGGGCAGTACGAATTCAACGAGTTCAGGAACAGTTACCCTTTACGGTCCTAGCGGAATCGCGCTAAACGGAGCCACTACGACATCCGGGTTGGCGACCTTCAAGGCCGGCGCCGATATGTCCAACACAAAGATCACCAATGTGGCGGCAGGCGCGGTTTCATCGACGAGCACGGAAGCGGTGAACGGCTCACAGCTGTGGACGACGAACCAGAACGTCGCCGCGCTGAACGCATCGGTTGGCCTGATAAAACAGGACGCGACGAGCAATGCGATTACGATCGCGACCGCGACCGCGGGCACGACCGTGGATTTCACCGGCACGGCGGGCGCGCGTCAATTGAAGGGTGTAGCGGCGGGTGTCGCGAATACTGACGCAGTGAATATTGGGCAGTTGAAGACCGCGGGTCTCACGACGGACGCGAGCGGTAACGTCACCAACGCGTTCATCGCCTATAACGATGCGACCAAAGGTAAGGTCACGCTGGGCGGTGGTAACGCCGGCACGACGATGACGAACGTTGCGGCAGGCGCGCTGTCGGACTCGAGCAGCGATGCGGTGAACGGCTCGCAGCTGTACACGACGAACCAGAACGTTGCGCAGAACAGCAACGACATCGCCAAAAACACGTCGGATATCGCTCAGAACACGAGCGACATTTCGAAGAGCGCGGGTGATATCGCGCAGAACGCATCGGATATCGCCCAGAACACGAGCGATATTGCGAAGAACGCAGGCGACATCACGAACATCGATTCGCGGGTGACCAATGTTGAAGGTTCGGTGAGCAACATCACGAACCAGATCAACAACGGCGAACTGGGCCTGGTGCAGCAGGATGTGACGTCGGGCAACATCACGGTGGCGAAGGATGCTGCCGGCGCGGTGGTGGACTTCACTGGCACGGCGGGTGCGCGCAAGCTGACCGGTCTGTCGGTTGGCGAACTGAGCGCGACGAGCACGGACGCGGTGAATGGTTCACAGCTGTACACGACGAACCAGAACGTTGCGCAGAACACCAACGACATCGCCCAGAACACGAGCGACATTTCGAAGAACACGGGTGATATCGCGCAGAACGCTTCGGACATCGCCCAGAACACCAGCAATATTGCGAAGAACGCAGGCGACATCACGAACATTGATTCGCGTGTGACCAATGTTGAAGGTTCGGTGAGCAACATCACGAACCAGATTAACAACGGCGAACTGGGCCTGGTGCAGCAGGATGCGGACTCGGGCAACATCACGGTGGCGAAGGATGCTGCCGGCACGGTGGTGGACTTCACCGGCACGGCGGGTGCACGCAAGCTGACCGGTCTGTCGGTTGGCGAGCTGAGCGCGACGAGCACGGACGCGGTGAATGGTTCACAGCTGTACACGACGAACCAGAACGTTACGCAGAACACAAGCGACATCGCCAAAAACACGTCGGATATCGCTCAGAACACGAGCGACATTTCGAAGAGCGCGGGTGACATCGCGCAGAACGCTTCGGACATCGCCCAGAACACCAGCGATATTGCGAAGAACGCAGGCGACATCACGAACATCGATTCGCGGGTGACCAATGTTGAAGGTTCGGTGAGCAACATCACGAACCAGATCAACAACGGCGAACTGGGTCTGGTGCAGCAGGATGCGACGTCGGGCAACATCACGGTGGCGAAGGATGCTGCCGGCACGGTGGTGGACTTCACCGGCACGGCAGGTACGCGCAAGCTGACCGGTCTGTCGGTTGGCGAGCTGAGCGCGACGAGCACGGACGCGGTGAATGGTTCACAGCTGTACACGACGAACCAGAACGTTGCGCAGAACACCAACGACATTGCACAGAACGCTTCGGACATCGCACAGAACACGAGCGATATTGCGAAGAACGCAGGCGACATCACGAGCATCGATTCGCGTGTGACCAATGTTGAAGGTTCGGTGAGCAACATCACGAACCAGATCAACAACGGCGAACTGGGTCTGGTGCAGCAGGATGCGACGTCGGGCAACATCACGGTGGCGAAGGATGCTGCCGGCACGGTGGTGGACTTCACCGGCACGGCGGGTGCGCGCAAGCTGACCGGTCTGTCGGTTGGCGAGCTGAGCGCGACGAGCACGGATGCGGTGAATGGTTCACAGCTGTACACGACGAACCAGAACGTTGCGCAGAACATCAACGACATCGCCAAAAACACGTCGGATATCGCCCAGAACACGAGCGACATTTCGAAGAGCGCGGGTGATATCGCGCAGAACGCTTCAGACATCGCCCAGAACACCAGCGATATTGCGAAGAACGCAGGCGACATCACGAACATCGATTCGCGGGTGACCAATGTTGAAGGTTCGGTGAGCAACATCACGAACCAGATCAACAACGGCGAACTGGGTCTGGTGCAGCAGGATCAGACCACACGTGATCTGACGGTTGCGAGCGACAAGGACGGCACGCGCGTCAACTTCGCGGGCACCGCAGGTGCGCGTGAACTGGTCGGCGTCGCAGCCGGCACGACGAGCAACTCCGCAGTCAACGTTGGTCAGTTGAGTCCGGTTGTTGCGTCGCTCGGTGGCGGTGCGCAGGTCAATGCCGATGGTTCGGTCACCGGCCCGACGTACCACGTGCAAGGCGGCACGCAGAACACGGTCGGCGGCGCACTCGATTCGCTCGATAACGGTCTGTCGACGCTGCAGACGCAGATTAACAACGGCAGCATCGGCATGGTCACGCAAAATCAGACCTCGCGCGACATCCTTGTCGGTGCGGCGACGGACGGTCTGCGGGTCAATATGGCCGGCACAGCGGGCAACCGCGTCGTGACGGGAGTGGCGGCAGGTGCGGTCAATGCGTCAAGCAGCGATGCGGTGAACGGCGCGCAACTGCATGCAAACGCCCAGAGTACGGCAGACGCCTTGGGCGGCGGTTCGACCGTCAATGAGGACGGCACGATCTCGATGCCCACGTACAACGTGGGTGGCACGACCGTGAGCGGCGTCGGCGCAGCAATCACCAACATCGACGGTCGTGTAACGCAGAACACGTCGGACATCGCTAGCCTGCAGACTACCGTCGGCACGATGAGCGGCTCGGTGGCGAACGCGGTGTCGTATGACAGCGCGGCACACAACCAGGTGACGTTGGGCGGTTCGGCCAGCGCGCCGAAGGTGAAGCTGACCAATTTGCAGGACGGTGAACTGTCGGCGACGAGCTCAGATGCCGTAACTGGCTCGCAGCTGTGGAATACCAACCAGCAAGTGGCTAACCTGAACCAGGCGGTGCAGAACCAGCAGTCGACCGGCAGCAGCAGCATCGCGACTGACACAGGTGGTCCGGCAGCATCGGCGACCGGCAGCGGTTCGATGGCGATGGGCGGTGGCGCTCAGGCAAGTGGCGACAACTCGGTGGCACTCGGCGCAGGCTCGGTGGCAGATCAGGCCAACACGGTATCGGTGGGTTCGCCGGGCAACGAGCGCCGTATCACGAACGTCGCTGACGGCCAAGGCCCGACCGACGCCGTGAACATGCGTCAGTTCCAGCAGGGTATCGGCTCGGTCGCGCGTAACGCTTATAGCGGTGTTGCAGCCGCTACAGCGTTGACGATGATTCCGGACGTCGATCCGGGCAAGACGATCGCAGTCGGCATTGGTACCGGCAACTACAAGGGCTATCAGGCTGTATCGCTGGGCATGTCGGCGCGTATCACCCAGAACCTGAAGATCAAGGCAGGTGCAGGGATGAGCTCGGCGGATACGACTTATGGCGTGGGTGCAGCGTACCAGTGGTAAGTGTCGTGTGATGGTTGCGGAAAGCGCTGCGGCTTAGGTGCTTTTCGTGAACCCGTCTTAGGTGGGTAGTAAAAAGGCGGGCTCTCTTCGGGGAGCCCGCCTTATTTTTTGGGTGCCGGTGACATGGCGCTCGTCAGACCAGATTGCATCGCACCGCGCTTGCGTCGCGATCAGAGCCAATAAGGTTTCGTGTTACGTCCTCGGATCAATCCTCCTGCGGTTGATCACTTCCTTCGCTTGCGCCAGCTTCTCGACCAGCTCCGGTCCGCGGCTCAACGCGACCCCCACTGCCAGAATATCGCCGATCGCCAGATGCGAAACGCGTGAGGTCATCGGCGAAAAAATATCCGTGTCTTCATCGACATTGGCGAACAAGCCGACCGTCGCCAGTCGCGCCAAAGGCGAATTGCCGTGCGTGATCGCAATCACCTTCGCGCCCGCCGCCAACGCAGACTTCACTGCGTCCACGATATCGCGCGTACGTCCGGTATTCGAGATCGCCACCACCACATCCCCTTCACCAAGCAGCGCCGCCGACATCAGAAACGTGTGCGGATCCGAATACGCAACGCTCGGCATGCCGAGGCGAAAGAACTTGTGCTGCACGTCCAGCGCGGCAATGCCAGACCCGCCCGCGCCGTAAAACTCAATGCGCCGCGCCTGCGCCAGCAGCGCGATCGCCGCCGCCACGCTATCTGACGACAAATTGTTGCGCACCTGGATCAGCGCGCCGATGGTCCGGTCAAGGACCTTCGCTGCGACGCCCGGCGTCGGCTCATCCGGCCGCACATCCCGGTAGACGGCCGGCACTTCCGCGGCTATGCCCTGCGCCAGCCGGATCTTGAACTCGCGGAATCCCGAAAACCCCAGCGCATGACAAAACCGCGCGATGGTCGGCTGACTGACACCCGCGCGCGCGGCCACTTCGGTCATCGAGAGATCGAGTACCTCACGCGGTGCTTCGATCACGTAATCGGCCAGCTTGCGTTCTGACGGACGCAACTGATCGCGCATCTCTTCCACCTGGGACAGCATCATCGGAAAACTCGCACTATGCTGAAGAATGCGTGGACTATATCTGATTGCTGAAGAAGGTACAAAAACTACATATCGGGCCGTAGGTGTATTCCCTGATTTTTGCCGCATACACCGCCAAAGCAAAGCCAGTAAGGCAATCCGGCCATTCAAAAATGTCGCAATGCAACAGGAGTCGTGATTGCGATCGTGTAGTTTTTCTACTAACATTGCGACGTCGACTGTTTCGACATCCCCGCGATACCTGCCTGGCATAGTGCGCCTACGCCTCACGCCAGCGACGAAGGAGCTCCGATGGTTTCCCCGCATTCGCAATTGTTGAAGGTCACGCAACGCGTGGTCGAGCGCAGCAAGCCCACTCGCGAGGCGTATCTGGCCCGTATCGAGCACGCCCAGGGCAAATTCCCGGCACGCGGCGCGCTCTCGTGTGCCAATCTGGCTCACGGCTTTGCTGGTCTTGAAGGCCACGACAAGCTCGTCATCAAGCAGATTCGCCAGCCGAACATCGGCATCGTGTCCTCGTACAACGAGATGTTGTCCGCGCACGCGCCGTACAAAAACTACCCGGACATCATCAAAGAAGCCGCGCGTGAAAACGGCGGCGTCGCGCAATTCGCGGGCGGTGTGCCGGCCATGTGCGACGGCGTCACGCAAGGCAACGCGGGCATGGAGTTGTCGCTGTTCTCGCGTGAAGTGATCGCGATGAGCACCGCAGTGGCCCTCACGCACAACATGTTTGACGCGGCGCTGTGCCTCGGCATCTGCGACAAAATCGTGCCGGGCCTCCTGATCGGCGCGCTGCAATTCGGCCACCTGCCGACGATTTTCGTGCCCGCCGGCCCGATGGGCAGCGGCCTGTCGAATGACGACAAAGCCAAGACACGCCAGCTGTTCGCCACCGGCCAGTGCGGCCGCGACGCGCTGCTCGAAGCAGAAGCCGCCGCGTATCACAGCCAGGGCACCTGCACGTTCTACGGCACGGCAAACAGCAACCAGATGCTGATGGAAGTGATGGGCCTGCATCTGCCGAGTTCGGCGTTCGTGCACCCGCATACGCCGCTGCGCGACGCATTGACCGCGCAGGCCGCACGCCGCGTGCTCGACCTGACGGTAGATCGCGGCAACTACATGCCGATTGGCCACGTGGTCGACGAAAAAGCGATCGTCAACGGCATCGTCGCGTTGCTGGCAACGGGCGGTTCGACCAATCACACGCTGCACCTCGTCGCAATCGCGCGCGCGGCCGGCATCGTGATCGACTGGGATGACTTCGACACGCTGTCACAAGCCGTGCCGCTGCTCGCCAAGATTTACCCGAACGGCAAGGCCGACGTAAATCACTTCCACGCCGCAGGCGGCGTCGCGTTCCTGGTTCGCAATCTGCTGGAAGGCGGCTTGCTGCACGAGGACGTGAACACCGTCGCCGGCAAGGGTCTCCATCACTACACTGAAGAGCCGAAGCTGCTCGACGGCAAGCTGCAATGGGTGCCGGGCACGGAAAAGAGCGAAGACACCGCAGTGCTGCGCGGCATCAAGGAACCGTTCCAGCCGGACGGTGGCTTGCGTCTGATGCAGGGCAAACTTGGCCGCGGCGTGATCAAGATTTCAGCAGTCGCAGCGCAGCATCGCAAGGTGAAGGCGCCAGCGATTGTGTTCGATTCGCAGGAAGCCGTGCAGGCGGCGTTCGACAACGGCGAACTCAAGCGTGATTTCATCGCCGTGGTGCGCTTCCAGGGCGCCCGCGCAAACGGCATGCCCGAACTGCATCGTTTGACGCCGTTGCTCGGTGTGTTGCAGGATCAAGGTTTTCACGTTGCACTGGTGACCGACGGACGCATGTCCGGCGCGTCGGGCAAAGTGCCGGCGGTGATTCACCTGTCGCCGGAAGCCTTGCTGCAAGGCCCGATCGGCAAGGTTCGCACGGGCGACATGCTGGTGATCGATGCAGACGCAGGCGTGCTCGACATCGAAATCGATGCAGCCGAATGGGCGGCGCGGCCGGAAGCGTTGCCGCAGCATCAGGCGGAAAACGAAGTCGGCTTCGGCCGTGAACTGTTCGGCGTGTTCCGTGCGGCGGCAGCGCCGGCGGAGCAGGGCGCCTCGGTGTTCGGTCCGATGGTGGGCGAGCACGGCGGACACAAGAAAGCACACTCAAGCACCACTCAAGCCAGCCACGAGCTGCAGAAACAAGGAGTCTGACTATGACGGCGAAAACAGTAAGCGATATCGTGCGCCTCGGCCCGGTGATTCCGGTGCTCGCGTTCGACTCGGTCGAACAGGGCGAAAACGTGTCGCGCGCGCTGCATGCGGGCGGCGTGAAGGTGCTCGAAATCACGCTGCGCACGGCTGCGGGGCTCGGCGCGATCGAACGCGCGAGCCAGCTGTCCGAAGACATCGTGGTTGGAGTCGGCACGATCACGAAGCCCGAGCATTGTTTTCAGGCGAAGAAAGCGGGCGCGCAATTCGGCGTGTCGCCAGGTCTGACGAAAGACATGCACAAGGCGGCGCAGGATGCAGGTTTGCCGCTGCTGCCGGGTGTCATGACGCCGAGCGACATTATCGCGGCGCTCGAACTCGGCTACGAAATCGTCAAGTTCTTCCCGGCGCAGCAAGCCGGCGGTATCCCGATGCTGCAGGCGTTTTACGGCCCGTTCCCGACGCTGAAATTCTGCCCGACCGGTGGCATCACGGCCGAAAGCGCCATCAACTTCCTCGCACAACCGAATGTGGTTTGCGTGGGCGGATCGTGGTTGACGCCGAAGGCCGCACTTGCCGTGCAAAACTGGGATGAAGTTACGCGTCTCGCACGTGCCGCCAGCGAGCTGGCCGCGCCTGCCCATTGAGTTGAAACGGCCCGTACTTTAGTCCAGTAACCAGGTCCTACACAAAGGAGCCTCGTCGAAACAGCCTGTCAGGCTGTCGCGCCGAGGCTCCTTTGCGATGTGCGTGCCGGATTCACGCGCTTTTAAAGACAACAAACAGTAAAATTCAGCGTCCGCGCGGCTTGCCGGGTTTTCAGGCACCGCTCGAGGTCGCCGTGAGACAGGTGCCAGCTGTGTTCCGCACCAACAATCAATAACGCAAAGGAGGAGCTTCATGGAAGCTGTCCACGGCAGCACGCTGCTGGTCTTCGCGGTGATCGCCATCGCACTTCTGATCCTGCTGATCACCCGCTACAAGGTTTACCCGTTCCTCGTCCTGATCATCGTTTCGCTGCTGCTGGGTCTCGCATCCGGCATGCCGATCGGCACGATCGTCAAATCGTTCGAAACCGGCAACGGCAACACGCTCGGCCACATTGCGATCGTGGTCGGTCTCGGCACCATGCTCGGCAAAATGATGGCCGAATCGGGCGGCGCCGAGCGCATTGCGACCACACTGATCGACAAGTTCGGCGAGAAGCATATTCACTGGGCGATGATGGTCGTGGCGATCATTGTCGGTTTGCCGGTGTTTTTTGAAGTCGGCTTCGTGCTGTTGATTCCGATTGCGTTCAACGTCGCCAAACGCACCAACAAGTCGCTACTGCTGGTCGGCCTGCCGATGGTTGCGGGCCTGTCCGTCGTGCACGGTCTGATTCCGCCGCACCCGGCCGCGATGCTCGCGGTGCAGGCGTATCACGCCGACATCGGCAAGACGATTGCGTACGGGCTGATCGTGGGCGTGCCGACGGCGATCGTCGCTGGTCCGCTGTTCGCACTGTTGATCAGCCGTTACATCAAGCTGCCGGAGAACAATCCGCTCGCCGCGCAATTCCTCGGCCACGGTGACGACGCGCAGAATAACGCGAAGAGCGCGGCGCCGAAGCGCGAGTTGCCGAGCTTCGGCATCACGTTGTTCACGATTCTGCTGCCGGTGATTCTGATGCTGGTCGGCAGCTGGGCCGACCTCGTGTTTACGCCGAAGACGTTGGCGAACGACCTGCTGCGTTTCGTCGGCAACTCGGACGTCGCGCTGTTGATCGCCGTGCTGGTCAGCTTCTGGACCTTCGGCGCGAGCCGCGGCTTCAATCGTGAGCAGATCCAGAAGTTCTGCGGCGAATGTCTGGCGCCGATCGCGGGCATCACGCTGATCGTGGGCGCGGGCGGCGGCTTCGGGCGCGTGCTGATGGATAGCGGCATCTCGAAGGAAATCGTCAACGTGGCAACGGCCATGCATCTGTCGCCGCTGCTGTTCGGCTGGCTGGTGGCCGCGCTGATTCGTCTGGCTACGGGTTCGGCAACCGTTGCGATGACGACGGCCTGCGGCATCGTTGCGCCGATCGCTTCGGCGAGCGGCGTGCAGGTCACGCCGGAATTGCTGGTGCTCGCCACCGGTTCGGGCTCGCTGATTTTCTCGCATGTGAATGACGGCGGTTTCTGGCTGATCAAGGAATACTTCGGTATGACGGTGGGGCAGACCTTCAAGACATGGTCGCTCCTCGAAACTGTTATTTCCCTGATGGGCTTGGGTTTGACTTTCGCGCTCGCGACGGTCGTGTAAGGAGTTTTTGATGATTTTGATCGCAATGGGCGTGTCGGGCGCCGGCAAAACGAGGATTGGCGAAATGCTGGCGGAACGCCTGCACTGCGCATTCACCGACGGCGACGCGTTTCACAGCGCCGCCAACAAGGAGAAAATGCACCACGGCATTCCGTTGACCGACGAAGACCGTTGGCCGTGGTTGCAAACCATCCGTGTCGCGATCGAAGAGAAGCAGCGGGCGGGCGAGAAAGCGGTGTTTACGTGCTCGTCGCTGAAGCGCTCATACCGCGATGTTCTGCGCGGCGGGAGCAACGGTGACAAGGACGTGTGCTTCGTCTATCTCAAGGGTTCGTTCGAGGTGCTGCGCGAGCGGCTGACCACGCGCACTGGCCACTTCTTCGATCCGTCGCTGTTGCAAAGCCAGCTCGATACGCTCGAAGAGCCGGGTCCGGATGAAGCGATCACGGTGAGCATCGAGTTGTCGCCAGAGGCGATCGTCGACGAGGTGTTGAGGCAGATGACGGAGCGGTGAGGTTTTAGTTAAACCCGCTGACGTTGCAGGATGAAAAAAAGGCGCTCACGTTTGTGAGCGCCTTTTTTATGGCCGAAGCTGCGAGGCAGTGACTGGGTCTTAAGCGATCCGCTTGGCCAGTTCGACTGCCTTGCCGATATACGAACCCGGCGTCATGGCGAGCAAACGATCCTTCGCATCTTGCGGAATCGCGAGACCGGTCACGAACGTTTGCAGCGCTTCACGCGTGATGCCTTTGCCGCGCGTCAGTTCCTTCAACTGCTCATACGGGTTCTCGATGCCGTAACGGCGCATCACCGTTTGCACCGGCTCGGCCAGCACTTCCCAGCAGTTGTCGAGGTCTTCGTTCAGACGCTGCGCGTTCACTTCGAGCTTGTCCAGACCGCGGATCAGCGAGTCGTACGCGAGCAGCGAGTAGCCGAACGCGACGCCCATATTGCGCAGCACCGTCGAGTCTGTCAGGTCACGCTGCCAGCGCGAAATCGGCAGCTTGTCGGCGAGGTGGCGCAGCGTGGCGTTGGCGAGACCGAGATTGCCTTCCGAGTTTTCGAAGTCGATCGGATTGACCTTGTGCGGCATCGTCGACGAACCGATTTCGCCGGCCTTCGTGCGTTGCTTGAAGTAACCGACCGAGATGTAGCCCCACACGTCGCGGTCCAGATCTAGCAGGATCGTATTGGCGCGCGACACGGCGTCGAACAGTTCGGCCATGTAGTCATGCGGTTCGATCTGGATCGTGTACGGATTGAACGTGAGCTTCAGGCGCTGTTCGACCACTTCGCGCGAGAACGCTTCCCAGTCGAATTCCGGATACGCGGACAGGTGCGCATTGAAGTTGCCGACCGCGCCGTTCATCTTGCCCAGCAGCTCGACCTTGGCGATACGGTCGATCGCGCGTTCCAGACGTGCGGCGACGTTGGCGATTTCCTTGCCGAGCGTGGTCGGGCTGGCCGGCTGGCCGTGCGTGCGCGACAGCATCGGCTGTTCGGCTTGCGCGTGAGCCAGCGCAACGAGGCGCTGATGCACCGAGCGCAGCGCCGGCAGAATCACGTGTTCACGCGCGCCGGCGAGCATCAGGCCGTGGGACGTGTTGTTGATGTCTTCCGAGGTGCAGGCGAAGTGAATGAACTCGCTCGCGCGTTCCAGTTCTTCCTGACCCTTCACCGATTCCTTCAGCCAGTACTCGACCGCTTTCACGTCGTGGTTCGTCACACGTTCGATGTCCTTGATGCGCGCGGCGTCGTGCGCGGTGAAGCGCTCGGCCAGTTGCAGCAGGAATTGTTCGGCGGCTTCGGAAAAGCGCGGCACTTCGGCGAAACCGGCGTGCGAGAGCGCGATCAGCCAGTGGATTTCAACCGTCACGCGATTGCGCATGAAAGCGGCTTCCGAGAGCCAGTCGCGCAGGGCTTCGGTTTTCGAGGCGTAACGGCCGTCGAGCGGGGAGAGCGCGTTCAGCGCGAACAGGGTGTCGGGGCGGGTGTCGGACATGATGGGGGCCGGAGTCAAAGCGAGCGCTCAGCGAGCGGATCGGGAACGGAGGGAACCGCGAATTTTACCACTCAACCCGGCGGCACCACCCCGCGCCGCTAGAATGCTGACTTCCTCCCTCCCGCTGGCAGCAGGCTTCGCATGGAACTGAAATGGCTCGAAGACTTCGTTTCGCTCGCGGAAACGCGTAGTTTCAGCCGCTCGGCCGAATTGCGTCATGTCACGCAACCGGCGTTTTCGCGGCGAATTCAGGCGCTCGAAGCGTGGCTCGGCACCGAACTGATCGACCGTTCGGTTTATCCGACGCGACTAACTGCTGCCGGCCAGGTGTTCAACGAGCAGGCGCTCGCGATGCTGTCGCAGTTCCACGAGGCACGCGCGCTACTGCGCGGCCACACGGCCACGCCGCAGGCGACCATCGAGTTCGCGGTGCCGCATACGCTGTCGCTCACGTACTTCCCGCGCTGGCTGCAGCGCATCGAAGCGCAGATGGGTCCGATTCACACCCGGCTGCGGGCGTTGAACGTGCACGATGCGGCGTTGTCGCTGGTGGAAGGCGGCTGCGATCTGATGATGGGCTACCACCATCCGAGTCATCCGGTCGCGCTCGATCCGGCGCGCTACGACATGCTCACGCTCGGCAACGAGCCGATCAGCCCGTTCTCCGCGCCGGCCCGCGCCGGCCGGGCGCGTCACACGTTGCCGGGCACCCCCGAGGCGCCCACGCCCTATCTGTCCTACACGCCAAACGCGTATCTGGGCCGCATGACCGAGGTGATCCTCGCCAACGCGCCGGAGCGCCTGTATCTCGACCGGCTGTACGAAACCGACATGGCCGAAGGACTCAAGGCGATGGCGCTGGCCGGCCACGGCATCGCCTTCCTGCCACACAGCGCCGTAGAAGACGCAGTCGCCGACGGCAAGCTGATCCGGCTCGACCGCGCGACCCGCGGCACGCCTGAGGGGCAACTCACGCTGACCATGGAGATCCGGCTCTATCGCGACAAGCTCGTAGCGAAGACCGACGATGCGCGGCAGATACTCGTGCGGCAACTGTGGGATGTGGTGTCCGAGGAGATCGCTCAACGCGCAAGCGCTGCCTGAGAACCTGCTTCCCCACGACGCGAATTTGCGGGTTTTTGATGGTTATGCATAAAAAACATAATCGGATAATGAAACGGCATTGGATTTCAAAACGGCGTTTTTCGACAATGCTGTCACTCGATCAACGCCGGAGCGTTCATGTCATCCCAGCAACAAGCAGCACAATCCGCGTCAACGTTGCAGTCTGTTCCTTCCTACCTGAATAAAGATGACCTCGGCCCGTGGGGCAACTACCTGCGTCAGGTCGACCGTGTCGCGCCGTACCTCGGTTCGCTGTCCCGCTGGCTCGAAACCCTGAAGCGCCCGAAGCGCATTCTGATCGTCGATGTGCCTATCGAACTCGATAACGGCACGGTCGCGCACTTCGAAGGCTATCGCGTGCAGCACAACGTGTCGCGCGGTCCGGGTAAGGGCGGTGTGCGTTATCACCAGGACGTGACGCTGTCGGAAGTGATGGCGCTGTCGGCGTGGATGTCGGTGAAGAATGCTGCTGTGAACGTGCCGTACGGCGGTGCGAAGGGTGGTATCCGTGTCGATCCGCGTACGCTGTCGCGTGGCGAACTGGAGCGCGTCACGCGCCGCTACACGAGCGAAATCGGCATCATCATCGGACCGAATACCGACATCCCCGCGCCGGACGTGAACACTAACGAGCAGATCATGGCGTGGATGATGGACACGTACTCGATGAACCAGGGCCAAACGGCTACGGGCGTCGTGACGGGCAAGCCGATCGCGCTGGGTGGTTCGCTGGGCCGCCGTGAAGCAACGGGCCGTGGCGTGTTCGTGGTGGCTTCCGAAGCGGCACGCCGTATCGGTGTCGACATCGAAGGCGCACGGATTGCCGTTCAGGGTTTCGGTAACGTGGGCGGCATCGCCGCACGTCTGTTCCAGGAAGCGGGCTCGAAGCTGGTCGCGGTGCAGGATCACACTGGCTCGCTGTACAAGTCGACCGGTATCGATGCTGTTGCGCTGGCGGATTACGTGGCGAAGAACGGTGGCGTAGGCGGTTTCCCGGAAGCCGACGCAGTCACGAACGAAGAATTCTGGACCGTCGAATCGGACATCCTGATTCCGGCCGCGCTGGAAAACCAGATCACCGAAAAGAACGCCGGCAAGATCAAGACGAAGATCGTCGTGGAAGGCGCCAACGGCCCGACCACCACGGCAGCGGACGACATTCTGCACGACCGCGGCATCCTCGTGATTCCGGACGTGGTAGCCAACGCCGGCGGCGTGACGGTGTCGTACTTCGAGTGGGTGCAGGACTTCTCGAGCTTCTTCTGGACCGAAGACGAGATCAACCAGCGTCTCGAGCGCGTCATGCGCGAAGCATTTGCCGCTGTGTGGCAAGTGTCGAGCGAACAGAAGGTGTCCGTGCGGACTGCGGCGTTTATCGTCGCATGTAAGCGGATCCTTGAAGCGCGCGAATTGCGCGGACTGTACCCCTGATCGATTGGCTTGAAACGGCGGCCCGCCACCTTGCGGGCCGCTGCGAATCCTTGCTTTGACGTGGTCCACAAGACCGCGTGTTTCACCCGGCGGGCGGCATCCTATCGATGCCGCCCGCCTTTGCGTATCCGCCGTGTTTGAATTGCCCGGTTAAGCCCCCGTAATCTCGTAACGGCGCGCGGGCGCAACAAACATGGTTTATAGCAATACTTTCAGAATAATTACTTTGCTAAACTGGCGCCGGTTCTTGCCAAGGAGATCACACATGAAGGTTAAAAAAGCTGCGCTGCTGCTCGCGACTCTCGGACTGTTTACGGTTGGCGCGCATGCGCAAGACGCTGGTACGCTCAAAAAGATCAAGGACACGGGTGTCATTTCGCTGGGGCACCGCGAATCGTCGATCCCGTTTTCGTATTACGACGACAAGCAGAATGTCATCGGCTACTCGCAGGAATTCGCGCTGAAGGTGGTGGAGGCGGTCAAGGCAAAGCTGAATATGCCTAACCTGAAGGTCAAGCTCACCCCGGTCACGTCGCAAAACCGTATTCCGCTGGTGCAAAACGGCACCGTCGACATGGAATGCGGCTCCACCACGAATAACACCGAGCGCCAGCAACAGGCTGCGTTCTCGAACACGATTTTCGTGATCGGCACGCGCCTGATGACGAAGAAAGACTCCGGCATCAAGGACTTCGCTGACCTGAAGGGCAAGACGGTCGTCACGACCGCCGGCACGACCTCCGAGCGCCTGCTTCGCAAGATGAATCAGGACAAGAGCATGGGCATGAACATCATCAGCGCGAAAGACCACGGCGAGTCGTTCCTGACGCTCTCCACCGGCCGCGCTGCTGCGTTCATGATGGACGACGCGCTGCTGGCTGGCGAACGCGCCAAGTCGAACAACCCGGGCGATTTCGTGATCGTCGGCACGCCGCAATCGCATGAAGCGTACGGCTGCATGATTCGCAAGAACGATCCGGAATTCAAGAAGGTCGTCGACGACGCGATCGCGAAGGTCGAAACCTCGGGCGAAGCCGATCAGATCTACAAGAAGTGGTTCGAATCGCCGATTCCGCCGAAGGGCCTGAACCTGGCCTTCCCGGAAAGCGACGACATCAAGGCGCTCTACAAGAGCCCGAATGACAAGGCAATCGATTAAACCTTAGCTGTTTTTTTGAAACGCTGAACGAAACGGAAGGGGCCACGCGCTTCTTCCGTTTCTTTTTGCTGGAGTCTTGGTCATGTCATATCACTGGAACTGGGGCATTTTGCTGAGTCCGGTCTCCACCGGCGAGCCGACCACCTATCTGGGCTGGCTGCTGTCCGGCTTCTGGGTGACGATTACCGTGTCGCTGTCGGCATGGGTGATCGCGCTGATCGTCGGTTCGTTGTTCGGTGTGCTGCGCACGGTGCCGAACAAATGGGCGTCGGGTATCGGCACGCTCTATGTCGCGATCTTCCGCAACATCCCGCTGATCGTGCAGTTCTTTATCTGGTATCTGGTGATACCGGAACTGCTGCCTGCGTCGATGGGGAACTGGTACAAGCAACTGCCGCCGGGCGCGCAGTTCTTCTCGTCGTCTATTTTGTGCCTCGGGCTCTTTACCGCCGCGCGCGTGTGCGAGCAGGTGCGCTCGGGTATCAACGCATTGCCGCGCGGCCAGCGTGCCGCGGGTCTGGCGATGGGTTTCACGCAATGGCAGACGTATCGCTACGTGCTGCTGCCGGTTGCGTACCGGATCATCGTGCCGCCGCTCACCTCCGAGTTTCTGAACATCTTCAAGAACTCGGCGGTTGCGTCGACCATCGGTTTGCTGGATCTGTCGGCCCAGGCGCGCCAACTGGTCGACTATACGTCGCAGACGTATGAGTCGTTCATCGCGGTTACGCTGGCCTATGTGCTGATCAATCTGGTCGTGATGCAACTGATGCGCTGGGTCGAAGCCAAGACCCGGTTGCCCGGCTATATCGGAGGTAAGTGATGCATCATTTCGACTGGAGCGGTATTCCGGGCGCACTGCCTACGCTGTGGACCGGCGCTATCGTCACCATCAAGATCACGCTGATCGCAATCGTGATCGGCATTGTCTGGGGCACCCTTCTCGCGATCATGCGGTTGTCGCCGATCAAGCCGTTCGAATGGTTCGCCAAGGCCTACGTGACGGTGTTCCGCTCGATCCCGCTGGTGATGGTGCTGCTGTGGTTCTTCCTGATCGTGCCGCAGGTGCTGCAGAACGTGCTGGGCTTGTCGCCGGATATCGACATTCGTCTGGCATCTGCGATGGTCGCTTTCTCGCTCTTTGAGGCAGCGTACTATTCGGAGATCATCCGCGCCGGCATTCAGGCGGTGCCGCGCGGGCAGGTCAATGCAGCGTTTGCGCTCGGCATGAGCTACCCGCAGGCAATGCGCCTCATCGTGCTGCCGCAGGCGTTCCGCGCGATGGTGCCGCTGCTGCTCACCCAAGGTATCGTGCTGTTTCAGGATACGTCGCTCGTCTACGTGATCAGCCTCGCCGACTTCTTCCGCACCGCCACGAATATTGGCGACCGTGACGGCACGAATGTTGAAATGGTACTGTTCGCGGGCGCGTGTTATTTCGTGATCTGCGTGATCGCGTCGAGCCTCGTCAAAGGTCTTCAGAAAAAGGTCGCAAGATGATCTCTATCAAAAATGTTTCGAAGTGGTACGGTCAGTTTCAAGTGCTGACGGACTGCACGACGGAAGTCAAAAAAGGTGAAGTGGTGGTGGTGTGCGGGCCGTCGGGCTCGGGCAAATCCACGCTGATCAAAACCGTCAACGGCCTCGAGCCGTTCCAGAAGGGCGAGATCGTCATCAACGGCCAATCGCTGACCGACAAGAAAACCAATCTGTCGAAGCTGCGTGCGAAGGTCGGCATGGTGTTCCAGCACTTTGAGCTGTTTCCGCATCTGTCGATCGTGCAGAACTTGACGCTCGCGCAGGTCAAGGTGCTCGGCCGCTCGAAGGACGAAGCCACGACCAAGGGCTACAAGCTGCTCGATCGCGTCGGCCTGCGTGCGCATGCGGACAAGTTTCCGGGGCAATTGTCGGGCGGTCAGCAGCAGCGCGTGGCGATTGCACGCGCGTTGTCGATGGACCCGATCGCGATGCTGTTCGACGAACCGACTTCGGCACTCGATCCGGAAATGATCAATGAAGTGCTCGACGTGATGGTCGAACTCGCGCAGGAAGGCATGACGATGATGTGCGTCACACACGAAATGGGCTTTGCGAAGAAGGTCGCGCACCGCGTGATCTTCATGGACAAGGGCTTGATCGTGGAAGACGATAAGAAGGAAGACTTCTTCGCGAATCCGAAGTCGGATCGCGCGAAGGACTTTCTGGCGAAGATCCTGCACTGAGTTTGTGTCTGATGACGTTTCAGGCCTTCGCGAACGCCGCCCAACCCGGGTCAGGATTCGAAAGCGGCGGTGTCGTCTGCGGCTTCGAGGTCGAGCTCCGCGGCTGTGGCCACCGCCTCAACCGAAGCCGCAATCGTAGTCGCCGAAGCCGACGCATCCAGCGCCGGATTAAGCAGCTTCTCCAGCACCGAAGCCGGCACCGGCACATTAACCCGGCCGATCACTTCGCCATGCTGGAACATCAGCAGATCGCCCGGTTTGAAGGCGGTCCACACTTCGTTGTCGGTGAGCGGCTTGGTCGCAATCACGGCGACGCGGTCTTCCGGTGTCGTGTATTTGGCGAAATCGATCGACACGTCGGCATCGACCAGATGCGCGGTGGAGAACGGCCAGCGCCGCACGATGTAGTGCAGATGCGTCGAGCAATGCGCGAACAGCGCTTGGCCGTTCGACATCAGGAAATTGAACACGCCGAATTGCGTGATCTCGCGCGTGAGCGTTTCGAGCGCCGCGAACAGTTCTTCCAGCGGCGGCTGGCAGCCCGGAAAAGTCTTGCGCAAGCCTTGCAGCAACGCGCAGAAGGCGAGCTCGCTATCGGTTGTGCCGACGGGTTGATAGACGCCGTTGAGCGCCGGCGAATAATCTTTCAGGTCGCCGTTGTGCGCAAAGATCCAATGACGCCCCCACAGTTCACGCATGAACGGATGGCAGTTTTCCAGCAGGATGTGCCCTTGCGTCGCTTTGCGAATATGCGCGATCGTATTCTTCGATTTGATCGGGTAGCGCTTGACCATCTCGGCGATCGGCGAGGTGGCCGACGATTGATGGTCGATGAACAGGCGGCAGGCTTTGTCTTCGAAGAAGGCGATGCCCCAGCCGTCCGCGTGGTGATCGGTGACGCCGCCGCGCGCCGCAAAGCCGGTGAACGAGAACGTGACGTCCGTCGGCGCGGCGCAGTTCATTCCGAGAAGTTGGCACATGTTGCGGGTAAGCCTGTGAACGGGGCGAGCCGTTACAATGATGATTTTCCAAGCATATCACCGAGCCAGAAGCGCCAAATAGCAAAATTGACGTGTGTTTAGGCTCCAGCGCTGCGAATTGCTGTGATTTGTACCGCTTCGAGCGCGCCGATTTGCTTTTTTTGCCGCCGAATCTCGTTCCCCTCTCGCCATGACCGCTTCCAACGCCTCCCTCGATTCCGTCGACACCATCGACTCCGTTACGCTCGCCCGCCCGGACGACTGGCACCTGCACGTTCGCGACGACGAGATGCTCGCTGCTGTGCTGCCGGATACCGCGCGCCAGTTCGGCCGCGCGATCATCATGCCTAACCTGAAGCCGCCGGTCACCACGACCGCAATGGCGCAGGCGTACCGCGAGCGCATCGTCGCGGCGATTCCGGAAGGCGCGAAGTTCGAACCGCTGATGACGCTGTACCTGACCGACAACACGCCGCCCGACGAAATCCGCCGCGCGCGCGAAAGCGGCTTTGTGCATGGCGTGAAGCTGTACCCGGCGGGTGCCACGACCAATTCGGACGCAGGCGTTACCGACATCATGAAGTGCGCTAAAACGCTCGAGGTGATGCAGGAAACCGGCATGCCGCTGCTGGTGCACGGCGAAGTGACGGATTCATCGATCGACCTGTTCGACCGCGAGAAGGTGTTCATCGACCGCGTGATGACGCCGCTGCGCCGTGCCTTTCCGGCGCTGAAGGTGGTGTTCGAGCACATCACCACGAAAGATGCAGTCGACTACATCCGCGAAGCCGGCGTGGCGCCGGGGCTGCTAGGCGCGACGATCACCGCGCACCATCTGCTGTACAACCGCAACGCGATCTTCCAGGGCGGCATTCGCCCGCATTACTACTGCCTGCCGGTGTTGAAGCGCGAGACGCATCGCGTGGCGCTGGTCGAGGCGGCGACCTCGGGCAATCCGCGATTCTTCCTCGGCACGGATAGCGCGCCGCATCCGAAGGGTTTGAAGGAGCACGCCTGTGGCTGCGCGGGTTGCTACACGGCACTGCATGCGCTCGAGCTCTACACGGAAGCGTTCGACAAAGCCGGCGCGCTGGACAAGCTCGAAGGTTTCGCCAGCTTCTTCGGCGCGGATTTCTACGGTCTGCCGCGCAGCGAAGAGAAAGTCACGCTGCGTCGCGAAGAATGGACGCTGCCGGCTGAATTGCCGGTCGGCGATACGCCTGTCGTGCCGCTGCGTGGCGGTGAGTCGATCGGCTGGCGCCTCGTCTGAGGTTGCATTAGATGCAGGTGCAAGAGGCGGCGCGCGTAGGCTTCGGTTTCGCCGATATCGACTGGTCGACGCCGTGGTTCGCACAGTTCGCGGCGCGCGGCGAGCGCTGGCAGCAGGGCGCGCTGACGAGCTACGCGGCCTTGCTCGCAGAGATGAATGCCGATGCCGGCGAGATGCGGCAGGTGACAGGGCGCGGCCAGCGTCTCGCGTTCATTGCGCAGGACGATCTGCCGCCGGGCGCGGCTTACGAGGCGCACATTGCGTCGACGGGCTGCGTGCCGACCCGCCACAACCTGCATGACTTCTTTAACGGGTCGATGTGGTTTGCGTTTCCGCGGATCAAGGCGGCGCTGAACGCGCGGCAGTCGGCGGCGATCGACGTGTTAGGCGTCGGCCCGACTCGCGGCGGCGTGCGCGATACGCTGACCTTGTTCGACGAAAACGCGTTGCTGTTCGCGAGTGCCGACCCGGCGTTGAGCGCGGCTTTGCGCGGGTTCGACTGGCAGACGCTGATGGTTGCTCATCGTGATGCCTGGGGCTCACGCTGCGAAGTGCGCTGCTTCGGCCACGCGTTGCTGGAAAAGCTGATCGCGCCGTTCAAGGCCTGCACGGGCCACGCGTGGATCGTCGACGTGCCGTCCGAGTACTTCGAATGGGACGCTGCCGCGCGCGATGCATGGCTCGACGAGTCGGTCAGCACGGCACTCCTGAACACCGTGGATTTGACGAGTCGCGTGTTTGCGCCGCTGCCCGTACTAGGGATTCCAGGTTGGTGGGTGGAAAACGAATCGCCCGCGTTTTACGACGACACCTCCGTATTTCGTACAGGACGACGTTCGCGCTAAAGCCGCACCCCATTCGCCGCAGTGTTAAAATGCGCCCCAGCAAAGCAGGCCAGGCAGTCGCGGCCTCTGCGGCTTCGGTCAAAGAGGGCGAGGAAAGTCCGGACTCCATAGGGCAGGGTGATGGCTAACGGCCATCCGTGGTGACACGCGGAACAGGGCAACAGAAAGCAAACCGCCGATGGCCCGGCGCAAGCCGGGATCAGGTAAGGGTGAAACGGTGCGGTAAGAGCGCACCGCGGCTGCTGCAAGGCAGACCGGCACGGTAACCTCCACCCGGAGCAATTCCAAGTAGGCAGGCTAGCATCTTCGAGATGCAGGACGGGGCCCCCGTCACGTCTGCGGGTAGGAAGCTTGAGCACGTCAGTAATGGCGCGCCTAGAGGAATGACTGCTACGCGCGTCGCGTTTTCGGACGTGGCGCGTGCACAGAATCCGGCTTATCGGCTTGCTTTGCCACCCAACAAGAAATGCCGGCGTCCGTGTGGACGTCGGCATTTTTATTTTGACGCGCTGGTTTGGCTCAATGCGCGGTTATCCGCGCAGAAGCCTGGGCCGAAGCGCCGCGTTCAACCCGCGACGATATCGAA
This sequence comes from Paraburkholderia aspalathi, assembly GCF_900116445.1. Taxonomy (GTDB): domain Bacteria; phylum Pseudomonadota; class Gammaproteobacteria; order Burkholderiales; family Burkholderiaceae; genus Paraburkholderia; species Paraburkholderia aspalathi. Next base: position 60,464 of record NZ_FPBH01000010.1, read on the forward strand.
CGAGTGCGTGAGCTCAGCGGTCTTCGCGATCATGATCGACGCCGAGCAGTATTTGTCGTGCGACAGGTTGATCGCGCGTTCCACCGTCGCCGGGTTCAGATTCTTGCCCGTCACGGTGAAGTGGAAGTGAATCTTGGTGAACACTTTCGGATCTTCGCTGGCGCGTTCGGCCTTCAGCGTCACCGAGCAGCCGGCGATTTCCTGGCGGCTTTTCTTCAGGATCATCACGACGTCGTACGCCGTGCAGCCGCCCGTGCCGAGCAGAACCATTTCCATCGGACGCGGCGCGAGATTGCGGCCGCCGCCTTCCGGCGCGCCGTCCATCGTGACCAGATGACCGCTGCCCGTCTCGGCCGCAAATGCCATCCCGTCTTGCCCCATCCAGCTAACTTTGCATTCCATGCTGTGCTCCACCGCGCTGCGCTTATATCGAAAACGCATTGTAGCCCGGTGTTTGCGCGTCCGCCCGAGGGGACTTTCGCTGGAACTTATGCCCGATGACCGCTTGCGTGTTGCGGTGCGGCATGTTTCGGCGATTCGGGAATGCCCTGACGGGTTTAGGGGTTTTACTCTAGATGATGTCTGTGTATGCAAGCCCTTAAAAGGACTTTTGTGATTGATTTTAAAAGGAATTTATAATTTTTTGATCGGCGAGGTCGCCTGCCACATTGTAAAAATGCATTTCACAATGCAAATGTTCTTGCGTCGCACAAGGGCGCCTCATATAATCGATCCCATCGGTTGCAGTAGTTCTGCAACCTCCGCTGTCTCCTCCACCTCCTCCTTTGGTGGATTAAACCCGAACCGCTCGTTCGGGTTTTTTTTCGCCCACAGCTTCGATCTCGCGAACGCCGGATTCGGGGCGAACGGGAAGGGCAAATGGTCAAATCTTGGTGCCGGATCGCCCGATTTCACGCCGAAACCCCCGCAAGCTTTGACTCGGCGTGACAAATTCCTTTATAATTCAGAGCTTTTCCGCATCCGCGCCCGCGGAGGAAGAACAGGGAGAGCCTGCACGCGCCTCGATGCGCACACTACAAGCAGGAAAAAATACATTGGGCGCAGCAATTTTTTTGGATCGATCATGAAGACGTTTTCCGCAAAAGCCCATGAGGTTACGCGTGAATGGTACGTGATTGACGCGACGGATAAGGTTCTCGGGCGTGTCGCCAGCGAAGTGGCACACCGTCTTCGCGGCAAGCACAAGCCTGAATTCACTCCGCACGTCGACACCGGTGATTTCATCATCGTTATCAACGCCGGCAAGCTGAAGGTCACGGGCAACAAGGCTACTGACAAGAAGTACTACCGTCACTCGGGTTACCCGGGCGGTATTTATGAAACGACGTTCGGCAAGATGCAAGAACGCTTCCCGGGCCGTGCGCTCGAGAAAGCGGTTAAGGGCATGCTGCCGAAGGGCCCGCTCGGCTACGCGATGATCAAGAAGCTGAAGGTCTACGCTGAAGCAACGCATCCGCATTCGGCACAACAGCCGAAAGCGCTCGAGATCTAAGGGGAGCCCACATGATCGGTAACTGGAATTACGGCACGGGCCGCCGCAAGAGCGCCGTCGCACGCGTCTTCATCAAGGCTGGCAAGGGCGAGATCATTGTAAACGGCAAGCCTATCGCCGATTACTTCTCGCGCGAAACGTCGCTGATGATCGTGCGTCAGCCGCTGGAACTCACGAACCACGGCGTCACGTTCGACATCAAAGTCAACGTGAACGGTGGCGGTGAAACGGGTCAAGCCGGTGCGGTTCGCCACGGCATCACCCGCGCGCTGATGGATTACGACGCAACGCTGAAGCCGGAACTGTCGAAGGCTGGCTTCGTTACGCGTGACGCTCGTGAAGTCGAACGTAAGAAGGTCGGCTTCCACAAGGCACGTCGCCGGAAGCAATTCTCGAAGCGTTAATCGCTTCGTGTGCAATCCGGCTTTCGGGCTGGAATGCTGCAAAAGCCGCCAACGCTTTCGCGAAGGCGGCTTTTTTTATTGGTTTGCAGCCAAGCTTTGCAGTAAGGGTTTTGTTGCTGGATGTGCCGGCGCGGTCTGCTCAGGCAAGCTGGTGGCGGGATCAGGGCCGACCGTTGAATTTGCTGGAAGAACCCATTGATTTTGTGGGCTTCGGCACGATATCGAGATCAGCCCTACAATAGCGGTTAGAAGCTTTTTGGAGAGTTCGAATGAACGCAGTCACCGATACACCCGTGACCGAGATGCCTGCCCCCTTCGTTTTTACCGACGCAGCGGCTGACAAGGTCAAGCAACTGATCGAAGAAGAAGGCAATGCGGACCTCAAACTGCGCGTTTTCGTGCAGGGCGGCGGCTGCTCGGGCTTTCAGTACGGTTTTACGTTCGACGAAGCCGTCAACGAAGACGACACCGTCATGAACAAGAGCGGCGTCCAGCTGCTGATCGATTCGATGAGCTACCAGTATCTGGTCGGCGCTGAGATCGACTACAAGGACGACATCAACGGCGCGCAGTTCGTCATCAAGAACCCGAATGCTACGACCACGTGTGGTTGTGGCTCGTCGTTTTCGGTTTGATGGCTGATTAGTCGACAGGTTGTAAAAGAAAACGGGGCTTCGGCCCCGTTTTTTATTGCCTGAGCTGAATTCCCCCAATCACCGCGGGTAGATCGCCCCCAGTACGCGTTCGGCGGTGGCGCCGGTGACGGCCGGTAAATTGCCCGGCAGGCGCGCCACGCAGCGCATTGCCAGCCAAGCGAACGCCAGCGGCTCGACCTGGCTCGGCGGTACGCCGAGCGCGTCGGTTGTCATCACGGGCACGCCGCTTACGCCACTGTCCTCCAGCGCCTGATGCAGCGCTTTCAGAATCTCTGGATTGCGCGCTCCACCGCCGCACACATAGACCGCCTTGGCGTCCGATGCATGCCGTTCGATTTCGCGAGCCACCGTTACGGCGGTCAGCGCGACCAGTGTGGCTTGCACGTCGGCGGGGGCGAGGGCGGCGAATGGTTGGAGCTTGGCATCCAGCCATTGCGGGTTGAACAAGTCGCGGCCGGTGCTTTTTGGCGGTTGGGCCGAGAAAAAGGGCTCGTCGAGCAGTGCGTTCAGTAACGAGCGATCGACCTGTCCACTTGCGGCGAAATGGCCGTTTTCGTCGAAAGGCTTGCCGAGATGGCGCTGCGCCCATTCGTCAAGCAGCGCGTTCGCTGGTCCGCAGTCGAAGCCGCGCACGCCGCCGGTCGCGTTCAGGATCGTGATATTGCTGATGCCGCCAAGATTGCAGACCACCCGTGTTTCGTCTTTCGCACCGAACACCGTGGCGTGAAACGCCGGCACGAGCGGCGCGCCCTGGCCGCCGGCCGCGACGTCGCGGCTGCGAAAATCGGCGACCACGTCGATGTGCATCATTTCCGCGAGCAGTGCGGGGTTGTTGATCTGCCGCGTGTAACCCTTTTCCGGCCGATGCCGCACCGTCTGACCATGCACGCCGATTGCACGGACTTCCGAGGCCGGCACGCGGCTCGCGCCCAGCAGTTCGTGGCAGCACACCGTGTAGCGTGTGGCGAGCGCATTGGCGGCCAGCGCCTCACGCTCGATCTCGTTGTCGCCCGGCTGTTGGAGCGCGAACAGCGCGTCGCGCAAGCCTGCCGCGAAACCGACAAACGCTTCGGCCAGCACCACCGGCGGCTTTCCTTTCGCGAATCTGACGGCAACACCGTCCACGCCGTCCATGCTCGTGCCGGACATCAATCCCAGGTACACGCCGTCTGCGGGGTCTTGCGCCACGTTGCTGCTCCTCTCGATGATTCGTTGCGATCTGTTTTAGCAGATTATCGGTGCAAGTGCGGTCGAATATAAAGCGTGACGCTGCCAATGGCGCGTCCCGACAGACCGAAATCATGCGCTGACGGCGCGCTTGTGGCCGAGTCAGTAGGCGCGGCGGCGCGCATCTATGGGACAATCTCCTTTTTTCGCGACTTCACGTTTCCAGCATGACCACCGAGTCCACCAAGCCCAGCCCCGCCTTCCCGATCACCGACGAAGTCCGTCACGCACTCGCCGTCACCAAACGCGGCGTCGACGAACTGCTGATCGAAGAAGAATTCGCACAGAAGCTCGCGAAGAGCGCGGCCACCGGTGTGCCCCTGCGCATCAAGCTCGGCCTCGATCCGACCGCGCCGGACATCCACATCGGCCACACGGTCGTGCTGAACAAGATGCGCCAGTTGCAGAATCTCGGTCACACGGTGATTTTCCTGATCGGCGACTTCACCTCGCTGATCGGCGATCCGTCGGGCCGCAACGCTACGCGCCCGCCGCTTACGCGCGAGCAGATCGAATCGAACGCGAAGACATATTTCGAGCAGGCCGCGCTCGTGCTCGATCGCGAAAAAACCGAAATCCGCTACAACAGCGAATGGTCGATGCCGCTCGGCGCCGACGGCATGATCAAGCTCGCCTCGCGCTACACGGTGGCGCGTATTCTCGAGCGCGAAGATTTCACCAAGCGCTTCCAGGGCGGTGTGCCGATCTCGATCCACGAATTGCTGTACCCGCTGATGCAAGGCTACGACTCGGTCGCGCTGAACGCCGACCTTGAGCTCGGCGGCACGGACCAGAAGTTCAACCTGCTGGTGGGCCGTGAACTGCAGAAGCAGTATGGTCAGGAACAGCAGTGCATTTTGACGATGCCCTTGCTCGAAGGCCTGGACGGCGTCGAGAAGATGTCGAAGTCGAAGAACAACTACATCGGTATCAGCGAAAAACCGACGGATATGTTCGGCAAGCTGATGAGCATTTCCGACGTGATGATGTGGCGTTACTTCGAACTGCTGTCGTTCCGTCCAATGGACGAGATCGCCGGCTTCAAGAAAGAGATCGAAGCGGGCCGCAATCCGCGCGATTTCAAGGTGATGCTGGGTCAGGAAATCGTCGCGCGCTTCCACTCGCAAGCCGATGCCGAACGCGCGCTCGAGGACTTCAATCATCGCGCGAAGGGCGGCGTGCCGGACGATATTCCGGCCGTGACGCTCGCGGGCGCACCGCTCGCAATCGGCCAGTTGCTCAAGCAGGCCAATCTCGTACCGTCGACCAGCGAAGCGCTGCGCAACATCGAGCAGGGCGGCGTGAAGATCGACGGCACGACCGTGTCGGACAAGGGCCTGAAGGTCGAAGCCGGCGAGTACGTCGTGCAGGTCGGCAAGCGCCGTTTTGCGCGCGTCACGCTGACGGCTTGATGGCTCAGCGATAACGATGCTGATTCGGGCGTTGTTGCATCCGGAGTCGAGCCGATGATCGCGCTGATCCAGCGCGTTCGCCGCGCGGAAGTGCGCGTGGACGAGCGCGTGACCGGCGCGATCGAGGCGGGCTTGCTCGCGCTCGTGTGCGCCGAACGTGGCGACACGGAGGCCGCAGCCGACCGGCTGCTCGCCAAGGTGCTCGGCTACCGCGTCTTCAGCGACGCGGCCGGCAAGATGAATCTCTCCGTGCAGAATCTCGACGGCGCCGGGCGTGCAGGTGGCTTGCTGCTCGTTTCGCAGTTCACCCTGGCGGCCGACACCAATAGCGGCCTGCGCCCCAGCTTCACACCCGCCGCGCCGCCCGACGAGGGCAAGCGACTATTCGACTACTTCGTCTCGGCAGCGCGCGCAAAGCACCCGATCGTCGAGACGGGCGAGTTCGGCGCCGATATGCAGGTGTCGCTCGTCAATGACGGACCGGTCACGTTCTGGCTGCAGACGAACGCTTGAGCTTCCACTGCTGCCGCATGGTGTATTCGGCGGCAGGCATCCACTCCTCCAGCCGCTTTTTGCGACAATAGCGGCTCGGCATAACCGGCTACTGGCGCCCACGTCCATCCCATGACCACGCAGATTCTGTTCATCCGCCACGGCGAGACCGACTGGAACCGCATCAAGCGCATTCAAGGTCACATCGACATTCCGCTCGCGACGACCGGCCTCGCGCAGGCGCAACGCCTTGCACGCCGCATCGCGAGTGAGGCGAAAGAGGGCGCGCGGCTTGACGCGATCTATTCGAGCGATCTGCAACGTGCCCAGCAAACCGCGCAGCCGATCGCCGACGCGCTCGGCCTTCAGCTGCAACTGCGTGAGGGTTTGCGTGAGCGTTCGTATGGCGCGTTCCAAGGGCACGACAGCGACGAAATCGCAGTCCGGTTCCCTGATGAATACGCGCACTGGCAAACCCGCGATCCGGGTTTTGCGCCGCCTGAAGGTGAGTCGCAGCGCACGCTCTATCACCGCGTGCTGCACGCGATCGAACCTCTAGTGGCCGCGCATCCGGGCGGTCGGATCGCTGTCGTCGCGCATGGCGGCGTGCTCGATTGCGTGCGTCGCTTTGCGTGCGGTTTGTCACTCGATGCGCCGCGCGATTACGCGTTGCTGAACACGAGCGTCAACGTAGTGGATTATGCCGACGACGCCAGCAAGGCGACGATCGTGTCGTGGGCGGACGTGTCGCACCTCGACGCACCGAGCGACGACGATAGCTTCAAGAAGAGGGTGCCGGAACCGGGGCGTTAAACGGCGCGAGTTATTTCAACTCGCGCATCAGGCTCAGGTCGCGGCCGCGTCCCACAGGCCGGATATGGGGCTCGAAGCGTCCGGTGCAGCGAGGCCGAAATGCCGGTACGTGAGCAACGTGGCGACGCGGCCGCGCGGCGTGCGCTGCAGGAAGCCTTGCTGGATCAGATACGGTTCGAGAACGTCTTCGATCGTGTCGCGCTCTTCGCCGATTGCCGCTGCCAGATTGTCGACGCCGACCGGGCCACCGTCGAATTTGTGCAGGATCGCCTCAAGCAGTTTGCGGTCCATCAGGTCGAAGCCGACCGCATCCACGTCGAGCATCTTGAGTGCCGCGTCCGCCACTTCTGCGGTGATGTTGCCGTCCGCTTTCACCTCGGCGAAATCGCGCACGCGGCGCAACAGCCGATTCGCGATCCGCGGCGTGCCGCGTGCGCGCTTGGCGATTTCGAATGCGCCATCCGGGTGAATCTGCGCATGCAGCAACGACGCGGAACGGGTGACGATGCGCGCCAGTTGTTCGGCGTTATAAAACTCGAGCCGTGCGACGATACCGAAGCGGTCGCGCAGCGGATTGGTCAGCATACCCGCGCGGGTAGTTGCGCCGACCAGCGTGAACGGCTGCAGATCCAGCTTCACGCTGCGCGCGGCCGGTCCTTCGCCGATCATGATGTCGATCTGATAGTCCTCCAACGCCGGATACAGAATTTCTTCGACGACTGGCGAGAGCCGGTGGATTTCGTCGATGAATAAAACGTCGTTGGCTTCGAGGTTGGTGAGCAATGCGGCGAGGTCGCCGGCGCGTTCAAGCACCGGGCCGGACGTTTGCCGCAGATTGACACCCATTTCCCGCGCGATGATGTGCGCGAGCGTGGTCTTGCCGAGACCCGGCGGCCCGAACAGCAGCACGTGGTCGAGCGATTCCGACCGGCGCTTGGCGGCCTCGATGAAGATTTCCAGCTGACCGCGCACTTTTTCCTGCCCGACATATTCTTCGAGCTGGCGCGGGCGCAACGCGCGCTCGAACGCTTCTTCGTTCGGCGAGACGGGCGTGGCCGCGATGATGCGCTCGGCGGCGAGTTTGTCGGTTTCGATCATGCGGTCATTGTACCGCGCCCCGCCCGTTGCGAAACTCGGCCGAACGGCCAGGGTGTGCGCCGCGCTGCCGTGTGCGAAGCTTCACTTGTCGCACGCGGCTCCACCGTCACGGCACGAGCTTTTAACCCTTGGACAACGCCTTCAACGCGAGCTTGATGCCTTCGGAAACACCGGTGCCGGCCGGCACGTTCTTGACGGCCGCCAATGCTTCTTTTTCGGAGTAACCCAATGCGATCAGTGCGTTCAGGATGTCGGACGCGTGGTCGGATGCCGACGCCGCGCCCGCCAGCGCGCCCAGATCGGCGCCGATCTTGCCCTTCAATTCGAGGAGCAGCCGCTCCGCTGTTTTCTTGCCGATGCCCGGCACGCGAGTCAGGCGCGCGGCGTCCTGCATGGTGACGGTCTGCGCCAGCTCATGCACGCTCATGCCGGAGAGCACGGCGAGCGCCATACGCGCGCCGATGCCGGTGATCTTCAGCAATTCGCGGAACGTCGAGCGTTCCTCGGCAGTGCCGAAGCCGTACAGCAAATGCGCGTCTTCACGCACGATCATTTGCGTGAGCAGCACGACGCGTTCGCCGGTCGAGGGCAGGTTGTAGAACGTGCTCATCGGCACATCGACTTCGTAGCCGACCCCGTTGCAGTCGACGAGTAGGTGCGGCGGGTTTTTTTCCAGCAGAACGCCGGCAATGCGACCGATCATGGCGGATTCAATCTTGAGAGAAAGGGCGAGTGTAGCGCAGTGGATGCGCCGCGGGCGTGGTAGCGCGATGGGGCGTCGGCAAGCAGCGCAGTAGCGCGCTGCATTATGCGCAACTGCGGTTGACCAGCGTGTTGCAGCCCCCTAGACTGAGATCCCTTTTGGCGGGTTCTCGCCCGGCACAACCAGAAGGAGCTTCCATGCTGAGCCTCACCACTCTCGCGCTGTTTGCCGGCGCGTGTCTCGCATTGACCGCCACGCCCGGCCCCGACATGCTGCTGATCGCTTCGCGCAGCGTGAGCCAGGGGCGTCCCGCTGGTTTCGCCTCGTTGGCGGGTATTCTGGTCGGGACTTACTGTCACGCACTAGCCGCCGCATTCGGTCTGTCGCAGCTGTTCCTGGCCGTGCCGATGGCCTACGACGTCGTGCGTTTCGCCGGCGCCGCCTATCTGCTGTATCTCGCCTGGAAGACGTTCCGCACGCAAGGCACCGTGCTGTCGCCGAATGCGTCGATGAGCCGTTATCCGGTCGGTCGCATCTTCCGGCAGGGTCTCTTCACCAATTTACTGAATCCCAAAGTCGCGCTGTTCGTGCTCGCGCTATTTCCTCAGTTCGTGCGGCCGGAAGCGGGCTCGGTAGCGTTGCAGATTATGGTGCTCGCGACCGTGCTGAATCTGATCGGCTTCTGTGTGAACGGCGCCGTGATTCTGATGGCGAGCAAGCTGAGCCGTAAGCTCAGTGCCGGGCGCAGGCCGTCGCGCGTGCCGCAGTATTTGTTGGGGACGGTGTTTGCCGGACTGGCGTGCCGCTTGGCGCTGGCGAGTCGAAACTGAGGGCCTAGCCGACCAACCGTCCGCGCCGCACTCGCAGGCCCTTCTTGGCTAGCGACGGCGCGATGCCGCCCAGCGTGCTAAGCGTCGAGCCCCCATGCGCGTGGCAGATCGCCATGCCGAGGGCGTCGGCCGCATCGGTGCCTGGCACGCCGGAGAGGTTAAGCAGCCGTACCACCATCTGCTGCATCTGTTCCTTGGTCGCGCGGCCATAACCGACCACGGCCTGCTTCAACTGCAAGGCCGTGTATTCGGCAACCGGCACGCCACCGGCCACCAGTCCACAGATCGCCGCGCCGCGCGCCTGGCCGAGCAGCAAAGTGGATTGCGGGTTGACGTTGACGAACACTTTTTCGATCGCCGACTGATCCGGCGAGTGCTGGCGGATCAGCGTCGAAATGCCTTCGAAGATGGTGCCGAGACGCGACGGCAGATCGGCGTCGGCGGTTTTGATCGTGCCGCTCGCGACGTAGCTGAGCTTGTGGCCGTGTTGATCGATCACGCCGAAGCCGGTCACGCGCAAGCCGGGGTCGATGCCGAGAATTCTCATGAGGTGCCGCACGTGCGGTAAAAACTTGGTGCTTGCGATACTACAACGAACGCGCCATGTGGCGGGCGGTGTTCCAAAACAAAACGGCCCGGCGGAAAACTCCACCGAGCCGTTTCGCTCAAGCTACGCGGGCGAGCGGCGCGTAACGCTCACGCCGCCCGCGAAGCCGAATTCAATGCCGGAAGTGACGCACGCCGGTCAACACCATCGCGATGTTGTGCTCGTCTGCTGCACCGATTACTTCGTCGTCGCGCATCGAGCCGCCCGGTTGAATCACGCAGGTTGCGCCTGCCGCCACCACCACATCCAGACCGTCACGGAACGGGAAGAACGCGTCCGACGCCACGGCCGAGCCGGTCAGCGTCAAGCCGGCGTTCTGCGCCTTGATGCTCGCAATACGCGCCGAGTCCACGCGGCTCATCTGGCCCGCGCCGACGCCGAGCGTCATGCCGTTGCCGCAGAACACGATCGCGTTCGACTTCACGTACTTCGCGACGCGCCATGCGAACAGCAGGTCGTCCATTTCCTTCGGTGTGGGGTGGCGCTTCGTGACCACGCGCAATTCGTGCGGCTGCACGTTCTTCGAATCGAGCGATTGCACCAGCAGGCCGCCGCCGACGCGCTTCAGATCGAACGCGTTATGGCCTTCGCCCAAGGCGATTTCCAGCAGACGCACATTCTGCTTGGCCGTGAACACCTGACGAGCCGCCGCGCTGAACGACGGGGCGATCAGCACTTCGACAAACTGCTTGGCCACAGCTTGCGCTGCCGTTTCGTCGACTTCACGGTTGAACGCGATGATGCCGCCGAACGCCGAGGTCGGATCGGTCTGGAACGCCTTCGCATACGCTTCGTTCGCGTCCGCGCCCACTGCGACGCCGCACGGATTCGCGTGCTTGACGATCACGCAAGCCGGCACGTCGAACGTCTTCACGCATTCCCACGCCGCATCGGAATCGGCGATGTTGTTGTACGACAGTTCCTTGCCCTGCAACTGGTTGTAATTCGCCAGTGCGCCGGCCGGCACCGACAGATCGCGGTAAAACGCAGCGCTCTGGTGCGGGTTCTCGCCGTAGCGCAGATCCTGCACCTTGTCGAAAGCCAGGTTGAAGGTAGCCGGATAAGTATTGCGCGACGAGTGCTGCAATTCGTCGGTCAGGCTCGTCAGGTAGTTCGTGATCGCGCCGTCGTACTGCGCGGTGTGCGCGAATACCTTGGTGGCCAGACGGAAGTTCGTCTTGTAGGCAACCGCGTTGTTGTTCGCGCGCATTTCGTCGAGCACGACCGCGTAATCCGCCGGATCAACCACGACGGTCACGTCGCGATGATTCTTCGCGGCCGAGCGCAGCATGGTCGGGCCGCCGATGTCGATGTTCTCGATCGCGTCTTCCAGCGAGCACTCTTCCTTCGACACGGTCTGCACGAACGGATACAGATTCACGACCAGCAGGTCGATCGTCGGAATGTCGTGCTTTTCAAGCGCGGCCATGTGTTCCGGCAGGTCGCGGCGCGCGAGAATGCCGCCGTGCACCTTCGGATGCAGCGTTTTCACACGCCCGTCCAGCATTTCCGGGAAGCCCGTGTAGTCGGCGACTTCGGTGACGGAGAGGCCCGCGTCCGCGAGCAGTTTCGCGGTGCCGCCGGTCGACAGGATCTTGACGCCGAGGTCCGACAGCGACTTGGCGAAGTCGACGATGCCGGACTTGTCGGAAACGGAGATGAGCGCTTGCTTGATCATGATGAAGACGAAAAGCCGAAGGGAAACGTGGCAGGGCGCCTGAAACTACAACGAACTACAACAGACCGTGCTGTTGCAGTTTCTTGCGCAGCGTATTGCGGTTGATGCCGAGATACTCGGCGGCCAGCGACTGATTGCCGCCGGCCTGCTCGAGCACCACTTCGAGCAAGGGTTTTTCCACGCATGAAATAACCATGTCGTAGACGTCGTGCGGATTGGAGCCGTCGAGATCCTGGAAATACATCCCCAGGCTGTCGCGGACGGATTGTTCGATATTGTTCTTGCTCATGCTGCTAGTCGGTCGGTATGGTCCGGCTCGCCGTCATTCTTGCTGAGCGTCTCGTCGACGTAGACGAGGCGGTCGGAAATCGCCTTTTGGGCGTCGAAGAATTCGTTGACGGCGAGGAGTTGTTCGCGCGTGGTGTCCAGCGTATTCATACGGTGCCGGAACACGTTGGCGCCAGAAAGGCCGCGAGTGTACCAGCCGATATGCTTACGCGCAGTGCGCACGCCCGTAAATTCGCCGTAGAACGCGTAGTGATCTTCGAGATGCTCGTTCATCACCTGCTGGATTTCGTCGATGCGCGGCGGCGGCAGCAACTCACCCGTTTGCAGGAAATACTCGATCTCGCGGAACAGCCACGGACGCCCCTGGGCGGCGCGGCCGATCATGATGGCGTCGGCGCCGGTGGCGGCGAGCACCTCGCGGGCTTTTTGCGGCGACGTGATGTCGCCATTGGCGACCACCGGAATGCGCACCGCTGCTTTGACGGCAGCGATGGTCTCGTATTCGGCGTCGCCGTGATACAGGTCGGCGCGCGTGCGGCCGTGCACGGTCAGCATGGAAATGCCGGCGGCTTCGGCCAGACGGGCGACCGTCAAAGCGTTTTTGTTGTCGCGATCCCAGCCGGTGCGGATCTTCAGCGTGACGGGCACGGCATCCGGGCCGACGCCCACCGCGCCTACCACGGCCTCGACGATGCGCTGCACCAGCGGCTCGTTCTGCAGCAAGGCGGAACCCGCGGCCACGTTGCACACTTTCTTGGCCGGGCAGCCCATGTTGATGTCGATGATCTGTGCGCCGTTCGCCACGTTGTAGCGCGCGGCTTCGGCCATCATGGTCGGATCCGCGCCGGCGATCTGCACGGCGATCGGTTCGACTTCGCCCGTGTGGTTGGCACGGCGCATGGTTTTTTCGCTTTTCCACAACTGCGCGTTCGAGGCGACCATTTCCGACACCGCATAGCCCGCGCCCAGCCGTTTGCACAGCTGGCGGAACGGCCGGTCGGTTACGCCGGCCATGGGGGCGACGAACAGGTTGTTACGCAGATTGTGGGGGCCGAGAGTGGGCATGACTTGGACGCGCTTGTGGCCGATTGTTAAGTTTCTGACAATCGAAGATTGCGCGAAATGCGAAGGAAAACCGCCATTTTAGCGTTAACGGATAGTCGACACCCGACTTGAGTCTGCCGTAACTCATTAAATCTTCTATGAAAGTGGTCCGGTCCATAGAACCGGCACCGTTCGCGTGGCGCCGCCAATGTGCGTGCTTATTTGCCGTTGTATGTGCCTGGTACGGTGCCTAAAAAGGCTGCAACGGCCGAGGGCGTCAGGCGCGAACGGGCGGCGCGCTCAGCGGCGCTGGCCGAACATCATTTGCCGCGCCAGCGCGGTTTTCACCGGCGGCACGAATTCGAGCGCGGTGAGAGCGAGGCCGCGCAAGGCGGCGAGCGGCGGGAAGTCGACGGTGAATAGACGTGCGAGCGTGTCGGTTGCGCCGATCGTCAGGCGGCGGTCGAGCGCGCGGCGTTGCGCGAACGTCGCCAGAGCCAGCGGGGTCGGACCTTCTGCCGACAAGGCATCGGCGAGCGCGTGCGCGTCGCGCAAACCCAGATTCAGACCCTGACCTGCCACCGGATGCAGCGTCTGCGCCGCATTGCCGATTGCGACGACATGGCCGTTCACCAGCGTATCGACCGCGTTCAGTCCGAGCGGGAACGATGCGCGTCCCTTGATTTGCGTAAAGCGGCCCATGCGGTTGCCGAATGCCGTGCCGAGTTCAAGCAGGAATTCGTCGTCGGAGAGTTGTGCGCGTCGCGCGGCTTCGTCAGGGGCGCAGCACCAGACCAGCGCGTAATTCGCGCCGCGCACGCCGCCCATCGGCAGCAATGCGATCGGCCCTTGCGACGTGAAGCGCTCCCACGCCACATGCGGTTGCGGTGCCGACACGGTGACCGTGCCGACCAGCGCGGTCTGCCCGTAATCGCGCGTACCGCCGCCGGCGCTGCTGCCTGCCTCCCCGGTGGCTTTCTGTTTCTGGTCGCCGAACAGTCCCCCTTCGGCGTTCACCAGAATCCGCGTGCGCAGATTGCGCGTGACACCCGCGGTTTCGATCGGCAGCGTGACGCCGTCGAGGTCCTGAGTCGGCGCCGCGGCGGAGGTGGAGCGGAACCAGTGCACCGAGCTCGCGTGAACCGCTTCGGCGAGACCATGCACGATCGAGCCATAACGCAGCACGTAGCCGAGCGCCGGCAAGCCGTGCTCGCTGTGGTCGATCAGCGTGCGGCCGAAATGGCCGCGCTGCGAGACGTGGATGCGCTGGATCGCGGTGGCGTCGGCAGGCCAGCGCAGCGGCTCGAGAATCATCCTGCTGCCGTGCGAGACGGCGATCGCGCGTGGATCGGCAATCGAATCTTCCGGTTCGCGCGCGTCGATCAGCGCGATCTTCAGCGCCTGCGTCGCGCTGCGGCGCGCCAGCCAGCCGGCAAGCGCCAGACCGACCGGCCCGGCCCCGACGATCGTCACGTCGAAATCGAAGCCATGGTCGGACGCGGCGGGTTTCAGAATCACCGTCGACTGGGAAACGTCATTCATTGCGGGTTTGCTTCCTTGTGTTGCTGCCTGGGTAACTGCCGCGGTTACTGCTTTAGCGGCTGGGCCGCGCGGGTTTCCTGCATCAGCGCCTCGATCTCGTCGGCCGCCACCGGGACGTCGCGTGTGATCAGCTCGCAACCCGCCGCCGTGACGATTGCGTCGTCCTCAATGCGGATGCCGATGTTCCAGTAGCGCTCGGGCACGCCTTCAGTCGGACGGATGTACAAGCCGGGCTCGATGGTCAGCGTCATCCCCACCTGCAGCGTGCGCCACGGCAGCGCGCCCGCTTCGTCGCGCGGCGCGCCGCGTTCGCGGTAGTCGCCGACGTCGTGCACGTCCATGCCGAGCCAGTGGCCGGTACGGTGCATGTAGAACGGCGCATAGGCGCGCTCCGCGATCACCTGGTCGACCGAGGCGAACTTCGCGCGGTCGATGATGCCGGTATCGAGCAGGCCTTGCGACAGCACGCGCACGGCGGCCTGGTGCGGATCGTCGAAGGTCGCGCCGACGCGGGTGGCGTCCACGGCAGCCTGCTGCGCGGCCAGCACGATGTCGTACAGCTCGCGCTGCGCCGGCGTGAAGCGGCCGCTCGCCGGGAAGGTGCGGGTGATGTCGGAGGCGTAGCCGTCGAGTTCGCAGGCGGCGTCGATCAGGATCAGGTCGCCGTCCTGGGCGATCGCGTTGCCGGCCGGGTAGTGCAGCACGCAGGCGTTGGCGCCCGCGGCGACGATCGACGTGTAAGCCGGCGCCTGCGCGCCGAATTTGCGGAAGGTGTAGAGCAGCTCGGCTTCGAGTTCGTACTCGCGCACGCCGGGGTGGCAGGCGGCCATCGCGCGGCGATGTGCCTGCGCGGAAATCTGCCCGGCGCGGCGCATGATGGCGAGTTCGTGGGGATCCTTGATGAGCCGCATGTCGTCGAGGAACGGGATCAGATCATGCGCGGCCGTGGGCGCGGCGACGCCGCTGCGACCCAGCGAGCGCACCGCGTCGAGCCAGCCGCGCACCTGTTCGTCCAGTTCCGCTGACGTGCCGAGCGCGTAATGCAGCGATGGCTTGTCGGCGAGAATGCGCGGTAGCTGCGCGTCGATTTCGTCGACGGGGAAGGCGGCGTCGAAGCCGAACGCCTCGCGTGCGCCCTCCGGCCCGAAACGGAAACCTTCCCACGTCTCGCGCTCAACATTTTTCTCGCGGCAGAACAGGATCGAGGTCGGTTCGCCCGATGCGGCGCTTGCGTCCAGCACCAGCCACGCCTCGGGTTCCGTGAAGCCCGTCAGATAGTAGAAGTAGCTATCGTGCCGGTAGGGGTAGTCGGCGTCCCGGTTGCGCAGCTTTTCCGGCGCGGTGGGGACGATGGCGACGCCCCCACCCGTCGCGCGCAGCGCGGCGAGGACGCGCTCGCGGCGCGTGCGGTAGACGTCGATGGCGATGGTGGGTTCGGTCGGCTGGTTCATCGTGAGATTGTAGCGCCCAATGCGGAGACTTATTTTGCGCGGATACTGGCGGGCAGAGGTGGTCGCCCCGGCCACGTTGGCCATTTGGCCGGGTAGACGGCATGCTGGCGTCGCGGCAATGTTGCAATCCATCCACAGCGAGCATCCATGCGGCTTGCGAAGCGACTGCGCTGTGCTCGGGAATGCCGCCGACCACTTATACTTTCGCCGAATTCAAGAAAAGGCAGATGGTAATGATGAAACTCATCGGTTCGCTCGCCAGCCCGTTCGTGCGCAAAGCGCGGATCGTTCTGGCCGACAAGAAGATCGACTACGAACTCGTGCCCGAGAACGTCTGGGCGCCGGATACCACGATTCACACCTTCAATCCGATCGGCAAGGTGCCGTGCCTCGTGATGGAAGACGGCGAAGCGGTGTTCGACTCGCGGGTGATCTGCGAATACGTGGATACGCTGTCGCCGGTCGGCAAGCTGATTCCGCCGTCCGGGCGTGAGCGCGTCGAAGTGCGCTGCTGGGAAGCGCTCGCCGACGGCATGCTGGACGCCGCGGTGCTGATTCGCCTCGAAAGCACCCAGCGCGCGCCCGAGCAGCGCGTGGACGCGTGGGTCGCGCGGCAGCAGCGCAAGATCGATGAAGGCCTGATAGCCATGTCCCAAGGCTTGGGCACCAAGCCGTGGTGTACGGGCAATCACTACACGCTCGCGGATATCGCTGTGGGCTGCGCGCTGGGCTACCTCGATTTCCGCATGCCTCAGTTGAACTGGCGCGAAGGGTATCCGAACCTGGATAAACATTTCCAGAAACTGTCGCTGCGTCAGTCGTTCATTGATACGGTGCCGGCGGACTGAACGGAGTACGCGTTACCGCTCAACGGTGCGGTTGTCTGGAATCGCGCCGCCCGCAATTTTCGCTAAATTGCAAAATGATGTCATTCACGCTTTCATAAGCATAAATTTAAGCTTACGTTTGTGGTAAAAATGCGCCTACCCGTCAGGCGCATTTTTTTGTCTGTCGCGTGGCGTAATGGTTTATGCAATCGACATACGCGGAGTTTTTCTCCCGTGATCTGCGGCCATTGCGAATGGGCGGTGCATTAAAACGCGCCGTCGATATTAATAACGTCCGCAAAAGAGACTTCCACCATGAAATCGTACCGCTTTGTCATTGCCGCTTCCGCCTGTGCGCTGTTTGCTGCGTGCTCGAACGTGAGCAACGTTAATCCGACTGCGCTGATCCAGTCCGGCCAGCAGGCCGCTCAGGCCGCCACACTCAGCGATGCTGACGTGCGTACGCTGACCGACAAGTCGTGCGCGCAGCTGGATAGCGAAAATCAGATTGCCCCCGCAAACAGCAAGTATCAGAAACGCCTGAACAAGATCGCCGCGCAACTGGGCAACAACATCAACGGCGTGCCGGTGAACTACAAGGTGTACATCACCAAGGACGTCAATGCATGGGCGATGGCCAACGGCTGCGTTCGCGTCTATAGCGGCCTGATGGACATGATGAACGACAACGAAGTGCGCGGCGTGGTCGGCCACGAGATGGGCCACGTTGCACTCGGCCATACGAAGAAGGCGATGCAGGTCGCGTACGCGACTTCGGCGGCGCGTACGGTGGCATCGTCGGCGGGCGGTGTGGCGGGGGCATTGTCCGGTTCGCAGCTTGGCGATTTTTCCGAGAAGCTGATTAATGCGCAGTTCTCGCAAACCCAGGAAAGCGCGGCCGACGATTATTCATTCGACTTGCAGAAAAAGAAGAATCTCGATCCGTCGGGATTGGTGACGGCGTTCAACAAGCTCGCACAACTGGATGGCGGCAAGTCGAGCATGTTGAGTTCGCATCCGGCTTCACCGGCGCGCGCACAACATATTCAGCAGCGAATTGCGTCGAATCAGTAAAGCCTGATTTCTTATAAGCACGCGCTCACGGGGTTCCGGAGCGCGCGTTTTTCTATTGAGGCGAGATTCACCACTGCGTTTTCACATATAAACGGCATGCGCACAGTCACGCCGTTTTATCGCGAGTTATTTCTTACCGTTTTGCCGCCGCGTAATCCCGGGCCCGAATGCAAACCCGAACGCCAGCAGCAATAGCGAAACGGCCAGCACCGTGTTATTGCCGCTCGTCACATAAGGCGTGCTGCCCGAGGTGCCTTGCACCGTCACATCGAGCGAGCCGATCGTGAACGGCGTCAAGCGCCCGATCACCTTGCCGTTGGCGTCGATTGCGGCGGTCATGCCGGTGTTGGTCGCGCGCAGCATCGGCCGGCCGGTTTCCAGCGAACGCATGCGCGCAATCTGCAGATGCTGATCCAGCGCGATCGTGTCGCCGAACCAGGCGAGATTGGTTGAGTTGACCAGTACACCCGCGGGCGTGTCGCTCTCGCGAATGTTCCGCGCAATCTCCTCGCCGAAAATATCCTCGTAGCAGATATCGACCGAGACCGGCTGGTTATGCACGATGAACGGCTTCTGCACCGGCGCGCCGCGCGCGAAATCGCCGAGCGGAATGCTCATCAGGTTGACGAACCAGCGAAAGCCCCACGGCACGAATTCGCCGAATGGCACGAGATGGTGTTTGTCGTAGCGATACACGTCGCGCGTGCCCGGCGTGACGCCGAACAGGCTGTTCGTGTAGTCGACCACCTGACCCTCCGGCGTAATCGTGCCGCCGATCGCGCCGAACACGATCGCGGTGCCGGTCGTGTCTGAAAAGTTGCGCACTGCTGACGCGAACTGCGGCGGCAATTGCTGCGCGAGCACCGGAATGGCGGTTTCCGGCGTGACGATCAGATCGGCCGGCTTGGATGTGATCATCTGCTGATACTGGTCGATCGCAGCGCGCATGCCGGCTACTTCGAACTTCATTTCCTGTTTGACGTTGCCCTGCAGGAGGCGCACCGTCAACGGCGCGTTGGCCGGCAGGGTCCATTGCGCGAGCGGCAGCAGCAGGCCGGCCGCGATCAGCGCGATTGCGATTCCCCCTGGCACAGCAATGCGTGCGACGCCGCGTTTAGCCTCATTGCCGGCATTTCCGCCGTCAGCGGTATCGAGCTGCCCGCGCGAAGGCAACAGCGGTATCAGCGCCTGCACGATCAATGCGGCCACCAGCGCCAACATCCAGCCGACGCCGTACACGCCCGCCACAGGCGCAAACCCGGCGAACGGGCCGTCTACCTGCGCATAACCACTCGAGAGCCACGGAAAACCGGTGAACACCGTGCCGCGCAACCATTCACCGATTGCCCACGCGCTCGCAAACGCCAGCGCGCCGTGCCAGGTCGGCGAGAACGGTTTGTCGGTATCGGCTGCTCCGTTACGCGCATGCCCCGCACAGAACGACCAGACGCCGGCAGCCAGCGCCGGATACACCGCCAGATACAACGTGAACAACACGACCGCCGCGCCCGCAAGCGGCGCGGCCATGCCGCCGTAGTCGTGCATGCTGACGTACAGCCACCATACGCCGGTGACGTAGTTGCCGAAGCCGAATGCGCCGCCCGTCAGCGCGGCGCTTTTCCAGCTGGTCGTGCGCGTGAGCCATGCGAAAAAGAACACGAAGATCACGAGTTCGAGCCAGCCGCCATGCGGCGTTGGCGCGAACGACAGCGTATTGGCCGCACCGGCGGCCAGCGCGACGAGGTAATGCCAGCGGGGCAGTGCACGGCCGCGCGCCTCCTGGGTGGCAGGGGCGACAGGGGCACTCACGCCGCGGCGCGAACGGGATGTAATCGGGTCGGCCATTGTTGCGCGGTCGGCGTGAGAAGTTGAAGAGGCGAAGAAAAGGAACGGATCAGGTCTGCACGTGCTGTGCTTCGCGCTCGCGCTGGCCCGCGAGCGGGTCGCGGCGCACCAGCAGCATGTGAATCTGGCGGGCGTCGCCGCGCAGAATCTCGAAGATCAGATCGTCGAGGCGGACTTTTTCGCCGCGATGCGGCACCCGTCCAAAATGATGCGTGACGAGACCGCCGATCGTATCGACTTCGTCGTCCGGAAAATGTGTGCCGAAGGACTCGTTGAACTGCTCGATCTCCGTGAGCGCACGCACGCGGAAGCGGCCGTCCGGCGAAGCGATGATGTTGCCACTTTCTTCGTCGAAATCGTATTCGTCTTCAATATCGCCGACGATCTGTTCCAGCACGTCTTCAATCGTGATCAGGCCTGCCACGCCGCCGTATTCGTCGACCACCACCGCGAGGTGATTACGATTCACGCGGAAGTCGTGCAGCAGCACATTCAGGCGCTTGGACTCCGGGATGAAGACGGCGGGGCGCAG
The DNA here is from genome assembly GCF_900116445.1 of Paraburkholderia aspalathi. Classification (GTDB taxonomy): domain Bacteria; phylum Pseudomonadota; class Gammaproteobacteria; order Burkholderiales; family Burkholderiaceae; genus Paraburkholderia; species Paraburkholderia aspalathi. Next base: position 80,500 of record NZ_FPBH01000010.1, read on the forward strand.
CATGCCGCGCACGTCGAATTCGTCTTCGGCGTAGTAGCGCAGCAGGTCTTTCGCGAGCAGCACACCAATGATGTTGTCGCGATTGCCTTCGAATACCGGATAGCGCGAGTGCGCTTTTTCCAGCACGTAGGGGATGAATTCGGCGGGATTGTCCGCGATGTTGATCGCGTCCATTTGAGCGCGCGGCACCATGATGTCGCGGGCGCTGAGTTCGGACACCTGGAATACGCCCTCGATCATCGACAGCGAGTCGGCGTCGATCAGGTTGCGCTCGTGCGCGTCCTGCAGGATTTCCAGAAGTTCGGCCCGCGAGTCGGGCTCGGGCGAGATGAAGTCGGTCAGACGCTCGAGGAGTGAGCGTTTTTCCTGTGGTTTGTCGCTAGTTCGGTGTCGACTGGGATACGTGTCGTTCATGGTAGTGCGCCCGGCGAGACTGGGCGCGCTGTTGCAGAGCATTAAGGATACACCAGGCACATGGCAGGACCGTGTCCTGCCGGGCTGGGCGATGAGTGAAGCAGTGGTGACCCGCCCGGCCGCGCGCGGTGGGCATGGGTCAATCCTAACTGATTACGCGAGGAAAAGCGTTTTCGAGCAAAAAAGTAAGGATCGAGCGGGGCGCTGAAGTGGGCGCGGCTGCGTTTGCCTTATTGTGCCGAGCCTTGGCCCGTTTGCCGCTCAGCGTCATGACCGGCCTCGCGGCTTTCCTCGCGGCAACGCTCGAGCAGCGCTTCGAGCGCGCGGTCGGGCATGCCGCTTTCGCGCAACGCGTGGACGGTGCGGCTCACGTAGTCGAGCGTGGTGCCGTAGCGGCCGCTCGCGCAGCCGAACACGGTTTTGACGACCTCGTCACGTAGTTTGCCGGTGTAGGTTGGCACGTCGCGCCGCATCACGAACGCGAGCGCGTCGACGCGGCGGCCGTCGGCGAGCACGCAGGGCAGCCACGTCGGGCGATACGAACCCATTGGCATTTCACGGCGCCACAGCGCTTCCAGATGCGGCATCGCACCCTCGGCGGCGAGGCGGAAGGCGATGCCGGAGCATGAGCCGCCGCGATCGAGCGCGAGCACGAGGCCCGGCTGTTCGGGCGTGCCGCGATTCACGCGTGACCACAGATACAGTCCGCGGTGATAACCATGCACTTTCGAGCGGGCCGCTTCGACACTAGGCAGACCGGGATTCCAGATCAGCGAACCATAACCGAACAACCACAGATCGCTCTTGCGGTCCCAGTCACGCAACGTGCATTCGAGCGACGCGCGCAACTCCTCCTCAGTCAGCAGCCGCGGTTCGCCGAGCGCGGGCGGGTAGTCCGGGCAGGGCGTGCGTCGCGTATCGGTTTCAGGGGAGGACGTGCTCACGGTAGTTTCTGACGGAGAGGGTAAAGGGGTTGGGAAAGACTATTGGTAAGGATCCGGGAAACCGAGCTTGCCGAGGATTTCGGTTTCGATCGCTTCCATTTCCTCGGCTTCTTCCTCGACCTCGTGGTCGTAGCCTTGCGCATGGAGGGTGCCGTGCACCAGCAGATGCGCGTAGTGCGCGATCAGCGGCTTGCCCTGCTCGGCGGCTTCTTTTTCGACCACCGGACAGCATAGGATCAGATCGCCCGTCACCGGATCGTCTTCCGATTCGGCGTACGCAAACGTCAGCACATTGGTCGAGTAATCTTTGCCGCGATAGGTGCGGTTAAGCGTGCGGCCTTCTTCGGCATCGACGAAACGCACGGTCAGTTCCCCGTCAGCGAAGAGCGCCGCCTTGATCCAGCCGGCCACGGTAGCGCGCGGCAGCAGCGCCTTGTGTTCCGGCCAGGTCTTGGCGGCGGGGAATTGCAGATTCAACGTCAGTTTCGGTGCGCGGCTCATGCTTGATCGGTTTGTTGCCTGGTTTGCTGCGGCCTGTCCAGTGGAGTTCGGCGCAAAATTAACGACGTAAACTAACGACGCAATCTAGCGCGAATCCGCCGGAGTGGCGGTTTTCTGCGAATGCGCATCGTACGCCTCCACAATTCGCGCGACCAGCGGATGCCGCACCACGTCGGCGCTCGTGAAGCGCGTGAGCGCAATGCCACGCACGTCCGCCAGCACCTGCTGCGCTTCGATCAGCCCGCTCTTGTGACCACGCGGCAAGTCGACCTGGGTCGTGTCGCCGGTGACCACGGCCTTCGAGCCGAAGCCGATCCGCGTAAGGAACATCTTCATCTGTTCGGGCGTGGTGTTCTGCGCCTCGTCGAGGATGATGAACGCGTGATTCAGCGTGCGGCCGCGCATGTAGGCGAGCGGCGCGATTTCGATCATCTGCCGCTCGAACATCTTGGCGGTCTTGTCGAAACCGAGCAGGTCGTACAGCGCGTCATACAACGGACGCAGATACGGATCGACCTTCTGCGCCAGATCGCCCGGCAGGAAGCCAAGGCGTTCGCCCGCTTCGACGGCCGGACGCGTCAACACAATGCGTTTGACCTGATCACGCTCCAGTGCGTCCACCGCGCAAGCCACCGCGAGATAGGTCTTGCCCGTTCCCGCCGGACCAATGCCGAACGTCACGTCGTGCGAAATGATCTGCTTCAGATACTCGCGTTGCATCGGCGTGCGGCCGCGCAGGTCGGCGCGGCGCGTGTACAGCTTCGGGCCGAGTTCTTCGAGGTCGTCGTCGCCGCTGTCGGCGGGCTGATCGAACGGGTGATCCGGATTGCCCGGAAAGCGCGGGTCCAGCGCTTCCGTGCCATGGCCGTTGCCGTTCGCGCGATGGCGTGCCGGCTGGCGCACTTCAACGAGCGCGAGCTGGATGTCGTCGACCGACAGGGGCTTCTGCGAGTTGTCGTAGAACTTTTCGAGCGCGGTAAGCGCGAGTTTCGCGCCGCGCCCGCGAATCGTGATGCGGTGGCCACGGCGTTGCAGCGTCACGTCGAGCGCCTGCTCGATCTGCCGCAGATTTTCGTCGAGCGGTCCGCAGAGGTTGGCGAGCCGCGCGTTGTCGTCGCGCGGTGCGGTGAATTCCAGATGCTGCTGAGTGGTCTTCAAGGCGGAGGATCGATCCTGTGGGGTTCGTGACGCTGGCTGGCGTCGCTCAGTGGGTGGTTGCGGGCGCGTCGTCATGTACCAGCACGAGCTCGCCACGTAACGAATGTGGGTACGCATGGACGATTTTCACGTCCACCATCTGGCCGATCAGCCGTGCGTGCGACGCGACCGGCGCCGGGAAATTCACCACGCGGTTGTTCTCGGTGCGGCCCGCGAGTTCGTTCGGGTCCTTGCGCGCCGGGCGTTCGACCAGAATCCGCTCGATCTTGCCGACCATCGAATCGCTGATGCGCTGCACGTTCTCTTCGATCGTAGCCTGCAAATATTGCAGACGTTTGAGCTTCACTTCACGCGGGGTGTCGTCGTGCAGATTCGCAGCCGGCGTGCCGGGACGCGGGCTGTAGATGAACGAGAAGCTGGTGTCGTACTTCATCTCGTGCACGAGCGCCATCATCTTGTCGAAGTCTTCTTCCGTCTCGCCCGGGAAGCCGACGATCATGTCGGTCGACAACGACAGGTCAGGGCGGATCGCACGCAGCTTGCGGATCACCGACTTGTATTCGAGCACGGTGTAGCCACGCTTCATCGCCATCAGGATGCGGTCGGAGCCGTGTTGCACCGGCAGATGCAGGTGGCTGACGAGCTTCGGCACCTTGGCGTAGGTGTCGATCAGGCGCTGCGTGAATTCCTTCGGATGCGACGTGGTGTAGCGAATCCGTTCGATGCCAGGAATGTCCGCGACGTATTCGATCAGCTGGGCGAAGTCGGCGATCTCCGACGAACCGAGCGTGATGCCGGCGCGGTAAGCATTTACGTTCTGGCCGAGCAGCGTGACTTCACGCACGCCCTGGTCGGCGAGTCCGGCGATTTCAGTCAGCACGTCGTCGAGCGGACGTGACACTTCTTCACCGCGCGTGTACGGCACGACGCAGTAGCTGCAGTACTTGCTGCACCCTTCCATGATCGACACGAACGCGCACGCGCCATCCACGCGCGCCGGCGGCAGGTGATCGAACTTTTCGATTTCCGGGAACGAGATGTCGACCTGAGCGCGGCCGCTTTCGCGGCGCTTGTCGATCATTTGCGGCAGACGGTGCAGCGTTTGCGGCCCGAACACCAGATCGACATACGGTGCGCGCGCAACGATCGACGCGCCTTCCTGGCTCGCCACGCAACCGCCCACGCCGATGATCAGATTCGGGTTCGCTTCTTTCAACTCGCGCACACGGCCGAGTTCGGAGAAGACTTTCTCCTGCGCTTTTTCGCGCACCGAGCAGGTGTTGAAGAGAATAACGTCCGCGTCTTCCGGGGTGTCGGTTTTGACGAGGCCTTCAGCCGCGCCGAGTACGTCGACCATCTTGTCGGAGTCGTACTCGTTCATCTGGCAGCCGTAGGTCTTTACATAAACTTTCTTGGTCATCGATTTTCGCCGGTCGCAGTGGTTAACCTGGGGGCGTCGTTTAAAAGGTGGAGAGAGGTGAAAACGTGCGGACGGCGCCGCGGGGCGGCGCTGGGGCTTGCTCGAGCCCGCTTGAGCCTATTCCGGTCCACATTCAATGCACGTTTGCAGCGTAGCTCAATATTATAGCCCTTCACCGGATGCGGTTTCCGCGGCGGCCTTGGCGCGCGGCCGCTCCGGCGGCAAGCCCAGCAGGCCCTCCAGTTCGTCCGACACCTGCGCGAAGCGCTCGCTCAGAAAATCGAGCAGCACGCGCACACGCGGCGCCATGAAGCGGTTGCGATGGTAGAGCGCGTGCAGCGGCGCGTCCGGGTAGCGCCATTCGGGCAGCAGGATTTTCAGGCAGTCGCCGCGCAAGTCCGCTTCCACGTCCCACATCGACTTGATGACGATCCCGTAGCCGCGCCGCGCCCATTCGCGGGCGACCGCGCCGTCGTTGGTTTCCCGGGACGTTTCGAACGGCACAGTGTAGTGCTGCACTTCCTCGCCGCGCGTGAAACGCCATTCGTTGGCCGGGCCGGATGCGGTGCCGAGCACGATGCAGTCGAAATTCGCCAGATCGTTCGGGTCTTTCGGCTCGCCCTTGCGGGCGATGTAGTCCGGCGACGCGCACAGCACACGGCGGTTCGGCGCCAGCTTGCGGGCGATAAGCGAGCTGTCCTGCGGCACGCCGAAGCGGATCGCCAGATCGATGTCTTCCTGCACCAGATTCGATAGCGAGTCCGACAGCGTCAGCGCGAACGTGACTTCCGGATAAAGCGCGTTGAACTCGTCGAGCCAGTGCATCAGCAGGTTGCGGCCGAAGTCCGAGGTCGCGGAGATCCGTACCTTGCCGCGCACCACACCCTGGCCGGCTTGCAGCGCGGCTTCGGCGTCGTCGAGCGACTGCAGCGCCTGGCGGCAGCAGTTCAGATAGAGGCGGCCTTCGTCCGTGAGCCTCAGCTGACGGGTGGTGCGCTCGAACAGGCGCGTTTTCAGGCCGGTTTCGAGTTTGGCCAGCCGCGCGCTGGCGGCGGCCGGCGTCAGGCCCATCTTGCGGCCCGCCGCCGACAGGCTGCCCTGCTGCGCCGCTTCGACGAACAGGCGGATATCACCGAGGTTATCCATCGCGATCTTTCAAAGTTATTTGAAAATGTTTCAAATGCTACGCCAATTATCAAATCGACGTGTTCCGCTCACAATGCACTCCTCGTAAACCCTTTGTGCTCCGTGCAGCCCACACCATGCAACTCGATCACGCAACGATCGTCACCGCCGACCTCGAGACCGCCCGACGTTTCTTCGTCGACGTCGCCGGGCTGACGGAGGGCGCGCGTCCGCGGTTTTCGATCGACGGCTACTGGCTGTATGCGAACGGCCGGCCGGCGATTCATCTGATCGATGCGACGGTGCCCGCCGTAACGGGCAGGGCCATGCCACGCATCGACCATGTCGCCTTCCGGCTGGAAAGTGCCGACGAATGGGCGGCGCTCTTGCGGCGCGTGCATGCGGCGGAGCTGCCTTATCAGCTTGCCGAAGTGCCGCAGATGGGGCCGCAGCAAGCCGAGCAGCAGTTGTTTATCGCGCTCGCGCCGGGCGTGGTCATCGAATTCGTAACGGCGCTGCGCAACGCCCACCGTAGCTAACACGCTCAACTTTAGAACCTGGAGTAGAAAAATGCCCATTCCATTACTGGCGCTCGCGATCAGCGCTTTCGCGATCGGCACGACCGAGTTCGTGATCATGGGCTTGCTGCCCGAGGTCGCGCGCGATCTGGCTGTGTCGATTCCGTCGGCCGGTTTGCTGGTGAGCGGCTATGCGCTCGGCGTGGCCGTCGGTGCGCCGCTGCTCGCCGTGGTCACCAGCAAGATGCCGCGCAAACTCGCGTTGCAGTTGCTGATGGGCGTGTTCATCGTCGGCAATACGCTGTGCGCGATTGCGTCCAGCTATTCGGTGCTGATGATCGCGCGCGTGGTGACGTCGTTTGCGCATGGGTCGTTCTTTGGCATCGGCGCGGTGGTAGCGGCTTCGCTCGTGCCGGCTGAAAAGCGGGCAAGCGCCATTGCGCTGATGTTCACCGGTTTGACGCTCGCGAATGTGCTCGGCGTGCCGTTCGGGACGTTTGTCGGCCAGGAGTTTGGCTGGCGTGCGGCGTTCTGGATCGTCAGCGCATTTGGTGTGCTGTCGCTGGCCGGCGTGTCGTTGCTGGTGCCGAATCGCCATGATTCCGGCCCGGTCGGCCTCGGTCACGAAGTGCGTGTGCTAAAGGATCCGCAAGTCTGGACCGCGCTCGCAATGACGGTGCTGGGTTTCGGCGGCGTGTTCGTCGTGTTCACCTATATCGCGCCGATTCTCGAGCAGGTCAGCGGTTTCTCGCCGCGTGGCGTCACGCTGATTCTGGTACTGTTCGGCGTCGGTCTCACGATCGGCAATACCGTGGGTGGCAAGCTCGCGGACCGTGCGCTGATGCCTTCGCTAATGGGCATTCTGGTGGCGCTCGCGGTGGTGATGGCGATCTTCGCGCGGACCAGCCACTCGCAGGTGGCGGCGGCGATTACCATTTTCGTGTGGGGCATTGCGGCGTTTGCGACGGTGCCGCCGTTGCAGATGCGTGTGGTCGAGAAGGCTGCTGCCGCGCCGAATCTGGCTTCGACGCTGAACATCGGCGCGTTCAACGTTGGCAATGCGGGCGGCGCGTGGCTCGGCGGTCTGGTGATCAATCATGGCCATTCGCTCGATACGCTGCCGTGGGTCGCAGCGGCGGTTAGCGTGGTGGCGTTGTTGCTCACGTGGTTCGCGGCGCGGATGGATGCGCCGGCAAGGACGGTGGCGCAAAGCGCCTGAGTCTGCGTGAGCGCATCCGCCCCAAATACGCCCATATGAAAAATTCGCACAAGCTTTGCGAGAATCGTCCTCCGCAATGCTGATAACAGTGTGAAGATAACTTCGTTGGGCGCGGCGGGGCGCGGTGCTATCTTGCTTCCACTAACCGCTTGCCCGCCGTCCGGCGGCGCTCCTGGAGGCAATCATGCATTCCCCGCTTGCGCTGGTTCGCGATCCCGCGGCTGACACCGATGCGTCGCCGCGTGCCGCTGAACCTTTCGATGCTCTTGAACATCTGGTCGGCGTGAATCTCGCCCGTTTGCGCGCCGAGCGCCAACTTTCGCTCGACGCTCTCGCCCGCGCCTCCGGCGTCTCGCGAGCGATGCTCGCGCAGATCGAGTCGGCGCGCAGCGTGCCGTCGATCAAGGTGCTCTGCAAAGTGGCATCGGCGTTGAAGGTTTCGGTGGCGGCGTTCTTGCGGCGTCATGCGACCAACGGCTTCGAGCATTTGCCGGCGGAGCGTTCGTCGCGGCTCGTCAGTTCGAATGGGCGCTACTCGGCCCGGCCGCTCTATCCTGATGCCGAGCCGACCGCCGCAGAGTTTCACGAGCTGCGTATCGCGCCGTTGCACACCGAGGCCGGCACGCGCCGCGCGCCGGGCACCACGGTGAATCTGGTGGTGAGCGAAGGCACGCTGGAAGTCAGCGTGCACGACCAGCGCCAGTTGCTGGCCACGGGCGACGCGATCGTGTTCGATGCCGACCAGCCGCACAGCCTGCGCAATCCCGGCGACACCGAAGCGCGCGCGTTTCGCGTCACGTTGAAGGCGGAAACGCCGCCGCGCTGGGATGTGCCCGCGCAGCACGATTTGACACGCCAGGCCGCGCCGGTTTGACCGGCTTGACGAGTGCAGTTTTTCAGGCGGATGTGCTGTCAAAATCGGCGGTGAAGCCGGGATGTCCGTCTAGTCAGTAGGGGTTGCGCTGCAGGTTTCGCGCGACTGTTGTATTCTTTGCCGGCCGGTCAATCCGGCAATCAGTGCGTCTTCAGGGCGGGGCGAAATTCCCCACCGGCGGTATGCCGGCAGCGCGAAAGCGCGAGCCGGTGAGCCCGCGAGCGCCCGCTTTGTTCAGCTTTCAGCGTATCGAAAGCGCAGCGGGGTCAGCAGATCTGGTGAGAAGCCAGAGCCGACGGTTAGAGTCCGGATGGAAGAAGATGTGCAGATAGTCATGTTCGTTTCCGTGATGCCGCCAGAGTTTCGGGCGGTGCGCGAGCGCCGCTTTGCGCGGCGTTCAACGGCGCGTCTTTGTCTGTTTGCAATGCCCTGAAACGTTTTTCGCCCAACTTTTGCGATGAGCGTTTCAACCATGTCCTTTGCTACTTTTCCTGCTCCGTCGGTGATTGCGGATAGCGCATCACTTGACCTTCCCCTGCTCGCCACCGAGCCCGTTCCGCCGCGTATCGCCGCCGCCTTGCAAGCCATGCGCGATGGCCGCGCTGTCGTCCTGCAAGACGATCACGACCGCGAGAACGAAGCTGATCTGATCGTTTCCGCCGAGCGTCTTTCCGTCGAAACCATGGCCTTGCTGATTCGCGAATGCAGCGGCATCGTCTGCCTGTGCCTGCCTGACGAGAAGATCCGTGCGCTCGAATTGCCGCCGATGGCCGTCAACAACGAAAGCCGTCACGGCACCGCGTTCACGGTCTCGATCGAAGCGCGCGATGGCGTGACCACCGGCGTGTCCGCACTCGATCGCGTGACGACAATCCGCGCGGCCATCAGCGATACGGCGAAGCCTGCCGACATCGTGCGTCCGGGCCACGTGTTTCCGCTGCGTGCGCAACCCGGCGGCGTGCTCGCGCGTCGCGGCCACACCGAAGGCACAGTCGATCTGGCGATTCTCGCGGGTCTGAAACCGGCCGGCGTGCTGTGCGAGCTGATGAACGCGGACGGCACGATGACGCGCGGCGCGGATGTGGAGCGCTTCGCTCAACAACACAATCTGCCGATGCTGACGATCGCCGAGCTGGTGGAATTCCGTGAGGCGCTGGCGACGGCGCGCGAATGCGTCGCGGATGCGGTTTGATGCGTTAGAAAAAAAACCGCACTCGGAAAGCGCGGGGTTTCTCAGGAATCTGAAGCCGGCTATTGCAGCCGGCTTTTTTATTGCTGAGTCCGTTAAGACTGCACGTCGCCAAACTCCCCACGCACACCGGCCTCGACCAGCGCGGGCAGTTCATCCATATGCTTCATGATGCGTGTCATGCCCATCTTGCGCAGCGCGTCCGCATAACCGTCGGGGATATGGCTCGCACCGACGAAAGCAATCGTCTTCATGCCTGCCGCTCGCGCCGCATTCAAACCGGCCACGCTGTCTTCCACGACCACACAGCGCGAAGGCTCCACGCCCAGTGTCTTTGCAGCGAACAGATACACATCCGGATAAGGCTTCGGCAGTGCGACCTGTTCGGCGCTGAAAATCCGCTCGCCGAAAATTTGCTGCAAACCCGCGCGCCGCACCGACGCATTCACGCGCGCCATCCGGCTGTTCGACACGACCGCGGCCGGCAGCGTCACGCGTTGTAAGGCTTCGCGCACACCGTTGATCGGGCTGAGCGACGCCGCGAGTTCAAGCTCGACGTTGTGTTCGATCGTATTAAAGAAATCGGCAGGCAGCGTGATATCGAACGACTTCTCGATACCTTCGAGAAAGCGCGAGGTCTGCTGGCCGAACGCCGTCTTGACGACGGGTTCGAAGTCGAGGCCGGGGAAGGTGGCGGACAGCGTTGCGAGCATTACGCGGTCAGCGATGATTTCGCTGTCGACGAGCACGCCGTCGCAGTCACAGATGAGGTGGTCGATCATGCTTTAAGACGGAAAGCGAGAGGCACGCGAGCAAGACAGTTGCAAGCTCATGCGCGGAGATTGAAAGCATCATGATACGTGCTTTGGCGCCGCATGCGCGGCGCCGTCGCTTGCCGTCGGCGCTAATTTGCGCCGTGGGACCGCGTTTAGTGAGCCTTTAGTGTGCCTCGTGCGGGCCCTAAATACGCACCCACGTGCGCTGCAGAATCAGTGCGCGTGCAGATACAAATACAGCCCTGTTGCCGCCGCGCCGCCCAGCAAGGGACCGCACACCGGAATCCACGAATAACGCCAGTCGCTGTCGCGTTTGCCCGGAATCGGCAGCAGCGCGTGCATCAGACGCGGCGACAGATCGCGCGCGGGGCTCATTGCGTAACCGGTCGGGCCGCCGAGCGAAATACCGATGCCGAGCACCAGCAGGCCAACCGGCAGCGCGTCGAGCGCGCCGAGGCCGACTTGCGGCGAAGCGAGATACAGCACGCCGAGAATCAGCACGAAAGTCGCGATCATTTCGGTGAGCAGGTTATGCGGCACGCTGCGAATTGCGGGCGACGTGCAGAACACGCCGAGCTTCACGTCTGCATCGCCTTCCTTGTTGAAGTGCTGACGATACGCGAGCCACACGAGCAGTGCGCCCGCCATCCCGCCGAGCATCTGCGCCGCGACGTAGCCCGGCACTTTGGCCCACGCGAATTTTCCTGCCAGCGCGAGGCTGATCGTGACCACAGGATTCAGGTGCGCGCCGCTGTACGATGCCGTGACGTACACAGCGATGAACACGGCCATCGCCCAGCCCATCACGATCACGATCAGGTCCGCGCCTTTGCCCTTGGTGCGCGCGAGCAGCACATTGGCAACCGCGCCGTTGCCGAGCAGCACCAGAAGTGCGGTGCCGATGAATTCCGCAATGTAAGGAGACATGATTGGGTATCCGAAATATAGTTGTTAGGGAAGCCGCTGGATAGGCGGCTTCGTTATGTCGAAAGGTGTCTTAGGAACCGATGAACGGCAATCAGGGCGTGTCGGCCCAGGCCTTCGCGGCGCGGATCGCGCGCTGCCAGCCGTCGAGGCACTCCTTGACTTCGGCGTGCGGCAGGGCAGGCGTGAAACGACGATCGAGGGCCCACTGGCTTTTCAGTTCGTTCACGTCTTTCCAGTAGCCGACCGCGAGACCGGCCAGATATGCCGCGCCCAATGCGGTTGTCTCCGATACCTTCGGACGCACTGCGTCGACACCGAGAATGTCCGCCTGGAATTGCATCAGCAGATTGTTCGCGCAAGCGCCGCCATCCACACGCAATTCGCCGATGCGAATGCCGGAGTCGGCTTCCATTGCCTTCAGCACGTCGAGCGACTGATAGGCGATCGAGTCGAGCGCGGCGCGGGCAATGTGCGCCGAACTCGTGCCACGCGTCACGCCGAACAGCGTGCCGCGAGCCCGTGCATTCCAGTGCGGCGCACCGAGGCCTGCAAATGCGGGCACCAGATACACGCCATCGCTATGCGGCACGCTGCGCGCCATCGTTTCGATCTCGGCTGCGTTCTTGATGATGCCGAGGCCGTCGCGCAGCCATTGCACCACCGCGCCGCCGATGAAGATGCTGCCTTCGAGCGCATAGTTGATCTGGTCGCCGATCTGCCACGCAATGGTGGTGACGAGATTGTTCTTCGATTCGATCGGCTTGTCGCCGGTGTTCATCACGAGGAAGCAGCCGGTGCCGTAGGTGTTCTTCACCATGCCCGACTCCGTGCACATCTGGCCGAACAGCGCCGCGTGCTGGTCACCGGCGATGCCCGCGAGCGGAATCTTGGAGGCGAACACGGTGGTCTTGGTCGGCCCGTACACTTCCGACGAGGCACGCACTTCCGGCAGCATGTTGCGCGGAATGTCGAGCGCTTCGAGCAGTTCGTCGTCCCACTTCAGCGTGTGGATGTTGAACAGCATCGTGCGCGACGCGTTGGTCACGTCGGTAACATGCAGACCACCCTTGGTGAAATTCCACACCAGCCAGCTATCTACCGTGCCGAAGGCGAGGCGGCCTTGCTTCGCTTTTTCGCGTGCGCCTTCGACGTTGTCGAGAATCCAGCGGATCTTGGTCGCCGAGAAGTACGAGTCGATTGGCAGACCGGTTTTTGCGCGGACTTTTTCTTCGAGACCTTGCTCTTTGAGCTGGTCGCAGAAGTCGGCGGTGCGGCGGTCTTGCCAGACGATCGCGTTATAAATTGGATGACCGGTTTCGCGGTCCCACACGATGGTGGTCTCACGCTGATTGGTAATGCCGATCGCCGCGATCGACGTGCCGTTCATGCCGGCTCGCGTGACCGCTTCAGCGGCGACGCCGGCTTGCGTTGACCAGATTTCCTGCGGATCGTGTTCGACCCAACCCGGACGTGGATAGATTTGCTGGAATTCTTTCTGAGCGGTCGACACGATATTGCCGAGCCGGTCGAACAGCATCGCGCGGGAGCTGGTGGTGCCTTGGTCAAGCGCGAGGATGTACTGATCCTGCATTGTCTCTTCTCCATGTGTTTTATGAATCGCCGGATTGCTGACCGGCGACGGGAACGGCGTGTTGGTTCAAGCGGGTTGCAACAGTTCGAGCTTGTGCGTCCCGGCTTTGTCAGTAGCCGAGGGGTGAAAATCGATTCGGGTCATGCGGGTTCATCCACGTAGCCAGGGCGTGTTGCGATAACCTGACCTGGGTGGTCCGGCTATGCGGCTCAGCTGAATGACCTGACTAACTGGTTTGGCTAGGCACTCTGTCGGAACGGTTCGCGGGTGAACCATGCGTCAATGTCGTGTGTGATCGAATCGAGTGTGCCCGGTTCGACGTGCAGTCCGAGTTTCGAGCGGCGCCACAATACATCTTGCGCGCTGCGTGCCCATTCGGTGTCGCGCAGGTAAGTGAGCTCGGCTTCGTAGAGACCCGGCGCGAAAGCGCGGCCGAGATCGGCCACCGAGCGCGCGTTGCCAATGACGTTTTTCACACGCGTGCCGTACGCACGCGCGAGGCGGTGAGCCAGATCGGCGGGCAGCCACGCATTCTGCTGCTTGAAACCGGCGAGGAAGCGCTCGAAGTTGGCCTGCGGAATATCGCCGCCGGGCAACGGCGCACCGGCCGTCCACGAGGGCGTGCCGTTCTGCAGCGCGTACGCGAGTTTGTCGACGGCTTCTTCCGCCAGCTTGCGGAAGGTTGTGATCTTGCCGCCGAACACCGACAGCAGCGGTGCTTCGCCCGCAGGGGCATCGAGTTCCAGCGAGTAGTCGCGCGTAACCGCTGAGGGATTGTCCGCGCCTTCTTCCTCGAGCAGCGGACGCACGCCCGAGTAGGTCCAGCGCACGTCTTGCGGCGAGATCTTTTCTTTGAAGTAGCGGTTGATCGAATCGCACAGGTACTGCGTTTCGTCGGCGTTGATCGCCACTTGCGACGGATCGCCACGATATTCGAGGTCGGTTGTGCCGATCAGCGTGTAATCGTGTTCGTACGGAATCGCGAAGATGATCCGCTTGTCCGGATTCTGGAAGATGTACGCGTGATCGTGTTCGAACAGACGGCGCGTGACGATATGGCTGCCTTTCACGAGGCGCACGCTGTGCGTTGCTTCCCGGCCGAGCGCGCCATGCAGCAATTCGCCGACCCACGGTCCAGCCGCATTCGCGATCGAAGCGGCGCGCACGTCGAGGATCGTGCCGTCGTCACGCTTGAGTTGCGCGCGCCATTCGCCGCCGGCGCGTACCGCGCTCAGCAACTTGGTGCGCGTGAGAATCTTCGCGCCGCGTTCCTTCGCATCCAGCGCGTTCAGCACGACCAGACGCGCGTCATTCACCCAGCCGTCCGAATACACGAAACCGCGCTTGATCGAATCGACGAGCGGTGCGCCAGCCGGATGGTTGCGCATCACGATGCCGCGCGAGCCGGGCAGCAGTTCGCGTTTAGCGAGGTGATCGTAAAGGAACAGGCCGGCGCGGATCAGCCAGGCCGGACGCAGATCGGGCATGTGCGGCATCACGAAGCGCAGCGGCCACATGATGTGCGGCGCCGCGCGCAGCAGCGTTTCGCGCTCCTGCAGGGCTTTGCGCACCAGCCCGAACTCGCGGTACTCGAGGTAGCGCAGGCCGCCGTGAATCAGCTTGGTGCTGGCCGACGACGTATGGGCCGCCAGATCGTCCTGCTCGCAGAGCAGCACTGACAGGCCGCGGCCCGCCGCATCGCGTGCGATGCCTGCGCCGTTGATCCCGCCGCCCACGACGAGCAAATCGTATCTCGAGCCTTGCGTCACCTGCTGTGTCCTCTGCGTCGTATCCAGAAACTGGTTTGGAAAAACTATCGAACCGATAGTGTTCGTTTGCGAACTTTAATGAACATATTCGAAAAAGTAAAGTTCGGTTTTCTTAAGCGCCCCTCTAGTGCCTGGCTAAGGTGGTGGCGTAACGCGCGGCCACGGACGATACTCTCGGCAGCAGCCATTTCGAGGTGAATTCATGCGTGGACTTTGGATAATCGGGGCCACTGCGCTCCTGACGGGATGCATCAGCTCGCCGAGCCTGAACGGGACGACGGGCGCACCTTCGTTCGCATCGTTGCAGCAGATGTGCAGCGCCCAGACGGTCGACTACGGCAACGACGCGCAAGGCGTCTACGCGGCGCTGTTCGATGCGTACGTGGCGAACCGGCGCGGCAAGTTGTCGAAGGACGATTACTGCGCGTTTCAGGCGTCGCTGGCACAGCATTACACGAGCCTCGGTGCGAGTGCTGATCCGCAAGTGCGCAATCAGTGGGTGACCTTCTTCACCGACCAGCGCGCCAAAGCGTTGAGCTGGCGCGCGGCGGCCGATCCGACCTTGCGCGCGGGCTGAGTTTCGCGCCTGCTTGTTCCTACTCAGAACGTTTCGCCAGCTTATTCGCGCTGCGTGATTTGATAGACCAACCCGGGGCTAGCCGCGCTGCGGCTGCGCCCCCCGCCACAACATCCGGCGAATCTGCGCGAACACGGCCTCACGCGTCGGCGCGTTGCTCCCTGCTGCTTGCTGCGCCTGTGGCAAAGGCAACTGATTGGCGAGCGCCAGCATGGTGAAGCCGTGCAGGCTCGCCCAGTACGCGTAACCGATCAATTCCGGATCCCCTTCCAGAAGACCCGCGGCCACCAGCTGCTCGAAGTGCACCCCGAGCATGCGCCAGGCGCGGTGCGATGCGGCCTGAAGTTCGGGATAGGCGCCATCCTGCTGCGTCAGATCGAACATCAGGCGGTAAGCATGCGGCTCGTCGAGTGCGAACGCCACGTAGGCGTCGCTGACAGCGGAGCGGTCGGTCGCGGGTGCTTCCTTTGCCACGGCTTCGAGCCGCGCCGCGAATCGGTTGAACGCCGCCGCGCGGACCATCGCAAGGATTTCGTCTTTGTCGCGGAAGTAGCGATAGGGCGTCATCGCGCTGCAACCCAGCTCCTTCGCCAGTTCGCGCATCGTCACGCCTTGCGCGCCGCGCGTGGCGAACGCGTTTTCGGCCACGCGCCGCATGGTTTCGCGGAATTGCTGGATGTCGTCGGAAGAGAGCGTTTTTGGCATGCGCGAAGGAAGAAGGTCCGTCGCGTCAATTTACTGTGTAAATGAATTGGGCACAACAAAGCGGCCGTTGACGCGGCCGCTTTGCTTGGTAATCAAGGGTACTAGGAAAAACGCTTGATGGCCCGGAGCGCACTGTCGCCGGTTTCGGTTACGCGCCATTGTTCGTTGCCCGACGCGAGCCGTTCGAGTTGCACAAGCTGGCGTTCCAGCAAGGCGTCGAGTTCTTCTCGCTCCATGTCGACTTGATTGGGAGCGTCCTTGACGAGCAACAACGTGGCGAATTCATGCGGACTCAGCATCGTTCTCTCCATGTCAAGCAAACGCGGACGGCCTTGGAGGCGACTGGCACGATGCCAGTGGAGTCCGCTAAAGGATCAGGCGGGAGGTGCGGCTATCACGACAGGTTCACGCTGCCGGCACTCCGCGTAACGCGGAACGGACGCCGGGGAACTGGAGTGTAGTCAACCGTCCGTCAAACACCAAATGGGCCCCAGTAAATTTTTCCTTTGACAATTGGGACCCGCAGAGGCGGTTTGGAGCAGCGGCCAGATCCTTGATTTCACTCGAAGTTTCGCGTGCACTGCAACATGGCGGAAGACGCCTGGGATCACTCGGCGATATACACCTGGCAGTTGGCGGCGGCGAGGGTTTCGTTCATCTCGGCGGGTGGCGCGGCGTCGGTGAAAAGCGCGTCGATCTGATCGAGGTGACCTTGGCGAACGAGTGCCGGACGGCCGAATTTGGAGTTGTCGGCGGCGAGAAACACGGTGCGTGCATGCTGGATGATCGCCTCGGCCACGCGCACTTCGCGGGTGTCGAAATCGCGCAGCGTGCCATCCGTTTCAATGCTGGACGTCCCGATGATCGCGAAGTCCACCTTGAACTGCCGGATGAAGTCGATCGCCAGTTCGCCGACGATGCCCTTGTCCCACGGCCGCACGATGCCGCCCGTCACCAGCACTTCGCAATCCGGATAGCCGCTCATCATGCTGGCGACATTCAGATTGTTGGTGATCACGCGCAGGCCGCGATGCCGGTTGAGCGCTCGTGCGACTTCTTCGGTCGTCGTGCCGAGGTTGATGAAGAGGGACGCCTGATCGGGAATGTGAGTGGCCACTAGCGCCGCAATGCGCCGCTTCTCTTCGTGAAACATCCGCTGACGCGCCGTGTACGAGACGTTCTCGGAACTGGTCGGTAGACTGGCGCCGCCGTGATAGCGGCGCAGCAGGTTCATGTCAGCGAGCCAGTTGACGTCGCGGCGGATCGTCTGCGGTGTCACGTCGAAGTGGGCCGCGAGGTCGTCCACGGTCACGAAGCCGTCGCGTTGCACCCACTCCAGCAGTTCCTGTTGCCGGGCGTTGAGAGTCAGGCGGGGGTCTCGGGTCATGTGTCTCGGGTCGTGGGTTTTTATCGGCGCTGCCCGCCGCCGACGCAAGAAGCCGAGCCGGAAGACGGGTAATGCGTGAACGAGGGTGGGGGTATTGTAAGACCATCGCACGTCTTGTCTGCCAACTCATGCGTCATGGTTCGGATTCAGGACGACCGTGCGGTGATCTATTCAGGTCATTTACGCATTTATTCATTTGATAAATGAATTTGTTTTTTGTGCCGGATCGCGCTGCAATCCAAGGCTCCGCGTTTTACCTGAGCCTTACCCGTTTCCCATGGTTTCCGGCGTTATAGAACACGCCGGACCGCGCTTTCGAGAGTGTTCGACATGACTGGCTTCAACTGGCAAAACCCCTATCCGACGCCGCGTCTGCCTGTATTCGCGCGCAACATCGTTTCGACTTCGCATCCGCTCGCGGCGCAAGCCGGTCTGCGGATGCTGTGGAAAGGCGGCAATGCCGTCGACGCGGCGATCGCCGCCGCCGCCGCCATCACGGTGGTCGAGCCGGTCTCGTGCGGCCTCGGCGGCGACGCCTTCGCGCTGGTGTGGGACGGCAAGAAGCTGCATGGCCTGAACGCGTCGGGTGTGTCGCCGGCGGCCTGGAACGTCGATTACTTCAAGCGCAAGTACGGCGAGGAAAACGGTCTTGCCAAACAACCCAAGCGCGGTTGGGACGCTGTGACGGTGCCGGGCGTGATCGCCGGCTGGGAAGCGCTGCATCAGAAATTCGGCTCGCTGCCGTTCGCCGATCTGATGGAACCGGCGATCGAGATCGCCGAGCGCGGCCATGCGGTGGCAAGCATCGTCGCCTACAAATGGGCGGCAGCCGTCCCCGAATTGAAGGACCTGCCAGGCTTCGCGCAAACCTTCATGCCGCGCGGCCGCGCGCCGGAAGTCAGCGAACTGGTGCGCTTTCCTGGCCACGCGAAGACGTTGCGCAAGCTCGCCGAACAAGGTCCGCGTGCGTACTACGAAGGCGAGATCGCCGAACAGATCGCGGCGTTTGCGCGTGAAGGCGGCGGCGCGTTGACCCTCGACGATCTGCGCAACTACAAAGCGGACTGGGTCGAGCCGATCGGCAAAGATTATCGAGGCTACACCGTGCACGAAATTCCGCCGAACGGCCAAGGCATCGCGGCGCTGATCGCGCTGGGCATCCTCGAAAAATTCGACGTGAAAGAACTCGCCATCGACAATGTCGAGTCGCAGCATTTGCAGATCGAAGCGATGAAGCTGGCATTTGCCGACGTCTACCGCTACGTCGCCGATCCGCGCTCGATGGACGTCACGCCCGAGCAGATGCTCGACGACGCGTACCTTACGTCGCGCGCGAAGCTGATCGACCACAAGCGCGCCACTCAATTCGACTTCGGCATGCCGAAGGCCGGTGGCACGATCTACATGTCGGTAGCGGACGAGCGCGGCATGATGGTCAGCTTCATCCAGTCGAACTACATGGGCTTCGGTTCGGGCATCGTGGTGCCCGATAGCGGTATCGCGATGCAGAACCGTGGCTGCGGCTTCTCGATGGACCCGAAGTCGCCGAACGTGGTGGAAGGCGGCAAGCGGCCGTTCCATACCATCATCCCGTCGTTCCTGACGCAGCAGGTGGACGGCAAGCAGGAAGCGGTGATGAGCTTCGGTGTGATGGGCGGCGATATGCAGCCGCAAGGCCACCTGCAATCGATCGTGCGGATGCTCGACTACGGTCAGCAACCGCAGGCCGCCTGCGACGCCCCGCGCTGGAAGGTTAACCGCGACTTCACCATCGACATCGAATCGACGCTCGATCCGAAGACTGCCGAGGCATTGCAGAAGCTGGGTCACACGATCAAATCGGTCGACGATCCGTACATGGACTTCGGCTCCGGCCAGTACATCTGGAAGCTCGATCGCAACGATCCGGACCGCGGCTATGTAGCGGCAAGCGACAGCCGTCGCGATGGCCTGGCAGCGGGGTTCTAAATGAACATCCCCGCGTCGCAATCCGCGACTGCATCCCCGCGCTCCACGTCCGCACCGCTTTCCAAAGCGATGGTGCGGCGTATCGTGTTTTCGTCGTCGGTCGGCAACGCGCTCGAGTGGTTCGATTTTCTGGTCTATGGCTACTTCGCGACCATCATCGCGAAAGAGTTCTTCCCGATGCAGGACGAGTGGCTCTCGACGCTGCTCGCCATTGCCACCTTCGGCATCTCGTTCCTGATGCGGCCGCTGGGCGCCATCGTGCTGGGCGTCTACGGCGACCGCAAGGGCCGCAAGGCGGCGCTCACGCTCGCCATCGCGTTGATGATGGTCGGCACCTTCACGATGGCGGTGATGCCGCCGTATGCATCGATCGGTCTGGCGGCGCCCGTGTTGATCCTGCTCGCGCGGCTCGTGCAAGGTTTCGCGGTGGGCGGCGAGTTCGGCAGCGCGACGGCCTTCATGGTCGAACACAGCGCTTCACGGCGTGGCTACTACGCGAGTTGGCAGTTCGCGAGCCAGGGACTGGCCGCGATCACCGCGGCGGCCTTCGGTTCGCTCCTGACCGCGTGGATGCCACCCGAGCAACTCAATAGCTGGGGCTGGCGCCTTCCGTTCATCTTTGGTCTGCTGGTCGGGCCGGTGGGCTATTACATCCGCTCGCATCTCGACGAGACGCCGGAGTTTCTCGCCTTGCGTAAAGCGCGTGAGTCCGCGAGCAAGCATCAGATTGCATCTGACGCGAAGGACGCGTCGTTCAGCAGCCAGTGGGTGAATCTGCTGCTGGCCGTGGGCATCGTCGCGCAATCCACGGTCGGCGTGTATGTGTTGCAGCTCTACATGCCGATGTACGCGGTCAAGCAGTTGCACATGCCGGCTGCGGCGTCGTTCGGCGTGGTGGTGCTCAATGGCGGCTTGCAGTTCTTGCTGTCGCCCGTGATGGGCGCATTGTCGGACCGCATCGGCCGGATTCGCATCATGCTGACGACGTCGATACTGATGGGCTTGCTGATCTATCCGATGTTCGCTTTGCTGCAGTCGCATCCGACGATTGGCTGGCTACTGCTGTTGCAAGGCACCGCTGGAATTTTCAAGGCGGCTTACTCCGGACCGATGCCCGCGCTGATGTCTGAGATCTTTCCCACGCAGGTGCGCTCGACGGGTCTTTCAATCGGTTACAGCATCGGCGTAACGATTTTCGGTGGCTTTGCGCCGACGATTGTCGAGACCTTCATTCACTTGACCGGTGACAAGCTGGCGCCAAGTTACTACGTCCTGGTTGCGGCCGTGCTGTCAGGCTTGTCGCTTGTGGTGGTCGCGTGGCGTATGCGGCGCGTCCGGCGTCTCGAAGGCGTTCAGCCCGCATGACGGCGTGGCCGGCAGCCGTTGTGCTTCGCAGCGAGCCTTGCCGTGGTTGACATGGAATCTCCTTGCAAATCAAAGCCAGCTCGTCGAGCTGGCTTTTTTTGTGCCTTGCGTGTGCCGCCTGTAATCAACTGAAGCATTCGCCTACGGTGAAATTTGAACTGCGGCGGTTCGGCACGGTCTGTGCTGGGTGATCTGCAGAATTGTGAAACACCGGCTAAGATGCAGGATACAAGGGGTTAACTCTAATCAAGGTGCTGTATCTGACCCGGCGGACCGCCCTTGCGATAGTGGGCGGTTTCGAGCGCGCTCCACGAGTCGATACAGTTTTCGGAGCAAAGACACAATGCACACTGAGCTGAACCATGTGATGCCCTGGCGGATCGAGGATATCGACCTTACCCGCATAGATCGTCAGAAGGCCGTCGCTAATGAGGACCTGCTGCTTCTGCTGTGCGCCGCTTCGTTCATCGAAAGCGGTACCGATCTTTACACCAGCAATCTGAGCACGTTCTTCGACGGCGACCCCGAGGTCTCGGCCTGGCTCAACCAGGAATGGGAGCCGGAAGAGATGCAGCACGGCCGGGCGCTCAAGACGTATATCGCCTACGTCTGGCCTGAGTTCGATTGGGACACCGCCTTCCGCAATTTCATGGAGGAGTATTCGCTGACCTGCTCGGTCGAAGACTTCGAAAAGACCCGCGCGCTCGAGATGGTTGCGCGCTGTGTGGTGGAAACGGGTACCGCAACGCTGTATCGCGCGATTGGCGAATGTTCGGACGAGCCCGTGCTCAAGCAGATCACCGACAACATTCGCACTGACGAAGTCCGTCACTACAAGCACTTTTTCAAGTTCTTCAAGAAGTACAACAAGATCGAAGGCAATGGCCGTCTTGCGGTTCTCGGCGCGTTGATGCGACGTGTGATGGAGATCAAGAACGAAGACTCGGAGATCGCCTTGCGCCATGTCTTCGCGATTCGTTATCCGGAACGCGTGCACGATTCGGCCTATAACCGCGAACGGGCCGCGCGCATCAATGCGCTGGTTCGGCGCAATCTGTCGGCGGACATGTGCGTGAAGATGCTGCTTAAGCCGCTCGATCTGCCGGCCAAGATTCAGCCGGGCGTGCATTATCCGCTCGCCAAGATCACGCAGCACGTATTCTTCCGCTGATGTTTTTCTGCTGAGTGCACGGTGCATGGATGGAGATGAATGGCCCGCTTGTGCGGGCCATTTGCTTTTCGAGGCATGATTGATCCTCGGCAGCCTTCGCAACCTCGGCAATCCGCCACTGACTGGATCGATACCATGAGCGACTCTCCTTCACCCGACCGTCCGCTCGAACAGAACGTGTTCGACGAATGGCCCGACGCCGTTCGCACGCTGTTCGACGGGTCGTCGCTGGCGAGCAAGACGGGGTTCACCGCGTCGCTGCTTACCGTCGATGCAAACGGCCATGTGCGCACGTCACTGCTTGGCGTCGGCGAGTTGTACGCGCCGGATTCGCGCTCGCTATGCATCGCGTTGTGGCCGCAGGCTCGGGCGGCACGTGTGATCGCGCAAAACGGCCGGGCCGCGCTTACGTTTGTCTGCGACGAGGCGTTCTATCAGGTGCAGTTGCGTTTGACGCCGTTAGCGGGCGTGACAGGCGACGACAGCGGCCTCGTGTACCTCATCGGCTCGATCGACACAGCGGAGGCGCAGAGCGTGCGTTATGCGCGCCTGACGAGCGGCATCACGTTTGAACTGGAAGGGGAAGGGAAGGCGGTGCTCGATCGATGGGAGCGGCAGATCGAGCACCTGAAGCAGGCTGCCGCTGCGGCTAGCCGATAGTCTGCGACTACGGCGAGCGAGCGGCAGTGCTTGAAACTTAACGGCCGCGCTGACCGCTGCGCGTCGGCTGGCCGCCACGCGGCGCGTCGTTGCGCGGCTTTGCGCCACCCAGCAACGCACCCGGATTGCCGCCTTGCGGCTTTGCAGCCTGCGGTTTGCGCGGTGCATGTTGTGCGGCGCTGCCTTCGTGCGCCGCGGCACGCGGCTGACCGTCATGGCGCTGACCGTCGCGGCGCGGCTGGCCGCCGTTACCGGCCGGCTTCGCCCCTTGCGGCTTCGGCTGTTGCTGACCATTCGCCGGACGCTGACCCGAACGTTGTGCGGGCTTGGCCGACGACGCGCCATCGCGGCGGCCGCCGTCACGCTGGCCACCGTCGCGTTTCGGCGCACCCTGGCTCTGGCGCGGCTGACGATTGCCACCGCCGCCACCACCACCCTGGCCACGGCGCAGAATCGGCTCCGGCTTCGCAGTCGGATCCGGCTCGAAACCGGCGATCACTTCCTGCGGCACCTGACGCTTGATCAGCTTCTCGATGTCCTTCAGCAGTTGCAGTTCGTCGACGCACACCAGCGAAATCGCTTCGCCCGATGCGCCTGCACGACCCGTTCGGCCGATGCGGTGCACGTAGTCTTCCGGCACGTTCGGCAAATCGTAATTGACCACGTGCGGCAACTGATCGATGTCGATGCCGCGTGCGGCGATGTCGGTTGCGACCAGTACTTGTAGCGTGGCGTCCTTGAACTCGGCGAGCGCGCGCGTGCGGGCTGACTGGCTCTTGTTGCCGTGAATCGCCAGTGCGCTGATGCCGTCTTTCGTCAGCTGTTCGGCAAGGCGGTTCGCGCCGTGCTTGGTGCGCGTGAACACCAGCACCTGGAACCAGTTGTGTTGCTTGATGAGGTGCGTAAGCAGCTCACGCTTCTTATCGCGGTCGACCGGGTGAATCTTTTGTGCGACGAGTTCAGCCGTCGTGTTGCGGCGGGCGACTTCGATCAGCGCCGGCGAGTCGAGCAGATTGTCGGCGAGCGTCTTGATCTCGTCCGAGAACGTAGCCGAGAACAGCAGGTTCTGACGCTTCGGCGGCAACTTCGCGAGCACGCGCTTGATGTCATGGATGAAGCCCATGTCCAGCATGCGGTCCGCTTCGTCGAGCACGAGAATCTCGAGATGGGACAGGTCGATGGTCTTCTGCTGCATGTGGTCGAGCAAACGGCCCGGCGTCGCGACGACGATGTCCACGCCGCTGCGCAGCGCGCCGATTTGCGGATTGATGCCGACGCCGCCGAACATCACGGTCGACTTCAGCTTCAGGTACTTGCCGTAGGCGCGCACGCTTTCTTCGACCTGTGCGGCCAGCTCACGCGTCGGCGTGAGGATCAGTGCGCGGACTACGCGCTTGCCCGAGGCCGAGGTGACGGCGGGCATGGTGTTCAGACGCTGCAGGATCGGCAGCGTGAAGCCGGCGGTCTTGCCGGTGCCGGTCTGCGCGCCAGCCAGCAGGTCGCCGCCGTTGAGCACGGCGGGGATTGCTTGTGTCTGGATCGGAGTCGGGGTGGTGTAGCCGAGTTCGTGTACAGCGCGGACCAGCGGTTCGGACAAGCCGAGGGAATCAAAAGACATAAATGCTCTTTGCAATGCAGTTTCGCGAACGGCACCAGACGGCACCCAATGGACCCAGGCGGGTACCAGCGGGTACAGGCACGGCATGAACACGCCTCTATGGCGCGTTCGAGGCCAAAGCCCAGTTCCGGTCGCAGAGAAATCGGCGGCACGCTCACATGCGTGCCGAATGCTTCAACGCGCTATGAAGACACGTTGACTGGCCTTAAGTTGCATTTCGCCGCCGTGGGATGTCACGCGACGTAGCGCGCAACACTGACGAATTGACACAGACTGCCCGCCAGTACGAACAGGTGCCAGATACCATGTCCGTGCCGGATGCGCTCGTCGTTGATGAAGAAGTAGATGCCGGCGCTGTAGATGACCCCGCCGGCCACGAGCCAGGCGGTACCCGCTGCCGGTAAGGCTTGAACCAGCGGGCGGACGGCAACGAGCGCGAGCCATCCCATCAAGACATACAGCACCATCGAAACGCTGCGGGTGCGTCGCCCGAGCGTCAGTTCCTGCACGATGCCGAGAGCGGCAAGCCCCCAGCTTACGCCGAATAGCGACCAGCCCCACGGCCCACGCAAAGTGACCAGCGTGAACGGGGTGTAGCTGCCGGCGATCAACAGATAGATCGCCGAATGGTCGCATTTTTGCAGAACCGCTTTGACACGCGGGTTGCGCACGCTGTGGTAGAGCGTCGAGATAGCATACAGCACGAACAGCATCGCACCGTAGACGCTGAAACTCACCACCTTGTACGCGTCGCCGTCGAGCGCGCCCATTGTCACGAGCGTAGCCAGCCCCGCCACCGACAGCACGGCGCCGACGAGATGGGTAATGCTGTTGAAACGCTCACCGACATGCACGGCTCTTTCCTCCTGCGCGGTTTCATAAGGGTTTATACCCACATGATACCGGTCCTGCAAAAACGAAGGGCGCGGCCGCGTGATTCGCAGGCCGCGCCCCAGGTGCATCTGACGCTGCTTAGTCGAGCGGCGCTGAACGCAGATCAGACACTTGCTGCGGCGACACAGCCGTACCGTGGTTGCCCCAGGACATACGAATGTACGTCACGACGGCTGCCACTTCCGTGTTCGACAGTGCCTGTGCGAACGGCGGCATGCCGTACGGATGCGGGTTGGCGTCCGTGCTCGGCGGGTAGCCGCCGTTCAGCACCATACGGATCGGGTTGACCGCCGACGGCATCTGGATCGACTGGTTGTTCGCCAGCGGCGGGAACGACGGCGGCATACCAAGACCGTTTTCCGCGTGACACTTCGCGCAGTTGTCAGCGTAGATCTTCTGACCTTGCTTCAACAGTTCGCCACCGAACTTTTCCGAGGTTTCGAGCTGCAGCGGTTCCGGCGCTTCGCTCTTCTGCGGAATCGTCTTCAGGTACGTGGCCATTGCGTTGATGTCTTCGTCCGACATGTACTGCAGGCTGTTGTGAACCACTTCAGCCATCGGACCGAACACCGCGCCGCGGTTCGACACACCGGTCTTCAGCAGATCGGCGATGTCTTTGGTTTCCCAGTCGCCCAGGCCGGCTTCCTTGTTCGACGTCAATGACGGTGCGTACCAGTTCTGCAGCGGGATCAAGCCGCCGGCAAACGCAGCCGAGCTGACCGGGCCACCCATGGCGTTGATCGACGTGTGGCACATGCCGCAGTGGCCGAGGCCTTCGATCAGGTACGCGCCGCGGTTCCATTCGACCGACTTGGTCGGATCAGCCTTGTACTCGCCTTCGCGGAAGAACAGCGTGCGCCAGCCGATCAGCATGTTGCGCTGGTTGAACGGGAATTTCAGTTCGTGCGGACGGCTCGGCACATTGACCGGCGTGACCGAGCGCAGGTACGCGTAGATCGCGTCCGAGTCGGCGCGCGTGACCTTCGTGTAGCTCGTGAACGGGAAGCCCGGGTACAGCAGGCTGCCGTCTTTCGAACGGCCTGTGTGCATGGCGCGGTAGAAGTCGTCCTGCGTCCACTTGCCGATACCGTACTGGTCGTCAGGCGTGATGTTCGGCGTGAACATCGTGCCGAACGGCGTCAGCATCGGCAGTCCGCCGGCGAACTGCTTGCCGCCGCGTACCGTGTGGCAGGCGATACAGTCGCCGGCGCGGGCGAGGTACTCGCCTTTCTTGATCAGCGCGGCCTGGTCGGCGGGCGTTGCCGCCATGGCCGTGCCGTTATGCAGGTTGTCGCCGCCCGACCACAGGACGGGAACGAGTGCGGCAGCCGCAACGACGACGACTGCCGAGAGGGCGAACAAAGACTTGCGTTTCATTTGAGTGTCTCTCCCGGTGCCTTATTGCGGTTCGCTGCCGCAGGCAAGCGGAGTCTTCAACGAGCGGGCCGGAGCCGGCACGGGGTTTTGTGGAGCCTTTTGCGTGGAAAGCCAGGCAGCAACGGCGTTCACGTCTTCGTCAGTCAGGCGGGTGGCGATGGTGTGCATGCAATCCGGTGCGATGGCATGACGCGAGCCCGAACGCCATGCGCCCAATTGCGCGCTGATGTAGTCAGCATGCAGGCCGACCAGACCCGGGATAGCGGGTTCCATACCGGTCAGCGCCTTGCCGTGGCAAGCCGCGCACGCCGGAATCTGTTTGGATGCGTCGCCGTTCAGGACGATCTGCTGGCCGCGCGCAACGATGCTTGCCGACACGGTCGGCTTGGCCGGCGTGGGGTACGGCGGGCGTTGCTGCGAGAAGTACGTGGCGATCTGATGAAGGTAGTCGTCAGAAAGATACGTGACGAGGTAGTTCATGGGCGGGTACTTGCGGCGCCCTTCGCGGAAGTTCTGCAACTGGTTGTACAGATAGTCGGCCGGCTTGCCCGCCAGACGCGGGAAGTAGTCGTTGTCGGTACCTTGGCCGTGCGAACCGTGGCAAGCCGTGCAGCCTTGCACGCGCGCTTCCATCGTATCGGGGGCCTTCGGTTGAGTCTGCGCTTTCGCAGCGCTATAGACACCCGCGGAGCCGATCAGCAGAAGGGCAAGCAACGGGCGGAAAATGCGTCTTGAAGACACGCGTAACTCCATCAAAATCGGGGACCTGACCGAACTTCGAGCGGCTCGGTGTGAAGGGCAGCCGGCGCTGCGGCGACGCAGCATTCTATCATCGAAGGGTGATGGTGACTATTTGCCACATTAGAGAAGGTTCCGGGTGTCACAGCGATGCGACAGTTTGACGCGCGTCGTTGGCTGGCAAGCGGAGCGGGCGTCCCGATTCTATCCCCGGGATCGCGGACGCATGTTGCGTTCATGCCGGCTTGCATAACAAAGCAGGTTGAACCGACGCGCGCGCCAGCCATCGAAGCGTACACTTCCGGGCGCGCCGGCGTCCGTCCGACGCGGACGACCTTCGGCTCACCGTCTACCGTTTTACTTTCCACGAGCTATCTGCCTTACATGAAGCTATTCAATTTTTCCCGTCCGGCGCTCCATGCGTTGACGTTCGGCGCCGCGGCGCTGGCCATGACGTCCACGGCTTTCGCGCATGCGCATCTGGTGTCGAGCGAGCCTGCGGCAAACGCCGAAGTGGCCGCTGCCACTGAAGTGACGATCCATTTCACCGAGCCGCTCGAACCGGCGTTCAGCCGGATCGAACTGAGCGACGCGAGCGGCAAGCCCGCCGCACCGGCTGCGTCGCAAGTCGACCAAAGTGACGCAAAGGTGATGCACCTCGCGCTGCCGCAGCTGACGGCCGGGCGCTACGCGGTGCATTGGATCGCGGTAGCCACGGACGGCCACCGTACGCAAGGCAACTTCGCGTTCATCGTCAAATGAGCATGGACGGACTGTGGATCGGGCAGGTCGCGATGGCCGCGCTCATGAATGTCGCGTTTGCGTTTGCCGTCGGTTCGGCGCTGCTCAGCGCCTGGCTCGCCAAGGACGCGCAGAGCAAGATCAACCCCGCCCGGCCCGCCTGGTTGCGCGCACAACGGTCGATGTTGACGGCATCCGTCGTGCTGGTGCTCGCGGACCTGGGCTGGCTGCTGTATCAGGCGGCGTCGATGAGCGGCGTCGCGTTGCCGGCGGCGATTGGCGTGGTGCCGACTGTCTTGACGCAAACCCATGTCGGTTACGGCTGGAGCGTGGCGTTCGCCGGCGCGCTGGTGCTGCTGGGCACAGCCATGGCCAGTCATACGGGCATGCTGCGCAATGCGCTGCTGTGGCTCGCGGTGATCGCGATCGCGGCAGGCAAGGCGTCGCTCGGACATGCGGCCGATGCCGGTCCGGCTTCGGCGGCGATCGGCATGCAGACGCTGCATGTGCTGGTGACGAGCGTCTGGGGCGGGCTGGCGATGGCGGCGGGGCTCGCGGTATTGCCCGCGCTCGGCACGTCGACCGCACGCGGCATGCTGATCCGCACGGCGACCCAGGTGTCGCACGTATCCGTCGTGGCGGTCGGGCTGGTGCTGCTCACCGGGATCTTCAACGCCGTGCGTGGCTCGGGCGGCTCGTTCGAAGCCATCGAGATGAGCACATGGGGCCATGTGCTGACGCTGAAGCTTGCGTTAGTCGCGCTCGCGCTGGTGCTCGGCGGGCTCAATCGTTTCTCGGCGCTGCCGCGCCTGCGCCGCACGGCCTCGACGATGGACGCGCATACCTTCGTCAACGTGCTGTATCTCGAAGCGCTGGCGATGATCGGTGTGTTTGTCGCGGCGGCAGTCTTGTCGCACAGCGTGCCGGCATTCGCCGCGTTGGGCAGTTAAGGCTAAAAAAAGCGCCGCACAGCAAAGGCGTGCGGCGCAATACACACGGTCGCCCGGCGGTGGCCGGCTGATCCGTTACTGCCCTCTAGGCGGTGAACGCGTTGTGCGCCCGTTCCAGCGTCTCTTCCGGAAACATTTCCTGCTGCAGTTCGCCGTCGTTGCCGAACCACTGGCAGATCAACCAGTTGCCCGGCGCGAACAGCACCGGTCCGCTCCAGGTTGCGGTCATCGGACGTCCACCGGATTTGAGCGTCAGGACGTCGCCGGCCCGGTAGGCAGGCTTCGCGGGGCTCGCAGGTTTCTTTCGCAGTCGCATGATGAGCGTCCGTTCGACGAAACCAATCATTCGAGGCCGAGCCGGTGTCCGAGAATCGGCGCGCAGAAGAGCGCGATCGCGCAGCCCGCGGCTTTGCCTTCCAGTTCCGCGCCGGCGGCACGCGAGCCATACATGTGGGTGAGCAGGTCGAAGAGTTGCGGCAGGCAGTACAGCACCGCGGCCGCGATAAAGCATTTTTCGACTACCGAGATGCGCCAGCCGCGTTCATACGCGAGCATCGCGCCGAAGATGCGAAGCACGCCGAACACCACCAGTGCGCCGACGGCGGCCTGTTCGCGGATCAGATAGTCTGGAAGGAATTCGCCCATGATGTTCCCCGATGCATTTGTCGTTCTGAATGCATTTGAGCAAGGAGCGGGCCATGCGTATGTCTGATGCCGAACAAACGGCTTGAAAGCCTTTGTGGATAAGGCTTTGCGGATAGTGCGGCGGCGCCGGGAAAGTGCCGGAAAGGGCGTATTCAGGCGGCTTCGGTCCGTGGTGTTACGTAACTGAGACGGCGCACGCTACGTCTGCCGTAACGTGCGCGCCGGCCATTACCATTCCGCGACGCTGCCATCCTCATGGCGCCACACCGGATTGCGCCAGCGGTGGCCGACCTTCGCCATCTCGCGCACCTTCTCTTCGTTCACTTCGATGCCGAGGCCCGGGCCTTGCGGGATCGACACAAAGCCGTCTTCGTATTTGAAGACTTCGGGGTTCCTGATGTAGTCGAGCAGGTCGTTGCCCTGGTTGTAGTGAATGCCCAGGCTCTGTTCCTGGATGAACGCGTTGTAGCTCACCGCGTCGATCTGCAGGCAGGTGGCCAAAGCGATCGGGCCGAGCGGGCAGTGCAGCGCGAGCGCGACGTCGTACGCCTCGGCCATCGAGGCGATCTTGCGACATTCGGTAATCCCGCCCGCGTGCGACGCGTCCGGCTGGATGATGTCGACGTAGCCGCCCGACAGGATGTGCTTGAAGTCCCAGCGCGAATACAGACGTTCACCCAAAGCGATCGGCGTGTTGGTCTGGTTGACGATGTCGCGCAAGGCTTCCGCGTTTTCCGACAGCACCGGCTCTTCGATGAAGAGCAGCTTGTACGGGTCGAGTTCTTTGGCCAGCACCTTCGCCATCGGCTTATGCACGCGGCCGTGGAAGTCCACGCCGATGCCGATGTTCGGTCCCACCGCTTCGCGCACGGCGGCGACGTTGTTGATGACGCCTTGCACCTTGTCGAAGGTGTCGATGATCTGCAGCTCTTCGGAGCCGTTCATCTTTACGGCCTTGAAGCCGCGCTCGACCACGGCGCGCGCGTTGTTCGCGACATCGCTCGGACGGTCGCCGCCGATCCATGAATACACCTTGATCTTGTCGCGCACCTGGCCGCCGAGCAGCGCATGAATCGGCACGCCATGATGCTTGCCCTTGATGTCCCACAGCGCCTGGTCGACGCCGGCGATCGCGCTCATGGTGATCGGGCCGCCGCGGTAGAAGCCCGAGCGATACATCACCTGCCAGTGATCTTCGATCAGCAGCGGGTCTTTGCCGATCAGATAGTCGGACAGTTCCTCGACAGCGGCGGCCACCGTATGCGCGCGGCCTTCGACCACCGGCTCGCCCCAGCCGACGATGCCTTCATCCGTCTCGATCTTCAGGAAGCACCAACGCGGCGGGACGATAAAGGTTTCGAGCTTGGTGATTTTCATGATGTGTGTCTCCTTGCGGCTTGGGTGCCTGCGTGTGCGGGCAATTTCGAGGATTCACATGCTACAACAAAAGTGCGATTAAGTACTATTAATAGTACTATTGGCCAAATAGTGGCTGACGACGACGAGGTCGCAACTGAACGCCGCCGAGCATGCCAACCCGGCAACGGCGCTGAATTCAGAAGTTGGCAAGTGGAGATACCGGATAATCGCGGTCGTTCCGGGCTCAGGTCCAATATCAATAGCGCCGAGAGGCCGCTGGGAGAAAGCTATTCAGCACGATCTGCATGGGCGCGTCGCCCATCTGCTGGCGACCGCGATTCTGCGCGGCGACTACGCGCCCGATTCGATCCTGCCGCGCGAGGCGGAGCTGATGGACACCTTCGGCGTGAGCCGGACAGTGTTGCGCGAAGCGCTGCGTACGCTGACTTCGAAAGGGCTGATCGAATCGCGGCCACGGGTGGGCACGCGGGTGCGGCCGAAACATGCGTGGAATCTGCTCGATGTCGATGTGCTCGACTGGTATTCGCGCGTCGCCGAACCGATGGCCTTTGCGCTCAAGCTGCAGGAAATGCGCGAAATGATCGAGCCGTACGCGGCGGGTCTGGCGGCGGCCTCGCATACGGACGACACCTTCAATGCGCTCGCGGCAGCGCATGCGTCGATGGTCGCAGCGCGTAACGTCGATGAATGGGTGCGCGCCGATCTGCAGTTTCATCTAAGCGTGCTGACGGCCTGCAGCAACGAATTGCTGATTCCGCTCGGCACACTGATCGAGAGAACGCTCGAAGCGCAGCTGCGCCTGAACGCGAAACGCGCCGACGTGTTCAACGCGTCGCTGGCCGAACACACGGCGGTGTTCGAAGCGATCCGCGACCGTGATGCAACGGCGGCGCGAGAGGCAATGGCCGGATTGCTGGGCGTGACGCGAGGGAGAATCGAAGCGTGAGCGTGGCGCGAAAGCTCTGCCGCTCCCGCTTGACGCCATCATCATTCTCAATCCATCGCCGCGTGCGCCACTGATGCATCCGGCGCCTGGCGCGCTGGTCGGATCAACAGCAGCAGTGGAATGACCAGTAGCGTCGCCACGAACATCAGCTTGAAGTCATTCAGATACGCGATCATCGACGCCTGCTGCGTAATCGACGCATTCAGCACCGCCAGGTCGTAATTCGAGCCGCTACCGAGCATCGGCTGGATTGCCGGATTGAACGGCGTGACATTCGCTGCGAGGTCGGCATGCGAGACCTGCGTGTTGCGGGTCATCAGCGTCTGCACGATCGAAATGCCAATACTGCTGCCAATATTGCGCATCAGGCTGTACGTCGCGGTGCCGTCCGCGCGCAGTTCGGGCGTGAGCGTGGAGAAGGTCAGCGCGCTCAATGGCACGAACACGAGGCCGAGACCAAAGCCCTGAATCACGCCAGGCCAGATGATGTCCGATTCCGACAACACGATCGTGTACTGCATCATCTGCCACAGTGCGAACGCGGAGATCAGGAAGCCGGCGAGCAGGAGAAGCCGCGCGTCGATCCGCTTCAATAGCCGTCCGGCGAACAGCATCGCCACCATGGTTCCCGCGCCGCTCGGCGCTGTGACGAGACCCGTGGTCGCCACGGGATAGTTCATCAGGTTTTGCAGCATTGGCGGCAGCAACGCACGCGTCGCATACATCACCGCGCCGATCACGAAGATGAAGAACGTGCCGGTGGCGAAGTTCGGGTCCTTCAGCAATTCGTATTTGAAGAACGATTTCTTGCCGACCGTGGCCGTATGCACGAGGAAGAACGCGAAGCTGATCGCCGCGAGTAGCGCCTCGATGACGATCTCATTCGAGCCGAACCAGTCGAGTTGCTCGCCGCGGTCGAGCATCGCCTGCAGCGCGCCGATCGCGAGACCCAGGGTGGCAAAGCCGAATGCGTCGAACTTCGCATCGTGCTTCGGTTCACGCGCGGGCAGGAAGGTCGCCACGCCGAACAGCGCGAACGCACCGATCGGTACGTTGATGAAAAACACCCAGCGCCAGTTGTAGCTATCGGTGAGCCAGCCGCCGAGCGTCGGCCCGAGAATCGGTCCGACCATCACGCCCATGCCCCACACCGCCATCGCCTGGCCCTGCTTTTCGCGCGGATTGATGTCGAGCAGGATCGATTGCGACAGTGGCACCAGCGAGGCCCCGAAAATCCCCTGCAGCAAACGCGATGCGACGATCTGCGTCAGCGTTTCCGACAAGCCGCATAGCGCCGAGGCCACCGTGAAGCCGCCGATCGCGAAGATCAGCAGCCGCTTGACGCTCAGCCGGTCGGATAGCCAGCCGGTCAGCGGCGTGGCGATCGCGGCCGCGACGATGTACGACGTCAGCACCCACGTGATCTCATCCTGCGACGCCGACAGCGTGCCCTGCATGTGCGGCAGCGCGACGTTGGCGATCGTGCTGTCGAGCGTCTGGATCAGCGTCGCGAGCATGATCGAGACGGTGATCATCGGCCGATTGAGCGGGGCGGCGCTCGTCGACGCGGAGTCGGTTGACATGGGAGAGCAGGACCTTCGATATAGTAAGCATGCTTATTATATTGGCTGCCAATGCATCCGCCCACCAGGATTTATGCGGAGCCTGAATTACGCCCGCTGCGCTGGTTTTGCAGCCATTCCGACGATGACAAACGAAACGCTTTCGTATAATCGGCGCATGACTACCCAACTCGAAGAGCGCTTCGGCTTTCTGATTTCCGACGTCGGCCGCCTGACAGGCAAGCGTTTCGACGATCTCGCGAAGTCATCGGTCGATCTGACGCGCGCGCAGTGCCGCGTGCTGGCCAATCTCGCCCATTACGGCGACGTCAATCAGGCGCGGCTCGCGGACCTGCTCGAAGTCGCGCCGATTTCGGCGGGGCGTCTGCTGGACCGGATGGAAGAGGGCGGCTGGATCGAGCGCACGGCCAATCCGGAGGATCGCCGCGAACGTCAGGTGCGCATGACACCGAAGGCCGAGCGCACGCTCGGCAAGGCCCGCAAAGTGGGCGATGAAGTTGCGCTCGAAGCGCTGAACGGTTTTACCGACGAAGAAGCGAAGCAGCTTATCGCGCTGCTGCAACGGGTGCGCGGGAATCTCAGCCGACTGGTGGATCGGTGAGCGTGGGGCTTGGCCGTTTTAGTTAGAGCAGGACCGGGCTAAGACATTGCAAAGGAGCTGGCGCAAGCCAGCTCCTTTTTTAGTTGCGGGCGTTAAAGCCGACGACGCGATTGTGCAAAGTCATCCGCCTATTTGGGTTCGGGGGCAGCACCCGACGGCTGAACCAGTTCGAAGCACGCAGCCTTCGATTTCGCATCGGGCGACGACGGGTCGAGACATTTGAAGGCGCTCTGATCGCGCTGAACGAAGATCGTATCGGTTGGGCCGGCGTTGCCACGCACGCCGTTCACAACAGCGACGATTTTGTAGCCGTCCTGCAGCAAGGTTGAAAGCGTGAGAGAACTGGCGCGCCACTGACTGTCGGGTGGCGTTTGAGCGCTGGCGGAGAGCGGCGATGCGGCGGCGAGAAGCGTGCTGGATGCGGTGCCCACGGCAAGCGCGGCGGTGCGGAACGTCATCAAGAAACCTCCTTGAAGTTGCTGTTTGGGAAAGCCAAAACAAAAAAGCCGCTGACCTTGTGGATCAGCGGCTTCTTCTTGCAACTGGTGGCGAATCAGGGACTCGAACCCCGGACCTGCGGATTATGATTCCGTCGCTCTAACCAACTGAGCTAATTCGCCGAAAGAAGCGAGATTATGAGGATAGGGCCGGAGGCTGTCAACCCCCGGCCCGCAACTTTTTTAAATTGCCCGGGCTGTCAGGCGTTTCAGTCCTTCGCGTAGATGTCCGAGTCCTTGGTTTCCCTCACGAACAGCACGCCGATCACGAGCGTGATGAGCGCGACCACAATCGGATACCACAGCCCCGAGTAGATGTTGCCCTTGGCCGCCACGATCGCGAAGGCGGTCGCCGGCAGGAAGCCGCCGAACCAGCCATTGCCGATGTGATACGGCAGCGACATCGAGGTATAGCGGATGCGCGTCGGGAACATCTCCACCAGCATCGCCGCAATCGGCCCGTAGACCATCGTCACGTAGATCATCATGATCGTCAGGATCACCACGCTCATCGGCCAGTTGATCTGCGACGGATCGGCCTTCGGCGGATAGCCGGCGGTCTTCAGCGTGGTCGCGAGCGTCTTGTCGAACACCTTGCCCTGGTCCTTGGCGTCGGCGGCCTTGCCGTCATACGTGTTGATCACCGTATCGCCGACCTTGATCTCCGCTAGCGAGCCGGCAGGCGCGGCGACGTTCTCGTAGTTCAAGCCGGCTTTCGAGAGCGCGCTCTTGGCGATATCGCAGGAGCTCGTGAACTTCGCCGTGCCGACCGGATTGAACTGGAACGAACACTCATCCGGGTTCGCGATCACGACAATCGGGGACTTCGCCGTGGCCGCTTCCAGCGCCGGGTTCGTGTAGTGACTCAGCGCCTTGAACAGCGGGAAGTACGTGCAGGCAGCAATCAGCAGGCCGGCCATGATGATCGGCTTGCGGCCGATGCGGTCCGACAGCGAGCCGAAGAACAGGAAGAACGGCGTGCCGATCAGGAGCGCGATCGCGATCAGGATGTTGGCCGTCGCGCCGTCGACCTTCAGCGTCTGCGTCAGGAAGAACAGCGTGTAGAACTGACCCGTGTACCAGACCACGGCCTGGCCGGCGGTCAGGCCGATCAGCGCGAGAATCACGATCTTCAGGTTCTTCCATTGACCGAACGCTTCGGACAGTGGCGCCTTCGAGGTTTTGCCTTCGGCCTTGATGCGCTCGAACACCGGCGATTCATGCAGTTGCAGACGAATCCACACCGACACGCCGAGCAGGATGATCGACGCGATGAACGGAATGCGCCAGCCCCATGCGCCGAACGCGTCTTCGCCCATGGCCGTGCGCACGCCGAGAATTACCAGCAGCGAGAGGAACAGGCCGAGCGTGGCGGTCGTCTGGATCCACGCGGTGTAGAAGCCTCGGCGTCCCGCCGGCGCATGTTCCGCGACGTAGGTGGCCGCACCGCCGTACTCGCCGCCGAGTGCGAGGCCTTGCAGCATCCGCATCGCGATGAAGATCACTGGCGACACAATGCCGATCGACGCATAGCCGGGCAGGAAGCCGACGAGGAAGGTCGACAGACCCATGATCACGATCGTGATGAGGAACGTGTATTTGCGCCCGACCATGTCGCCGAGGCGTCCGAATACGATCGCGCCGAATGGCCGTACCGCGAAGCCCGCGGCGAAACTCAGAAGCGTAAAGATGAAAGCGGCAGTCGGATTGACGCCGGAGAAGAAGCTCTTGCTGATGAAGATGGCGAGTGAGCCGGCCAGATAGAAGTCGTACCACTCGAAAACCGTACCCAGCGACGACGCGAAGATCACCCGCTTCTCTTCTTTCGTCATTGGCACGTGCGAGATTTGCCCGCCAACGGTAGCCATATGTTGTCTCCAATATTGATATGTGCACGCGGTCCGCCGGCAAAGGCGTTCCCGTGAAACCGATTATTGGAGTGGAAACTTACGGCGTACTGACGTGGAGGGGTGAAATGGCAGTTTCCGGTGTGCGGAGGGAAATCCCATCAAAATTCAGCAACTGGCGGTTAAGTTCTTATAATTTTTGACAAACGTATCTCAATATGGCGCCGGATCAGCGTGGGTTTTTGCGCTCTTAGGGTAAGTCCCGTGCCCGTTCGAGCACGTGCAAGCTGACACGCACGAGGGTTCCGGCAAGCCGCGGGGAGGTTTGATAGACGTTATCGTCGATGCTCATCTCCCCGCCGTGCATCGTCGTGATCTCGCGGACGATCGCAAGCCCAAGGCCGCTGCCGTCGCCTTCGCGGCCGAGAATCCGATAAAAACGCTCGACTACCCGCGAGCGCTCGGCCACCGGAATGCCGAGCCCGGTGTCTTCTACTTCCAGATGCACGAGTCGCGCGGACACGTCGTGCCGCACCCGCACGGTGATCCGCCCGCCAGGCGGTGTGTAGCGGATCGCGTTGTCGATCAGATTCGACAGCATTTCCCGCAGCATCACCGGATTGCCGTCGACTTCAACCGGTTTTTCGGGCGCTTCATAACCGAGGTCCATCTGCTTGGCAAGCGCGGCCTGAACCCAGTCGCGCACCGCGCTGCGCGCTACTTCGGTCACCTCGACCGGCGTGAAAATCTGGCCCGACATCCGGTTCTCCGCGCGCGCCAGCGCCAGCAACTGGGTGACGAGGCGCGCCGCGTGCTCGGAGCTGGTGGCGATCTGTTCGAGCGAGCGGTGGACTTCCTCGGAGGCATCCTGGCGCAGCGCGAGCTCAGCCTGGGTGCGCAGGCCGGCAAGCGGCGTTTTCATCTGATGCGCGGCGTCGGCGATAAAGCGCTTCTGCAGTTCCATGTTCTGTTCGAGGCGCGTCAGCAGATCGTTGAACGACGTCACCAACGGCTCGATTTCCGGCGGCGCGCGGCGGGCTTCGAGCGGCGACAGATCGTCTGGGCGGCGCGCGCGAATATGCGCCTGCAGGGCGTGCAGCGGCGCGAGTCCACGCGACAGGCCGAACCACACCAGCAGGATCGCCAGCGGCAGGATCACGAACTGCGGCAGGATCACGCCTTTGATGATGTCGTTGGCAAGCTGGCTGCGCTTGTCGAGCGTCTCGGCGACCTGCACCAGCACCGGCTGGGCGCCGGGTGTCTGCGGAAACTCGACCGTCGTATAGGCGACGCGGATATCGTTGCCGCGCAGCACGTCGTCGCGGAATTCGACGAGACCCGGCGGCGGCCGGTCTTCCTCGTGCGGCAACGGCATGTCGCGCTCGCCGCCCACCAGTTCGCCGCGCGTACCGAGCACCTGATAAAACACGCTGTCGACATTGTCGGCGCGCAGAAAGTCGCGGGTGGAGTCGGGCAGCGACAGCTCCGCCACGCCGTTGATCGGATGGATCTGGCGGGCGAGCACGTAGGCGTCGGTTTCGAGCGCGCGGTCGAACGGGCCGTTGGCGATCGACTTGGCGACCAGGTAGGTGACCGCGAGGCTCATCGGCCATAGCAACAGGAGCGGCGCCAGCATCCAGTCGAGAATCTCGCCGAACAGCGAGCGCGGGCGCGCTTCGGCGGCGGCTTCGGTCTCGTCGGGCGGGGCGAACGGATTGGCGTAGCGCTCATCGCGCACCTCGTCGAGGTCCGCCGCGTGCGCCGTGGCGCGATCTGCGCGTGCGGACATGGAGATCCTCTATTTGAAGTGGTGGCTCGCGGGCATCGCGGCCGAGGAGGGCGAAGCGGGCGGCTCGGATTCGGCGGGCGGATTGGCGCTTGAGCTTACGTTCGCGTTCACGTTCGACGGCAGGGCGGCTTTCTCGAGGCAGTATCCGAGGCCCCGCACAGTAATGATGCGTACGCCGCTCGGCTCGATCTTCTTGCGCAGCCGGTGCACGTAGACTTCGATCGCGTTATTGCTGACTTCTTCGCCCCATTCGCACAGATGGTCGACGAGCTGTTCCTTCGACACCAGCCGGCCGATCCGCTGCAGCAGCACTTCGAGCAAACCGAGTTCGCGCGCCGACAGGTCGATCACCTGCTCGTTGACATAGGCGATCCGGCCAACCTGGTCGAACGACAGCGAGCCGTGCCGCACCACCGTCGGGCCGCCGCCCGCGCCGCGCCGGGTCAGGGCGCGCACGCGCGCCTCGAGTTCGTTCAGCGCGAAGGGTTTGGCCATGTAGTCGTCGGCGCCGAGATCGAGGCCTTTGACGCGTTCGTCGACGCTGTCCGCCGCCGTGAGGATGAGCACCGGCACGGTCGAGTTGCGGGCGCGCAGGCGGCGCAGCACCTCGAGCCCGGACATGCGCGGCAGGCCCAGATCGAGGATCAGCAGGTCGAAAGTTTGCATCGACAGGGCGGTGTCGGCCTCGACGCCGTTCTTCACATGATCGACGGCATAGGCCGATTGGCGGAGTGATCGAACCAGACCGTCCGCGAGTATGCTGTCGTCTTCGGCAATCAGAATTCGCATGGTGCGCAAGCCTGGCCTTGCCGGCACCTTGGGGTGTCCCCCCGGCGCACAGCGGTCTCCGAAAATTATTGTGGGTAGTTGGGCAGCGCGACAGTAAAAATGCGCGTTCGCATGAGAATCGCGCTTGCCAAAACTACTGTTTTTTTATACAGTGTCTGAGTTTCGTGTGCTGTCCGTGAAAACTGGGCTGCACATCTGCCTCAGACGCCGTTCATCATAGCAAAGGACGATTCATGGAAGAAAGCAAGAAAGGCTCGGCTGGACTGACTGCTGAAAAGAGCAAGGCACTCGCTGCCGCGCTTGCGCAGATCGAAAAGCAGTTCGGCAAAGGGTCGGTCATGCGGCTCGGCGCAGGTGAGGCGGTCGAAGATATCCAGGTGGTCTCAACGGGATCACTCGGCCTCGATATCGCGCTGGGCGTCGGCGGTTTGCCGCGTGGCCGGGTGGTCGAAATTTATGGTCCGGAGTCGTCCGGTAAAACCACGCTGACGCTGCAAGTCGTCGCCGAAATGCAGAAGCTCGGCGGCACGGCAGCGTTTATCGACGCGGAGCACGCGCTGGATATCCAGTACGCGGGCAAGCTCGGCGTGAACGTCAACGACCTGCTGGTTTCGCAGCCGGACACCGGTGAACAGGCGCTCGAAATCGCTGACGCACTCGTGCGCTCGGGCTCGATCGACATGATCGTGATCGACTCGGTCGCGGCACTCGTGCCGAAGGCCGAAATCGAAGGCGAAATGGGCGACTCGCTGCCGGGTCTGCAAGCGCGTCTGATGTCGCAAGCGCTGCGCAAGCTCACCGGTACGATCAAGCGCACCAACTGCCTCGTGATCTTCATCAACCAGATCCGTATGAAGATCGGTGTGATGTTCGGCAACCCGGAAACCACCACGGGTGGTAACGCGCTGAAGTTTTACGCGTCGGTGCGTCTGGACATTCGCCGGATCGGTTCGATCAAGAAGAACGACGAAGTGATCGGTAACGAAACGCGCGTGAAGGTGGTGAAGAACAAGGTTGCGCCGCCGTTCCGCGAAGCGATTTTCGACATTCTGTATGGCGAGGGCATTTCCCGTCAGGGCGAAGTCATCGACCTCGGCGTGCAGGCCAAGATCGTCGACAAGGCCGGCGCCTGGTACAGCTACAACGGCGAACGTATCGGTCAGGGTAAGGACAACGCGCGTGAATTCCTGCGCGAAAATCCGGACATCGCTCGTGAAATCGAAAACCGCATCCGCGAATCGCTGGGCGTGAATGCCATGGCGGAAGTGGCGACCGGTGCGGCCGCTGAAGTCGCGGGCGAAGAAGAGTAACCAGCACGTGATACGCAAGGGCCGGCCGCCGTCCAACGCTGGACACAACGCGGACGGCCCGCGTGACGGTGAGGACGATTCGTTCGAATCGTCGTCCTCTTCATCGACTTCCCGATCCACTCGGTCGTTTGGGCGGTCGTCGGGAAAGTCGTCTAGCAATTCATCCAGCAGTTCGTTCAGTCGTTCATCCGGTTCATCGTTCGGCAAATCTTCCGGAAGCTCTTTCGGGCGTTCCACTTCACGTTCGGCGCGTGATCCTGCCGGCAACGCTGCCCCCAGACGCTCATACACATCAGATCCCGATCCCTTTGCCGCAGCCGGCGAAGCCGATCCCTTCGAATCATTCGACGCGCACGATCGCGCCGCAGGTCGCCAGCCGCAATCTGATCCATCCGCGCAGGCTGACGCGGACCCGTCCGAAACCACCTATACCCGCTCGCGCCGCACGCCTGGCGAGGCGAAGCCGGAACAGGACGAGGCAAAAAAATCCCAACGTCCGGCCCGTTCGCTAAAAGGACGTGCGCTCGGCTAT
This sequence comes from Paraburkholderia aspalathi, assembly GCF_900116445.1. Lineage (GTDB taxonomy): Bacteria > Pseudomonadota > Gammaproteobacteria > Burkholderiales > Burkholderiaceae > Paraburkholderia > Paraburkholderia aspalathi. Next base: position 120,995 of record NZ_FPBH01000010.1, read on the forward strand.
TTGTCCCGGCGTGAATACAGCCGCTCCGAACTGGCACGCAAGCTGAAGCCATTCGTCGAGGAAACCGATTCGCTCGATACCTTGCTCGATGCGCTGGAAGCCGAAAACTGGCTGTCCGACTCGCGTTTTGCTGAAAGCCTGATCCATCGGCGCTCGTCGCGCCTGGGCGCGAGCCGGATCGTCGGCGAATTGAAGCAGCATGCGGTGGACCAAACACTGGTCGAAGAAGCCAGCGCGCAACTGCGCGAAACCGAACTGGCGCGCGCCCAAGCCGTTTGGCGCAAGAAATTCGACCGGCTTCCCGAAACTGCCGCCGAGCGGGCCAAGCAGGCGCGCTTTCTGGCATCGCGCGGTTTCTCGGGCGCGACGATTGGCAAAATTCTCAAAGGGTTCGACGAGGAGTGATGCGGCGGCTAGCTGCGTCATCCCGTTTGGCGCACAGCGCGTGCCGCATACCTGTGCGCTTCCCACTTTGAGATAGCGTCTGCCGCGCTCTCCGGCCTGCTGGGTGGCCCTGCGCATTCCGGCCTGTCTCAAATACCCAGTATGCTAAAATTCGTGGGTTTTCCAATCCGGCCTTTCCTTCCCGCATGCCGCTCTCCCCGCCAGTATCCCGTCAGTTGCGCCATCGTCGCGCAATCAGAGCGGAAGCCTATGAGCGAGCCGATGGCCTGTGGGATGTGGAAGCGTGCTTGACCGACGAAAAACCGCGCGATGTGGTGCTTGCGTCGGGCGTCCGGCCCAATGGTCAGCCGATCCATGAACTCTGGCTTCGCATCACCATCGATCGCAAGCTCAACGTCGTCGACGCCGAAGCGTCGTCCGACTGGGTGCCCTATCCAGGGTTGTGCCAGGCCAGCAATCCCGCCTACCGTGCCCTCATCGGGCTCAATCTGTTCCACAACTTCCGTCGCGATGCTGCCCGTTTGCTGGCCGGCACGGCCGGCTGCACGCATCTCACCGAGTTGTGCGCGCTTTTGCCGACCGCCGCAATCCAGGCGTTCGCCGGCGACGTGTGGAACACCAATGAAGACACGCCGGGCGAAGCGGCGAGTTCCGGGACCGAGCAGTCCAGAAGCAAAGACAGCACAGACGAGCATTCCAAAAACAAACCGCCATTCCAGTTGGGACGCTGCCACGCGCTGCGTTTCGACGGCGAGGCGGTGCAACAGTTTTATCCGCGCTGGTATGGCCGCGCTCCGTATACAGCGGATCGCGCGGCATCGTCAGGCGACGGGGCAGCCCGCCAGACAGGTGAGGGCGGCAACGCGTCCGGCATGAACGACGGCAGCGGAAACGAAGTTCAATCCAACTCTCAGACTGAAGGGAATCACGCATGAAGATTCACGAGTACCAGGGTAAGGAAATCCTGCGGAAATTCGGCGTCGCGGTACCGCGCGGCAAGCCGGTCTTCTCGGTGGATGATGCGGTCAAGGCCGCGGAAGAGCTCGGCGGCCCGGTATGGGTCGTGAAGGCTCAGATCCACGCGGGTGGCCGTGGCAAGGGCGGCGGCGTGAAAGTCGCCAAGTCGCTGGAACAGGTTCGTGAATACTCGAATCAGATCCTCGGCATGCAGCTCGTCACGCACCAGACCGGTCCGGAAGGCCAGAAGGTGAATCGCCTGCTGATCGAAGAAGGCGCTGACATCAAGAAGGAACTGTATGTCGGCCTCGTGATCGATCGCGTTTCGCAGAAGATCGTCGTGATGGCATCGAGCGAAGGCGGCATGGACGTCGAAGAAGTCGCGGAAAAGACGCCTGAGCTGATCCACAAGATCGCCGTCGATCCGTCGACCGGTCTGAAAGACGCCGAAGCCGACGAGCTCGCAACGAAGATCGGCGTGCCCGCCGCTTCGCTGCCGCAAGCGCGCGCGATCCTGCAAGGCCTGTACAAGGCATTCTGGGAAACTGACGCATCGCTGGCCGAAATCAACCCGCTGATCCTGACCGGCGACGGCAAGGTCATCGCGTTGGACGCGAAATTCAACTTCGATTCGAACGCACTGTTCCGTCATCCGGAAATCGTCGCGTATCGCGATCTGGACGAAGAAGATCCGGCTGAAGTCGAAGCGTCGAAGTTCGACCTCGCCTACATCTCGCTCGACGGCAACATCGGCTGCCTCGTGAACGGCGCTGGCCTCGCAATGGCAACGATGGACACCATCAAGCTGTTCGGCGGCGAACCGGCGAACTTCCTGGACGTGGGCGGTGGCGCCACGACCGAGAAGGTCACGGAAGCGTTCAAGATCATGCTGAAGAACCCGAACCTGACCGCGATTCTGGTCAACATTTTCGGCGGCATCATGCGCTGCGACGTGATCGCGGAAGGCGTGATCGCGGCGTCGAAGGCCGTGTCGCTGAAGGTGCCGCTCGTCGTCCGCATGAAGGGCACGAACGAAGACCTCGGCAAGAAGATGCTCGCTGAATCCGGTCTGCCGATCATCGCGGCTGACAGCATGGAAGAAGCGGCTCAGAAGGTCGTCGCGGCTGCTGCGGGCAAGGCGTAAGCCAAACCCCCAAGCGCGTTTACCAGGATTACGAATGGCGGGGCGCGAGTGGCGCAACAGCGACGCGGGCGAGAACATTCCGCTTCGCGGCGCCACCGCATGACGCCAAACGAACAGAGGTCAATACATGTCGATTCTGATTAACAAAGACACCAAGGTCATCACGCAGGGCATTACCGGCAAGACCGGTCAGTTCCATACGCGTGCTTGCCGTGAATATGCAAACGGCCGCGAAGCGTACGTTGCAGGCGTGAACCCGAAGAAGGCCGGCGAAGATTTCGAAGGCATTCCTATCTACGCGAGCGTCGCTGAAGCCAAGGCTGAAACGGGCGCGACCGTGTCGGTGATTTATGTTCCGCCGGCAGGCGCTGCCGCTGCCATCTGGGAAGCCGTCGAAGCCGACCTGGATCTCGCAATCTGTATCACGGAAGGCATTCCTGTCCGTGACATGATCGAGCTCAAGGCACGCATGCGCGCAAAGAACAGCAAGACGCTGCTGCTCGGACCGAACTGCCCGGGCACGATCACGCCGGACGAACTGAAGATCGGCATCATGCCGGGTCACATCCACCGCAAGGGCCGCATCGGCGTCGTGTCGCGTTCGGGCACGCTGACGTATGAAGCAGTTGGCCAATTGACGGCAATCGGCCTTGGCCAATCGTCGGCAGTCGGTATCGGCGGCGACCCGATCAACGGTCTGAAGCACATCGACGTGATGAAGATGTTCAACGACGATCCGGAAACGGACGCCGTCATCATGATCGGCGAGATCGGTGGTCCGGACGAAGCGAATGCTGCTGAGTGGATCAAGGACAACATGAAGAAGCCGGTGGTTGGCTTTATCGCTGGTGTTACGGCGCCTCCGGGCAAGCGCATGGGCCACGCCGGCGCGCTGATCTCGGGCGGTGCGGACACGGCCGAAGCCAAGCTGGAAATCATGGACGCATGCGGTATCAAGGTCACGAAGAACCCGTCGGAAATGGCGCGTCTTCTGAAGGCGATGCTGTAAAAACGAAATTTGCGGCTCGTACAGCGCATTTTTTGATACGCTTACGAGATCCTTTCGTAAGCGTGCGATTCTAAAAAGCGGGGGAGTCTAGACTCCTCCGCTTTTTTATTGCCCGCGCGTCCGATTCCTTCTCATTCTTTCACTCATGCTCGAGTTCTTCGCCACGCTCCATTGGGGCGCAGTCATTCAGATCATCGTCATCGACATCCTGCTGGGTGGTGATAATGCCGTCGTGATCGCGCTTGCCTGCCGCAACCTGCCGCCTGCGCAGCGTACGAAAGGCGTGCTGTGGGGCACGGCCGGCGCCATCGTGCTGCGCGTCGCGCTGATTGCGTTTGCCGTGGCGCTGCTCGACGTGCCGTTGCTGAAATTCGCTGGTGGCCTGTTGCTGCTGTGGATCGGCGTGCGTCTGATGGCGCCCGCGCATGATGCCCACGAGAACGTCAAGCCGGCCGACAAGCTGATGTCGGCGATCAAGACCATCATCATCGCGGATGCCGTGATGAGTCTCGACAATGTGATCGCGATTGCCGGCGCGGCCGAGGCGGCCGACCCCGAGCATCGCCTTGCGCTGGTGATTTTCGGGCTGGTGGTGAGTATTCCGCTGATCGTGTGGGGCAGTCAGCTGGTGTTGAAGCTGCTCGACCGTTTTCCGATCGTCATCACGCTCGGCGCCGCGCTTCTCGGCTGGATTGCTGGTGGCCTGATCATCAACGATCCGGCAGGCGACCGTTGGCCGATCCTCGATACGCCGCTGGCCGAGTACGGCATGAGCATCGCCGGTGCGCTGTTCGTCGTGATCCTCGGGTATCTGCTCAAGCGCCGCAACGCGAGTCGCGCGGCGGCTTGACGCTGCTGGGCGAGCTGACCTGAACACCGCTGCTTCGGCGCAACGTTAGCCATTTGGCTGACTGTGTCGAATGCGCGCTGCTGGCTACGATTGAAACGCCTGTCCCCGACTCGAGGGGCAGGCGTTTTTCGTTTCAGGAGCCTGCCGATGACCGTTACTTTGCCGTATTCCCCTTTTTCCCAGTCCACGCCTTCGTCCCGGAACGCGTTCGAACGAGCGCGCTGGACCGTGCCGCTCGCTCGTGCCTGCCGCCGCTTCGGTTCCGGCTTAGGCTTCGGCTTTACGCTGATCGAACTGATGATCGTGCTGGCAATCGTCGGCGTGATCGCGGCCTATGCGATTCCGGCGTATCAGGACTATCTGGCCCGCAGCCGCGTTGGCGAGGGTCTCTCGCTGGCTGCCTCCGCGCGGCTTGCAGTGTCCGAAAACGCCGCCAGCGGCAATGCGTTCGGCGGTGGTTATGCGTCGCCGCCGGCCACCCGCAACGTCGAATCCGTTCACGTCGACGACGATACCGGGCAGATCACCGTCGCCTTCACGACGCGCGTCGCGCCTGCCGGGTCGAACACGCTGACCCTGGTGCCATCGGTGCCGGACAACGCCGACGCACCCACTGCGCGAATCGCCTTGAGCAAGGGCGCGGTGCAGTCGGGGGCGGTCACCTGGGAATGTTTCGCCGGTGGCAAAACAGCCTCCTCGTTGCCTGCGCCAGGCGCCGGGCCCGCACCAGCCGACACGCCTTCCTTGCCGTCGAATCTTGCACCGCCGGAGTGCCGAGCGTAAGCAATGGGGAGAAAGTTCGGGTGAGTTGTTATCCGAACGTAAAACACTGATTTTCGGGATATTTCAGCCCAGCCGGCGCACAGCAGGAGAATTTTTTTGTATAGTGCGCCGGTTGCTGACGCCCTCCCGGTTACTCGATGCCCACCCCATTTGCGCGCTACCTGTCTCTCATTCTGTTGGCTCTTGCGTTGGTGCTGCCTTATGCAGTCGCCAACCACACGTATCCGATTCCGACCTTCTACGCTGAATTCACGGCGCTCGCGCTACATCTGCTGACCGGCGCGGGCGTCGTGCTGCTGGTGTGGACGGCGAGGCCGCGCGTGACGTTTGCGTCGCCGATGGTCGCGCTGGTGCCGTTGCTGTTCGGATTGGTGCTGGTGGCGCAGTCGGTGCTGTTGCCGGTCTCGCAGCCGTCGATGAACTGGCTCGGCGGCGGTTACCTGCTCGCAGCATTCATGGCGACGCACGCGGGCTACGGTTTCACACGTGCCAAACTGAATGAGACAGCACTACGCTGGGCAGCCGGGGCACTCATCGTCGGTGGTCTGTTTGCGGTGTTTTGCCAGGTGATCCAGCTGTTTCACCTCGAGGTGCGTGTGTCGCCGCTGGTCGTCGCCTACAACGTGACCGTCGAGCGCCGGCCGTTCGGCAATATGGCGCAGGCGAACCACCTTGCCACCTATATCGCATTCGCGATGGCCGGTGCGCTGTTCCTCGTGCAGACGCGCCGCATTGCGGTCAGCATCTGGCTGCTCGTGTCGACGATTTTTGCCATTGGGCTTGCACTGACCGTGTCGCGCGGCCCCTGGTTGCAGATGGGCGTGATCGTGGTGGCGGGTTTATGGATGGCCTTCGCGCAGATGCGTAACCAGCCGCAGCTCCGCCGCAGCAATCGCGAATGGCTGATCCCGATCGGCTTGGCGGTGCTGTTCTTCGTCATCAATGCCTTGATCCGCTGGGCCAATGTGCACTATCACCTGGAGCTTGGGCAGTCGGCGGCCGAGCGTTTCAAGGACGCCGGCCAGATCGCCCCGCGCCTCGCGCTGTGGAAGTACGGCTGGACGATGTTCAAGGCGCATCCGCTGCTGGGCGTCGGCTGGGGCGAGTTTCCGAGCTACCAGTTCGAGTATGTGAAGTCGCTGGGCGGCGTCGAGATCGCCAATAACTCGCACGACATTTTCATCGACCTGCTCGCGAAGACGGGTTTGATCGGTCTTGCGATCGTTCTGTTCGGCCTGATTACGTGGCTGATTCGCGTGGTCCGCGCGCCGCAGAGCGCCGCGCGTGTGTTCGGCGTCGCGCTGATCGGCGTGCTGGTCATGCATGCGCTGGTCGAATATCCACAGCAGTACATGTTCTTCCTGCTGCCGGCGATGTTCGTGTTCGGTTTGCTCGAGACGCGGTCGCTGCGGCTCGTGCCTGGCCGCCTGTCGTTCGGCGCGTTTGCCGTGATCGTGTTCGGCGGGATCGCCGCGCTGTATCCGGTGTATCGCGACTACACGCGCGCCGAGGTGCTGTATTACGGTTCGCGGCCCGCCGAGCAGTATCGTGCTGATCCGTCGTTCCTGTTTCAGGCGTGGGGCGAGTATGGCCTTGCGACGTTGGAGCCGATGAATTCGATGAACCTGCAACACAAGCTCGATATGCACAAGCAGGCGATCGCGCTGCTGCCGGGCGAGACTGTGCTGCGCCGGTATGCGGTGCTGCAGGCATTGAGCGGCGATACGGCGGGGGCGTTCGATACCGTCGAGCGTCTGAAGATTTTTGCCCAGGAGTTGAAGGACTGGCCGTCGCAGTTGGCCTACGTGTATGAGCTGTGCGACGAACAGAAGACGCTGACCGGCTTCAAGGCGGAACTGGTCAAGCGCTATGGCATGCCGGCGGGCGACGTCAATCAGGACGACGACAGCGAAGACGATTGAGCCGCGCTGTCGTTCTGTAGCTTAGTAGCAGTAAAGCGGGGCGATGACGTTGCCCGTCATCAACCCGCCACCCAATCCCCCGATTTCCCGCCGTGCTTTTCCAGCACTTTCACATCGGTGATCGTCATGCCGCGATCCACCGCCTTGCACATGTCGTACACCGTCAGCAGTCCGACCTGCACGGCGGTCAGCGCTTCCATCTCTACACCCGTGCGTCCCAGTGTTTCCACTTGCACCGTGCAATGCACGCCGGGCAACGTTTCATCGAGCTCGAAGTCCACTTTCACGCGGGTCAGCGCGAGCGGGTGACATAGCGGGATCAGATCGGCGGTGCGCTTTGAGCCTTGAATCGCCGCGATGCGTGCGATCCCGATCACGTCGCCTTTCTTGGCGTTGCCGTCGCGGATCAGCGCGAACGTCTCAGGCAGCATGCGAATCGAGCCGCGCGCAATCGCGATGCGCTTGGTCTCCTGCTTGCTGCCGACGTCCACCATATGCGCCTGGCCGGCCGCGTCGAAATGAGTGAGTTCAGGCATGGTTGGGCTCCTTCAGAGGGCGCCTATCATAGCAGCGTGATTGGACGGGTCGAGATGATTACAATCACCGTATGCCCGCTATCTTAGTCCGAGCGGCGGGCGCCGCTTTTCGACTTCGTCATATCGACCTCGCGATGCGCTCGAAACGGTTTCTTGCTGCGTTGTTGTCTGTCGCGCTCGCGGCGCCGCCGGGCGCGTACCCGCAATCGCGCGGCGCAGCGAATGCGAACACCAACACGGGCACGACCCTCGCGCTCAACATGCAGTCCGCGGAACCGCCGTTGGAGAGCGGCCCGGTCGAAACTTTCGCCGACCCCATCGTGCCACCGGACATCGCCCAAGGCGTGTTCGGCGTCTATGGCGGCGCGCAGAGCCGCTTCTCCGGCAACTCAGGCGCGACCACGAACTGGCGCACCCCGATCGTCACCCAGCAATTGCCTGACCTCGGCAACGGCGGCTCCGGCTCGCTGACGCCGCAAGCCGAGCGCAAGCTCGGCGAACGCGTGATGCGCGAGTTGCGTCGCGACCCCGACTATCTCGACGACTGGCTTGTGCGCGACTATCTGAACTCGGTCGCCGCGAAACTCTCCGCGGCGGCGAATGCGCTCTACATCGGCGGCTATCGTCCGGACTTCGAGCTGTTCGCGGTCCGCGACACGCAAATCAACGCCTTCTCGCTGCCGGGCGGTTTTATCGGCGTGAACACCGGTTTGATCGTCGCGACGCAAACCGAGTCCGAACTCGCCTCCGTGCTCGGCCACGAGATGGGGCACGTCTTGCAGCGGCACATTTCGCGGATGATCACCACCGGCGAGCGCAGCGGCTATGCTGCGCTCGCCGGCCTGTTGTTCGGCATTCTGGCGGGCGTGCTCGCGCACAGCGGCGATCTTGGCAGCGCGATTGCGATCGGCGGCCAGGCCTATGCGGTCGACAACCAGTTGCGTTTCTCGCGCTCCGCCGAGCATGAAGCGGACCGCGTCGGCTTTCTGCTGCTGGCCGGCGCCGGCTACGATCCCTACGCGATGACGACGTTTTTTGGGCGCCTCGATCGTGCGGCGATGAGCGACACCGGCATACCGGCTTACGCGCGCACCCACCCGCTGACTGGCGAACGGATCGCCGACATGGAAGACCGTGCACGCCGCGCGCCTTACCGGCAACCGCATCAGACCTCCGAATACGGCTTCGTGCGGGCACGGGCGCGCTTGCTGCAGGACCGCTCGCGCAGCGAATACGCGGATGAGATTTCGCGCCTGCGCTCCGAAATCGAGGACCGCACCGCGGTGAACGTCGCTGCGAACTGGTACGGGATTGCCTACGGGCAGATGCTGCTCGAGCGTTACGACGACGCGTCGGCGTCGCTGGCTTCGTCGCGGGCAGCATTTGTCGCGGGCGAACGTGGCGAAGGCGAGCCCATGCGCAGTTCGCCGAGCCTCGACGTGCTGGCGGCCGACATCGCGCGCCGCGCCGGGCGTAATGACGAGGCGGCACGTCTCGCCGAGTTTGCGCAGAAGCGCTGGCCGCAGTCGAACGCCGCAATCGACATGCATATCCAGACCTTGCTGACCTTGAAGCGATTCGCCGACGCGCAGTCTTTGGCCCTGAAGGAAACGCGTGTGCAACCCGATCAGCCTGCCTGGTGGATGTATCTCGCGCAGGCAAGCGCGGGCAGCGGCGATGCGTTGACGCAGCATCGGGCGCTCGCCGAAAAATTCGCGCTCGAGGGGGCGTGGCCGTCGGCCATCCGGCAATTGAAGGAAGCTCGGGATCTGAAGACGATCGGCTACTACGATCTCGCGACCGTCGACGCCCGCTTACATGAAATGGAGAGCCGCTATAAAGAGGAGCGGCTTGATGAGAAGAGTTAGGGGTTGCTGGCTTGCGCTATCTGAGCCGCCGGACTTTCGACAAATCCGAACCGCCCGGCAACCTCACTTCGCTGCACGCCCTGCAAGGGCAACACAAGCCCATTGTTCCAGTGAAACGCGCCGCTCATCGAGTCATCGCCCAACGCCGCGTGGTCGGAAAAAACCTCGAGGTCGTGATCGTGCAAAACCGCGACTCTCGGCGGCGTCGAGCCGTCGACGAACAGAATCCCGCCTTCGTCGTCGACAAACACGGCCGCAGGCTCGAAAGCCCCGCCGGCCTGGTCCGTCAAGGAAAGCACGCCAGCGGCATCGGCTGACAACCTCACCACCCACGGCGTGTAGCCCAACTCGATATACACGCGCTGCGGGCCGTTCTGGAAAAACCACTGCCCGCGCTCGTCGGCGTCGTAATTCCGGTTGATAAATCCGAGCAACGCTTCATGCCGGATCGCCGTACCTGGCGTACCGCTGGCCTGAGCGGCTTCATCCCGCATGCGCCAGTTGCCGCGCCGGTCCAACATCAACCATCCCGTGCAACTCGGCACGTTCGGCCATTTGGCCAAGGCCTGTTTGACGATGTCATCCATGATCGACGTACTGCTCCAGATAACCGAGCACGCGCTGCGACAACCAGTCGATGCGGCCCGGGAACGGCCCAGTCATAAAGCCCGCGTGGCCGCCATGTTCGGGTTGATCGAGTTCCACCGACGCCGACACCTCATGCTTTGCCGGTAACGCTTCAGCCGGCAGGAACGGGTCGTTGCGCGCGTTCAGCACCAGAGTCGGCACGGTGATTCCGGACAGCAACGGCCGCGTGGTCGCGCGGCTCCAGTAATCGTTGGTGTCACGAAAGCCGTGCAGCGGCGCCGTCACCACGTTGTCGAAGTCGTACATCGTGCGGCTCGCCAGCATCGCGTCGCGGTCGAACAGCCCCGGAAACTGCGTCAGCTTCTGCTCGGCTTTCTGCTTCAGCGTCTTCAGGAAACTGCGCGTGTAGATCATGCCGAAGCCCTGCGACAACGCGCGGCCGCCGGCGTGCACGTCGATCGGCGTCGAAATTGCCGCAGCGGCCGAGAGCACCGGCGACGCATCTTCGCGCCGCTCGCCGAGCCAGCGCAGCAGCACATTGCCGCCGAGCGACACGCCCGCCGCCACGATCGGCCCGCGATGCGTGGCGCGCAAACGCCGCAGGATCCAGTCGACTTCGTTGCTGTCGGCGAGATGATAGAAGCGCGGCAACCGGTTCAGCGGTCCGCTGCAACTGCGAAAGTGCGGCACCACGCCGTGCCAGCCGTACTCGCGCGCGGCCGCCATCAACGTGGTGGCGTAGTGCGACGTGGAACTGCCTTCGAGGCCGTGAAACAGCACGAACAACGGAGCGTCGTCTGCGGGAATTCTGGCGGGCGTGGCAGGGGTGAGCGCTGAGGCAGGCTTGCCGTCATGCACGACCCAATCGAGATCGATGAAATCGCCATCCGGCGTGTCCCAGCGTTCGCGCCGGAACGCGATGGCCGGGCGGCGCGCAAACAGCGCCGGGACGATGGTCTGCACATGCCGGTTCGGCAGCCAGAGCGGCGCGCGGTAGAGCAGTTCGACGGTGGCCTCGACAGCCGCCGCCGCGGCGCGTGCTGCGCCGGTAGAGGCGGATTGATCGTGCGCCGTCTCCCAATCCCCTATCGGGGATTCGTTCTGGACGGGTGACTTCCTGCGGGGCGTGCTCATGCCAGCGTCAAAGCAAAAAAGGTAGAACCGGCGAAACAGGCCGAACGAGCGAAATGCGCACGTCAGGCGTCAGTGCAACGACCCTTGGCCATGCCGCATCTTGGTCGCGAACTGACTGGCGGCTTCGTTCGGCATCGGACTCGCGTGAATATGCGCAATTTTCCATTCGCCGCGTTCGTGGACCATCACGTATGTGGTGAACACCATCGCGGGCGCCGCCTTAGGATCGGCTGGGCGGTGTGCTTCGGCGATGGCGTAGACGACGGTGCCGAGACTGTCGTAGACGCGAATATCGAGTGGTTCAATCGAAACGGGCGCGGTTTCAAGCTGGATTTGCAGGCCGGCGCGAATGCTGTCGAGGCCGTGCAGATGGGAGCCGTCGGCGCAGATGCAGCTGACGAATTCCTCATCGATCCACAGGCCCATCAAGCTGTCGATATTCACCTCGGCGATGGCCTGGTAATAGGCGTTCAGCGTATCGGCGGCGGCTTCGAAGATATGGGCAAAACGTGGCATGGCTCGTCAGTCTCTTGTGCGCGGCGCGCGGTTGCGGGGCAGCGGTCAGCGGGACAGTCCGGAGCACCGGACAATCGCTCCTAAGCGCGAGGATGCCCGCGCCGCAAGGCGCGAACATGACGCGACGCGCTCAAGGCGTGCGGTGTTGCGTGCAAGTATCAGCCGAATCAGCCAGGTTCAACGTTGCGCAAGCAACATGCCGCGCAAATCGCCGAACACCTGCTCGGCACTCAACTGCTTCAGGCAGTTCAGATGCCCGAGCGGACACTCGCGCTGAAAACAGGGGCTGCATTCGAGATGAAGCCATTGTACCTTCGCGAGCTCGGACAAGGGCGGCGTGTGGCGCGGATCGGTCGAACCGTACACGGCCACCAGCGGCCGGCGCAGCGCGGCGGCCACGTGCATCAGGCCGGAATCGTTGGTGACGACCGCGTTGGCCCGCGAGATCAGCGCGCAAGCTTCGCTCAGCGCGGTCTGGCCGCACAGGTTGCGCACGTTCGGCGCCTTCTCGGCGATGGCCTGGGCAAGCGGCGCGTCTTTCGGCGAGCCGAGCGCGATGATCTGCGTGTAGGGGAACGACTGGCCGACGATCTGCGCGAGCGCGGCGAAATGCTCGGGCGGCCAGCGCTTGGCCGGACCGTACTCGGCACCCGGGCAGAACACCAGCAGCGGCACGCGCGTATCCAGATTGAAGCGCGCCGAGACCCGCGACGCTTCGTTCAGATCCGCGTCGAGCCGCGGCATCGGCAGGTCGTCGGGGACCTTGGCGCCTTGCGCGTAGGCAAGGGCGGCGTAATGACCGACCATCGGCGGGCGCTCGTCTTTGCGCGGATTCGAGTGACGCACGTTCAGCAGGCCGTAGCGGCTCTCGCCGGTGTAGCCGATGCGCAGCGGAATGCCCGCCATCCACGGGATCAGCGCCGACTTGAGCGAATTCGGCAGCACGTAGGCCGCGTCGTAGCCGACATCGCGCAAGTCGCTCGCCAGCTGCCAGCGGCGCAGCATCTGCAGCTTGCCGTGCGCGAGGTCGGTTGCGTAGACGTCGCGAATCTCGGGCATGCGTTCGAGCACGGGCGCGACCCACGAGGGCGCGACCGCGTCGATCACGATGCGCGGATGCAATTTCACGAGGCGCGCAAACAGCGGCTGCGCCATCAATGCGTCACCGATCCAGTTCGGTGCGATAACCAACGCGCGACGCATCAGAGTGGGTGTCCGGTGTCGAAACGAAGCGCCGCGCGAACCATGCGCGTGGCGTTCGATTGGGTAAAAAGGGAAAAGCCGCGAGCCTTGCGGCGCGGATCCGGCATGACCGGTCCCGCCGCGGCTGCGGCCTTACTGCGAAGCGCTTGCGTTCAGTGACCCTTGACCACTTCGCCGTCGCGCAGCTTGTAACGCGTGCTGCAGTACGGGCATTTCGCTTCGCCGTGCGTGACGTCGATAAAGACGCGCGGGTGCGCGCTCCAGCGCGGCATGGCCGGATTCGGGCAGTACGCCGGCAGATCTTTTGCGGTCAATTCGACCAGCGGCATTTCTTTGATTTCGCTCATGAGGAGTTTCTCGTTGTATGCAGGGTGCGTGCGTTGCGCCGGTAAAGGCCAAGGGCCTTGGGCCGGCACAGCGTGCGTTAGATTTTGGTGAGCCAGTGCGCGTACTTGTCGCTCTTGCCGTTCACGATATCGAAGAAGCCGGATTGCAGCTTCTCGGTGATCGGACCGCGTGCGCCCGAGCCGATCGTGCGGTTGTCGAGTTCGCGGATCGGCGTGACTTCCGCGGCGGTGCCGGTGAAGAACGCTTCGTCGCAGGTATAGACCTCGTCACGCGTGATGCGCTTTTCGATCACCTGGATGCCCGCGTCGCGCGCCAGCGTGATGATCGTGTCGCGCGTGATGCCGTCGAGGCACGACGACAAATCCGGCGTGTACAGCTTGCCGTTGTTCACGAGGAAGAAGTTCTCGCCGGAGCCTTCCGACACGTAGCCGTCCACGTCCAGCAGCAGCGCTTCGTCGTAACCGTCGGCAATCGCTTCCTGGTTGGCGAGGATCGAGTTCACGTACCAGCCCGAGGCCTTGGCACGGACCATCGACACGTTCACGTGATGGCGCGTAAACGACGAGGTCTTCACGCGGATGCCCTTGGCGATACCGTCTTCGCCGAGGTAAGCGCCCCACGGCCAGGCGGCGATCGCCACGTGGATCGTGTTGCCCTTGGCCGACACGCCGAGCTTTTCCGAGCCGACCCAGATGATCGGGCGCAGGTAGCAGGATTCGAGTTTGTTTTCACGGACCACTTCGTACTGCGCCGCGGCCAGCGTTTCGTGACCGAACGGCACGTCCATCTGGAAGATCTTGGCCGAATTCAGGAGACGCTTGGTATGTTCCTGGAGGCGAAAAATCGCCGTGCCGCCGTCAGCCGTCTTGTAGGCGCGTACGCCTTCGAAAACGCCCATGCCGTAATGCAACGTGTGCGTCAGCACGTGGATCTTGGCATCGCGCCAGTCGATGAGCTTGCCATCCATCCAGATCTTGCCGTCGCGATCGGCCATTGACATGCGATTCTCCAGCGGTGCGGTGAAAGAGCGTTATTTTAGCGTCTTTTGCACAAGGAACGGGCATTTGGCCGCATGCCGGGCGCTATAATTCGGCGCACGCATAATTCATCCGGATGCGCCAGCGGGTGCTTGACGACCTGGCGCCGACCTCCCTTCGTTGCGCCGCCGCCTGGCGCCCGCGTTTCGCCCCATGCTCGCTCGCTTGTCAGATACCGATCGCCGTTCCTTTCGTCAGGGCGCGCGCGACTATTCGCCCACGCTGATGGCGATCTTCTCCTGGGGTCTCGTCACCGGCATCGCCATGAGCAAGTCCGTGCTCACGCTGCCGCAGGCGCTCACCATGTCGCTGCTCTGCTACGCCGGATCGTCGCAACTGGCCGTGCTGCCGTTGCTGGCCGCCAAGCTGCCGATCTGGACCGTGCTGCTCACCGCCGCGATGGTCAATACGCGTTTCGTGATCTTCAGCGCCGGTCTCGCACCGCATTTTTCCTATCTGCCGATGTGGCGCCGCATCGTGCTCGGCTACTTCAACGGCGACGTGATCTATCTGTTGTTCCAGAAGAAGAGCTTCCAGACCGGTTACGTGCCGGGCAAAGAGGCGTACTTCTGGGGCATGGCGGTGTGCAGCTGGTTGTCGTGGCAGGTCTCGTCGATCGTCGGCATTCTGCTGGCGAGCCTGATTCCGGATAACTGGGGCCTCGCGCTGGCAGGCACGCTGGCGTTGCTGCCCATCATGGTGTCGGCGATCGCCACGCGCTCCACGCTGGTCGCGGTCAGCATCGCCGGGCTGGTGTCGCTGCTCGCTTTCGACCTGCCGTACCGGCTTGCGCTGCCGCTCGCGGTGATTGCGGCGATTATCGCGGGCAGCGCGGCCGATCTAATGGTCGAGCGCGCCGACTTGCGCCGCATCCGCAACAGCGCCGGAGATTCCCAATGACGTCCTTACAGATCTGGCTGTCCATTATCGGCATGACCTTCGTCACCGCGGTGACACGCGCGATGTTTCTAATCGGCGGCGAGCGCACGGTTTTGCCGGCGCGCGTCCAGCGGATGCTGCGCTATGCGCCGGCCGCGGCGCTTGCCGCCGTCGTGCTGCCCGATGTGCTGGCGACGCCGGAGGGGCTCTCGTTCGCGCCCTCGAACCACGAGTTTTACGCGACGCTATCCGGTCTGGCGTGGTTTATGTGGCGCCGCACCATGCTCGGCACGATTGTGGTGGGAATGGCCGTGTTCACGCTCTTGCGCCTCTTCATGTAATTGATTGGAACGAAAATGCTGCACTGCGACATGCGCGGCGCATTCTTCAAATACGGGACATTCGCCTGGTTGCGGGTCAGAAGGCCGTGTGGATAAGTTAAAATGGGTGTTTCCGGGATAAGCGCGCCGCTGCATGGCGCGACAGCCGCGGCTTTGCCGCCGGCGCCCGACTCAGTGGAGCCGCTGCCGTGCCGAAGCGCTGGAGTTTGCCGCGCTTAAGGTCCAGCGCGTCGTCCGCCACCGCCTTCCCATCAACTCGCACATACACGCCCATGAACAAGGTATTGCGTCTCTCCGATCTGATCGCCGAAGGCAAGCTGTCCGGCAAGCGCGTGTTCATCCGCGCCGATCTGAACGTGCCGCAGGACGATCAAGGCAACATCACCGAAGACACCCGCATCCGCGCCTCCGTGCCGGCGATCAAGGCCGCGCTGGACGCAGGCGCCGCCGTGATGGTCACGTCGCACCTGGGCCGCCCGACCGAAGGCGAGTTCAAGCCGGAAGATTCGCTCGCGCCGGTCGCGAAGCGCCTCGCCGAGCTGCTTGGCCGTGACGTGCCGCTGGTCGCCAACTGGGTCGAAAACGGCGTGAACGTCGCGCCGGGCCAGCTCGTGCTGCTGGAAAACTGCCGCGTCAACAAGGGCGAAAAGAAGGATTCCGACGAGCTCGCGCAGAAAATGGCGAAGCTCTGCGACGTCTACGTGAATGACGCATTCGGCACTGCGCACCGCGCCGAAGCCACCACGCACGGCATCGCCAAATACGCGCCGATCGCTTGCGCCGGCCCGCTGCTGGCCGCCGAGCTCGAAGCGCTCGGTAAGGCGCTGGGCGCGCCGAAGCGTCCGCTGGTGGCGATCGTCGCCGGCTCGAAGGTGTCCACCAAGCTGACCATTCTGAAGTCGCTGGCCGACAAGGTCGATCAGTTGATTGTGGGCGGCGGCATCGCCAATACGTTCATGCTGGCGGCGGGCCTCAAGATCGGCAAGTCGCTTGCCGAAGCCGATCTGGTCGCCGAAGCCAAGACAATCATCGACGCAGCGAAAGCCCGCGGCGCCTCGGTGCCGATCCCGACCGACGTGGTCACGGCGAAAGAGTTTTCTCCGACCGCCAAGGCTGAAGTCAAGGCCGTCGCCGACGTGCAAGACGACGACATGATCCTCGACATCGGACCGGAAACCGCCAAGGTGCTCGCCGCACAACTGGAAAAAGCCGGCACGATCGTGTGGAACGGTCCGGTCGGCGTGTTCGAATTTGATCAGTTCGGCAACGGTACGAAGACGCTGGCTGACGCGATCGCCAAATCGTCGGCGTTCTCGATTGCAGGCGGCGGCGATACGCTCGCGGCGATTGCCAAGTACGGCATCCACGACAAGGTCAGCTACATCTCGACGGGCGGCGGCGCCTTCCTCGAGTTCCTCGAGGGCAAGACACTCCCCGCTGTCGCAGTTCTGGAATCGCGGGCTTAACGTGGTGACGCGCTCCCCCTCAGCGAAGTCTGCAAAAGCGCGCGGCGGCAAGCCGCGCAACACCGCAGCAGCAACGGCAGGGGAGCGCGAAGCGCGCTCCGCCGCCACAGCGGCCGTGGCTGAAGCCGCCGCCCCGCAGCAGCAGGAATCCGAGTTGTCCCTCGCGCTCGCGGAGTTGACCACTGCCGGCGAGGCAGCGGAATTGTCCACCGGACAAGCCGCCCACTCGCCCGCAGAACTCCCGGACGACGAGACGACGCTCGCCCCTTCACCGGCGCGCCCCGTGCCGGTATCGAACACCGCTTCACCCCATAAAGCGACGCTGGTTTCAACCGGCGCGCAGCCCCCAGCAGCACCCTTCGGTGCGCAGCCTCCGCATCCGACTCGCAGCGCTCATTCCAGCGATCCCACCCAGACGAGGAGACTCATGCATCGCGCCACCAAGATTGTCGCTACCATCGGACCGGCTTCCAGTACGCCGGAAATCCTGCTGCAAATGATTCAGGCAGGCGCCGACGTGGTGCGGCTCAATTTCTCGCACGGCACGGCCGACGACCACCGCCAGCGCGCCGATTTCGTGCGCGAGGCGGCCCGCCAGGCCGGCCGTGAAGTTGCCATCATGGCTGACCTGCAAGGCCCGAAGATTCGGGTCGGCAAATTCGAAAACGGCAAGACCACGCTGGTTGCCGGCAGCCCGTTCATCCTCGACGCCGAGTGCGAACTTGGCAACGACGATCGCGTCGGCCTCGACTACAAAGACCTGCCGCGCGACCTGAAACCGGGCGACGTGCTGTTGCTCAACGACGGCCTGATCGTGCTCGACGTCGTGCGCGTGCTCGGCAGCGAGATCCACACCACCGTGAAGATCGGCGGCGATCTGTCGAACAACAAGGGCATCAACCGCCAGGGCGGCGGACTGACGGCGCCGGCCCTGACGGCCAAGGACATGGAAGACATCCGCACGGCGATGTCGATCGGTGTGGATTTCGTCGCGGTATCGTTCCCCAAGAACGCCACCGACATGGAAATGGCCCGCCAGCTCGCGAACATCGCGGGTGCACCCTATGGCATCAAGCCGAAGATGATCGCGAAGATCGAGCGGGCGGAAGCGATTCCGGCGCTGCAAGGCATCCTCGACGCATCGGACGGCATCATGGTTGCGCGCGGCGACTTGGCCGTGGAAGTGGGCAATGCCGCAGTTCCTGCGCTGCAAAAGCGCATGATTCGTATGGCCCGCGAATCGAACAAGTTCGTGATCACCGCGACCCAGATGATGGAATCGATGATCTACGCGCCGGTGCCGACCCGCGCCGAAGTGTCGGACGTCGCCAACGCGGTGCTGGACGGCACGGACGCGGTGATGTTGTCGGCTGAATCCGCAGCGGGCAAGTACCCGGTGCAGACCATCGAGACGATGGCGGCGATCTGCCTCGAAGCTGAAAAGTCGGAGCAGTCGGAGCTGGATAAGGATTTCCTCGACCGCACGTTTACGCGAATCGACCAGTCCATCGCCATGGGTGCGCTGTTCACGGCGTTCCACCTGGGCGCGAAGGCGATTGTCGCGTTGACCGAATCGGGTTCGACCGCGCTGTGGATGTCGCGTCACTGGACGCACGTGCCGATTTTCGCGCTCACGCCGCGCGTCGGCAGCGAACGGGCGATGGCGATCTACCGCAACGTTACGTCGCTGCATCTGGACACCAGCACCGACCGCGACACCGCGTTGCAGCAGGCGCTGGAAACAGTGGTCGGCAAGGGCTACGCATCGCGCGGCGACATGGTGGTGCTGACCGTCGGCGAGCCGATGGGTCAGGCAGGCGGTACGAATACGCTGAAGATCGTGCGCGTTGGTGAACCGTATTGATTTGACGCACTGTGTGTATAGCGGAAGTAACTGCTAAAGCACTTACTTCTGCCCTACACAGCAGACTGCTCGATCGGCACAGGCTTGATTGAGCGAAGCAGGCTGTCATGCCCCGCGAGAGGCGGCGCACAGACTCCAATCGCGCGTGCGGTAAAGGTCCGCAGGTGACGCGCTTTAGGGAATGTGTGAACGGGTATGCAGCTTGCTCCGCGATAAAATCGCCCAAAAAGATGCCGACGGCACAGAATTCATTTCAATCTAAGGAGTTAAGCATGCCTCTCGTATCAATGCGTCAACTGCTGGACCATGCCGCCGAAAACGGTTATGGCATTCCGGCATTCAACGTGAACAACCTGGAGCAGGTGCAGGCGATCATGTTCGCAGCGGACAAGGTCAACGCCCCGGTCATCATGCAGGCGTCGGCCGGCGCGCGTAAGTACGCGGGCGAGCCGTTCCTGCGCCACCTGATCGAAGCCGCGGTCGAGTCGTATCCGCATATTCCGGTCGTGATGCACCAGGATCACGGCCAGTCGCCGGCGGTCTGTATGGCGGCGATCCGCAGCGGTTTCACCAGCGTGATGATGGACGGTTCGCTCGAAGCCGACGGCAAGACGGTCGCTTCGTACGAATACAATGTCGAAGTGTCGCGCAAGGTGGTTGAAGCGGCGCATTCGATCGGCATCACGGTGGAAGCGGAACTGGGCGTGCTCGGTTCGCTGGAAACCATGAAGGGCGACAAGGAAGACGGCCACGGCGCGGAAGGCACGATGACCCGCGAGCAACTGCTGACCGATCCGGAGCAGGCTGCCGACTTCGTCAAGCTGACGCAATGCGACGCGCTGGCAATCGCGATCGGTACGTCGCACGGCGCGTACAAGTTCAGCAAGAAGCCCACGGGCGACATCCTGTCGATCCAGCGCATCAAGGAAATTCACCAGCGCATTCCGAACACGCACCTGGTGATGCACGGTTCGTCGTCGGTGCCGCAGGAACTGCTCGCGGAAATCCGCGAATTTGGCGGCGACATGAAGGAAACCTACGGCGTGCCGGTCGAGGAAATTCAGGAAGGTATCAAGAACGGCGTGCGCAAGGTCAATATCGACACCGACCTGCGTCTGGCGATCACCGGTGCGATCCGCCGCTACATGGCGACCAATCCGGGCAAGTTCGATCCGCGCGACTACCTGAAGCCTGCGCGTGAAGCCGCGATGAAGATCTGTCTCGAGCGTTTCACGCAATTTGGCTGCGAAGGCCAGGCTGGCAAGATCAAGCCGGTTTCGCTTGATAAAATCGCGGAGAAGTACAAATCGGGCGAGCTCGCGCAAGTCGTCCGCTAAGCTATAAGCAGGCTCTACATCTGGCCGATTGGCCAGGTTGTCGTCCGATCGCCGTTCCCGCATCATCCGGGGAACGGCGTTTCCCTTTTGTTCCGGTCATACTTTTTGCCCCACTTTTAGCGAACCACGACGATGTCTACCCTTTACGAATCCACGCTCCACTCGCTGCCGCTGCTCGGCCGCGGTAAAGTCCGCGACAACTATGCGGTGGGCAACGACCAGTTGCTGATTGTCACGACCGACCGTCTGTCGGCGTTCGACGTCATCATGGGCGAGCCGATTCCGAATAAGGGCCGCGTGCTCAACGAAATGGCGAACTTCTGGTTCGAGAAACTCAAGCATGTGGTGCCGAATCACCTCACGGGCGTGGCGCCCGAATCCGTGGTGGCGGCTGACGAAGTCGAGCAGGTGAAGGGCCGCGCCGTGGTGGTGAAGCGTCTCGAGCCGATCCTCGTTGAAGCGGTGGTGCGCGGCTATCTGGCCGGCAGCGGCTGGAAAGACTACCAGGCAACCGGTTCGGTGTGCGGTGTGGAACTGCCGCCGGGCCTGCAAAACGCACAAAAACTGCCCGAGCCGATTTTCACGCCGGCAGCCAAGGCCGAAATGGGCCACCACGACGAGAACATTACGTACAACGAGATGGAACGCCGCATCGGCACCGAACTGTCGGCCACGATCCGCGACATCTCGATCAAGCTGTACAAGGAAGCCGCTGACTATGCTGCAACGCGCGGCATCATCATCGCGGATACGAAGTTCGAATTCGGTCTGGATAACCACGGCCAGCTGTATCTGATGGACGAGGCGCTGACCGCCGACTCGTCGCGTTTCTGGCCGGCTGATCAGTACCAGGTCGGCACCAACCCGCCGTCGTTCGACAAGCAGTTCGTGCGCGACTGGCTCGAAACCCAGCCGTGGAAGAAAGAGCCGCCCGCACCGAAGCTGCCGGACGATGTGGTCACGAAAACGGGCGAGAAGTATCAGGAAGCGCTCGAACGCCTGACCGGACACAAGCTCGCTTAAGTACGCTTACCTGGCTATATCTGCAGTGCTCAAGAAACAAGGAAGCCGTACCATGAGTGAAGCACAAACTGCCCATACGCATGGCGCGCCGGTTGTCGGCGTGCTGATGGGTTCCAGTTCCGACTGGGAAGTGATGAAGAACGCCGTCGCGATTCTGCAAGAATTCGGCGTGCCGTATGAGGCCAAGGTCGTGTCCGCGCACCGCATGCCCGACGAGATGTTTGCGTATGCCGAGAGCGCGCGTGAGCGCGGTATTCGCGCGATCATCGCAGGTGCGGGCGGCGCGGCGCATCTGCCGGGCATGCTGGCCGCCAAGACGACGGTGCCGGTGCTCGGCGTGCCGGTGGCGAGCAAGTATCTGAAGGGCGTCGATTCGTTGCATTCGATCGTGCAGATGCCCAAAGGCGTGCCGGTCGCCACGTTTGCAATCGGCGAAGCGGGCGCGGCGAATGCGGCGTTGTTCGCGGTGTCGATTCTGAGCGGCACGAGCGCCGAATATGCGGAAAAGCTGGCTGCGTTCCGCGTGCGTCAGAACGAAGCGGCCCACGCAATGGTGCTGCCGGCGCTGTAAGCGCCAAGGCTGATTGCTTTTAGACGTCCCCCCTGTCTGACCCCCGGCCGGGTGCTGCTATTGCATGAACGCAGCACCCGGCCGCGACCGACCACTAAGATGAACCCAGACAACACACCGGTTTCACCGATTCTGCCCGGCGCATGGCTTGGCATGGTCGGTGGCGGCCAGCTCGGCCGCATGTTCTGTTTTGCCGCTCAGGCAATGGGCTATCGCGTTGCCGTGCTCGACCCGGACGAAACCAGTCCTGCGGGCACGGTTGCCGACCGCCATATCCGTGCGGCTTACGACGACGAAGCGTCGCTCACCGAACTCGCGCGGCTGTGCGCGGCGGTGTCGACCGAATTCGAGAATGTGCCGGCGGCGAGCCTCGATTTCATGGCGAAAACCACCTTCGTGAGCCCGGCCGGCCGTTGCGTCGCCGTGGCGCAGGACCGGATCGCCGAGAAGCGTTTTATCGCGTCGTCAGGCGTGACCGTGGCGCCGCACGTGGTGATCGAATCGTCGGACGCGCTGGCCGCGCTCGACAACGCGAAGCTCGAAGCCGTGCTGCCCGGCATTCTGAAGACTGCACGCATGGGCTACGACGGCAAAGGTCAAATCCGTGTGCGCAACGCCGAGGAAGTGCGCGAGGCGCATGCGTCGCTCGCAGGGGTTCCGTGTGTGCTCGAAAAGCGCTTGCCGCTGAAGTTCGAAGTGTCCGCGCTGATCGCGCGCGCGGCGAGCGGCGCGTCGGTGGTATATCCGCTGGCGCAGAATACGCATCGCGACGGCGTGCTGTCGCACACCATCGTGCCTGCGCCGGATGCAAGCCCGACGCTGGTCCAGCAAGCACAGCAGGCTGCGCTGCAAATCGCGGACAAGCTCGGCTATGTCGGTGTGCTGTGCGTCGAGTTCTTCATTCTCGAAGACGGGTCGCTGGTCGCCAACGAAATGGCGCCGCGTCCGCATAACTCCGGCCATTACACCGTCGACGCCTGCGCGACCAGCCAGTTCGAACAGCAGGTCCGCGCCATGACCGGCATGCCGCTCGGCGACACGCGTCAGCATTCGCCGGCGGTGATGCTGAACATCCTCGGCGACGTCTGGTTCCCAGGCGGCCCGAAGGGCGCGGCGGTCACGCCGCCGTGGCACGAAGTCGCCGCGATGCCGGCGGCGCGTTTGCATCTGTACGGCAAGGAAGAAGCACGTTGCGGCCGCAAGATGGGTCACGTGAACTTCACGGCCGCGACACTTGAAGAAGCCCGCACGTCGGCGCGCGATTGCGCGCGGCTCCTGCATATCATCACGGGCTGACGCGAGCACCATGCCGGATCAAAGCAAACCTGCCGAAGGGGGCGCCGCAAGCGCCTTGCCTGTGAGCGCCGAGCAGATCGAACACGCTGCCGCGCTGCTCGACGCGGGCGGCCTCGTCGCGTTCCCCACGGAGACGGTCTACGGACTCGGCGGCGACGCCGAAAGTCCGGACGCGGTCGCGCGTATTTACGCGGCGAAGGGCAGGCCGGCGAATCATCCGGTGATCGTGCATCTGGCGCCGCAGGGCGATCCGAACTACTGGGTCGAGCATTTGCCGGCGGAAGCGCAGCGTTTGATCGATGCGTTCTGGCCGGGGCCGCTCACGTTGATCCTGAAGCGTGCCGAGCGGATCAATGCAGCCGTGAGCGGCGGCCAGGATTCAGTGGGTTTGCGCTGCCCGTCGCATCCGGTTGCGCAGGCTTTGCTCGAAGCGTTCAGTGCGTTGCGCGGCGGACATGGCGGCGTGGCTGCGCCGTCGGCGAATCGATTTGGTCACGTGAGCCCAACTACGGCGCAGCACGTGCGCGACGAGTTCGGCAGCGCGATTCACGTGCTGGACGGTGGCGCATCTGACGTCGGAATCGAATCGACGATTCTGGATTTGTCGCGCGGATTTCCGGCGCTGTTGAGACCTGGTCGCGTAACGCCGCAGGATATCGCCGACGTGCTCGGCGAGGCGCCACGCCTGCCCGACGGTTCGGATGCCACGACACCGCGCGTTTCGGGGACGTTGAAGGCGCACTATGCGCCGCGCACGCCGTTGGCCTTGCTGCCTTTTGATGCGTTGCAGATGTTGCTCGCGGCGCGTCAGAGCGACGAACGCGTGGCCTTGGTAGCGCGTGCTTCCCGCGCAGGAGAGTGGGCTCATGCCGAGGGCGTGCATTTCATTGCCGCGCCTGAAGATCCGCACGTCTATGCGCGCGAGTTGTATGGCCTGCTAAGGGCGCTCGATCGCGCGGACGTGAGCCGGATTCTCATCGAGAAGTTGCCGGACACGATCGAGTGGATCGCTGTGAACGATCGGCTCGGCCGGGCCGCGGCTGCATTCGAAGCGCAAGGGTAGGGACTGCCTGATTGGTACGGCTTGCTCACCGGCGCCGCCACAATCCGTTGTAGCAACCCGTCGTCTCAACCGCTGTGCCGCGCGCAACAAACATAAATAAAAAACGCCCGGCTTGACCAGCAAGCCGGGCGTTTGCAGAACTCGCATCCTGCTGCCGCTACGCGGCAACCCTCAACTTATTTCCCCAATCCCGTCGCAGCGATCTGCTGCTGAACGTACTGCGCGAACAAGGCGTGCAAGTGCGTGCTCGGATGGACCAGGTCGGCGAACATGTAGGTCTGGTCAGCGCCGGCCACCGTGTAAGTCTGCGGCGAGCAGAACAGCGACGAGCCGAACTGGGCACCATACTGTGCCGGGGTCAGCCCGTTCGTTGCGCTCGGATTGGCGGTGGCGTACGCGGTTGCGTTGGTCACCATCGACGTCAGGTTACACGCCGTACCGGTGTTGGACACCGTGAAGCCCAGCGCCTGGTAGTTCGGCAACTGCTGATCAATCCACGTGAACGCATCGGCCACGATGACCTTGCCCGTGCCCAGCAGGCCGAGCGACGTCATGGTTTGGACCAGAATGCCGTTATACGCCGCGGTAATCCCCGACAGGAGCGCAGCCGCACCAGGCGAGGCTGCGTTGGCCTGAACGCCTTGCGGCGTATTGCCGATGTCCGGCACCGTCGACACCACCACGTGGGTCGCGCCCGAGTTGACGATGGTCTGGATTTGCGCGGCGAGCTGCGTGGCGGCTGTCGCGATCTGGGGGTTGGCCAGCTGCTGCAGGTAGCCGGCGATGAACTGTACCTGGCCTGCCTGCGTGTTCGGCAGTTTGCCGGCCTGCACGAGCAGCGGATATTGCGTCTGCAGCGCGGTGGCGAGCGCCGTCAGGTTGGCGGTGGTCCCAGCGAACTGGAAGATGTCGTTCGCGCCGCCGTTCACCAGCACGAGCTGGTTCGCGTTGAAGCTCGTATGCGCGCCCAGGTAGTTCGCCACCTGGGTCACCACCGGCACGGTCGTTGCCGCCGCGTTGTTCGGTGCCCAACCTTCGCCCTGGGCGTTCACGACGTCAGAGCCGCCTTGTGCGTAGCCGAACCCGCCCGTCGCAACCAGCGGTTGACCGAAGCCGCCCACATACGCGGCAGTCAACGTGCTGCCGTAGTACTCCGCGACCTTCTGGGTCCACACTTCACCCGGGTTCGTCGTGAAGCGGCCGCCGCCGAAGCTCGACTGAATCACCGGCGCGTACGTGCCGACATCCGACAAGCTGTCGCCAAACGAAACGACCTGCAATTTCACGCCGCCTGCCGGCGTGCTGCTGCTCGAACTGTTGTTGTTATCGCTGCCGCCGCCACAAGCCGCGAGCAGTGCAAACGCCGCACTGGCGATGGCGATCTGCGTGACGCGGACGAAATTGCGTTTCCTCGATGCTGTTTGTTTCATGTTGACTACATCTCCTCGTATGTGTGGCCCTTATGCCATGTGTTGCAGGCAGCGCCCACCGCGTCGGCGGCATGACGACAGCTTACAGAATCTTCTACGGCCTGCGCGGTGTTTGAAACGCGGCCGTATGCTTATCTTCAATGCTTGTAGCGCCGCTGGAAGCAGCGACAGCGGCACCCGCACCCGCAGCGCGGCCCGCGTGATAAGCCGCGGCCCATGCGGGCGGTGCGAACAGCGCGCGCAACTTGTTGCGCCAGCCTCGCACGCTCACGAAATCGGCGGCCATTGACCCCCATTCGTGAAACGTCGCCTTCAACGGGTTATAGGTGTGAAGCGGTTCGACGATGCCGTACGCCGGCGCGTCGCGCGGATCTTCCTCGACATAGCTGCCGAACAGGCGATCCCAGATCACCAGCACGCCGGCATAGTTGCGGTCGATATAGCGGTCGTTGCGTGCGTGATGCACGCGGTGAATCGACGGCGTGTTGAGCACGTATTCGAGCCAGCCGAGTTTGCCGATCGCCTGGGTGTGCACGAAGAACTGGAAGCCGAGATTGATCAGCACGATCGCGACGATCTGCTTCGGCGGAAAGCCGAACACGGCGAGCGGAATCCAGAACAGCCACATGCCGGCAATCGGATACATCAGGCTCTGGCGGAAGGCGGTCGAAAAATTCATCCGCTCCGACGAGTGATGCACGACATGCGCGGCCCACAGCCAGCGCACGCGGTGGCTGCACCGGTGAAACCAGTAATAGAGCAGATCCTGAGCGGCGAACAGCACGACGAACGACACCCAGCTCGCCTGCCACGTATAGACGCGATAGTGATCGTAGAAAAATGCATAGACGGGGATGATCACGAGCCACGCGAGCTTGTCGGCGGCTTGCTGCATCAGCGCGAGCGCGGCGTTGCAGAACGTGTCGCGCCAGCTATAGAGCTGCGCGCCGGGGCGCGTACGCCGCAGGTGCCACGCCTCCCAGCCAATGCATGCGAGAAAGACTGGCGCCATGGCGAGCAGCAGCAATTCGGCATCGAATTGCATTGTGTCTTCCTCCGCGGTCCCTTGCCGCTGCGCTTGCCGCAGCGGACGTTGTCGTTATCGTTTGATTGGGCCACGCTTTCGTAACGGCTGCGTGGCTCGTGCGCTACGCATAATGTTTTACGCGCGCCTCAAACACTGCCCGACAGCGTACACGCTTGGGCGCATTGCCGCGCGTGGCTTCTATAGAAGGAATCCTCAATGGGTGCCGCGCTTGTGCGGGTTTTTCCTGGGCTTGCTGCCGCGCGGTTCGGCGACGGGGTCGGAGACTTTCGTGAATCCCTGGGACGGTCCCTGATAGACCCATTCGAGCAAGGCGTCGTGCGCGGCGCGCGCGGCCTCCGAATGCGGGTCGTTGATCAGGCTCACCACCACGTAGCTGTTGCCGTCCGCCGAGGCCACGTAACCGGCGATCGCACGCACGTCGCGCAGGGTGCCGGTCTTGATGTGTGCGTTGCCGCCCGCGCCCTGGTTGGTCAAGCGGTTGCGCATGGTGCCGTCGACGCCCGCAATCGGCAGCGACTCCACGAACACCTGGGCGACCGGGCTCGCATTGGCCCGCTGCAGCAGATCGGCGAGCGAGAGCGCGGTAACGTGCTCGTCGCGCGACAGGCCCGAGCCGTTGTCGAGCGTCATGTATTGCATGTCGACGCTGTCGCGGCGCAGAAAGTCCTCGATGGCGCGCGCCGATTTCGCGGGCGTGGCGGGCCCTTTTTCTTCCGTGGCGCCGATCGTCAGGAACAGGTTGCGCGCCATCGTGTTGTTACTGAACTTGTTGATGTCGCGAACGATGTCGGAGAGCATCGGCCCCTGGTGCGTGGCGACGAGGCGCGCGCCGACCGGCACGGGGCCTTCGCGGGTCGCGCCGCTGAACGTGCCGCCGGTTTGCTGCCACAGGGCCAGGAACCCGCCCGCGAAGAATGCGGAGTGATCGAGCACCGCGACGTTGATCGTGCGCGGGCCGCAGCGCACCGAGTAGTCGCCGTCGAACGAGGCCACCACGGTGCCGTTCGGCTGCGGCGTGACGGTGGGCGAGACGGAGGCGGCGTCGCCGCGGCACGGGCCGTTGACGGCGTGCATCTGGTTGTCGATCTGTAGCTGCGAGAGCGCGGGCAGCACGTCGATGGCGACGCTGCCGTCCGGCGAAGGCGTCAGCGTGAACGACAGCGATTTGAAGGCGTACAGCAGCGGATCGGGGCCGACGTTGTACGGCGCGGTGGCGTCGTCGTCGAACGGCGGCAGATCGCGCGTGGAGGCGTCGAAATAGCGCTTGTCGAGCACCAGCGCGCCATCGATGCCGTTGATCCCCGCCTTGTGGATCTTCTGCACGAGGTCGATCAGTTCTTCGGGCACGAGTTTCGGATCGCCCGTGCCCTGAATGTACAGATTGCCGTGCAGCACGCCGTTGGCGTCGAGCGTGCCGTCCGCATAGGCGCTCGTGCGCCAGCGATATTCCGGGCCGAGGATCGACAGGCCGGAGTAGGTGGTGACGAGTTTCATCGTCGAGGCGGGCATCATCGGCTTGCCGGCGTTCAAGGCGAGGATCGGCGTGCGGTCGCCCACTTTCTCGACCACCACGCTGATCGACGACAAAGGCACATGCGCGCGCTGCAGGCCGACCATGACCGATTGCGGCAACACCGTGGTGACGTTGACGCTCGGGTGGGTTGCCTTGATGCGCGCCTGCGCGGCAAGCGGCAGCGCCGCGCCGCCGCTGCCGAGCGCGGCGCAGGCAAGCAGCAACGCCGCCGAGCGCGGTGCGAATCGGCGAGGCAGAGAGTCGGCAACAGAAGAAGGCAG
Organism: Paraburkholderia aspalathi; assembly: GCF_900116445.1. Taxonomy (GTDB): domain Bacteria; phylum Pseudomonadota; class Gammaproteobacteria; order Burkholderiales; family Burkholderiaceae; genus Paraburkholderia; species Paraburkholderia aspalathi. Next base: position 149,407 of record NZ_FPBH01000010.1, read on the forward strand.
CGGACGCAGCGCTACACGGCGTGCGAGAGAGTGCAAAAAAGCGGGCAAAAAAGCGTGCGTCATGGACAGGCGAGGAGGCAAGATTTCGGGGCGCGGTGGCGCGCGGCAATCCAGAGTGTGTCGAAGCATTGCGTGGCGCGCGAAAAACCGCGGCGCGACGCAAAGCGCCCATTGTAGAGACATGCCGCCACGCTGCGGTGAAAAAGCGTCGGGTGGCGCGCACGTCAGGGCCGGGCGCTAGAATGCGGCATCATCAAATGTTTCGGGACCGTACCAACCATGCGCATATTGCTTGTCGAAGACGACCGGATGATCGCCGAAGGCGTACGCAAGGCGCTACGCGGTGAAGGCTTCGCGGTCGACTGGGTGGAAGACGGCGAAGCGGCGCTCAGCGCCGCGGCCAGCCAACCTTACGATCTGGTGCTGCTCGATCTCGGCCTGCCCAAACGCGACGGGCTCGACGTGCTGCGCACGCTGCGCGCCAAGGGCCAGGCCATTCCGGTGCTGATCGTCACCGCGCGCGACGCGGTTGCCGATCGGGTCAAAGGCCTCGACGCCGGCGCGGACGACTACCTCGTCAAACCTTTCGATCTCGACGAACTCGGCGCCCGCATGCGCGCGTTGATCCGCCGCCAATCGGGCCGCAGCGATTCGACGATTCGCCACGGCAATCTGACGCTCGATCCGGCCTCGCATCAGGTCACGCTGGACGGCGCGCCGGTCGCGTTGTCTGCGCGTGAATTCGCGCTGCTCGAAGCGTTGATCGCACGGCCCGGCGCAGTGCTTTCCAAGAGCCAGCTCGAAGAAAAAATGTACGGCTGGGGCGAGGAAATCGGCAGCAATACGGTCGAGGTCTACATCCACGCGCTGCGCAAGAAGCTCGGCGCGGATCTGATCCGCAATGTGCGCGGTCTTGGTTACATGATCGCCAAGGACGCCTGAGCCGATGCGTTCGATTCGTCGTCAATTGTTGTTCTGGCTGCTGGCGCTGGTGTTGCTCGGCGTCGGCATTGCGGGTTGGCTGATTTACCGGCAAGCGCTTGCCGAAGCCAACGAACTGTTCGATTACCAGTTGGAGCAGATCGCCGCGGCGCTGCCGTCGGAACCGTTCTCCCAGGTGCTCGGTTCGCGCGACACCGGCGACGAAGGCATCGTGCTGCAGATCTGGAATCGCAACGGCGTGTTGATGTACTACTCGCGCCCGCGTGCGCCCCTCGCGCCGCGCGCCGAACTCGGGTTTTCAACCGAGCACACGGAACGTGGAGATTGGCGTGTGTACGGCGCGATCGTCGGCGATAACGTCGTGCAGCTGGCGCAACCGGTTTCGGTGCGTAACCGGCTCGCGGCGAATGTCGCGTTGCGCACTTTGTGGCCGTTGATCGTGCTGCTGCCGCTGTTGGGCGTGGCGGTGTGGGTCGTTGTCGGGCGCGGGCTGAGGCCGTTGCGGCGCGTGACCAGCGCGCTCGACGCCCGTCACCCCGAGGCGCTCGATCCCTTGCCCGATCAGCGTCTGCCGCTCGAAGTGCAGCCGCTCGTGCGCGCGTTGAACGGCCTGCTCGAACGGCTCGCCACTGCGCTCGATATTCAGAAAGCATTCGTCGCCGATGCCGCGCACGAATTGCGCACGCCGCTTGCCGCCGTGCAGATCCAGTCGCAACTGGTGGCTCGCGCGAAAGACGACACCACGCGCAGCGAAGCGCTGGCCGATCTGCAGGCGGGTGTCACGCGCGCCACACGTCTTGCCGAGCAATTGCTGGCGCTCGCGCGTTCGGAGCCGGACGGCGTCGCCGCGACGAACGCGATCGATTTGCGCGCGCTGCTGCAGGACTGTGTGGTGGCGTACGCGCCGCTTGCGCAGAACCGCGGCGTCGATCTCGGCATCGAGGCGAGCGAACCCGCCACGGTGATCGGCGACGCCGACGCGCTGCGGGTCATGTTCAACAACCTCGTTGATAACGCAACCAAATACACGCCGCGAGGCGGCCGTGTCGACGTGAGTCTGCATGTGGAGGAGGGACATCCGGTGGTGCGGATTGCTGATAGCGGGCCGGGCATCGAACCGGCCGAACGCGAGCGCGTGTTCGATCGCTTCTACCGGGCCGGCGCCAGCGCGAACCGGGTGCGCACCGATGTGGCGGGCAGCGGCCTGGGCCTTGCGATCGTGCGCCGCATCGCCACGCAACATCATGCGGCGGTGAAGCTCGACGAATCGGCGACAGGTGGTTTGCAGGTTGACGTGCGCTTCTGAGGGTGAGGCTTTCTGTTCGTAAAGTGACTCGAACGTGGATCGAACGTGGCTTAAGCGAGGCTTAAACAAGCCTCAACAATGGGCTTGAAGCGATCTGGCGCTGCTTAAGACTCTTTTAAGCGATGCCACGTACGCTTCATCTCATTCCAAAGCCTCTTTCTCCCAGTCAGGAGTACACGATGAACGCGAAAACCTTGTCCCGCAGCGCTGTTGCAGTGGCTGTCGCCGTGGCGCTATCCGCCGGCTATGTGGCGGGGCATCGCGACGTGCCCGCGCCGCAGGTGATCACGCCGGCGCAGGCCGCGATGATGCCTGCCGAAGCCGCGGCGAAAACCGGCATTCCCGACTTCTCGGGTCTGGTCGAAACCTACGGCCCGGCCGTGGTCAACATCAGCGCGAAGCATGTGGTCAAGCAAACGGCATTGCGCGGTAACGGCGGTAATGGCGCCAACGGCGGCAACCAGTTGCCGATCGATCCGAGCGATCCCTTCTATCAGTTCTACAAGCACTTCTTCGGCGGCATGCCGGGCATGCAAGGCGGCGACGGCGGCGATGCGCCCGATCAGCCGAGCGCGAGCCTCGGCTCGGGATTCATCGTCAGCAGCGACGGCTACATCCTGACCAACGCCCACGTGGTGGACGGCGCGAACGTCGTCACCGTGAAGCTCACTGACAAGCGTGAATTCAAAGCGAAAGTGGTCGGCGCCGACAAGCAGTCCGACGTCGCTGTGCTGAAGATCGACGCGAGCAGTCTGCCGACCGTGAAGATCGGCGATCCGCGTCAGAGCAAGGTCGGCCAGTGGGTGGTCGCGATCGGCTCGCCTTACGGTTTCGACAACACGGTGACCTCGGGCATCATCAGCGCGAAGTCGCGCTCGCTGCCGAACGAAAACTACACGCCGTTTATCCAGACCGACGTGCCGGTGAACCCGGGTAACTCGGGCGGCCCGCTGTTCAATCTGCAAGGCGAAGTGATCGGCATCAACTCGATGATCTATTCGCAGACGGGTGGCTTCCAGGGCCTTTCGTTCGCGATCCCGATTAACGAAGCGATCAAGGTCAAGGACGACATCGTCAAGACCGGCCATGTGAGCCGTGGACGTCTCGGCGTCGCGGTGCAGGGCATGAACCAGACGCTGGCCGATTCGTTCGGTATGCAGAAGCCGCAGGGCGCGCTCGTCAGCTCGGTCGATCCGGGCGGCCCGGCCGCCAAGGGTGGTCTGCAACCGGGCGACGTGATTCTGTCGGTGAATGGCGAGCCGGTTAGCGACTCGTCGGATCTGCCGTCGCAGGTCGCGGGTCTCGCGCCGGGTAGCTCGGCCACTGTGCAGGTGTGGCGCGACAAGGCGACCAAAGACCTGAAGGTGACGATCGGTTCGTTGTCGGATGCCAAGGTAGCCTCGGACAAGGCCGATCAGCCGGCCCAGTTGCAAGGCCGACTCGGCGTGGCGGTGCGGCCGCTGACGCCGGAAGAGAAGAGCGGCGCGTCGGTGTCGCACGGTTTGCTGGTGCAGCAATCGGGCGGCGCGGCTGAAAGCGCCGGCATCCAGCCGGGCGACGTGATTCTGGCGGTCAATGGCCGGCCGGTCACGAGCGTCGATCAGTTGAAGCAGATGATCGCCGGCGCGGGCAACAGCATCGCGTTACTGATCCAGCGCGATAACGCGCAGATCTTCGTGCCGGTCGATCTCGGCTAAACGGTCATTGATCGCATTGAAGTAATGCTTGCCGGTCCTTGCACTTACTGCGTACGGACCGGCATTTTTTCACCTGTTTCAAGGCTTGACTCACAGCTGTTTCAAGGCTTGACTCACAGCTGTATCAAAGCTGTAAAGCAGGTCGCTCTGCGCCGCATGGCGTGGCGCAGCAGCGGTTTCCATACGACGCGAACTGATGGCGGGCACGCAGCTTGCGTCTGCCTTGATCTGGACCCTCCGAGGGATTCCGGATGACAAGGACCTTAAGAAGGAGCGAACCGATGAAAACCCAACGCAATCAGCGAAGGATCGTAGCCGCTGCGGTCTGCGCAGCGCTCACGCTCGGTCTGGCGGGCGGCGCTTATGCGCAGGCGAGTGACGTAACGGGTGGCACAACCACCGACGAAAGCAGCGCGGGCAACGCCAACGGTGGCGGCCTGCCGCAAATCCAGCACCAGGGCGACGTCTCGTTCGTGTCGGGCGGCGTCGGTCTCGACGAATCGAAAGCACTGCAGCAGGCGCAAAGCCAGTGGCCGCTGTCGATGCGCTTCACCGGCCCCGGCTCTGATTTTCTCGCCGACGTCCATGTGAGAATCGTCGACGCGCACGATGGCAATGTGCTGACCGCCACGTCGCGTGGGCCGTATATGCTGGTCAGGCTGCGCCCGGGCCGCTACACCGTGCACGCGCAATACAAGGATAACGACCAGACCAAGGCGGTGACGATTCCGGCCAAGGGCACCGCCAAGGCGGCGTTCTACTGGAATACCCAGTAAACGGCCCGTCTCTCTGAGCGGCGCCGGGCGAGAAGCCCCGGCTGCATTCAGGAAGGCCGCGCAATCGGCTGAACTTTGGCCGATAATGAAGCCACGGGCGCACCCCGTGGCTTTTTTGTTGCACGGCCGCATACGATCTGCACCCCGAGTTGCACACCATCACGGAGCCGAGACATGAGCGATGCCTTGACGCCTCACGGAAGCCCCGGACCCGGCGCGAGCGCGGGCGGGCACACCATCGCCATCAGCGGCAACAACCATCGGGTGCGGGTGATTCACGGCGGCGTGACAATGGCCGACACCCAGGCCGGCCTGACACTCACCGAAACCGGCCTGCCGGACGTGTTCTATTTTCCGCGCGGCGACGTCAACATGGCGCGCCTCGAACGCTCCACCCATACTTCGCACTGCCCGTTCAAGGGCCATGCTTCGTACTATCATCTGCGCACCGAAGACGGTCTGATCGAAAACGCCGTCTGGAGCTATGAGACGCCGCTTGAGCCGGCGCTACAAATAAAAGGGTATCTCGCGTTTTACGCATCGCGCGTCGACCGTATCGATCAGACGTCCTGACCGGCTGTCGCGCGTTCATCGGGGAGGCTGCCATGGAACTGAACGACGCGTTACGGATTCCGCTTGCGCCGTCCGACGTTTGGGACGCGTTGCAGGACCTCGCCTTGTTGCGTGCCAGCCTCGACAACTGCGAGTCGTTCACGCGCCTTGGCCACGGCGAATACGCGCTCACCATGACCGTGCCGCTCGGGCCGTTGCGCGCGCGTTACGAAGCGCGCGCCCATGTAGCGGGCCAGGATTCCGGACCGGCGGATGCCCAGCGCCGCACCATCAACTTCAAGGCGAGAGCCGAGGGCATCGGCTCGTTGCGCGGACAGATCGAAGTGAGATTGCGCGCCGACGATAGCTCGCATGGCGTCGGCAGGGAGCGCGGCACGCGGATCGATTACACGATCTGGGCGACCTCGTCCGGGCCGCTTGCTGAGCTGCCTACGCGCCAACTCGAAAACGCGCTGCATCAACTGGCGGACGATTTTTTCGACGAGTTTGGCGCTGTTGTTCGCGCCAAGCATGGGCAAGGGCCGAATCGTGCACGCGGGTCGGCGGCGCGTCGGCAGCACGTGTTTCTGCGGCCGATTAACCTCGGCGGGATTGCCCGGCGCACGCGCGTGGATCACGGCAATGCGCTGACCGGGCGGGCAGCGAGCGCATCGCATGGGGCGGCCCATGGTGTGTCGCATGGGGTTTCGCACCGCGAGCCCAATCCGCACGTGGTGCCGAACTGGGCGTGGGCGGTGATGATTTTTCTGGTGGCGCTGCTTTTGTATGTGGCGCGCTGGATCAGCGAACAATAAGCGCGTCCACCACGCTCACACGCCGCGGAATTCCCGCCGCCACGCGGATGGCGAGGTGCGGAACGCCTCCGCGAAATGTTGCCGTAGCGAGGCAGTCGAGCCGAATCCCGCAATCCCCGCGATCGCTTCCACGGACTCATCCGTGCTTTCCAGCAGTTGCTGCGCGCGGCCGAGCCGCTGCGCCAGCAGCCATGCGCCGACGGTCGTGCCGGTGGCGAGCCGGAAGCGCCGCGTAAACGTGCGGCGGCTCATCAACGCGCGTTCGGCTAGCGTGTCGAGCGTATGCGGCGCATCCAGATTTCCGCTCACCCAATCGAGCAGACAGGACAGGCGGTCGCCGCGCACGTTCGGCGCCACCGGTTGCTGGATGAATTGCGCCTGGCCACCTTGCCGATGCGGCGGCACCACCAGGCGGCGCGCGACATAGTTCGCCGCTTGCGCGCCGCACATCTTGCGCAGGACATGCAGGCAGCAGTCGAGGCCGGCAGCGGTGCCGGCTGAGGTCAGCACGTTGCCGTCGTCGACATAGAGCACGTCGGGATCGAGCCGCACGCGCGGAAAGCGGTGTGCGAAATCGTCCGCCCACGCCCAGTGGGTCGATGCCGGGCGGTCGTCGAGAATACCGGCGGCGGCCAGCACGAAGGCACCCAGGCACAGCCCGACCAGCTGGGCGCCGCGTGCATGGGCGGCGCGCAGTGCGTCGAGCAGGGCGGTGGGCGGCGTCTCGTCCGGATCGCGCCAGCTTGGCACGATGATCGTATCCGCATCGGCGAGTGCTTCGAGCCCATGCGTGACAGCGATCGAGAAGCCGGCGGTGGTGGTCAGCGCGCCGGCTTCGCTGGCGCAAACGCGAAAGTCGAAATCGGGCAAGCCGCCGTTGCTGCGGTCCTCGCCGAATACCACGCACGGTACCGAAAGATGGAACGGGCTGATGCCGTCGAAAGCGACAACCGCGACGACGTGGCGGGGCGCGTCGTCGCGCCCGGCGGCAGAGGAGGTGGATGTAGCCGTCATTCGCAATCGCCCCGTGGCATTCAACGATGATCCAACGATGGCCCGATTCTAGCGAAGATTGTCATTCGGGTCGCTATCGGCGAAATGGCGGCTGACGAACAATGCACACATCGCCGCTGCCTGCGCAGAGCCCATCCGGGCCGTGCAGCGCGAGCCCTAACTGCTCAACCGAAGGAGTCTTGCCATGACCGCACCCCGCCGCGCGCTGATCGTCATCGATGCGCAGAACGAATACGTTACCGGCGATCTGCCGATCGAATACCCGGATGTGCAAACTTCGCTCGCCAACATCGGCCGGGCGATGGATGCGGCCCGTGCCGCCGGCGTGCCGGTGGTGGTCGTACAACATCTCGCGCCGGCCGGCTCGCCGGTGTTCGCGCGCGGCAGCGAACGCGCCGAACTGCATCCGGTGGTGGGTGGGCGGGCGCATGATCACTATATTGAGAAGTCGCGGGCGAGCGCCTTTGCCGGTACCGATCTCGCCGACTGGCTGGCCGCGCAGCGGGTCGACACGGTGACAGTTGTCGGTTACATGACGCACAACTGCGACGCGTCGACCATCAACCACGCATACCACTCGGGGTTTGCCGTCGAATTTCTGCACGACGCAACCGGCTCGCTGCCCTATGAGAACAGCGCGGGCTTTGCGAGCGCGGAGGAGATTCATCGGGTCTTCAGCGTGGTCCTGCAGTCGAACTTCGCGGCGGTGGCGAGTACGGAGCAGTGGATCGCCACGGTGCAGGGTGGGGCGCCGCTCGAACGCGGCAATATCTACACGTCGAATCAGACGGCGCGGGCGCGCCGGGTCGCGGCGTAAGTATCTAGCTAGTCTGACCGGGTAGCCGGGCGGCGGCCGGCGCCGTCCGATTCCCGATGCGCAGCGCCGGACTCAGCCGTAGCGCATCGAACATCCCGGCGACCATCTGCTCCGCGTGCTTGCTGAAATTGGTCGTTTCCGGCAAAAACAGCATGTCGCGCAGCGAGCCGCTGATGAACGCATGCACCATCGCCGCCGCGATTCTGGTGTCGAGATCGACCGGCAATTGCCCTTTGGAGATCGCATTGCGCAGACCGCCCTCGATCTTCAACAGCCCTTCGCGCATATTGGTCTGATAGCGGATCATCACCGGACCCATCTCTTCGACGAACTCGCACTTCAGAAAGAGAATGTCGAACACCCGCCGGCGACGCGGGTCGTTGGCAGTGTCACGCAGGCAGACTGTACAGATTTCCGTAAGGCGCCCGAGCGGGTCGGGTTCATTGGGATCTTGCGAGGCGGCCTTGAGTTCGTCCAGCGGCAGCAGCACGCGGTCGAACATTTCGGTAAACAGATCGCCCTTGTGCGCGAAATGCCAGTAGATTGCGCCGCGCGTGACGCCGGCGGCCTGTGCGATGTCGGCGAGCGACGTGCGCGATACACCCTTCTCGAAGAAAACCCGTTCGGCCGCGTCGAGAATGCTGTTGCGCGTCTCCTGTGCCTCTTCCTTGGTTCTTCTGACCATATTGTCGTGACCTGCCCTGATTGTGGGGTTTCCCCGGGCGCTTTTAAGTACGCTCGATGACAATCTGTCTTCTGTTAAGCAATTTGCGAAGCGATCTTGCAGGTCCCCCGCCTGCAAAGAACTAAACGCACTTTTACATGCATTCGTGGATGTATATATAATAGCATCCCACGATCGGATAGCCCAAGCCGTGACGACCGGTTAATATCCGTCACTGTTGCCTTTCAAAACGCTCTTGCGCCGTGCCCCGACGGGCGGCGCCGTGCGGCATTTCCCCGGTATGGCGCATTTTGCTCAGGATGCCCCTGCAGGTGCGGTTTGCATCCACGGGCTTCCGGTCACGCGTCGCAAGACGCATGTGTGCGCTGTCGTCCCCGGGGTAGGGATGCGCGCACTTTTTCATTCTCAGTCTTTGACAGAGGTCGCTCCATGCGCGTCGAACGGGTTCCATTCCGCTTAATCAGTGCCGCGACGGCTGCCGTATTGCTGGCAGCGTGCGGACCAAAACAATCTGCCCCGCCGCAACAAACGCCCGAAGTGGGTGTCGTCACCGTCCAGCCGACGGCTGTGCCCGTCGTCACCGAATTGCCCGGCCGCACCAGTGCCTTCCTCGTCGCGCAAGTGCGTGCACGGGTCGACGGCATCGTGCTGCGCCGCGAATTCACGGAAGGCGGCGAGGTCAAGGCCGGTCAGCGTCTGTACAAGATCGATCCGGCGCCCTACATCGCGACGTTGAACAACGCGAAGGCAACGCTGGCGAAGGCCCAGGCCAACCTCGTGTCGACCACCGCGCAAGCCAACCGCTTCAAGGTACTGGTGGCCGCCAATGCGGTCAGCAAGCAGGACTACGACAACGCGGTGGCCTCTGCAGGCCAGGCCGCGGCTGACGTGGCCGCCGGTAAGGCAGCGGTCGACACGGCGCAGATCAACCTCGGCTACACCGACGTGACCTCGCCGGTGACCGGCCAGATCGGTGTGTCGCAAGTTACGCCGGGCGCGTATGTACAGGCGAGCGCTGCCACGTTGCTGGCAACGGTCCAGCAACTCGACCCGGTCTACGTGGATCTGACGCAGTCCAGCCTCGACGGTCTGAAGCTGCGCCGCGAAGTGCAGGAAGGGCGTCTGAAGACGAGCGGTCCGGACGCTGCCAAGGTCTCGCTGATTCTCGAAGACGGCCGCACCTATGCGGAAAAGGGCAAGCTGCAGTTCACCGACGTGACGGTCGATCAGACCACTGGCTCGGTGACGGTGCGCGCGATCTTCAAGAACACGGACAAGGTGCTGCTGCCGGGCATGTTCGTGCGCGCGAGGATCGAGGAAGGCATCAACGACAACGCGCTCGTCGTGCCGCAAGTCGGCATCACGCATGACCAGAAGGGCCAGCCGACTGCGCTCGTCGTCAACGCAGCGAACAAGGTCGAATTGCGCCAGCTCGTTACTGCGGGCACGTACGGTTCGAACTGGGTGGTGGAAAGCGGCCTGAAGGCCGGCGACCGCGTGATTGTCCAGGGCACCGACAAGGCGCGTCCGGGGCAGGAGGTCAAGGCCGTTGCCGCGCAACTTCCCGCCACACCCGCTTCTGACGCATCCGCTCAGGGTGCGCCGGCCGCCAGCGGTGCGCAGACGGCTCAACCCGCTTCTGCTGCATCGGGCGCGTAATAACAGGGAGCCCGCTTCATGGCAAAGTTCTTTATTGATCGCCCGATTTTTGCATGGGTGATCGCCATTATTCTGATGCTCGCGGGTATCGCGTCGGTGTTCACGTTGCCGATCGCGCAATACCCGACCATCGCGCCGCCGGCTGTGCAGATCAGCGCAACGTACCCGGGTGCATCGGCGAAGACGGTGGAAAACACTGTCACGCAAGTGATCGAGCAGCAGATGAGTGGTCTCGACCACTTGCTGTATCTGTCGTCCACGTCGGACGACTCGGGTACGGCAACCATCACGCTGACGTTCGCAGCCGGCACCAATCCTGACATCGCGCAGGTGCAGGTGCAGAACAAGCTGCAGCTCGCCACGCCGCTGTTGCCGCAAGCCGTGCAGCAGTTGGGCACCAAGGTCACGAAGTCGAGCAGCAGCTTCTTGCTGGTGATGGCGTTCGTGTCCGAAGACGGCAGCATGAACAAGTACGACCTGGCGAACTACGTCGCGTCGAACGTCGAAGACCCGGTCAGCCGGATCGACGGCGTGGGTACGGTGACGCTGTTCGGCTCGCAGTACGCAATGCGGATCTGGCTGGACGCGAACAAGCTGACCAACTTCGGTTTGACGCCGGTAGATGTGCAAACGGCGTTGACGGCGCAGAACGTGCAGGTCGCGGGCGGTTCGCTCGGCGGCACGCCGTCGGTGCCGGGTCAGGTGCTGCAGGCAACCATCACGGAAGCCACGCTGCTCAATACGCCTGAACAGTTCGGCAACGTGCTGCTGAAGGTGAATACGGACGGTTCGCAAGTCCGTATCAAGGACGTGGCCCGTATCGAGCTCGGTGGCGAAAACTACAACTTCGACACCAAGTACAACGGTCAGCCGACGGCAGGCTTTGGTATTCAGCTCGCCACCGGCGCGAACGCGCTGGCTACGGCCAAGGCAGTCCGCGCGAAGGTCGCCGAACTGTCGAAGTACTTCCCGCACGGCCTCGTTGTGCAGTATCCGTACGACACGACGCCGTTCGTGCGCCTGTCGATCGAAGAAGTGGTCAAGACGCTGCTCGAAGGTATCGTGCTGGTGTTCCTGGTCATGTACCTGTTCCTGCAGAACCTGCGCGCCACGCTGATCCCGACGATCGCCGTGCCGGTGGTGCTGTTGGGCACGTTCGCGATCATGGGTATCGTGGGCTTCTCGATCAACACGCTGTCCATGTTCGGGCTCGTGCTAGCGATCGGCTTGCTGGTGGACGATGCGATCGTGGTGGTGGAAAACGTCGAGCGGGTGATGCAGGAGGAGGGCTTATCGCCTCGAGATGCGACCCGCAAGGCGATGGACCAGATTACCGGCGCGCTGGTTGGCGTGGCGCTCGTGCTGTCGGCGGTGTTCGTGCCGGTGGCGTTCTCGGGCGGTTCGGTCGGGGCTATTTACCGGCAGTTCTCGCTGACGATCGTGGCGGCGATGGTGCTGTCCGTGCTGGTCGCGTTGATTCTGACGCCGGCGCTGTGCGCGACGATCCTGAAGCCGATCGAGAAGGGCCACCAGGAAAAAACCACCGGTTTCTTCGGCTGGTTCAACCGCACGTTCAACAAGAGCCGCGACAAGTATCACTCGGGCGTTCACCACGTGATCAAGCGCTCGGGCCGTTGGCTGATCATCTACATGGTGGTGATCTTCGCGGTCGGCCTGCTGTTCGTGAAGTTGCCGAAGTCGTTCCTGCCTGATGAAGACCAGGGCACGATGTTCGTGCTGGTGCAAACGCCGTCCGGCTCGACGCAGGAAACCACGGCGCATGCGCTGAAGGACGTGTCCGACTACCTGCTCAACAGCGAGAAGAGCATTGTCGAATCGACCTTCACGGTGAACGGCTTCAGCTTCGCCGGCCGCGGTCAGAACGCGGGTCTCGTGTTCGTGCGGATGAAGGACTACGCGGTGCGTCAGCACTCGGATCAGAAGGTGCAGGCGCTGGTTGGCCGCCTCTTCATGCATTTCTCGAGCTACAAGAACGCGCTGGTGTATCCGGTGAATCCGCCGTCGATTCCTGAACTCGGCACGGCGGCCGGCTTCGACTTCGAGTTGCAGGATCGCGCCGGTATCGGCCACGAGAAGCTGATGCAGGCTCGCAACATGCTGTTGGGCATGGCCGCGAAAGATCCGACGCTGGCTCAGGTGCGTCCGAACGGCCTGAACGATACGCCGCAGTTCACGGTGAACATCGACCACGAGAAGGCTTCCGCGCTCGGCGTGTCGCTGTCGGTGATCGACCAGACGTTCTCGATCGCATGGGCGTCGCAGTACGTGAACAACTTCCTCGATACCGATGGCCGGATCAAGAAGGTGTATCTGCAAGGCGACGCGCCGTTCCGGATGAAACCGGAAGACCTGAACGCCTGGTACGTGCGTAATACGGCCGGCAGCATGGTGCCGTTCTCCTCGTTCGCGAGCGGGACGTGGTCCTACGGTTCGCCGAAGCTCGAGCGCTACAACGGTATCTCGGCGGTGGAAATCCAGGGCGCGGCTGCACCGGGCAAGTCGACCGGTCAGGCCATGACGGCCATGGAAGCACTCGTGGCGAAGCTGCCGGCGGGTATCGGCTACGAATGGACGGGCCTGTCGTTGCAGGAACGCCAGTCCGGTTCGCAGGCGCCGATTCTCTACGGCATCTCGATCCTGGTTGTGTTCCTGTGTCTCGCGGCGCTGTATGAAAGCTGGTCGATCCCGTTCTCGGTGATCATGGTGGTGCCGCTCGGCGTGATCGGCGCACTGCTGGCCGCTACGCTGCGCGGGCTCGAGAACGACGTGTTCTTCCAGGTGGGTCTGTTGACCACGGTGGGGCTGTCGGCGAAGAACGCGATTCTGATCGTGGAATTCGCCCGCGAGTTGCAGCAGGGTGAAGGGATGGGGCCGATCGAGGCCGCGCTGGAAGCAGCGCGTCTGCGGTTGCGTCCGATTCTGATGACCTCGCTCGCGTTCATTCTCGGCGTGATGCCGCTCGCGATCAGTAACGGCGCAGGCTCGGCCAGCCAGCACGCAATCGGTACTGGCGTGATCGGCGGGATGTTGACGGCGACCTTCCTCGCGATTTTCATGATCCCGATGTTCTTCGTCGTGATCCGCGCGAAGTTCGGCGGCGAGAAGGAAGACCCGGATGAGGCGCTCGCACACTACAACCAGCACCATCCGCATGATCCGCAAGGTGGCGGGTCGGCTGGCGGCTCGGCTGATCAAGGCTCGGGCAAGGACGGACATTGAGATGCAAAAACACTCTTTGATTGCAGTGGCGGTTGCGCTGTTCGCCGCGGGTTGCACGATGGCGCCGAAGTACCATCGCCCGGATCAGCCCGTGACGGCGACCTTCCCGACCGGCGGCGCGTACGACACGCAGCCGGGCGCGGCTGGCGCCTCGCGGACCGCGAACGGCCAGGCGGCCACCGATATCGGCTGGCGTGATTTCTTCGCCGACGCGCGTCTGCAGCGGCTGATCGAAATCGCGCTGAAGAACAACCGCGATCTGCGCGTGTCGGTGCTGAATATCCAGGCATCGCAGGCGCAGTACCAGATCGCTCGCGCGGCGCTGTTCCCGACGCTGGACGCTGCTGCTTCACAAAGCAAGCAGCGCACGCCGAAAGACCTGACGTCCACGGGTCTCACGATCAGCAACACGTACTCGGTGGGTCTGAACGCTTCCTGGGAAATCGACTTCTTCGGGCGGATTCAAAGCCTGAAGGATCAGGCGTTGGCTCAGTACCTGGCTACCGCTCAGGCGCGCAAGGCCGCGGAAATCGCGCTGGTCTCGCAGGTGGCGAATCAGTACATGACGGTACTCGAACTCGACGATCTGCTGAAGGTGACGCAGAACACGTTGAAGACCGCGGAGGAGTCGTACCGCATCACCAAGCTGCAGTTCGACAACGGCACGGGTTCGGAACTGGACCTGCGGCAGTCGCAGACCGTAGTCGAGCAGGCGAACGCCAACCTGCAGTCGCAGGCGCGTCTGCGGGCTCAGGCGGATAACGCGCTCGTGCTGCTGCTCGGCGAGCCGTTGCCGGACGATCTGCCGCCGGGCATGACGTTGGACAATCAGAACCTGCTGACGGATGTGCCGGCGGGCCTGCCGTCCGATCTGCTGACACGTCGTCCGGACATCATGGAGGCCGAGGAGAATCTGCTCGCGGCCAACGCGAACATCGGCGCGGCGCGTGCAGCGTTCTTCCCGAAGGTCTCGCTGACCGGCAGTTTCGGTACGCTGAGCCCGACGCTCGGCGGTCTGTTCAAGCCGGGTTCGGCGGCATGGAGCTTCGCGCCGTCGATCACGTTGCCGATCTTCGAAGGCGGCCAGAACAAGGCCAATCTCGACCTCGCCACCGTGCAGAAGAACATCCAGATCGCCACGTATGAGAAGGCGATCCAGACGGCCTTCCGCGAAGTGGCGGACGCACTGGCGGCACGCGGCACGTACGATCAGCAGATTCAGGCGCTCGAGCGCAATACCTTTGCCGAACAGCGCCGGCTGGATCTGTCGGACCTGCGTTATAAGAACGGTGTCGACAGCTATCTGTCGGTGCTGACCGCGCAGACCGATTTGTACACGGCGCAGCAGTTGCTGGTGACCGCGCGCATGCAGCGTCTGCAGAACCTGGTCACGCTGTACCAGGCACTCGGCGGCGGCTGGATCGAACGGGCCGGCGAGCAGCCGCGTCCGGCCGATGCACCGGTCGATTACGGTGCGGCGAGTGCGCCGGTGGCGGCTTCGGCGGCGACTGCGGGTTGAGTCTTGTAGTAGCAGGCGCGTAGGGCGGTTTTCGGTTTTAGGGAAGACGTCCTGCGCAGCCGGCAATAAAAAAACGCCACGGCATGCCGTGGCGTTTTTGTTTGTGCGCAGATCAAATTCGCGCAGCGTTACCCGCACCCCGACGCTTAATGCGCATCCACCGCACGCAACATTTCGTCGCGTGGCGGCTCATTCCCGCCGCGTCCGTCGAAATCATGTCCGGCCTGGCGAATTTCGCACTGCGCCTTCTTCTCGCTCTTCACGCCGTTGAAGATCAGATTCAGCACGACCGCCGATACAGAAGCCAGCAAGATTCCGCTATGCAACAGCGGCGACAGCGCCGGCGGCAGCTTGGAGAAAAATTGCGGCGACACCACCGGCACCAGACCCATGCCGATGCTCACTGCAACGATGAACAGGTTGTGATGGTTCTTCACGAAGTCGACCTTGGCCAGCACCTTGATGCCGTTCGCCGCGACCATGCCGAACATCACGATGCCCGCACCGCCGAGCACGAAGGCCGGCACCGAAGCCACCACTTGCGCCATCTTCGGGAACAGGCCCAGCAGCACCAGGATCACGCCGCCCATTGCGCAGACAAAGCGGCTCTTCACGCCCGTCACGCCGATCAGGCCGACGTTCTGCGAGAACGAGGTATGCGGGAACGAGTTGAAGATGCCGCCGATCAGCGTACCCAGACCGTCGACACGCAGACCGCGCACCAGCGTCTTCTGATCCACCGGACGATCGACCATGTCACCGACCGCGAGGAACATGCCGGTCGATTCGATGAAGGTGACGAACATCACGGTGACCATCGTCGCGATTGCGAGCGGATCGAAATGCGGCAGGCCGAAGTGGAACGGCATCACGATGCCGACCCACGGTGCGTGTGTGACGCCGTCCATATTCACGCGGCCGAGCGCCAGCGCGATGATGAAACCCGCAACGATGCCGAGCAGCACCGAGATATTGGCGAGGAAGCCCTTGGCGAATTTGTTGATCAGCAGGATCAGCATCAACACGAGGAGCGACAGGCCGAGATAGACCGGATTGCCGTAGTCAGGATTGCCGACACCACCGGCTGCCCAGTTGATGCCCACTTCCATCAGCGAGAGGCCGATCACCGAGATCACCACGCCGATCACCACCGGTGGGAAAAAGCGCAGCAGCTTGCCGACCGCCGGCGCGAGCAGGATGCCGATGACACCGGCCGCAATCGTCGAGCCGAAAATGTCGAGAATACCGAGCGAAGGATTGGTGCCGATCGCGACCATCGGACCGACAGCCGCGAACGTGCAGCCCATGATGACCGGCAGACGGATGCCGAAGATCCACAGACCGAGGGTCTGAATCAGCGTGGCGATGCCGCAGGAAAACAGGTCGGCGCTAATCAGGAACGCGATCTGGTCTTTCGGCAATTTCAGCGCCGCGCCGATGATCAGCGGCACCGCAACTGCGCCTGCGTACATCACCAAAACGTGCTGAATGCCGAGCGTCAGCAACTGGCCCGCGGGCAGTCGCTCGTCGCACGGGTGAACCGTGTTCGATTGCATTTTGTCTCTCTCCACCATCTCGTTTTGGGATGGCTCCAAGGTATGCGGAACGAAAAGCTGCAACAAGACCACTGGGGCCTATTCCGGCATTCCCGGTGACGATATGGATGAGGGCTGTTTGAAAGGAAAAAGAAATGCGTGCGCCGCACAAATCGGCCGTTAGCCCCTTGCAGCGGCGATGGGCGCTCACGCGTCGCACGTGCCCGTGCCAACGGGATATGTGTGAGAATCAATGAGGTGTATCTCGTTCGACGCATAGTGCTGTTTTCGTGCGGCTCGCGGCGTGGCGGGGTTAACCCGCGATTCCGGTTTTTCAGCGCGTATTCGGGCGCGCTTCCGCAGCCGTGCAGCGGTGATGGAAAATACGCCGTTCCAGGCACCTTTCGCGTGCTTGTCCCTAAGCTCAAATTGACGTTCTATCGCCCATGAGTTTTCTTGGCATCGACCTCGGCACCGGCTCTCTCAAAGTTGCAATCGTCGACGAAAACGGCCACGAGCAGGCCGCGGCGAGTGTCGCGTATGCATTCGAAACACCGCATTCCGGATGGGCCGAAATCTCGGTGCAAACCTGGTGGCGCGCGCTATGCGAAGCGGCAGGGCGTTTGCCTGCCGGGTTGCGTCGTGACGTGCAAGCAATCGGTTTCTCCGGACAGATGCACGGTGTCGTATTGATCGATGCCGATGGCGCAGCCGTGCGCCCGGCGATGCTCTGGCCCGACACGCGTGCGTTGAGTCTGCTCGATCAGTGGCCCGAGCCGCAGCCGAATCCGGTTGCGCCCGGCATGGCCGGTCCTCTGCTGCGCTGGATCGTGCAGAACGAACCGCAGTCCGCGCGTAAAACACGCTGGGCGCTGCAACCGAAGGATTGGTTGCGCGTCGCGTTGGGTGGCGCGGTCGCAACTGATCCATCGGACGCCTGCGCGACCGCGCTTGCCGATCCCGCAGGCGTGTGGGATCAGGCGCTGTTCGAGCGGCTCGAATTGCCGCATGAATGGTTTGCGCCGCTTGCGCCTTCCTACGCGGCGGGCGGCATTCTGTCGACGGAAGCCGCGCAGGAACTGGGTCTGCGTGCCGGCATCGTGCTCGCAATCGGTGCCGCCGATACGCCATGCGCGGCGCTTGGCAGTGGTCTCGCAAGCGATGGCGACGCATTGCTCACTACCGGCACGGGTGGACAAATCGTCGTGCTCGCCGAGCACGCACCGCAAGCGGTAAAGGGCCTGCATCGGTATCGGGCCGCGAGCGATCACTGGTATCGCATGGCGGCGATGCAAAACGTCGGCGTTGCGCTTGAACGTGTGCGGGGTTGGTTGTCGTATGAATGGGTCGATGCTTATCGTGATGCGTTCGGCGATGCATCGGATCGTGCCCCTGGCGATACAACAGCCGCGATCTCCAGCGCCGCAGCAGGCCTGACTTTTCTGCCCTACCTCACCGGCGAGCGCACTCCGTGGCTCAACCCTGCCGCGCGTGGCGGCTGGCTTGGCCTCGCGCTCGATCACACGCGCGGCACGATGATGCGCGCCGCGTTCGAAGGCGTCGCGTTCTCGCTGCGTGCCGGTCTCGACGCAATCCGCGCGAGCGGCGCGACGGTGACGACCTTGAAGCTCGCTGGCGGCGGTTCAGTCGATGCGCGCTGGCGGCAGTTGCTCGCCGACGCGTTAAACGTCGAACTCCATGCCGTCGACTGCCCCAACGCGGCGCCGCGAGGCGCGGCTATCCTCGGTGGATTGGCGAGCGGGCATTGGCACGCGAGCGACCTCGCCGCGCTTGCGCCGGGCGCGACGCGCGTTGCCGGACCGCAAGGCGATGCCGCGCTCGCCGAACGATATGCGCGCTTTCTCGATCTGTATGGCCGCGTCGAGTCATGGTTCGGCGAGACTCCGCTTCGCTGAGTAACGCGATGTCAGCTACAGACAATGCCGCGACGTACTTTGCAATACCATGACGGCTTTCGCACGCTAAGGTATAGGCCGGCGAACGATGCCGGGCGGCAACGACACTGACCGTCCCCAGTCCGGCACACGAATTAACCGCGAACCGCAAGGTGCGGAACCGCGAACCGCGACACCGGCACGCCGCGCGATATCTCACCGCGACGCGCCAGGCATTCACCGACTCACAGGAGCATTCACGATGAAAACCAAAGCAGCAATCGCATGGAAAGCCGGCGCCCCGTTGACGATCGAAGAAGTGGATCTGGAAGGTCCGCGCGCCGGTGAAGTCCTGATTGAAGTGAAAGCGACGGGTATCTGCCACACCGACTACTACACGCTCTCGGGCGCCGATCCGGAGGGCATCTTCCCGGCGATTCTCGGCCACGAAGGCGCGGGCGTGATCGTCGATGTGGGCCCGGGTGTCGGCACGTTGAAGAAGGGCGATCACGTCATTCCGCTGTACACGCCGGAATGCCGTCAGTGCAAATTCTGTCTGTCGCGCAAGACCAATCTTTGCCAGGCGATCCGTTCGACGCAAGGCAAGGGCCTGATGCCCGATGCCACGTCGCGCTTCTCGCTGGATGGCAAGCCGCTGTTTCACTACATGGGCACATCGACGTTCTCGAACTACATCGTCGTGCCGGAAATCGCGGTCGCGAAGGTGCGTGAAGACGCGCCGTTCGACAAGATCTGCTACATCGGCTGCGGCGTGACGACGGGCGTCGGCGCTGTCGTGTATTCGGCGAAAGTCGAAGCAGGCGCGAACGTCGTGGTGTTTGGTCTCGGCGGCATCGGTCTGAATGTGATTCAAGGCGCGAAGATGGTTGGCGCGGACAAGATCATCGGCGTCGATATCAACCCGGGTCGCATTGAACTGGCGAAGAAATTCGGCATGACCCACTTCATCAACCCGAACGAAGTCGAGAACGTGGTCGACCATATCGTGCAACTCACCGATGGCGGCGCCGATTATTCGTTCGAATGTATCGGCAACACGAAGGTGATGCGTCAGGCGCTGGAATGTACGCACAAGGGCTGGGGTCAGTCGTTCATCATCGGCGTGGCGGCGGCGGGCGAAGAGATCAGCACGCGTCCGTTCCAGTTGGTGACGGGCCGCGAGTGGAAGGGTTCGGCATTCGGCGGCGCGCGCGGCCGCACGGATGTGCCGAAGATCGTTGACTGGTATATGGAAGGCAAGATCAATATCGACGACCTGATCACACACCGTCTGCCGCTCGAGCGCATCAACGAAGGCTTCGATCTGATGAAGAAGGGTGAGTCGATCCGCTCGGTCGTGCTGTACTAATGCGGCGTTGATACGTCATTAATACGTCACCGACCCGGCACAGAAAGGAGCATCTCGATGCTTGAACTATTGTCGTCGCATGCCTGCCATGGCGGCGAGCAGCGGATCTACCGGCACGACTCGCAGACCGTCGGTCTGCCGATGCGCTTCTCGGTGTATCTGCCGCCGCAGGCTTTGCAGGCCAACGCGAACGTGCCTGCGCTGTTCTATCTCGCCGGGCTGACCTGCACGGAAGAAACCTTTCCGGTCAAGGCGGGCGCGCAGCGCTTCGCTGCGCAGCACGGCATCGCGTTGATCGCGCCGGACACCAGTCCGCGCGGTGCGGGTGTGCCGGGCGAAAGCGCGGCGTGGGACTTCGGCGTGGGCGCGGGCTTTTACGTCAACGCGACGCAGCAGCCGTGGGCGAAGCACTATCGGATGTACTCGTATGTGCGCGACGAACTGCGCGAAACAGTGCTCGCGAATCTGCCGGTGGACGGTGGACGTCTGGGCATCTTCGGGCATTCGATGGGTGGCCATGGCGCGTTGATGCTGGCGCTGCGCAACCCGGAGATTTATCGGTCGGTGTCGGCCTTTGCGCCGATCGCGGCGCCTTCACAGTGCCCGTGGGGCGTGAAGGCGTTCAGCGGGTATCTGGGCGAAGACCGTGAAGCGTGGAGGCAGTACGACTCGAGCGAGCTGGTCGCCCACGCGAAGCGCAAGTTCGCTGAGGGGATTCTGATCGATCAGGGGCTGGCGGATCAGTTTCTCGCCGAGCAATTGAACCCGGATGTGTTTGAAGCCGCCTGCAAGGCTGCGGGTCAGCCGCTGACCTTGCGTCGTCATGCTGGCTACGACCACGGGTATTACTTCATCACGACGTTCATCGAGGATCACATCGCGCATCACGCGAAGGTGCTGCTCGGTTGAAATTCGCAGGGCGATGGCGGCGGCACGCAAAGTGTTGCCGCCAGCCGCCGCTTCAATGCCGCTTCAACGACGCCTTAGCAAACTCCCGCCATACACCACCGCCGACAGCACGGTGATCCAGAAGCTCGTCGGCCAGTCGGTGTAGAACGCCAGCGTGAGACCGAGCCAGGCCTGCATCAGCGCGAACACGGCGGCGAGCACGAGACCGGTCGAGAGCCGCGTCGTCACGTTTTGCGCGGCGGCGGCCGGCCCGACCATCAGTGTGAACACCAGCAGCACGCCGACAATCTGCGTGCACGCCGCCACGGCGAGCGCGGCAATCGACAGAAACAGCACCGACACCTTGCGCAACGACACGCCCTTGGCTTCGGCCAATTCCGGCTGCAGCGAAGCAAACAGCAAGGGCCGCATGATCGCGGCGAGCGCGAGCAAACTGACGACGCCCAACCCCGCCAGCACGCCGAGTGTCGACGCATTCACGCCGAGCACATTGCCGAACAGCAGCGCGGTGACCTGGGTCGCGTACGCGGTGAAGAAGTGCAGGAACAGCAAGCCGAAGCCGAGCGACAGCGACAGGATCACGCCGATCGCCACATCGCGTCCGGCCAGTTTCTCGCCGAGCGCGCCCATCCCGACGCCTGCCGCGAGCGTGAAGCCGATCATCCCCCAGATGGGCGAGATACCGATCAGCACAGCGCCGGTCGCGCCGGTGAAGCCGACGTGCGAGAGCGCGTGACCGGCGAAAGTCTGTCCACGCATCACCAGAAAATAGCCCACCACGCCTGCCAGCACCGCGACGATCCCCGACGCCGCGAACGCGTTCACCATGAAATCGTATTCAAACATCGTGCTTATGTCCGTCGCGTGAGTCGTGCTGGTGTGAGTGGCTGTGCGCGCCACCGTGGTCGTGCGAATGTGAATGGCCGTGCCCGTGCGAGTGGCTATGGCCGCCGTTCTCGTCGTGTTCGTGCTCGTGATCGTGTTTTTCGACTTCCACGTCGCCCGACATCACGAAGATGCGGCCATTCACGCGCATCACGTCGATCGGCGAGCCATAGAGACGCGACAGCACCGGCCGCGTAATGACTTCATCGACGGTGCCGAGTGCGGCGACGCCGCTGCCGAGATACAGCACGCGGTCGAGCGCGTGCAGTAGCGGATTCAGTTCATGCGCCGAGAACAGCACGGCAATGCCGAGCTCCTGCTGCACGCGCCGCACCAGTTCCACCACGCTCTTCTGATGATGCGGATCGAGGCTGATCAGCGGTTCGTCGAGTAGCAGCAGCTTGGGGTTACCGAGCAGGCATTGCGCGAGCAGCAGACGCTGACGTTCGCCGCCCGACAGTTCCGACAACGGCCGCTCGGCCAACTGGCGGCCGCCCACCAGATCGAGCACTCGTTCGACATCGGCGCGGGTTTTGCTGTCCGCATGGGGCAGGCCCCAGCGGTGTCCATCGGCGGCCATAGCGACGAAGTCGCGGCCGCGCACGCGGCGCCCGGCGAGCGCACTGCGCGTCTGCGGCATATAACCGATCGACGAGTTGCCACGCTCGACCGGTTGCCCTAGCACGCGGATCGCGCCGCTCGCCGCCGGCACGAGACCGAGCACGGCGCGCATCAGCGTGGTCTTGCCCGCGCCGTTCGGCCCGAGCACGCCGATGAATTCTCCCTGGTTCACCACGAAGCCGGCGTCGCGCAGAATCGTGCGGCCGCCGAGTTCAAGCGTGACGCGCTCGAGTTCAAGCACGGGCACGTTGCTGCGTGCGCCCGTCGATACATTAGCTGGCGTGCTGCGGCCAGTTTCGTTCATTGGGTTTTTCCTTTGGCGGTGCTCGCCGCCGCATTCGCTCCGCCCGCATCGCCCGCAGCCAGCGCCGTGCCCAGCGCGTCGAGCTGCATCAGCATCCACGTCTGATAGGTCTTACCGGCCGGTTCGGTTTCGGTGACGCTCATGGTCGGCACCTTCGATTGCTGCGCGAGCTTCAACATGCGTTTGGTCAGGGCCTCGGTTGCCTGGCTGTTGTAGATCAGAACGCGGACGCGCTTTTCGCGCAGATCGCGTTCGAACGCGGCGATATCGGCCGCGCTTGCTTCAGTGTCGTTCATCGTCGCCAACTGGAAGCGCAGATTGCGCATCGAGAGGCCGACTGCGTCCGACATATAGCCGAACACCGGCTCGGTTGCCGTCACCGGCACGCCGGCGTAGCGGCCATGCAGATCGGCGACTTTGGCGTCGATGGGCTTCAGCGAATCGAGAAACTTCGCGAGGTTCGCATCGTACGCCGACTTGTGCGCCGGGTCAGCCGCGACGAGCGCGGCGCTTACCGCGCGCGCCACTTTCGGCATGGTGGCCGGGTCGTACCAGAGGTGAGGATTATCGCCGCTCTTCTTGCCTGTCAGTTCGGCGGCAACGATCGTCGCGCGATTCGAGCCCTTGGAAGCGGCCAGCAGTTTCGCCATCCACGGATCGTAGTCGGCGCCGTTGTAGACCACAAGGCTCGCATGCTGCAAAGCGCGCGCCGTCTTCGGGCTGGCTTCGAACAGGTGCGGGTCCTGATCCGGATTGCTGAGGATGCTGGTCACGTCGACACGATCGCCACCTAGTTGCTGCACGACGTCACCGTAAAAGTTTTCCGCGGCCACCACCGGGATTTTCGCATCCGCGGCAAATGCGCCGTGGCTGAGCGTGAAAGCAGCGGCGGCCGCCGCGCCCATGGCCACGGTCTTCGACAGCTTCAGCGCATGGCGCGCCCCGTTCAACATCGAGCCGAATTTCTTCATCGTTGTTTCCTGCTGCGTGAGAGTTGAATGAACTACAAATCTTGGGAGCGGTGCGCTTTCATAAGGACGCCCCGGCGGGCCGCGCCGCGCGGGCGCAGCGCGCGCACAGACCGCTTAGCTCGACCACCTGGCGGTGCACCTCGAAACCGTGCGCTGGTGCGCTATGCGACAGCTGTTGGGCGAGATCGCCACCGGGAATCTCGACAGTCGCGCCGCAGCCGTCACACATCAGAAACTGGCTGCGATGCGGCACGCCGACCTCGCAGCAGGCAAAAAACGCGTTCTTCGATTCGATCCGATGGACGAAGCCGTGCGCGAGCAGAAAGTCCAGCGCCCGGTAGATCGTGGTGGGTGGCACGCGCCCGCGTTGCGGCTCGAGCGCGTCCAGCAACTCGTAAGCGCCGATCGGCCGGTCGCTGGCGACGATCGCCGCATACACCTGACGCCGCAGCGGCGTGAGCGCGAGCCCGTGCAGCGCGGCGTGCGCCTCGGCATGGGCGAGCCGTACGGCGTGGTGTTCTGCAATCGATGTAGCCATCAGCGGACTCCCTGACGAACCTGCGAAGCTTCGGAGCGAAGCGAGGCCGCAATGATATAACGTATCTCTAATTTTTGTCAGCGGCTTGCGCAGAAAGCAGCTCGGCGGTCTGCGATTTCTCGTATTTGTATCGGTCGAAACCGGAAGAGGGTGTGCACCGGTCCTGCCGCGCTGCACCATCGAAATCTGGTCGAGCGCCTTGACATGACCCGGTCCGTATCCGATCATTCGATCACTAACAGAGCAATTGTTCGCGCAACGAGCGTTCGCTCACCGCGCCTCAAGAAGCGAAACGAACCGGAGACAGGCAGTGGCGGCACGATTGCAAGACAAGGTGGCCATTCTGACGGGCGCGGCAAGCGGAATCGGTGAAGCCGTGGCCCGGCGCTATCTGGACGAAGGCGCGCGCTGCGTGCTGGTCGACGTGAAGCCGGCGGACAGTTTTGGCGACGCGCTGCGCGCTGCCTACTGCGACCGCGTGCTGACCGTCAGCGCCGACGTAACGCGCCGCGAGGATATCGAACGCATCCTCGCGAGTACGCTGGAGCGTTTCGGCCAGGTCGATATCCTGTTCAACAACGCGGCGCTCTTCGATATGCGCCCGATCCTCGATGAATCCTGGGACGTGTTCGACCGCCTCTTCGCGGTCAACGTGAAGGGCATGTTCTTCCTGATGCAAACCGTCGCGCGGAAAATGGTCGAGCAGGGCCACGGCGGCAAGATCATCAATATGTCGTCGCAAGCTGGGCGCCGCGGCGAGGCGCTGGTGTCGCACTATTGCGCAACCAAAGCCGCCGTACTCAGCTATACGCAATCCGCAGCGCTCGCCCTCGCGCCGCATAAGATCAATGTGAACGGCATCGCGCCGGGCGTCGTCGATACGCCGATGTGGAACGAGGTCGACGCGCTCTTCGCCCGCTATGAAAACCGGCCGCTCGGCGAGAAGAAGCGCCTCGTCGGTGAAGCGGTGCCGCTCGGCCGTATGGGTGTGCCGGACGATCTGACCGGCGCGGCCCTGTTTCTCGCGTCGGCCGATGCCGACTACATCACCGCGCAAACCCTGAATGTCGACGGTGGCAACTGGATGAGCTGAGCGAATTGCAGAGTGGATGAGTCGAACCTGTTTCACCCTTCGTCATTTTCGTAGAACAAACGCAGCATCACATAACGTACGAGAAAGGAGACAACACATGAAACCAGCTACAAAATCCGCGCTGAAGGCGGTCAGTGCCGGCGCTGTCGCATGCTTTGCGTTGCACGCTCAGGCGGCCACGGTGACCATTGCCACGTTGAACAATCCGGACATGATCGAGCTGAAGAAGCTCTCGCCCGCCTTCGAGCAGGCGAATCCGGATATCAAGCTCAACTGGGTGATTCTCGAAGAAAACGTGCTGCGTCAGCGTGCTACCACCGACATCACGACCGGCAGCGGCCAGTTCGACGTGATGACGATCGGTGCGTACGAAACGCCGCAATGGGGCAAGCGCGGCTGGCTCACGCCGCTCACCAATCTGCCCGCTGATTACGATCTGAACGACGTCGTGAAGACGGCCCGCGACGGCCTCTCGAGTGGCGGCCAGTTGTACGCACTGCCGTTCTACGTCGAAAGCTCGATGACGTATTACCGCAAGGATCTGTTCGCGGCCAAGGGCCTGAAAATGCCCGATCAGCCGACCTACGACCAGATCGCTCAGTTCGCCGACAAGCTCACGGACAAAGCCAACGGCATGTACGGTATCTGCCTGCGCGGCAAGGCCGGCTGGGGCGAGAACATGGCGTATGGCACGACGGTGGTGAACACCTTCGGCGGCCGCTGGTTCGACGAGAAGTGGCAGGCGCAGCTGACGTCGCCGGAATGGAAGAAGGCGATGACGTTCTACGTCGATCTGCTGAAGAAAGACGGCCCTCCGGGAGCCAGTTCGAACGGTTTCAACGAAAACCTGACGCTGATGTCCTCGGGCAAGTGCGCGATGTGGATCGATGCAACGGTGGCGGCCGGCATGCTCTACAACAAGCAGCAGTCGCAGATCGCCGACAAGGTGGGCTTTGCGGCAGCGCCGATTGCCGTCACGCCGAAGGGCTCGCATTGGCTGTGGGCGTGGGCGTTGGCCATTCCGAAGTCGTCGAAGCAGGCTGACTCGGCGAAGAAGTTCATCGCGTGGGCCACGTCGAAGCAGTACATCGAACTGGTCGCGAAGGATGAGGGCTGGGCCTCGGTGCCGCCGGGAACGCGCCACTCTACCTACGCACGTCCTGAATACAAACAGGCAGCACCGTTCGGCGACTTCGTGCTGAAGGCAATCGAAACGGCTGACCCGGATCATCCGACTCTGAAGCCGGTGCCGTACACCGGTGTGCAGTTCGTCGGCATTCCTGAGTTCCAGTCGTTCGGCACCGTGGTCGGTCAGAGCATCTCCGGCGCGATTGCCGGTCAGATGACGGTCGATCAGGCGCTGGCAGCCGGCCAGGCAACGGCGAATCGCGCCGTGCAACAGGCCGGGTATCAGAAGTAAAGCGGAAGTCAGCCACATGATTCATGTGGCACGCGCCGGCTGACGCCCGTCAGCCGGCCCACGTAGCACAGTGGGCCGTCCCCGCCGCGTGGGCACCGCGACACCGCATTGCGTCGCGGTAGCCAGGCGGTTCAAGCGATCACGGCGGAGAAAGCGCCGGCCCGCGCATTACCGAACAGGTGGTCAATCATGCGTCCTTTACGCCTGCCTCTTATGCATGCCCATCCCCAAACAGAAAAAGAACGCGAAACCCGCAAAGCCAATTCGGCCCGCTGGCTCGTGACGCCCTCAGTCGCAGTGCTCGTACTGTGGATGGCGATTCCGCTGGCGATGACGATCTGGTTTTCGTTCTCGCGCTATAACCTGTTGAATCCGGATCTGAAGGGCTTCGCCGGTTTCGACAACTACAAGTACCTCGCCAGCGATCCGTCGTTCGGACCGTCGATCGGGCACACGCTCGAGTTGATCATCTCGGTGCTGGTGATCACGGTGGTCGGCGGTGTGTTGATGGCGATTCTGTTCGACCGTAAGTTCTACGGCCAGGGCATTGCGCGGCTACTGGCGATCGCACCATTCTTCGTGATGCCGACGGTTAGCGCGCTGATCTGGAAGAACATGATCTTGCATCCGGTGTATGGCCTGATCGCACAGGGCATGCGCGCAATCGGGCTGCAGCCGATCGACTGGTTCGCCGAGTATCCACTCACGGCCGTGATCATGATCGTCGCGTGGCAGTGGTTGCCGTTCGCGTTCCTGATTCTGTTCACCGCGATCCAGTCGCTCGATCAGGAGCAGAAGGAAGCGGCGCGTATCGACGGCGCGGGTCCGTTCTCGATGTTCTTCTACATCACGCTGCCTCACCTGAAACGGGCGATCGCGGTGGTGGTGATGATGGAGACGATTTTCCTGCTGTCGATCTTCGCCGAAATCTATACGACCACGGGCGGCGGTCCGGGCACCGCGACCACCAATCTGTCGTACCTGATCTATTCGCTGGGCCTGCAACAGTTCGACGTCGGTCTCGCTTCGGCGGGCGGCATTCTGGCTGTCGTGCTGGCTAACATCGTGTCGTTCTTCCTTGTGCGGATGCTCGCGAAGAACCTGAAAGGGGAGTACGAAAAATGAGCCACGTTGCCTCTACCTCTGCGTCGGGCACGGCGCCCATGACCGTGCCGGCCAAGTCGCCGTTCGCCGCAATTCGCCGCGGCATCCCTGGTGTGATCGCCTGGCTCGTCGCGTTGCTGCTGTTCTTTCCGATCTTCTGGATGACGATCACCGCGTTCAAGACGGAGCAGCAGGCGTATTCGTCGTCGCTGTTTTTCATCCCGACGCTCGATAGCTTCCGCGAGGTGTTCGCGCGCAGTAACTACTTTTCGTTCGCGTGGAATTCGATTCTGATCTCGGCGGGCGTCACGCTGCTGTGCCTGATTCTCGCCGTGCCGGCCGCGTACGCGATGGCCTTCTTTCCGACGCGCCGCACGCAGAAAGTCCTGCTGTGGATGCTGTCGACCAAGATGATGCCGTCGGTCGGCGTGCTGGTGCCGATCTATCTGTTGTGGAAGAACAGTGGTCTGCTCGATTCGGTGTCCGGTCTGGTGATCGTCTACACGCTGATCAATCTGCCGATTGCGGTGTGGATGTCGTTCACGTACTTCGCGGAAATTCCGCGCGACATTCTCGAAGCAGGCCGGATCGACGGTGCGGCGACGTGGCAGGAAATCGTCTATCTGCTGATGCCGATGTCGCTGCCGGGGCTTGCCTCCACCGCGCTGCTGCTGGTGATCCTGTCGTGGAACGAAGCGTTCTGGAGCATCAACCTGTCGAGTTCGAACGCGGCGCCGCTGACTGTGTTCATTGCGTCGTACTCGAGTCCTGAAGGTTTGTTCTGGGCCAAGCTCTCCGCTGCTTCATTGCTTGCAGTTGCGCCGATCCTGATTGTCGGCTGGCTGTCGCAGAAGCAACTGGTGCGTGGTCTTACCTTTGGGGCGGTCAAATGACCGCAGGTACGACGGTAGGTCATTTCGCGCTGATCTGCGATTGCGACGGCGTGCTGATCGACAGCGAAGCCGTGGCGGCGCACATGCTGGTGCACGAACTCGAGGCGCGTTGGCCCGATGCCGATGTCGCGCCGGTGGTACTGCCGCTGCTTGGCTTGCGCATTGAAACGGTGTTGCAGGGCACGGCGGCGAAACTGGGCAGGAGCCTCGGCGCCGAGGATATCGAGGCGATCCGCCGGGCGGTGGAAGCAGCGGCGATGCAGGCGCCGGCGGTCGTTGGCATCGAGGTTGCACTCGCGCAGGTGCCGCTCACCAAGGCATGCGCGAGCAACAGTTTCCGGCCGTATGTGGAGAACGTGCTGGCGCGCACGGGCCTCGTGAAGTTCTTCGGCAACCGGCTTTTTTGCGCCGATGCGGTGCCGAATCCGAAGCCCGCGCCCGATGTCTATCTCGCTGCGGCGCTTGGTCTCGGTCTCGCGCCGTCCGCCTGCCTCGTGGTGGAAGACAGCGTGACGGGCGTGACGGCGGCAACCGCGGCGGGCATGACGGTGCTGGGCTTTATCGGCGGCGGTCATGCGAGTGACGCGCAGATCGACGCCTTGCATGCGGCGGGTGCGCGGACTGTGTTCGACGACATGCTGCAGTTGCCGGACCTGGTTGCGCAATGGACGCTGAGCGCGACGGCGGCGACGCCGTAAGCGCGGCCGCGTTGGCGCAGCACCTGGATAAATGAATTGACGTAGCAAGAGCAACATACGGAGACACATCATGGCAAGCGTAACTCTGCGCAACATCCGAAAAGCCTACGACGACAACGAAGTGATGCGTGACATCAACCTCGACATCCTGGACGGCGAATTCGTCGTCTTCGTGGGTCCGAGCGGTTGCGGTAAATCGACGCTGATGCGGATGATCGCCGGCCTCGAAGACATCACCAGCGGCGATCTGACCATCGACAACGCGCGCGTGAACGACGTGCCGCCCGCCAAGCGCGGCATCGCGATGGTGTTCCAGTCGTACGCGCTGTATCCGCACATGACGCTGTACGACAACATGGCGTTCGGCCTCAAACTCGCCGGCACCAAGAAGCCGGAAATCGACGCCGCCGTGCGCAACGCGGCGAAGATCCTGCACATCGACCATCTGCTCGACCGCAAGCCGAAGCAGCTTTCAGGCGGTCAGCGCCAGCGCGTTGCAATCGGCCGCGCAATTACGCGCAAGCCGAAAGTGTTCCTGTTCGACGAACCGTTGTCGAATCTCGACGCCGCGCTGCGCGTGAAGATGCGCCTCGAATTCGCGCGTCTGCATGACGAGCTGAAGACCACGATGATCTACGTAACGCACGATCAGGTCGAGGCCATGACGCTGGCCGACAAGATCGTCGTGCTGTCGGCGGGCAATGTGGAGCAGGTCGGCAGCCCGACCATGCTGTATCACGCGCCGGCCAATCGCTTCGTCGCCGGCTTCATCGGTTCGCCGAAGATGAACTTTATGGAAGGCGTCGTGCAGTCGGTCACGCACGACGGCGTCACGGTGCGCTACGAATCCGGCGAGACTCAGCGTGTTGCGGTGGAGCCCGGCGCGGTGAAACAGGGCGACAAGGTGACCGTTGGCATTCGCCCGGAGCATCTGCATGTGGGCATGACCGACGACGGCGTGTCGGCGAAAACCATGGCGGTCGAATCGCTCGGCGATGCCGCGTATCTGTATGCGGAATCGAGCGTCGCTCCGGATGGGATCATCGCGCGCATTCCGCCGCTCGAGCGGCACAGCAAGGGCGAAGTGCAAAAGCTCGGCGCCACGCCTGAGCACTGCCATTTATTCGACAGCGAAGGGAAAGCCTTCCAGCGTAAGATCGTAGAAGTGCTGGCCGCGTGAGTATGTGATTGGGAAAGCGGCGGGCGCGCCGCTTTCCGTCCGGTCACGTTTATTCACGCTCAGGAAACACTCATGCCCGCCTACGTCGTCATCACGCGCGAGAAAACGCTCGACCCCGCCAAACTGGAAGCATACAAACAGGACGCGCCCGCAGTCTTCGAGAAGCACGCGGTCATGGTGCTCGCGAGCCACGGGCGGAAAGAAGTGGTGGAGGGTCCGCCGATCGACGAAATCCTGATCCTCGAGTTCCCCAGTTACGACGAAGCGATCGCGTGGTATCGCAGCCCGGCGTATCAGGCGGTCAGCGAGACGCGCCTGCAGGGCGGCGAGTACCGCATCATCATCACGGAAGGGCTGCCGGTGTTGTAGCGCGGCGGTGGGCCGCTTCTAAGCCTTGCCTGTAAGCTGGTTAAGCCGCCGCTTCGAGCGCGGCCCGCGCACACAACTCGTCAGTCACCAGTCCCGACAGCCAGCCGCCTTTAAGCACCGCAATCAGCGCCTCGCGCTTGCGTTCACCGCCGGCAAAGCCGATGGTAGGACGCCGCGGCGGCGAGTCGAGCGCAATGCTGGTGACGCGCCGGCCGGTCGGCGATTCGACGTGCGCGCCGGCGGCATCGATCGGCAAGCCGAGCATTTCGGCCACTGCACGGTTCTGCATCAACTCCTTCACCTCCGCGGAGGTGATGAAGCCGTCTTCGTGCAACGGGCATTTCGGCCCGATATTGCCGACCCCGACGAACGCGACATCCGCCTTGGCCAATAGCGATTCGACGATCCGGTAGAGCCGGTGATTGCACCACTGCGCGCGTTCGGTCTCGCTATCGGCGAGCAGCGGGGCGGGCAGCAGAAAATGCTTGCCGCCGGTCTTCTCCGAAATGTGCAGCGCGACGTCGTAGCGGTTCGAGGAGCCGTCCTGGGCGATCGCCCCGACCATCGATACCAAACGGTGCTGCGGACGCTCCAGCTGCGCGATCTGATCGACCGCGGCCTTCAGCGTACGGCCGCTGCCCACGGCGACCACCATCGGTTTTTCTTCGACCAGATAGCGTTCCATGACCTGCGCGCCGGCTACTGCCAGCTTGCGGTCGACTTCTTCCGAGGTATCGCTGTCGATTGGTACGACTTCGCACATGCTCAGGCCGTAGCGCTTCGAGAGTTGATCGGCGAGCGCGAGGCAATCGGCCAGTTTGTGATCGACGCGCACGCGGATCAGGTTCTTTTCGACCGCGAAGGCCACCAGCCGCTGTGCGACCGGGCGCGACACCTGGAGTTTTTCGGCGATCTCGTTCTGGGTGTTGCCTGCGACGTAGTAGAGCCACGCGGCGCGGGTAGCAAGGTCTAATTTTTCTGTGGACTTGGGCACGGTGACGGTTCGCTTGAAGTGCGCCGATGATAGCAGCCGGTTCCCGCGTCTCAACGGGAACCGGCTGTGCTTTGCCGGTCAGGCGAGCGGTTGTCGCGCGGGGTCGAACAGCGGCCGCACGTGGCGGTAGAGCGCGCGATACGCTTCGAGCCGGGTGCGCAGTTCGGCGTGCCGGCGCGGGTTCGGCGTGAACTCCTTTTCGATCGGCGGCTTGCTCAGCACCTTGGCCGGATCGCCGCCCGCGGCCAGCCAGCCGAGGCGGGCCGCGCCGAGCGCCGCGCCGGTTTCGCCGCCGCCGTGCTTGCGGGTGGCGGTGTCGAGCGCATCGGCGAGCAGTTGTGCCCAGTAGTCGCTGCGAGCGCCGCCGCCGAGCAGGGACAACGCCTTTGCTTCGGTGCCGGCCGCGCGCAAGGCGTCGAGGCCGTCGGTGAGCGCGAGCGTCACACCTTCGAGTACCGCGTAGCCGAGCAAGGCGCGATCGGTCGCGTGATTCATGCCGAAGAACACGCCCTGCGCATACGGGTCGTTGTGCGGCGTGCGTTCACCGGACAGATAAGGCAGAAAGAGTGGGGCAGTGGTCAACGCTTCCGCTGGCAGCGCTTCGATTTCGGCGAGCAGCGTCGGTTCGTCGGTGGAGGTGAGCTTGCAGACCCAGCGCAAACAGCTTGCCGCCGACAGCACCACGCTCATCTGATGCCAGCGATCCGGAATCGCATGGCAGAACGCGTGCACCGCGGAGGCGGGATTCGGCCGGAAGCTGTCGCCGACCACGCACAACACGCCGGACGTGCCGAGCGAGACGAAGCCGTCGCCCGGTTGCGTGGCGCCGATGCCGATTGCGCTCGTAGCATTGTCGCCACCGCCGGCCGCGACGATCACACCGTCGCTCAAACCGAACTCGCGCGCCACTGCGGGAAGCAGGGTGCCGGACGGTTCGCTGCCTTCGCACAAGGCCGGCATCTGCGCGCGCGTCATGTTGCAGGCGGCGAGCAGCGAATCGGACCAGTCGCGTTTGGCGACGTCGAGCCACAACGTGCCGGCTGCATCCGATGGATCGGACACCTTGCCGCCGGTCAGTTGCAGACGCAGGTAATCCTTCGGTAGCAGCACGCAGGCGGTCTGCGCGAAGATTTCCGGTTCGTGGTGCGCCACCCATAGCAGCTTCGGCGCGGTGAACCCGGGCATCGCGAGATTGCCGGCCACGGTGTGCAAGTCCGGCGCGCGCTCGGTCAGCTCCGCGCACTCCTTGTCGCTGCGCATGTCGTTCCACAGGATCGCGGGCCGCAATACGCGGTCTTGTGCGTCCAGCAGCACGGCCCCGTGCATCTGTCCCGAGAGGCCGATGCCGCGAATCTGCGCGAACTCATCCGGATGTTTGGCGCGCAACGCGGCCAGCGCCGCGCGCGTGCCGGCCCACCAATCTTCGGGATTCTGTTCGGCCCAGCGCTGATGCGGACGCGAAACGGTAAAAGGTGAGCCTGCGGTGCCGATCACGCGTCCATCGGAGGCGAGCAGCAGGACTTTCACTTCGGACGTGCCGAGGTCGATGCCGAGATACATGGGCGCGAAACCTTCGTCGTTAGGGATGCGCTACTTTAGCCGCACATGGCGCGCGGTGCCATGCGCATTAAGCCTGGCACCGGCGTGTTTCGCGTGATTTGATACAGCGCGGGTCAGGCCGCGCCGCGTTTGGCCAGCCATACGTCGACACGCGCCAACGCGCCCGCCAACGCCGATTCCAGCTCTGGTGTCTGCGCCATGCTGCCCCAGAGCAGCCGGTCAGCGGCGAACGCCTGCAACGGATCCGGCGCGCTAAAGAAACCGCGGGCAACTTTTTCGTCCATCACGCCATCCTGATACGCATACGGCAATGTGCCGGCGTTCCAGCGTTCAAGGAAGCGGAAGAACAGCGCCGGCAACATGGCCGTCGCCGAAGGCGTGACGCCACGTTCGAAGCATTCGGCGAGCGTCGGTGCGATAAAGCCTGGCAGCTTCGAAAAGCCATCAGCCGCGACGCGCTGGTTGGTGTCCTGGATGTAGGGATTGCCGAAGCGTTCGAGCACCACGTCGCGATAGCGTTCAAGATCGAGCGGACTCGGCGTGAGGCACGGAATCACGTCTTCGGTCACGTAGTCGAAGGCGAATTTGTTGATGTCCGGATCGAGCGTGCCTTCGTGAATGTAGGTCAGTCCGACCAGCGTGCCTGCCCACGCAATGCAGCTATGCGTCGCGTTGAGGATGCGGATCTTCGCTTCCTCGTACGGCAGCACCGAGTCGACCAGCTCTGCGCCGACCTTTTCCCACGCGGGGCGTCCGGCAATAAAGCGGTCTTCGATCACCCACTGGATGAAGGATTCGCCCATCACCGGGCAGGCATCGTCGACGCCGGTGGCGGCTTTGACGCGTTCGCGCACGTCGGGCGTCGGGCGCGGCGTAATGCGGTCGACCATCGAACTCGGGCACGCGGTGTTGTCGTCGAACCATTGCGCCAGATCGTCCGCGCCGCGCCGTTCGAGAAACTCGCTCATACCTGCATGAAAACGCTCGCCGTTGCTGCGCAGGTTATCGCAGGTCTGCAGCGTGACCGGGCCGGCGCCGCGCTTCATGCGTGCGTCGAGAATTGCCGCGAGCGCGCCGTAAATCGTGGTGTGACCGCCTTTCAGGTCAGCCGCGAGATCGGCGTTGGCCGTGTCGAGTTCGTCGTCTTCGTCGAGGTAATAGCCGCCTTCGGTCACGGTGAACGCAATGATCTTGCAGGCCGGATCGGCGCCCGCTTCAATCAGCGCATCGAGACTCTCGGTCCACGGCACCACGCGCTCGATCGAACGAATCGTCTCGTACGCGCGCTCGCCTTGCGGCGTGACAGTCTCGAGCGTATAGACGCCGTTTTGCGCGGCGAGCGCGTCGAGCACCGCGTTCATGTCGCTGCGGATATTGCCGACCGTCAGCGACCAGTGCGGCTCGCCCGCCACCTTCGCCTCGTTCAACCGATGGAGATACCACGCCTGATGCGCGCGATGAAACGATCCCGCGCCGATGTGCAGGATCACGTGTGCGGCCGCGCCGCTGCCTTGCCCGCTGTTCATGTGCGTCTCCTGAGTGTCCTTGATCGCACGGCTCGGCGCGTGCGTTTTTTCTTGGGGTGGAGCATTTGCTCTGTCTGTGAGCGAATGATCGTACCCGGCGGAACGAATGTCAAGGCGACGTAGCGGGCTTTTCGTGGCGCAGCGCGGCGTGGCGGGACTTCCGGCGCGACTCGCGTGACGCCGGGGCGTTATGGGACGTGTCTCGAGGTGCGTATTGCATTGCATCAAATTTGACTTTCACCGCGCCAGGACTAACCCGAATGCAAAAAAGTATCGGTCTGCGGTTTGATTTTTAGTGGTGGATCAGCCGCTAGAGGGCTACTTTTCGCTATACAAGATGAAGTTCAGCGGCACCCGCAGCACGCCGCTTCACGGAGGAAGACGCGAATGCAACCCGATCTGGAAGTCGTCGCCGTACGGCGCGACGAATCCTTCAAAGTGTGGTCGCACGGCTATCCGTATCGCACGGTGCGTTGGCACTTTCACCCGGAATACGAAATTCACTTGATCGTGGCGACGACCGGCAAGATGTTCGTCGGCGATCACATCAGCAGCTTTACGCCTGGCAACCTCGTGTTGATGGGGCCGAACCTGCCGCACAACTGGGTTAGCGACGTGCCGGAGGGCGAGACGATTGCGCAGCGCAATCTGGTCGTTCAGTTCGGGCAGGAGTTCGTGTCGAGTTGCATGGGCAGTTTTCCTGAGTGGCGCCAGGTCGAAGCATTGCTCGCCGATTCGCGCCGTGGCGTGTCGTTCGGTGCGGAAACGAGTGCAGCGATCCAGCCGTTGTTCCTCGAATTGTTGGCGGCGCGCGGACTGCGCCGTCTCGTGCTGTTCATGTCGATGCTCGAGATCCTGATGAACGCCGAGGACCGCGAGACGCTCGCGAGTCCCGCCTATCAGGCCGACCCGACCGGTTTCGCGTCGACGCGCATCAATCACGCGCTCTCGTATATCGGCAAGAACCTGTCCAACGATCTGCGCGAATCGGACTTGGCGCAACTCGCTGGCCAAAGCGTGAGTGCGTTCTCGCGTTACTTCCGCCGTCATACAGGGCTGCCGTTCGTGCAGTACGTGAACCGCATGCGTATCAACCTCGCATGCCAACTGCTCACGGACGAAGAACTGAGCGTCACCGATATCTGCTTCAAGGCGGGCTTTAACAACCTGTCGAATTTCAACCGGCAGTTCCTCGCGGTCAAAGGCATGGCGCCTTCGAAATTCCGCCGCTATCAGCAACTGAACGACGCGAGCCGCGACGCTTCCGAAGAAGCTGCCGCGCGCGGCGCCGGCATCGACAATGCACCTGCGATCGTACTTGCGCCAGGTTTGCCACGCAGCGCCGCGGCTGCGTATCCACCGACGTAGTCCTTCACCAGGCTTCTAGCCGAAGCGTTTTACTTCACCCGCGTTTTAACGCCTATCGCGCTGTCCACAGACAGCGTGAGGGACGTGCTCATCTCATCGAACAGTTTTAATAACGGAGACAACCATGACGCAATCCACTTCGAAGCAGGCATCGTTGAAGACCTTCGCGCGCAGCACGGCTGCGTTGGCGACGCTTGCATTCGGTCTTTCGTTTATCGCCGCGCCGGCTGCACTTGCCGCGCCGCTAAAGATCGGCATGACATTTCAGGAGTTGAACAACCCGTACTTCGTAACGATGCAAAAGGCGCTGAACGATGCGGCGGCGTCGATCGGCGCGACGGTGGTCGTGACCGACGCGCATCATGACGTCAGCAAGCAGGTCAGCGACGTCGAAGATATGTTGCAAAAGAAGATCGACATCCTGCTCGTGAATCCGACCGATTCGACCGGCATTCAATCGGCGGTGACGTCGGCGAAGAAGGCGGGCGTGGTGGTGGTTGCTGTTGATGCGAACGCGAACGGTCCGGTTGATTCGTTCGTCGGGTCGAAGAATTACGACGCGGGCGAGATGGCCTGTGAGTATCTGGCGAAGTCGATTGGCGGCAGTGGCGAGGTGGCGATCCTCGATGGCATTCCGGTGGTGCCGATTCTCGAGCGTGTGCGTGGGTGCAAGGCAGCGCTTGCGAAAGTGCCTGGCATCAAACTCGTGGATACGCAGAATGGTAAGCAGGAACGCGCGACTGCGTTGTCCGTCACCGAGAACATGATTCAGGCGCATCCGAATCTGAAGGGCGTGTTCAGCGTGAACGACGGTGGCTCGATGGGCGCGCTCTCCGCGATCGAATCATCGGGTAAAGATATCAAGCTGACCAGCGTCGACGGTGCGCCGGAAGCGATCGCCGCGATCCAGAAGCCGAATTCAAAGTTCATCGAAACGTCCGCGCAGTTCCCGGCCGACCAGGTGCGTATCGCACTCGGCATTGCGCTCGCGAAGAAGTGGGGCGCCAATGTGCCGAAGGCGATTCCGGTCGACGTGAAGATGATCGACAAGAGCAATGCCAAGGGCTTCAGCTGGTAAGCCGAATGCTCGTTGCCATGTTTCTTCGATGAACATGGCGACGAGCAGCAGAGGAGGACCCGATGGACACGATACTCAAGCTCGACAAAATCACCAAAAGCTTTCCCGGTGTGAAGGCGTTGCAAGGCATTCACCTGGAAATCGCGCGCGGTGAGATTCACGCGTTGCTCGGCGAAAACGGCGCGGGAAAATCCACGTTGATGAAAATCCTGTGCGGCATCTATCAGCCGGACGAAGGCACGATTACGATCGCGGGCGAAGTGCGGCACTTCACGAACTACCACGATGCGGTTGCCGCGGGCGTGGGTATCGTGTTTCAGGAGTTCAGCCTGATTCCGTATCTGAACGCGGTTGAGAACATGTTTCTCGGCCGTGAATTGAAGAACGGTTTGGGTCTGCTCGAGCGCGGCAAGATGCGGCGCGCGGCCGCGGCGATTTTTAAGCGCCTGGGCGTGGCGATCGACTTGTCGGTGCCGATTCGTGAGTTGTCGGTTGCGCAGCAGCAGTTCGTTGAAATCGGCAAGGCGTTGTCTTTGGAAGCGCGCATTCTGATTCTGGATGAGCCGACCGCGACGCTCACACCTGCCGAAGCGGAACACCTGTTCGCGATCATGCGTGACCTGAAACAGCAGGGCGTCGCGATGATCTTCATCTCGCATCACCTGGAGGAAATCTTTGAGGTGTGCGATCGCATTACCGTATTGCGCGACGGCCAGTACGTCGGCATGACGGAGGTCGCGCAATCCGATGTGAGCCGTCTGGTGGAAATGATGGTGGGGCGTCGCATCGAGAACAGCTTTCCGCCGAAGCCGCCACTGCGTACTGATGCGAAGATCGTGCTCGACGTCGAAAAGCTGCAGTTGCTGAAAGACAGCCCGGTGCTGAGCTTCAATTTGCGTGAAGGCGAGATTCTCGGTTTCGCTGGACTGGTCGGTTCGGGCCGCACGGAAACCGCGCTGGCCGTGATCGGCGCTGACCCGGCGTACGTGAAAGAAATCCGCATCAACGGCACAGCCGAAAAACTATCCGATCCCGCCGATGCTCTGCGCGCCGGCGTCGGCATTCTTCCTGAGAGCCGCAAGACCGAAGGCCTGATCACTGATTTCTCGATTAAGCAGAACATCTCGATCAACAACCTCGGCAAGTACCGCTCGCTGCGCTTCTTCATCGATCAGCGCAGTGAAGCGCGTGCGACCGCCGACATCATGAAGCGCGTCGGCGTCAAAGCCCCGACGATGCACACCGAAGTCGCGACGCTCTCAGGCGGCAATCAGCAAAAGGTGGTGATCGCGCGCTGGCTGAATCACCACACCAACATCCTCATCTTCGACGAACCGACACGCGGCATCGACGTCGGCGCCAAAGCCGAAATCTATCTGCTGATGCGCGAACTCACCGCGCGCGGCTACTCGATCATCATGATCTCGTCCGAACTGCCGGAGATCGTCGGCATGTGCGACCGCGTCGCCGTGTTCCGGCAGGGCCGCATCGAAGCGATGCTCAAAGGCGGCGAGATCGACTCGAACGCCGTGATGACCTATGCAACAGCCGGCACCCGTGGAGCAGCTCATGAACACGCCTAATCCTTCTTCATCGCCGAAAACGTCGACTGTCAGTAGTGACACGCCGGGCGCACCGGTGCGCTTTACGTGGGCCGCGTTGAAACGCTCGACGCTGTTCTATCCGTTCATCGGCTTGCTGGTGGTGTGCATCGTGATGGTATTCGCGAGCGACAGTTTTCTCTCCGCTGCGAATCTGGAGAACGTGCTGCGCCAGGTGTCGATCAACGCGATCATTGCTGTGGGGATGACGTGCGTGATTCTGACTGGAGGTATCGATCTGTCGGTTGGCTCCGTGATGGCTTTGGCGGGCACGCTCGCCGCGGGTTTGATGGTGGCCGGGATGAACGCAGTGGCTGCCTTGGCGGTCGGCGTCGCAGTCGGTTTGGGCTTCGGCGCTGCGAACGGATTCTTCGTCGCGTTCGCCGGTATGCCACCGATCATCGTCACGCTCGCGACGATGGGGATCGCCCGCGGCCTCGCGCTGATCTACACGGGTGGTTATCCAATCGACGGCCTGCCTGAGTGGGTCAGTTTCTTCGGCAGCGGCAAGATCTTCGGCATTCAGGCGCCGGTTGTGATCATGGTGGTGATCTATGCGATCGCCTGGGTGTTGCTCGAACGGATGCCGTTCGGCCGCTACGTGTATGCGATTGGCGGCAACGAACAGGCGACGCGTCTGTCCGGTGTGCGTGTGGCTCGCGTGAAGTTGATCGTCTACTCGATTGCTGGTTTGACGTCCTCCTTCGCCGCCATCGTGTTGACTGCACGCTTGATGAGCGGCCAGCCGAACGCAGGCGTCGGTTTCGAACTCGATGCCATCGCCGCCGTGGTGATGGGTGGTACCTCGATTTCCGGTGGACGCGGCTCGATCATCGGCACTCTGATCGGCGCGTTGCTACTGGGCGTGTTGAACAACGGCCTGAACATGGTCGGCGTGAATCCTTATGTGCAGAACGTGATCAAGGGCGGAATTATTTTGCTGGCGATCTACATCAGCCGCGACCGTAGAAAGTAACTCTTAAACGACCTCCTTTTAGCAGGACCATGCAATGACTCAATCCACGCAATCCGATAAGCAGGAAATGACGGCGATCGTCTGCCACGCACCGAAAGACTATCGCGTCGAACAGGTGTCCAAGCCCAAGGCCCGCGCGCATGAGCTGGTGATCCGAATCGCCGCGTGCGGTATCTGCGCGAGCGACTGTAAGTGTCATTCTGGCGCGAAGATGTTTTGGGGCGGCCCGAGCCCATGGGTCAAAGCGCCGGTGATTCCGGGCCACGAGTTCTTCGGTTTCGTCGAAGAAATCGGCGAGGGTGCGGCCGATCACTTCGGGGTGAAGATCGGCGACCGCGTGATCGCCGAACAGATTGTGCCGTGCGGCAAATGCCGTTATTGCAAATCCGGCCAGTACTGGATGTGTGAGGTGCACAACATTTTCGGTTTCCAGCGCGAAGTCGCGGACGGCGGCATGGCCGAATATATGCGCATTCCGCCGACGGCAATCGTCCATAAGATTCCCGATGGCATCTCGCTCGAAGACGCCGCGATCATTGAACCGCTTGCTTGCGCGATCCACACGGTGAACCGCGGTGATCTGCAACTCGACGACGTGGTGGTGATTGCCGGAGCAGGTCCGCTTGGCTTGATGATGACGCAAGTCGCGCATCTGAAAACACCGAAGAAGCTGGTCGTGATCGATCTGGTTGAGGAGCGTCTGGCACTTGCGCGTGAATACGGCGCGGACGTGACGATCAATCCGAAACAGGAAGACGCACTGGCGATCATTCATTCGCTGACTGATGGCTATGGTTGCGACGTTTATATCGAAACGACCGGCGCGCCGATCGGCGTCAATCAGGGCATGGAGATGATCCGCAAGCTTGGGCGCTTCGTCGAGTTTTCCGTGTTCGGTTCGGATACGACGCTGGACTGGTCGGTGATCGGCGACCGCAAGGAACTCGATGTGCGCGGCGCGCATCTGGGTCCATACTGTTATCCGATTGCGATCGATTTGCTGGCGCGCGGGCTCGTGACGTCGAAGGGTATTGTCACGCACGGCTTTTCGCTGGAAGAATGGGACGAAGCGATCAAGGTCGCTAACTCGCTCGATTCGATCAAGGTATTGATGAAGCCGCGTGCCTGAGCGCTTGGCGCGGCGCGAGGCAAGGACGAGCGGCATATAAACGGAGACTGTATGGACTACGTCATCGGCGTCGATATCGGCACGCAGAGCACCAAGGCTTTGCTGGTCGATCAGCACGGCACGATCGTCGCGCAGCATGCGTCGAGCTATCAGCCGGACACGCCCAAGCCGCTATGGGCCGAGCAATGGCCGGCAGTGTGGTTGAAGGCGGTGGTGGAGTGTATTGCGGCTTGCGTGCGCAAGGCGAAGGAGGCGGGTGTCGCGGCGAAGTCGATCAAGGCGGTGTGCGTGAGCAGTCTGTATGGCGGCTCGGGA
This sequence comes from Paraburkholderia aspalathi, assembly GCF_900116445.1. Classification (GTDB taxonomy): domain Bacteria; phylum Pseudomonadota; class Gammaproteobacteria; order Burkholderiales; family Burkholderiaceae; genus Paraburkholderia; species Paraburkholderia aspalathi. Next base: position 190,760 of record NZ_FPBH01000010.1, read on the forward strand.
ATTCCCGTCGATAGTGATATGCGGCCGCTTTATCCGTGCCTGATCTGGATGGACCGGCGTGCGACCGATCAGGTCGAGTGGGTGCGTAAAAACATCGACCTCGAGCGCTTGTATGCGATCACGGGCAACGGTGTGGACAGCTACTACGGTTACACGAAGATGCTGTGGCTGCGCGATCACGAGCCGGAAATCTGGGCGCATACGCGTTACTTCCTGCCGCCGAACGCTTACGTGATTTACATGCTGTCCGGTGAGGTCGCCGTCGATCATAGTTCGGCGGGCAATATCGGCGGCTTCTACGATATCGCGAAACGCGACTGGTCGGACGAAGCGCTCGACATGCTCGGCATTCCCGCAACCATGATGCCGGAGCGGTTGGTGGAATCGTCGGACGTGGTGGGCGGGTTGTTGTCGCAGTGGACCGGGCAGCTTGGATTGGAGGCGGGCACGGCGATCGTTGCGGGCGGCGTGGATGCTGCGGTGGCGACGTTTGCCGCGGGAGTCACGCGTGCTGGGCAGCACGTTGCGATGATCGGTACGAGTATGTGCTGGGGGTATATCAACCAGACAGTCGATGCGCGGCATGGGTTGATCAGCATGCCGCATGTGTTCAACGGTCAGCGCGATATTTATGTCTTCGGTGGTGCGATTACGGCGGGCGCTTCGGTGACGTGGTATCGCGAGCAGTTTTGTCATGCGGAGACCGAGGCGGCGCGTGCGATGCCGAATGGGGATCCGCATCGCTTGCTTGAAGAAAGTGCTTCTCAGATTCCCGCAGGCTCTGATGGTGTGATGTTCTTGCCGTATTTGATGGGAGAACGAAGCCCCGTGTGGGATGCGAAGGCGAGTGGGGCGTTTGTCGGCCTGAGCCTGTATCACACGCGGGCACATCTGTATCGTGCGGTGCTGGAGGGCGTGTCGTTCGCGTTGAAGCACAACATCGAAGCGGGACGTAAAGGCGCGCAATCGTTGGATGACAAGTTGATCGTCGTGGGCGGCGCCGCGCATTCGGATTTGTGGATGCAGATCATTGCGGACATTACCGGCTATCCGGTCTACACGATCGAGCAGGACGTGGAGGCGGCCATGGGCGCGGCGTTGCTGGCGGGTGTCGGTGTTGGCCTGGTATCGCGTGAAGAAGCGCAGAACGGATGGGTCACGCTGATTGAACGTGCAGAGCCGAACGCGCAACGGATGGCGCTGTATGAGCAACGGTTCGGCGTTTATAGGGATTTGTATCCGGCGTTGAAGCCGGTCATGCATCGGTTGCAGACATCATGAATGCTACTTTTGATTTTTCTGGTCACTCGATTCTTGTGACGGGTGCGTCGAGTGGAATTGGGCGCGCGACGGTGGAAGCGTTGTGTGCTTCTGGCGCGAGTGTGGTCGCCGCGGCGCGGAATGTGAATGAGCTTGCGCGGTTGGCTGAGGAAACGGGCTGCGAACCGATGATGCTCGATGTGAGCGATGAGTCCGCTATTGATGACGCATTGGGTTCGCTCGATGCGTTTGATGGGCTCGTGAACTGTGCGGGGATCGCGTTGCTTGAGCGTGCGGTGGATACGACCGGCGCGAGTTTCGATCGTGTGATGGGGGTGAATGCGCGCGGAGCGGTGCTGGTTGCGAAGCATGTGGCTCGCGGGATGATCGATGCGAAGCGCGCTGGCAGCATCGTGAACGTTTCCAGTCAGGCTGCGCTCGTGGCGCTGGATGACCATTTGAGTTACTCGGCTTCCAAGGCGGCGCTCGATGCTGTTACGCGGGCTTTGTGTATCGAGTTGGGGCCATACGGTATCCGGGTGAATAGCGTCAATCCTACGGTGACGTTGACGCCGATGGCGGTGCAGGCGTGGAGTGATCCTGTGAAACGCGATCCTGCGTTGAAGGCGATTCCTCTGCATCGCTTCGCGGAGTCCGCAGAGGTTGCTGCGCCGATTATGTTTTTGTTGAGCGATGCGGCTTCGATGATTAGTGGGGTTTGTTTGCCGATTGATGGGGGGTATACGGCGAGGTGATTGGTCTATCTGCGCGGCGTTGGTGGTGAGTGCGTTTGCATAAATAAGGCGCGAACAATTCGCGCCTTATTCTTTGCAGCGGCATCGTGGCCGCGACTTCACCCTAGTGCTTCACTGTCGTCTGCTGCGCATCAGCCCGCGCACACGCAGCAGTCCTCACGCGCTCCCGCTTACGCGTCACCGCTTTGTCTGACGCAGCTTCAGCTTCGGCCGCAGCTTCCCCTGCTTCCCGCCCCGCCTCTGCAGCATCCGAGAGAAGCTTCGTCGCAAGCTTGGCTGTGATGCGACTATGAGCAACTCCCTTCGCATCGAGCGCGATCACCTGGTACAGGTCACGGTCACATTCAACTTCCTGCTGGTATTGCTCGACGGTATAGAGCAGGTGTTCCAGCAGGTTGCGCTCACTGCGTCTTTCTTCAACCGTCGTAGCTGGGCATCGGGTGATGCTCGCCGCGAGATCGATCAGTGTTCGAAGCTGTCGGATTTGTCGATCGCATGCTCCAAAAGCCGACAGTGCGAGCTTTTCGTACTGGAGCGCATCAACGGGCGGTCGTGATGCCGTTTGAGTCTTCTTGGTGGTTTTGGTCATGGTGCGATTTCCGATGTGTTCCTGAAACGCCCGACACTCTCTAACAGACGGGGTGAGCGGGCACGTAGCGAGTTTGAGAGACCGGGCAACAAAACGAAACCGGCGAGCCTTGCGACCCACTCACCACGGCCCGCCCATAGGAAAGGCGTGCGTGATTGAACACTACCTACTTTCAGAAGTAGTGCGTTTCGTTGCTTCGGGCTCTCACACCCAGCCGTCTTGTCCAACGGCACATGGAAATCTAACCCAACCGTTTTTTAAGACGATCAACCAAACAGGCTAAACACACGAATTGTGACCAATCTTTACGTTTTTACCTGTGCGCCTACGCTGCACCACGCATCGCACGAACACGCGCAATGCATCGAGCATTGGCAACGAAACGAAGACGCCTAAAGCATCGTCCTCACATGCCAAAGTTCAGGAAACAAAACCACATCGAGCATCTTCCGCAGATAAGGAGCGCCGCTCGTACCACCCGTGCCTTGCTTGAACCCAATAATCCGCTCAACCGTCGTCACATGCCTGAACCGCCACTGTCGAAACGCATCCTCGAGATCGACAAGCTCCTCCGCCATCTCATACAACTCCCAATGTTGCGACGGATTCCGATAAACCTCCAACCACGCCGCCTCAACAGAAGCATCATGCGTAGTCGGCTGCGTCCAATCCCGATCCAGCCTGGACGGTGAAATCGCAAACCCACGCCGCGCCAGCAGTCGAACAACTTCATCGTAAAACGAAGGCGCTTCCAGCGAAGCCGTCACCTCAGCAAGAACATCTGCCCGATGCGCGTGCGGCTTCAGCATCTGCTCATTCTTATTGCCGAGCAAAAACTCGATCTGCCGATACTGATAAGACTGAAATCCGGAAGAGCTACCCAGATAAGGCCGCATCGCCGTGTACTCGGACGGCGTCATCGTCGCGAGAACGCTCCATGCCTGCACGAGCTGCTCCATGATCCGCGACACGCGAGCGAGCATCTTGAACGCCGGCGGCAACTCATCGCGATGCACCGCCTTCAATGCCGCGCGCAATTCATACAGCGCGAGCTTCATCCACAACTCACTCGTCTGATGCTGGATGATGAACAGCATCTCGTTGTGATCCGGCGACAACGGATGCTGCGCATCCAGCACCGTCCCCAGCGAAAGATAGTCGCCGTAACTCATCGACTCCGAAAAATCGAGCTGCGCGTCATGCCAGCCGTCGCCGGAATCGGCGGCAGCAGTGGCCGTAGCAGACGCCGTAGCAGCAGCCGAAGGAGCAACCGAAGGAGCAACCCCACTGCCATGCCCAAACGGACACCCTTGCGCCGGTTTCTCTTCCGGCAATCCCGGCGTTTGCATATGATCGGTCATCGCGCGCTCCTTAGGTCACAGCGCCGCGAGCGGCAAATTCAGGTGCCCGCCAGGTCTCTTGCGTAAGCACCTCGCGTAACGTCTCGACCGCATCCCACACATCGACAAAGCGCGTATACAGCGGCGTAAAGCCAAACCGCAACACATGCGGCTCGCGATAGTCGCCGATCACGCCACGCGCGATCAACGCCTGCATCACTTCATAACCATGCGGATGCTCGAAGCTCGCATGCGAACCGCGCTGTGCATGCTCACGCGGCGTTACAAGCTTCAAAGGAAATTCGCTGCAACGCGCTTCGACCAGTTCGATAAACAAATCGGTCAACGCGAGCGACTTCGCGCGGATCGTCTGCATATCCGTTTGCAGGAACACATCGAGACCGCATTCGACGAGCGACATCGACACCATCGGTTGCGTGCCGCACAGGAAGCGGCCGATGCCATCGTCAGGTTGATACGCCGGGTCCATCTTGAACGGCGCACGATGACCCCACCAGCCGGACAGCGGCTGCGAGAAATCGTTTTGATGACGCTTCGGCACCCACACGAACGCCGGCGAACCCGGACCACCATTGAGATATTTATACGTACAGCCCACCGCGTAGTCAGCGCCAACGCCATTCAGATCGACCGGCACCGCGCCCGCCGAATGCGCGAGGTCCCACAGCGCGAGCGCGCCCTTGTCGTGGATCAGTTTGGTCAGCGCGGCCATGTCGTGCATATAGCCGGTGCGGTAATTCACATGAGTGATCATCGCGATCGCGGTGTCGTCGCCGATCGCGGCGGGCAACTCGGACGGATCGTCAACGAGGCGCAACTCATAACCGCGGTCGAGCTGTTCGATCAGCCCTTGCGCGATATACAGATCGGTCGGGAAATTCGAGCGCTCAGAAACGATCACGCGACGCTTCGGATCGCGCGCATTCGCCACCCGCAGAGCAGCCGACAAAAGCTTGAACAGGTTGATCGAAATCGTGTCGGTGACGACTACTTCGTTGTCAGCGGCGCCGATCAACGGCGCGAGCTTGTTGCCAAGACGGCGCGGCAATTCGAACCATCCGGCGGTGTTCCAGCTGCGGATGAGACCTTCGCCCCATTCGGCGCCGATCACGGTCTGCGCGCGCTGCGCGGCAGCGGCCGGCGGCACGCCGAGCGAGTTGCCGTCGAGATAGATGGTCGTCGATGACAGCGCGAACTGGTCGCGCAGCGTTGCGAGCGGGTCGGCGCTATCCAGCGCCAATGCTTCTTCACGAGTGTTCATGGTGGTCCAGTCAGTCAGATCAGGGAATTCGGTGGATGCGATGAGTGCGGTGCTTCAGTTTGCAGAGCGTCGCCGATCAGCGAGACTCGGGCAGCGCGCGCAACACGGCGCGCACGGGGCTCGCATCGAGCGTGGTCAGCTTCAGCGGCAGCGCGATCAGTTCGTAGTCGCCGGGCGCGACGGCATCCAGCACGATGCCTTCGAGAATCGCCATACGATGCGCGCGAATGCGATGGTGCGCGTCCATCGTCTTCGATTCCTGCGGATCGAGCGACGGCGTGTCGATGCCGATCAGCTTCACGCCTTTCGCTGCCAGCAGGTCGATCGTTTCCGGCGCAACCGCGCAGAACGCGCTATCCCAGACCGTAGTCGGCGCGTTTTTGTAAGTGCGTAGTAAGACTCGCGGCGGCAGGTCGTCGAGCGAGCCGCTCAGGTGTTGTGGTGTCACAACAGGCGAAGCGCCGATGCAATGAATTACGCGGCAGCGTCCAAGGTACGCATCGAGCGCAACCTGGCCGATCGCCGCGCCTTCGGCGTCATAGTGAAGCGGGGCGTCGGTGTGGGCGCCGGTATGCGGCGACAAGGTCAGGCGTGCGACGTTGACGGGCGAGCCCGCCTCCATGCGCCACACGCGTTCGATGCCGACCGGCGTATCGCCGGGCCAGACGGGCGTCGCGGTATCGACGGCGGGGGTGATGTCCCAGAGTGTGTCCATGTCTCCATCTGCGGATTGTGTCTATCCGGGAATGATAGGTGGCTTGGCGCGAAATGTGATTGCGAAAAAATCTCCTTCTGAGCCGTGTCTTGGAACATAATTTGAGTCAAATGGGAAAGGGAGACCGAATATGAACGCGATCTCGCTCGACGCCACCGATTGCCGTATCTTGACGGTGCTTCAGCAAGAAGGACGGATCAGCAATCTCGACTTGGCGGAGCGCATTTCTCTTTCGCCATCGGCCTGTCTACGACGCCTGCGCCTGCTGGAAGAGCAGGGCGTCATCGAACATTACCGTGCGTGTCTGAATCGCGAAGTGCTGGGTTTTGAACTGGAAGCGTTCGTGCAGGTGTCAATGCGCAACGACCAGGAGAACTGGCACGAGCGTTTTGCGGAGGCGGTGCGGGACTGGCCGGAAGTGGTCGGTGCGTTTGTCGTGACCGGCGAAACCCACTATCTGCTGCGGGTGCTCGCCCACAATCTCAAACACTATTCGGATTTCGTGCTGCAACGCCTCTATAAGGCGCCGGGCGTGATGGATATTCGTTCGAATATCGTGTTGCAGACGTTGAAAGAAGATTCGGGCGTACCGGTGTCGCTGGTGCCGAAAACTACCGGACATAGCGCGCCACACAGCTGAGTGCGAGTTGCTGGTCAGCTTGCTTCGGTTGGCCGTGTAGCCGGTTTTACCCGCTTGCGGGCCGCTGTTAAAACACAGCGGCGCCGCGTTCAGAGCGGCTTGAGTCCGTGGAATTGACCGCTGTGGAAGACGAGCGGCGCAATCTCCGCGGCACTCTCGTGGACGCCGCAGCGCTCCACTTCGCCGACGAAAATCACGTGGTCGCCTTCTTCGTAGCGGCTGCGGTTATGGCATTCGAACCAGGCGAGCGCGCCGTCGAGCACCGGCATGCCGGTGTCGCCTTCGGCGTGCGAGACGCCTTCGAAACGATCGCCCTTCACCGTGGCAAAGCGCTTGCACAGATCGAGCTGTGACGCGGCCAGCACGTTGACCACGTAGTGACTGTTCGCCCGGAACACCTGCATCGACGCCGAGCGCGTGGCGAGGCTCCACAGCACCAGCGGCGGATTGAGCGAAACCGAATTGAACGAGCTGGCCGTGATGCCGATCAATTGGCCGGACGCCGCACGCGTGGTGATGACGGTGACGCCGGTGGCGAATTGGCTGAGCGCCTGTTTAAAGGCGGGCTGGTCGAAGTTGGGCGGGCTGGCGCGCTTCATCGGGCGGAAGCCTTCGGCGCAAACCGGGTGGACCCCGGACTGAACCCATCGCGCGTGCGGCCGGAAACAAATGATTCAAAAGTCATAGTGAAAATCGTCGATTTGCCCCAATTTTAACTGCAATCGCGGTGGACTGGCCGCGACACCTGCCGGTTAATGGAAAAACCGCTAAGCTGGAAAGTCTTGGTGGTGGCATGAGCGTTGCGGTTAACTGGGACCGGCATCGGCCGACTATGAGTATCAAGGAGCAAGCAGCATGAGTCAGACAGGCGAAGTCGCCACCCTCGGTGGCGGGTGTTTCTGGTGCCTCGAAGCGGTGTATCTGGGCGTCGAAGGCGTGAACTCGGTGGAGTCGGGCTACGCGGGCGGCCAGACCCAGCGGCCGACCTATGAGCAGGTGTGCGACGGCGTGACGGGCCACGCGGAAGTCGTGAACGTCGACTTCGATCCGGCGAAGATCAGCTATCGCGAGATTCTCGATATTTTCTTTGCGATCCACGATCCGACCCAGTTGAACCGGCAGGGCAACGATGTCGGCACGCAGTACCGCTCGGTGATTTTTACCCACTCCGACGCGCAGCGTGAAACGGCGCTGCAAGCGATTCGCGAGATCGGTGAACAGGGTATCTACGACGGCCAGATCGTCACCCAGGTGCTACCGCTCGACGGTAATTACTGGGCGGCTGAGGCGTATCACCAGAACTACTTCGCGCAGCATCCGAATCAGGGGTACTGCTCGTTTGTCGTGGCGCCGAAGGTCGCGAAGTTTCGTCAGAAGTTCGCGCATCGGATCAAGGCGAGCTGAGTCGGCGCGGCGGTGGAGGTCTGATCGCGGGACGGGCGGCGGTTCAGGTTTCGACTTGGGCCGCCGGCGTTTAAGTGGCGGCTCGGCGAGCCACGTGACCTCAGATGGCTCGCCACGCGTGGGCGTTGCGCCGCCGCTCAGCCTTCCTCGTCGCCTTCTTGCTGCCCATTCTCGTTCGAATCCGGCTCCGACTCCGGGCGCCTTTGCACCTGGTCATGCTCGTGTTCGTGCTCATGAGCAAGCCGCGCATACGCTTCAATAATCTCCCGCGCCAGTTCCACGCAACTCAACGGCGCCGACCCCTCCGCCTTATTGTTGATCGCGATCACCACCGGCTGCCCGGCCAGCGCATAGCGCGCGGCTAGCTCGGCGAGCGCGGCGCGGGTCGACGGGTCTTGATCGACCAGCTGGTTGAACGGTTCGTACTTGGCCTTCGCTTGTTCGTATTTGAAGCCGCCGTGCAAACTCCAGCGCACGATCAGCGGCCCGGCCGGCTCGCCGTCCAGTAGCGCGAGCGCCGCCGCCTGGCGCAGCGGATCCGGCATCCGCGCATGAATCCCCACGCAATACCGCACGCCCGCCGCCTTTAGCGTGCGGATAAAGCGCGGCGTGAGCAAACTCCCATCGCGGATTTCGATCGCATAGCACGTGCCTTCGGGCAGCTTCGGCAACGCCGTCAGGAACTCGGCGAGTCGCTCAATGAACACCGCCGGTTGCGCGAGCATCTGGTCGGGCAGCGGCGACAGCTGGAACACCAGCGCACCGGCTTTCGTACCGAGGCCTTCGAGACATGGCGTGACGAATTCGTCGATCGCCATTTGCGCGTTCAGGAAGCACGGGTTTAACGAAACCGGCTCGCCGCGTTCGGCGCGTACGGTGGCGTCGGTGATCGTCATCGGTGCTTTGACGATGAAGCGGAAGTGCTCCGGCACCTGCTGCGCGTAGCGCAAGTATTCGGTAACGGTGAGCGCCTGGTAAAACGACCGGTCGATGCTGACAGTCTTTAGCAGCGGATGCGCGCCGTAGGCTGTCAGACCTTCGCGCGAGAGTTTGCTGTTGCTGTACTCGTCGCCGTAGACGATGCCGTTCCAGCCCGGAAAGGACCATGTCGACGTACCGAGGTGGATCTGCGCCGGCAGTTCGGCGGCGAGCGCCAGGAGTTCAGCAGAGGGCGGAGCGGCGAGCACGTCGCGGGTACGGCGTTTTTTCGGCGTATCCGGGGAAGACGGTGTTGAACTGGAGTCGGCGTCGGCGTCGGCGATGGGCGCCGGTGGCGCGTCATCTTCCTGCCAGAGGGTGGTGGCGCTCTTCTTTGCGCGCGGCTGCCGCCGCCGCTCGAGCTGTGCCGTTTCGTCGACCGTTGCCGGGGTGGCAGCGGCGGGCGCCGCCGATGCCGGTACCTGCTCGACCGGCATCCCGAACAGATCGAACTGCGGTGCATCGGCCTGTGCGTCCTGCTCGCCGCTCACCGGCTGTTCAACTTCACTTGTCCCGCTCTGGTCCATCGATGTTCGACCTGCTGTTTAAGGTTTGCGCCGCGTCGGGCCGTCTACGCCATGCACGTAGATCCGGCACGCAGCCACGGCACATCGCCGTGGCGCAACCGTATCACAGTGATTTGTCGTACATATAGCGACGCGACCACGGCAAGGTTTTCGCGCTGCGGCCGGCTTTGCGGCACACCACCTGGTAGATCGAGACGTCGTCGGTTTCGAATGCGTACGCACAACCGGCGAGGTACACGCGCCAGATGCGGAATTTTTCGTCGTCGACCAGCGTGCGGGCTTCGTCCGCATGCGCCTCGAAGTTTTCCGCCCAGATGTCCAGCGTGTGCGCATAGTGACGGCGGAGGCTTTCGACGTCAACCGCTTCGAGTCCACCGCGCTGCATTGCTTCGAGCGCAAGGCCGATATGCGGCAGCTCGCCGTCCGGGAACACGTAACGGTCGATGAATTCGCCGCCGCCTAGCGCGGTTTCGCCGCTGTCCGAATCGCTCGACGTGATGCCGTGATTCATGGCGACGCCGTCGTCGACGAGCAGATCGTGGATCTTCTTGAAGTAGCCCGGCAGATTTTTGCGGCCGACGTGCTCGAACATGCCGACGCTGGTGATGCGATCGAATTGCCCTTCGACGTCGCGGTAATCCTGCAGACGAATCTCGATCTGGTTTTCCAGACCCGCGGCTTTCACGCGTGCGGTGGCGAGATCGAACTGGTTCTGCGACAGCGTCACACCCACGCACTTCGCGCCGAACTTCTGAGCCGCGCGCAGCACGAGCGCACCCCAGCCGCAGCCGATATCGAGCAGGCGCTGCCCCGGTTGCAACTGGATCTTGGTGAGGATGTGATCGATCTTCTTGATCTGCGCGGTGGCGAGATCTTCGTCGCCATTCTCGAAGTACGCACACGAGTACACCATGTTCTCGTCGAGCCACAGCTTGTAGAACTCGTTCGAGACGTCGTAGTGATACTGAATGGCCTTCTTGTCCGACGACTTCGAATGCTGGAAGTAGCGCCGCACGCGCGCCAGCTTGCTCGCGCTGGTGACGGTGTTGCGCGCCAGCTGGTAGCTGACGTTGATGATGTCCGACAGCTTGCCTTCGATGTCGATCTTGCCCTTCACGTACGCCTCGCCGAGATTGTCGAGGCTCGGTTCGAGCAGATAGGGCAGCGCCGTGGCGCTTTTGACATGTAGCGTGACCTGAGGCGCGGCGAACTGCCCGAAGTCATGTTGCTGACCGTCCCACAACACAAGGCGTGCTGGCAGGTTAGCCTTGGTTTTTACGTCTTCCACCCACTGCGCCAGCTTTTTCTCCCAGAACATGTGATTTCTCCGTGTCCGTTGAACTAAAGCAAAGCCTGTGTGGATCGCAGCTCACTGCGGTGCAACTCCCATACCGCGAGGCGCAATCCGGCCGTCGCGCGTTGCTGCGTTGGCAACGCGCATACGTGTTGTATTCCGATTCAAGGCGATAGGCGGGAGATTTGCCAGTCGCTACTTTCGCTTGAACGCGTGAAGAGCAGACGGTCGTGCAGACGCGACGGTCGGCCCTGCCAGAATTCGATTGCTTCGGGTACCAAACGATAACCGCCCCAGTGCGGTGGGCGCGGTGGCTGGTCGCCGTATTGCAGGCTGATTTCGCGTTCGCGTGTTTCGAGCTGCGAGCGGCTTTCAATTACCTGACTTTGATTGGATGCCCACGCGCCGATGCGTGAACCAAGCGGACGCGACGCGTAATACGTATCGCTTTCTTCCGGGCTGGTTTTGACGATGCGGCCTTCCACGCGCACCTGGCGTTCGAGTTCGATCCAGTAGAACAGCAGGCTCGCGTAGGGATTGGCAGCCAGTTCGCGGCCCTTGCGGCTTTCGTAGTTGGTGAAGAACACAAAGCCGCGCTCGTCCACACCTTTGATCAACACGATGCGCGCCGACGGCCGGCCACGCGAGTCGACGGTGGCCAGCGTCATCGTATTCGGTTCGGGCAGTTGGGCGTCTACCGCTTGCTGAAACCACGCGTCGAATTGACGAAACGGGTTGCGGTTGATATTGGCAACGTCCAAAGAACCCAGCGAATAGTTTTTTCGAAGTTCGGCGAGTGAGGTCATGTTCTTATGCGAACGCTTCAGTCTAACCAGTATAGCCAGGGCTTGAATTTTTTGCGCGCGACCAGGTCAAGCCCCGCTGGGCTGTGTGGACATCCACACCACAATGTTTTGCGGCCGTTTGTGCCTAAGTGTGCTTGAGTGGGTGCGGCCATGTGGATCGTCGCGATCAGGCAAAATACGGGCTGCGAACGCTTGAGCGTGCCTGAGCGTTTTTTGCCACTCTATGTTTTGCCTGCTTTGAACGAGCCTTCCACCATGTCCAGCCCCACCGCGCAGTCCGATCTTACTACCAGCCTCGACGGGAGTGAAACCGCCGATCGCGCGCGGCGCTTCGGCGGCATTGCCCGCCTGTACGGCGCGCCGGCGCTCGCTGCGTTCGAAGGGGCCCATGTCGCTGTGATCGGCATTGGCGGGGTTGGCTCGTGGGTGGCCGAGGCGTTGGCGCGCAGCGCGGTCGGCACGCTGACCTTGATCGACCTCGACAATGTTGCCGAGAGCAACACTAACCGCCAGATCCATGCGCTGGACGGCAACTACGGAAAACCGAAGGTCGAGGCGATGGCCGAACGCATCGCGGCAATCAATCCGTTCTGCGACGTGCGGCTGATTGAAGACTTTGTCGAGCCGGACAATTTTGCGGCGACGCTCGGCGGTGGTTTCGATTACGTGATCGATGCGATCGACAGTGTGCGCACCAAGACCGCATTGATCGCGTGGTGCGTCGAGAAGAAGCAGCCGTTGATTACGGTGGGCGGCGCGGGCGGCCAACTGGACCCGACGCGTATCCGGATCGACGATCTCGCGTTGACCATCCAGGACCCGTTGCTGTCAAAAGTGCGCGGGCAGTTGCGCAAACGGCATGGTTTTCCGCGTGGCCCGAAGGCGAAGTTCAAGGTGAGCGCGGTGTATTCCGATGAGCCGCTGATCTATCCGGAAGCCGCTGTTTGCGACATCGATGAGGAAGCGGAGCACGTCACGACGTCGCCGGGACATACGGGACCAGTGGGTTTGAACTGTGCGGGATTTGGGTCGAGCGTATGCGTGACCGCGAGCTTCGGCTTTGCTGCTGCCGCGCATGTGTTGCGGGCGTTGGCGGAGCAGGCGCGGCTCGTTCGCCGCGCCTGAACACACAGCCAGTTAATACAGCAAAGCGCTTAGCTTGCGCCGCCATTGCGACACCAGCTCCGGCTGATGCGCGGCGAGATCGAACACCGACAGCATCGTCTTGCGGCCGATGTCGTCGCGGAACGTGCGGTCACGCTGCACGATGGCTAGCAGATGCTCGAGCGCGCCTTCATATTTGCGACGGGCGATGAACGCGCTAGCCAGATCGAAGCGCGCTTCGAGATCGTCCGGATTCGCTGCGACTTTGGCTTCGAGTGCATCCGTAGGCGGCAGGTCAGCCGCCGCGTCTACCGCATCGAGCCGCGTCTTGATCGCGTTGAAGCGGGCGTCGATCCCTTGCGTGGTTTTCGGCGACAGCAGGTCGACTTCGTTGCGCGCTTCGTCGATGCGATTATCTTCGAGCAGCATTTCGATGCGATCCATGCGCGCTTCGTCGAAGCCTGGGTCGTAGGCGAGGGCAGCTTGCAGCGCGTCATACGCATCCTCACGACGCCCTTCGGCCAACGCGGCTTGCGCTTCAAGACGTGCCGCGTCTGCGCCTTGCGGCACGAGGCGCTCGATAAACTCGCGCAACTGGCCTTCCGGCAGCACGCCGACGAATTGATCGACCGGCTGGCCATCCGCAAACGCCATGACGTGCGGAATGCTGCGCACCTGGAAGTGCGCGGCCAGTTCCTGGTTCTCGTCGACGTTCACTTTCACCAGCTTCCATTTGCCGGCGGCTTCGGCTTCGAGCTTCTCGAGCATCGGGCCGAGCGTCTTGCAGGGGCCGCACCACGGCGCCCAGAAATCGACCAGCACAGGGGCCAGTGTCGACGCCGTGATGACGTCCTGTTCGAAAGTGGCCAGAGTGGTGTCCATTGCGTCCTCGTCGATAAAAACGGTTTGTCGGCTAGATGGGGCCGTATGCCGCGAATTCAATGGTTCAACGCGACGGATGCAGCCTACCGCGGCCGCACATGCTCGCACAGACGGCGAGCTTGCCGGCGGCGACCGAATGAACGCCGCCTTGCTCGCTCATTTTCTTGTCGGCAGCGGAATCCATTCGGTTTCGCCGGGCACCTTGCCCATCTCCTGATTGGTCCACGCCAGCTTCGCGGCTTCGATCTTCTCGCGCGAACTGGCGACGAAATTCCATTCGATAAAGCGCTCGCCATCCAGTTTCTCGCCGCCGAGCAGCATCACGCGCGCGCCGTGGGTGCTGGCCAGCGTGACAGTTTCGTCGAGTGCGAGCACGGCCATCTGGCCGACTTCGAGCGGCGTGCCGTCGATCTCCAGATCGCCGTCCACCAGATAGACACCGCGTTCCTCGTGTTCCGGTTCAAGCGCGAAGGCGCCGCCCGGGGCGAACTCGGCGGCCACGTAGAGCGTGCCGGAAAAAGTCGCGACCGGCGAGGTTTCGCCGAACGCCGTGCCCGCGATCACGCGCAGCGTGACGCCGTTGCGCTCGACCACCGGCAGCGTGTCCGCCGCATGATGAGCGAAGGACGGTTCGATGTCTTCGTCGTCGAGCGGCAGCGCGACCCAGGTCTGGATGCCGTGCATGGCGAGACCGCTTGCGCGGTCTTCAGCCGGCGTGCGCTCGGAATGGACGATGCCACGTCCGGCAGTCATCCAGTTGACGTCGCCCGGGACGATCTTCTGCTCGGAGCCGAGGCTGTCGCGATGCATGATCGAGCCTTCGAACAGATACGTGACGGTGGCGAGGCCGATATGTGGGTGCGGACGCACGTCCAGCCCAACGCCGGGGTCGAGCGTGGCGGGGCCCATGTGGTCGAAAAAGATGAACGGGCCGATCAGGCGCGCAGCCATGGCCGGCAGCACACGCCGCACGGTGAGGCTGCCGACGTCGCGCAGATGTGGTTTGAGAACTGCTTTGATCGAGGAAGACATGGGCAGGCTCGGCTGGAAGGGTGGGTTGGATTTTGTTTAATGGATGATTCTACTGCGGTTGAGGCCGCGGCCGCATTCTGCGCCGCCAATGTACACACATGTATTTACATTGACGGCGCGGAGAACTATAGTATTAGCTCGTACATACAGCGTACATCCGCAGCAGGAGTTCAGCATGCTCACCAAAGTCTTTCGCAACGGCAATTCGCAAGCCGTGCGTATTCCAGCCGAATTGGCCTTCGACCGGGCCGACGTCGAGGTTGAAATCGAACGGGTCGGCGAAGAATTGCGGATCCGTCCAACCAGGCGTCCGCTGACCGGCGTGCTCAAGAAATTCGCGAAATTTGGGCCCGACTTCATGGCGGAAGGTCGTGGTGATCACGAGCAGGCCGAGCGCGAGGATTTGTAATGCCGCGCTACATGCTCGACACCAATATCTGCATCTACCTGATGAAGAACCAGCCGGAACAGGTCGCGAAGCGCTTTGCACAATGTCTGGTTGGCGACGTGGTGATGTCGGCCATCACCTTTGCGGAACTCGAATACGGCGTGGCGGTATCGGCGAACCGCGCGCGCGATCGCCGCAGTCTGGCGGCGCTTGCCGAAGACATTCTGGTCATGCCGTTCGACAGCGCTGCAGCAAGCGCGTACGGTCCGATTCGCGAAGCGACGCGCGAGCGTAAGAAGGATCAACTCGACAAGCTGATCGCGGCACATGCCGTGGGGCTTGACGTGGTGCTGGTGACCAACAACGAACGCGACTTCGCCGCCTATCCGGGGTTGCGCGTGGAAAACTGGCTGAACGGCTAACTACGTTTTAACGCACTGCCGAGTCTGGCGACGTCCGCTAAACTGCCGGATCCAACAACGAAATGGAGACCGGGATGTCGCCTAGGGATTTACTGCTCGCGCTGGTCGTCGTGATTGCGTGGGGCGTCAATTTCGTCGTGATCAAGGTGGGTCTGCACGGTGTGCCGCCGATGCTGCTCGGCGCGTTGCGTTTCGCGCTCGCCGCCGTGCCGGCAGTGTTTTTCGTCAAGCGGCCGCAGATGCCGTGGCGCTGGCTGCTCGCTTACGGCGCGACGATTTCGTTCGGGCAATTCGCTTTCCTGTTCTCGGCCATGTACGTCGGCATGCCCGCGGGACTCGCGTCGCTCGTCTTGCAGGCGCAGGCATTCTTCACGTTGATCTTCGCGGCGCTGTTTCTGCATGAGCGTTTCCGCGTGCCGAACATCGTCGGTTTGCTGATCGCCGCGGGCGGCCTCGCGGTCATCGGCATGCAAGGCGGCCATGCGATGACGCTCGCAGGCTTCGTCCTCACGCTGTGCGCCGCGTGTTCGTGGGCGCTCGGCAACATCGTCACGAAGAAGGTCGGCAAGGTCGATCTGGTCGGGCTGGTGGTGTGGGGCAGCCTGATTCCGCCGTTGCCGTTTTTCGCGCTGTCGTACGCCTTCGAGGGGCCGCAGCGGATCGTCGCGGCGCTGTCCGGGATCAGTGCGATGTCGATTTTCGCCATCGTGTATCTCGCGTTTATCGCGACGCTGATCGGCTACGGGTTGTGGAGCCGGCTTCTGTCGCGCTATCCGGCGAGCCAGGTGGCGCCGTTCTCGCTGCTGGTGCCGATTGTCGGGCTGGCGTCGGCGTCCCTGTTTCTCGACGAGCAGTTGTCCGAGGCGCAGATCGTGGGCGCGTTGCTTGTGATGGCGGGGTTGGCGGTGAATGTGTTCGGCGGTTGGGTGGTGCAGCGGTTTTCACCGGCGCGTTGATGGCCTCTTAGGCGTGAAGCAGAAAAAACGGCCGCATCGAGCGGCCGTTTTTTTATCGCCTGCATGACGTGGTGTCATGCAGGCTCGCGTCAGGTCATGCGGTTTTTCGCCAACGGCGGATTCGCCGCGAAATAGCGCTTGATGCCGGTCATGATCGCATCGGCCATTTTCTCCCGATACGCGTCGTCGTTCAGGCGGCGCTCTTCATCCGGGTTGCTGATGAAGGCGGTCTCCACGAGGATCGACGGAATATCCGGCGCCTTCAGCACGGCAAAGCCGGCCTGTTCGACCGAGCCTTTGTGCAGCTTGTTGATCCCGCCGATCTCCTTCAGCACGAAGTTGCCGTAGCGCATCGAATCGCGAATCTGCGCGGTGGTCGACATATCGAACAGCGCGCGATTGACGGTCGCGTCGGCGGACTTGATGTTGATCCCGCCGATCTGATCCGACGAGTTCTCCTTGTTCGCCATCCAGCGCGCCGCGGCGCTCGACGCGCCGTGCTCCGACAACGCGAACACCGACGAGCCCTTCGCATCGGGCGTGGTGAACGCGTCCGCGTGGATCGACACGAACAGGTCCGCGCCGACGCGCCGCGCCTTCTGCACGCGCACATTGAGCGGCACGAAGAAATCGGCGTCGCGCGTCATCATGGCGCGCATATTCGGCTGCGCGTCGATCTTCGCGCGCAGCTTCTTCGCGATGTCGAGTGCGACGTGTTTCTCGTACGTGCCCGAACCGCCGATTGCGCCCGGGTCTTCGCCACCGTGACCCGGATCGACCGCGACGGTGAGCAGACGCACCGTGTTGCTCTTGCCGGTTTTCGGGTTGGTGAAGGCGTAGTTATCGTCGCCGTCGTTGTCGTCGCCACCGAGGTTGCTGCCACTCGTGCCGCCTTTGTTGCGGGCGATGGCTGTGGGCGGCGCGACGGGCGGCGTCGGGGTAGAAGGCTTGCCGAGGATGGGCGGAGCCGGTGTCGGCACAACGTGCACCGGCGGACGCGGTAGGTTCGGCGCCGTCCCGCCACCGCCGTTCTGCGCATAGCGCTCGAAAAAGGCTTCGCTGTTGTCGGCGGTGGGCGGCGTGGTGCCGGGGCCGCTCAGTGTGGCGGGCGGGGCGTTGTTTTCGTCCAGCGTTTGCTGCTTGCGCTCGGTCTGCGCGAGCAGATCCATCAACGGATCGGGTGCGACGGCGGGGTACAGGTCGAACACCAGCCGATATTTGTACGCGCCGACCGGCGGCAGCGTGAACACCTGCGGCTTCACCGAGCCCTTCAGATCGAAGACCATACGCACGACGTGCGGCTGATATTGCCCGACACGCACCGACTGGATCTGCGGATCGTTCGGCGTGATCTTCGATACCAGATCCTTCAGCGCCTGATCCAGATCGAGGCCGCTCAGATCGACCACCAGCCGGTCAGGACCCTGCAGCAACTGCTGCGCGTTCTGCAATGGCTGGTCCGATTCGATCGTTACGCGCGTGTAATCGCGCGCCGGCCAGACCCGCACGCCCAGCACCGAGCTCGCCCACGCGAGACGCGGGGCAACAAGGCCGAGCACCAGCGTGGACGCACCCGCGCGCAGAATCTGCCGGCGCCGCCAGTTATGTGTTGCGGTAGCCGCCGATTCGATCGAGCGGAACGGTTTGATCAACATCTTTCGAGACATGCCTTTCCTGATTCGCTGTATGCCCGTGCGACGAGTACCCGGCCGTCGCCCCCTTGATCCAGGTCGAGCGCGAAGACGAGATCCGGCACGCCAAGGAGACGCCCGGCACGCTGCGGCCATTCGACGAGGCAGATGGCGCCGCTGTCGAAGTACTCGCGAAAGCCCGCGTCGGCCCATTCGGCCGGGTCCGTGAATCTATACAGATCGAAGTGATAGAGCGCGAGTTCCCCAGCGGGCCGCTCGAGCACGTAGGGTTCGACGAGTGTGTAGGTGGGACTGCGTACGCGGCCGACGTGGCCGAGGCCGCGCAAGGTCGCGCGCACGAGTGTGGTTTTGCCGGCGC
Source organism: Paraburkholderia aspalathi (assembly GCF_900116445.1). Classification (GTDB taxonomy): domain Bacteria; phylum Pseudomonadota; class Gammaproteobacteria; order Burkholderiales; family Burkholderiaceae; genus Paraburkholderia; species Paraburkholderia aspalathi. The sequence goes on from NZ_FPBH01000010.1 coordinate 209,144, forward strand.
CGAGGTCGCCGACGAGTTGGACTTGCAGTCCGTGGAATGCCTGATGACCCGCGACGCCTGGCGTGTGTTGTTGCCCAGTTTGTTGCAACTCGCGCACGCTTTCGATCGCCTGCGCGAAGCGCTTGCCGAATGCGTTGGTGGCGGCCTCGTCCGCGAGCGCGAAGGAGCGTTCGAGCAGGATATCGGCGGGCGGTTGGATCGCGAGATCGGGATTGACGGGCATTCTCGTAAAATGGCGTGATGAACCGAAGTCCGGAGTCCCCTGTTCCCTGCACGCCTGCGTCAAACGACGATGTGCGTGCCGAGCGTCATTTCGATGAAGCGGCGCTGAGTGCGCTCGCGCTCAACATCAAAACGTGGGGCCGTGAACTGGGTTTTGGGGCGATCGGCATCAGCGACACCGATCTCTCCGCTGCCGAAGCGCCGCTTGCAGCATGGCTGGAAGCGGGGTGCCACGGCGAGATGGATTATATGGCGAAACACGGTATGAAACGCGCGCGCCCCGCCGAGCTTGTGGCCGGCACGCGACGTGTGATTACCGCGCGCATCGCCTATTTGCCTGCGGAAACATTGAGCGGAAAGGCGCACGAAAGCGCTTTGCAGGACGTACCGCCGGCGCCGCCAGACTGGCGCGCAGCGGAGCATGCGCGGCTTGCGGACCCGTCGGCCGCAGTGGTGTCGATCTATGCGCGGGGCCGCGATTATCACAAGGTAATGCGTAACCGTTTGCAACATCTGGCCGAGAAAATCGAGGCGGAGATTGGCGCGTTCGGCTACCGCGTATTTACCGATTCGGCGCCGGTGCTCGAAGTGGAACTTGCCCAGAAGGCCGGAATCGGCTGGCGTGGCAAACACACGCTGCTGCTGCAGCGCGACGCGGGTTCGCTGTTTTTCCTGGGCGAAATCTACGTCGATGTGCCCTTGCCGACAGATGCCGAGACGTCGCCCGACGACGCGCCCGAAACGCCGGGCTCGCATTGCGGCAGTTGCACGCGCTGCATCGATGCCTGTCCGACGGGGGCGATCGTGGCGCCCTATAAGGTCGATGCACGCCTCTGTATTTCGTATCTGACGATCGAATTGAAGGGCAATATTCCCCTGGAAATGCGGCCGCTGATCGGTAATCGTGTGTATGGCTGCGACGATTGCCAGCTCGTGTGTCCTTGGAACAAGTTTGCGCAGGCCGCGCCGGTCGCCGATTTCGATGTGCGGCATGGACTCGATCGCGCGACGCTGGTCGAACTGTTTGCATGGTCCGCCGACGAGTTCGATACGCGCATGCAGGGCAGTGCGATTCGTCGCATCGGCTATGAGAGTTGGTTGCGCAATCTGGCTGTGGGGATGGGTAATGCGCTGCGGGCTTCGTCGGAGAGTTTGAGTGTGGATGCGCGCGAGGCAATTGTTGATGCGCTGAAGTTGCGCGTTGAAGATCCTTCTGCCGTGGTGCGCGAGCATGTGGAATGGGCGTTGGAAGCGGCGTAAAGTAGCGGCAATTCGGCGGCGGTTTTTCTGCGCGAAGCCAACTGCACCCCATGCAGGTACGCTACCGTGACGTTTAAAAGGCGCCGGTCGAGTCATGAGGCAAGCAACCATGTTCAATGCAGTGATTGATGCACCGTTCGGCAAGGTCGGCATTCGCCTCGAAGGCGAGGCCGTACGTGAGATCGTCTATCTGCCGGAGTCGGTGCAGAGCGTGACGCCGGACACGCCTCTGGCAAAGCAGGCCGTCGAGCAGATCGAGCAATATTTCGAGCGGGCGTCCGCGAAGTTCGAATTGCCGCTGGCAGCGGTCGGCACCCCGTTTCAGCGGCGCGTGTGGCAAGCGATCAGCGACATCCCGCCGGGCGTCGTGTTGACCTACGGGCAACTTGCACGGCAGCTAGGTAGTGTGCCGCGCGCGGTCGGCCAGGCGTGTGGTTCCAATTACTTTCCGATCGTGATCCCGTGTCATCGGGTGGTTAGTGCGAGCGGCATCGGCGGATTCGCGCATCACGCCGGAGACGGCTTCTTTCGCAACGTCAAGCGCTGGCTTCTGGCGCATGAAGGCATTCCCTACGCATGAGCGACACCGTGGCTGACGACGCGCCCATCGCGTCACCTTTGTTTGTATCGAGCTCGGCCTCGATCGACGCCTTCTGCGACGCGTTGTGGCTCGAGCACGGCTTGTCGCGCAACACGCTCGATGCATACCGGCGCGATCTGCGGCTGTTCTGCGAATGGCTCGCGCAAACCCGCAACACATCGCTCGACACCGCCAGCGAGGCCGATCTCAACGCCTACAGCGCGGCTCGTCAGAAAGACAAGTCCACCTCGGCGAACCGGCGGCTTTCGGTGTTTCGCCGCTATTACGGCTGGGCCGTGCGCGAGCATCGCGCAAAGGCCGATCCGACCGTGCGTATCCGTTCGGCCAAGCAACCGCCGCGTTTTCCGTCGACGCTCAGCGAAGCGCAAGTCGAAGCGCTGCTCGGTGCACCGGATATCGACACGCCCTTGGGCCTGCGCGATCGCACCATGCTGGAATTGATGTATGCGAGCGGTTTGCGAGTCACCGAACTCGTCACGCTGAAGACGGTGGAAGTGGGCCTGAACGAAGGCGTAGTGCGCGTGATGGGCAAGGGTTCGAAAGAGCGCCTGATTCCCTTCGGCGAAGAGGCGCATGGCTGGATCGAACGCTATCTGCGCGAAGCGCGTCCGGCTTTGCTCGGTGCGCGCGCGACGGACGCACTGTTCGTCACGAGCCGCGCGGAGGGCATGACCCGCCAGCAGTTCTGGAACATCATCAAGCGTCACGCGGCGGCGGCCGACGTGCGCGCGCCGCTCTCGCCGCATACGTTGCGGCACGCGTTCGCGACGCACCTGCTGAACCATGGCGCCGATTTGCGCGTCGTTCAGTTGCTACTCGGTCATACGGATATCTCGACCACGCAAATCTATACGCACGTGGCCCGCGAACGCTTGAAGTCGCTGCACGCGCAGCATCATCCGCGCGGGTGAGGCGCGTTAGACGAATTCGCGAAGCCGGTGCTTGAGAATCTTGCCAGTCGACGCGGCCGGCAGCGCGGCGAGCACTTTCACTTCGGCAGGGCGCTTGTACGGCGCGAGACGCTCGCCGCACCACGCGATCAGTTCGGCCGGCGTCACCTTCGCGCCCGCGATCAATTCGACGAACGCGACTACTTCCTCGTTACCTTCCACGGCGCGCCCGATCACCGCCGACTGCACGACCTGCGGATGCGCGTTCAACACGTGCTCGACTTCCGCGGGATACACGTTGAAGCCCGAGCGGATGATCAGCTCCTTGCTGCGCCCGACGATATGCAACGCACCGTCTGCGTCCTGCCGGGCGAGATCGCCGGTCTTGAGCCAGCCGACTTCGGTAACGACGGCGCGGGTCTGCTCTGGGCTGCGGTAGTAGCCCAGCATCACGTTCGGGCCACGCACCCACAGTTCGCCGATTTCGCCCGGCGCGGCATCCACGCCGTCGAGTCCGACGAACCGCACCTCGACGCCAGGAATGACCTCACCGACTGAGCAATCGCTGCGCGGCGCATCGAGCATGGTGTGGGAGACGGTCGGACTGCTCTCGGTCATGCCATAGCCGTTGTGGAGCGGCAGGCCGTAGACGCTTTCGACGTGCGCCTTGAGCGCGGCGTCGAGCGGCGAGCCGCCCGAATAGGCAAAGCGTAGACGCGGCGCGGACCACGCGTGGCCGTGCGTTTGCAAATGTTCGAGCAGTTTGGCGTGCATGGCCGGGACGCCCTGAAAGATCGACACGCGCTCGTCGGCGAGCGCCCGCCGCACCGCTTCCGGTGCGAAACGCGGAGCGAGGCGCAAGGTCGCGCCGGCGTGCAGGCTGCCGAGGCAGACCGACGCAAAGCCGTACACGTGCGAGATCGGCAGAACGGCGTACACGACATCGTCCGGACCGACATTGCGCAAACGGCTCGAGACGGCTGCGATGAAGAGCAGATTGCAGTGGGACAGCATCACGCCTTTCGGCGCGCCCGTGGTTCCCGTGGTGTAGATCAGCGCGGCGCATTGACGGTCATTCGCGGCTTCGACCGGCTCGGCTTTCGCGTCGGCGTCGATCGTGTACGACCAGGCGCCGATATCCGGCGTGATGGCAGGCGCTGTAGTGGCTTGGTGCCGCTGCGCATGCTGTTGGGCATCCACGGAGCTTTCGACCGCGTACGCGACCAAGCGAGGCTGCGCGTGCGCCCGGATCGCGTCAAGTTCGGCTGCGGACAGGCGGGCATTCGACACCAGCGCCCACGCGTCGAGCTGCGCGGTGGCGAACAGCAGCACGATCTGCACGATGCTGTTTTCGGCCACGATCATCACGCGATCGCCGCCACGCACGCCCCATTCGCGCAACTGCGCGGCGGTGGTATTGACGGCTTCCAGAAGCTGCGCGCTGGTGAGGCGGCGCGCATCCTCGATCAGGGCGACGTGTTGCGGGTCGCGCGCGGCCGCGAGCGCCGGAATGTCGGCAATACGCGTGGGCAGGGCGGCCAGCAGCGCGGGAATGTCGATCGTGGAACGGGTGGATGAATCGAGGCTCAATGCTGTCTCCTGTGTCGACCAGAGTTGGCGCTTTAGCGCCTTACTCTGGTCCCATGCAAAGCTGTCGACCAGAGTTCGAGCTCTGCATGGTCGCTAAACGTATTCAGTGCCCGGCATACAGTGTGCCGGAAGATTTGCGAACGATCGTGCCACAATCGCCGATCCCGCACAATTGGCCGTTCGGCAAATAGCCGTTGCGCAAACTCGCCATTACAATGCGCCGATGAGCAAATCCAGACACGTTTCCGAAACGCCCGCGACGCAGTTTCTGCACCGTCACGGCGTCACTTTCGGCGAACATCCTTATGATTACGTGGAGCACGGCGGCACCGAGGAATCGGCGCGCCAGCTCGGCGTGGACGAACATCATGTCGTGAAGACGTTGGTGATGGAAGACGAGCACGCCAAACCGCTGATCGTACTGATGCACGGCGACCGAACCGTCAGCACCAAGAATCTGGCGCGGCAGATTGGCGCGAAACGCGTCGAGCCATGCAAGCCCGAGGTGGCGAGCCGGCATTCCGGCTATCTGATCGGCGGCACATCGCCGTTTGGTACGCGCAAACAGATGCCGGTGTACGTCGAGTCGAGCATCCTCGAGATGGACAAGATCTGGCTGAACGGCGGGCGGCGCGGTTTTCTGGTCAGCATCGAGCCCACGATTTTGACCGGCTTGCTGGCGGCGAAGCCGGTTCAGTGCGCGAGCGTCGATTGACGTTTGTCTCAATGTTTTCCGGGCGGGTGGGTTCGGTAGAATGTGCGCCGCCTTGTTCCCTGTTGCGGTTGGGGTGTCGAGTTTCAGACCGCCGATCCTTATAAGAGTCCCAGATGCAAAACCTGATCGTTGCTGTCGTTGCCTACCTGATCGGCTCGGTGTCGTTTGCCGTGATCGTGAGCGCCGCCATGGGGCTGGACGACCCGCGCTCGTACGGCTCGGGCAACCCGGGCGCCACCAACGTGCTGCGCAGCGGCAGCAAGAAGGCCGCGATTCTCACCCTGATCGGCGACGCCTTTAAAGGATGGCTGCCGGTGTGGTTCGTGGTGCACTTCGGCGCGCGTTACGGCCTCGACGAAACGTCGGTCGCGATTGCGTCCATTGCAGTGTTTCTCGGCCACCTGTATCCGATCTTCTTCCGCTTCAAGGGCGGCAAGGGCGTGGCGACCGCGGCGGGCGTGCTGCTCGCGATCAACCCGATCCTTGGCGTGGCCACCTTGCTTACGTGGCTGATCGTGGCGTTTTTTACGCGCTATTCTTCGCTGGCGGCACTGGCCGCGGCGGTGTTCGCACCGATCTTCGACGGCTTTCTGTTCGGGCCGCATATCATCGCGCTGGCGATTGTCGTGATGAGTTCGCTGCTAGTCTGGCGCCACCGCGGCAACATCGCCAAGTTGATGCGCGGCCAGGAAAGCCGCATCGGCGCGAAGAAGAAACCTGACGCAGCGGCGTAGCGCGGCGGGTCGTAACGAACCTCGAACTTGGGCGGGGTACCGCCGGGTGTTAGCCGGCGTGCCTGAGTGCCTTCACGAAGTACGCGCTGAACGCGCATGGGCTATGTGCCGAGCGCATGCAATCCGTGCGGGTACTGAGTCGGGCGCCGAATGTCGACGCGGCACGTTGCCGAGCCTCAACGCACGCGCATTGCCGAGGGGCGACACGCACTCGGCCTTGAGCGCGACGCGCGTTCAGTCGCGGAAGTTATTGAAGTCGAGCGGAGTGTCAGTCACGTCCTTGCGCAGCATCGCGATCACGCTTTGCAGATCGTCGCGCTTGCCGCCGGTGATGCGCACCGCGTCGCCCTGAATGCTCGCCTGGACCTTGATCTTGCTGTCCTTCACGAGACGCACGATTTTCTTCGACAGATCGCCGGATACCCCTTTCTTGATCTTGATGATCTGCTTGACCTTGTCGCCGCCGATCTTCTCGATCTTGCCGTAGTCGAGAAAGCGCACATCCACATTGCGCTTGGCCATTTTCGACAGCAGGACGTCTTTCACCTGACCGAGCTTGAAGTCGTCGTCGGCGTAGGCGGTGATTTCGCTTTCCTTGTGCTCGACGCGCGCGTCCGACCCTTTGAAGTCGAAGCGGGTTGAAATTTCCTTGTTGGACTGCTCGATCGCGTTCTTGACTTCGATCATGTCTGCTTCGCAGACGACGTCAAACGATGGCATTGTTTTCTCCCAATAGTGCTGCGGTGCGTGGCGCGGCCGGTCGGCTGCTCACGAGGCACTCGCTATAATCACGGACCGGACGTCATTTTACCGACGCCACTCCCTTTTGCCTAAGGCCGCCGCGCATTGTCGTGCGGCCGGGGCCTGATGTCGTTTAGCTGGCCGTTCCATTCTTCTCATTCCGATGTCCCGATCCGACTCCGCCGCGTTCATTGCCGGCTATCCGCTGAAGGCGCATAACACCTTCGGTTTCGATGTTCGCGCGCAGTTTGCGTGCCGGATCGAGCACGAAGCGCAACTGATGGCTGCCGTGCGCGATCCGCGTGCTACCGGCTTGCCGCGACTGGTGCTGGGCGGCGGCAGTAATGTCGTGCTGACGGGCGATTTCGCCGGACTGGTGCTGCTGGTGGCGCTGCAAGGCCGCCGCGTCGTGCGCGAGGACGATGATGCATGGTACGTCGAGGCGGCAGCCGGCGAGCCATGGCATGACTTTGTCGCGTGGACTTTGTCGCAAGGGCTGCCGGGGCTGGAGAACCTCGGGCTGATTCCGGGCACGGTGGGGGCGGCGCCGATTCAGAACATCGGCGCTTATGGGCTGGAAATGTGCGAGCGATTCGCGTCGCTGCGGGCGGTCGAGCTGGAAACGGGCGCCGTCGTCGAACTCGATGCAAAAGCGTGCCGATTCGGTTACCGCGACAGTTTTTTCAAGCGGGAAGGGCGCGACCGGTTTGTCATCACGTCGGTCACTTTCCGTTTGCCGAAGGTTTGGCAGCCGCGTGCCGGCTATGCGGATATCGCGCGTGAACTGGCTGCCGGTGGTCATGCCGATGCCGCCGCGCCGAGTGCGCAGGCGATTTTCGACGCGGTAGTCGCGGTGCGGCGCGCCAAGCTGCCCGATCCGCTTCAGTTGGGTAACGCCGGGAGTTTCTTCAAGAATCCGGTCGTCGAAGCCACGCAGTTCGAAGCGCTGAAGGTCAAGGAGCCCGAGCTTGTGTCTTACCCGCAGCCGGACGGCCGGGTGAAGCTCGCGGCGGGCTGGCTGATCGATCGATGTGGCTGGAAAGGCCGCGCGATGGGTGCAGCGGCCGTGCACGAGCGGCAGGCGCTGGTGCTGGTCAATCGCGGTGGGGCGAGCGGTGCCGAAGTGTTGGCGCTCGCAAAGGCGGTTCAGCGCGATGTGCTGGCGCGATTTGGGGTTGAACTGGAAGCGGAGCCGGTTTGCTTGTGATTGCGTGAGCGGCATGCAGCAATGAAAAAGGCGCCGGGAGTTTCCTCCTGGCGCCTTTTTTGCATCTGAGCTTCGGCTTCGGCTGCGCTTCTCGGCGCTTAACTTCGCTAACGCGAAGTTAGCCCTCACCAATGCTAACGCTTAGTCGCGCTGACGACGCGCATTCTCCGCAATCCGCATACGCAGCGCGTTGAGCTTGATAAACCCGCCAGCGTCGGCCTGGTTGTACGCACCGCCGTCGTCGTCGAACGTAGCGATCGTCTTGTCGAACAGCGTTTCCTTCGAATCGCGCGCGACAACCGAGACGCTGCCCTTGTATAGCTTCACACGCACCCAGCCATTGACCTTCTCTTGCGTATGGTCGATCAGCACCTGGATTGCGCGACGCTCCGGGCTCCACCAGTAGCCGTTGTAAATCAGCGATGCGTAACGGGCCATCAGGTCGTCTTTCAGGTGGGCCACTTCGCGGTCGAGCGTGATCGACTCGATACCGCGGTGCGCCTTCAGCATGATCGTGCCGCCCGGCGTTTCATAGCAGCCGCGCGACTTCATGCCGACGTAACGGTTTTCGACCAGGTCCAGACGGCCGATGCCGTGCTTGCCGCCCAAGCGGTTCAGCTCGGTCAGCATTTCAGCCGGCGAAAGACGCTTGCCGTTGATCGCGACCGGGTCGCCGTGCTCGTACTCGATGTCGAGGTATTCAGCCTGGTCGGGCGCCTGTTCCGGCGACACCGTCCAACGCCACATATCGGCTTCGGCTTCGGCCTTCGGGTCTTCCAGGTGGCGGCCTTCGAACGAGATGTGCAGCAGGTTCGCGTCCATCGAATACGGCGCGCCACCTTGCTTGTGCTTCATTTCGATCGGAATGCCGGCCTTTTCAGCGTACGCGAGCAGTTTTTCGCGCGACAGCAGATCCCATTCGCGCCACGGTGCGATCACCTTGATGCCCGGTTCCAGCGCGTAATAACCGAGTTCGAAGCGAACCTGGTCGTTGCCCTTGCCGGTTGCGCCGTGCGAGACCGCTTGCGCGCCAGTGGCGCGGGCGATTTCGATCTGACGCTTGGCGATCAGCGGACGTGCGATCGACGTGCCCAGCAGGTATTCGCCTTCATAGATCGTGTTGGCGCGGAACATCGGGAACACGTAGTCGCGCACGAATTCTTCGCGCAGGTCTTCGATGAAGATGTTGTCCTGTTTGATGCCGAGTTGCAGGGCTTTCTTGCGCGCCGGTTCCAGCTCTTCGCCCTGGCCGATGTCGGCCGTAAACGTGACGACTTCGGCGTCGTAATTGTCCTGCAACCACTTCAGGATGACGGAGGTGTCGAGGCCGCCCGAATAGGCGAGCACGACTTTCTTGATATCGCTCATGGTGAACTCGTAGCTGGAGAAAGCTGGAAAACAAGGCGCGCCGGCGGTTCCGGAGCGCGGAAAACCACTATTTTGACACTAAACCGCCGCTTGCCCGCGTTTTTGGAGTGCTGCGGTGGGTGAGCCGGTTCCGTTTGCTTTCGCGGACGCCGGCTCGATGCGTGGCGTTAAACGTGGATGCCTTGCCTCGTATTCAAGGCCCCGTCACGCTTCACGCAGGTGCTGCGTAGCCGGCTCGCTTAGTGATTCAGCTTGCCGAGCAGCAGGTATTCCATCAACGCCTTTTGCACGTGCAGACGATTTTCCGCTTCGTCCCACACGACGCTTTGCGGGCCGTCGATCACTTCCGCGCTGACTTCCTCGCCGCGGTGGGCAGGCAGGCAGTGCATGAACAATGCGTCAGAATTGGCGCGCGCCATCATTTCGGCGTCGACGCACCAGTCTGCAAAGGCTTTCTTGCGGGCTTCGTTTTCTGCCTCGAAGCCCATGCTGGTCCACACGTCCGTGGTGACCAGATCGGCGCCCGTGCAGGCCTCGTTCGGGTCGTCGAATTCCTGATAGAACGGGGCGCTTTCAGTGGCGACCATGGCGTGGTCGAGCTTGTAACCCGGCGGCGTGGACAGGCGCAGCTTGAAACCGAGAATCTGGGCGGCTTCGATCCACGTGTACAGCATGTTGTTCGCATCGCCGACCCACGCAACCGTCTTGTCGCGAATCGGACCGCGATGTTCGAAATACGTGAAGATGTCCGCCAGCACCTGGCACGGGTGATATTCGTTGGTCAGCCCATTGATCACCGGCACGCGCGAATTCTCGGCGAAGCGCGTGAGAATGTCCTGGCCGAACGTGCGGATCATGATGATGTCGACCATGCGCGAGATCACTTGCGCGGCGTCTTCGATCGGCTCGCCGCGCCCGAGTTGCGTGTCGCGCGTGCTCATGAAGACGGCGTGGCCGCCCAGCTGGAAGATGCCGGCTTCGAACGACAGGCGCGTGCGTGTCGAGTTTTTCTCGAAGATCATCGCCAGCGTGCGGTCGTGCAGCGGGTGGTAAGTCTCGTAGTTCTTGAATTTGCGTTTCAGAATGCGCGCGCGTTCCAGCACGTACTCGTAGTCTTCCAGCGAGAAATCCTTGAACTGCAGGTAGTGGCGAATTTTCTTGGCGGTCATGAAACAAATACGGCGGTCTCACCCGGCAGGATTGCCGGACGGCGCCGCCGTCTTTTGTGGTAACTCAATGCAGCATAAAGGATTTCGCCCCGTTTGACGAGTCGGCCAAAAGGCCAGGCAAGCTGTCTGAAAGCCTTTCGCAACGTTCAAACGAGGCTTGTGTGCGCTGCGGAAAAAGGTCCGCTGCGCTATAATCTACCGGTTATCCCTAAGCCCAGCAGGCCGGTATTAAGCTTGCGGGACACGGCTCGCGCACTCCGGAAAGTTTCGTCGCGATGCGCCGTCAAGATGAGCGCCGAGACGGCTTATCTGGCCCTTCGTGGTTTCTGGCGGCGCAGCTCGCCATTCAGGCGCGGCCAACGTGTTCAGGCATCCCAAAGCCGCTTTGCAGTCAGCTTTGCCGTCATCCCGCTGGGCAGTCACACAGGTATTCCTACATGGCCGAAGCAGCTCCAACCGAATATTTCATTCAGGGCATCACCTCGACCGGAAAAAAGTTTCGGCCGAGTGACTGGTCGGAGCGGCTCGCAGGCGTCATGGCGTGCTTTGGTCCCAGCCCACGGGGCAGGGGCCCGAATGCTTACCTGCAATACTCGTTGTATGTCCGGCCCACCATGATCGGTGACCTCAAATGCGTGATTCTCGATTCGCGCTTGCGCGACATCGAGCCGATGGCCTTCGATTTCGTTCTCAACTTCGCGAAAGATAATGACCTTCTCGTGACCGAGGCTTGCGAGTTGCAACTCGAGCACGCTACGCCGCAAGAGAAAAGGCACGTGATCTAACGCGAGCTAGCCGGGCCGGATCGGCAAAAGAAAAACCCGCCATTGGCGGGTTTTTTTGCGCCTGAAGCATTGGCTTCAAGGCGGGTGGCTTCGATGTGCAGCCAACTGACTCGCGAGCAGGCGTGAGTCAGCGTCCGTTTCCGTCGGGCCAAGCAAAAAAGCCCGCCGAAGCGGGCTTTTCTGTAGCAGCGGAAACAGGAGGTAGCCCACCGAAGCGGGCTGACCGAATTTACTGCGCTGCGGGTGCTTGCAGACCCTTGAGGGCTGCAGCCAGACGGCTCTTGTTACGAGCTGCCTTGTTCTTGTGAACGATTTTCTTGTCGGCGATGATGTCGATGGTCTTCGACGATGCCTGGAAGATCTCGACGGCCTTAGCCTTGTCGCCTGCTTCGATTGCCTTGCGGACAGCCTTGATAGCCGTGCGGAACTTCGAGCGCAGTGCCGAGTTGTGCGAGTTTGCCTTGGCGGCCTGGCGGGCGCGCTTGCGTGCTTGTGCGGAGTTAGCCATGACGGTTCCTTATCCTGTTCCTGTTTCCAGTACCTGACCTTCAAGTGGTGAGGTGCTGCTTTTAGATCGAACTCTTGGAAGCGATTGCCCAAGAGCGCAAAAGTGTCGAAATAATTCGAAAAATCGATCGGCCTACGCGAAGGCGGGCCCGTGTTCCGGTGTATTTCGAGGCTGGTTGGCGCCTCAATATGGCTTGCGCGCCGCTGGAGCGACGCCTGCCTACTGCGTGCCCGAACCTCCTCGAAAACCCGTCCGAAAATTGAGCGAGCTTCGAAACCGGCGATTATAGCAACAAAATCAGGCACGTGGCAACGAGGAATCGCCAATTCTGATACGCCGGGTCGGCGCGCCTCGCTGGGGATTCTGTTAGTTTTGGCGAGTTTCGGCGATTCACGAACGTCTTGGCGCCGCCACAACGGGCAAGCGCGGCAGCGAGGGTGCGACTCGCGGAATCCGCGGCAAGCAACAAAAAACAACCCGATCCGCTCATCCGACCGAACGTCTGCGGCGCAAATCGGTCCGATTCGCGTTCCGGCTCGTCGTCCGCACCTGCGGCACCCGTATAATAAGCGCCCCATGAATCTATTCCGAGCCCTGCTGACGGTCAGCGGCTTCACGCTGCTGTCGCGCGTGACCGGACTGGCCCGCGAAACGCTGATCGCCCGCGCGTTCGGCGCCAGTCAATATACTGACGCGTTTTACGTCGCCTTCCGCATTCCCAATCTGCTGCGCCGCATTTCCGCCGAGGGTGCTTTCTCGCAAGCCTTTGTGCCGATTCTGGCCGAATTCAAGAACCAGCAAGGACACGACGCCACCAAGGCGCTCGTCGACGCGACCTCGACCGTACTGGCCTGGGCGCTCGCGATTCTCTCGCTGATCGGTGTGGTGGGGGCGTCGGGCGTCGTGTTCATTGTCGCGTCAGGGCTCGCGCATGAAGGCCAGGCCTATGCGCTAGCGGTCACGATGACGCGCATCATGTTCCCGTACATTATTTTCATCTCGCTGACGTCGCTGGCGTCGGGCGTGCTGAATACGTACAAGAACTTTTCGCTGCCCGCGTTCGCCCCGGTCCTGCTGAACGTCGCGTTCATCGTTGCGGCAGTGTTTGTCGCGCCGCGCCTGCAAACGCCGGTCTACGCGCTCGCGTGGGCGGTGATCGCCGGCGGCGTGCTGCAATTCGTCGTGCAACTGCCCGGTCTGAAGAAGATCGACATGCTGCCGCGTATCGGCCTGAATCCGCTGAAGGCGCTCGCGCACCGTGGCGTGAAGCGGGTGCTGTCGAAGATGGTGCCGGCCATGTTCGCCGTGTCGGTCGCGCAGATCAGCCTGATCATCAACACTAATATTGCGTCGCGCATCGGCCCGGGCGCCGTCTCCTGGATAAATTACGCCGACCGGCTGATGGAGTTTCCCACTGCGCTGCTCGGCGTCGCGCTCGGCACGATCCTGCTGCCGAGCCTCTCGAAGGCACACGTGGACGCCGATCCACATGAGTATTCGTCGCTGCTCGACTGGGGGCTGCGCGTCACTTTTCTGCTGGCCGCCCCGAGCGCCGTCGCGCTGTTCTTCTTCGCCCAGCCGCTCACCGCGACGCTGTTCCACTACGGCAAGTTCGACGGCAACTCGGTGGTCATGGTTGGCCGCGCTCTGTCGGCCTACGGCATCGGCCTGATTGGCCTGATTCTGATCAAGATCCTCGCGCCGGGTTTTTACGCGAAACAGGACATCAAGACGCCGGTGAAAATCGGCATCGGCGTGCTGATCGTCACGCAACTGAGCAACTATCTGTTCGTGCCGATCTTCGCGCATGCCGGTCTCACGCTGAGCGTCGGGTTGGGCGCTTGCGTCAACGCGCTGTTCCTGTTCCTCGGCCTGCGCAAGCGTGGCATCTACATGCCGTCGAACGGCTGGTTGAAGTTCTTCGTGCAGTTGTTCGGCGCCTGTCTGGTGCTGGCCGGCACGATGCATTGGCTTGCGATCAGCTTCGACTGGATCGGCATGCATAACCGGCCGGTCGACCGGATCGTGTTGCTGGGGGCGTGCCTGGTACTGTTCGCCGCGCTATATTTCGGTATGCTTTGGCTGATGGGCTTCAAGTACGCGTATTTCAAAAGGCGAGTGAAGTGATCACGATGACGCGAGTTCTCGACTATTTCAGTACGCTGGTTGCCGAAGATGACAGCCTGCCGCTGACCGAGGCGGCGCTCTCGCTCGCGCAGGACGCTTATCCCGATCTCGATTTGCAAGGCACGCTGGCCGAGATCGACGAGCTGGTTTTGCGTTTGCAGCGCCGCATGCCGGACGATGCCGACATCAGGCAGAAGGTCGGCATTCTCAACCGTTTCTTCTTCCGCGAGCTGGGTTTCGCCAGCAACCTCAACGATTATTACGATCCCGACAACAGCCATCTGAATATGGTGCTCAAGCGGCGCCGCGGCATTCCGATTTCGCTGGCGGTGCTGTATCTGGAGATGGCCGAGCAGATCGGCGTCCCGGCGCGCGGTGTGTCGTTTCCGGGCCACTTCCTGTTGCGCGTCACCACGCCGGATGGCGACGTGATGCTCGATCCGACTAGCGGGCATTCGCTGTCCGAATCGCAGATGGTGGACATGCTGGAGCCGTATGTGGCGTCGGCGGGCGAGTCGGTGAGCAGGGCGCTGCGCATCTTGCTGCAGCCGGCCACGCGCCGCGAGATCATCGCTCGCATGCTGCGCAATCTGAAATCCACGTATCTTCAGACGGAACGCTGGCAACGTCTGCTGGCGGTGCAGCAGCGTCTCGTGATTCTGCTGCCGGACAGTATCGAAGAGGTGCGCGATCGCGGTTTCGCTTACGCGCGGCTCGATTATCTGCGCCCGGCGCTCGAAGACCTCGAACGATATCTCGGCGACCGGCCGGATGCGGAGGACGCGACGGTGGTGGAGTCGCAGCTGCACGAATTGCGTCAGCGCACTCAGTACGACGATCGCGACTAAGAGTCGCTTTCCGGCCTACCGGTAAAAACAAAACGCCTGCACATGACGCATATGATTCATGCGGTGCAGGCGTTTTTCATTGGTGCAGCCGCATAAAGCGCCGCGCCGGGTAAATCATTACTTCGGTTGCATCCGGATCGCGCCGTCCAGGCGAATCACTTCGCCGTTGAGCATCGGATTGTCGAAGATCTGCTTGGCCAGCATCGCGTACTCGGCCGGCTTGCCGAGGCGTGGCGGGAACGGCACCATCGCGCCGAGCGCATCCTGCACTTCCTGCGGCATGCCGAGCAGCATCGGCGTTTCGAAGATGCCTGGTGCAATCGTCATTACGCGGATTGCGTTGCGCGACAGGTCGCGTGCGATCGGCAGCGTCATGCCGACCACGCCGCCCTTGGACGCAGCGTAGGCGGCCTGGCCGATCTGGCCGTCATACGCGGCCACCGATGCCGTGTTGATGATCACGCCACGCTCGCCATTCGCATTCGGTTCGTTCTTCGACATGGCCGCGGCGGCGAGCCGGATCATGTTAAAGGTGCCGATCAGATTGATGGAGATGGTGCGAGCGAACGACTCGAGCGGATGCGGGCCGTCTTTGCCGACCGTCTTGATGGCGGGCGCAACGCCCGCGCAATTGACGAGGCCGCGCAGCGTGCCGAGCTTCGTGGCGGCTTCGACCGCTTGCGTAGCGTCGTCTTCGCGGCTTACGTCGCACTTGACGAACACGCCGCCGAGTTCCTTCGCGAGCGCCTCTCCGGCATCCTGATTCAGATCGGCCAGCACCACCTTGCCGCCGTTTTCGACCAAAAGGTGCGCCGTGGCCGCGCCGAGACCCGATGCACCGCCGGTGATCAGGAATACGTTGTCACGAATCTCCATGTCTTCTCCTTTGCTTCAGTTCAGTAATGTCTCGATCGAATATCTTTTCGATGATCGATTGTAACGGCTATGCTGCAATGCGGAAAGCGAAGCGGCGGGGGATGCCGGCCGGGTGGGGCCTCTGGCGGTCGAAAACCCATAGCGCCGCGGAACTGCTACGGATGGCTAATCAATGCGGGGCATGATGGACGACGGAGACCGGAGAAACGCGAACGCCACGCCACGCCGCGGGCAATAAAAAACCCGCCAGAACGGGCGGGTTTTTCGACCAACAACGGCGGATGCGCGATTACTTCAACGCATCGAACGCGCGGTTGCGAATTTCGTCGACCGAGCCGAGGCCCGAAATGCGGCGATATTGCGGTGCCGTCAGCGAAGTCGCCGGGTCGCCGTTTTGCGCCCAGTTGTTGTAGTACTCGATCAACGGCTTGGTTTGCGCAACGTACACGTCGAGGCGCTTCTTGACCGTTTCTTCCTTGTCGTCGTCGCGCTGGATCAGCGGTTCGCCCGTCACGTCGTCCACACCTTCGACCTTCGGCGGGTTGAACTTGACGTGGTACGTACGGCCCGACGCGGCGTGCGAGCGGCGGCCGCTCATACGCACGATGATCTCTTCGAACGGCACGTCGATTTCCAGCACGTAGTCGATCGCGACGCCTGCCTGCTTCATAGCTTCTGCTTGCGGAATGGTGCGCGGAAAACCGTCGAACAGATAACCGTTCGCGCAATCCGGTTGCTGCAGGCGTTCCTTCACCAGATTGATGATCAGCTCGTCCGTGACCAGTTCGCCGGCATCCATGAAACGCTTGGCTTCAAGACCGAGCGGCGTGCCTGCCTTGACGGCCGCGCGCAGCATGTCACCGGTGGAAATTTGCGGAATGCCGAATTTTTCCTTGATGAAGTTTGCCTGAGTGCCCTTGCCCGCGCCGGGCGCACCCAAAAGGATCAAACGCATGTGATATCTCCAGATCTATGTGAATTCTTTGGTGACGCTGCAGCCATCCCGCGATTCGTCGAGGGACCCGCATCGGGTTCCGTTTCGCGTCTCGCGCTGCACGTCGAACACGACGGCGCTGCAAGACCACAACGGTGCGACCGGGGCAAACCCTGACTCTCGCGTCTAAAGGGAGGCGCGCACAACCGTCCGATTATGCCATGGGTTTTTCCGCTCAAGCCCCGAATAAAGCCTGCACGCGCGCGAGATCGGCGGGCGTGTCGACGCCGGGCAGCGGCGCATTCTGCGTGACGAGCACGGCGATTCGCTCACCATGCCACATCGCGCGCAGTTGTTCGAGCGCTTCGACCTGTTCGATCGGCGAGATCGCGAGACCCGGATACGAGCGCAGGAATCCGGCGCGGTACGCGTACAGGCCGATATGCCGGTGGACGACTGCGGGGGCCGGCGGCGTGGGCATCGACGCGACGTCGGGCCAATGCGGCTGATACGCGTCGCGTGCCCACGGAATCGGCGCGCGCGAGAAATACAGCGCGACGCCGCGCGCATCGAGCACGACCTTGACGATGTTCGGATTGAAAATTTCCGCGGGGTCGGTGATTGGATGCCCGGCGGTGGCGATCGCGCAACCATGGCTCGAAGCCAGGTGCGACGCCACGCCGCACACGAGGGCTGGGTCGATCAGCGGCTCATCGCCCTGAACGTTCACCACGATCGTTTCGTCGCTCCAGCCGAACTGCGCCGCCACTTCCGCGAGGCGGTCGGTGCCCGACGGATGATCGGCGCGCGTCAGCACGGCTTCGAAACCGTGCTCGCGGGCGACATTCAGCACCGCTTGTGCGTCGGAGGCGATCAGCACCTGCTGCGCGCCCGATTCGCGTGCGCGTTCGGCGACCCGCACCACCATCGGCTTGCCGCCGATGTCGGCGAGCGGCTTGTTGGGCAGACGCGTCGAAGCGAGCCGGGCCGGCACGACGGCGATGAACGGGGGAGTGGTGGCGTTAGCGTTGGTCATCGGAAGGACGAGCGGCGATGAAACCGGAAGAAAGCGCTCGCAAGTGCAGGGCGGGCGCTGATGGGAAAGACGGACAACAAGACGGCAAATGCGGCGATTGCGGATCAGACACGCGCGGCGCGCTGAATGGTCTCGCGCCGCACCCGCCTCGCGTCGGGCAAAAGCTGATTCAGGCCACCGAGCCCGGATTCAGGTCGACCGGCGTGCCTTCCACGGTCTGGCGTGCTTCGTCGACCAGCATCACCGGAATGCCGTCGCGGATCGGATAGGCAAGTTTGTCCGCGTTGCAGATCAGTTCCTGCGCAGAACGGTCGTAGCTGAGCGGGCCCTTGCAGATCGGGCAGACGAGAATTTCAAGCAGGCGAGCGTCCACGGACTTTCTCCACAACTAATGCAATGAGGCGATGATCGAGCGCGGCTTCGACAGGGACAACCCAGATGCGCGCGTCGTGCCAGGACCCTAATTTTACCGCATCCTTTTCAGTTATCAGGATGGCGTCCGCGTCGACGTCCGCAAAAGGATTGCGTTCGAACGCGTAGTGATCCGGCAAGGCGCGAGTGGCGGGCGTGAGGCCGGCCGCGCGTAGCGTCGCGAAAAAACGTTCCGGCGCGCCGATGCCGGCCGCGGCCAGCACGCGCTCGCCGCTGAATTGCGCGAGCGGGCGGCGCAGAGCGGGATTGTCGAGATGCCAGGCGTCGGCGGGCGCAAGTTGCAGCGCGAACGTGTTCGGCCATGGGGGCAGCGTGCGGGCATATGGGTCGTTGATCAGCGTCGCATCGCGATGGCGCGACAGCGGCTCGCGCAGCGGACCGGCCGGCAGCAGAAAACCATTGCCGCCGAGCCGGTGATCGAAGACCACCAGTTCGGCATCGCGTTCGAGGCGGTAGTGCTGCAAGCCGTCGTCGCTGACGATCACGTCGATTTCGCGATGCGCGGCGCACAGCGCCTGCGCGGCGGCGACGCGATCCGGACAGACCCACACCGGCGCGCCGGTGCGGCGCGCGATCAGCAGCGGCTCGTCACCGCCGACGCTTGCCGCCGACGTCGCGAGAACCGGCGTCGGTCCTTTGACGCGCGCGCCATAGCCACGTGACACCACGCCGGGCTTAAAGCCGGCGGCGCGCAAGGCTTCGACCAGGGCGATGACGGTCGGCGTCTTGCCGGTGCCGCCGACGGTCACATTGCCGACCACCACCACCGGCACGCCGATGCGCACGGATTTCAGCCAGCCGAACGAGAAAGCGGCGCGGCGCGCGGCGGCAATCGCGCCGAACACGCACGCGAAGGGCGTCAGCGCCCACGCAAGCGGTCCGCGCTGCTGCCACTCGCGCGCGAGGCGTGTTTCGAGACGGTCGCTCAGTCCGCTCATCGGCAAGCCGCAAGAGCAGGCGAAAGGGGCCGGGACGGCGGCATGGAAGCGCCAGGTGCAATACGCGGTGCAAGCATCAACGCGGTTCTCCGGACAATCGAAAAGTGAAGCGAAAAGGTCAGACAGTGGCTATATCCGATGCGCTCGCGCGGTGTGCCCGCAGTGTGCAGTCTATGGGCTGTAATCGCGAGCGCGGCGGACTTTCAACATGCTGTCGAACCCGCCACTCTAGCGCGCGCACGTCCCGCCCGGCAAGTCACGCACCTCGCGCCGCGCGGCAAGTGGCGGTTCCGGACGACGCCCACAGCCTGTGGATAACTTTGTGGAGAACCTGCCAGTCAACAGGCTGAGAGGGCCGCGCCGAGCGCTCCGTATCGGCAATCGTGCTCTTTAACGAGATGCAAAATCCATATAAATCAAGGACATGCTTCCAATTCACGCGACCTGGCGGGCGATCTGGCGGCATTCGTCTAACGGCTCCCGACATGTGGACACTTTTAACAATTCGTCTGCTGTGCTGGACGCCGATGGCCACTCGGTCTATCGTCTGTCTGGCCAGTCACCGATATTCCTCGCATGAATCCCGAAAGCCCTTTTTCCGCGTCGGCTACGCCCGGCGGTGAAGTTGTCGTCCCCGTTTCCGCGCTCAACCGTGCCATTGGCACGATGCTCGAACGCTCGTTTCCGCTCGTCTGGGTGTCCGGGGAAGTGTCGAACTTCACGCGTGCCGCGAGCGGCCATTGGTATTTCTCGATCAAGGACGCGCAGGCGCAGATGCGCTGTGTGATGTTCCGCGGTCGCGCGCAATACGCCGAGTTCACGCCGCGCGAAGGCGATCGCATCGAAGTGCGCGCGCTGGTGACGATGTACGAGCCGCGCGGCGAGCTGCAACTGAATGTGGAAGCGGTGCGCCGCACGGGGCAGGGGCGTCTTTACGAAGCCTTTCTCAGGCTGAAGGCGCAACTCGAAGCCGAGGGGCTCTTTGCCGCCGAACGCAAACGCGCCTTGCCGGCCCATCCACGGGCGATCGGTATCGTGACGTCGTTACAGGCCGCCGCATTGCGTGACGTCCTGACCACCTTGTCGCGCCGCGCCCCGCATATTCCGGTGATCGTCTATCCGGCGCCGGTGCAGGGCGTGGGCGCCAGCGCCAAAGTAGCCGCGATGGTCGATGCGGCCAACTCGCGGCGCGAAGTCGATGTGCTGATCGTGTGCCGCGGCGGCGGCTCGATTGAAGACCTGTGGGCGTTCAACGAAGAAGTGCTGGCGCGCGCGATCGCCGAAAGCGCGATCCCGGTGGTGAGCGGTGTGGGTCACGAAACCGATTTCACGATCGCCGACTTTGCCGCCGACGTGCGCGCACCGACGCCCACCGGCGCCGCCGAACTCGTCAGCCCGCAGCGCGTGCTGTTGCTGCGCGAGCTCGATCATCGGCATGCGACGCTCGCCCGTGGCTTCGGCCGCATGATGGAGCGGCGCGCCCAACAACTCGACTGGCTCGCGCGCCGGCTCGTGTCACCGGCCGAGCGGCTCGCGCGGCAGCGCACGCATTTGCAGCAATTGAGCGTGCGGCTGGCATCGGCGGGCGCGCGTCCCGTGCGCGACGCCCGAGCGCGGTTTTCTCTGCTGCAGATGCGCTGGCAGCGCTGGCGCCCGGATCTCGCCGCGCATCAGGCAAAGCTCGGCATGCTCTCGCAGCGCCTGGACGCTGCATTGTTACGCCAGCATGAACGTCAGTCCGCGCGTATCGACACACTGGCTGCCCGGCTCGAAGTACTGAGCCCGCAGCGCACGCTGGAGCGTGGTTATGCTGCCGTGCTCGACGCGCAGAGCGGCCGTGCGGTGCGTGCGCCGTCGTCACTGAAGCCGGGTCGGCGCCTTACGGTGCATCTCGCCGAAGGGGCGGCGGACATTGCCCTCGCCGACGTCCAACCGCGCCTGACCGACGGTTTCTGACACTTCGCCGATGGCGCGCCAAAGCGCATTTTTGACCGTCGCCGAGACCGGGCACACGCCGTGCGAAGGCACTAATTACGCTATGTGTGCGGCATGTTCGCCGATGCCGGACATAAAGTCCGTTGGTTTGCGGGGTTATTCCAACTCGCCTACAATCGAGTGCTCTAAAGCCTTATCCGCAGACTCCCCCACAACAGATACAGACACAAGGAAAGCACCATGGAACATACGCTCCCGCCGCTGCCGTTTGCAAAAAACGCACTCGTTCCGAACATGTCGGAAGAGACGCTCGAGTATCACTACGGCAAGCACCACCAGACCTATGTGACCAACCTGAACAATCTGATCAAGGGCACGGAGTTCGAGAACCTGTCGCTCGAAGAGATCGTCAAGAAGGCATCGGGCGGCATCTTTAACAACGCTGCTCAGGTGTGGAACCACACGTTCTTCTGGAACAGCCTGTCGCCGCAAGGCGGCGGTGCACCGACCGGCGCACTGGCTGACGCGATCAACGCCAAGTGGGGTTCGTTCGAGAAGTTCAAGGAAGAATTCGCCAAGACAGCAGTCGGCACGTTCGGCTCGGGTTGGGCATGGCTGGTGAAGAAGGCTGACGGTTCGCTCGACCTGGTGTCGACGAGCAACGCAGCTACGCCGCTGACCACGGATGCGAAGGCACTGCTGACGATCGACGTGTGGGAACACGCGTACTACATCGACTACCGCAATGCGCGTCCGAAGTTCGTTGAAGCGTACTGGAACATCGTCAACTGGGCATTCGCGTCGAAGAACTTCGCGTAAGTTTGCCGGTTGCAGCGTGACAGGATAGTTCGGATATCCAATCAAATTGGAGATCCGAACAGATCGCTGCAATGATGTCTGGAAACGGTAGTAAAACAGAAAGCCCTCCTTCGTGAGGGCTTTCTGCTTTTTGGTTCTTCAGGTTTGCCGTCCGTCGCATTTGCGCGTCAAATCTTTCGTCATTCCTATCCATTGTTACTTACGGGTTACTGAATATTTCTTGCTACCGGCAAGCTTCGTCAGCGTTCCGCATTCAGGATGCTGCATTGCCGAAAGCTTCTGGTCTTGTCATCGAAAGACTCGTCATCGTCTTCTCCATCAGCTGAACTGAGCGTGCACCGCCATGGCTATGCGCCGCGCGCTTGCCATGCTCGCTTACAGTTTCGAACCTTGAAAGCTTCCGTGAAGTTTCGCTCCCCGGCTGGAAGCGGTGTGACTGCATCGCCACATGTTTCTTGTGGTGAGCAATGGTAAACCTCGGTAAGGACTCGCTCGCTATCGTTCGCTGATGTTCGTTCCCCTTCGCGCGGCCTGTGGTTCGCCTCGCGCGACGGCATCACAAGGATGTGATGCGGACAGCGGTCCGGGTCGAAGTGACATCGGTGAAACAGCAGTCCTCCGGCGGGGCACGATGGAAATCACTCAGATTCTGGATCTCGCGACGGCACATCATCTCGCGGGTGAGTTCGGCCATGCCCGCGAGTTGTACGAACGTACGCTCGCGATCAACCCCGACGACGCGAACGTGATGTTCCGCCTCGGTGTGCTCGACATGCAAGGTGGCGCGTACGAGGCCGCACTTGCGTGGCTCGATGCGGCGCTGACTCGCGCACCGGAAAACGCGCGATATCACTTCGTTCGAGGACAAGTGTTTGCCGCCGCGCAACGATTTACCGAAGCGATCGACGCCTATCTGCAAGCACTGTCTTTCGAAGCCGGCTCCGCCGACGTGCTATTCGCCCTGGCGGCGGCGCTGCAAGCAGTCGGCGAATACGCTGCTGCGATTGAGATCTATACGTCGCTGCTGGCGCTTGAACCAGGGCACGTCGATGCGCTCAACAACCTCGGCAACTGCCACCGGCAACAGGGCGACCTGCATGCCGCGGAAGCCGCATACCGCCGCGCGATCGCAGAGCAACCCGAAGACGCCAACGCACTCACGAATCTCGGCACACTCCTCGAGGCGCAAGGCCGTCTGGACGAAGCCGTGATGCAACTCGAGGCAGCGGTGCGCGTGGCACCCGACTCGCCCTGCAGCCTGGTGAATCTCGGCGTCGCGCTTCACCGGCGCGGCGAGTTCGTACGATCCGCTGCGTTGCTGACGCACGCGCTCGAGTTAGACCCCGTCTTCCCCGAAGCAGCGTACAACCTGGCCAATGCGCTGCATGCGCTCGGTAGGCGGAGCGAAGCGGTAAGCCACTATCAGCGGGCGATCGGGCAAGCGCCGGCACACGCCGATGCCTACAACAACCTGGGTATCGTCCTGCAAGAGTCGGGCTCGCACGAGGACGCCGCGCAAGCGTTTAGCACGGCGATCCGCCTGCGCCCGGGTTTCGTTGCCGCGCTCAACAATGCGGCGACCCTGATGCGTACGCTCGGCCGCATCGCCGAGGCGGAATCTCATTTGCGCGAAGCGCTCAGCGTGGACCCGCATCATTCGGTCACGCACAACAATCTCGGCAACGTGCTGAAGGACCAGGGTCGCCTCGACGACGGCATCGATTGCTATCGTCGGGCGCTCACGTGCGATCCCTACAATGTCGTCGCGCACAGCAATCTGGTCTACGCATTGAGCTTCCAGGCCGAGCATCCTCAGCCGCTACTGGACGAAAGCCGTCGATGGTCGGCGCGGCACGAGGCGCTGTATCGCGGCACCCACGAGCCGCATCCGAACGATGCGACACCGTCCCGCCGCTTGCGTATCGGCTACGTGTCGCCGGACTTCCGCGATCATTGCCAGACGTTGTTCACACTGCCGCTGCTCTCGCATCACGATCACGAACAGTTCGAAGTCTTCTGTTACGCGAGCGTCACCCGGCCGGACCATCTGACGCAGCGCGTAGCCTCTTATGCCGATGCTTGGCGCGACGTACGCGCACTCAACGACGAGCAGCTCGCACAGATGATCCGCGACGACCGGATCGACATTCTCATCGACCTGACCATGCACATGGCGGATGGCCGTCCGCTGCTGTTTGCACGCAAACCCGCGCCGGTGCAGATCGCCTGGCTCGCCTATCCGGGCACGACCGGCATCGATGCGATCGACTACCGGTTCACCGACCCGTGGCTCGACCCGGTCGGCAGCGATGCCTGGTATAGCGAAGTTTCCATCCGTCTGCGGGACTCTTTCTGGTGCTATGACGCGTTGACGGATACGCCTGAGGTCAATGCGCAGCCCGCGCTATCGAGTGGCTATCCGACGTTCGGCTGCCTGAACAACCCGTGCAAGCTGAGCGATGTGACGTTCAGGCTGTGGGGCGACGTGATGCGCGAGGTGGCGGATGCCAGGCTGCTACTGATGGCCCCGAACGGCGCGGCCCGTGCGCTTCTGCTCGAACGAATGGGACACCATGGGATCACCGAAGAGCGGGTCTCTTTTACATCGTTCCGCCCGCGCGCGGACTATCTGCGGACGTATCACCAGATCGACGTCGGGCTCGATACGTTTCCGTATAACGGCCATACGACGAGCCTCGACTCGTACTGGATGGGAGTGCCGGTCGTCACGCGGGTCGGCAGCACGTCAGTGGGGCGTGCCGGACTGAGCCAACTGGAGAGCCTGGGTCTACGCGACCTCGCCGCGGACAGCGACGCACAGTTTGTCGAGACCGCCGTCCAGCTGGTACGCGATCTGCCGCGCCTGAGCGCGATGCGTGGCAGCCTGCGGGCACGGCTCGCGGCATCGCCGTTGATGGACGGCGCGCGCTTTGCGCGCCATGTCGAGGCCGCTTACCGCCACGTATGGGGAACGTGGTGCAGGCAGGGGCAACGGAGCACGCCGGCGAGGCGCGACAGCGCTACAGCGGGAGGTATGACGATGCCAGGTGAAGCCCTCGGAGGGCGCGCAACGCGTGTTTCTCCGGCAGTTACGAGGTAACCGGGAGAGATAGTCGTCGGGTTGGCACCTGCGAGGCCGGTCGGAAGTGCAAGCTTTGTCACAGATGGTAACTGCGGCGAGGTCAGCGGGCCCTTGTTCCGCGCCGATTCAGACCCTGCGGGCGTCCGATCAAGGCTGCGTCGACGCACCCCCGGCCGTATCTGAATCCGCCGACATCTGCCGATGCCGATGGCCACGCCCGCCGCCGCTGGGCGACACCGAACTCGCAGGCGCGGGAGGTGGAGGCGGGTGATTGATGTACTGAAAATTCTGCGCGATCGACGCGCTGGGGAAGGTCGCCGTAGACGGTTCGATCGCGCTGCTCGGGAATGTCGTGTTCGACTGCGCGAAAACGGGCGATATGCAGGCGGCAGAAGCCGCCGCCACCAGAAAAACAAGCCGGTTCATCGAGTCATCCTCTGGTTCATTGCCCACTATTACCGCAAGCCAGTTTAGGCTGCGCGCTGCGAAAACAGATTGCGGCTTCGCTTACAAGCATTACCCGATATGACGTGGCTGCGCGGGCCTTTCAGGCTGTGAGACCAAGCGGCGCGAACGCGCGCGAGAATGTAAGCGAAAAACTTTCTGTAACGATCTCGTAACCAAGCGCGATACCGATTGGCATAACGTTTGAATTCCAATGTCATTGAAGCGCACGAACATGATCTCCAGCACCAAGTCGATTAGCCTCGCCATACCGGCCGCCGTCGTTGCGCTCGCGCTCGGCGGTTGCGCGGTCATGCCGCCGAGCGGCCCAAGCGTGGTCGCGCTGCCGCGCAGCGGCGAGCCGCTTGGGCAGTTCCAGCAAGACGACTATGCATGCCGCGACTATGCGAACCGTTCGACGGACCCGAACGCGGCCGCCCAAGCGGCGACCACCAACAGCGTGAACAGCGCCGCGCTGGGCACGCTTGGCGGCGCGGCGGTCGGCGCACTGATCGGCGCGGCGGCGGGCAATGCGGGCGCGGGCGCAGCGATCGGCGCGGGCAGCGGCTTGCTGATCGGCGGCGCGAACGGCGCGAATGGCGCGCAGTATTCCGCGGCGGGCCTGCAAGCGCGCTACGACGCCTCCTACGCGCAGTGCATGACCTCGAAGGGCAACACGATCTCGCAGCCACCGCAACCCGCCTACTACGCGCCGCAGCCGGCCTATTACGCACCTCAGCCCTACTACTATGCTCCGCCGCCGCGGTATGTCGCGCCGCCTCCGGTGATGTACGCGCCTTACCCGTATTACTGAAACTGAGGTCGATCGGAAACCTCGCTTCGCCGAAACACACCGTTTGCGCCAGGGGGCAGGCAAGCTTGTTGCTGTAAAGCTTTTGTCATCTCTGGCGGAAAGACACGAAACGATGGCGGCAGGCCGCCCGGCAAAGGGCGTACGTTTGGATAGAGGGCCAGGGACGCCGGTTGTCTGACGGTTCCGCACAGCCCGCACACTCCACTCCATCCCTGCCGGCCCCCGCCGTTTCTGACTCCGCCGTTCGACGCAGCCCGACGCACGGAGTGAGCCGGACATCGTGCAAACGAGGCGACCATGCAGCGACCGCAAACCGGCACGTTCAATCCGAGAATGTGGTCCCGCGTGTGCGAGCGGCTGGCGATTGCACTCGTCGCCGGCTGCTTCCTTTCTTGCGGCGGCGGCTCGGGTGGCTCATCGGGTACGGGTTCAGGTTCGTCCGCCGGCGGCGGCACCACCGGCAGCGGCTCGTCGACCGGCAGCGGCGGTACCGGCTCGACCAGTTCGGGTGGCACGTCGATGGGCACGACAGCCTTCGCCACCGACGTGCTGATGCATCACAACGATCTCGCCCGCACGGGCCAGATGCTCGCCGAGACCACGCTGACGCTCGCGAACGTCAATTCAACGAGCTTCGGCAAAGTCGCGTTTCTCGCCGCGGACGGCAAAGTCGATGCGCAGCCGCTGTTCGTCACCAGTCTGCCGATTGCCGGCACCGCACACGATGTGGTCTACGTCGCTACCGAACACGATAGCGTGTACGCGTATGACGCCACCACCTTCGCGCAATTGTGGAAGGTCTCGTTGGTCGGCAGCGGCGAGACACCCAGTGACGATCACGGTTGCCAGGACATCACGCCGGAAATCGGCATTACGTCGACGCCGGTGATCGATCGCAATCGCGGCGCGAATGGCGTGCTGTATGCCGTGGCGATGACCAAGGACGGCAGCGGTGGGTACCATCATCGGCTGCATGCGCTCGATCTGACCACGGGGGCAGAAGTGCTCGGCGGCCCGACGGAGATTGCGGCGAGCTTCCCCGGTAGCGGCGCGGGGAGCGTCAACGGCACCATCACCTTCAATCCATCGCTGCATACCGTGCGCGCGGCGCTCACGCTGGTCGGCGGCAACGTCTATATGGGCTGGACCGCGCACTGCATGTCAGGCGCTTACACCGGCTGGTTGATGGCCTATAGCGCCGACACGTTGAAGCAGACCAGCGTGTTCGACGTCGCGCCGAACGGTAGCCAGGGATCGATCTGGATGGCCGGCTCAGGCATGGCCTCGGACGGCACCTCGATTTACGTCGTCGACGGCAACGGCACGTTCGGCACCACGCTGAATGCGCAGGGCTTTCCGGTTGACGGCGACTTCGGAAACTCGCTGATGAAGCTGTCCTTAGGAAACCTGCAGGTCACCGATTACTTCGCCATGAGTAACGTCGTGGCCGAGGCAAATGCCGACAACGATTTCGGTTCGGGCGGCGTGATGCTGTTGCCGGATCAGACGACCGCGGGCGGCGTTGTCAAACACCTGGCGGTGGCGGCGGGCAAGGACAATCTGATCTACGTGGTCGATCGCGATTCGATGGGTAAATTCAGTCCCACGGCGAACAATAACTGGCAGGTGCTGACCGGCACGCTCGCGGGCGGCATCTGGGGCTCGCCGGCTTATTACAACGGTGTGGTCTATTACGGCGGCTGGAACGATAACCTGAAGGCGCTGCCGATCTCCGGTGCATTTCTCGCGACCACCGCATCGTCAAAGAGTCCAACCACGTTTGCCTATCCCGGCGCGACACCGGCCGTGTCGGCCAATGGCTCGAGCAACGGCATCGTCTGGGTGGCGGAAAACGGCACGACGGGCGCCCTGCATGCGTACAACGCAAGTAACCTCGCGAGCGAGCTGTACAACAGCAATCAGGCCGGCACGCGCGATCAATGGGGCGCGGGCAACAAGTTCATCACGCCGATGATCGCGCGCGGCAAAGTGTTTGTGGGCACGACGAATGGGGTGGCGGTGTTTGGTTTGTTGTAGGTGTTGCGAACTGGAAATGGAAAAGCCCCTGCTCGTTGCGAGCAGGGGCTTTTTGTTTGCGACGGAGTTTGCGTTGTTGCGGCATTCACATTGCTATCGGTGTACCGGAGGAAATCCGGTGCACGTCACGCAAAGTGAGACGCTTATTCCGCCTCGCTCGTTGCCGCTGCCTTACGCGGACGGCGACTGCGTGGGGTGGTTTTGCGCGCTGCCTTTTTGGCGGCCGCGGGCGCCTTTTCTTCGGTAACAGACGCTGCCGGCGCTTCAGCAGGCGCCGCGATCTCCGGGACCTCATCGATCTTTCGCGGTGTTGCCTTCTTCGTTTTCTTCGCGGCTGTCTTGCGCGGTGCGCGTTCCTTGCGGCGCTTAGGTTGGGCGGTGCCCGCTTCCGGTGTTTCTTCTGCGGCTACTGCGACCGGTTCAGTTGCAAAGGCCTCCGGTTGTGCCCAGGTGGCTTCCGGCTGTTCGAAAACGGATTCACTGGCCGACGGCGCGTGCGTGTGTCCCGTGTCAGTTTGAGCCTGTGCATGACGGCTGTGGTCAACCGCCACACGCTCTTCCTGCGCGCTTTCCTGCTGGCCACGGCCGGGCTTGCGATTGCCACGGCCTCGGCGGCGCGACTCGTGCTTGCCGCCCGACTCGGCGACCACGGTTTCGGCAACCTGTGCTTCAACGATCATCTGCTCTGCCGACTCATTTGCTTCGGCTGGCTCGTTCACGTTTTCGGCGCCCGCATTTCCAGCCGCGCCCCGATAAACGTACGCGCCTGACTTCTCATCGCGGCCGAATTCGAGCAGCCCGCGCGCATGCGCTTCTTCCAGCAGATTGCCGAATGCGCGAAAGCCGTAGTACGTCTCGTTGAAATCCGGCTTGCGGCGCTTGATCGCGTTCTTCAGTACCGATGCCCAGATTTTGCCGCTATCGCCACGTTCGGACGCGAGCGCGTCGAACGTCTGCACGGCGATCTCCACCGCTTTGGTGCGACGTTTTTCGAGGTCCTCCTTGCTGCGCGACTTTTCTTCGTCGGGCGTACGTTTGGCTGTCTGCTGCGCGGTCTGTTGCGGGCGCGACGACTCGCGCTTGGCGACCGTGCGCTGACTTTCGCGCACGAGGTCGTCGTAAAAGAAGAATTCGTCGCAGTTCGCGATCAGCAGATCGGAGGTGGATTGCTGCACGCCGACACCGATCACCTGCTTGTTGTTCTCGCGCAGCTTCGACACCAACGGCGAAAAATCCGAGTCGCCACTGATGATGACGAAGGTATTGACGTGCGATTTCGTGTAGCAGAGGTCGAGCGCGTCGACCACGAGCCGGATGTCGGCGGAATTCTTGCCCGATTGGCGCACGTGCGGAATCTCGATCAACTCGAAGTTGGCCTCGTGCATCGCGCCTTTGAAACTCTTGTAGCGGTCCCAGTCGCAATACGCTTTCTTCACGACAATGCTGCCCTTGAGCAGCAGACGTTCGAGCACCAGCTTGATGTCGAACTTGTCGTACTTCGCATCGCGCACGCCGAGCGCAACGTTTTCGAAGTCGCAGAATAGCGCCATGCTGACGGTTTCGTTGGATGACGCCATGAATATCTCCATTGAAGCGATCGTCGAATTCGACGAATCGCGACCATGATAGCGATTCCAGCGGAGGTGATCAGCTTTTGTGTTTCAGGCGCACCGATAGGAACGGCAAAAACCGGCCGGGGCGAGGACGTTTCTGGCGGTGCGGCCGTGCCGCGCTACATGTCACGGTGACGAGCCAAGTCGCCTGGATTGCCAAGCGCCGCGCGTGTTTCCAGCACCTCGTCGACGAGGCCGTAATCCTTCGCGCCTTGAGCCGACATGAAGTTGTCACGGTCGGTGTCGCGCACGATCTCCTCGATGCTGCGCCCGGTGCGCTCGGCCATCATCGCGTTGAGACGTTCGCGCAGGTAGAGCACCTCTTTCGCCTGGATCTCGACGTCGGCAGCGGTGCCCTGGCTGCCGCCCGACGGCTGGTGAATCATGATGCGCGCGTTCGGCAGCGCGTACCGCTTGCCGCGCTGGCCGGCGGTCAGCAAAAACGTGCCCATGCTGGCGGCAAAGCCGGTGCACAAGGTCGACACCTCGGGCTTGATGAATTGCATCGTGTCATAGATGGCGAGGCCGTCATATACCGAGCCGCCCGGCGAATTGATGTAAAAAGAAATATCCTTGTCGGGATTCTCGGATTCCAGAAACAGCAATTGAGCGACGATCACACTGGCTGACTGTTCGTTCACCGGACCTACCAGAAAGACGATGCGCTCGCGCAGCAGACGCGAATAGATGTCATAGGCGCGCTCGCCGCGGCCGGATTGCTCGATCACGGTGGGCACGAGGCCGAGGCCGGTGATGGACGGATAGCTGGAATGCATGTTTGCCTCGTTTCAGGTGGCGCGTTGCCGGTAGCCGGGAGCGGTGGCCGATTCGAACAACCACGCCCCCGTTGCGTTGGTTGTTGCCTGTATGACGTGAGGAAGGGCGGCGGCGTGACAGGAATATTTTTTCGGTGGGCTGTCACATCGGCGGGAGTCCGGGCGTCAAGGTAAAAAGGATGTAGATCAGGAGGTTCAGGCATGACGGAACAAGGAATCGACAAGGCATCCAGCTTCGAGGCCGTGCGTGCCCGCCTGCTAGCGCTGGCGTACCGCATGCTCGGCAGCCGCGCCGAAGCGGAAGACGTGGTGCAGGACGTCTGGCTCAAGTGGCATCTCGCCGATACGCAAGAGGTGCAGACACCGGCCGCCTGGCTCACCACGATCACCACGCGCGCGGCGATTGACCGGCTGCGTCACGTGCAGCGCGAACGCGCGTCACAGGCTGCCGGCTGGCTGCCGGAGCCCTGGCTCGACGAGGTGGCGCCGTCGGCGGAGGAATTGGCCTTGCGTGCAGCGGAGATGTCGTACGGCGTGATGCTTCTGCTCGAGCGTCTGAAGCCGGATGAGCGGGCGGCATTCGTGCTGCACGAAGCGTTCGATTGCGACTACGCGGCGATTGCGAAAATCCTCGACCGCACGCCGGCCAGTTGCCGGCAGATTGTCCATCGGGCCAAGGCGCGGTTGCAGCGTGCGGGCGCGCCGCTGGAACGACCGGATCCCGCCGCGCATGCACGGATCGTGGAACGCTTGCGCACCGCGCTGGAGGCGCAGGATCGGGCGGCCTTGTTACGGCTCTTTAGCGATGCGCCGGAAGTCGTCAGCGACGCGCCGGTGTGCACGCAGGAACTGGGGCCAGTGGCCTGGATGGAGACGGTGACAGCGCTCGCGTATCAGGCGAGCCATGCAGAGGTGGTGTCGGTCGAAGGCGCAATGTGTATTGCGTTGCTCTTCGAAGGCGAGGTTGTGGGGGTGATCGACGTGTCCACGCTAAATCAGGCGGACGGCTCGACGAAGATCGTCGCCTTGCGCGCCGCCACCAGCGCGGCGCGTTTGCAGGCAGCCAACCGCTTGCTGGGCCGCGCGGCCGTCATGAAGCTCCTCGCGCGGATCCAGCGGAACGCCCTTGCCTCAATTACGATGCGCAGCGACTTCCCAGTTGATGTCAACGCATAGCACCTGGGTGCCGTGCGGCGTATGCGCGGCGATCGAGGCCGTTACGCACAGGTGTGCTTCGTTGATCGAGAGGTAGGGCGGCGTGAGGTGCACCTGGCCTGGCACGCGCATGGCCTGAATGAAGTACGGCCGGCGTTCCCAGCTCGCGCCTTCCGAATGCAGCAATGGCCGGAAGCGCTTGGCGCGTTGCGAAGCGCGTCCCGCCGGCAGCACGTTGTCGCCGATCTGCCGGCCCGAACCGTCGAGCACAAAACAGCGTGCCGTTTCGCCGAGCGTGAGCAGCGTCGCGGTCGCCTGGGTTACCGATTCCCCGGCCACGAGTTGGGCCGCCGCCGTTTCCAGCGCCGTGACATAGGGTGCGAGCCGTGCTGACTGTGCGCGTTCGCGTGTGGCAACCCGTTCGCGTAGTGCCGCGGAGAGCGAGTCCATCAGGCCGGCCGCCGCTTGCGGTTTGACCGGCTCGACGCTCGGGCCCGCGAAGTACGCGCCCTGCACGAAGTCGACGTTGCATTCGAGTGCGATCAGCGCATCGCGCTCGGTGCTCAGGCCGCCCATCAGCACCAGTTGGCCGGATTCGTGCAGCAGCGAGACGAGGCCCGGCAGCACGCGTTCGATATGCGAGTGTTCGCTCGCTTGCGCAAGAATGCAGCGGTCGAGCGTGACGATGTCCGGACGCAGATTCCACACGCGGTCGATGTTCGAATGCTTGGCGCCAAAGCCGTCCAGCGCGATCAGGAAGCCGGACTTGCGCAGCGCGTCGATGATTTCGGCGAAGCGCGTGGTTTCACCGCCGGCCTGTTCGGATACTTCCAGCACCACCCGCTGCGGCGGCAAGCCCAGCGCCTTGAGGCCGGCGAGCAGTGCGTCGCCGTAACTGGTGTCCATCAGTGCGGCCGGGTGCAGGCTCAGAAAAAGCCATTCGTCGTGGCTGTCGAATGCGTTGAAGTTGCCCAGATGCAGCGATTCGGCGAGCCGCCCGAGTTCCAGCAGGTCGCCGCGCCGTGCCGCCTGCGTGAAAACCTCGTGTGACGGCACCTGCAGCGCATGTTCGTCGTGTGCGCGCAGCGAAGCGTGATAACCGATCGCACGCCGGTGCGACACCGAAAAAACCGGCTGGAACACGCTGAAAACCGTGTAGCCGCCGTACAGGACGGTGCGCCGGGAGCCTTCGTCGCCCGCCATCGGGCGCGGCGGCTGGAAGCCGGGAGGATCGAGTTCGATCATGCTCATCATGTCAGTCGTGTGGAAGTGGCGGCGCGCTTCTCATGCTCGGCACGAGTGGGCACGCGCAAAAATGTGAGTTTACAGGATAGGCTAGCAAGAACTATGCGCGTGCGGAAACACTCTGCGCGCGCCCGCTTGCCGCTGTCAGTACGGCGATTGTGCGCTAGCGCGGGCGCGAAGGCGATGATTCGCACTTCGGTGGTGCGGCCCGCGCCCCTTTGCGGGTCGGCGACGGGGCGCGGCGGTTAGCGGCGGGTAGGGGCAACGCCACTGCAGCCTGGCGCAAAACTCAGGTCCGTTCCGAAGGATCGGTCTTCTTCGCGGGCGTCCGGATGTCCGGCGAAAGTTGAGCGAAGATCCACGACGAGCCGGCGGTGATGATGCCGACACACAGGAACGTCGCGTGGAACGCGGGCAGCGAATTGGCGGCGGTCACGCGCGGCAGGAGGCCGGTGAAGGTCGCGAGCAACGCGCCGGCAACGGTCACGCCGAGGCTCATCGATAGCATCTGCACGAGCGAGAACAGGCTGTTGCCGCTGCTCGCGCCGCCGGTGCCGAGATCCTTGAGCGTCAGTGTGTTCATCGCGGTGAACTGCATCGAGTTGACCGCGCCGAAGAACGCCAGTTGCACGAGCCGCAGCCACAGCGGCTGGCTGGCTGAAGTGAGCGCGAAGCTTGCCATGGTCAGGCCCACCAGCACCGTATTGACGATCAGCACGCGCCGGTAGCTGTATTTGACAATCAGTGTGGTGACGAGGCGCTTGGCCGCCATGCCCGCAGCCGCCACCGGCA
Organism: Paraburkholderia aspalathi; assembly: GCF_900116445.1. Lineage (GTDB taxonomy): Bacteria > Pseudomonadota > Gammaproteobacteria > Burkholderiales > Burkholderiaceae > Paraburkholderia > Paraburkholderia aspalathi. The sequence continues at coordinate 242,837 of NZ_FPBH01000010.1, forward strand.
GCATCATCATGCCGGCTTCGAAGGCGCTATAGCCGAGACTCACCTGCAGGAGCAGAGGAATCAGATACGGCATCGCGCCGCTGCCGATCCGCGCGAACAGATTGCCGAGCAACCCGACGCTGAAGGTGTGGATCTTGAACAGGTCGAGCGGGAAGATCGGTGCGGGCTCGCGTACGGCGTGCAAACCGTAGGCGACAAAGCAGGCGAGGCTCAGGATTAGCAGCACCAACACGGTGGCGTGCTGGATGCCAAACTCCGTGCGGCCGTCGAGCGCGAATGAGATCGCCACCATGCCGAAAATCAGCAGCAGATAGCCCTTCAAATCGAACTTGCCGGTGTGCTCGTTGCGGCTATCCGGCATGAAGATGAAGGTGGCGATGCAACCCACGATCCCCACTGGCACGTTGATCAGAAAGATCCAGTGCCACGAAGCGATTTTCACGAGCCAGCCGCCGAGCGTCGGGCCGATCAGCGGTCCGATCAGTCCTGGAATCGCCACGAACGACAAAGCCGGCAAATAGCGTTCAGCCGGGAAGGTACGCAGCACCGCGAGCCGCCCGACCGGCAGCAGCATCGCCCCGCCCACACCTTGCACGATGCGGTAGATCACCAGTTGATTCAGGGTATGCGCGTTGGCGCACAGCAGCGAGCCGACCGCGAACACGAGGATCGCGCTGAAGAACACGCGCCGCGTGCCGAGTTTGTCGGCGAGCCAGCCGGACACTGGAATCATCACCGCCATCGTCAGCGAGTACGCGATCACCACCGATTGCATGCGCAACGGCAACTCGCCGAGGCTTGTCGCCATCGCGGGGAGCGCGGTGTTGACGATCGTGGAGTCGAGCGTCTGCATGAAGAAGCCGGTGGCGACGAGCCACAGCATCACGGTGAGCGAGCGGGCCGAGGGGCCTGAAGTGGCGGCGGGGGCTGAGGCGGGCAGGGTCGGCGGCGTGGACATGGAAGGCGGCTAGGCGCGCAGGGACGGGCTGGGACTCGCTATTCTAGGGAAAAGCGTGGCCCGGCGCAGCGGATATGCGCTCAGCGCGAAGACAAGATGATGAGGTCAGTCCGAGGGAGGCAACGCCACAGCAGCACGGAAAAATGCCTGGGCGCGCGGGTCATTGCCGAACGCGGCGTGAATCCTGGTCCACGGGCTCATTTCCATGTTCGGCCGGAAATAGCTGCCAGGCGCCACGGTCACGCCGAGCGGTGCGCCGCATGCCACCAGCCGTTCGGCGTTACCGACGTGCGGCACACGCGCCCACACGAACTTGCCGCCGACAGGCTTTTCGAACAGCTCCCAGCCGGCGTCTTCGAGTGTTTGAATGGTTGAGCCGAGCGCGTCGCGCATGCGGCGGCGTAGCCGTTCCAGATACTTGCGGTACGCGCCGCGCTCCAGCAACGTAGCGGCGACCGCTTCGGCAAAGCGTGAACCGCCGATGCTCGTCAGCATCTTGATGTCGACGAGATCCTTGATGATTGCGTGGCTCGCTACCACGCAGCCGATCCGCAACGACGACGACAGCGTCTTCGACAAGCCACCCACGTAAATCACGTGTTCGAGCTGGTCGAGGGTGGCGAGACGATCGGTGACGTCGGACTGGAAGTCGGCGTAGATGTCGTCTTCAATGATCGTGAAACCGTGTTCGCGCGCCAGTTGCAGCAGCCGGAATGCCACCGGCGGCGCGACCGTGGTGCCGGTCGGATTGTGGAACACCGTGTTGATGAACATCAGCTTCGGCCGATTCACTTGCAACTGCGCCTGCAGCACATCGAGATCGGGACCGTTGCGGGTGCGCGGGATGCCGATCAGCTTCACGCCGTGCAGCTTCAGCAGACCGTTCAGGTTGTAGTAGCCGGGGTCCTCCACGAATATCGTGTCCCCGGCTTTGAGCATGTAGCGCATCAGCAGATCGAGTGCCTGGCTCGCGCCATTGGTGATCAGAATCTGCGAGGCGTCCGCCTGAATCCCCAATTGAGCAATACGACCTTGCAGATGTTCACGCAAGGTCAGATTGCCGAGCGGGAGCGCGTAATCGACCATGCTCGCGCTATCGGTGCGCGACACGTGGCGGATCGCTTGCGCGAGGCTCTCCGTGTCGCGCCACGCATCAGGGATGAAGCCGCTGCCAAGCTTGAGCGTCTCACTCTGGTAGTTGAACTGCTGGAGGATGTGCCCCGATTCGTCCTCGGCGCGGCGCGGGTCCGAGGTGCCCTGGCATTGCGCGCTTGGCGGCTGGCGGTCGGCGACATAGAAGCCCGAGCCGTGCCGCGAGTCGACGTAGCCGAGCGACACCAGCCGGTCGTAAGCCTCGATCACGGGAAACCGGCTCACGCCGTAGTCGGCGGCGAACTGGCGGATCGACGGCAGCTTGGAGCCGGGGTGAGCGGTGCGCGAACGAATCCAGGCGGTGACGCCCGTGACGATCTGTTCGGTGAGTGGTACGCCGGTTTCCCGATTGAGTTGGATTTCGAGTTTCATACGGTGCTTTTCCTTCGCCGAGCCTTCGGTGCGGCGTGCGCTGCACGTCCCTATGAAGCGCGATTGCCGTCAACTGTCCGTTTTTTCGACTGAACAGTTCCGATGAAAGTGTTCGGAACTGTGCATGGGTATCTGATGATCGCACGTCAATAATCAATACAACAGGAAAGTTCTTTGAAGGAGAACAGCGATGCGTGAAGTCCGGATTTTCGAAATGGAACATGACGAGCCTGCGGCGGCCTGGCGTGTCGCGCGTCCGTCGGTCTTCAAGGTGATCTCGGGTGAGATCTGGTTGACGGTCGAAGGCGAAAACGGCGATCACTGGCTGGCAACGGGGCAATCGATCGAGTTGCCGCGCGGTGCGCTGGCGTGGGTCAGCGCAGGGCGGGCCGGTGCGCGTTTCGCGCTGGCTAGCGGGTCGGAGCGCGCTGTAACACGGCCGTTGAGCGGTTCGCCGATGCTGAACTGGCTGCCGCGCTGGTTCGGTGTGGCGTGACGGAGTGAGGTGGCTGCGGCAATTGCTTCAGCCGCTGTAACCACTGCGGCTGATGCGGCCACGAATGTGCACCGCGTCTGCTGCGCGGCCGGTTAAGGCCGCGCCTCAATCTCCCCGATATAGCGCGCGCGTGGCCGGATCAACCGGCCGTCGCGCGTTTGCTCCATTGCGTGAGCAATCCAGCCGACCACCCTGCCGACCGCGAACAGCGTGAACGCGGCGCCGGCCGGCAGGCCGAGCACCCGTTCGATGGCCACGAGCGCGAAGTCGACGGTCGGCTCCGCGCCGGTCGTGTCACGCACCGTGCGCGCGATCGCCTGCACTTCGCCTAGCGGCGAACGGCCCGGTGCGCAGTCAGCGAGCATCTCGAGCAGCAGACGCGCGCGCGGATCGCCGTCCGGATAAAGCGGATGACCGAAGCCCGACAGCACTGGCCCATGCGCGCCGTGCTCGTGGCGGGCGAGCCGGTTCGCCAGATAGCGGTCGAGGTCGGGGGCGCGTGACGCTTCATCGAGGAGCGCGGCAATCCGTACCGTTTCGCCGCCATGTCGCGGGCCGGCCAAGGCAGCCAGACCGCCGGCCACGGCGCCGAACAGATGCGTCCCCGTCGACGTGATGCAGCGAACCGTGAAAGTCGAAGCATTCAGTTCATGATCCGCGCAGGCCACCAACGCCGCGCGCAGCAGCCCCGCCTGCTGACGGTTGCGTATGTTCCACGCCGACGCCAATTGCTTGTGCAGCGGTTCGTTCGACGGCGCCGCCGAGACCATCGCGGCGGCCAGCAAGCGCATGACCGCGCAGGCGGTATCGAGTTGCGCGTCGCGGCCGAGCGCCCATACCCGCGGCATTTGCGCGGCGGCGGCCGGCAGCAGCACGAGCGCGCGGTCGAGCGGCGTGCTGTCGCTCCAGAGCTTGAGCCACGCGGCCCACTGCGCGGCGGCGAAGGGGACGGCCGGTGCATCGGCGATACGCCTCGCACTGCATTCCCACAACAACGCCGCGATATCCTCGAGGGATGCCGTGCGCGCCAGTTCCATGGCGTCGTGCCCGCGATACAGCAGGCGGCCGTCGGCCACCAGCGTGATCGACGATTCGAGCACCGGTACGCCCCAGTCCAACACCTTTTGCGCGACCTTGCCGGCGCGCTTGCCGTCTTCCTTGCGCCGGGCGAGCCGCCGTACTTCGCCGGCGTCGTAGAGCCGGTGTTTGCCTTGCGCATCCGGCGATGAACTCAGCATACCGCGGCTGACATACGCATACAGCGTAGGCAGGCTGATGCCGAGCGTAGCGGCGGCTTCGGCAGCGGTGAGGGAATGGGAGGGCGGCATGGAAACGCGTAGAAACCGAAGAAATCAATATATATTGATTATCATAATCAAGATTGATTGCAGCAAGGCGAAATTCTAGACTCGGTTCACTTTCTTCCTGTCCCAACTCGAACGAGATGAACGATATGAGCACCATGACGCCTGAACTCGCACTCAAACATATCTGGATGACCGCGCAATGCGACCCGACTGCGCTGCGCTCCGTCTCGCTTCCCGGCACCGACCCAGGCTTGCCGTCGGTCTATCGGGTCGGCGCGTTGGCGCAGGCGACCATCGCCGCGAGCGGCCTTGCAGCTGCCGAATACCATCGCTTGCGCACGGGGCGCCGGCAACACGTCACCGTAGAGATGCGGCGCGCGCTGGCCTCGTTTCGCAGCGAGCGCTATCTGCGTATCGACGACGGTCCGCCACCCGCTTTGCGCGATCCGGTGATGGGTTTCTACGCGACGCGCGACGGCCGCTGGATTCAACTGCACACAAACTTTCCGCATCATCTCGAAGGCGTGCTGAAGGTGCTCGGCTGCGCGAACGATCGCGCGGCGGTGGCCGAGGCGATTCGCGGCTGGGATGGCGCGACGCTTGACCAGACGCTCGCCGACGCCGGTTTGTGCGCGGCATTGATTCGCACGCCCGACGAGTGGGCTGCGCTCGATCAGGCGAAAGCGATTGCGGGGCTGCCCTTGTTCGAGATCGAGCGCATTGGCGATGCGCCGGTCGAGCCGCCGCGCGAGGCAGGCGCGGAGCGGCCGCTGGCGGGCGTGCGGGTGCTGGATTTGTCGCGCATCATTGCGGGGCCGGTGGCGGGACGCGCGCTCGCGCAGCATGGCGCCGAGGTCTTGATGGTCAACGGTCCGCACTTGCCGAACATTGCGCCGCTGGTGATCGACAATGGGCGCGGCAAGCGCTCGGCTGTGATCGATTTGCGCGATGCAACTGGCCGGGAAACGTTAAATGGCCTCGTTAGCGACGCCGACGTGTTTTTGCAGGCGTATCGGCCAGGGGCGCTCACGGCGCGCGGGTTCGGTCCCGAGGAACTGGCGCGAGTGCGGCCGGGGATCGTCTATGTCTCGGTTTGCGCTTATGGGCACAAAGGACCATGGGCTGCGCGGCGCGGCTTCGATAGTCTGGTGCAGTCCGCGAGTGGAATTGCTTTTACGGAGCGCGAGGCGGCGGGATGGGACGAGCCGAAGCATCTGCCTTGTCAGGCGTTGGATCACGCGACGGGATATCTGGCTGCGTTCGGCGCAATGGCCGCATTGGCGCGGCGAGCCACCGAAGGCGGAAGCTGGCACGTGAGGGTGTCGCTCGCGCAGACCGGACGGTGGTTGCAATCCTTCGGATTGCTTCCCGACGGCTGGAAGGCGCCCGACGTTTCGATCGACGATGTGCGGGATTGTCTGGGAAGCGTGCAGTCGGCGTTCGGGCGAGTGCTGGGCGTTCTACCGGCTGAGCGTCTTGAGGAGACGCCTGCGCGCTTTGACTTGCCGCCGGCTCGGATAGGGGCGCATGAGGCGAAATGGGCGTGAAGGCGTTGCGATTGCCCCGAAGGACAAACGCCGCGCTTACTTCCTCAACTCCGCCACGAAATCATAGTAATCGTTGCGGCAGTAGGTATCGGTCAGCTCGATCGCCCGCTGATCCGCCGTGTACCCGACGCGCGTGATCAGCAACAGCGCCTCGTTAGGGGCAATGCTCATCTGCTGCGCGATCTCGTCGTTCGCGTTCACCGCGCGAAAATGCTGCAGCGCGCGCACAATCGTCAGTCCGCGATTTTCCAGGTACGTGTACAACGAATCGCCAATTGCCTGAGGATCGGGAATCACCGCGGCAGGGAAGGTGGAATTCTCCACCGCCATCACGATGCCGTCCGCGAGACGCAAACGGCGCAGCCGGGTTACGGCTGCCGCCGGCGACAAGCCCAGTTGAATCACCTCATCGCGGTTAGCGGGCGAAATTTCTCGCGACAACCACTTCGAACTCGGCGTAAAACCGCGTCGCCGAAGCATTTCGCTGAAACTCGACAGACGCGATAGCGGATCTTCATAGCGTGGCGTGATGAAGCTGCCCGCGCCTTGAGTGCGGCGGATCAATCCCTGTTCGACCAGCAGGGCAATGGCTTTGCGCGAGGTGATCCGCGATACGCCGAGCGCTTCGGACAGCACGCGCTCAGAGGGCAGCGCTTCGCCCGCGTTCCAACGGTTTTCGTGAATCGCACTGCCGAGCTTGCGAGCGAGTTGCAGATACAGCGGCGTGTCGTTTTCCGGGTCCGGGCGCAGGTCGCGCCAGCGGTCTTCCGAGGCAGAGGTCATGGGGCTCACGCAAGAAGGGCAAGCGGCAATTCTAAGACATCGGCGCGCTCCGTTATAGCGGGCTTTTGCCTGGTGCCCGATCCGATGCTCGTGCAACCGCTAAACTCGTCCCTACGATTTGCGTATCATGCACCGCGGATTCGCCTGCGCCGCCGCATCGACATGAACGCGTTGCCCTATGTTTAGCCACTTCGAGGAGAAAGCATGACGACCGATATCGCAAGCGTGAGCCTGCCCGACGGCGAGCGTATTCCGAAACTGGGGCAGGGCACCTGGGAGATGGGTGAACAGCCGGCGCGGCGTGCCTCGGAACTCGCCGCGCTGCGCTGCGGCATCGAATTGGGCATGACGCTGATCGACACGGCGGAAATGTACGGCGACGGCGCCACGGAATCGCTTCTCGGCGAAGCGCTGGCGGGGCTGCGCGATCAGGTCTTTCTCGTCAGCAAGGTGTATCCGCATAACGCCAGCCGGCGCGGCGTGATCGCGGCCTGCGAGCAGAGCCTCAAGCGCCTGAAAACCGATCGGCTCGATCTGTATCTGCTGCATTGGCGCGGCTCGGTGCCGCTCGCGGAAACCGTCCAGGCATTCGAGGCGTTACGCAGCGCGGGCAAGATTCGCCACTGGGGCGTCAGCAACTTCGATACCGACGATATGGACGAGCTCGTCGCCACGCCGGGCGGCGAGACGTGCGCGACAAATCAGATTCTCTACAACGTGGCGCGCCGTGGGCCGGAATTCGACCTGTTGCCGTGGCTTGCCGCGCGCAACATGCCGGGGATGGCATACAGTCCGGTCGATCATGCGCGCCTGCCGAAACGCTCGCCGCTCGACGATATTGCCGACGCACGCGGCGTCTCGGTGTTTCAGGTGGCGCTTGCGTGGGTCTTGCAAAAGCCCGGCGTGTTCGCGATTCCGAAAGCGGGCCGCGTCGAGCATGTGCGCGACAACTATCGGGCGTCGCAACTACAACTCGACGCGCACGAACTCGCTGCTATCGACACTTACTTCAAACCGCCGCGCAGCAAGCGGCCACTCGAAATGCTGTGAGCGCAGTAGCGGCCGTCAGCGAACTGCAGCCGGCCATGGAGCCGGCGCTTATGGCGCTGCGGCTCGCTGCGCGGGCGTTATCAATTGCAACTGTGGTGCATGTGCACGGAACCCAGAACGGCGACTTCAGCGGGCGTGTGCTTGAGCGAGTCTTCGTTGACCTGGGCGGCATCGGCAATGAATTCGTCGACGATCGACGACACCTGCGTATTGCGCAGACACAGCGACACACGCTGCGTTTCGTTGGGCGGCAGCGACGCGCGCTGACCGAGGAACAGCACGCCGTACTGATAGCCGTGGATGATGCCGCGGATCGCGCCGACGCATTGACCTTGCGCGACGTTATCGTTTTTTAGCTTGCAGGTTTGCGCGAGCGAATAGGCGGAGAAGGTGGGATCGACCGGCGGGGCGGCTTGCGACAGGGTTTGCGGCTGTGGCTGAGTCGACGTAGCCGGTGTTTGCGCCGAAGTTTGCGCATTAGCGAGCGATGCGAGGCCCAGAGCGGCGACCATCAGCAGGCCGGTGGCCGTGCGCGCCATGGTGTGGGGGACGTTTCGTTGCATGTTGTGGTGCCCTCATATCGAACGTTGAATCTGATATGAGGCAATCGCTTCGGTTTGGTTCCGGTCACGCGCGACACGATCGATTGTTTTAGTTTTAAACGTGTGCAAGAGCGGAACTGCCTGTCAGCGTTTCGAGGCCTTGCGTGCTGTTTTGCCGGGCCGCCTGCGGGTGTTGCCAACATCGACCGGCTTCGGGCGGTGACGCTCGACCGGGGGATCGAGACATCACCGCCGCTGCCGGGGGACTGCGAACGGCATACGCATGTCGTTAGCGACGGGTAGGGCGCGGGGGCCCCCTACCCGGGAAACAGGCGACTGTCAGTGCCCGTTTCCTCCGCCATTGCCACCATTGCCGCCGCCACCCTTGCCTCCGTGACCGCCGCCGGAGCCTCCGCCAAAGCCGCCGCCGAACCCGCCACCGAAGCCTCCGCCAAAACCACCACCGGGGCCGCCTTTACCACCGCCGAACCCGCCGCCGGGGCCGCCACCGCAACCGCAGCCGCCGCTCCCGCTGCTGCCGCCACTGCTTCCGCCACCGCCGCTGCTGCCACCGCCGCTGCTGCCACCGCCGCTGCTGCCACCGCCGCTGCTGCCGCCACCGCTGCTGCCACCGCCGCTGCTGCC
>NZ_FPBH01000019.1 GCF_900116445.1 Paraburkholderia aspalathi
GCCAGCGACATCGCCGCATTGCTGCCGCATCGCTGGCACCCGCCTGCGACCATTGGCTAGCTCAATCCGTCAAGACGGGTTCTCCAGCCGCTTACGTTACTTCGCCGCCTGCAAGGTCTTAATGATCGCAATCGAATCATCGCTAGCCTTAGCCGGGTCCAACTCATACAGCTTGGCGATAAGTGGTGAAAGCTCGTGGGTAAGCGCTGCCTCACGTTCCGCTGTGTTCGTTACGTTGTTTGATTTCATACGTTATCCTTAATGTATAAGTGTTTGGCGGGCAGGTTAGCCCGCCCTAGCGGACCTAAATCTGTCCGTACTTCTGTTGGTACGCGTAGCCGCCTTGGCCGCGCATCTTTTGATCCATGCGCTTATCTACAATCGCTTGGAAAATAGGGAGCATTTCCTTTGCGTCTTGTGCGCTTAGACCGCCTCCGCGTCCGCTACCGTCTAGGTGAAAGTGCAAATCACCCGAGCCGGAGCCGCTATCGCTAGACGATGAGGGCGCGTTACCAACCGCCCCGCCTGAGGCAAAGTGCGCGGCTTGGCCGGAGTTGATCGACTCAAGCAAGCTACGATGCTTACCCGCTGCCGCAGCATTAACCACAAACTCCCCATTGGAGAGCATCGCCGGGATGCTATCGCTAGTACCCGTACCGGGGCCGGTAATGTGTCCACCGTCCGCGAAGTGACCAACCGAGCCGCCAGTAGAGAAGCCTGACCAAGAGCTAGCTACACTTTGGAAAATTTGCATTTCCGCAGCATGGAGGGCGATCTTAGCCATATCCGCCAGAACGCTAGACGCGAACTGACTAAAGTTAAGCTTGCCTGTGGTAACGAATTGGTCAAGCGCGCTAGACATGCTGCCCCACACGGAGGAGAACGCCTCACCAACGTATTGCGCGTTGGTCTTGCCCGCACTGCCGATGCCGACGATAGCCAGATGGATTTGCGCCTCATAGCTCTCGCGGATAGCTTGCTCATTCGCTAAGTGCTGAGCATAAAGGGCCTCGCGGTCTGCGTAGGCTTGCGCCGCAATTTGCGTCCGGTCGTCGTAGGATTGTTGGTCAATTTGCTTGGAGTCGTATTGCTCTCTCAGCTTTGCAACGTCCTGATAGTACGCGTTGAGTAGCTTAATCTCACCCGTGTAATCGGTCCTTTGCCGAGGCAGCATAAAGCGTTGGGCGTCTCCGTCCGCATAGCTTTGCGCAAGTCCGCGAGTAGCCGCCGCCTCTTGCTCCGCATACTTGACCGTTGCGTCCGCGCGCTTTTGCCATTCCTTGCCTAGGTCACCGGATGCCTTTTGCGCAGCAAGTACACGCTCATGCTCGATCCGGTTAAGCTCTTGTTGAGCGCTCTGAGCCGCCGCAATGTTTTTCTTTTGCTTGGCAAGCTCAAGGCGTTTCTCCTGGATAGCCTCCTCTTGTTTGTAGTAGCCCTCGTTCGTTGCAATCACCTGGACGTAATAGTCCCGATAATCTAAGAGGCCCTTATCAAAGTCAGACTTGAGGTTTTCAAGGTGTTCTTTGCGGCTATCGTCAATGCCCTTAAGCTGGGTGTTAAGCTCAGCAATCTGTCCGTTAAGCTCGTTCTCGTTACCCTTCTTAGGCGACTTCTCGCCCTTGGCATAATGGATTTGCTTGTCGCCCGTTGGACCCATATGCGGGGTAGCCAATGACTTTTGATCGTCCCACAGCTTCTTAGTAAAAGCTGCGTAGGAGTCACCTTGCCGCTTCAATTCGTCGTAGCCATTCTTTGCGTCATCCATCACAGCGGACCAACTACCCTTACCCAGGTCATTGGACATTTTGCTAAGCATCGTGATTGACGTACCAACCTGATTAAGGCCGGTGACCACCGTAGCCGCTGCTGTAGCAACTACCCGGAACGTCTCCAGCACTCCCGCATAGAATTGGTCAACGATTGGACCCATTGCCGAGTTATCGGAGAACGCGCTAGTAATCGCCTCGATAGCCGGAATGAGTTGCGCCTTTGCGTGCATGGTCATTGCTTCCCATTCAGCGTGCGCCTCCTCCGTGTGTTCCTTCATAGCGGCTAGTTGCTTGATAGTGTTATCCGAGAGGACACCACCGAGGGCGTTAGCCTTGTCCGTGTACTCAGCAATACCGGAGCTACCCTTGTCCAGCAGCGGGATTAGCTTCTCTCCGGCCTCACCGAACAACTCATGCGCTACAGCGGCCTTAGCCGCGCTGTCTTGTGACTGCTGGAACGCGTTTGCTACGTCTAGCAACATATCATGCGGGGACTCCGCCTTAACTTGTTGCATACTGATGCCGAGCGCGGTAAATGCGTTGACTGCGTTTTTATTTCCGGCTATGGCCTTATTCTGTGCGTCCCCTAACGCCTCGATAGCTTTGGCGGAATCCTTAGCGTCCAAGCCCACGGATTGAGTGGCGTATGACCACTCTTGAATTTGCTTGGTACTTTGCCCGGTTTGTTGGGAGAGCTTTTGTACGGTATCCGCGTACGTCTCCATTTGCTCCGCTGCCTTATGGACAACCTCAGCAGAGAGGGCCGCTGTACCGACAACCGCACCGATACCCAAGGCTACCGGGTTGAGAATGAGGCTCATAGCGTTGGCTTGGTTAGCCAGCACCATAAGCGAGCCGCCAAACTTCTTAAAGTTGCCTTGCGACAACTCATGAGCCAACACTAACAACTCACGTTGCGCGCTGGCGTTAGCGAGGCTGAAACTATGGGTATGGCTCGTAGCAGCGTCGATGTCACTAATGTAGCTTTTCATTGCGGAGGAAATGCCCAAGCTCTCCGCACGCATGGAGGCTAGCTCAGCTTTAGTCTTGCCCGCCGTGCTAGCCATTTTGTCCATCTGCATAACCGCTTGCGCGATTTGCTGGACTTGCTTGCTAGTCGCCGCGCCTGACTCCTCCAGCGCCCCTTGGAAATTCTCCAGCACTTCCCTCGCGCGGCCCGTGCTAGCAGCATAGGCGGAAATACGCTGATTTGCTTTGTCTACCGCAGCAGTAAAGCCGGAGGAGTCAGCGGTAAACTTAGTCTTTACTTCGTTGTTACTAGACATCGTACTCCTTATTAATAGCCAGTTAAATATCAGCTAGTCCAGTGGCTAACAGGCGGACTTGCTACGATTGAGACGTTAGTACAAGCCGAAGAAAATCCAGCCCGTAATAGGGTTGGGGTAGTTCATACCCGCCGTACTGCTGTAGGTCCAGGAGATGCCACTAGAGTCAATCGTGACTATTGGCGGTGGGGTTTGGTTGGAGATATGCGCGAACAAAAAGTCCGGTTGAAAAGACCACCAGGGGACGCCATCCGACAAGTCACAAGCCATACTTCCTGCTTGCCCCCTGATCTGCACAGTACCCTTGATACGACCGAATCGGTCTGACGTGTCCAGCATGATCTGTCCGGACGCGTTCCAAATCTGCAATCCGGAGGCCATTACCGCGAGGCCTCATGTTGGCTCTGAAACTTGGCGGCCTTCGCAAGGTGTTCTCTCGCCTCTGCAAGCGCCGCCATAACCCGCCGATACGGTCTGCTAGGTAGCAACCAAAGGCGGTTAGCCTCGTCCCGCACGTTATTACCGGCGCAAAGATGGTATTGAGCCATTCTCAGGCTATAGCCATACATACCCTTGCGCACCTTTATAGCGCGCTCAAGCCGAGCGTCTAGCTCGTTGATAGACTCGCACCGGACCATCCCTTGTGACCGTCCATACAAAGCCTCCAGTACGCCAATACGAATCTCGGAGGTTGGCCTTGCGAACGTTTGCCCGTTACGACCCCGCCTGCGGGCCAGTACGCCCATAGCCTCCGCCATGCGGACAACACGCGCACGGTTATTCGACATTGTGCGCCCCCTGTGTCTTGATGAAGTCCGCCCGGAGGTGGATTGCTGCGGCAAGTGACGGAACGCGGCCAAGCGTTACCCGTTTCAAAACTGGACCGTACGAGCCGTCCGCCCTCCGTACCCACTGTCCAGGGACCACCTTCGTCCCCCGGACTACATACTCTCCGCCAATGAGCCGGATGCCGCGAGGGAGGCCCCGGTTACGCTCGGCGCGAGTCATTCACGCTCCGCCTGCTGCAATTGCAAGGCGATAAGCCTATGCTGGGCCATCGCTTTAATGGTGTCGTTGCGGGCGATAACCAGGCGTGCGGTTGCGTTATCGCGGTCCGCCTCGGCAATAAGGTCCGTGAGCCCGCTCTCGTCCTTACCAGCGAGGATGCTCTCAAAGTCAAACTTCATTTTCATAGTATTCCTTATCGTTAGTCAGTCGGATTCACCCGCCTGAGGATCAAGTTAGGCCGAAAGTGCGACTTCCACCGCCGCTCCCGGAACGAATTGCCAGTCGATATACTGTTGCGCAGCAAGGGCAACTTGGGACGTCTGAAACATGTTCACTGGCACGTTAGCTGCCACGCCTGAGAGACCGTAAACGTCTGCGTGTCCCATAGCGTCCACTACCGCGTCGCCGATATAGGCGAGTACGCGAGTTGCATCCGTAATGAACAGCTTTCCCATAGGCACGCCATACGAGCAAATCGCGGGCATTCCGCCATAGAATCCACCGCGCGCCGTAATTTGGGTTTCTGTAGGGCTACGCAGCGAAATTGCGGTAAGCGGGTTCACAAGCACGCAAGCTTGAGTAATGTCCCCGGTGAACGCTTCAACACCCGCATTAAATCCGTTAGCCTGTGTAGCTGCTGCCGCAAGGCCTTCCGGCGATACATTGTCGCGAGCCTGAGAACCGACGAATGCATTATCAACGGCACGGCTGAGGGCTCGCACAAGTATACCTGTCAGGGTCGCCTCCGCAGTATCGTCGGTAGCTCGAACGAGTTCTTGCGAAATCACAGTGCACACCCCGGCTTTTCGCTTATCCGACAGATACACACCAATATTGCCCTGAGCCAAAGGCAGACCCGTTCCTTCGCCAAAGAAAGCACCGGCTACGGGCGACGCCTCCACATTGACCCGCGTAATAGCTGGAACCTGCACTAACCCTTGCATCTGGCCCAGGATTGACCGGCTAAAAACAGCTTGCACGAATTCCAAGCGACTAATTTTCCCGACCGTCAGCGCTCCCGTTGCATCAGCACCGGCCACCATAGGATTTACGGCCGCCTTGATGTAGGTTGCTTCCACAGAATGTTCGCCCCACCGGTTCTCGGCGTATAGCGCGGCGTTGTGGCCGTCCGCTGCCTTGGCGATAGCTGCACGGATAAACGTCTTGTTTTGCATGCGGATAGGTTCAATCATTGTCATGTCCTTTTGATAGTGAAATTGAGTTGATTTGAATGCGGTAATGACAGCATCTGGATTTGCGGGTATCGATACGAGACTAAGCTCATGTACGTCCGCTTTGCTGTAAAGTGTCCCGCCATTTGACAGCGGCTGCGACTTGACCGGACGGAACCCGATAGACACGCCCTTGATAATTCCGCTCTTGACGCTGTGCCAAGCCTCATCCGTCCTTTGCTTAACCGTGCCGACCTCGTCTACCTTGGCAATCTTGGCTTTGAACGGGAGGCCGTTAGCGTTGGGCACCCCGAAAGTAACCGTACCGACAGCCTGTGAGTGGTCGTGGCCTAGCAGCAAAGGTGCCTCGCTTTGGAACGTGAGGCCCATCGGGTCCACGATATCCTTTACGCGGTCGATAGTCGGTGTGCTTGCAATACCCTCAAACTCCCGCTTGTCCTCTGTAATCGCCTTAACGACGAATTCCGAAAACATCTTATCCATCTACTTCCCTATATTTAGAATGCCTAAATTTATCCGCGTTAGGCGTAGCGCGGTTTATCAGTATCGTTGTCAGTATAGTTAAAGCTATCGCGCCCCGGCCTCCAGTACATAGGAGGCAACCACGTCCGCCAGCAACGCGGATACCGTGGTCTCTCGATCAACCGCGATATGTCGGAACTTCTTCAGTAACTCCGGCGTGATACGGGATGCGATTACTTTGCTGTCCTCCCTCTGGGTGGAGGAGCTAGTATTCTGCTGCGTCAAATCTATGCTCCGTTACTGGTTTACAAATGGTTAAATAAGGTGGACCGGATGCCACACCATAGCGGCGTTACCAATCCACACGCACAAACATACAAACAGCAAAACTGTGCCGTCTTTCACATGTACTCCTAATTTTTTAGTTTTGACAAGCCCCAACGAATCACGCGCCGGGTCAGTGAAACGGGTTACGGTGGTCTATCCCTACCCGCGTTCCCGTAGGCAGTGCGCACGCAGCGAGCCGAGCCGCGCCCTCATGATCGTTAGAACAGTGGCGCGCCACAATCTTGACCCGCGCCGTACCTCGACTTTGCTTCGTTGTTGCGCCGCCCGAGCACGCGAATCCGTAATGAGTCAGCGTAGCGATCGCTAGGCGGTGCGCCGTGCGTGCATCAAGTCCCGGTACTTCGATATGAATAGTTTTGCTCATTGGTCCACCTCGATATGGTTTTTCAATCTGCTATGCCACACTGTGTCTGTTGGCGCTGCCGAGCTAGTCTGCGCCTCGCATGCTCCGCCCGCTTCTGATTGCCGCTACCTCCGCCCCGCCGTTGCTCTCGGCCCCACGCATCTGCAACCGCCGCTGTGCGCGAATGGGCAAACTCTCTCGATCCAACCCGCCTATGCTCCATATACCCTCGTCCAAATGTGTCGCCTAGTGCGCCTCATAACCACACTAGAGAACCATCTAGAAACTTTTGCAGCTACCCCGCTTCTATCTGCGCGACCTGAAACAAGTTGCGGATGAGGCGGCTACTGCCCGGATTGTTAAAGATCGCTTCCTTGGTCCCGGTCATCGTGCCGGAGGGTTCCCGCCCACTCGTTATCAAGTCACACTACCAAACTCAACGAGGCGAATCATGTCATGTAGAGACACTACCAACAATTGGGAATTTTCTATCAGCGCGCACCATTCGATAGTGATTCACGCTAACTTGACAACGTGATACACTACCAAAATCATTAAACGGAGGCGCTATGGCGACCCGCAATAAAATTAAACGCCCCGCTGATAGCCGCGTGTACACCCGTGCTGGTGACGGGCCGGGAGAAAGCCCGTTTGCTAACGTTCCCGCAGAGAAGCGGGCGCGGATGTTGGCCGATTTAGAGACACAGGGGCGGGAATTCGCCGCTCAAGCGGAAAAACAGGCATCCAGGGTAGACGCAATCCGTCACGGAGTTAAGACAGAGCGCGACACACAACCCGTACAGGTCCGCATGCTCACGTCTCAGATTAAGGTGTTGAAGCAGATAGCCGAACAGGAGAACCGTTCGTCAAGCGATGTAATCCGCGAGCTTGTGCACGGGTACATTCAACATTGCCTCGATACCTGGACCGACGACGACGCAAAGCTGATTCTGAAGGCTACCGCCCGCCAATCTGGCTACCTTAAAGATATGGACCGCGTTGCCGTTTCCCCTGAAACCGGACCGAAACGCAGCGAGTAGGCAGCGCCGCTTGTCCCCGAGCAAACATCACAAGATAATAAACACACACAACACCGATAACCAAACGCAACGATGAAGCGCATCGACAACGGCGTGACCAAAGATTTCAAGCATTGTTGGCTGTATAAGGAGGATATAGACCGCCTTATTTCCCTGATGACAGTCGATGGCTTAGCGCCGGAATTGCGATCCGGCGATTTCGAATTCGAAAACGCGGCGGAGCTGTATCAATTCCTTGGCAAGAAGGGCGGCCGGTCACTAAATATCAAGTCTGTAAAGCCTCGAGCTCACTTCACCACATCGCTGTTTGGCTCAGTGCGTGTGTTGACCTACGACGATAGCAACGACGCCCGCGCCCTGCACTCTCGTATCGTAGAGGCGACCGAAGGTGGAATAAAAAGGCCCAATTGGCGGAGCAGATTTCTAACTTACTTAGCCGGAATGATTTTGATGATGTTCGGCGCGGGGAACGCATACAGCCACACGGGCCCGGCGCGTTATATTGGCGGATTAGCCTGCGTGGTCGGAATCGCTCTCCTGATTTCCCACGCAACTTACAAGCGAGAGGACGGTACCCGCTTCTTCGGCGTAGCTCGCGCTGACCGACAATCGTTCCTTCAACGCAAAGGAGATGACCTCGCCGTTGCGCTTATCGCGGGCACTGTTGGCGCGGTAGTCGGTGGCGTGCTGGGAGTTGTAGGAACTCTTATTGTTCAACAAGCGCCAAAGTAAACGCTGCTGATGGAAAACCAGAAGTAAACTAGAGGCACGTTGCAATGTACCCACCGGGACAACCAGTGGGTACAATCGGGTACATCAGGAATGGGTACAAGAAGCGCTTACTGCACGCCCTGACTCAACAGGAAGTCTTCGTAGTTGCCGCCGAAGTCGTTCAGCGTGCCATCGGTACGCACTTCGATGATCCGGTTCGCAAGACCGCTCACGAACTCACGGTCGTGCGAGACGAAAATCAGCGTGCCTTCGTACTTGTCGAGCGCGATCTGCAGCGATTCGATCGACTCCATGTCCATGTGGTTGGTCGGCTCGTCCATCAGCAACACGTTGTGACGGCCCAGCATCAACTTGCCCCAGATCATGCGGCCCTTCTCTCCACCGGAGAGCACCTTGACTGACTTGCGGATGTCGTCGGCATTGAACAGCAGACGGCCGAGCGTGCCGCGCACCATCTGCTCGTCGTCGCCTTCCTGACGGTAGCCGTCGATCCAGTCCATCAGCGTGACGTCGGTCGGAAACTCTTCATACGTATCCTGCGGCATGTAGCCGACGTTCGCGTTTTCCGCCCACTTCACAGTGCCGTGATCGAGCGTGAGCTTGCCGAGCAGCGAACGCAACAGCGTGGTCTTACCCGCACCGTTTTCACCGATGATCGCGATACGCTCGCCCGGCTGCACGCTGACACTGAAGTCGTTGAAAATCTGACGCTCGTACTTCTTCGAGATCTTGTCCGCCACCACCGCGATGTTGTGCAGCTTCTTCTCGTACTCGAAGCGGATGAACGGGTTCTGGCGCGACGACGGCTTGAATTCCTCGATCTTGATCTTGTCGATCATCTTCAGACGGCTGGTGGCCTGACGCGCCTTCGACTTGTTCGCCGAGAAGCGGCGCACGAAGTCCTGCAGGTCGGCGACGCGTTCCTTCGCCTTGGCGTTGGCGTTCTGCTGACGCTCGCGCGCCTGCGTGCTGGCCAGCATGTAGTCGTCGTAGTTGCCCGGATAGACCTTCAGCGTGCCGAAGTCCATGTCGGCCATGTGCGTGCACACTTGGTTCAAAAAGTGACGATCGTGCGAGATGATGATCATCGTCGAGTTGTACTGGTTGAGCACGTCTTCCAGCCAACGGATCGAGTTGATGTCCAGGTTGTTGGTCGGTTCGTCCAGCAACAGCACGTCCGGCTTCGAGAACAGCGCCTGCGCGAGCAGCACGCGCAGTTTCCAGCCCGGAGCGACGTTGCTCATCGGACCATTGTGGTCTTCGATCGCGATGCCGATGCCGAGCAGCAGCTCGCCCGCACGCGCTTCGGCGGTGTAACCGTCGTACTCGGCGAACTTCGCTTCGAGTTCGGCGGCATGCATGTAGTCGTCGTCGGTGGCGTCGGGGTTTGCGTAGATCGCGTCGCGCTCGGTCATGGCAGCCCACATCTCCGTGTGGCCCATCATCACGACGTCGAGCACGCGCACGTCTTCGTACGCGAACTGATCCTGACGCAGCTTGCCGAGGCGCACGTTCGGTTCGAGCATCACGTTGCCGGAGCTCGGTTCCAGATCACTACCCAGGATCTTCATGAAGGTAGACTTGCCGCAGCCGTTCGCACCGATCAGGCCGTAGCGGTTCCCTTCCCCGAATTTGACCGAGATGTTCTCGAAGAGGGGCTTTGGCCCGAATTGCATGGTGATATTGGCGGTAGACAGCACGGCGCGTCCTTTAAGGTGATATCGGCGAACAACCCAATATTTTAGCAGGTTATCGCGAATTCAACCCACGCGAGCGCCGTGCTCGCGCGTTTCGACGCCGCTTTTACGGTCGGTTTGCGCCCCGTTTGCGCCCGATTTGCGCCTCCCCGCCTGCCTTCTAGCCGCCGCGCGGCGTCTGCAAAACGTCGATGAAGGCCGACAGATCGGCCTCGCCCAGCCCCATCGCCGCGCCGAGCCGCAGCAGTTGCTGGACCGTCGACGAAACCGGCATCGGCGTGCCGGTCTCGTACGCCGTCGCGGCGACCGTGTCGATGTCCTTCTGGAACGTACGGAATGCGCCGATCGGCGCGAGGCCGCTTTGTGTCATGCGCGGCACGAAAATCTGCAGCAGCACTGAATCGGCCCAGCCGCCAGCGAGACCTTCCGTCAGTTTTGAGGCGTCGATGCCGCTGCGCTGCGCAAGGCTCACGGCCTCGGCGATCGCTGCCAGGGTCGCGGTGACGATGGTCTGATTGCACAGCTTGGTGGTTTGCCCCGCCCCAACGTCGCCCATGTGCGTGACACGGGACGAATACGCGCCAAGGAACGGCGTGACCGCCTCGACGTCCGCTGCGGCGCCGCCCGCCATGATCGCCAGCGTGCCCGCCGTCGCGCCCGCTACGCCTCCGGATACCGGCGCGTCGATCCAGCCGACGCTTGCAGTGCCTGCGCCCGCAGGCTTGAGGTCTTGTCCGCCCTCACCCGTAGCAGCAATCGGACCTTCCGCCGCCGCGCGCTGCGCGAACGTGCGCGTCGCGGCCGGCGGAATGCTCGAGTGATCGACGATCCAGCGCACGCGTCTCGGTGCGGTGACATCCGCGCTCAGCAGTCCCGCAGCGCCGAACACCGTTTCTTCAACCGCCGCCGCATCCGCGACGCACAGCAGCACCACTTCGCACCGCGAGGCCAGTTCGCGTGGCGTATCGACCACCTTGGCCCCATCCGCCAGCAACGCTTCCGCCTTGGCCCGCGTGCGATTCCAGACATGCACCGTATGCCCCGCGCGCAGCAGATGCCGGATCATCGGCGCGCCCATCAGACCGGGACCGCAAAAACCAATTTCCACTTTCAAGCCTCGTCAGGTTTCAGATTGAGTTGCGCGAACATCATAACGGCCTCGCCTCACCGCGGCATATCGGGCACGCGATGTGCGGAATGACCCGCTCATGTGCGGCACAGGGGGACATGGAGGACGTCGACAGCAATCCATTGCCTATACTTTTTTTGCACACCAACGAAGGTCAAAGGAGGAAGTTCATGTCAGAACATGTTTACAAACAAATCGAACTGACCGGCTCATCGACCAAATCGATCGACGACGCAATCAGCACCGCGATTAAAAAAGCGTCGAAGACGCTGCGCAATCTGCACTGGTTCGAAGTGACGGAAACACGGGGCCAGATCGAGAACGACAAGGTCGCCTACTGGCAGGTGACCATCAAGGTCGGTCTGCGCATCGACTAGCGCTTCGCCCGAAACATCTTCAACACATAATCCGAAGCAAAAAAAAAAGCTGCGTCCGTACTGGACGCAGCGTCTTAAAGCAGCGGCTGCTGAGACCGCCGCCTGGTCGATTGTTACCTTGGTCGGTCGTTCCACGATTCGTTCTAGACGATCGCGCGAGCCGGATTACTTCGGCAGCGAACCGTCTACGCCTTCCACATACCAGTTCAAGCGTTGCAGTTCCGGATCGGTCAGCGTCTTGCCTGCCGGCACCTTCACCGCGCCGGACTGATCCTTGATTGGACCGGTGAAGACGTCCCACTTGCCGCCAGCCAGGTCGTCGCGCTTCGCCGCCACCTGCTTCTGCGCATCAGCCGGAATCGCCGACGTATTCAGGTCTTCAAGATTGACGGCCTTCTGCGGAATGCCCCACCACACCGGATCGTTCTTCCACTTGCCGTCCAGCACCTGCTGAATAGCCGCGTTGTAATACACGCCCCAGTGCGCGACCACCGAACCGAGGTGCGCATCAGGACCAAACTTCTTCATGTCCGAATCCCAGCCGAACGCATGCACGTGCTTTTCCGATGCGGTCGCGAGCGTCGCGCTCGAATCGGTGTTTTGCAGCAGCACGTCGGCGCCCTGGCCGATCAGCGTTTCAGCAGCCTGCTTTTCCTTGCCCGGATCGAACCAGCTGTTGATCCAGATGACCTTCGTGTGGATTTTCGGATTTACCGAACGCGCGCCGAGCGTGTATGCGTTGATGTTGCGGATCACCTCAGGAATCGGCACCGATGCGACAAAGCCCAGCGTGTTGGTCTTCGTCACATAACCCGCAGCGACGCCTGCCAGGTAGGCGCCCTGGTACATGCGCACGTCATAGGTGCCGAAGTTCGGCGCCTTCTTGTAGCCGGTTGCGTGCAGGAACACCGTATCCGGGAAGTCCTTTGCGACCTTCAGTTCGAAGTCCTGGTAGCCGAAGCTCGAACCGATGATGACCTTGTTGCCCTTGTTCGCCAGATCGCGGAACACTCGTTCCGAGTCGGCCGATTCCGGCACGTTCTCGATACGGGTGATCTTGATCTTATTGCCGAACTTCGCTTCGGCTTCCTTCGAGCCCTGATCGTGCGCGAAGGTCCAGCCGGCGTCGCCCGGATTGCCGAGATAGACGAACGCGACGCCCGGTGCGTCGGCTGCTTGCGCGAGCGGCGCGGCAAGCGCCAGGGAAGCTGCGCCCCATGCGAAGGCGGTCAGCAGATTTCTTCTCTTCATGTTTTCTCCTGTCGTGTTTGTCGATTGATTTGAAACGTGTGGTCGGTCATTTGAAGCGACAAGCGTGTCATCCCGCCGAGAAAAACGGCTTGCCAAGCGACGCGGGCGCATTCAGACGAATTGTGTTCGGGTTGCGCGAAATCAGCACGAGCACGACGACGGTCGCAACGTACGGCAGCATCGCCAGAAACTGCGTCGGCACCGGCACGCCGATGGCCTGAGCGTAAAACTGCAGACCCGTCACCGCGCCGAACAGCAGCGCGCCGATCAGGAGACGCCCCGGGCGCCATGTCGCGAACACCACCAGCGCGAGCGCGATCCAGCCGCGGCCCGACGTAAGCTGCTCCTGCCACAAGTGCAGGTTGACGATCGAGTAATAGCCGCCGGCGAGACCCGCCATGCCGCCGCCGAAGGCCACCGCACCGTAACGCACGCCGACCACCGGAAAGCCGACCGAGTGCGCCACTTGCGGCGATTCGCCGACCGAACGCAGCACGAGGCCTGCGCGCGTGCGGTACAGGAACCACCAGATCACCGCGAACATCAGAAACGCGAGGTAATCGAGCGGCGTGAGGCTGAAGAGCGCGGGGCCGAGCACCGGGATCTTCGAGAGACCCGGAATGGTCCACGTGTCGATCGTGGCGCGCACCGCGGCCGACGTGTACGGCTTGCCGACATAGGCCGACAGACCAATGCCGAAGATCGTCAGCGACAGGCCGGTGGCGACCTGATTGGCGAGCATGGTCAGCGTGAGGAACGCGAACAGCAGCGACATCGCGAGACCCGCGCCGATCGCGGCGACCACGCCGAGCCACGGGTTGCCGGTAATGGCGGTGACCGCGTAGCCGGTCACGGCGCCTATCAGCATCATGCCTTCAACGCCGAGATTGAGAACGCCCGATTTCTCGGTGACGAGTTCGCCCGCGCCCGCGAACATCAGCGGGATTGCGGCGGTGACGGCGCTCGAGGTGAGCGCGCTGGCTTGTTGAATATCCATGGAGATCCGCCGGGAAAATCAGTGGGCCTGCGCGGCGGCGGAGCGCCGGCGCACGCGGTAGTTCACGAACAGGTCGGCGCCCAGCAGGCAGAACAGCAGCAGCCCCTGGAACACGCCGGAAAGCGCCTGCGGCAATTGCATCGAGGTCTGCACCGCTTCGCCGCCGAGGTACAGCAGCGCCATCAGCAAGCTCGCGAGCACGATGCCGACAGGATGCAGCCGCCCCACGAACACGACGATGATCGCGGTGAAACCGTAGCCCGGCGACCATGTCGCCTGCAACTGGCCGATCGGACCGGCGATCTCGCCCATGCCGGCGAGACCCGCCAGACCGCCGCTGATCAGCAACGACGTCCAGATGGTTTTCTTGTCGGAGAAGCCGGCGTAGCGCGCAGCGAGCGGCGCGAGACCGCCGACGTTCATCCGGTAGCCCGCGAAGCTCTTACGCATGAACAGCCACACGCACGGAATCGCGATCAGCGTGATGAACACCGATGCGTTCAGCCGCGTGCCGCGCAGCCATTTCCAGTGCCAGTCGCCGGAAAAGGTCGGGTACAGCGCGTCGCCGCTGAACATCTCCGAAAGCGGGAAGTTCATGCCCTGCGGATCGCGCCACGGGCCGCTCACCAGATAGATCAGCAACTGCGTGGCCACATACGTGAGCATCAGGCTGACGAGAATCTCGTTGGTGTTGAAGCGGCTTTTCAGCAGCGCGGGAATCGCGGCCCACACCATGCCGCCGAGCACGCCGGCGATCATCATGGTCGGCAGAATCCACCAGCCGGTGGCCTGATCGAAATAGATCGCGACGCCGCTGGCGGCGATACCGCCGAGCAGCATCTGCCCTTCAGCACCGATGTTCCAGACGTTGGCGCGATAACCGATCGCGAGGCCGAGGCCGATCAGGCACAAGGGCGAAGCCTTCAGCAGCAGTTCGGACCAGCCGTTCACGCTGGAGAGCGGTTCGATGAAAAACGCGTGCATGGCTGCGAGCGGATCACGGCCGACCAGGCTGAAGATCAGGAAGCCGATCACGAGCGTGAGCAATGCGGCGATCAGCGGCACGGCGATCTGCATCGTGCGCGAGGGCGTCGTGCGTGCTTCGAGTCGATACGGAAGAATCATGGGAGCGTGTGCTTATGTGAGTGCTTGTATCTGGTTCTGGTGCTTATGGAGCTTTAGCGTCGGTCAGCTATCCGATCGCGCATCGATCCGTTCAGGCATGCGCCGGCTGTTCCGCCGACGGCGCCGCGCCCTCGCGGTCGCCGAACAGGCCCGCCATCCAGCGGCCGATTTCCTCGGCATTGGTCGCCCCCGTGGCACGCACCGGCGAGAGTCTGCCACCGGCCAGCACCGCGATGCGATCGCAGATGTCGAACAACTCCTCCAATTCTTCGGAGATCACCAGAATCGCCACGCCGCGGGCGGACAGGTCCAGCAACTGCTGACGAATAAACGCTGACGCGCCGACGTCGACGCCCCAGGTCGGCTGCGCGACCACCAGCACCTTGGGCGCCTGCAGAATCTCGCGACCCATGATGTATTTCTGCAGATTGCCGCCGGAGAGACTTTGCGCCAACGCTTCCGAGCCGCCGCAACGCACGTCGAAGGCTTCGATACAACGCTTGGCGAAAGCGCGCATGGCGCCCGCCTTGATCCAGCCAGAGTTCACCATCTGCTGTCGATGCGCCGTAAGCAGCGCGTTTTCCGACAGCGTCATCGCCGGCACCGCGCCGCGGCCCAGGCGCTCTTCCGGCACAAAACCGAAACCGAGCGCGCGCCGGCCGCCTGCGCCGAGGCGCCCTGCCGCTTTGCCGCAGATGGTGACCGCATCGGCTCGGACGCCGCGCTTTTCACCGGAGAGCGCCGACAGCAATTCGGCCTGGCCGTTGCCCGACACACCCGCAATGCCGAAGATCTCACCCGCATGCACGCCGAACGACACGTTATTGAGCGACGTGCCGAACGGATCGTCGCTTTCCACCGACAACTGCTTCACGTCGAGCAACACCGCACCCGGCGTGTGTTCACGGCGCGTGTAATCCGGCAGCGAATGACCGACCATCAGTTGCGCTAGCGACGCGTGCGTTTCTTCTTTCGGCTTCACGTGACCGGTCACGCGGCCGCCGCGCATTACGGTGGCGGTGTCGCACAGCTCCTGGATTTCGTCGAGCTTGTGGCTGATGTAGAGGATGCTGCAACCTTCCGCAGCGAGCCGCCGCAGCGTCGCGAAGAGCTTGCGGACCGCTTGCGGCGTGAGCACCGAAGTCGGTTCGTCCATGATCAGGAGACGCGGATTCTGCAGCAAGCAGCGCACGATCTCGACGCGTTGCCGTTCACCCACTGTCAGGCTATGCACATGACGTTGCGGGTCGATGTCGAGGCCGTAGTCGGCGGAGACTTCGCGGATCCGTTTAGAGAGCGTCTTCAGATCGAAGGGTTCGTCGAGCGCGAGCGCAATGTTTTCGCCGACCGTGAGCGTCTCGAACAGCGAAAAATGCTGGAACACCATGCCGATGCCGAGCTTGCGCGCGGCCGCCGGGCTCGCGATCTCGACCGGCTGGCCTTCCCATTGGATCTCGCCAGCGTCGGGCCGCACCGCGCCGTAGATGATTTTCATCAACGTGCTTTTGCCGGCGCCGTTTTCGCCGAGCACGGCATGGATTTCACCCGGCGCGACGATCAACGTGACGTCGTCGTTGGCGCGTACGGCCGGGTACTGTTTGGTGATGCCCTGAAGCATCAACCGGGGCGCCGCCTGTTCCGGCCTGTTTGCCGGCTGCGCGGCGGCGCCGTCGCTATAAGAAGAGTCGCTCATGTGATTCCGTAGTACGTCAGAGACCGCCGGTTGCAGCGCGTCCGCCCGCCCTGTCAGCAGACGATCCGTCACCACAACCGGATGACAATACCTAAATCGACCGGCTCAGTCGAGCCGTCAAAATTCCCCGCAAACCCCCGTCGCAGCGTGCTCTGCGGGTATCCCACTCTTGACGTGGCTTTGTGTTCATATTAAAAGCCATATACACCCACGCCCGCTCGATCAGCCAGAACATATATTTCGGAGAAGTCATGAGTCAGCAACGCGAGGCGATCGATACGTATCTATTACGCGTCTTGCACACCCTGTTGATGGAACGCAGCGTCACGCGCGCGGCCGTCAAACTGAATCAATCGCAACCCGCCATCAGCGCGGCCCTGCGCCGTTTGCGCGACATCACCGGCGATCCGCTGCTGGTGCGCGGCAAATCCGGCATGGTGCCGACCGAGTACGGCCTGCGCCTGCTCGAACCGGTGCAAAACGCGCTGCGCGAAATCGAACGCATCAAGTTCCAGCAGCACAACTTCGATCCCGCCACGTCCATTCGTTGCTACCGGATCGGCTGCCCGGACTACCTGAACGTGCTGTTCGTGCCGACGGTGGTGGAACGCTTTCGTCAGGCCGCGCCGAACGCGACGCTCGAGTTTCACTCGCTCGGGCCGGCGTTCGACTACGAACTCGCGCTCGAGGACGGCAAGCTCGACATCGTGGTCGGCAACTGGCCGGAACCGCCGGAGCAATTGCACCTGTCGAACCTGTTCGTCGATCAGATCGTCTGCCTGATGAGCAATGCGCATCCGTTCGCCAAACGCGGCGGCTTGACGCTCGACCAGTACCTGAATGCGCCGCATCTTGCGCCTACTCCTTACTCGGTGGGCCAACGCGGTGCGATCGACGTGCATCTCGCGCGCGAGCGGTTAAAGCGTCACGTGGTCGTCACGTTGCCGTACTTCAATCTGGCGCCTTACGTGCTGATCAAGTCCGATCTGATCTTCACGACCACGCGCCTGTTTGCCGACTACTACGCCAAGTTCCTGCCGCTGACCGTGGTGCCCGCACCGCTCGATTTCCCGCCGATGCAGTACTACCAGCTTTGGCACGAACGCGTGCATTACTCCGACGAAGTGCGTTGGCTGCGCAGTCTGGTTGCCGAGGCGACCAAGACCTTGATCGACAAGCCTTAATCTTTTCTCTGCGCTCTATCGGCATCTTTGCGGATGCCGATAGAGCCGCTTCTTCTACTTCGCCCTTACTCCGTCATCAGGCTGCCGCTTCGTAAAGCGTCTTCGCCAACCGGTTGTGCTGCTCGATGACCGGTCCGAGTTCCAGCGTCGTCAACTGACCATTCTTCACCACCACCTTGCCGCCGATCACGCTATGGCTCACCTGCGACGGCGCGCAGAACACCAGTGCCGCGACCGGATCGTGTAATGCGCCCGCAAACAGCGGCTGACGCAGATCGAAGGACACGAAATCCGCTGCCATGCCCGGCGCCAGTGCGCCGATGTCGTCGCGGTTCAGCACCTTCGCGCCGCCTAGCGTCGCAATCTCCAACGCTTCACGCGCGGTCATCGCGTCCGGTCCGAAGCCGACTCGCTGCAACAGCAGCGCCTGGCGCACTTCGGCGACCATATGCGCGCCGTCGTTCGAGGCCGAACCGTCGACGCCCAGACCCACCGGCACACCGGCGAGGCGCATCCGCTTGACCGGCGCAATTCCCGACGCCAACCGCATATTCGAGCACGGGCAATGTGCAACGCCGGTACCTGTGCGAGCAAACAGCTCGATGCCCGCATCGTCGAGTTGCACACAGTGCGCGTGCCATACATCGTGACCGACCCAGCCGAGGTCTTCCGCATACTCGGCCGGCGTCATGCCGAACTTCTCGCGGCTGTACGCGATGTCGTTGACGTTTTCCGCCAGGTGCGTATGCAGCGACACACCGTAATGCCGCGCCATCACCGCCGATTCGCGCATCAGATCGCGGCTCACCGAAAACGGCGAGCACGGCGCGACCACGACACGCAACATCGCGTAGCGCCCCTCGTCGTTGTACGTCTCGATCAGCCGCTGCGTGTCCTTCAGGATGTCCGCTTCACGCTCGACCACCGAATCCGGCGGCAAACCGCCGTCCTTCTGCCCCACACTCATGCTGCCGCGTGCCGCATGAAAACGCATGCCGATCCGTTGCGCCGCGACGATGCTGTCGTCGAGGCGGCTGCCGTTCGGGTAGATATACAAATGGTCGCTCGAGGTCGTGCAACCGGACAGCAACAGCTCGGCCATCGCCGTCAAGGTCGAGACTTCGATCATCTCCGGTGTGAGGTTCGCCCACACCTTGTAGAGGTTGGTCAGCCAGCCGAATAGCTCGGCGTTCTGCGCGGCCGGAATCGCGCGCGTCAGGCTCTGATACATATGGTGATGCGTGTTCACCAGACCCGGGATCACCAGGTGGCCGCGCATGTCCAGCACTTCGTCGGCCGTTTGCGGCAATTCCGCCGTCGGTCCAACCGCGACGATGCGGTTGTCCTCGATATACATGCCGCCGTCGCGCAGTTCGCGCCGGGCGCCGTCCATCGTGACCAGCACGTCCGCGTGCTTCACCAACATCGTTTTCTTCGGCTTGATAGCCGCCTGCTCCATCGTCATTCGTTTCTCCGCTTCATTGCTTCCGTGCAAAGCCGTTCGAACGCGATGTGACGGCACGCCAACCGTGCCGCCGCGTCCCGTCGAACGCCGTTGGCCCGGTTACCCAGCGTGTTTCCGCCGTCTTCGGGGTGTGCCGCGCTTCGCTTGTGTTTGCTGCGGCGCACAGGTGTAACCTTCGACGGTCAAAATAATGCTGACAACTCGCGCCGGTGCGATACCCAACCTCACGCTGCCGATATAGTGGGCCTTTTTTGGCGCCGGTACGATCCGCCGGTAGATGAAATGCATGGCAATAGTCGAACAAATCGACTCAAATTGGCTTTCAACAGGCTGTCTGTCATGCGCCAGGTATTATCTTTCCTATCTCGCGCGCGCTGACGTGAACATCCTTTTTACAATGGCTGCCACGGCGCTCGCTTCAATTCGCCGACGGGTATGTAGCCACTGACGTGGAGCCTCGATCCGCCGCAACGTATTCTGGATCGGGCCGCCGCCGAAACCTCGCATTCACATAAGGAAAATTGCGAATGGGAAAGCTCACTACCCACGTGCTCGACACCGCGAACGGCCGTCCCGGCGCGGGCATCAAGGTCGAACTCTTCGCGCTCTCCGGCGACACCCGCCGCGCGCTCAAAACCACCACCACCAATGACGACGGCCGCTGCGACCAGCCGCTGCTCGAAGGCGACGCATTGGTCCCGGGCGAATACGAACTCGTGTTCGGCGCCGGCGACTACTTTGCATCGATCGGCACGAAGGTGCCGGAGCCGCGTTTTGTCGATCGCGTCGTGTTGCGCTTCGGCGTGGCCGATGCCGGTGCGCACTATCACGTGCCGCTCCTGGTATCGCCGTGGTCATACAGCACCTATCGGGGCAGTTAAGTAGGCAACTGCGCGAACAGAGCGTATCGATAGGCGTTGGAGGAAGACGAGGTTGAAGTCGCGCGGTATTTGCGAGCGCGCCCGATTGCACTGTGCGGATCGTTGGAGACACCCGCGAAGCGCAATCGAACGCGAGCGACTCGACCCGAAGTTCCAATAAAAAACGGCGCGGTGCGAACTGAGTGCACCGCGTCTCTCACCCCGCAGTCTGCGCAGCGACACCGTGCATGCCGGCGACCCGTCAGCCGGGTCACCGAAGGCGTAACCAGGGCACAAGCGTCGTTGCGCGTACAACGAATCAGAAGTGGAGGAGTTTCATGGAAGGCTTTATCACCGACTGGCTGAACCTGGCATTGCGCTGGTTCCACGTCATCGTCGCCATCGCGTGGATCGGCGAATCGTTCTATTTCGTCGCACTCGACAACAGCCTGAAACCGCCTACCGACCCGAACCAGCGCAAGCGCGGCGTGTTCGGCGAGTTGTGGCACGTGCACGGCGGCGGCTTCTACAACATGCAGAAGTACACCGTCGCGCCGCCAGAAATGCCGGACGACCTGCACTGGTCCAAGTGGCCGTCGTACACCACGTGGCTGTCGGGCGCGAGCCTCTTCACGGTGCTGTATCTGCTTTCCCCGTCCACGTACCTGATCGACAAGAACGTGCTCGACATGGGCCCGGTGGTCGCGGTTGCTTCGGCACTCGGCTTCCTCGCTGCAGGCTGGATCGTGTATGACTCGCTGTGCCGCCTGCTCGGCAACAAAGACAAAGTGCTCGGCATCTGCGTCGGCATTTATGTGGTGATCGCGGCGTACCTGGCGTGCCATATCTTCGCGGGCCGTGCGGCTTACCTGATCATGGGCGCGATGCTGGCAACGATCATGTCGGCGAACGTGTTCTTCGTGATCATCCCGGGTCAGCGCAAGATGGTCGCGGCGATGCTCAAGGGCGAAACGCCGAACCCGATCTACGGCAAGCGCGGCAAGCAACGTTCGGTGCACAACACGTATTTCACGCTGCCGGTGGTGTTCGCGATGCTGTCGAACCACTATGCGATGACGTATACGAATCGGTTCAACTGGGTCGTGTTGCTGATGATCATGCTGGCCGGCGCGCTGATTCGCCAGTTCTTCGTGATGCGTCACCGTGGCCAGGTGCTGTGGTACTTGCCGCTGGTGGGTATCGTGCTGATGTTCGCCGCCCTCTTCTCGACGATGCCGAAGCCGGTCGTGCCGCAAGCACAAGCTGCGAATGCGCCGAGTATCAAGGTGGCCGATATCGCGCCGGTGCTGCAACAACGCTGCGTGGCATGCCACTCCGCCCATCCGACGATGATGGGCAGCGCTCCGGCTGGCGTGTTGCTGGATACGCCGGACGAGATCTCGCAGAACGCGCAGCGGATCTACCAGCAGGCAGTGACCTTGAAGGCGATGCCGCTGGGCAACGTCACGCACATGACCGACGACGAGCGGATGAAGATCGCCGCGTGGTTCGAAGGCGGTGCGGTGAAGTAAGGCGTTGGTGGCCGGGTGTTGCGCCCGGCTTTGCAGAACCTTGGCAGAACATGAAGCGGGCTTTTCGCGTGAGCGGAAGCCCGCTTTTTTGTTGATCGTTCTCAAGAGGAATTGGCGCGCCGCGCGGGCGTCGCTCGTACCACCGTCGCGTGTGTGGAAACGCTGGTCAAAAACGATATGAGCGTGTCGGTGCTGGTGCGCCTGCTCGAAGCGGCCGGCTATGACCTCAAGTTCGTCGTCCACGGTCACGGGCGAACGCTCGAAGATATTCTGGCTGAACAACGCATGCCGGACGCGGACTCATGAGACTCGATGTACGAGATTGCGCCCCGCAGTGCGATAGTCCGCAAATGAAAAAAGCCCACAGCATGCGCGCTGTGGGCTTTTTTATAACCAACTTACTCAACGTACGACGCTAAGGCAACGACCTCAAACGGTCACCGCACTCAACGCATCTTCGGTAAGCCAGAGCGACTCGGCCAGATCCTGTTCGTTCAGGTTCAGTCCATCTCCGCCACGATCGACGACGATAAAGTCGCTCACGTCGCCCAATGCGATCAGCGGGTGGTGCCAGACGCCCTTCGCATAGTTCACACCTTGCCAGCCGCTCGTCACGAACGCACGAATCTGCTGCGGGTCCAACTCGCCAGCCGGCGCCACGACCACCAGATACGGCTTGTCGTTCAGCGGCACGAAGGCCTGGCTGCCCAGCGGATGACGTTCGAGCATCTTCACTTCGAACGGCAACGTGCGCGGCTGACCCCGAAACAGGTTCACCAGCGTGCGGCCGTTCTCGTCGGCCACGTCCACCTTCGCGAGATCGTGATAGCGGATCGTGGTGCCGAGGTTGATCGGAATCTGCTTCGCGCCTTCGAGTTCGATCACGTCGCCGAATGCGGCGAACGCTTCCTTCGTCAACGGTTCGATCGCCAGCGTTTTCATGATGCGAGCGTGCCCCACAGACGCAGACGCGACACGCCGCCGTCCGGAATGATGTTGAAGCGCACGTGCGTGACCGGACCCAATGCAGCGATTTCGCTTTCGAAATAGTGCTGATTGTCCATCTTCAGCTTCTGTTCGCCCAGCAGCACCGGCCAGAACATGGCTTGCGTAATCAGCGAGCTGTCCGTGCCGCCCGTCACATAAGCGGCCTGGATCGAACAACGGTCCGGATAGTTGCCCTTGAAGTGAGCCGTATCGACTTCAATCTTTTTGATCACGCCCGGTTGCGCCAGCGCGACGATCGCCCAGTCGTTGCCCGGTTCACGGCGGCGGCGCGTTTCCCAGCCGTCGCCCATGTTCACGCCGCGGCCCGGCATCAGAATCGTCGATGCAGCGCCGAAGTGCTGGTTGTTCGCCGCGACCAGATACGCGCCGTTTTCCATCGCGGCCAGGTCGAACTGCTCCGTGCGGCTTGCGCCTGCCCAGTCGACTTGCGGCTGGCCATACACACGCAGACGCGCAATCCCGCCGTCCGGGTAGATGTTCACGCGCAAGTGCGTGTAGGCGTTCGCGTCGCTGACTTCGTGATAGTGGTGGCTGTTGCCTTGCAGCGTGGTAGACGGGACGATTTCGGTCCATTGCGTGGACTGGTTCGGCACGCCGTCCACGACGCGCGCAGCCTCAACCGAAGCCGCCGGCGGGAAGTTGCCCGTGAAGTGGCTGGTGTCGAGGTCGAGACCCTTGATCACGCCCGGACGCGCGAGCTTCACGACGCACCAGTCGTAACCGTTGGCGCGCTTGCGGCGCGTTTCCCAGCCGTCCATCCACTTGCCGTTGTCGTCGTACTTGCCCGGAATGAAGACGGCCGGTTCCGGATTCAGCATGCGTTCCTTCGGTGCGAAGAAATCGTCGCTGGCCTCGAGCGCCTGCGCGCCCAGACGCGGGTCCGCCAGGTTCACATAGCGGCGCGTGAATTCCGGTGCGTTGGGGTCGAGAATCGGGAGTGCCATCTTTGTCTTCCTTAATGTTTGTTGGTACTGAAAAAACGTTTCGGTTCGAGGTCCGCGACGCGTAGTTGAAACCTTACGCGTCGATCAGGTCGTCGAGCCGGAAACGTGCGATGCGGTAGATCTGATCTAGGCTCGCGCGCAATTCGTCGGCGCGGCTGTTGTTCACGCGCGCCTCGAAGTTCGCGATGATGCCGTGGCGGTCATAACCGCGCACCGCGAGGATGAACGGAAAGCCGAACTTCTCGCGATAGGCGCTGTTCAACGCCAGTAGCCTGTCGAATTCTTCCTGCGTGCACTGGGCAAGGCCCGCGCCGCTCTGCTCACGCGTGGATTCGGCCGTCAGTTCGCCGCGCACCGCAGCCTTGCCGGCGAGCTCCGGGTGTGCATTGATCAACGCCAGTTGCTTCTCTTCACCGGCCGTCTCGACGATGTTCGACATCTTGCTATGCAGTTCGTCGATGCTGACAAACGGCCGTTGGAGCGCGGCAATTTCCGCCACCCACGGCGAGTGCTCGAAAATGCCCGACAGCGCTGCGACGAACGCGTCGGTCGAGGTGCTGTTGAGTTGATCCAGAGTGTATTGCATCGCCTTCATGCCGCTGCCCCGCGGTTGTTTTGTTGGTAAGGGTGATGTTCGCGCCAGTGACGCGCGATATCGACGCGCCGCGTCACCCACACGCGATCGTGCTGTTCGATATGGTCGAGGAAACGTTGCAGCGCGCGGAAGCGACCCGGGCGGCCGAGCAGACGGCAGTGCATGCCGATCGACAGCATCTTCGGTGCTTCGTCGCCTTCTTCGTACAGCACGTCGAATGCGTCGCGCAGGTACGTGAAGAAATGGTCCGCGGTGTTGAAGCCTTGCGGGCTTGCAAAGCGCATGTCGTTGGTGTCGAGCGTGTACGGCACGATCAGTTGCGGGGTCTTGGCGCCCCCCGTCACGTCGACGTCCATCCAGAACGGCAGATCGTCGCCGTAGTAATCCGAGTCGTACAGGAAGCCGCCGTATTCGGCGACCAGCCGGCGCGTGTTGGGACTGTCGCGGCCGGTGTACCAGCCAAGCGGCCGCTCGCCGGTGATGCGCTCGATCGCTTCCATGCCGAGGCGCATGTGCTCCGCCTCTTTTTCCGGCGACACGTCCTGATAGTGGATCCAGCGATAGCCGTGACAAGCGATCTCGTGACCGAGCTCGACGAAAGCGCGGCCCAGGTCAGGATGCCGTTCGATCGCCATGCCGACGCCGAACACCGTGAGCGGCAGGCCGCGCTTTTCGAATTCGCGCAGGATGCGCCACACGCCTGCCCGCGAGCCGTATTCGTAGATCGACTCCATGCTCATGTGACGGGACGGATACGACGCCGCGCCGACGATCTCCGACAGAAACTGCTCCGAGCCCGGATCGCCGTGCAGCACGCAGTTTTCTCCGCCCTCTTCGTAGTTCAGGACGAATTGCACCGCGACGCGCGCTCGACCCGGCCAGTTCGCCTGCACCGGGTGGCGGCCGTAGCCGATCAGATCACGTGGATAGTTCGAGTCGAGTGGCATGGTTTGACGAAAGCGTGGAGACGGACCGTAAAAATCGCGCGGAACTCACGTGACAGGCACGTAGGTTTGCGTGCGTTCTGCATGCGTGTGTGCGTTTGCCTGCATTTGCCTGCGGTTTTTGCTTCGCAAGCAGGCCGGCGCGGGCGGAAACAACCCTGAAAAAGCGGCACCAGAAGCAGCAATAAAATAGCATTCGGGTACCAGCGCCGAGTGGGACCAGTGTAGCGAAAACACCCGGGTGCGCCCATACACCCGGGCAGATAGTGCGTGTCAGACTGGATGTATGTGCGAAGCCGGCCCCACCGGGCGTTCCGTGGTGTTTACCCGCAGTAAACCACCCGAATTTGCACTTTCCGTGGCGCTTGCGGCCGAACCGCGCGGTGGCTGCGGATTTGGGTCCGCATCGGTCGGACTGAAGGCTTCCAGGGCGCCGTCGTAACGCTTGGCCAGCGGCCGCGCATAGTCGCCCCGCTTGGCTGTCGACAGCCGCAGCGCGACCAGCGCCTCGGTCCATTTGACCGCCGCGGTCACGCCTTCGATCACAGGCGCGCCCAGCGCATCTTCGATCTCCGCGCACAATTCGGCCATGCCGGCGCAGCCGAGCACGATCGCGTCCGAGCCGTCCTCCTCCAGCGCGCGCCGGCATTCGTCGAGAATGATGCGGCGCGCCGCCGAGCCCGGCTTGTCGAGATCGAGCACGGCGACGTCGGTCGCGCGGACGTTGCGGCAGAAGCGCTTCATGCCGTAGCGCTCGGCGAGATGCCACGCCATGCCGCAGGTACGCGCCAAGGTGGTCACCACCGAAAACCCGGGCGCCAGCACGCTTGCGGCGTGCATCGCCGCTTCGGCGATGCCGATCACCGGACCGCGCGCCAACTCGCGTGCCGCGTATAAACCGGGGTCGCCGAAGCAGGCGATCACATACCCGTCGCAACCCTCACGTTCGCCGGCGATGACCTCGGCCAGCAAACCAGGGGTCGCCAGAGCCTCGTCGTAGTAACCTTCGATTGATGGCGGCCCCATTGTCGGATTGACCGCAATCACTTCGGTGCCGGGTGCGGCGACATCACGCGCGCAGCGGCCCATCGCTTCGGTCATGCGTTGCGTCGTATTCGGATTGATCAGTTTGATGCGCATAGCGACTCCTGTTGCGGCACTGACTCAGCGAGCCAGCATGCGGTAGAACACAGCACCCAATCCAGCCCCGATAAACCACGAGAAATTGGCTAGCCCGTCGAGCGTCGGCGCCATCACGCAGATCACGGCGATGACCGCAGCCGGCAACAAGGCAGCCACCGCGCGGTAGTTGACACCGTTTTTGTACCAGTACGAACCGCTCGGCGAGACCGAGTAAAGATCATCGAGTACGATCTTTTGACGCTTCACGAGGAAATAATCAACGATCAGGACACCATACAACGGCCCAATGAAACTGCCCAGTACGTCGAGCGTATAGTGAATTACAGCGGGATTGTTAAACAGGTTCCACGGCGTGATGAAAATCGATGCCACCGCCGCGAGCATGCCGCCCGCACGCCAGCTGATCAAACGCGGCGCGACGTTCGAGAAGTCGAAGGCCGGCGACACGAAGTTAGCGACGATGTTGATGCCGATGGTCGCAATCGTGAAGGTCAATGCACCGAGAATCACCGCGGTCGGATAGTCGATACGACCCACCGTTTCGACCGGGTCCGTGATCAGTTGGCCAAACACCGGCAGCGTCGCCGCGGTTGTAACCACCGTCACCAGCGAGAAGGCGAGGAAGTTGACCGGCAAGCCCCAGAAATTACCGCGCCGCACGCTTCGAAAACTCTTGGCGTAGCGGGAGAAGTCGCCGAAATTCAGCATCGGTCCGGAGAAGTACGACACCACCAGTGAGGTTGCCGTGATCATCACCGGCACCACTTCCATGCCATGATATTTGACACCGCCCAGGTTGATGCCGATGTTTCGCCATCCTGCGCGATACACCATGTAGCCCGCGAGAATGAACATCACCACATAGACCGCTGGACCGGCGAAGTCGATAAACTTCTTGATGGTCTCCATGCCGTGCCAGAACACCAGCGCCTGCAATACCCACAGCAACATGAAACCGGCCCAGCCCAAGGTGGAAAGGCCCATGAAACCATGGTGATGCAGATCCGCGTACGGCAACAGTTGCGGGACGAATTTCAGCACCACAATTACCAGTGCGCTCGAAGCCAAATAAGTTTGGATTCCGTACCATGCCACCGCAATCAAGCCGCGAATCACCGCAGGAATATTCGCGCCAAGCACGCCGAACGTTGCGCGGCAGGCCACCGGATAAGGCACGCCGTTCGCCTGACTCGGTTTGGCAATCAGGTTGCAGAGCAGGTTGACAATCGTAATGCCGACCAGCAGCGCGATCAGCACCTGCCAGCTCGTCAGCCCAAGCGCGAACAGACTGCCCGCGAACACATAGCCGCCTACGCTGTGCACGTCCGACATCCAGAACGCGAAGATGTTGTACGCACCCCAGGTCTGATGACGCAGCGGCGCCAGATCTTCGTTGTACAGCCTTTCGCTGTAGCCTGCTGGCATCGACGGATCGCTGGGCGCGCCGCCGTCTGCGTAACTGGGAATTGCGGGATTGCCGGGCGCTGCACTGAACTGGGCCATGATTCCTCCTTGGGATAGGGACCATCGATAGCGAATCGAAGGACGTTGCATCGGCCATGCCAGCGACCCTTTTCTCCCCGATTGGAAAACGGGAGCTTCGAGCCAACTGATTAACCGTGCCGCGGATGTCTCCATACTTGATGTACTTGTGGTTATCGCACCGCCTGTCGCCGCGAATTCCCGGCGATGCGTTACTACTCCAAGGCTGTCATCCCGTGACGGCCACGCGTGCGCAAGCCGGCAGCGCTCACGCAGAGCCGCCTTGCAACGCCTGATTCGGTTCAGTTCAATTCAGTGCGGCGCGCACCAGCAACGGGCGCACACCGGCCGCTTGCCTCAGCCTGGCGCGGACTTGGGTCTGGCTGCTTCCTTCGACGCGCCGCCAAGGGCGCCAAACACTTCATGCAGATCGGCCGCGCCACGTGCGGGGCGCTCCAGCATCTTCAACTCGACGCTTTGCAAATGGCGCGACATCAATGCCGCCGCCTCTTTGGCATCGCCGGCGTCGAGCGCGGCGAGAATCGCTTCATGATCTTCGAACGAGCAAGGGCTGCGTCCGAGCGACTCGTACAGTGCCGAAATCAGCGTGGAGCGCGCCACCAATCCGTTCAGGCAGTCGCACAGCACAGCGTTGCCGGTGAGCCCGGCCAATTCGGTATGGAACTCGCCCGAGAGGCGAATCCACGCCGGAAAATCACGTGTTTCGAACGCTTTGCGTTCACG
This sequence comes from Paraburkholderia aspalathi, assembly GCF_900116445.1. GTDB lineage: Bacteria > Pseudomonadota > Gammaproteobacteria > Burkholderiales > Burkholderiaceae > Paraburkholderia > Paraburkholderia aspalathi. Next base: position 28,355 of record NZ_FPBH01000019.1, read on the forward strand.
GCCGATCATGCTGCCGATGCTCTTCAAACGGCGCAGGCCATGACCGCCGCAAATCTTTTCAACCACGGCCAGTTCGATGATCCGGCGCATTTCGAACACTTCATGCACTTCCTGCAGCGACGGGCTGGCAACAAACGCACCTCGATTCGGTTCGAGGTCAACGAGGTGGTCGGTGGCCAGTTGCGCGAGCGCCTGCCGGATCGGGCCGCGCTTCACGCCGAATACTTCGCATAACTGTGCTTCTGTCAGCTTGGCGCCAGGCGCTAACCGATGCTCGAGGATCGCGGCGCGGATGCGCTCGGCGATCGTTTCGGCTTTCGGACCATTCGCGGCGGCGGAATCTGTGTCGGACATGATGTGCGTCTCGGTATGGTTGTCATCATAGGATGGACATAAAGATTGTCAACAATTTTTGTCTTGAATTTCGACAATCTGGACGCCCGGACCATCGCGTGGCTTGGCGGATAGCCCGCAAAGGCCTTACTCAGCTTCACTACCAGTTTAATTAATGTATGGGATGGTCGTCTATTGGAGACGGTTTTTGTCAACAAAGTGAGGGGCCTCCATGGGGCCGTTCTGTCGGGAGTCGCCCTGAATAGTTGACCGTTAGTTGCATTGTAGGCTCAAAAAGAAAGCGGGCAAACGCCCGCGTCCCTACTCCGCGCCGCTTCAGGCAAGGGTCGGATAGCCCGATAACGACAGTTTGAACCCATGCGCATTGGCGACGAGGTGCGCGTCCGCGCCGACAGGCAGCGTCAGCATGTTGGGAACATGGCCGAATTGCAGACCGGTAATGACCGGAATCCCGATTACCGAGCGCACCTGCTCGATCATTGCGTGCAGATCGTAACCATTGTCGTACTCGTACGATTTGCCGCCGGAGAAATCGCCGAGCACAAGCGCCTGCTGCTGCGCGAGGATGCCCGAGAGGTGCAATTGATAAAGCATCCGCTCGAGCCGGAACGGCTGCTCGTTGATGTCTTCGAGGAACAGAATGCCGCCCTGTACCGGCGGCATGTACGGTGTGCCGATCAGCGATGTCACCACCGCCAGATTGCCGCCCCACAACATGCCCGTCACATCGGCAGTCTGCGCTTGCGGCACATTGCTCGTCACCGTCATGGTCGGCCGGGTCAGCGCGGACCAGAAGTGCTGCATGGTGAACTCGCTCAGATCTTCCGCACCGAAGTCGCTCATCAGCATCGGCCCGCCGAAAGTTTTCAAACCGGCGCGTGCCAGCAAAGCAAGCTGCACCGCGGTGAAATCGCTATGCCCCACTAGCGCGACCGGCTGATCGGTCAGCCGCCGTTGCAGCCCTTCGTAGTCGAGTCCATGAAGGATGCGCGCTGCGCCGTAGCCACCACGCACGGCGAGCACGATGTCGGGCAACGCACGCGAGGGGTCCGCCAGCCGGTTCAGATCGGCGGCACGCTCGCCGTCGGTGCCGGCGAAGCGCTGGTAACGGCGCTTCGTCGCCTCCACACCTTCGACGCGATGCCCCTGCGCATGCAGTCGGTGCAACGCGCGATGCAACACCTCGGCATCATGCGGATATCCGGACGGCGCGATCAACTCGATGGTGCGATGGACGGTCATTGGCAAGACCTGTTGGACGTTGTTGTTTTAGAGCGGCTCAGGCGGCCCCGGTTCGTTGCCTGCTTCGGCGCGTGCGTCGATGCCTGCGTCGGGATGGGCTTCAGCGTGTGCTTCGCTGCATGCTGTGGTGTGCGTTTCGGTGTGCGCGTCCGGGCGTGCTTCGCCGCTTGCAACGACGTGCGCTCCGCCCCGTGCCGCCGCGCGTGCTTCACGGCTTGCGCGCCGCCGCTCGGCGAAGAACGATTTCAGCGCTGCACCGCATTCGGTTTCGAGCACGCCGCCAGTCACCGTGGTGTGGTGGTTCAACTGCGGATTCGCAAATGCGTCGACGACACTGCCGCACGCGCCGGTTTTCGGATCGCGCGCCCCGAACACAACGCGTGCGATCCGCGCGTGCATGATCGCACCGGCGCACATCAGGCAAGGTTCCAGCGTCACATAGAGCTCGCAGCCCGGCAGACGATAGTTTTCGACAGCTTGCGCGGCTGCGCGCAAGGCGATCATTTCCGCATGCGCCGACGGGTCGTGCGCACCGATCGGATGATTGAATCCTTTGGCGATGACTTCGTCGCCCCGCACGAGCACCGCGCCGACCGGCACTTCACCCGCTGCGCGAGCCTCTTCGGCTGCGGCCTGGGCGAGCGCCATGAAGCGACGATCACGCTCCGACACAGGCGGTGCGGGTGATTCGCAAGATGTGGAGGTATCGATCAGCATCGTGGCGGCCGCCGCGGGCGCTGGCGCATCGGAATCAACGGACCCGGCGTGGCCAGCCGGCAGTGTTGCCGCCTCAGCCGATTCGCCGGACTCGACAGACCCCGGATCTCGCGAGGCGCAGCGGGCAAGCGGCTCGCTCACTGCGAACCCGCATCGGCCATAGTGAGGTTGCCAACGCGCTCCGAGAGCCGCTCGGCAATGCGGCGGCAATACTCGCGCGGCAGGACCAGCGGGCCGCCGCGCAGCGATTCAAGCGCCATATCGAGCGCCAGCATGCGCGCCTGGAGACGGCAGCGGGTGGTCTGGTCACTCACAGCATTGAGCTCCGCCTGCAGGTCGCGCAAGGCGCGCAGCTGCTCGACAGCCGGCGGCACGAAGCCCGCATTCTTCAAAATCCGGTTGGCGACGCGCACTTCCTCCGGGACCAGTGCATCGTCCTCGAAAGGCAGCGGCGCGCCCGCGCCCGGCAAATCATCGAACTCACCGCGCGCGGCTGCGACGGCAATACGCTGTTCGACTAACGCATCAAGCAATTTCATCTGCGGTCCACTACGTTGCGGCCCAAGCATTCTATCAGGGAGCGCGCGACGGTTTTGACTGTCTGACCGACGAATCCCCCTGGTTTTCAGATTCTGCGTATTTGAGGGGCGCATGGTGTGAATTAGGGTGGAGGGTTGCCGGCGCCGCTGCTTCCCACCCAAGAAAACTTACGAATATCTTTCATCACGCACAGCGAAAACGGCCACTCGGCCTTGCCATTGCCCAGCTCATGGAGTCCACTTACGTTATGCAATCCGGAATCACCGCCCACCACGCCGACACAGCACTTCCCACTTGCGCCGCACGCTGCGATCCGCGCCTGAGCGCGTTGACAGCGCGGCTTCGAAAGCACGCCTTCAAACGATATCTACACACGACAATGATCGCTATTGCCATGGCGGTCACGCTATCAGGCTGCGGCGTGTTCTGCGGAGGCGCAGGTGGAAGCGGCGGCGGCTTTGCCGGCGGTTGCGCAACCGGCGTGCGGTTCTAGTCCGGCGCAACGTCTCCGCGATTCATCGTGAACGAGCCGCTCCTGCATCGCCACGCATCCCGAAGGCCGACGCGAACCCGTACATTCACCCGGCTGCCAATGCCCAACGCGCCAGAACGACATGCCGGGTACGGCCGAGCAGGCTGTGCACCAGCGCAAACTCACGCACGTTCCAACTGACGGCTTCGACAGGACGTGTCGCGATCGGGGGCATGCCGTAAGCAAGGGTCACGTGCGGGGTGTACGGCGTATTCGGCGAGACCGCACGATCCCCAAATCCAGCGTTCTGCAATGCCAGTCCAAGTGCATCGTGAAGCGCGTGGAGTCCAATAACGCCCTCGCCCCCACCCAACACCAGCGGCCCCGGCCGCGGCTTAATTGCAAAACTGACCGCACTGTCGAACTCGACACTAAAGGGCTCCATGCTGATCGATGCGGCCGCGTTCATGGCTGCATCCACTCGTGCCGGTGGCAAGCCGCCCGCGAAATTCCCGAGATGTAGCAACGTGACGTGCAAGCGGTTGGCCGCGAGCGGTTTGCTCTTCGAGCGTGTCTCTGAGCAAAGCTGTTGTGCCAGCTTCGCGATTCCAGTTGCCGTGCGCATATCCGGAAAGACGGCGAAGAACAGGCCGTCGGTCGGCACAGGCGGCGCCTCGAGTCCGGGCAGCCAGAGTTGCTCAGGCATGGCGCGCCTGAATGGGTGACGCAGACATTTCGATGAAACTCCTCGCATCGATGCGGGCTAGCTCACGCATCGGAAAATTTTTCACGACTCGATGGGGCGAGGCGAGATTCAGCACACCCGCGCATCCCGCGCCCGTTCACGCCCAATGAACTTGCACTCACTGTGCCGTCCACGCACGATACTGTACATTCATACAGTATCGATGACAACGTGGAATCGCTCAGGACGCTGGAAGGACTGCCCGACGCAGCGAAATGCCCAGGCTTTTGAGCATGCCCGGCACACGAAAAAAGGGCGCCGCAGCGCCCTCTTCCGTGACTTCAATTCATCTCCGACGCGGGCTCGACCGGAACCAAACCGGTTCTGGCAAAAGCGCACCTGTCCGCGCTCGTCCCGAAGACCGCGCAGGGCGGCCGCAACCAGAACATCTGCCCGCTAAGCCCGCTAAAACCGGTATCCCAGTCCAAGAAACACGATCACCGGATCCGCCGTAATGCGCGTCTTGTTCGACAACACCGTCTGACCGTTGGCAGCCACGGCATTGACCGTAGCATTTGTCTTGAGAGACAGATAGGTCACTGACGCGGTCGCGTACCAGTTCTTGCTGATGTTGTAAGACGCACCCGCGACGAACGCAGGATTCCACGACGGACTGAGCGATGCCGTCACCTGCCCCCCCGGCCCCGCAATCTGCTGCAACGCGCCGCCGAATGTCGAGTTGAGATTGGTATGCGAGAACCAGGTGTAGTTCACGCCGACACCGACGAACGGACGCAGCTTCGCCTGCGCGTCGAAGAAGAAATACTTCAGGAACAGAATGGGCGACCACGACCGGGTGGTAGCGAGCGGCTGCAGATTCCCCAGATTGAGCTTTGGCCCGCCGGCGCCGAATGGTGCGGCGTTGCCCTGCGCAAAGAGCTGGAGCTTGGGTGGTATGCCCGCCGCCAGGTCAACGGCAATGTTGTCCGTGACGAAATACGTGTTCGAGAGCTCCAGGGTGAACGTGTTATGTATCTGACCACCCGTGCCCGTTGACGTGAAGGTGCCCAAAGCCGAACTGCTCTGCAGCGAGGTGGCGGACGACGGGGCAAAGTCGAGCCAAACGCCACCCGCGCTGGTGATGAGACTGCCGGCGCTCTGCGCCATCGCGTTGCTGGTACATATCGCGCCTGGTATTAACGCAAGGCATGCAAGTTTTTTAAACATATCCCCTCCACTTTATTTCGTATTACATATCAATAGTTTTGCATCGACACCGGCTCTCGCAGCACCTCTTGCAGCGCCGCTCAGAACTGCTCGATTGGGAGGCTCGCCCCGCCCGACGCCCCGTTGCGGATCGCTTCCAGAAGCGCATTCGCTTTGGGCAGGATCTTGTCGGCGTAGAAGCGCGCAGTGGCGAGCTTGGTGCGATGAAAGTCCGGATCCTCATTCGCAGCGCTTTTCGCTGCCGCAACGAGCGCTGCGCGCCCCATCTGCCAGCCGCCGCACACGTAGCCGGTGAGCATCAGGTAGTCGACGGAACTGGCAAGCGCGGCATCGGGCTGTGTCGCCAGGGCTTGCAGCATCCAGGCGGTGGCGTCTTCAAGCGCCTGCACACCGGCCGCGAGCGCCGTGCCCACAGAGGCCACTTCCGTATCCGTGCTGCGCGTGAGTTCCAGCGCGGCCTCACGTATCTCCGCAACAAGCTCAGCCATCCCTGCGCCCTGATCTGACGCGAGCTTGCGACCGGCAAGGTCCGCCGCCTGAATGCCTGTGGTGCCTTCATAGATCGGCGCGATCCGTGCGTCGCGCAAAAACTGGCATGCGCCCGTCTCTTCGATGTAACCCATCCCGCCGTGCACCTGCACGCCCGTCGACGCGATCTCGACGCCCAACTCCGTGCACCATGCCTTCAACACGGGAATCAGAAGATCGACACGCACCTGGCGACGTGCGCGCTCACCGGCGTCCGGGTCACGGTGCGCGCGGTCCATGTCCGCCGCCATCACGTACGCGAAGGCACGCATGGCTTCGATCTGCGACTTCATCGTCATCAACATGCGCCGCACATCCGGGTGATGAATGATGGCCACGGCGCCACCCGATTTGCTCGACGCGAGCCGGCCCTGGACGCGTTCCTTCGCGTATTCACGGGCCTGCTGATAAGCGCGTTCCGCGATCGCGAGCCCCTGGATACCCACCTTCTGGCGCGCCTCGTTCATCATCGTGAACATATGCGCGAGGCCTTTGTTCTCCTGCCCCACCAGATAGCCAATCGCCCCGCCCTGATCGCCGAAGCTCATCACACAGGTCGGACTCGCGTGAATGCCGAGTTTGTGTTCGAGAGACACGCAGTGCACGTCGTTGCGCGCACCCGGCGATCCATCGGCGTTGAGCAGGAATTTCGGCACGAGGAACAGCGAGATGCCGCGCACGCCTTCGGGCGCGTCGGGCGTGCGCGCCAGCACGAGGTGAATCACGTTATCCGTCATGTCGTGATCGCCCCACGTGATGAAAATCTTCTGGCCGGAGAGGCGATAGTGATCCCCATCAGGTACGGCCTTGGTGCGCACGGCGGCGAGGTCCGAACCGGCTTGCGGCTCGGTCAGATTCATCGTGCCGGTCCACTCGCCGCTGACCATCTTCGGCAGATAGCGTGCTTTCAACTCATCAGAACCATGTTGCCGCAACGCCTCGGTGGCGCCGGCGGTCAACAGCGGACACAGCGCGAACGCCATGTTGGAGGAGTTCCACATTTCCACGGTCGCCGCCTGCAGGAGTTCGGGCAGGCCCTGGCCACCGAACTCGGGGTCGCCGCTCAGGCCGCTCCAACCGCCGGCAACGAACTGCCCGTAGGCAGCAGAGAAACCGTCGGCGGCCACCACGCCATTAGGTGTCAGGCGCGCGCCCTGTTCGTCGCCCGGCTTGTTGAGCGGCGCAAGCACTTCCGTCGCAAGTCTTGCGGCCTCCTCGAGTACCGCCTCGGCGAGTTCCGGGGTCGCCTCCTCGTAGCCCGGCAGCGAAGACAACTCGCCGAGTTCCGCCAGTTCCGTCATCACGAAACGCATGTCGCGCAGCGGCGCAATATAAGTGCTCATCATGTGCTCCCGCATTAAGCCTGTTGTAATTTGTCCAGTTCGCGGGACAACTCCGGCAATACCTTGAAGAGGTCGCCCACGATCCAGTAATCGGCGACCTGAAAAATCGGCGCCTCCTCATCCTTATTGATCGCGACGATCACCTTCGAGTCCTTCATCCCGGCCAGATGCTGGATCGCGCCGGAGATGCCGACCGCGATATACAACTGCGGGGCGATGACCTTGCCGGTCTGACCCACCTGATAATCGTTGGGCGCGAAGCCGGCATCGACCGCGGCGCGCGATGCGCCGACCGCCGCGTTAAGCTTGTTAGCAATGTCATCGATCAGCGCGAAGTTTTCGCCGGACCCCATGCCGCGGCCGCCGGAGATCACGCGCTGCGCGGACGTCAATTCCGGGCGTTCCGAGCGGGTGAGCTGGTGGCTCACGAAGCGCGAGCCTGGCACCTCGGCAGCCGGCTCCAACGCGTCGATCGCGGCGGTACCCCCTTCGGCGGGCGCGGCCGCGAAGGCCGTTGTGCGAACGGTAATCACCTTGATCGGGTCGGCGCTTCGCACCTTTGCCAGCACGTTGCCCGCGTAGATGGGGCGTACGAACGTATCGGCGGATTCGACGGCGCTGATCTCGGAGATCTGCGCCACGTCGAGCAACGCAGCGACACGCGGCATCACGTTCTTCGCGGTCGTGGTAGCGGGTGCGATCACGTGGCTATAGTCAGCCGCGATCTTCACGACGAGCGCCGCCAGATTCTCGGCCAGCGCATGGCCGTAGTGCGCGGCGTCGGCGAAACGAACTCGCGTGACGCCGGCAATGCGGGCCGCCTGTTCGGCGACTGCCGCGCTTTGCGAGCCGGCCACGAGAACATGAATATCGTCGCCGAGTCGGGCGGCGGCGGTAACGGCGTTCAGGGTCGCTGTCTTGAGCGTCTGATTGTCGTGCTCAGCAATAACGAGTACGGGCATTTTTCTCCCCTTGTGTTAGATGACGTGGGCGACGTTGTGCAGCTTGTCGACCAGTTCGGCTGCATCGGCGACGCGAATGCCTGCCTCGCGTTTGGCGGGCTCGGCGAGCCCGAGAGTGGTGAGCCGCGGCTTGACGTCGACACCGAGCGCGTCCGGCGTCACCACATCGAGCGGTTTCTTCTTCGCCTTCATGATGTTGGGCAGCGTGGCGTAGCGCGGCGTGTTCAAGCGGAGATCGGCGGTAATGACTGCCGGCAGATCGACTTCGATCGTTTCGAGGCCGCCGTCGATCTCGCGCGTGACCGTGGCCTTGCCCGCTTCGATCGCGACCTTCGAGGCGAATGTCGCCTGCGGCCAGCCGAGCAACGCCGCGAGCATCTGGCCGACCTGGTTCGAGTCATCGTCGATCGCCTGCTTGCCGAGCAGCACCAGTTGCGGCTGCTCCTTATCCACTAGCGCCTTCAGCAGCTTCGCGACCGCAAGCGGCTGCAACTCCACGTCCGTGTCGACGAGGATGGCGCGATCGGCGCCCGTCGCCAGCGCGGTGCGCAGCGTTTCCTGGCACGCCTGCACGCCACACGAAACCGCGATCACTTCGCTCGCGACGCCGGCTTCCTTGAGGCGCACGGCCTCTTCAACACTGATTTCGTCGAAGGGGTTCATCGAGAGCTTCACGTTGGCAATGTCGACGGCGCTGCCGTCGGCCTTGACGCGGACCCTCACATTCGCGTCGACGACGCGCTTGACAGGAACAAGTACTTTCATTGCCTACTCCATTTGAAAATTGCTTAGGGTTTGTCGCGCACCGTCACACCGTCACGGCGTCTCGGCGAACACGCTGTTACGCTGGCCGTCGAACATGTCGACCAGATAGCGTTCAAGCGGTTTTTCCGACGCTGTCTTCGGGATCTCGGGCACCACCTGCAGCCAGGAGATGACCGAACTCGCTTCCAGCTTCGCGCGGCATGCGCGGAATATCTGCTGCGGGTCGAAACGGGCTGCGTCCTTGGGCACCACCGCCGCGACCACATCCTTTTCGCCGGGCGCGCCCGACGCGGCCTTCACGCCGTACACGTAGACGTCTTCGACCAGACCGGATTCGGCGATCACCTTCTCGATCGGCGCCGGATTGATGAACTCGCCGTTGTGGCGAATGCCGCCGCCTTTGCGGTATTCGAAGAAGAGCCAACCGTTCTCGTCTTCGCGTACGACGTCGCCCATGTACAGCCAGCCGTCCCTGCACTTCTTCGCCGACGCTTCCGGATTGCCGAAGTATTCGACCTTGAACGGCGAGCCATCCGCCGGACGGAACAGCAGTTCGCCGGGCACGCCGGGCGCGCAGTCGTTGCCGTCGTCGTCGACAATGCGATGCCTGAGAATCGGCGCCGGCTTGCCGATACTGCCCACCGGGCCGACGCCGAGCGGCTTGACCGTAATCCCGCCTTCAGCCGCGCCGTAGAATTCGACGATCTGGATACCGAAGCGTTTCTCGAAGTCCTTCCAGATCGCCGCCGGCATCCCCGCGGATATCACGAAGCGCACGGGGTTGTCCGCGTCATCTGGCTTGTTCGGCTCGCTATAGACCGCCGTGGTCATGCCACCGAGCAGCGTGAACGTCGTACAGCGGTACTTGCGGGTGATGTCCCACAGACGCGACTTCGTAAAGCGGCGCGACAGCACGGCGCGCATGCCGGCGGTGAGCGAAGCGCCCAGCGTCACGATCTGCGCGTTGGCGTGCGTAAGCGACAGGCCCGAATACGGCCGGTCGCCGGGCACGTAGCCAAACAGCGCCGACACTGCCGCCGAGGTGCCGCAGTAGCGACGATGCGTCATGACGATGCCCTTCGGATCGCCGGTGGTGCCGGACGTGAAAATCAACTGCATCGCGCTGTCGGGATCGCGGGCCACGATCGGCAATTCGGGCACCCGCTCCGGCAGCAACGCGTGGTACGACAACACGCCGGGGAAATCGGCGAGCGGCTTCGCGCCCTCGTCCGTTTCGAGCCCGATCACCCAGGACAGTTTGGGGAGGGAAGCGCGCACGGCAAGCAGGTTGTCGAGCGCGTAGTCAGCGGCGATAACGCCGCGGCAGCCCGGGCTGTCGAGCATGAAGGCGAGCTTCTCGCCGCGTGCGCGCGGATCGATCGGCACGAACACCGTGCCCGAAATCGAGGCCGCGACCATTGCGTCGATAAATTCCGCGTGATTGGCCATCAGCAGCGCGAAATGCTCACCGGGTTGCAGGCCCTGCTCGATCAACACCTGTGCGAGCCGCTGGCCGTTCTCCCATAGGTGCCGGTAAGTGCGCACCTCGTCGGGCCGCACGCCGGCGCCTTCGACGGTCAACACGTCGAGATCCGGCATGGTCTCGACACGGTTGGCGAGCAACGCGGCCAACGTGGTTTCGGGTGTGGTGCTCATGGCGCCCTCTCTCCTTGCAGATGCGGTTCGGTCTTGCGCGTGCGCGGAATCTGTCGCGGTTTCACAATGCGGCCTCACGATGCAGCCTCAGCGTCCGAGAATCGTGATGCTGGCAACGGCCTCTTCCACGCCGCACAGTCCGCCGCCGTTCTCCGCGATCGCGATGCGCGCGCCCTCCACCTGGCGAGCGCCCGTCTCACCGCGTAACTGGGTCACCAGTTCGTAAATCTGGCCGAGTCCTGTCGCGCCGATCGGATGCCCCTTCGATTCGAGGCCGCCCGACGGATTGATCGGAATCCGTCCGCCTATCGTCGTTTCGCCTCGTTCGGCGGCCACCCCGCCCATGCCCGGCTCGCACAATCCGAGCACTTCGGACTGGATGATTTCGCCGATCGCCGTCGCGTCGTGGACCTCGGCGACCGAGACATCCTGCGGCGCGACGCCCGCCTGCTCATACGCGCGCAATGAGCCCTGCCGGACCAGATGCCGGTCGAGCGACGTGGCCGGCCGGTCGCTGCCCGTTTGGAGCACGGTCGCCAGCACACGAATGGCGCGCGAGCGCCGCCCACCTAACAGCGCGAGGCCGGCCTCGCTGCACACGATCGCCGCGGCCGCGCCATCGCTGACGGGCGAACACATCGGCAGGGTGAGCGGATAGGTGATCGGCGGTGCGCCGAGAATCTCGTCGATCGAGTAAGCCTGCCGGTACTGCGCGAGCGGGTTGTGAACCGAATGTCCGTGGTTCTTGGCCGACACGGCGGCAAACTGCCGCTGGGTAGTGCCGTATTCGCGCATGTGCATCCGGCCCATTGACGCGTAGATATCCATGAACACGCTGTACGGTTTCGTCGAGACGCTGCCCTCTGGCGGCTCGATGCCCTCGCCCATCTCGAGCAACCGGCGCTTGCCGTTCTCCGTGTCATGCACATCCCACGCACCGTCGAAGGCGCTGAAGGTGCGCGCCTTGTCCGTGGAAAACATCTTCTCGGCGCCCACTGCGAGCACGATGTCGGCGGCACCGGCTTTCACGTAGTTGACCGCGAGGTGAAACGCGGTGCTCGCGCTCGCACAGGCGTTCTCGACGTTGATCACCGCGACCTTGTCGATGCCCATCGCCCGCAGCGCAAGCTGGCCGCGAATCATGTGCTGGCCTTCCATGTGCCCCTGCGTGGAGTTGCCGAAAAACGCGCCCTGCAACTGCGACTTGTCACAGCCTGCATCCGCGAGGGCGTCTTCCACTGCCGCGCGCGTGAGCTGCTTCACGCTGGTTTCCAGATGCTTGCCGAAGGGCGTCATGCCGACGCCCGCGATATACACTTCGTTACCCATATCGATCTCCACCGCGAGGGGGAACGCGCCGCAAGCCGCCGGCGCGAGCATTCCGATTCGTCGTCAAACGCTCTTGACCTCATAGGCGAGGTAACCTTCCTCGGCCTGCGCCGCGACCAGGTTGCGCGCGCCGAACGCCTGCGCCGGCGAAACGAAACCCACTGCGTGCAATTGCCCGCGCAGCACGCGTCGCGCTGCCTCGGCTCCGAGCACGCCGGTTTGCGCATAGGGCGAATTGCCACGCAGAATCACGCTGACGGAATTCGTATTGCCGCGCCCCTGGCACGACAACGTGCAGCGATTCACGTCCGGGTTTTCGCGCGGAGGCTCGACCTGCGTCACGGCCTTTCCCCACTCGTTGGTAACCTCTTCCTGTTTGGCGGGATCGAGGTGGCGGCACTCTTCCTCGAATTTCTTCAGCAGGCCGACCACCGCGAGAAAGCGTTCCTGATTTCTGAACGACACGAGCGTCTGGCAGTTGCGCACGCGCGGGTCATCCTGGTACCAGACCGGCTCGCCGCCACCGCTCCATGGCAACGCATTCAGCAGCATGTGTTCACCCGGCACGTGAACCTGATACGGCGTGGCCCACGGCCACTGCACCAGTTGCTTGTTGCGCAGGTAGTACTGCGGCTGCGTGCACATCCGCAGAAACGACATCGTCGAGGCGACGCTCACTTCTGAGTCGCCGAGATAGAGCACATCGAGCGTGTCGATTCCCGGAGTTTCCAGGGCGATCTCCGCCGCGAGATTGCCTTCGGCCCACATGTACGAATTGCCGGGGCACAGCGCCAGACCGCGGGCCGCGAAGGACTCGCCATACGTGCGCTTCAACAGCGACATCCAGTCGGTTTCGCCGGTGGTGTCGAAGTAGTTGCAACCGGCCGCGAGACTCGCCTCGACCACCGGGCGCCCGAGCTGCATGAACGGCCCGACGATATTGATCACCACCTTCTTGCCCTTGAAGAATTCGGTGAGCGCCCCTGTCTCGTGCTGAACCGCCACGCACTGATAGTCGTGTCCCGCGAGTTCGGGCACCTTCGCGAGTTCTTCTTCGAGCCGCTCCTTGCTGCGCCCGGCGGCAATGAACGGAATGCCGCGTTCAGCGAGCTTCCATGCCGTGAGCTTCCCGGTGTAGCCACTCGCTCCATAGAGGACCACTTCGTATGTCGTTGCCATTTCGTCGTCTCCTTCAGGTTGTCATAGGATTGCGTGGACGCGCCGTGCCGTTCAAAGCAGCTCGGGGTCGATCAGGTAGTAGCCACCCTTGATCGCCAGCACTTCGTTGCAGCCGTCTTCGATCATCGAAGCGCGTGCGTCGCGCCAGATCTTTTCGATCGGATACTCGCGGGTGAGCCCATTGCCGCAGAAGATCTGCAGCGCGTCGTTGGCCACTTCGAACGCGGTCTGGGTCGCGGTGACCTTCGCCGTCATCGCCGCGTGCAGCGAAGGCTGCGCAGCGGTGAAGTTGTAGTGCACAACACGCTGCGCGAGCGCACGGGCGGCCTCGACCTTGCGAAACATATGAAAGAGCCGCGACGCGACCGACTGATGGCGGATGATCGGCAAACCACCCTGCTTGCGTTCATGCGCGTAAGCGAGCGCAAGCTCGAACGCGGCGCGCGCGGTGCCGGCAAACACGTTGGCCATGATCGCGTTGGCGAACGTGTGGATCGCGTAGACCGCGTCGACGTACTGGTCGGGACCGGCGAGGAGATGCTTCTTCGACAACGTAACGTTCTCGAAGAAAAGTTCGCCCTGGTTGAGCGCGCGCTGGCCGATCTTGTCGAGCGGCTTGCCGCGCGAGACGCCTTTGGCGTCGAGCGGCACGATCACCACCGCGCCGCGTTTCGTGTCGGCGCCGTTGCCGCTGTCCGCCGCGCAATAGAGAATGCACACGTCGGCGGCGATACCGTTCGACACCCACGCCGACTTCTGCCCGTTGATGATCACCTCGTCGCCGCGCAGCGTCGCCACGCAGTTTGGGCGGCCGTACGAGCCCTGCGGATGAAAGATCATGCCGTTGGCGTCGAGCATGTCGGAGCCGTGATCGGGTTCCGTGATGGCCCAGCAGCCGAGCTTCTCGTCCGGTGCGAGCGCACGGCAAAACGGGTTGCCGGACACGGCGCTCATCAGTGCGGGCAGCAAGCCTGCGCCGTAGGTGATCGCGAGTCCTGAATCGCCCCAGCCGAGTTCTTCGAACAGGATGCTCATCGTCGTCGCCCGTTCGGCGGGTTCGAGCTCGAGCAGCCCATCAACCCCGAAACCGAGCCCGACGAACTTCTCGCGCGCCTCCCAATAGGGCGAGCCCTTGGCGATCACCTCCTCGGGTGTCATGCGATCGAGCTTGACGCCGATCGGACGCATGACTTCTTCTGCGTATCGATGCACGCTCTGCTGGACCATCTGGTTCATCTCGGAGAGTTCGGGCTGCGCGCCGAGCGGACCGAGTTTGTGCGCTGCAATGTGATTCGTTGCGGTTGACATGTCTCCTCCTGCGAGGTGGTTGGGCGTATGATTTCTATGGAATCCATGGTGTCCCGGCGCGACGCTATGCAACATCCCCCGTACAGGGGAACGCGATTGCATGGAGGGGGAATGGCAGCCAGGGTCAACCCGAACGCCCGGAGCAACTAATGCACGTGATAGAAGCGCCGTCCCCGATCAGGCCGCCTCTCTTTCTCGCAACCAAGGTGTTTCCGCCGCGCCTGCCCGCCGGATTGATAGATCGGCCACGCCTCGTCTCTCTTGCCGGGAAAGCGGAATACAAAAGGCTCACGGTCATCAAGGCGCCCGCCGGTTTTGGCAAGACATCGCTGGCGCTTACCTGGCTCAACGGGCTGAATGCAAGCGGCGCCTATGTCGCGTGGCTCTCGCTCGACACGGAAGACGACGAACCCGCGCGCTTCTTCCATCATCTGGCGCAGGCATTGCGCAACGCCTGCACAAGCGTCGGCGTGTCCGCGGTCAGCCTGACTACCGAGGCGTCACTCGTACCGGCGCATTCAGTGGTATCGACACTGATCAACGAACTCGTCGACGTCGACGACGAGGTCTATCTGTTCGTCGACGACTATCACCTGATCAGCCTGCCCGCCATTCACGACGCCATGTCGTACTTCATCGTGAATGCACCCTCGAACGTGCATGTCGTGGTCTGCACGCGCACCGATCCACCGCTGCCGCTCGCCAACCTGAGAGCGGGCAATGAGCTTCTGGAAATCGACGCGTCGACACTGCGTTTCAACTTCGACGAAACGCGCAGCTTTGTCGAACATGAATGCCCAGGCGAGCTGCGCGCTGCCCGCGTCAAGTCGTTGTTCGCGAGCACGGAAGGCTGGGCTGCGGCGCTGCGCATTTCGGCCTCAGTGCTATCGCGTGACGAAGGCAAACCGGATTGGGACGTGAGCGCGCCGTCCGGCGCGTCCCGGCCGTTCGCTGCGTACCTTGAAGACATGCTCAAGCGTTTGCCGGCCGAGATGGTCGAGTTCATGCAGCGCACGTCGATACTCGACCGTCTGACCGCACCGTTATGCGAAGCGGTAACCGGCATGGCGGCGGCACAAGGCATGCTCGATGCGATCTCCGCACGCCAGTTGCTGCTCGAACCGCTCGATATCGACGGATGCTGGTTCCGCTATCACCATCTCATGGGCGAGTACCTGCATCGGCGGCTCGAAACCCAGCATCCCGATCAGGTGGTAAGCCTGCATCGTCGCGCGTGCCAGTGGTACGCCAAAGAGTCGCGCTGGACAGACGCCGTCAAGCACGCGATCGCCGCGGGCGATACGGAAGACGCTGTCTCCCTGATGGCTCACTGCGCAATGGCGCTCGTCACGAAGGGCGACCTGCTCACGTTGCTCGGTTGGCAACGGCAGTTCCCGGCGCATCTGATGCGCGGGCAGGTCACGATCACGCTCGCGATTGCATGGGGGATGGCGCTGGCGATGCGTTTTGACGAAGCGCTTGCGATCCTCGATGAGATCGAGCGCGACACGGGACCGGGTTCGAGCGACACCGCCGACAACATCCGCTGGGAGTGCCAGGCGATCCGCTCGGTGGTGGCCGCGCTGCAGGACGACGCGCCGCGCGCGCTGGCGGTCGCCCAGGCGTGCCTTGAACGGTCGTCGACAGATAGTTGGACCACCAACGTCGTCTCCAACGTCGTACGCTTCGCGCACTGGAAAGCAGGCAATCTGCAAGCGCTGTACGCGACACCGTGGATCCCCTATTCGCTCGAGGAAGACCAGCGCAACGTGTTCGCCTCGGTCTACCGGCTATGCCTGCTCGGCCATGCTGAGATGCAGCAGATGCACTTCACGCTCGCCGAGCGCTATTTCACCGAGTCGATCCAGCTCGCCGAGCGCCATGCCGGTCCGAAATCCATCTCGGCCGCTTTGTGCGCGCCCATGATTGCGCAGATCTGGTACGAGCAGGGACGGCTCGATGAGGCGGAGGCGTTGCTGGTCGATCTCATGCCGGTGATCGATCTGGCGGTGCTGCTCGATAGCACCTTGATCGCTTACCGCGTGCTGGTCCGGATCGCTATCGCGCGTTCCGACGCCGAGCGAGCCTATGCGCTGCTGGATCAGGCGCAGACCCTCGGTTACGCACGCCGCTGGGACCGGCTGATTGCCGGCGTTCTCGTCGAGCGCGGACGGCTCTATCTGGCTGAAGGCAGAGTGACGGAAGCGTCGGCCTGTGTCGTGCAACTGGACCAGTTGGCAGACGCCCATTGCCCCGCTGAGCATGCCGTTTCGCCGGAGATTGAAACCTACCGCGCGATCGCGGCGGCCTGGGTGGCGATGGCCAGGAACCAGACCGAAGAAGCCCTTGAGGCGTTGACATCCGCTTTGCAGGGCGTCGAAAGCCGGCACGGCGACTATCTCGCGCTGCGTTTGCGCACCGTGATCGCGCTGATCTGGTTGCGCGCGAACAACCAGACCCGCGCCGTCGAAATCTTTCGCGAAGTCCTGAGCGCCAATAGCGGTATCTACCGCTCGATTCTCGACCAGGGGCCCGAAATCGGGCCGCTCCTACAGGCGGTTCGCGACGACACGCGCTCCACCCCGCAGACGAAAGACATCGTCGTTTACATCGATCGCCTGCTGGACGGCTGGCGAGCGCTGTACGAGCCCGTCACGCCGAGGCGCGACATGGAGCGCGAGCCGTTGAGCGCGCGGGAGCGCAGCATCGTCGAGCTGATTGCTCAAGGGCAGTCGAACAAGGAGATCGCGCGCACCTTGGGGATTGCGCCTGAGACCGTCAAGACTCATGTCAAGAACGTCTTCGTGAAACTGGATGTCGACAAGCGCGCACACGCCGTTGCCCGCGCGCAGGCGCTGGGCCTGGTAGCGACCGGCTGACGCACGTACGTCTTAACGCATGACGATAAGCGTGGCGGCGTGAATCAGCACGCCGACCATGCCACCCACGAATGTGCCGTTGATCCGCACGTACTGAAGATCACGGCCGATTTCCGCCTCGATCTTCCGGCTCACTTCATCCGCATTCCAGCCTTTTACGACCTCGGTGATCAGCACGGAGAGCTGGCGCCCATAACGCACGACGAGTTCGCGCGCGAGCGCGAGCCACCACGCGTTCAGTTTGTGTTGAACCGCGGGTTCACGGCTGATCCGCTTGCCGAGCGAAGCCAGCATGCTCGTCATGGCGTCGCGCACAGCCGATTGCTCGTGACTGAGATCGGCGATCACACGCATGCGCAAACGCTCCAGCAGCACGCGATGGTGGTCTGCATGCCTGAAATAACGGATGCAGTCACGCATCAGCGACTTGCCGAAACGTCGATGCACGGCCGATGTTTGCAACTGCACGCTCAGGCCCTCAAGGGTCTCATCGAACTGGTGACGCAGTTCATGATCCGGATTCGCCGCCACTTCACGGAGGAGCGCGACGATGCCCTCGATAAATTTACTGACGATATACGTGTCAAGCTGCGCGGGTGTGTATCTCGAGGCCTCGCTGAATTTGGCCTTGATCATGCCGACGTTCGCCGTGAGCCATTTCTCCAGCACTTCAAGTCCGCGAACCAGCCACGGCTGATGCCGCTCGCTTTCAGTCAGTACTTTGATGACGTCGCCGGCTACTCGGGATACATCGAACGTACGCAACTGCGGTATCACCAGACGGTCGAAAAACCACTGCGCATCCGCTTCGTCAATGCCATCGAGCAATCCTGCCACGGCATCCGCAACGATATCGGCCACCCCGCGGCTGTTCGCCGGCTGCTCCAGCCAACGGGCGAGCGCCTGCGCGGCATCGTGGCCGCTAAGCCTGTCGACGATGAGTTCCGGCGTCAGAAAATTTTCTTCGACGAACTTGCCGAGGCTCTCGGCAATGCGCTGCTGGTTTTGCGGAATGATCGCCGTATGTGGAATCCGCAGCCCTAAAGGACGACGGAACAACGCGACGACCGCGTACCAATCCGCGATCGCGCCGACCGTGCCGGCCTCCGCAAACGCTCGCGGCCACGCAAGCCATGCATGCTCCGCCTGCCAGGCAACACACGCGAACAGCAACGCAATCATGCAGACGAGCAGGCAGGTCGCCGTTCGCCGCATGCGCGTCAAGCCGCTTGTCTCGCGGTCTTCGTGTGCATTCGCAATGGCCGCCCGCTCGCCATCGCTACCGTGCGCAGAGAAACTCAACTCGCCTCCTGCCGTAGAAACCTGCGCACTACCGGCGCGACTTCAGTCGCGCGCGAGATGAGAAACAGGTGACCGTCATCGATCACATAGAGCGTCGCATTGGGGATACGGGCCGCGAGAATCTTAGCGTTCGTGAGCGGCACGATCGGGTCGTCGTTGCCGTGCATGACCAGGGTCGTCTGGCGCAATGCACCGAGCCACAGCAGACTGCTCCAGCCCGTAGCCGCCAGTAGCTGATAGAGGTAGCCGCGGCCGCGCGGCGGCTGAATGTGCCGGCTATGCGCCTTCAGCAAGGACGGATCGCGCCGATAAGCGCCCCCGTAGATATCCGCGCCCACCTGTTGCAGGTAGGTGGGATCGGTATAGCGGCGCGGCCCGATCAGCTTCGACAAGACCGATAGTTTGCCCGGCACCATGATGACGCCGGGTGAGGTCGCCGCGAGAATGAGCCTGCGGCAGCGCTCCGGGTACAGATGCGCGAACTGCTGCGCCAGCGCGCCGCCCCACGAAACGCCGAGCACGTCGACGGCTCCCTCATAACCGAGCCGCGTCAGCAGCTTGTCCGCCAGCACGGACAACGTCGAAAAGCGATACGGCACGACCGGCGCGGGCGAACCGCCGACGCCGGGAACGTCGAAGATGATGACGCTCACGTCTTCGAGCGCCGTGACGAATGGCTCCACCAGTTCGAGATTGGCGCCGATGCCGTTGAAGATAAGGAGCGGCGGCGACGCATCGCTGCCGCGCCAGGTTGCGACACGCAGTGTCTGACCGTCCAGATCGATCATCTGGATTTCCATGCTGCAAAGAGACTCGGGGGTCGTGTGCATTTTTTGTTTCCGGATCATCTTCTGAAAGGACGCTTCATTCGAGGCGTCGGCATGCCGCATGGGCAGTGTCGTATGACTTCTTCGGCGTTACTTCTTCGGCTGAAGGAGCGTTTTCAGTTCCTCGACGTGCTCGGCGACGCGCTTGGTGACCACGGCGACGCTGTCAGCCTGCGCACGGTATGCGGTGTCAGCGAGTTCCTGCATGTCCACCAGCGCCTTGTTCAACGCCTGCTGCACCACTTCACCCGTGTTGGCCGCCGGCTGGCCGCCCGATTGGGCCACGCGGCTGACGAGCGACTGCACTTCGGTCAGCGTCGTGCGGAGAATCTCCGACTGCTTCTGGGCGAGCGACTGCACGCCCGCCAGCGCGGTCGTGTTGGCTTCGACGATCGCCTCGACGTCCTTGCGGCGCGACTCGAGGAGTGCGCCCACGTCGATGCCGGGCAGCTTGAACTGGCCAACGACCTTCTTATACTCGGCGAAAATGCTGTTGAAATTGGTTGAATCCATCATCGATACTCCATTGAAACTACGTTAAGAAAATGTTGACTACGGTGCGGTCAATGCGTGCACCAGGGCATGTGCCTCAGGCTTCCATGACATACGTTCCCGGCGCCTTCACGCCCGCGGGGTGCTGCTTGTTGCCTACTGTCGCCGGAGCGGCACGCCGCTCGCCGGAATGGTCGGCGAGCCATGTGCGCCAGTCCGCCCACCACGAGTCCTTTTCAGCCTGGGCATTGGCAAGCCATGCGTCGGCAGTGGCGGCCAAATCGCTGTTGAGAAAGAACTTCGCTTTCGGATTGCCTGGCGGGTTGATCAGGCTCTGGATATGACCGCTCGAACTCAGCACGAAGCGTGTCTTGCCGCCGAACGTGCGCGCCGTGTTGTACACGCCCTTCCACGGCGTAATGTGATCGGTCATACCCGCGACGACGTATTTGTCGCACTTCACTTCCGAGAGATCGATCGGCGTACCCAGCACCGTCAGCGCGCGCGGCTTGCTGAACAGATTGCCCGTGAAGATATCGAGCAGTTGCCCATGCATCGCCGCGGGCAGCCGGGTCGCGTCGTTGTTCCAATACAGGATGTCGAAAGCGGGCGGCGCTTTGCCGAGCAGATAGTTATTGACCCAGTAGTTCCAGACGAGATCGTTGGGTCGCATCCATGCGAACACGCGGCCCATTTCTTCGCCGGCGAGCACGCCCTTCGACGTGCTGTTCTGCTTCGCGGCCGCAATGGCTTCCGGCGTTGCAAAGAGACCGAGCTGCGAGTCAGCCGTGTTGTCCAGCACCGCGACCATCAGCGTGGCGGCATTGACGCTCGTGTCGCCGCGGCTTGCGAGGTGGCCGAGGAGCGCCGAAATCGTCATCGCACCCGAGCAGGCGCCGTGCAGGTTGACGTCGTCACTGCCGGTAATGTCGCGCACGGCTGTGATCGCTTCGAGCAGCGCCGTCACATAGGTGTCGAGGTCCCAGTGACTCTGTGCGGCGGTGGGATTGCGCCAGCTCACCATGAACACCTGGAACTCGCTCTTCACCAGATAGTCGACGATGCTCTTGCCTTCGGAGAGGTCGAACACGTAGAACTTGTTGATCTGAGGCGGCACGATCAGCTGCGGGCGGGCATACACATGGTCGGTGGCCGGCGCGTACTGGATCAGCTCGAGCACCTCATTGCGAAAGACCACCGAGCCCGGCGACGTGGCGAGATTTCCGCCCACCTTGAACGCCGACCGGTCGACTTGCGCGGGCATCCCCTGGTTCTGCACCATGTCCGTCACGAGATTGCGCATGCCGCCAAGCAGGCTGGCGCCGCCCGAATCGATGATTTTCTTGAGCGCGGCCGGATTGCCAAGCAGCGTGTTCGTCGGCGACAGCGCGTCGGTGAAGAGCGACAGCACGAACTGCGCGCGTTCCTTGCTCTTCGCGTCAAGCGCGGAGCGGTCGACAAACCCTGTCAACGCGCTACGCCACGCCACGTAGGCTTGCAGCGTCATGCGGTAAAGCGAATTGGTCTGCCACGCCGGGTCGGTGAAGCGCTTGTCGCCCTGAGGCGGCGTACTGTCCGCGCTGCCGCCAAGCACGGCGATCAGGTCGCGGACGAGCGCCGCCTCCTGCTCCATGAGCAAGGTGGGTTGCCGCAGCGCCTGGGTGCCGATCTGCTGCGCGGTTGCCATAATGTCTTGCGGCCGCAATCCCACGAACGGATTCGGTCCGAGCATGCCTTCCGCGGCAGACGCCGCAAGGTCGTTCGTCTGCTCGCTGCGTGCCTTGCTGTCGTCATTTGCCGCCATCTTGCTGCTCCTCTAACGTCCCTGTCCGTTTCGTCAACAGTGCTGCTTACGTTTGCGAGACCAGCATCGCCAATGTCTCGGCAATGAGCGCCGGCTTCTCCTCGCCCTCGATCTGCAGTTCGTTCATCGTCTTCACGATGATCCGGCCGCCGCCCTTCTTTTCCACCGAAATCAGCGTCACGCGGTTTCGCACTCGCCCGCCCGCTTTCACCGGTGTCATGAAGCGCACCTTGTCCAGCCCGTAGTTCAACCCAGCCGATGCGTCCTCGGGAATGAGGCCGATCTCGATCGCGAGCGACGCCAGTAGCGATAGCGTCAGATAGCCGTGTGCGATCGTGCCGCCGAACGGGCTTTCGCGTTTCGCGCGCTCAGGATCCACGTGAATCCACTGCCTGTCGCCCGTGCAGGCCGCGAAGGCGTCGATACGTGCCTGATCGACGACAACCCAATCCGACACGCCCAATTCGCGGCCAACGAAGTCGTCAATCGTGGCGACGCTATATCCTTTGATGCTCATCGTGTTTGCTCCTTGCGACGGGTCAGGCGAACTGTTCGCGCAACCACTTCTTGTTCATCTTGCCGACGCTCGTCTTCTGCAGCGCGTCGACGAACTTGACGATCTGTGGCACCGCGTACTTCGAGATCCGTCCGGTTTTTGTGAATCCCATGACGTGTGCTTTGACGTCGTCTTCGGTAACTGCAGCGCCCGCCTTCAGAACCACAAGCGCAACTGGCCGTTCGCCCCATTTCTCGTCCTTGATCCCGATCACCGCGACTTCCGAGACATCCGGGTGCAGCGAAATCAGGCTTTCGATTTCGAGCGAAGAGATCCACTCGCCGCCCGATTTGATGACGTCCTTGATACGGTCCGTGATCTGGATGTTGCCGGTCGCGTCGATGTTCGCGATGTCCTGCGTATGCAGGTATCCGCCTGTCCAGAGCTGCACGGATGCATCCGGATTGTTCAGATAGCCCTGCGTCAGCCACGGCGCACGCACGACGATCTCGCCGTAGGCCCGGCCGTCGTGCACGATGTCTTCCATGTCCTCGTTGACGATGCGCAAGTCGACGAGCGGAACGGGGAAACCGGTCTTGCAACGCAGGCGTACCTCTTCTTCAAGATCGAGCGGCCCGGTGTTAGGCGGAAGTTGCGCGAGGCTCAACACGGGACCGGTCTCGGACATGCCATAGCCGGTAAAGACGTCGATGCCGCGGTCGAGCGCGGCGCGCGCGAGACCGTGCGGCAACGCGCCGCCGCCGATGATGACCTTCCATTTGCTGAAGTCCGCGTGCTTCGCGTCATCGCACGAGAGCAGCATGTGCAGGATCGTGCTGACGCAGTGCGAGAACGTGACGCCTTCTTCGCGGATCAATTGCACGAGACGATCGGGCACATAGCGGCCCGGATAGACCTGCTTCACGCCCATCACCGTCGCGATGTAGGGCATGCCCCATGCGTGCACATGGAACATCGGCGTGAGCGGCATATAGACGTCGCCGCGATGAAAGCGCTGTCCCGATACCGGGCTCGACAGCGCCCCCATCAAGGTGATGGTGTGCAGAACCAGTTGGCGATGCGAGAAGTACACGCCTTTGGGCAGGCCGGTGGTTCCCGTCGTGTAGAAGGTGGTGGCCCGGGTGTTCTCGTCGAAGTCGGGGAAGTCGTAGCTCGTCGCGCTCGCTTCAAGCATCGCCTCGTATTCGGTGGCGAATGCAATGGTGTGCGCGCTCGCTTCACTGCCCGGCTCGTCGATCCACACGAAGGTGCGGACTGTTTCGAGCTGGTCCTTGATCGCTTCGACCACGGGCAGGAAATCGGTGTGGACGAACAGCACCTCTGCGCCGGCGTGGTTGATCGTGTAGGCGATCTCCGCCTCCGACAACCTCACGTTGACCGTCTGAAGCACGGCGCCCATCATCGGCACCGCAAAATACGATTCCAGATAGCGGTGGCTGTCCCAGTCCATGACGGCCACGGTGCTGCCGTGCCGTACGCCGAGCTCGTGAAGGCCATTGGCCAGTCGCGCAATGCGTTCTCTCAGCGTGGTATAGGTCATCCGCAGCTGGCCGCGGTACACGATCTCCTGATCCGGCGCCTGAACGAACGGCGTATGCAGCAGTTGCTTGATCAGCAGCGGGTAGGCATAAGGGGATGGCATCGATCCCTGCACGGCGTCCTGCATCTACGTCTCCTCAAGTCGAGAAATGGGTCGGGCTGACACAAGTCAGTCGGTGCTTGTCGCGCACGGTGGCATCCCGAGTGAAGCCATCATCGGGTGTTTGCCAAGGGGGAGCCATCCCCCGAACAGGGGAACTGTCAGGAAGTGACCGCGGAGCAAGGGCCGTGGTGCGGGGACGGCCGTTGAGGCCGGGCTAAGAGGGGTTCCGCCAGGGTAAGCTGTGCCTTTCGCAAGTTTTCGCCAGTTCTCGCAAAAAGGGGCAAACCAGATGCGGCGTGTCGTCTTCAATCAGAAGGGTGGCGTGGGTAAATCGACCATCGTATGCAACCTGGCGGCGATCAGCGCCAGCGAGGGCATGCGCACCCTGGTCATCGATCTCGATCCTCAGGGCAATTCCAGCCAATACCTTCTCGGCGAGCAGGCGAGCGGACTCAAACCGAGCGTGGCGGACTTCTTCGAAACGGCCCTGAGTTTCAGTTTCAAGCCCACACCGGTCTCGACCTTCATCCATCCCACGCCGTTCGAGAATCTCGACGTGATGCCTTCTCATCCGGAGCTTGACGCATTGCACGGCAAGCTCGAATCGCGCTACAAAATCTACAAGCTACGTGACGCGCTGAACGAACTGGATGATGCGTACGACGCGATTTATATCGACACGCCGCCGGCCCTGAATTTCTATACCCGCTCCGCATTGATTGCGGTCGAACGCTGCCTGATCCCGTTCGACTGCGACGATTTTTCTCGTCGTGCACTCTATACGCTGCTCGACAACGTTAAGGAAATTCAGCAGGACCATAATTCCGATCTGGAAGTCGAAGGGATTGTGATCAACCAGTTTCAGCCGCGCGCGAGCCTGCCTCTCCAGCTGGTTGAGGAACTGGTCAGCGAGGGCTTGCCGGTGTTGGAGTCCCGATTGTCTTCTTCGGTGAGGATTCGCGAATCGCATCAGCATGCCAAACCGATGGTTCACCTCGATCCGCGGCATAAGCTTGCTCTGGAATTCATGGCATTACATCGCGAGCTGGTTGGGGAGGCCTGAGCGCCGTTATCAGGTAATGCTATCCAGCATGTCCAGCAACGCATTTCCATCAACAGGCTTGCGGAAGAAGCCTAATGCGCCTCTGCGCAGATAGTAGTCTTCCGTATGCTGGCTCGGTTTGCCCGTGATAATGATGACCGGCGTGGCTGCGCCTGAATGAACCGTTCTATCGAGCACCTGAATGCCGTCAATGGGCCGCATGCCCAGATCGGTAATGACGCATACCAGACCCGCGTAGCCATCGGCAAAAAAATCCAGAGCGGATTCGTAGGCCCGCGTTCCGTACCCGCCGGAGGCCAGCAGATTCGCCAGAGACGTCAGAACGCGTCGGTCATCATCAATCACGGCCACGGTTCGAACCGGAGGCGTGGACATTTTTTTTCTCCGGTCATCGAGTCCAACACCGAATTGGCGTTGGCGTCAGGCGCAGAAAGTGGTTATGGGCGACGTCTCGAGCTGCAGTTTGCCCGCCTGCCTGACCAGCGTGGCAAACGAATCCGCTCGCATCTTTCTCATGATGTGGCCGCGATGAACCTGCACCGTGTATTCGGTAATCCCAAGTACTGCCGCCGCCTGCTTGTTGAGCAGGCCGCTGGCGAGTAAAGGCAGGAGCTCCTGCTCACGCGGCGTCAGCGTTTGATAAAGCGCATGGAGCAGCGCCGCATCGTCCGCCTCCTTACGAAGAACGTGCGCTCTTGCGAGCGCCGTAGCAACCACGCGCATCAACTCATCTTCATCGAGGGGCTTGGTGAGGAAGTCAACCGCCCCGCCCTTCATGGCGAGCACCGTGGAAGGCACATCGCCCTTGCCTGTAATGAAAATGACGGGAATCTGCGAGTCCCTGACGAGCTTCTGAACTTCCAGCCCACCCATGCCAGGCATACGCAAATCCAGAATCAGACATGAAACAGTATTCTGACGCGGTGTTTTCAGAAACTCCGCGCCGGAATCGAATGCGCGGGCATCTCTTCCGTTTGCACGCAGCAGCGAGGTGAGTGCTTCACGCACCCGCCTGTCGTCGTCGACCACATACACCACCTCACTTGCGGATTTCATGCGCCTTCTCCGTTGCCGGGTGAAAACCCAGCGTGACGTCGGCACGGACGGTCCACGATAATCTCGTTGAATGTTGTTCTTACGTGGTCCTGCCGACAAAAAATTATAGCCGCCGGAATCGTCGTCCGGAAGAATAGGCCGCCGTGTTCTGCATTACATAAATATGTAATATCACGGCCCGATATGAAGCAGTAAGCTGGGAAGATGTGTAGACACAGCACGTTGCCAGAGGCTGCTGAGGATACCCTCGTCTATCGTCAACTTGAGCTTGCGTTCGATCTCTCTATCGGAAGGCTGAAGCTGAAGGTCACGCCGCGGGACACGTTGCGCACGGCCCCAATCCGGCCCGCGTGTGCTTCCACGATCGACTTGCAGATTGCCAGGCCCATGCCTGTTTTCTTCGTGGTAAAGAACGGCTCGAAAATCTTCTCGAAGTTCACCTGCCCCGCACCGTGATCTTCCACATCGACCACCACATTACCGGCATCGCGACGTGAGCGGATCACCAGCAGCCTCGGTCGCTCCTCCGTTGCCGCTAACGCTTCGATCGCGTTGCGCACGAGGTTGACGATCACCTGTTGAATCTGAACCGCATCCGCACTGATCTTCGACACGTCTTCGCCGAGAATTGTCTCGAGCGAAACCGCGTTGTGCTGGATGTCGTCGGCCATCAGCGTGCATACCTGAAGAATCAGCTTGTTGACGTCGAGATCAACCTTTTGCGGAGCCGTGTGCCTGAAAAGAGCGCGAATGCGGCTTATCACGTCTGCCGCGGCATTCGCGTCGCGCACAACCTGCTCGGCCGAGTAGCGGGCTTCGTCGAGCCTGGGCGGCGTTGCAGCGAGCCATCGCACGCAGGCCTGCCCATGCGCCACGATGGCCTGGAGCGGCTGGTTGAGTTCGTGGGCAATGGAAGCGGAGAGTTCAGCCACGGCCGCGAGCCGCGACGCCTGCGCGAGCCTCTCCTGCGCGTCGCGCAAGGCCTTCGATAATTCCGCGCCGTCGTCGATGTCCACGTCGAGGCCGAAGAACTTCATCACTTGCGCGCCGGCCCCTTCGGTGCCGCGGTGCTCCCGAACCTGCTCGACTTCGAGCGTCGAGAGCAAGTCCGGCTCGGCCAATAATTGCTCGAGGAGTGCGGCGAGATGATGCCGCACGCTTTCGGAACGGCGCGCACCTTCCTCGATTGCAACAGCCAGTTCCGCCCACCGCGGTTGCCGGTATTGCTCACCCAGATAGGTCCGCACAATAGTCTGTGCAACGAAATCGAAGTGATCCAGCAGATACAGCGAGACGTCGGCCAGAAGTTCTTTGGCAATACGCTCGTCCAGTTCGCCGAGCGCAATGTAGATGCTCCAGATTTCCCGCAACCCGAGGCGCAACGCCTGCAGATGGCTCTGCAGCGGCACGCGTTGATGTTCACGTCGCTGGCTGATTTCCCGAAACACGTCCATGTCCTGCGCCGAGGGGAGTTCACCCGACAACAGCGTCTCGAACCAGACTTTGGCCGACAGCGCGACCGATTCGCGAAGGTCCCGCTGCGCCGCCGGTGCGAGCAACCTGTATCCGTCCATCTGCGTCAGTATCGCCAGCGTGCGTTCGACGACATGCGTCAGATCAGCTGCGATCGAAACAGTTTTTTCCCGCAAGTAATCGCTGATTCTTGGAACATTGGCTAACACGGATAGACACCCATCAATAACGGACGCACGATTTCGAAGGACAAGGAGCGCCGGCGCAATGGGATTCGACGCGGCGTATCATGGGGCGAAAAATGAGTCGGTCCTGGCGAGGCGCGGATGTGCACGTATGGTCGCCTGGCGCGGCGCGACCTGCCATCCCCCAGATTGGGGAGAGTCACACCCTCCCCCGGCCCGGGGGAGTGCTTCTACAAATGAGGGGTGGCAAGCGCGCCTCCCAACAATTGGCTGGCTTAAAACAATGGGTGACTGAAACATGCGTGTGACTGGAGAGACGTCCGCGAGCGGACTGCACCTTTTCCTCGCAACGAAGATCGTTCCGCCGCGCGTGCCGGTCGATCTCATCGCGCGTCCGCGGCTCGCCGGCCTCGCCGAGCGCGCCGCGAACAAACGTCTTACCGTGATCAAGGCGCCCGCCGGATTCGGCAAAACTTCGCTGGCGCTCAGTTGGCTCGACCGGTTGCGCGCGAACGGTGCATTAGTGGCGTGGCTGTCGCTCGACACGGAAGACGATGAACCCGCGCGCTTCCTCAACTATCTGGCGCACGCGTTGCGGCATGCCTGCGACAAGGTCGGCGCCGCGGCGATCAGCCTGACTGCCGACGCCGCATTCGTCCCGTTGCACGCCGTCGTTTCCACACTGGTCAACGAGCTTGTCGAAGTAGACGACGAGGTCGTCCTGTTTCTTGACGACTATCACCAGGTCCGCCTGCCGGCCGTACACGATGCAATGTCGTTCCTGATCGAAAAGGCGCCGCCTCATGTGCATGTGGTCCTCTGCAGCCGCACCGATCCGCCGCTGCCGCTCGCGAGGCTGAGAGCAGGAGACGATCTGCTGGAAATCGACGGGTCGGTGTTGCGTTTCGACTTCGACGAAACGAGGCGCTTTGTCGAACGCACGTTGCCCGGAGAGCTGAACGCTTCGACCATCCAGACGCTCTTTGCGGGCACGGAGGGCTGGGCTGCGGCGCTGCGCATCCAGATGTCCATGCTGTCGCGCAAGGATGGCGAGACGGTTCGGGAGCGTGATGCGCCTTCCGGTAGGTCGCGGCCGTTCGCCGCCTATATCGAGTACATGTTCGAGCGCCTGTCCCCCGACATGGTCGGGTTCATGCTGCGCACGTCGATACTCGACCGGTTGAGTGCGCCGCTCTGCGAGGCGGTGACGGGCCTGCGCACGAGCCAGCCGATGCTGGACGAAATCGCCGGGGCGCAGTTGCTGTTGCAGGCGCTCGACGACAATGGGCAATGGTTCCGTTATCACCCTCTGATGGGCGAATACTTGCGGGCCCAACTCGAGGCACTGCACGCCGACGAGGTGGCGGAACTGCATTGCCGTGCGTGTGCGTGGTATGCCGATCAGGAGTTGTGGACGGAGGCAGTCAGACACGCGATCGCCGCGGGCAACACGGATAACGCAATTCGTCTGATGGAGCGGTGCGCGATGGCGCTGGTCAAGAAAGGCGACCTGCTCACGCTGCTCGACTTGCAGCGCCGCTTTCCCGCCGGTCTGGCCGGTGCACAGGTGAAGGTTACGCTGGCGATCGCCTGGGGCATGGCGCTCGCCATGCATTTCGAAGAGGCGCTCGCGATGCTGGATGTAGTCGAACATGGTCTCGCGTCCGGCACGGGCGCCGAAGCCAAAGACATCCGGCGCGAATGCCAGGCGATCCGCTCGGTTGTCGCGGGCCTGCAGGATGATCCCGAGCGCGCACTCGTTATCGCCGAACCATGCATCGAGCGGCCGACCGCCGATATCTGGACCACTAATGTGGCGTCCAACGTCGTGCGCTTCGCCCATTGGAAAGCCGGCAATCTCGAAGCGCTTTACGCAACGCCGTGGATGTCCTATTCAGCCGAAGAAAATCAGCGCAATCTGTACTCTTCGGTCTACCGGCAGTGCCTGCTGGGACATGCGGAAATGCAACAGTTGCACTTCGGGCTTGCCGAACGGTATTTCACGGAATCGATGCAACTGGCCGAAAGGCATGCCGGTCCCGATTCGATCTCGGTGGCGCTATGCGCACCGATGATCGGCCAGATCTGGTACGAACAGGGCCGCCTGGATAAAGCTGAAACGTTGGTTGCCGGGTTGATGCCGGTCATTGACGTTGCGGTCCTGCTCGATAGCGTGTTGATTGCCTACCGCCTCCTCATCCGGATCGCCGTCGCGCGTTCGGACGTGACGCAGGCGTACGCATTGCTCGACCGGGGCCAGGCGTTGAGTTGCGAACGGCAATGGGACCGCATGACCGCCTCCGCCCTGGTTGAACGCACACGGCTTTATCTTGCGGAAGGCAGGATGGTCGAAGCGGCTGCGTGCGTCGCGCAACTCGATCAGATGGCGGCCCCCAACGCCCACCCTTCGCGTTCCATCTCGCTCGAGATCGAGAACTATCGCGCATTCGCAGCGGCCGCTGTTGCTACAGCCCAACAGCGGACCGAAGAAGCCACCACGGTGCTGGGTGCCGCGCTGCGGAGCGCCGACGGACGCCATGCGGATTTCGAGGCGCTACGCCTGCGAACCATGCTTGCACTGGTCTGGCTGGCCGCGAACGAACATGCCCGTGCGATCGCGATCTTTCGCGAAGTCCTGAAAGTCGCCACGCCCGCAGGCGTGTACCAGTCCATTCTCGACGTAGGGCCGAACATCGGATTGCTGCTGGACGCCGTTCGTGAAGACGCGGAGCAGAAGGAGCACTCGAACGAGCTGATTGCCTACGTCGATCATCTGCTCGACGGCGCGCGGATTCTCTATCAGCCAGGCGGCCACCGTCGACGCGATACCGAGCGCGGGTCGCTGAGTTCAAGGGAACGTGAAATCGTCGACCTGATTGCGCGCGGACAGTCGAACAAGGAAATCGCGAATGTGCTCGGAATTGGCGCCGAAACCGTCAAATCTCATCTGAAAAGCGTCTTCGTGAAGCTCGGCGTCGACAAGCGCGCTCAAGCCGTTGCGCGTGCACGGGACCTCGGCCTTGTGGGTTCAGACTAGCTGCATGCTGAAGTTGGCAACATGAGTTAGCGACATGAATATGTAATGGTGCAATCCGACGCAAAGTTCTAAATTGATCTTTTTTCCCCTGATCTTTTTCCTGAGCTTGCCTGACCGGCAGTTCCCGAAAAGACACCCATCTGCAATGGTATGACCTATCTCCACCATTGCCTCGTAATCGATTCGCGCCACAACAGCACGCACGATCAGACCTCGCGGTACGAGATGAAGTAACCGTCAACCCTCTCCGCTCGCCTGGCGAGCTAATGAGCTTTTCGCTGGAAAATCCCGCCATTGATGTGAAAATGTGGAGTAGCACTATTCAATACGTCGACGAACTCCGAGGTTGACATGCTTACCGTGTTGATACCACGCTCGTCCCGGCTTGCCGCCCTCAGCGTCGCCATCGCGGGCACGTCAGCAATGGCAGGCTTACTCGAACCGGTCACCGGCTGCTTCGGCCTCGTCATGGTTGTTCTGGTCGCGCACTTTTTCGACCGCAGCTTTGGGCGTCTCGCCGCGGGTTTCGTCTCGCTCGGGATCGCCGGCACGATGTTGACCGCCGGTCACCCTCCTCTGTCCTCCGGCTCGATCGGCCGTTGCGCCCTCGCGATCGGCGCGGCATGGCTTTGTGCCGAGCTGGTCTCCCGACGCCCGCGGCACATCCGCTACACCCAACCGCCAGACTCGACGGCCCACTCGAAGGATGACGATGTCGATCTTGAGGTTCGACAGGCGCTAACGGCAAGCGAGTCGAGAGAATTGATCCGCAAGCGGGAAGCGCAACTGAACTGGCTGATCGAGAATGTTCCCAGCCTGCTCTGGCGGACGGACGCTCATGGCCGCCTGGAATATGTGAACAAACGCGCTGAGGACTACACCGGCCTACGGTTTGAGGATCTGAAAACGCGCGGCTGGCTTCACCTGGTGCACCCGGATGACGCAGCCTCGACCCTTGAGGCCTGGCAAGATTCCCGCGCTAGCGGGAGACCTTACGACTCGGTCCATCGGTTCCGCGCGGCTGACAACACGTATCGCTGGTTTCAATGCAAAGGCACGCCCATGCGGAATGCCAACGGCGATATCGTGAACTGGTATGGACTTTCGACGGATATCCACGAGCGGCAGCTAGCTCAGGAGGTTCTTCGCACGGAAGAGCTTAATTTGCGAAGACTCGTCGACGTATTGCCCGCGATGATCTGGCGAGCCACACCGGAAG
The DNA here is from genome assembly GCF_900116445.1 of Paraburkholderia aspalathi. Taxonomy (GTDB): domain Bacteria; phylum Pseudomonadota; class Gammaproteobacteria; order Burkholderiales; family Burkholderiaceae; genus Paraburkholderia; species Paraburkholderia aspalathi. The sequence continues at coordinate 60,158 of NZ_FPBH01000019.1, forward strand.
GCAAAGTCGACAGATGGAGCCGCCAAATGCTCGCCTTCATGGGCGCGAGCGAGGAAGAATTCGACGGCGAAATGTTACTTCGCCGCATCCCGGAAGCGGACCGTCTTCGTGTCCGCTCGCGCTGGCGGCAAGCTGTCCACGAAGGTGTGTCGTATCAGGACACGTACCAGATTGCAGGCGCCGATGGCGCACTGCGCTGGTATCTCGCTCGCGGCGAACCGTTTCGCGACAAAAGCGGACAGATCCTGCACTGGTTCGGCGTATGTACAGACATCGACGATCTCAAGCAAACGGAAGCTGTGCTCGAACAGCGGGAGCACCAGCTACACGAACTGATCGAGACTATCCCCGCCATGCTCTGGAGCAACGACCCACAAGGGGGGCTCACCTACATCAATCGAAAAATCGTCGAATTCGTTGGCATGGATCTTTCGCAGCTCGCGGGCGGCGGCTATCAGAAGACCTGCCATCCTGACGACCTGGACACCATGGTTCAAGCGTGGACACACTCGGTCGAGACTGGCGAGGCGTACTGCCACGCTGCGCGGCTTCGCCGAAACGACGGGATTTACCGGTGGTACCAGCACATTGGCGAAGCCATGAGGGACGTCGACGGCAACATTGTTCAATGGTATGGCCTCAGTCTTGACATTGACGAACGCAAGCGTGCAGAGGACCGGCTCAGGCACACTCAGGCTGAACTTGCACGGGCAACCCAGATTGCCACCGTCGCAGAACTCTCCGCCTCTATTGCGCATGAGCTTAATCAGCCTCTCACGTCCGTTATCGCCAATGCGCAGGCTTGCAATCGGTGGCTCGCAGCATCCCCGCCCAATTTAAGTGAGGCCAGGACGTCCGCGGAAAGCGTCGTTCGAGATGCCCATTCCGCCGATGAGACGATGAAAAGCATCCGCGCACTGTTCAAGAGCCAATCATTCCAGAAGTGCAAGCGTAACGTGAAAGACATGGTCCTCGAATCCGTGCGGCTGCTACGGCAAGACGAAACCAGACATACCGCCGACATCGACCTCGATTTGCCCGATGGCCTGCCGCCGGTGTTCGTCGACCAGATACAGATTCAGCAGGTCCTGCTAAATCTGATCACGAACGGCATAGAGGCCACGGAAAACTCCGGGCGCACGCCCAGGATTCTCATTACCGCAAGGGCGCTTCACGACGGATCCGTGCTTCTCAAGGTGATCGATAACGGTTCGGGCATCGTGGGCGACGACAGCATATTCGACGCATTCGTCACGACCAAGAGCAAGGGCATGGGCATCGGGCTTGCGGTGTCGCGTTCCATTATCGAAGCGCATGAGGGTTCTCTTACTGCCGCCAATAATCAGGGCTACGGATCGACCTTTAGCGTCGTCCTGCCAGTCTCGAGCGATGACGCCGCGTGTCCGGACGTCGAGATCAGTGGAGCGACCAGTCGCTGAGCGGAGCACGGTGCTGGAGGGCGAACGAGGGACGCCCTCCACAATCATGTAATAGCGGCCCGCCAGTCTGCTACCTATCATCCAGTCAAGGTCGAGGGTTAGCTCTAACGTGAATCGAGGAACCGTATCATGCAAGCTCCCATTGAAACAGACAGAACGTGGCAGTCAACCATGGCGCTTCTCTCGAACGAAGGCGAAACACAGGCACCGGTTGTGTCCAGTTGCCTCCGCCCGCAGGGCGGCGAAAGCGACTTCCGCGAATGCGTCATCCGGGTGCTGGAGCGCCGTGGACGGAGCTCGGCAACGGTTGCGTGGAGCGACGCGACGTCCTGCTGCTACGGCGAGCAGCATTGGCGGCGTTGCGTCGCGAAGAAAGCCGGAGTTTGCGCCCTGAGTGGCCAGGCCATCAAGAGAGGCCATGCCGTGTATCGACCCAAGCGGGTTCAACCTACACCACTCAACATCGAAGCGATGATTCTGGCCACGGTCCTCGAAGCGGTCTCCCTGGAAGAAGGCTTCTGAAGATTCAGATCCGCTCGAAGCGTTGAGCGGGCCCCCTCCTGTCATCGGTCACCATCCGAACTTCGCTTCGACGCCCACGTAGTCCGCGTTGCGCGCCCCTAACGCGCGGATCGAATCTCCGACTTCGAAATGCACTGCTTCCAGCGCGAGCGCGACATTCGGGCTGACGAGCCAGTCCGCGCGAATCTGCGCATACATACCCGTCCAGCGGGTTCCCTTTCCCGCCGTGCCGGGCACCACGGCCATCCCCTGACCGTAGATCGCATCGCCCGTCGTCGCGCGCCACTGGAAACCGAGTGCCGTCAGTAACGTGAGCTTTGGCGATACCTTGAAGGTGATCGACGGCTTCACATGAATCAGATTGCTGTAGCCGGTGTATCCCGCCAGCGTGAAGTAGTAGCCGTTCGGAAACAACGGATTGAAGGTTTCGACGCGTCCATCGCCCGGATGCCGGTCGCCCGATGCGCCGTCGACCTGCAAACCGAAACGCGGCGCCCCCGCCACCGTTGCGAGCGTATAGCCGCCCAGCAAGCCGAACGCCCACGCGCCGATGGTGTCCTTGCCGACGTGCCCTGTCTGCACCATCGATTCGCCATCCCAATCGAACGACGCGAGCTTGCCCGCGTAACGCACGTCGAATACATCGCGATGCTCGGTGCCTGCTGCATCGAGAAAGCGTGCGTTGTCGCGGTTGTAGCGCGACCAGTACGCTGACAGATCGCCTGGCCCCGTGTTCGCACGTTCCACGCGCACGCCGCTGAACGTGAGATGCCGGTTCGACACGTCGTCGAAAGCCGTGACGTCGCGATTCTGCACAGGCTGCGTCATATAGCCGATGAAGCGCCACTTGTCGATTTCATAATCGGCCCACAGCGCGTCGAACGCCTGACGCACGTTCGGCCCGTCACGCACCGAGACGAACCGCTGCAAGTCGAACGCCATCTCCTGCCGCCCGACGCGCGCCTTGAACGTGCCTCCGCCTACGCCATAGACGAACGCGACGAACGCCTGCTCGATGTCGAGCTGATTCTTGTCGACGGGCGAAACGGCATCCTTGCCGAAGGGCCGCGCATCCTCGAGCTGGAAAAACGCCTGCACATGCTGGCCGATGCGTGCATCGGCATGCACTTCGGCGCGCTCGATCACGTAGCTGTCGGGTCGCGCGGCGCCGAGTCCGAAGAGTGGCGTGTTGTTCAGTTCGAAGCGTTCACGCAGGGTCGCGCCGAGCGACAGATAGGTCGACGGATCGCTGCCGGGCGAGATGTACTTGAGCGCATCGAACGGCTCGCGCGGCACGCACGGATTGGCCAGCACCGACCAGTCTTCCTGCCAGTGGTTGAATGACAGCGGCGACGGCCGCTTCACGGTGCATTGAGGCGCAGCGGCCACGCCGGCAACCGCATCCGCCGCGTTGTCGGCGGCGAACGCGTCCACGCCGTCTGCCCATCCGCACACCGCGAGCGCCGCGCAGGCAGCCGCCTTCGACGTCGCGCGCTTCAGCGAGCGAAGCTGCATCATTTCGCCAGCTCGTGAATCTCGGCGACGTAGCCGCCGGGAAATTCGACCATGGCCGTGCGCCCTTCAACTGTCCTGTTCGCCGGCGACAGCACCTTCACGCCGACGCCCTGCGCCTTCGCGAGCGTCGCGTCGAGATCGGCGACCAGATAGCCGGTGACTTCGCGGCCGAACGGATAAGGCAGCTTGCCGTCGGTCGCGAACACGAGCATGGTGCCGAAGCCGGATGTGATGCGTACGCGCCGGATCGTCTCGCCGGATCGGCCAATTTCGCCGCCGTCCGCGTGACGGTTGTCGGACACGACCTTGCCGTGCGAAAAGCGTACAAAACGCTTGATGAAGTTATCCGCGGATTGCGCGGACACATAGACGCGATTGTCGGGCACCGTCTCGAGCGGACCGTACGAAGGCGCCTTCGTATGCCAGTACAACTGCATGTTCAGGCCGCCGGGCCATTGAATCACCGCGTCCTTGCCGATCGGATCGTCGAACGTATCCACGATCACGTCAGCGCCCGCGGCACGCGCGGCGCGAACGGCCTTGTCCATATCGGTGACGAGGTAGCCCGTGCGTTCGCTGCCGAACGGATACGGTATCGGCGTCTCGAATGCGAACACCGACAGCATGCCCACCGGCGTCCGCACGTATTGCGAAGCCGTTTTGCTCGGCGTCGGCGTGACCGTGAACACGGCGCGCGGCGAAGCCGTGCCGCCGAAGGTCGCGACAAAACTGTCGACGAACGCGTCGATGTCCTGGGTCGCCACATAAACGTGCGTCGTGTCGTACTGCGGACCGACCGACACGACCGGCAGGCTCTTGCCTACGTTCTGATGATCGGCCTCGGCGAAAACCGGCGAGGCGCCCAGCGCCATGCCGAGCGCCGTTATCGACACAACCGAAACGACAGCGGCCCGCAACACTCGAACCATCTTGACGGTACTCATAGAAAACACTCCTGGCTGGTAAGGGATGCCGTAACGTTGCGCGGCACAATCAGGTTCCGACCTGTGGCGTGCCCGTCCTGCGCACCAGCACGGCGAGCACGCACAACGCGGCGAGCGGCAACAGCAGCGCCCAGAATGACGCGAGCAGAAAGCCCGCCGCGCCCGCGCACGCGCCCACTGCAAAACCGGCGACGGGCGGCAGTATGCGCAACAACCGGCTGCGCGCCGCCTGCCGCGCGGCCAGGTCGTTGGATGAAAACAGCAGATCAAATCCGTCGATCACGGCCTGCGTGACGTTGCCTGTCATCACCGTGTTCGCGACCACGGCGCGCGTCGTCAACCGCCCATGCGCATTCTGCACGCCCATCGCCGCCGCGCCGAGCAGGCCGCAGGCGATGGTGAGCGGCGCATCGGCATCGGTGACAGGCATAGCCAGCAGGCCCATCGTCATATAGCCCGCCAGCAGCACCGCCTGCAACACGTACAACGCGTGTGCGCGTACTGACGGTTCGCGATGCAGCAGCCTGTTGTCAAGCATGCGAGCGAACACGATTCCGGCGACGAAGGCTGGAAAAGCGAGCCACTTGATCAGCAGGCCATGCCCCCCGTGCGCAAGCGCCGCGCCGATCAGAAGGAAGTTGCCGGTCACGTGCGCGGTGAAAAGGCCGAACAGCGCGACGAAGCCGAGCGTGTCGACATAGCCCGCTATCAAGGCAAGACACGTGTCTTCGCCGGGCACCTGACCGGGTTGCGCAGCGAACCACGCCACCGCGTCTACTGATCCTCTTTGCATAACGGTGTCGGTTTGGTGCGGGCAACGGGCGGCGCGCTTTGGGTTTGTGCATCGGGCGTGCGTATGCGCGCCTGCACAAACGGAATCGCATGCTCGCCAATCACAATACCGAGCAGCCCGGCAAGCGCGATGAGCGGCGGCGCGGGCGATTGCACCCGCACAAGGTAGTACAGGAGACCGACCACGAGGCCAGCTCCCAGCGAGATCAGATATGGCATGATTCGATCCTCACGCGCCGTGCGCTCAGGCTTGCCGTTGCACGAACCGCGGCAGCGCAATCCGGTAGCGTCCCGCACCGCCGATCGCGATGGTTCCGAACATGATCAGCAGCATCCATGCGAATTGCGCCTGGCCCAACGTCCATTCGCGATGCACGAAACCCAGCGCGACCACGCAGACCACCATAATCGGCAGCGCGGCAAGCCGCGTCGCGATGCCCGCGATCATCAGCAGCGGGCACACGACCTCCGCGAAGATCGCACAGCCTAATGTCAGCGTCTTGCCGAGATGAAACGGGTCTTCGATCGCCTCGAGCTGACTCGTGTAGTGGATTGCCTTCGGCAGTCCATGCACGAGCAGCACGAGCACGCTCGCGGTGACGCGCAGAAACAGCAGCGCCACATCGAAAGTGAGAAAACGCTTCATCGCCTGCCTGCTCCTAAAACGCGAAACAACTGCAACCGAGCGCGCCCCAGAACGCGTTCGCGTCGCCTGCGGGTACGTTGCTGCGCCATGCCCACGCATGCGCGTGACGATGCACACCGCACAGGTTCACGCATGCGTCATTGCACGACTGCACGAGCGGCACCGCAGGACGATAGCGCGCATAGCCGCCGTACTCCGCGACGGGCGACCACGTGGGGCTAACGGGCAGCGCAGGCGGGTCGAACGTTTCGAACTCTTCGGCCGCGTAGACAATCCGCCCATTGACCGCCGTCAGCACCGAGCTCAGATGCTTGATGCCGTCTTCTTCCATCGTGAAGTAGTCGTCGCTCAACACCGCGAAATCGGCTAGCTGGCCAGGCACGAGCGCGCCCTTCTTCGTCTCTTCGTTCGAGAACCATGCGCTACCCACCGTGTAACGGCGCAGCGCCTCCATGCGATCCAGCCGGTCCTGCGCGGCGTACATCAGCGTGCCGCCCACCGTGCGCCCCGAAACAAGCCAGTACAGCGACACGAACGGATTGAAGCTCGCGACGCGCGTTGCGTCCGTCCCCGCGCCGACCGGCAACCCGGCCGCGAGCATCTTGCGCACAGGCGGCGTATGCGCCGCGGCTTCGGCGCCGTAGCGGGAAATGAAGTATTCGCCCTGATAGGCCATCCGGTGCTGGACGGCGATGCCGCCGCCCAGCGCGGCAATGCGGTCGATATTGCGCGCCGAAATGGTTTCGCAGTGGTCGAAAAACCAGCGCAGGCCGTTAAACGGCGTGTCCTGGTTGACACGCTCGAACACGTTGAGGAAGCGTTCGATCGATTCGTCGTAAGTGGCATGCAGCCGGAACGGCCAGCGGTTTTGCACGAGCAGCCGCACGACGGCTTCGAGTTCGCTTTCCATCACGTCCGGCAGGTCCGGACGCGGCTCCAGAAAATCTTCAAAGTCCGCGCCGGAGAACACGAGCATTTCGCCGGCGCCATTCATCTTCAGGAAATCGTCGCCGTCACCGGGTTTGGTGACTTTGACCCATCTCGCGAAATCTTCGATTTCCTTCTTCGCGTTCTGCGTGAACAGGTTGTACGCAATTCGCACGGTCAGCTCGTTACGCTTCGCGAGTTCCATGATGACGGCGTAGTCGTCGGGATAAGACTGGTAGCCACCGCCTGCATCGATCGCGCTCGTCACGCCCAGGCGGTTGAGCTCACGCATGAACTGGCGCGACGAATTCAACTGGTCGTCGAGCGGCAGCTTCGGTCCTTTTGCGAGCGTCGCGTACAGCAGACCCGCATTCGGACGCGCGATCAGCATGCCGGTCGGATTGCCGCGGCGGTCGTGCTGGATTTCGCCGCCCGGCGGATTCGGCGTATCGCGGTCATAGCCGACCGCACGCAGCGCGGCAGCGTTCAGCAGCGCGCTGTCGTAGAGATGCAGGATGAAGACGGGCGTGTCCGGCGCGATCGCGTTGATCTCCTCAAGCGTCGGGCCCCGCTTCTCCGCGAACTGGAATTCGTTCCATCCACCGATAACACGCACCCATTGCGGCGCAGGCGTGCGTGCAACCTGCGCGCGCAGCATCTCGAGCGCGTCGCGCAGCGAGGGCACGCCATCCCAGCGCAGTTCGAGATTGAAATTCAAACCGCCGCGAATGATGTGAAGATGCGAATCGTTGAGCCCGGGAACGACCGTGCGTCCCTTCAGATCGATGCGGCGCGTCGACTCGTTCGCCCATTGCATCATGTCGTGGTCGTTGCCGCTCGCAACGATCTCGCCCTTCGCGATGGCGAGCGCCGTCACGAACGAACGCTTGTCGTCCTGCGTCGCAATCTTGCCGTTATAGATCACCAGGTCCGCAATGCGGCTGGGCTGAATCGGTGCGGTCATCGTCGCTCTCCGTGATGGTTGGTCAGACGCGTTTCACGCGCGCCGACAAAGGCGTCGCGCGTGAAAAATGGCGTGAGGCAATCAGTTCGCCTAGCTCGCGTGCCCGCCAAGAATCTGCTTCGCGTAGCGCACGCCGATGCCATACGAGGTATGCGCCTTGAAAATCTCCATGCAGCCTTCGTACGTTTCGCCGCGCGCCCAGTCACGTTGCAGTTCGCACATGAACTGCACCGAGGTCAGCGGCACCGCGCCTGCCTGGATGACGCGCTGTACGGCACGCTCATGGGCTTCCCCAGTGATATCGCCGCAGGCGTCCGTCGGCACATAGATCTCGAAGCCTTCAGCCAGCATCTGCACGCTCGGGAAAGCGACGCACACTTCCGTCCACAGGCCCGCGATCACGATCTTCTTGCGGCCCGTCGCCTTGATCGCGTCGCGAAAGCCCTTGTCTTCCCACGAATTCATCGACGTGCGATCGATCGGTTTGATCTGCGGAAACACCGATTGCACTTCCGGCAGCAGTTGGCCACTGAAGGTATCGGCGGCGACCGTCGTCAGAACGGTCGGCACCTTGAAGAGCTTCGCGGTCTTCGCGAGGATCTGAATGTTGTGAAGGATGGTGGTGCGTTCGTGCGAGTGCGTGCCGAAGAACATCTGCGGCTGATGATCGATAAGCGCGAGCGCGCACGTGTCGGGCGTCAACAGTTCATGGGCCATGAGTAGCTCCAATTTTCGAGAATGCGAGGACCCGCACGGTTGCACGAAGGCCACCGTGTCAGCGTCCGGTTAGTGGATAGGTCGAGTCGATGTTGCATCGGCGAGGCGGATGCGAACGGCTTCCCGGCGAAGCTTGAGCGTGAGTTTCACGATGCCGCGATGGCACGACGAGAAGGTATAACTTCGCACCTTGCCGCGACATTACATATTTATGTAGCGCGGTAGTCCACAGTAAGTTCGGATACCTGACCTCATTGCTCAACCGGCGCGGAGCAAGAATTGCCTCGCCACGATGTTCCAGATTCATGTAATGGTCGTCTTAGGACCGGCCGGCTACTATCGAACATATCGCGTGGCGAACGGGTCTGCATTCGTCCTGCGCCAAAGGACGACGCACTCACGCGGAATGCGTTTCTTTTGCCTCCCCGATAAGCATCCGATGGGCCGCGAATTCTTAATCTATGGAGATATGAAATGGCAACGATAGCTGCCGACTACATGGTTGGTGCACTGGTCAATGCGGGCGTGAAGCGTGTGTTCGGCGTGGTGGGCGATTCGCTGAATGGCTTCACGGATTCCTTGCGTCGCGAAGGTTCCATTGAATGGGTTCACATGCGGCATGAAGAAAGCGCGGCTTTCGCCGCGGGCGCCGAAGCGCATCTCACAGGACAACTCGCAGTCTGTTGCGGGAGTTGCGGCCCGGGGAACCTGCACCTGATCAACGGCCTGTTCGACTGCCAACGCAGCGGCGTTCCTGTGCTCGCTATCGCTGCGCATATTCCCAGTTCGGAAATCGGCATCGACTATTTTCAGTCGACTCATCCGGAAGTGCTGTTCAAGGAATGCAGTCATTACGTCGAGCTCGTCACCCACCCCGACCAACTGCCGCAGATTCTGGGCCGTGCGATCCGGACGGCCGTTGCGCGCAAAGGCGTGGCTGTTGTCGTGATACCTGGCAATGTGGCGCTCGGCCCGCTCACAAAACCTGTGCCGAGCTGGAGCGCACCGTCTGCTCCGATGATTCGCCCCGCGGACGCCGACATCGCGAAACTCGCCCTTCTGTTGAACCAGTCGTCGCGCGTGACCTTGCTTTGTGGAGCGGGTTGCAAGGATTCGCACGCGGAAGTCGTGGAACTCGCCCGCAAGCTGCAAGCGCCGATCGTGCACTCGCTGCGAGGCAAGGAGTTTATCGAATACGACAACCCATTCGATGTGGGAATGACAGGCCTTGTCGGGTTCTCCTCCGGGTACTCCGCGATGAAGAGCTGCGACATGCTCCTGATGTTGGGTACCGATTTTCCTTATCGACAGTTCTATCCAGAGGGGGTGACGATCGCTCAAGTCGATACAAGGCCAGAAGCCCTCGGCAATCGATGCCCAATTGAGCTTGGCGTATTGGGAACGGTCAAGGACACGCTCACCGAACTGCTCCCCATGGTTCAGCAGAATGCGGACAGCAGCTTCCTGAATCGCGCGCTCGACGACTATCGCAAGGCTCGCGCTAATCTGGATTCGCTGGCCGAGCCCGAAGCGGGCAGCAGCACCATTCATCCGCAATACGTGACCCGGCTCGTCAGCGAACTCGCCGCCGAGGATGCCATCTTCTCCTGCGACGTCGGCACCCCCATCGCATGGACAGCCCGCTATCTGAAGATGAACGGCAAGCGGCGCCTGGTGGGTTCGTTCAATCATGGCTCGATGGCCAACTCGCTCCTGCACTCGATTGGCGCGCAGGCCGCTTTCAGGGACCGGCAGGTGATCTCGATGTCGGGCGACGGCGGCTTCACCATGATGATGGGTGAGTTTCTCACGCTGATTCAGGCAGGCTTGCCGGTCAAAGTCGTCGTGCTCAACAACGGAACGCTGGGCTTCGTGGAAATGGAGATGAAGGCCAGTGGCTTCGTCGATACGGGATGCGACCTCAAGAATCCGAATTTCGCCGCGATGGCCAATGCGATCGGAATCAAAGGCATACGCGTCGAGCACCCTGCGGAGCTGGAAGGTGCGCTAAGCGAAGCGTTCGCCCATCCGGGCCCGGCGCTCGTCGACGTAGTAAGCGCACGTCAGGAGCTCGTGATGCCTCCCTCGACCAGCGCCGACCAGGCTTACCACTTCGGCCTGTTCATGCTTCGTGCCGTCATGGACGGTCGCGGCCAGCAGCTCATCGACCTCGCAAAGGTCAATCTGTTCCGGTAATGCAGTCCGCACGCGTATAGGGACCGTTATCCACGCAATGGGATTCGAACCATGTCCAGCAAAATCGTCGGCACTGTAGATGCTCCATCCGAACGCGAGCCCATCCACATGGGCTTCGTCATCGCATGGCTTTTCTGTGCCGCGTTCTACTTCATGCAGTACATGCTGCGTTCAGCGCCGGGCGTGATGGTGCCCGAGCTGAGTGCGGCGTTCGCGCGCGATGCGCTGGGCGTGGGTGCGCTCGTCGGCCTGTACTACTACACCTATGCGCTGTTCTCGATTCTTTGCGGTGCGCTGCTCGACCGGCTCGGCGGCAAGGCGGTCATTCCGGCCGGCATCGTTCTCGTGGCTGTTGGGGCGGCGCTGTTCGGCCTTGGCAGCGTGGAGGCGGCGCAGGTCGGTCGCCTGCTGCAAGGCGCGGGGTCGGCGTGTGGCTTTATCGGCGCGGTGTATCTCGCCACGCACGGCTTTCCGCCACGCTCTCTTGCGACGGCGGTAGGCTTCACTCAATGCTTCGGTATGCTGGGCGGTTCCGCGGGTCAGTTCGCCGTCGCGCCGCTCATTCACGGCGTCATCACATGGCAGCAGTTCTGGTGGCTGTCCGGCCTCGTGATCTTTGTGATCGCCCTACTGGTGCTCTTCGTGACGCCGGCAGCCCATGACAACAGCCCTGCCAGCCAGGGCTCGTGGCTGAAGATGTTCGCGCCGTACAAGCAGGTACTCACGAATCCGCAGTCCTACCTTTGCGGCTTCTGCGCCGGCCTTTTGTTCCTGCCGACTACGATTGGCGACATGATCTGGGGCATTCCATTCCTGCACAGCGGTCTCAACGTCAGCTATGGAGAGGCCGTCAATCGCGCGAGCATGGTGCCGCTCGGCTGGGTGATCGGCTGCCCGCTGCTAGGCTACCTGGCCGACCGTCTGGGCCGCCGCAAGCCGGTATTGATCGGCGGTGCGCTGCTGATGCTGGTGTCGGGCGCCGGCATTTTTTATCTGCCGGCCGGCGTGGCGCCGCCATATGTGCTCGGCCTGCTGCTCGGCATCGGCTCCGGTGCGGCGATGCTGCCCTACACGGTGATCAAGGAAGTCAACCCCGACAACGTGAAAGGCAGCGCCAGCGGCGCGATCAATTTTCTGGTGTTCACATTCAGCGCGTTGCTCACGCCGGTGTACGGCAAGCTGCTCGCCCACCATGCGAACGGCGGCACAATGGATCTGTCTACATTCCGGGCAGCCGGTTCATGGCTGATCGGTGGCATCGTGCTTGCCATGGTGCTCGCTATATTCATGCGCGAGACCGGACCGCGCGGACGCGCGAACGCGTGAGGGCGACGCCAGGTTCTTCAGCAAGGAGGAGCCCCTTGAACCTGGCGCTATCCGTTACACCGAGGGCGTCAGGTAAGGATTGACCTTGCCCGGCGCATAAGGCTGCGTCTTGAGTTCCATCCGTGCAATGCTCTGCAAGTGAACCTCGTCCGGGCCATCGGCGAAGCGCAATGCACGGCCCCACGTCCAGCTGTCGGCCAATGGCGTGTCGGGGCTCAGCCCCATTGCGCCGAACACCTGCATCGCCCGCTCGCATACGGCGGTGTGAACTGTCGGCACGAGCGCCTTGATCATCGAGATCTCCTTGCGCGCGTCCTTCGCACCCACGTTGTCGATCATCCACGCGGCCTTGAGAACGAACAGCCTCGCCTGATCGATTTCGATTCTGGACTTCGCGATCCACTCGGCGACTGTTCCGTGTTCAAACAGCGTCTTGCCGAATGCCGTGCGCGCCTGGGCCCGCTCCACCATCAACTCGAGCGCCAGTTCCGCGGCGCCGATCGAGCGCATGCAATGATGAATCCGTCCCGGCCCGAGACGCGCCTGCGCCAGTGCAAAGCCGCTGCCTTCTTCACCGAGGAGATTCGATCGCGGCACGCGCACGCCTTTGAACTCGATCTCGCAGTGGCCTTCCGGCGCCACATGATTGACCACCGGGATATTGCGGATCACCTTGACGCCAGGTGTGTCGCGAGGCACGAGAATCATGCTCTGCTGACTGTGGCTCGGCGCGTCCGGATCCGTTTTGCCCATCACGATGAAGATCTGGCAATTCGGATGGGCTGCATTCGTGATGAACCACTTGCGGCCGTCGATCACATAGTCGTCCCCGTCGCGACGAATCGACGTGGTGATATTGGTCGCGTCTGAAGAGGCCACCGCCGGCTCCGTCATCGCGAACGCCGAACGAATCTTGCCGTCGAGAAGGGGCTTGAGCCACTTCTCGCGCTGAGCGGGCGTGGCAAACATATGCAGCAATTCCATATTGCCCGTGTCCGGCGCGTTGCAGTTGAACACCTCGGACGCCCACGACACCCGGCCCATGATCTCAGCGAGAGGCGCGTACTCGAGATTGGTCAGGCGGGTACCGGGCTCGTCATCGCGCAGATGCGGCAAGAACAGGTTCCAGAGACCCTCTTCACGCGCCTTGTCCTTCAAGGTCTCCATAAAGGAAACCGGATACTGACCGGCACTCACTTCATCGTGCCATTGCCGGATGCGCGGAACGATATGCGTGTCCATGAACGCACGCACCTGAGTACGCAGCGCTTCGACTTTCGGGCTGTATGCAAAGTCCATTTTTACTCTTCCATAATCTGATTGGTGTTGTCGATGCACGGCCAACGACGTGGCCAGTACCGTGCCTCGACCCCATGACTAGATCGTCAGTCCACCGTCGACGACGATACACTCTCCGTTGGTATAGCTCGCAGCGTCGGACACCAGGTACAGCACGGTACCCGCCATCTCACGAGGTTCCGCATGACGTCGCAGCGGAATCTGCGACACCCAGCTCTCGTACGTGGCCTGATCTGCGAACAGCGCCCCTGCAAAGCGGGTTTTGGTCAGTCCGGGAAGCAGCGCATTCACCCGGATCCCCAACGGTCCGCACTCCTTCGCGAAGGCCCGCGTCATGTTGACAACGGCGGCCTTGGTGATCGAGTAGATGCCCTGTCTGTCGCCAGGCTGCAATGCATTGACCGAAGCCGTGTTGACGATCGCGCCGCCGCCGTTTTCCCGCATCAACTTGCCCGCCTCGACGGACATGAAGAAGTAACCGCGCAGATTGACTTCCACCGTCTTTTCGAAGGACGACAGATCGGTATCGAGAATGTGGCCAAAATACGGATTGGTCGCCGCGTTGTTGACGAGAATGTCCAGACGGCCATGCCGTGCCCGAATATGCTGGAAGATCGCGTGGATGTCCTCGAGACGCCCCACGTGGCACGGGTACGCTTCGGCGCTCCCGCCCGCTTCCTTGATTTCGCTTGCAACGGATTCACAATCTTCCAGCTTGCGGCTCGACACAATCACGTGGGCACCCTGCTCGGCGAGCAATTTCGCGATCTCTTCGCCGATACCCCGGCTCGCGCCCGTCACCAGCGCAATCTTTCCTTTCAGGTCAAACAGATTTGTAGTCACGATCAGTATTCCTATTTCTACGTTCCGATTTCCTGCCTGTCTTCAGATCAGGTCAATGCCCATCTTCGCAAGCGCTCCGGCCATCTCCCCCACCTGCCGCGCTTTTTCATTCGATGCGTTGCCGCCCAAGGCACGCTTCTTCACGCCTTGTGCGATAGCCGCGAGCCGGAAGAAGCTGAACGCGAGGTAGAAGTTCCAGTTCTCAATCGACGAAATGCCCCGCAGCGCGCAATACCGCTCAACAATCGACGCCTCGTCCGGCACGCCCAACGCGCCTCGATTCAAGCCTGCGAGTCCGGCGATATGGCTGCCGGGCGGAAGCCGCAAACACATGCAGAAGTACGCGATGTCAGCCAACGGATTGCCGAGCGTGGAGAGCTCCCAATCGAGAACGGCGCGGACTTGAGGCGCATCGCGCATGAAGATGATGTTGTCGATACGGAAGTCGCCGTGCACGAGCGAAGGTTTTCCCGTTTCCGCCGGACAGTGGGCAGGCAGCCATTCGATCAGCGACTCCATGGCCGCCAACGTATCGGTTTGCGCGGCGCGATATTGCCTCGTCCAAACGTCGATCTGACGCTCGAAGTAATTGCCCGGTCGGCCGTAGTCGGACAATCCGGCTTCATCGATATCCACGTCGTGGAGAGCCGCCATTGTGCCGAGCAGGGCGTCGTATATCGCGCCGCGCTCCTCGACGGATACTTCGGGCAGCGCCGGGTTCCAGAAGATTCGCCCGTCTTCGTAGCTCATGACGTAAAACAGGCTGCCGATGACATCGCGGTCCTCGCAAAGGTGATACGCGCGAGCAACGGGAACCGGTGTCTGGCCGAGCGCCGATATCACACGAAACTCGCGATCAACCGCATGCGCCGCCTTGAGCAGGTCGCCGGGAGGTTGACGTCTCAACACGTAGCTTCCGCTTTGCGCCTTCAAAAGAAACGTCGGATTGGATTGGCCGCCGGGAAATTTCTCGACGGACATCGGTCCTTGAAACCCGGGCACGTGCACCGTCAGATAACGTGTGAGTTCGTCGATGTCGAACTGGAGACTGGGGTGGTTCATCTAGCAGGAATCCGGATTGAGGTCAGCCGTAGGTGACAAATTCACGCCTCTCGGCATGTTCGAGATGAGGCACTGAATTGAAGCTAACGAGCGACATCGCGTCGTCGTTAAAGACATATTGGCAAACACTGCTGTTTCGAATCTGCAGGTTCAGTGCAATCGCGCTCGCAGCGGGCGCCTGTAGAACCTGCTGGGCAGTGACCGCGATCGGGCCACCCGAACTCACCACCAGAACGCGCCTGCCGCCGGCCCGCTGGATGTCGTTGCGCGCACGCTGGACACGTGTCTGGAATTGCTGCCATGTCTCTGGAACAGCGCCCGGCAAGCGGTCATCGGCCCAGAGCTGAAGCACGTGCCGCAGCCCTTTGTAGAAGTCCTTTTTTGAACTGGTGGCCGATAAACCTGACGGCAGGCCCTCTTCGCCGAGAGCAGCGAACAACGCCTCGAAATCGTATTCGTTCAGACCCGCGTCTTGCGCGAGCTCGACTCGCGGGCCGCCCATGGCGGCGAGAATAGCGTCGGCGGTTTGCCGATGCCGCTGCATCGTGCCGATGACAACACGATCGAACCGCAAGTTCGCCTGCGCGAAGTATTCGCCGAGCCAGCTCGATTGGGTACGACCGGAAGGTGATAGCTCGTCATAGTTGTCAGCGCCGAAGGACGCCTGACCATGCCGTACAAGATAGAGTTCTGCCATGCCAGCCTCGCGTCAACATGGCTAGCAGAATACCCAGCGCCGCATCATTCAGGAAATTTATTGTTGTGATAGTTGGCTATAGATTTTCGTGACACCAGGCGTATATCCCACATCCCTCGCCTGCCCCGTAGATTCGCGCTACTGGTTCATTTCCAGCATGAGCCGGCCAACCTGCTCGCGCAACCAACGATGAGCCGGGTCCCCCGTCACGCTTCGATGCCAGTAGCCATGCGACTGAAGATCAGGAAGATCGAACGGCAGTTCCAGGATTCGCGCGTCATAGCGCTTGAGGAGCACGAGGGGGGCCGTGAGGACGAGATCGGTTCGCATCGCAATCAACGGGGCCACCAGATAGTGTTGGACCCGCGTCTGAATCGATCGCCTGACGCCGAGCTTGGTCAGCTCGCCATCGACGAGACCCGATCCCTGGGGGCGGCTGGATACGTGGATGTGACCGAAGCTGAGGTAGTCGTCGATCGTCAGCTTCTTCTTCGTAAACGGATGATCGCGACGCAGCATGCAGGCATAGCGGTCGCGGCCGAGCGGTTCCTGCTCGAGGTAAGGATCGTCAATCAGCGGCGCGTCGATCGCAAGATTGACTGCACCGCTCGCTAGCGCTTCCGGAACCTCTTTACGCGTCGTGAAGTAGCTCTCGATGCGGATGCCGGGCGCCAGTCGCTGCAGCACCTCCTCGAGCGCAGGCAGAAGAAGCGCCTCCGTGAGGTCGGTCATGCTGAGCCGGAACGTGCGCTCGGACGAGCCGGGATCGAAGCGTCCGCCGACGTGCGTACTCGAGTCGAGCAGCTGCAGCGCCTCACGAACCTGGCCGATGATGTTTTCCGAAACGGGCGTCGGCATCATGCCGGCCGACGTACTCACAAACAGCTGATCGTCGAATGTTTTGCGCATCCGCGACAATGCATTGCTGACAGCAGGCTGAGTGATGAATAGCATTTCCGCTGCGCGCGTCAGGTTTCGTGTTCTGTAGACGGCTTCGAAGACAACGAAGAGATTCAGGTCAACCTTTGACAGACGCATTTTCAAATTTCCCGATGCCACTCGAACTGTGTTTTCGATCCATCCTGTTCACCATGCACTTGTCGGCGCAAGGCGACGATCGGCGTGGTATCAAGGAGCAACCCCGGCGAGTCTACTCCTGCAAGTGAGAGACAACCAGACAGGGGCCAATCGGTGAAGGACCCACTTATCTTGCATCGACTCCTTGCTGGTCGATATCACCCAGCGGGGGGAGCGGCGTCATGATGGCTCCCCCGTGTCTCATGTCTTGCACCTCTTGCTTGAAGCATCTATCAGCTTGCTGAAAGAGCAAGCAGGCGCTGGCCGATCTGACCACCACGCGGCAAGGAATTCGACAGCCGCTCGAGCGCCGACATGAAATGGCGCTGCTGCACATCCGCCTGTTCGGCGTCGCCGTGGGCCTCGTGAATCGCCGCCGCCGTACGATGAAGCCGCCAGTCCGCCAGCGGGGTTTCGAAGCCTTCCGTGACCGCGAACGCGGCGTTGATGTGCTCGAGTGCAACGACCGCATCGCCACTCGCGAGCGCCTCTCGCGCTGCGACGTCCCAAGCGAGCGCCTGCCACGTCCGGTCTTCGGTGGCGAGGGCGAGCTTGAGGAACGCCTCGGCGCGCGATCTCGCGGTGCGATGGTCGCCCGCCATCATCGCGGCCTCGGCGGTACCCCATTCGATTGACAGCCGCCAGTACCAGTCGAACATGATGGGTGTAGCGTCCAGTTGCCGTTGCGCTTCAGCAAATAGCGCCGAGGCGCGCGCGCCGTCCTCCAGTCCGATATACGCGAGGCCCGCGAGTACGATGCACGCACGGTGTTGCACGGGCAGCAGCGCGCCGGCGTCGGCTTCGACCGCTCGATCGGAGGAGTTTGAAGCCGGCACGAAGCGTTCGTACATGTCAATGACTGACTCGTAGTCCATTGTGTGCACGAACAACCAACCCCGATAGACCTCGAGTGTGCGAGCCGCAAAATAGTCGCCATTCTCGTGGTACGACGCCATGCCCTGCTCGAACGATTCCATCGAGCGCCCCAACTCTCCCAGGAAGAGTTGAGCCCACGCCGTACCCAGCCGGACCATCCACGTCGCTCTCGCGAGGTCGAAGCCCGGATGTTCCACCGCATGCTCAAAGAGGATCTGGTAATTCGCCCGTACCGTGCCGAGTGCTTCACGATAGCGGGTGGAAATGATGCACAGCATGCTGTGCTCCATATTCGCCCGGGCGATCAGCAAGGGATCCCCCGTCTCGCGCAGCGCACGCATCGCCGTCTCGCACTCGGTCAGATCGGCATGCGACCAGCCGTCGGTCCAGATACGGCGTACGTAGGCACTTACGCGCACCAGCGCACTGACGCGCAGGTCAGGATGCGATGCGCTGAGCGTCAGCGCATCGTTGAGCACCTCGATGCAACGTTGCCGGTCGCTCCAGCTAAAAACGTAGGCCAGGCCGAGCATGGCGCGCAATTGCGCATCGAGCCGACCAATCGTGCGTGCCTGCTCCTCCAGTTCGATCCAGGCGGCCTCGGCGCGCGGATCGTGCGCCGCTGCGTAAAGCGACGCACGCGCCTCGGCAAACTCAAAGCTTTTCAACGGGCGCAAATCAGCCGGCAACCTGATGGTGAGCGAGGCGGCAAAATCGAGAATCGACTGCGCCTCGCGATACGCAAACCGAACCTTCGCGGTTTGCAGCGCAATGCGTAAGTAGTCGATCGCCTTGAGCCAGTCTCGCGCGTCGGCGAAATGATGTCCGAGCTCGTATGCCACCTCGGCTCGCTGATCGCGAGCGTAGATCGCCTCGAGCCGTTCCGCGATTTGCCGATGCAAACGGGAGCGGCGAGTCAGCCCTTGACGCCCATAGAATGCGTGACGAATGAGAGCATGGTCGAAACAGAACATCGCCGCAGCTCCTCCATCGGGGAAGCGCTTTACGCCGCTACGCTGAATAAAGCGTTGAGTGCGTGCCAGGGCCTCGCACAGATCGTCGAACTGCTCCGCCGACAGCCCCGCGGCCTCGGCCACGGTCGCCGATGAAAAGCAGAGTCCTGCCACGCTGGCGGCTTCAAGCAGATTCCGTTCGTCGGCGCCGAGGCGCCGGATTCTGCCCTCGAGCGTCCGGGTTATCGTGTGTGGCGCTGCCGCGCCGATCGCGGCGAGTGGCGCGAGCGGCCGCCAGCCCGTCACCGTTTTGCGGACCATGTCGCGCTCCACGAGATCGGCAAGCGTCGCCCGCATAAACAATGGATTGCCGCCGCAACGTTGCGCGATGAGAAAAGACAGTTCTTCTTCGGCAGGGTCGGTGTGATCGCGGTCTGTCAGCCACGCAAGCACGGCATCGCGAGGCAATGGACCCAGCGCCAGTTCGCGGCATAGCCCCCTCAGTGCAAGCTCGTGGTGCAGTTGCTCGATGGGGTGTTCGGTCAGCGCCGCTTCGTCCGGCCGGTAAGTGACGACAACCATCAGACGCAGCGCGCCTGGCTGGCGCGCCAGCGCCGCCAGAAAATCGACGGTCGAGTAGTCGGCCCAATGAAGATCTTCGAATATCAGAAGCAGCGGTTGCGTCTGCGTCAGGGAGCTCAGCAAGCCCCGGATCTCCCGCAGCATGCGTTCGCGCGACGCGCCAGGAAGCTGCCGATGCAGGGACTCGCGCACCTGACTCGCCACGTGGCCCGGGAGCTGCCATGCCCACGTGGGCGCGAGCGTCACCAGCGCTTTCACGACTTCGCTGCCGCCGGTTCCCTGGCACAGTTGGCCGAGCGCCTGCAGAACCGGATAAAACGGCTCCGTGCCGCCATAGCCCTCGACACAATGCCCTTCGGCAACCCACGCGTCGTCACGTTCGAACCGTTGCGCGGCAACGAACTGCCTGAGCAACGCTGTCTTGCCGATGCCCGGTTCACCGGTAACCACCACGACCTGAGTGTTTCCGCATCGGGCCTGGTCCATGGCGGCGCACAGTTGCTGCAATTCGCTCGTGCGCCCGGCAAAGCCGCCGAAGCTCTCCCCGTTCACAGCCGGCACAAGCTCCGTGACAGGAATCTCTACGGGCGCGACAAAACGATAGCCGCGTCCACGCAGTGTTTCGATGTAGCGAGGGCGCTGCGCGCTATCGCCGAGCCGCGCCCGGATCGTCTGTATGTGGCTCTTCACGACTTCCGGCTGCACGTGCACATCAGGCCACACGGCTTCGAGCAGCGCGTCATGAGTAATCAGCGCACCGCGATTCTCGATCAGAAACCGCAACACGCCGAAGGTCTTGCGTGTCAGGTCGATGCGCTCGGGCGCCGTGCCGGAGGAAGCCAGCCGCCAAAGACATTCGTTCGTCGTATCCAGACGAAAGCCTTCAAAACTGACCGACGATATCCTGCTCGAATGAGCCTTCATGCCAACCTTGCTCCTCATGCCTTTATCCAACCCTCTGAAGAACAAACGCGCCCGCCTGCCAGGACGAGACGCACACTTCTCCCGTCAGGGTAAGGTGTTCGAAATCCGGAGGGGTGATTTTCTGGTCCTGATTGTGTAATGAAATGCTCCACTCAGCATGACCGACAGGCGCAGTATAAAATCGCGGCAACCAAGTCGGGCTGCAGCTCCATCGGAGAACCTAGGTGATCGATTTCCCACCCTTTCGGCTGGATCGAGTGAATCGATGCGTCTGGCAATGCGCGCCCGACGGCGCGAGCCGCAGGCTCACGTTGGCGCCACGCGCCTACGACATGCTGCAATACCTGATCGACCATGCCGGGCGGCTCATCACGCACGAGGAATTCCTCGATGCCCTCTGGCAGAACGTGCATGTTCAGCCCGAAGTGCTGAAGGCTCACATGCTGACCATCCGCACCGCGCTCGGCGACGATCCCGCACGTCCAAGCTTTATCGAAACCCATCGCGGCCGCGGCTATTGCTTCATTGCGCCGCTCTCCGCCAGTTCCAGCAACGGCCCGCGCGAGGCGGACCAGCGCAGCCATGGCGGGTTTGTCGGCCGCAAGCAGCAACTTAACCGCTTGAAGACGCTGTTCGATGAGGCACGCAATGGCGCATCGCGCATCGTTTTCGTGGCGGGGGAACCTGGCATCGGCAAGACGACGCTCGTCAATCGCTTCCTGGACTCCCTCGATGGCAATGCCACGGTGTTGACGTCGCTCGGGCGCTGCGTCGAAGGTTATGGCGGCATCGAGCCTTACTACCCGGTGCTCGACGCGCTCACCCAACTGACTCGCAGCGAAGCGGGCCCGATGATCACCCGCACGCTCGTGTCGATCGCGCCGACCTGGGCGCTCCAGATGCTGGGATCGGTGCCGCAGCAATACCGCGCCGAGCTGCAGCATCAGGTGATCGGCGCGGCGAGCGGGCGCATGCTGAGGGAGATCTGCGAATTCCTCGAAGCGCTCTCGCTGGAGCGGCCGCTCGCACTGGTGTTCGAAGACCTGCACTGGTCCGATTATTCGACGGTCGACATGCTCTCCGCGCTTGCCCGCCATCGTAGCGGCGCACGTCTGATGGTCATCGCCACGTACCGCCCGGAAGACGCCGAACTTGCGCAACATCCCTTGTGCCGGCTGAACCGCGATCTGGGCTTGCAGAAGCTGTGTCACGACATCGTGCTGGAACCACTGAGCGAAGGCGCCATCGCCGAATATCTGACGGGCGGCCCGCGCGATGTCAGGCCCGATAGCGCGAACGGCTTCGCCCAGCTGGTGCGCGAGCGCTCCGGCGGCAACCCGCTCTTCATGGTCGCGACGCTCGATCACCTGGTCGAACAAGGCATCGCGCAATCGACGCCCGAGGGCTGGAAGCTGCACCTGTCGCCCTCGGAAGTGCGGCTGGAAGTGCCGCTCACGTTGAACCAGGTCATCGAGCATCGCATCCAGCGGCTGAACTATGACCAGCAACGCGCGCTCGAAGGCGCGAGCGTCGCCGGCCTCGCGTTTAGCGTCATCACCGCGGCGCCGGCCGCCGGCTTGAGCCAGGAGCTGTTCGAAGATATCTGCGAAGCGCTCTGCCGTCAGGAAAGCTTTATCCGGCGCGAACCGTCGTCTGCGCTCGAAGACGGCTTCGCCGCGAGCACCTATGCGTTCCGCCACACCATGTACCGGCAGACCTTCTACGAGCGGCAAGGACCGCTGCGCACCATCCGCTCTCATCTGCGCGTTGCCGAAGCGCTCGAGGCGCTGTTCGCACCCGAGGAGCGCGGCGGGGTCGCCGCCGAACTCGCCCAGCACTTCGCCGCCGCGAAACGCTGGGAACGTGCAGTCGGCTATCTGCGCATTGCGATCCAGACGGCGAAGAAGCGTCTCGCGTACAACGACGCGCTCGCGGTCCTCGACCGCGCGCTGATGTTCGCGGCGAACCTGCCCACTGAAGCTCGCGCGGCAGCGGAAACGGAATTCCTCGAAGGGCGGGCGTCGATCTTCGCGGCGGCCCACGATTCCCGCGCGCGGGAAACCTGCGAGCAGCTCGCGGAACGTGCCGCGCAGCACGGCCTGATCGATATCCAGAGCCGGGCGCTGATGAGCCTCGCGTACACGTATAGCTGGCGAGACCAGTTGCGCTGCAGCCAGATCATCGGCGAAACGCTCGCGCTTAGCGACCGGCAGACCGACCCGCAGCAGCAGGCCCGCACCCGCATCAGCTGCTACGTTTGGCGGATGTGGGTGCGCGGCTGGTGCGCCGAAGACATCGCGCGCTGCGAAGCCGCGCTCGTCCCCCTGCGCGCCGGTGACGATCCCTACACGACCGCCTGGTCGCTGTGCGAATATTCGATGGTCTTGCTCGTGTCGTCGCGCTACCAGGAAGCCCAGGACACCATCCTCAAAAGCTACCGTTTCCTCGTCGAGAACGACGAAAACCGCCCCGAGTTCAACATGGCGCGCGCCACCTGGATGGTGCATCTGGGTGTGCCGTGGACGCAGCTCTATCTCGGCGACTTCGACCGCGCGCAGCGCGAGTTCGACAAGGCGATCGCGATGTTCGCGCACAACGGCAACCCGTACGGCGCGGACACGCTCACGCTCTATCGCTGCTGGGTGCAATTCCACGCAATGGATTTTGACGCCATGCTGCAATCCTGCACGCAGGTGCTGGCGGGCAAGTCGCCTGAACCGGGCAGCGGCAAATCGATCCTGCCGGCCGAATACCGGCTCTGCCTGCTGCTGACCGGGCTCGCACAGCTCGGCCTCGGCGATACGCGCGCCGCACGCGACGCGCTCACGCAGGTGATGCAGCGAATGGACGCGCTGCCGGTGATCTTCGACTGGTACTGGCGTCTGCCGCTCGAATGGGGGCTCGCGGGCGCCGCACTGGCGGACGGCGATCTCGACGCTGCGATCACGCATGCCGACCGTCTCGTCAAACTGGCGACGTCGATTGAAGAACGCACGTGGCAGGGTTTCGCGTGGGAGACGCGCGCGCGGGTTGCGTGCGAACAGGATGATGCAACCCATGCGTTGCACTGCGTCCAGCATGCGCTCGACGCGACTCAGGGTTACCAGACGCCGCTCGCGGACTGGCGTATCCATCGCACCGCGGCCCGCGCCAGCGAGTTGGCTGGCGACATGCAAACGGCCGACTACCACGCAGCACTCAGCAAGACGATGAAAGACGCACTCGCTGCCAAGCTGCCGTCGGGTCATCGTCTGCGCGAGACGTTCGAAGCGGGTTAATCACCGGCGTGCCCACACGCGGATAGCCGGACGAGACCCAAGCGGCTTGCCAGCGTCACCGCTTCGATCCGGTTCCTCACCGACAGCTTCGAGTAGAGATGCTTGGCGTGCGACTTCACTGTCTCGGGCGCGATGCACAGCCGGATCGCAATCTGCTTGTTGGTCAGCCCGCGCCCCATCAGTCCGATGATCACGCGTTCACGTTCGCTCAGGCCCATGGCGGCCACGGACCGGGCGATGTCCCGTGCCGTATCACTCGCCGGTTGCGCATGGGCGGCGCCACGCCGGCGTCGCGACATCAAAGCGCCTGCATAGGGAAGCAGCTCGCGGACGTCGCCTGCGGGCACGATCGACCCGCGCGCCATCCCGTCGATCAGCTTCGCCACGCGCTCGCTGCAGTCAACGAGCGTTTGCTGCAGTCCCGCCGAAGCCCCCTGCTTGAGCAGCGTGACGAGCGCCTCGACCGCGTCGTCTCGCAGACCGGCGACCAGCAACGCTTCGATCAGCAATAGCGCGATCGTCACCGCGCCGTATCGGTCACGCCTTAGAACGGTATCGCTATGGAGCTGCCGCAGCGCTACGAGATCGATCGCGGCGGATACCTCGATGGGTGCCTGAGGAAACGCGGGAGCGCATGCTGATGAATGCGTCTTTGCGAGCGCAAGCCGCGCCTGCGCAAGTACGTGGTAGCGCGCGATCTCGAAGCGCGCGCTGCTGCTCGCGGCGCCGCATTGCCCGGCCAGCACGGCGAGCCGTTGTGCGCAGAGCGCCGCCTCGTCGAGGCGATCCGCACCCGCGTGGATCTCGACCTGCTGCGCGAGGCTCGCCGCGCGCAGCCGCGGCCAGTTGCGCTTGATCCCAAGCGCGTCCGCCTCGGCCAGCAGCAGGAGCGCTTGTCCCGGTTGCCGCCGGTTCGCGGCGATGCGCGCAAGCAGTCCGTAAGCGCGCACCGCGCCTTCGATCGCACCGCCCTGCCGGATTCCCGGCAACCGTGCCGCGACCAGCGCCTCGCTCTCGTCGACACGGCCTTCCTCGTACAGCACCTGCGCCATCACGCAGGCGGGCAGCGCGTCGATTGTCGCCGGACCGGCCCCGAAACGGCGCGCGACATCGAGTGCGTCATCGGCCAACAGGCGCGCGGCATTGAAATGCATCTGGGCGAATTCGACCGCGGCATCGAGCGCAATGTCGAGCATCGTGGTGACCGCGCGCAGCCGGCCGGGCTGAGCGTCCGGCGCGCGGCGTTCCACCGCGTAGAAACTCTCGGGGTCGCCGAGGCGCAAGTAAGCGCAGCGGCACACCGTCAGCGCGACGTGCGCGGTGGGTGTTGCGGTGCCGAGCCGCAGCGCGGAAAGCGCAGCGGCCAATGCGGCCCCCGCGTCGTCCTGCAGCAGGAGCGCCGCAGCGCGTACGGCCGCGATCTCGCAACGCACCGCAACGGCAACCGGGCCCGTTAGCGGGCCGACCTGCCCTTCAAGCCGCTGCGCGCTCAGCAGCGCTTCGGCGGCCTCGCCGCGGATCACCATCTGCCACGCGCGCGCCAGATCCAGATGGATGCGCGCTACACTGGCTGCAGGCCGTTCCCGGCCGACGCGCGCGAGCGACTGAAGTTCGGACCGAAGTTCGTCGGCAAACACCGGCGCGGGCGGCACGACATGAAGCGCCCGCGTCAAGAGGGCATCGGACTGCCCTCGCGGCGGCGCCGCGCGGGGTTGAAGATGCCCCGCTTCCTGATGAATTTCGCAGACCCATGCCTCGTTCATTCCTCGCTCCGTCGGACACCTGATCGTCACAATCGCTGGACGAACGCAGTACCGTCCAGACTAGAGATGACCGTCCGGAAAAGCGTGATGATTCGGTTCTTTTTTGGTAAAGGATGGGTTGTTGCCCGGTATTGCCCGAACTGAAACTGAAACGAAAGCAATCAATACCGGGATTTGTAATGCAGCCAACGATCAACCGGGTGAGACGCGCTCGACCTCGGAGGCCAGCATCATCGCGGTCGCGTTGACGGGTCTCGGCCGCCCCTGGCGCGGACGATAAACCACGTCGCCGGCCTTGATCGGCGCACCCGACAACGCGCAGCGGCCGCGCCGCCTCGAGACGCCCACCCGCCACAACTGGTCGCCGTAGCGGCAGGACGTTGCATCGCACCAGTAGACGACGACCACCTTCGTCGACAGGCGATCGAGCACCCGTACTACGCATTCGCGGCACGCATCGATTGGCGCAGCCCGCACCTTTGCTGCTTCGACGCGCGGCGCCAGCCGGCTCGCGGCCCACTCCCACGCGCCGCCGTCGAGCAGGCGCAACGCGGCGCACCAGCATGCATCATCCGCCAGGTCGGTCTGCATGATCAAGCTCCTCTGTCGCCACGGCGCGGGGAGATAGCCACCGCCGGCTCCACGATCGGCTCCTCGTCCCGCATGCGTGTTCGCCAACTGTTGGGCGGCTCGCCGACGATCCGCCCGAACACGGTCGTAAAGTGCGCATGCGATCCGAAGCCACAACTGAGCGCGACGTCAAGCACGCTGAGCGCCGACGAGCGCAGCAGCATCTGGGCATGCTCGATCCTGCGCCGTAGCAGATACGCATGCGGCGAATAACCGGTTGTCGAGCGGAACTGCGCGGCGAAATGCATGCGGGTGAGTCCGGTGCTGGCGGCCACATCGGCTAGTCCGATCGGCTGCGCGAGATTCGCTTCAATAAAGTCGAGCGCGCGCCGCAGACGCCACTGCGGCAGCGACGCCGCGCGCCGCGTGGACGGCCGCGTTTGCTCAGTGGCCTGCGCGACGAGGCGAGCGACAATCGCGTCGCAGGCGCTGTCCGAGTGGAGCCGATGAGACGCGTCGGTGACCCGTTCGGCTTCCTCGAGCGCGGTCTCATCGTCGGCGGCGAAGTCTGCCGGCTCGTTGCCGCACGCTGCATTGAGTCTCCGCGTGAACATGTGCGCCTCCGCAGGGTGTAAGTCGACGGACCCTATCTTGCGCAGTCTGGCGGCGGCGCAACATCCCCTCATTGGGTGAGTACGACGGGAGCGGCATCCCTCATTCGTACGATCTTAGGCACCGCGACGCGGTTTGATTGCGCCGGCGGGATGGCGCTTCGCAATCGACGAACGCAGCGCGGAATAGGCCGGCGCGACCATCGGGTAGTCCGCGGGCAGGCCCCACTTCGCGCGGTATTCGTCAGGGGTCATCGCGAAGTGGCGCTGCAGGTAGCGTTTGAGCGACTTCAGCTTGCGCCCGTCTTCGAGACAGACGAGATAATCGTCGCGCACCGATTCCTCGATCGGCACCGCCGCCCGCTGCCGCGCGGCCGGTACCGACGTCGTGTGCAATGCGGCCAGCGCGGCGTACGTGCTCCAGATGAACTCCGGCAGGTCGTCTGCCGGCAACGGATTACACGACACGAAGCTCGCCACGATTTCGGCGGTGAGCTCGATCAGATTGATGTCCTGCGTCACGACCGGCCTCGACGAGTCAACGGCTCCGGGTAGAGCAACGGCGTTGCCCGAAGTGGCGTACGGATTTCCGAAGCATCATGATTCTTCATGACCTGGCTCCATGGCAGACGGGTCATCGCTCGCGTTAGCGTCGGCGTTTGCATCAGCGTTTGCATCGACCGGCACGGCGGTCCATCCCCCGACAGAGGGGCGACACGCTCGTGCGGGCAACCGGCAGCATTAAAGAAACCGCCCTGCTCGCCGCCTAGGGCTTGTTCGTGCTGGCCGACTCCGCCGGCAGGTCGTCGCTGCGATAGCCGCCACCCAGCGCGCGAGTCAGCACGATGCCCGCTTCGATTTCGTCGCCGGTCAGTTGCACGAGTTCGAGGCGTCCAGCGATGACCGGCGCCTTCGCCTGCATCGCGCTCGTCCTGTCGCCGAGGCCGGTCTTGTAGCTCGCCTCGGCACTGTCGCTCGCAAAGCGCAATGCGTCGATCCGGTCACGCTGCAGATGCGCGCGGTGATCGAGGTCGTCGATCGCGCTGCCGCTCTGCGCGACGTCGCGCACCGCGTCGAGCACCGCCTGGTCGTACTGTTCGATCAGCGTGTTGCTCGCCGTGCGCGCGCCGTGCAGGTTCGCGTTCAGGCGGCCACCGTCGAAGATCGGCAGTGTGAGGCCGGGAATGAGGTTGATCTGCTGGCTCGAATGCAGGAACAGATCGCGCATTCGCAACGCGTTGAAACCGAAGAACGCCGTGATGTCGAAGCTCGGGTAGAACGCGGCCTTCGACG
This sequence comes from Paraburkholderia aspalathi, assembly GCF_900116445.1. Taxonomy (GTDB): domain Bacteria; phylum Pseudomonadota; class Gammaproteobacteria; order Burkholderiales; family Burkholderiaceae; genus Paraburkholderia; species Paraburkholderia aspalathi. The sequence goes on from NZ_FPBH01000019.1 coordinate 87,974, forward strand.
CATCGATCTTGTCGAACGACGCCTGTACCAGCCAGCGCATGGCCTGCAGATCCGGGCGCCGCGCGAGCAGCTCATACGATAGCGTCGACGGCAGCGAGGCCGACGGTGCCGGCAAGGGCACCGGTGCGATTGCCGGCAGATCGTCGGGACCGACGCCCGCCAGCGCGCGCAGGGCTTCGCGTGCGTGGACGATCTGCTCCTCGCTCGAGGCGATCTGCTGGTCAATCGCGAGCACCTGCGAGCGTGCCTGGGCGGTCTGGGTCAGCGCTTCGAGGCCGCGTTCGTGCCGCGCCGATCGCGTGTCGAGTTCGAAGGCGCGCACTTCGCGAAGCTGGCGCAACAGATCAATGCTCGCGTAAGTGATCTGGATGCTGTAGTAAAGCTGCGCGACGCCTGCCGAGAGTTCGAGCTCGGCCTGCGCCGCCTCCGCGCGCCGCGCGTTCTGCTCGCCGATCGCCGCACGCACAAGGTCGCGCTGCTTGCCCCAGATGTCGATGTCGTAGTGCGCGTCGACGCCCACCAGCCCGGTCCAGTACCACGGCCCAAACGCTCCGATCTGCGGGTCGTGCGACGCGTACGCGCTGAGGAACCCGTGACCCGAGACATGCTCGCGATCGGCTTCCGCGAGCGCGGACATCTGCAGACCGGATCCCGCGCGGATCAGCTCGACTTGCGCATGAGCTTGCGAGACGTGCTCGCGCGCAATGGCGAGCGAAGGCGCGTGCGCGAGCGCCTGATCGACGAGCGTATTGAGCTGCGGATCGTGATACTGCTCCCACCAGCGTGCCGACGGCCAGCCTTCGTTGGCCAGATGGATGTCGTCGGCGAGACGGATCTGCTGCGGCGTGATCATCGCGGCCGGCGGACTATCGTGGTGAATGATCGCGCACGAGGCGAGCCAGGGCAGCGCGAGCGACGCGAGCCAGTGGTTGAACAGTCGTGCGCTCAGTAAGCGCGGCAGACGGCGCAGGATGAGAACGAAGTGCGTCATCGCCGATCACCCCGCACTCGCAAATTCGCCGGACGCACGTTCGTCGGGCAACCAGCGTGGCAACCCGGCGAGCGCCGCGTCAATGCGTTGCGCGAGCCGCTCCAGCGTTTGGCCGCCTGCGGTCTCCACTGCCCCTGCCGGCGGCAGCGTGGCGCGCAATCCACTCGAATCGAGCCGCGTCGGCGTCATCGCGGCCGATGGCTCAGCCACGAGCTGTGACGCGTATCGCTCCAGCGCATCCGCGACATCCGACTGAAACTTCGCCGCGCGCTCCATCGGCGCGCTTGCCGACGCATTGATCATCGCTTCATGGTGAAACGCTTCGAGCGCGACAAGCATCGCCCGGCTCTGCGCGAGCACCGTCTGCGACAAAAGCGTGATACGTGACGTCTCCCCCTCGCGCCAGTCGGGTTCGAGCGCGACACGCGCGAGCGCCATCTCGCAATCGCCGACCATGGTCCACGCTTCAACCACCGCTGCAGAATCCGTCGCGCGTGGGCCGCTCTGCACCGCCTTCGCCTCGATGCGAGCCAACGCCGCGATCTTGCGCAATATCGACGTCAGTTGCGCACGCAGGCCATCCGATTCGCGCTCCGGCCACATCGACATCTGGATAAAGGTGGCCACGCCGACACCCAGAATGATGCCGACGATCCGGTCGCGGATCTCAGTGAGATCCGACGGTGGCGAGAACGATTCGAGCAACGCCAGCGCAAACGTAAACATGATCTGGATTCCTGCATAGGCGCTCCGCTCAGATCCCGCCGCCACCCAGGCGCCGAGCGCGATCACGGGCAAACTCATCAGCAGCAGCCCCGTCACGCTTTCCAGTTGCGGAATCACGAACGCGACCATGAACAGCGCCAGTGCACTGCCGATCAGTGCACCGGTGATCCGCAGCACGCCCTGGCGGCTCGACGCGCCAAGGCTCGGCAGCGCGACCACGAGACATGTCAGCATGATCGTGTGGATACCGGGCCAGTTCACCGCGTTGTAGAACACGTAGCAGATCAGTACCGAGAACAGCGTACGCAGCGCGAAGCGCGCGTAACGCGGATTAGCGAAGATGTCCGGTTCGGACTGTGCTGTAGGAGCCGCCGCTTTCGTCGCTTTCGTCGCCTGCTCCGCTTTCGCCTCTTTGGCCGCTGCACTGCCGGCGGCCGCGTCTTCCGGCGGCGGCGCGACAGCGCCCCGTGTGGCCTCGGAGAACACGTTGAGCGCACGTTGCATCGCGTCGAGCGCGGGTATCGAGGTCAACACCGGCGCCTCACGCGATGCGCCCCAATGCCGCCATTGCAGGTTGTCGCCAATCGCGTGTTCGAGCGACACGAGTTCGTCCTGCACCACGCGGATGGCATCGATCTGCCCGGCGTCCTGCGCGACTGCATGCTCAGGCAGCACCGCCGCAGCTTCGAAAATGCGCGACACCACGGTCACGCAGGCCAACCACGCCGAGGCATCTTCCTCGCTGTAGTGGTGACGCATGGTCGAAAAGCGCAGTAGCTTCTGCAACGTGAGGGCGGCGCGCTCGAGATCGAGCGCGCCGATGCGCACGGCCGGCGCATTCGCGTCGATCATGATCGCGAGCCGCGCACGGGCCGTCGCGAGCTGCCCTTGCATGGCGGCGCGCAACTGCTGCTCCGGTTCGGCCGGCAGAAACAGCGTGTTGATGATCAGCGACAGCACAACTGCATAGTTGACCGCCACCCACACCCACAGACACGCACGCACCAGCGCTTCCGCGTTATCGGTCCGATCGGCAAAAGTCTGTGCGTAAATCACGATCAGCGAGACGAGAAAGAACACCAGCCCCAGTTTCGCCACGGCCCGCATCAGATAGGCGCTGCAAAAAAAGATGGCGCTTGCGACCACGATGCGCAGCAGCGGATAGTCGAACGTCAGCTTGAAGACGCCGATGATGCAGGCGATCGCGCAGGTCGTGCCGATCACGGCCAACAATGCGACGAGACGGGTCAGCACGATGTTCGACTGCGTGACGAAAAAAACCGCGATCAGCGACAACGCCACCTCGGGCACCCGCAAAGTCATCGACACGATTAGCACGATCGCGCAGCCGAGCACGCTGCGCATGGTCAGGTTGGCGCGCCCAGGAAACGCGCCAAGCTCCGAGCGCAGAAAGCCTGCCAGTTGCCCGAGCGGCCGCGGCCAGGCGAGATGACGCCCGACACCGTCGAGCCCACTCATGACGGCGCTCCGTTGGACGTCGCGCGATTGTCACGATCTTCGCGGCGTTCGGGCTGCAGTACGGCGACCGCGGACGTGCCGATCCGGAACATCTGCGGATCGGGGTGATCGACCAGGATCTTCACCGGGAAACGCTGTGAGACGTGCACCCAGTTGATGCTGCGTTGAATACTCGGCAGACCGTTCGCGGTGCCGCTGCCGTCCTGCGGATCGACGCCGAAGCCGATCGAGTCGACCGAACCGCTGAAACGGATGCGCGTATTGCTCATCAGGTACACGGTCGCGCGGGTGCCGGGCCGGATGTTGCCAAGCTCGTTCTCGCGGAGATTGGCGATGACGTACCAATGCCGCGTATCGATCAGCGTGAAGACGGGCTTTTGCGCGGATACGAATTGCCCAACGGACGTGCGCAATTCAACAACGCGGCCATCGAACGGCGCGCGCACGGTCGCGTACTCCAGGTTGAGCTGCGCCGAGGAGATTTCAGCCGTCAGCACCGCACGCTGCGCGACGAGCGCGGCGACGCTGCTGACCGCCGCCTGCGCCTCGCGGGCCTGCGCTTGCGCGGCCGCAAGCTCGGCGAGTGCCGAGCGTTGCGTGGTGCGCGCGCGATCCAGATCGTCGGCGGAAACGTAGCCCTTGCCGATCAGCGGCTCCATTCTCGCCAGCGTATCCCCCGCCTGCTTCGCGGCGGCCTGGGCCCGTGCGACTGACGACTTCGCCGCCTCGGCACTGAATCCTTGTGCATTGACGGTGCGTTGCGTCAGCGGAATCTGCGCATCGAGTTGCGCGAGCGCCGCCTGGGCGCGCTGCAACGCGAACTGATACGGCCGCGGGTCGATCTCGAACAGCAGATCGCCCTGCTTCACCGCCTGGTTGTTGCGCACCGCGAGCGTCACGATCTTGCCGCTGACTTCGGGCGAGACGCCGATCGTGTCGGCATACGCATAGGCGTCGTCGGTGCGCGGCACGGTATCCACGCGCCAGATCACGGCGACGATCGCGATCACGGCCAGCACGATCAGCAGGATGGCGGGCCAGGTTCGCGGACGCTGCTTTCCTGCGTCCGTGCTTTGGGCAGCAGTCATGGTCACACGGTCAGCTAAAGGTTAAAGGGATCATCAAAAGCGTTAAAGGTTGAAGCCTGCTACCCAGAGCGCGATGGAAAACAGCACCGTCAGCGCCGGATAGACGATCGCGGGCGGCGTGAGCCAGGCGCCGCGGCCGCTTCGCGAAAGCAGCACGTGCACGCATACCACCAGCAGCACGCCGCCCACGATACAAAACAGCCAGTCCGGAAAATACGCGCCCAGCACGCCGACCGACGGCGCGTCGCTACACGCTGTCAGCGTCAACGTCGCGCACGACATCAGGACCGTCCATCCATGGCGCCTACGGCGCACACCACTCGACATCGCCGTCTCTCCCTGATGGCAGGCAATGAAGCATTACGATTCAACCGAACGCGCGATCCTGGCGCACCGGACATTCCGGATGCCAAGGTTCAGCGCGTCAGGTTCACTTTCGCGAGATCGATCAGCTCGCCGCCGCGTCCGTCCATCACCGCCTTCATCATGAAGAGGCCGAAATGCCAGGCTTCATCGACGGTGGTCTTCGGCGGCATGATCAGCTCCTGGCGCGCGCTGACGACGTCGACGAGCGCGGGTCCGTCGTGGGCAAGCGCGGCCGCAATCGCACCTTCGAGTTCCTGCGGTTTCTCGACGCGAATTCCCTTCACGCCCATCGCTTCGGCCATGCGTGCGAAGTTCGGATTGACGAGATCGGTGCCGGTATCGACGAAGCCCGACGCGCGCATTTCGATCTCGACGAAACCCAGCGTGCCGTTGTTCAGCACGATCACCTTCACTGGCAGCTTCGCCTGAACCAGCGTGATGAAGTCGCCCATCATCATCGTGAATCCGCCGTCGCCGGACATCGAGATCACCTGACGGCCAGGGTACGTGGCCTGAGCTCCAATGGAATGCAACATCGCGTTCGCCATCGAGCCGTGATTGAACGAACCGATCAGCCGCCGCCGGCCATTCAGCTTCAGATAGCGCGCCGTCCAGGCGATCGGCGTGCCAACGTCGCAGGTGAAGATCGCATCGTCGGCCGCGAGCTGGCTCACGAGCCGCGTCACATACTGCGGATGGATCGTCGTGCTCGACGGATTACTCTCTGCAAGCGAATCGAGATCCTTGCGCGCCTTCTGGTAATGCGCGAGCGCGCTGTCGAGATGCGACGAATCGGTCTTTTCCTTGAGGACCGGCAGCAACGCGGCGAGCGTGTCCTTGACCGTGCCGACAAGGCCAAGATCGAGCGAACAGCGGTTGCCGAGCGCTTCGGGACGCACATCGATCTGCGCGATCGTGGCGTCTTCCGGATAGAACTGCCGGTAAGGAAAATCGGTGCCGAGCAGGAGCAGCATGTCGCACGCCTTCATCGCGGCGTAGCCCGATGCGAACCCCACCATGCCAGTCATGCCGACGTCGTATGGGTTGTCATGTTCGATGTGCTCCTTGCCGCGCAGCGAGTGCACGATCGGCGCCTTCAGGCGCTTCGCGAGCTCGACCACTTCGTCGTGCGCGCCCGCGCAGCCGGCGCCGCACATCAGCGTCACGCGCGATGCCGCGTGCAGCACATTCGCGAGGCGCGAGATCTCTTCGTCAGCGGGACGCAGCACGGGCGGAGCCGACGGCACCAGCCAGGGCGCGACCTTGGCCGTAGTCGGCGAGAGCGCGACGTTGCCCGGAATCACGACGACCGCCACACCGCGCCGTCCGACCGCGGCGCGCATTGCGCGGGTCAGGATCTGCGGCAACTGGTCGACGTGCGACACGAGTTCCACGTAATGGCTGCACTCCTTGAACAGGATTTCCGGATGCGTCGCCTGAAAATAGTCGATGCCGATTTCCGAGCTGGGAATGTGCGCGGCGATCGCGAGCACGGGCACGCCGCTGCGATGGCAGTCGAATAGTCCGTTGATGAGGTGCAGGTTGCCCGGTCCGCAACTGCCGGCGCATACCGCCAGTTGACCGGTGAGATGCGCTTCCGCGCCAGCCGCGAAGGCCGCGCCCTCCTCGTGCCGCACGTGAATCCAGTCGATCTCGCCGGAGCGCCTGAGCGAATCGGAGATGCCGTTCAGCGAGTCGCCGACGACGCCGTAAATGCGCTTCACGCCGGCCTGTGTCAGGGCATCGACCAGATAGTCTGCTGCCGTGGTCATGACGCCTCCTGCCGACGTGCCGCAACGGACTTAGCCGCCCCCTTGGGCGGCAGCGAACCTGAATGAGCGTGGGGGTAATTCACGATGCGCCTCCTTTTCCCGGTAACGGGGCGTGCAGGCACATATGCCGGCGGCCACGGTTTGACTTCGACCATGGTGTCGCGGCTCGTCCGGGCGTGCTTTAGGATTCGCACGGTGACGTATCGAAATCGCGTGAACCGGCGGCTCAGCGATCTCGCAAGCAGATCATGCCCGCCGGGGTTACCGTGACTTACTTACCGTCGCGGGGAACCCTTCTACGGCGGGCACGCATTCCACCGATGTCCGCGCTTACCGCGCGCGGCGCTGCGTGGCCAGATCGCGACCGATGCGGCGAATTTCGGCCTCGCCCTGCGCAAGCGCGTCGGCGTTCGTATGCACCGAGTAGTAGCCGAGCACCAGCGGATAAGGATGCTTGATCGCGGAGCCGATGACGAACGACGTCGCTTGCTCGGCATGCAACTCGATGGGCGCCCCGTCGGATTCCTCGAATACGGCGAGCTCGCCTGCCTCGATCGGCTCGGATGCGTTCAGCCTCCCCTTGTCGATCGCCAGCCACGAGACGTTGTGTCCGGCAGGCGGCGCGTAGCGCCACGTCTCCCCAGCGTTCAGTTCAACGTGGAAGTAATTGATGCCTTCAGGCGCGCGGATATCGCTCGTCGCCGATCCGTGGCGGCCGATGATGACGCGAACCGGCCCATCCCGCTGAACCTCGGCCGGCGCAATGTACTGGCTTTCCGCCGGCGAATTTTCCTGCGAGGGCGGTAGCGCGACCCAGAGTTGAAAGAGGCGCACGGCTTCGCCCGGCAGTACGTTTCCGTCGTGCCAGACCCCATTGCCGGCCTTCATCCATTCGAGGCCGCCGGCATGAAGTTCGCCACTCTTGCCGGTCGTGTCCGCATAGGAAATTCCGCCACTCAGCACGGTGGTGAGTGTGGCGAGCCCCGAGTGCGGGTGCATCCCGAACATCGGCTTGCCGGTCGGCACGACCACGGCGTGATCGAGGAACACAAAAGGCTTGATCAACTCGCCGATATCGGAGGGACTGGCGAGACGCGTAATGCCGCCGTGCGCACTGCCACTGGTGCGAAATGCGACCCGGCGCGGGGCCAGCGTTGTCTCGGGAATCGGGGTGAGTACGGCTGTGTCGGTGTTCATGGCTCTGCCTTAAGAAAAACGCGATACATGTAAGGTAAGAGCTTGCACTCCATCTGAAAAGCCTATATTTTTAGATTTTAGGTATCGTTTGGAGCGATGGATATGCTTGACGGCGTAACGCTTGACCAGCTTCGGACCTTCATCGCCGCGGTCGATGAAGGCAGCTTCTCAGCAGCCGGACGCAAGCTCCGGCGCGCGCAATCGGTGGTTAGCCAGACCCTTGCGAATCTCGAGGCACAGCTCGAAGTGAAGCTGTTCGATCGCACGGCCCGCTACCCGCAACTCACCGACGCAGGCAAGAGCTTGCTGCTCGACGCCCGCTCAGTGGCTGACACGATCGATGGTTTCAAGGCGCGAGCACGCGCGATGCGAGAAGGTCTGGAGCCCGAACTCTCCGTCGCGATGGACGTGATGTACCCCATGGATAGTCTGACGCGCGCGGCGGCTCAGTCCCAGAAGGATTATCCGCACACGCCGCTGCGGCTCTATGTCGAGGCACTGGGCGGTGTGATGAAACTGGTGCTCGACCGGATCTGCAACATTGGCGTGATCGGCACGCTGCCGATCGTGACGGATGAACTACAGGTCGAATCCTTGCGCGAGCTGAAACTGGTGACGGTTGTCGGCCCCGCTCATCCGCTCGCAAATAGCCGGGGCATCGTTTCCGCCACCGCAATCAAGAAGCACGTGCAACTCGTACTCAGCGACCGAACCGCGTTGACCGAGGGACGCGAATTCGGCGTGCTGTCCACCTCGACGTGGAGGCTCGCGGATCTGGGGGCCAAGTATGCATTTCTGAAGGCCGGCCTGGGCTGGGGGCATATGCCCTTGCACATGGTCAAGGAGGATCTCGACAGTGGCACCCTGGTGGCGATTCGCATTGAAGGCCTGCCGCGCGACGTAGCGATGCCGATGAAGGTGGTTTACCGCAAGGACGCGCCGCCGGGGCCGGCCGCTCGCGCCTTCATTGCACAGTTGGGGAAGTAAGCGGTATGACAGCGCCCCGCTGGCGTTGCAGCGAGCGCCGATCCCGGTGAGACGAGCCAGCCGGTCAGCTGGTTGGCCGGTCGTCTCAGCGGATCAGACTTTTAGCTCGCGTTCGCAGGCGAGACACGCAAAGCTGTCCGGCCGGTGAGCGCGTCCAGGCTGAATGCGCCGGCGCCGAACCAGGTGATTTGCAGCAGACCACCGGCCATCATCACGTTCTTGAGGAAGTGAATCATCTGGTTTTGATCGGCGAAGTTATGGTGAAAGAACAGCGCCGTGACCACACAGAACACCGCCATCCCCAACGACACAGTGCGAGCGCGGTAACCCGACAGCAGCAGCAGGCCGCCGCCCAACTCGGTCAGCACGGCAAGAATGAACGCGAGTGGCGGCACGGGCAGCCCCATGGCCGCAATGTAGCCAACCGTCGCGCCATACGCCGCGAGTTTGCCCAGCCCGCTCATGACAAACGGTGCACCGATCAGAACACGACCCAACAACGGAAGAAATTTAAAACGTTCCATGACTAACTCCTAAGATAAATTTACGCAGGTGGATTAAGAGAAAGAGAATTAGCCGGCGTCCACCATCACCAGCTCGGAATCTTCAAGAGCAGAAATCTGTGCCGCGGCGACTTTCGTAATCGCCACGCCATCCAGCGGCCCAACGGGCTCGCCATTCACTTCGATGCGTCCCGAGGCCACGACGAGATAGGCACGACGCGCCAGACTCAACTCGTGCTGAACGCTTTCGCCTGCCTTTAGCATTGCGCCGAACACGCGCGCATTGGCGCGAATCGGCAGCGCTCCTTCGTCGCCGGCAAACCCGCTGGCAAGGGCTACAAAGCGCCCTGACCGGTCGCCTCTTGGAAACGGCTTGGTATCCCATGCGGGTTCACCACCGGCTTTGCGCGGCAGCAGCCAGATCTGATAGACCTTGAGCGGCACTTCGCCCTTGTTGAACTCGGCGTGGCGTATGCCCGTGCCGGCGCTCATGACCTGGACATCGCCTGCGTGGATCGTTCCTTCGGATCCCAAAGTGTCTCGATGCCCGAGCATGCCCTGGCGCACATAGGTGATGATTTCCATGTCGCGATGCCCGTGCATGGGGAAACCGCTGCCAACCGCGATCTCGTCGTCGTTCCACACAATCAGGGGACCGAGAGCGGCATGGTCGGGATTGCCGTCGGCGCTCACCGCAAAATGGTATTTCGCGCGCAGCCAATCCCGGTTCGCCGTGTCCAGTGAGTCCCAACGCCTGTGTGTGAGCATGTCCATCTCCGTTTCTCGCCACCATTTCCCGCCGCCGATGCGGCGCTTGTCACCTGTACGACCGGTCGGATTCGGCACTGATACAAGTGATGCGGTTGATGGGAAGAATGCTATATTCGCAATGAACTCACGCATATCTCCTACAATGAAACGTTTCGTTGCCACCAATAGAACGATTAGAAGGAGTTGAAGTCCGCCTATGAACGCAATCACTGACCTCAATGATCTTCGGCTCTTCGCAGAGGTGGTCGAGCGTGGGAGCTATACGGCGGCCGCGCGCGGCCTCGGCTTGCAGACCTCGAAACTCAGCCGGCGCGTTCGCGCACTGGAAGAAGAGCTTGGCGTTCGCCTGCTTAATCGCACCAGCCGGAGCCTTTCCCTGACGGAAACCGGGCGGCAGTTCCACCAGCATTGCCTGGCGCTAGTGGCGGAAGCCAAGGCCGCGAAAGAGATCGTGGAGCGCACGCGCTCCAAGCCGCAGGGCACCGTCCGCATCGCCTGCCCGGTGGCCCTACTGGAGTCCGGAATCTCCACGATCATCGCGCGATACGTGCAAGACAACCCTGATGTCCAGGTCCTGCTGGATGCAACCAACCGCCGCGTGGATGTCGTCGAGGAAGGCCTGGACTTTGCCATCCGGGTCAGGCTGCCGCCGCTGGAGAACACCGATCTCGCCGTCCGCCAGTTGGGTTTGTCGATCCACATTCTGGTTGCCAGTCCCGCACTGGCCGCGCGCCATCCGGCGCCCAGCTCAATCGAATCCGTCAAGGAATGGCCTACCCTTTCCATGGCGAGCAGCAATGAGCGATTTGTGTGGAATCTGGTCGACGCTGAGGGGCGCGTGACCTCATGGGCGCACCAGCCCCGCCTCGCCACCGACGACCTGGCGAGCCTTCGCGTGGCGGCGATATCCGGTGTCGGCGTGGCCATGCTGCCGAGAGAACTGGTTGAGGCTGATATTCAGGCCGGCCGCCTGCAGCACCTGCTGCCGGGTCTGGCTAGCACGCCGGGCCTCGTGCATGCGATCTTTCCCACGCGCAGGGGCATGGTGCCGGCCGTGCGTCATTTGCTCGATACGCTCGTGGCCGGATTCGAAGGTCAGAACCGGCAGCGCTAGAGCGTTCGTTCGTTGAGCGTTGGCACGCAACGAGCCCGCCCTTCTGCGCGGTTTCAGCGTGCTGTATGCGGGTCTGCGCCTGCCAGCAGCTTCTCCGTGAGAAACCCGCCGATGGCATCCAGCGCTTGTGCCGACGCCTTCAAACTTCCAATGCTGCCGGCGAAGCCATGCGGCATCCCCATCCAGACATCGAGCCGGGCATCGGTTCCGGCGGCAATCGCACGCTCGATATAACTGCGCGAATCGTCGAGCAGGACTTCGTCGTCGCCGACATGAATGCGAACGGGAGGCAAGCCGGAAAGCCGCCCGTGGAGCGGCGAAGCGAGCGGAAGTTTCGGGTCGGCGCTACCCAGATAGGCGTGCACCAGTTCCGCGACTTGCGGAAGGGTGAAATACGGATCGGCATCCGCGCGCGTCACATACGTCTCGCTCGTGAGCGTCAGATCGGTAACCGGCGACAGTGCGGCCACGCCGACAAGCGCCGCCTTTGCGGAGGCCGCGTCGGCGGAGACGCGTGCGGCGAGTACCAGGGCGAGATTGCCGCCGGCAGAGTCGCCCGTGATGGCAATCCGGCGAATTCCCCTTTCCTCGAGCCCGCGGTAAGACGCCAGCACATCGTCGACGGCCGCGGGAAAACGATGCTCGGGTGCAAGCCGATAGTCCGGGATAAATGCACTCGCGCCCGCCCTCGCGGCGATGTGCCCAACAAGGTGACGGAATGCTTTGGCGCTTCCCAGGTTGAACCATCCGGAGTGCAGATGGAGGATCGCTTCGTCAGACCGGGCATGCGCAGGATGGACCCAGAACCCTGCAATGCCGCCAACCGTGTCGGCTTCGAAGCTCACGTCGTCGCGTGGCGAAACGCGCTCCATCATGGCGTCGAAAGGCTCGCGTGCTTCGATGCCCCTCAGTTTGCCTTTCATGGGGCTTGCCATGGCTCGCGCCGCAGCGGTGATCTTCGCGTCTTCCGGGTCGAGCGGATGGGTTACGACGAAATCCTTCAACGCACCTTCAGTTGTCGAACGTTGCATGCTCAGCTCTTTCGAATGAATGGTTGTCAATGGCACCGGTCCTCGGCGAATGTCGAAGGACGGTCCGTATCCAGGTCATGCCGGCCAGGCGGATTTCCACCTGGCCGTCTCATGCGCGCGTCAACGGTGCGACTAGGTCTAACGTTCAGCCAAACAGCTTGTTGGCCGTTCGGGCGATCAGTTCGCCCTGGTGGCGAGCGCCGGCGAGCTCGATTGCGCTCGGTTGGCGTTGACCTTGCCCACCGGCGATGGTCGTGGCGCCGTACGGCGAACCGCCGACGATTTCGTCCAGCGTCATCTGCCCCTGGTGGCTATACGGCAGGCCGACGACGGTCATGCCGAAGTGCAGCAGATTGGTAATGATCGAGAACAGCGTCGTTTCCTGCCCGCCGTGCTGGCTCGCCGTCGACGTGAACGCACCGCCAACCTTGCCATTCAATGCACCGCTCATCCATAGCCCACCGGCTTGATCCAGGAATGACGCCATCTGCGACGAGATTCGCCCGAATCGGGTCGGCGTGCCGACGACAATAGCGTCGTAGTTGGCGAGTTCGGCGACGGTCGCTACCGGCGCTTGCTGGTCGAGCTTGAAGTACGCGGCCTTGGCCACGTCCGCCGGCGCAGTCTCCGGCACGCGCTTGACGTCGACCGTGGCCCCCGTGGAGCGCGCACCTTCGGCGACGGCATCCGCTAGCGCTTCGACATGGCCATACGAGGAATAATATAGAACCAGAACTTTCGACATTTCGATCTCCTTCCTATATCTGCGTGGTACCACGGTGGGAAATGATGACTCGACCTGAAGGCTACGGCTGAAATGCTTAGGCGCATAGCTCCACGGTTGCAACGGATCGTTGCTTTTGGCAGAACGACAAGAATTAATCAACACATCCGAATGATGGCTGGCAGACGCCCATAAAGCAAAGCGGCTGAGGCTTCCCACCAATACCGGTGGAAAGCCTCAGCCGCAAATTACGCGATCTTCGAGAATCGCGCCTTTACATCGATATTACAGACCGCTTGCTGCGCCCGAACGGGACGTTCCGTCAACAGCACCACCGTAGCCCGAAACAGGGGCTTGGGCTGCGGCATTTTGCGCCGCGACTTTTGCTTCAGCTGCCTGGATGTTCTCCGGATAGTGAAGCCAGTCATGCGGGTCGTAGCCGGCTTTCTCAAGTTGGGCCAGCTCGGCGCGCACCTGCTCACGGCTTACCGGCTGACTGGACTGGGCGAACGATGCGACGGGTGCTGCAAAAACAGCAGCAATGAGAACCATCCTGGTGAACGACTTCATGGTGACCTACCTCAACGATTGTTTTAGTTGCGCTTCAGAGCAGCTTCGCTGCCAAGGCTGCATGCAGTCTAAAGGGCAAAAATCGTTAGGGTAAGTACTAGTTTTTGAACTCTCTGTTGCTGATGCGGCAACAATCGGCGAACGTCGCCGTTGAGTATGCAAGAGCGGATGATGCGACCTCCACCCTGCGTACCTACAGCGTCACGTAGCTCCTGATGACGTGGTCGACCAGGGTCGGCAGACGCTGAGCGACCCGCCGGGAATCGCTGCCTGATCTGGCGTTGCTTGTTGCATTTTCCCAAAGCATCATCAAGGTATCCACCAACGCCTCGGCATCTACTGCATGTACGGCAATAGCCAGTCGCATCAATAGTGCGCGAAACTCCCGGCCAAGTTCGATACGCGATAGCCTGACAGGATGATCCTCGTCGGAGAACTGTATCGGCGACAATTGCGGCTGCCTGGGCTGATGGCTATCGGAAGCCAGTTCGACGGCGACATCGATAAAGAGCTCGAGCAAGTGCTGGACAGGCTCCTCGCCGGATCGATGTCCAGCTTCCCGCCATTGCGCACGCTGACGATCACAGAGCAGCTCAGCATAGGCTTGTAGAAACGCCTTGCGCGAGCCGAAAATTCGATAGATGTGGCGCTTACTGAGCCGCGTTTGATCGGCGAGCCGATCGAGGTTCAACGACTCGATCGGCTCGCGATAGAAAAGCGCTACTGCAGCTTCAAGAATGGTGTTCCGGAGATCGTCCGTTGGAGCCTCCGGAAGTCTGCCGTTCTTTCGCCGGATCGCGGACCGCGCCACTCGCAATGAGTCGGGTTCACGTTCATCCTGCTGAGCAAATTCATCCACCAATGCTTTCCACATCGTTTAGCCATCCTCTGTGTCAGCAGCCGAACCGGCATCAAAGATTGTTGCAGCGGTTCTTCCGACAAAGCATTTTTGCGAATCTCGCGTGATCGACGCTGGAAGCATCGGCTCGTAAGCCATGTCGCTCCATGCACGCCTCGTCGCATTACTATACGATTGGAAAATATAATGTCAAGTGTGGTTAACACCCCGCAATCATGACGCGGCGCTGACCAAGCCACGCGGAAACGACACTCGACAATCATTACTGGAAGCCTTCCAGCACGGTCTTCCCGATAGCCTTTCCTGTTTCGATCCGTTCGTGTGCGCGGCGAAGATTCGCTGCCGTCAAGGGCCCTTCCACGTGCGTGAGCGTCGTCCGCAGCAGGCCGGCGTCAACCATCTCCGACACTTCTTTCAGCAAGCGGTGTTGCGCATCCATGTCCGCTGTCTGGAACAGCGACCGGGTAAACATCATCTCCCACGAAATCGTGATGCTCTTCGGCTTGAATGGCGCAATGCTGTCGTCGAAGTTGTCGATCAGCGTGATATGGCCTTGGGGGTTCAACGCACGGGCGAGACTGGGGGCGCTACCGGGCATCGAAGTGATCGCCCCGATATAGTCCACGCCATCGAAGCCGATTGCGCGCAGCGCTTCGTCGATGGGCTTGCTGTGGTCGGCAACGTGCTTCGCGCCGAGCTTCTTCACCCACTCGACAGTTTCGGGCCGGGACGCAGAAGCGATGACAGTGAGGCCCGTGAGGCGGGTCGCCAACTGGATCAGCATGGAGCCAACGCCCCCTGCGCCGTTCAGAACGAGCAGCGTGCCGCCAGGTGCGTGCAAGCCACGCGGCACCTTCATGCGATCGAAGAGCATTTCCCATGCAGTTATCGAAGTAAGCGGCAAGGCCGCCGCCTCGGCGAACGACAACGAGGTGGGCTTGGGCCCGACGATCCGCTCGTCGACGAGATGAAACTCCGAGTTGGTCCCGGGGCGATCCATCGCCCCCGCATAGAAGACCTCGTCGCCCGGCCTGAAGAGCGTGACCTCGCTTCCAACCGCGTCGACCACGCCTGCCGCGTCGTAGCCCAACACTCTCGGCAGCGGACTCTCCGAAGGATCCTCCCAGCGACGGCGCTTCACATCGACAGGATTCACCGACACCGCCTTCACGGCGACCCGCAAATCGCGTGGGCCAGGTTCCGGCATCGGAAGTTCGAGCTCGGTCAAAACCTCGACGCCACCCTTTGCTTTATAGCCAATCGCCTTCATTACATTCTCCAATGTCGCCTATGCCGAACTTTTTCGGCTGGGCCGTGCGAAGCACAGGTCAAATCGCTAACGACTGAAATTGCCGATGGTTTGTGGTTTGACCCGTCTGGAATCCTATATCCACAACGGTCGCTCGCCAGTGTCCCGAATGGCAAAGCACCATTGCGCACGGCAGAACGTCATCAGCGAATGGTTGACACGTCTCCACCGGCATCCTAATATACAACAATGCTGCACGCATTCACTATTGTTGAATATATGCAGTGCAGTGCCTGGCAGGAGACATCGAGGTTTTTACGATCGCCATCATTTATTAAGGATTCCTTTCAATGGAAAGCATCTACTTTGAACGTCGTCAGAACGTAGGCCATATCGTGTTGGCCAATCCGCCCTCCAATCTCATCGCGGCTGATTTCGCTGACTGCCTTGAAAAGGCCGTCCGGGAAGCCAGCAAGACCGATATCCGGTCGCTCCTGATCCGTGCGGAAGGCCCCGATTTCAGCAAGGGCGGCGACGTCCTCGATTTCATCGACAAAGATTTCGATGACTGGCGGACGTTCATCTCGCAGATTCACCATACCTATCGGTCAATCGAATCCCTTCAGATCCCGACAGTTGCCGCCGTGCGCGGCGCGGCGTTCGGCGGCGCATTCGAACTCGCTCTTGCTTGCGACTTCATCGTCGCGGCGGAGAACGCTACCTTCCGTTGCATTGAAGCGTCCGTTGGCTCGGCGCCTGTCGCTGGCGGCGTGCAGCGCCTCGCGGAAAGAGCGGGTCGTGCGTATGCCGCGCGCTACGCGATGCTGAGCGAACCCATGTCCGGCGCGACCGCCGGTCGGCTCGGCGTTGCCGCCTTCGTCGTCGGCGAAGATGAGGTCGAAAACGTTGCCGACAATCTCGCCATCAAGCTTGCGAACGGCCCTACGCGCTCGTATGGCGCCATTCGGGCCCTTCTCAAGGCATGGTCAGGCGGCGGCGTGCCCGGTGCGGACTCGCTGATCCTCGACCTCACCATGGGGCTGCACATGACGGAAGACGCCAGGAAAGGGCGAACTGCGCGTGCAGAAGCCTTCGCTCGAGGCGAAGAACCGACTCCGGTCGTATTTGTCGGCAAATAAGCCGTTTGTCAGGCGCATTGCACGGAAGAGTCCGATGAACACACTTTCATATCAGCGCGGAACACGTTCCCCAAAGCTGATCGACAAAACCATTGGCGATTCATTTGACGAGATCGCCAGCAAGATGGGTGAGCACGTCGCGGTAGTCAGCCGGCATGAAGGAGTGCAGCTAAGCTACGGCGAACTTCGCGAAAAGTCGGATCGGCTTGCGGCCGCGCTTCTCGAGTCAGGACTCAAGCCGGGCGAGCGGATCGGAATCTGGTCCCACACGAACCTCGCCTGGCTGCTACTGCAGTTGGCCACGGCGAAGGCCGGGTTGATACTCGTCAACATCAACCCGGCCTATCGGACCTCTGAGCTGGAGCATGCGCTTAACCTCGTGGGGTGCAAAGCCATCGTGACGATGGTCCGATACCGGTCGAGCGAGTATCTGAACATGTTGCGGGAGCTGGGAAAGGCCCGGCTTCCGAGCCTTGAGACGATCTGGTGGATCGACGATGCGGACTGTCCGGATGAAGCCGGCGCGCAACGCTTCTCCGACCTGCTCCGCTCCGGCGATGCAAACAGCGCAAAGCTTCAGGACGTACGCCGCGCCGTGCGCCCGGACGATGCCGTCAACATCCAGTTCACCAGCGGGACAACAGGGCTTCCCAAGGCCGCTACGCTGAGTCATCGCAACATCCTGAACAACGGCTTCTTCGTGGGCGAGTGCATGAAGCTCACTCACGTGGATCGAGTCTGCGTTCCGGTTCCGATGTACCACTGCTTCGGCATGGTGATGGGGAATCTGGCTTGCCTGACCCATGGCTCGACGATCGTCTACCCCGCCGAGCGCTTCGACGCTGAAGCCGTTCTGGACACCGTCCAGGCAGAAAAATGCACGGCGCTGTACGGCGTACCGACCATGTTCATTGCGGCCCTCAATCACCCGCGCTTTGCAGAGTTCGATATGAGCAGTCTACGCACCGGCATCATGGCTGGTTCGCCTTGCCCTATCGAGATCATGAAGCGGGTTGTCGGCGAAATGCATTTGCCCGAGATCACGATCGCATACGGCATGACGGAAACGAGCCCTGTGAGCTGCCAAAGCATGACGGATACGCCAGTCGAGCGGCGGGTATCCACGGTAGGCCAGGTGTTGCCTCACCTCGACGTAAAGATTATCGACCCGCTCACCGGCCAGACTGTGGAGCGCGGCCAGACCGGCGAACTCTGCACCCGCGGCTACTCGGTCATGCTCGGCTACTGGAACCAACCCGACCGGACGCGCGACGCAATCGACGCCGAAGGCTGGATGCATTCGGGCGATCTCGCCACGATGGATCCGGATGGCTACGTCAACATCGTCGGGCGCATCAAGGATATGGTCATCCGCGGCGGTGAAAACCTTTATCCCCGCGAGATTGAAGAGTTTCTGTATTCCTGCCCGGGCGTGCTTGATGTGCAGGTGGTCGGCGTACCGGACCAGCACTTCGGCGAAGAACTCTGCGCGTGGATCGTCGTCAGGCCGGAGTCGGTTCTCGACGACGAAGCAGTCCGCGAATTTTGCAAGGGCCGGATAGCGCATTACAAGGTGCCCAAATACATCCGCTTTGTCGACTCGTTTCCGACCACCGTGACGGGAAAAATCCAGAAGTACGTGATTCGGCAAATCATGAGTGAAGAACTCGGACTGGAAGAACAGCACACAGCGTGATACGCCTTGACAACGAGGTCACATCAATCCCGCTACAACCATTTACCGGAGTGCCGCCATGGCAGAAGTTGACGTACAAACCATCTACTTCGTCGCGAAGGATATGGTCAGGCTGGAAGATTTCTATGCGTCGGCGCTGGGGATGCCTGTCCAGTTTCGCGACGAGAACAAGTGGACTCAATTTCGTCTGCAGCGCAGCGCGTTTGCACTGAGTTCGGCGGAGGAAGCGGCAGAGGGAGCCGTTGGGGCCGTCCCCGTCTTCCAGGTCGCCGGTGAGGCACAGGACGAGGTCCGGCAGAAGATCCTGTCCGCAGGCGGCCGGCAACTCGCGCAGCGCGACATGGGCACACACGGCATCGTAACCACCTACCAGGATCCGGAAGAGAACATCTTTCAGGTATTCAGCAAATCTTCGACCCGTTAAGTCAGAAGATCACACACTTCGCACTTACTGGAAAAATCATGAAATTCGGTATATTCGACCAGAACGATCGCAATGGACTGCCTATTCATAAGCAGTACGAAGACAGGATGCAGATTATCGAGCTTTACGACAGGCTCGGCTTCCATGCCTATCACATGTCGGAACACCACGCGACCACGCTAAGCGCTTGCCCGTCGCAAAGCGTGTTTCTTGCCGCTGCCGCACAGCGCACCAAGAGACTGCGCCTGTCACCGCTCGTCTACATTCTCCCGATCCACCACCCGGTCCGTCTCGCTGAAGAAATCTGCATGCTCGACAATCTGAGCGGCGGCCGCCTGGAGTATGGCGTGGGCCGCGGCGCCTCGCCTCACGAAATCGAGGCGCTCGGTATCGATCCGGCCACGGCCCAGGCGAGGTACGTCGAGTCGTATGAAATCATCAAGCGGTATTTGAGTTCGGATACGCTCGACTATCAGGGAACGTTCTGGCAATTCAACGACATGCCGATCGAACTCAAACCGCTGCAGACGCCTCCTCCCACCTGGTACGCGCTGGCATCGCCGGAGTCGACGGTATGGCCGGCCCAGGAGAAGATGAACATCGTGTGTGGCGGCCCGGTTCAGCGAGTCAGAGCCATCACCGATCGATATCGCGAAGAATTCGCCAGGCGGCACCCGTCCGCCGCGGAGCCGCTCATCGGTGTGAATCGCTACATCGTGGTCGCTGAAACGGACCAGGAGGCGATAAAAATTGCTTCGCGAGCATGGTCGGTTTTCCATCCGAACTTCTTCAAGCTCTGGAAAAAGCACGGCACGGAACCGGTCAACCAGAAGCTTCCGCCGACGATCGAGCCGCTCGTGGAATCGGGTCTGGCCGTTGTGGGCCGACCGGAGACCGTGCGCGAAAAGCTGCTGGAGCAGGCACACGAAGGGGCATTCAACTACCTCATCGGAACATTCACGTTCGGAGACATGTCCGTCTCCGAAGCGAAGACATCTATCGGCCTGTTTCACGAGTCCGTCATGCCGGCGTTCAGCGAGTCGCAAAAGGTTCTGTCATGAGCGGAAGCATTTCGTTAGACGAGGAGCGTCCTGCCGTCAGGACGTTCGAAAAGCGTCAGTTGAGAGACGTGCTCGGGTCCTTCGTCACCGGCGTCACCGTGGTCACCACGCTCGATGACGAGGGGAAAATGCATGGCCTTACCGCCAATTCGTTTTCCTCGGTCTCGCTGGATCCGCCTCTGGTCCTGTGGAGCCAGGCAACCTCTGCGGGAAGCCACGCCGCGTTCAGGGATGCCGATCGATTCACCATCAACATCCTCGCTGAACATCAATACGAGCTCGCCAATCACTTTGCGACCCGGTCGCCGGACAAATTCGCCGGCATCGACTATGACCTTGGGGTCGACGGACTGCCGCTACTGCGCGATTGCAGCGCATGGCTGGAGTGCAAGGTGGTCTCGCGCTTTCCGGGCGGCGACCACGTGATTTTTGTCGGGTCGGTGGAATGCATACGCCAGAGCACGCGTCGGCCGCTGGTATTCGGCGGTGGACAGTATCTGGTTGCTGACCCGCACGACCTCGGCCGCGCGCCGCTCGGAACGGCGGGCACGATGAAATCGCAGCCACATGCTGTCCGGCTGGCCAGCCGCGCGATGTTGCGGCTCGCACATACGCTCGACAAGACACTTGCACTCGTAGCGTGGGGCAATCACGGTCCCACGGTGATCGCATGGCAAGCCGCAACCACGCCTGTGGCCGCCGATCTGCCGCTTGGGCTTGTATTGCCGGTGACTTCTTCCGCTTCGGGCCTGGCGCTGGCGGCGTTCCTTCCGCCCGAAGCCGTCGATCGATTTGTGACAGCGGAACTGCGTGACAACGCACGGCAAGCGTCTGGCGAAGTGCTCCCCACTGCGGAATCGCTCGTAAGCGTACTTGAATCCGTCAGGGTCTCGCAGGTTGCGACGAGGCGCCCCGCTCCGTTCTACGACGACCGTATGCTCGCCAACGCCATCAGCGTGCCCATTCTTTCCCCGAGTGGAATGGCCGTGCTGGCACTGACGGCGATAGGCCCAGCCGAGCATTTCGATGCCGCGGCCGACGGCCATTGCGCAGAAGCCCTCAAAGCCGCCGCGTATGAGATCTCCGCTGCATTGCGAGAAGCGTGAGTTGGCATTCGCCCAAGTTAAAGCGACTGACATATAGGCCAGACTTCAACCATGACTGAAACAGATAGCCACCTACTCGAATCCTCGCTGCCCGCTGTCGAACAGGCACGAGTGAATCTCCCCACACTCGGCGACAAGCGGGTCATCACGTATCGCACTGCTGGCGACGAGCGCGCGCCGGCCATCGTGCTGCTGCATGGTATTGGTTCGAGCTCGGCGGGATATCGCGCTCAGCTTGCCGCACTGAGCAGCAGCCATCGGGTGATTGCCTGGGACGCCCCTGGCTATGGACAAAGCAGCCCCTTTGCGATCAGCACGCCGGCCGCCACGGATTACGCGGATGCGCTCATGGCCTTGCTGTCTGCGCTCGGTATAGCGCGTGCAACCGTCGTAGGCAGTTCGTGGGGTAGCGTCATCGCCGCAACGTTTGCGGCACGGTACCCGTCGGCTACGCACGCCCTTGTATTGAGCGCACCCAATGTTGCGCGAGGACATCTATCCGGTGCGGAGCGCGAGGCGGCACGAGAAGTTCTGATGCGAAGCGCGGCGGCACAATCGCCCGAGGCACGCGCCGCCGTGGTCAATGCGCTGATCGCGCCGAACGCAAGCCCCCTGGTTCGCGCGGTCGTATCCCGGCTAAGAGACGGGGTGACCCCGACCGGCTGGGAACACGCCGTAGACATGCTCTTCTCTGCGCATACACCATCCATTGTCCGTTCGATCGAGGCGCCGATCTCCATCATTGTCGGCAGCCTGGACCGCGTCGCCCCGGCTGACGAGCATGCGCGGCCGATTCACGAGGCGGCCAATGGTTCGACACTCCTCGTGCTCGATGGAATTGGCCATATGCCGAAGATTGAAGCGCCGGAGGCGTTCAATTCCATTGTGTTGGCAGCGGCGGAAGCCGGGACAGACTGAGGGGCTTCTACCCGATTTTCTTGGGGACCTTGCCGCCCAGTGCAGCCGTAGCGCGAACCGCGCTATCGAGTAGCGCCTTGATCTCTTTACCGTCAACGTCCGTGTTCAGCGTTGCAGGCGATCCGATGAGACTGATGGCAAATCGGAGATCGCCGTCCCTGTCCCAGATAGGGGCCGCGACAGACACGTAACCCATTTCCCCGCGATGAACCGTCGTGAAGCCACAGTTGCGCAATTCAGCGATCGCTTCTTCCCGCAAGGAAGCCGCAGTCCATTCCTGTCCCGCAGACAGTTCGTGGCTGATGAGATCGTCGGTACGTGCAGCCTGAAGGCAGGCAATGAACAGCTTTCCCGCAGCAGTCGTGACGAGCGGAATCAGCCCTGTTCTCAGCTCGAGAATGCTGCGCGTCTGTCCCTCCTGCTTGAAGAGACTCACCGGTCCATCTTCGGTCCATGCGGTGACAGCCGCGCCGCTCAGCGTTGCTTCCCGCAGAGCGACCACCTCCCGACGCACGATATCGAATCCGTCAAGTTGATTGATCGCGCTCATGCCCAAAGCAAGCGAGGCCGGCCCGAGCTTGTAGCACCCCGGTTTTTCGTCCGGCGACGCAAGCCCGGTTCGCACCAGACTGATCATGTAGTTGCTCGTCGCGCTTGGCGACAGTTCGGACAACGCAGCAATCTCCTTGAGCGGGAGTGCTCGCTCACTCGTCTGCAACGCCGAAAGGATTCGGAACGCAATCTCGACAGACTGAATGCCGCGCCTCGCAGTCACATTGGTCATTTTTCAACCGTATGGAAGTGATAAAAAATCGCCGCCCCGGGTTTCCACGGACGGCCGTCATGTTGACACGCCTGGGGCATGGCTCCTATAGTGTTCAACATAGATTATCTCATTCATTATTGTTGAACGCAACACCAGCGAGTTAGGACGATCAGAGACAAGCGAGCAGTCGGAACAAAACGCTTGACTCTTTAGCATCGCATTTCATCAGTAGTACAGATTTCATACGCTCCCCTTTATTCAAATAACTTCTTCGGAAGAGCAACAACCGGTTCGGAGACAAGGCATGGCAATTTATGGACGTACGATGGCAGGTGCGATTGCCGCACTTTCTGTGATCAGTGCCGCCAACGCGCAATCCAGCGTTACCTTATATGGAATTGCGGACACGGCAGTGCAGTACATCAGCAACGTCGGAGGACACGCGCTAGTCCAGGAGGGAAACACGCACGCACCCGACATTTTCGGCTTGAAGGGCGTTGAAGATCTCGGCGGCGGGCTGCGCACCATCTTCGATCTTCAGAACGAGTACCTGCTAAACAATGGCCGGGAACTGGTTCCTGGGACCTTATTCAACAGAAAGTCGTATGTTGGACTGCAATCGGACAGCTATGGGACGTTGACGCTCGGTCACCAACCCAGCTTCATGTACGACATTCTGTCCAGCTATCAAACGCCCTTCCTCCTCGGCAACATTCTCACGCTTCATCAAGGCAATCTGGATGAAATTGCCAACTTCTTCCAGTTCAACAATGCAGTGAAATATGTGAGTCCGACCATTGGCGGGTTCTCCTCGGGGGCGGAATTTGCCTTTGGCAATGTGGCCGGCAATTTCAGCGAGAGCAGAGACTACTCTTTCTTTGTCCAGTACAAGGCAGGGCCGCTGAGTCTGGCCGCCACGTATGCGAACGAGAACAACCGCTTTCTGGAGCTTTCCAGTTTTATCGGTCTGCCGTCGCTCTTTGGAACGTCACTGCCTCAGGCCGAAGGCGTTGTCGCGAACAAGCTCGTCAATTGGGGGCTCGGCGCATCGTATCAATTGAAGAATGTGCTGCTACACGCCACGTTTACGCAGTCGCGCATCACATTGGCGACTGGCCGCGGTAACGCCAACACCGTCGACGCCGGTGCGAACTGGACCATCGTGCCCGACGATGTCCTCTCGGTCGGCGGATGGGTGGAAAATCTCGACGGCGGAAACTGGAAGACCATTACCGTCTCGAATGCTTACCTCCTGTCGAAACGAACTACCGTCTACCAGCAGGTGACTTACCAACACGCGTCAGGCGCCAATGGCTTCGCTTCGCTTGCGGCCGCAGGCATGGCATCCGGCCGGTCCACCACCGGCGTCTCGATTGGTATTCAGCACAACTTCTAGCGGTGCAACTGCCGGATGTGTATCGCCTCTAACGATAGGTTGCATCGAAATGTATAGGCTTCTTTCAGGGCATGGAATCGCGTACCTTTCCTTTCACGAGATCACACGCCGAGGGGCGATTTTGTCCAAGACCGCCGCCTTTGCACCTAGTCTATGAGGAATAGCATGCAGAACGTCCACGCCGGTAACGCGGCCATTCCGGCCATAGGCTTCGGCACCTACGGGATGACTGGCGACGACATCTATCGAATGATTCCTGAAGCCCTTCGTGCCGGCTTCCGTCATATCGACACCGGGCAAATCTACCGTAACGAGGCAGAAATCGGCGACTGCGTCGCCGCATCCGGCATCCCAAGAAGCGACATATTTCTGACGACCAAGGTCTGGGTGAGCAACTACTCAGCAAGGCACTTCGATGCGTCCGTCAACGAAAGCCTACGCAAGCTCAAGACCGACTACATCGACCTGCTCCTGCTGCACTGGCCGGGAGGATCGGATGTGCCTCTCGCCGAACAGATCGGGGAGCTCAATGCGGTCGTGCGTGCCGGCAAGGTCCGGCACATTGGCGTCAGCAACTTCAACCGCGCACAGATGGCGGAAGCGATCCGGCTCTCAGCAGCGCCATTGGTCACGAATCAGTTCGAATACCATCCGTATCTGAACCAGTCCTTGCTTATCGAAAGCACGCGCGAGACCGGGCTTGCCGTGACAGGATATTGCGGCATGGCGGTTGGCCGAGTGTTCTCGGACCCAACGCTCAAGGAGATCGCCGCTCGTCATGACAAAACCATCGCCCAGATCGTCTTGCGGTGGCTTGTTCAACAGCGCGGCGTTGTGGCGCTTTCGAGAACCACGCGGATCGATCGATTGGCACAAAACCTGGCGGTGTTCGACTTCGAGTTAGATGACGCGGACATGGCCGCAATTCACGCATTGGCGACGGCAAACAGCCGGATTGTCGATCCGCCCGGTCTTGCCCCGCGGTGGGATAGCACAGCTGTCTGATCAGCCGGTCTTTGGCGTGATACCGGAAACGAAACAACGGCATCAATCAAGGTCGGCACGCAGCGGTGACTGTGCAGTGCACAGGTGGCGCCAGCGGAGCCGATCTTCTTCACGTCGCCCTCTTCATCATTTTGACCTCCTGATCGACATCGGCCTAACGAAACCCGCAATGGGCTGATTCGTGAGTCGATAGTATGGTCGGCACCTTCACGCGTGCATCTCCTGAATTGCAACGCATCATTGCGCTTGATGAAACGTTGAAACCCCGTTCAGGCCGCACCGGCGCATGTGACATCACATCAATCCAACCGGGAACATGCTCGCGATTGCATTGCTCACTAAACTTTGCAAACGTAAAAAATAACGTATAAGATGAATCCAAGCCGAGGAGGGAATGCCCCCGCCCGATGCTAAAGAATTCTTCATAGGAGACAACGGCCATGCCGAAGAGAAAAATTGACACGCACCAACATTTCCTGCCGAAGCTCTACGTGGACGCGGTTGGGCTGGACTTGCTGAATGCGGCGATGCCAGGCGGCGTGGCCCCAACCTGGTCCGTCGAGGCAGCCCTCGCGATGATGGATGAAAACGGAATCGACGAGGGCATCCTGTCCATCTCCTCCGGCCCCACGCTTCCGGATGCGGCCACACTGCTGAGAAAATGCAACGACCTCGCAGCGGAACTCAGAGCCCGGCATCCCGGACGGTTCGGCTCATTTGCAAGCTTGCCGCTGCCCGACGTTGACGCCGCTCTGAAGGAAGTCAGCTATTGCCTTGACGTGCTGAAGGTGGACGGTTTCATTGCCTTTACGAACTACAACGGGCTGTATCTGGGGGACGAGCATTTCACGCCGCTGTGGGAAGAACTGAACCGGCGCGGGACCGTGGTTTTCATTCACCCCAATCAGCCGCCTCACGAAATACCACCGGTCGCTCCGGCGTCCGTGCTCGAGTATCCTTTCGAAACGACACGTACGGCCACCAGCCTGATCATGTCAGGGGCGATGAGCCGCTTCAGGAACATCCGGTTTATTCTCTCGCATGCTGGCGGGACCCTGCCGTTTCTCGTCCCTCGCATCGCCCTCTCCATTTCCATGATGCCCGCCGTGGCCGAGCGCGTGGGCGACACGTTAGCGGCGGTCAGATCTTTCTACTTCGACACAGCGCTTTCCGCCGGCAACGCGCCTCTCAGTGCGCTGACGCAAGTGGCCGACCCCGATCACATTCTCTTCGGGACCGACTTCCCGTTCGCACCGACAAGCGCAATCCGGCAGTTCGGGAATGTGCTCGATAATATCCAGATCCCCGGCATCGAGTTGGACAAGGTCTACGGAGACAATGCTGCCCAGTTGCTTGGGCGCTAACGGGTTTGCCAACGCGGAGTTCAAGGAAAGACGATGCGTAATATCAACGAAGAGACCATCACCCAGGCGGTGCTTGCGGCAATGGCCGGCTGTAACAACGACAGGCTGCGCACGGTAATGACCAGCCTTGTCCAGCATTTGCATTCGTTCGCAAGAGACGTGAAGTTGACCGAGAGTGAATGGGCATATGCCATCAACTTCCTCACCGAGGTCGGCCATATCACGGACGAAAAACGCCAGGAGTTCGTCCTTCTGTCCGACACGCTCGGTTTGTCGATGCTGGTTACGACGCAGAACAACCGCAAGCCGGCCGAATGCACGGAAGCAACCGTTCTTGGCCCCTTCTTTGTTGCCGGCGCCCCCGAGTACAGGAACGGTGACGATATCTCGAACGGTGCGGCGGGTCTCCCCTGCTTTGTTGCCGGCCGCGTTCGGGGTCTTTCCGGAGAACCTGTAGCCGGCGCAGCGATCGAAGTCTGGCAATCCGATGAAGACGGGTACTACGACGTGCAGTACGGAGACTCGCAGGATCCAAACGTGGAGTTTCAAGCGCGTGGTCGTTTGCAGACGCTGCCAGACGGGCTCTTTCATTTCCGCTCGATTCTCGCCGAGGCCTATCCCATTCCGCACGACGGCCCGGTTGGCCGAATGCTCGATGCGCTCGGACGCCATCCGTGGCGCCCAGCCCATCTGCACTTCTGGATCACAGCGCCAGGGTACGAGCCGTTGATTACGCACGTGTTCAGGAACGGGGACAAGTATCTCGACTCGGACGCCGTATTCGGCGTGCGCTCAACGTTGATCGTCGACTGGGTCGAGCACTCGCCGGGCATCGCGCCGGACGGCACGGCGATGGACACCCCGTTTTATACGCTCGATTACGACTTCGTTCTCAACCCTGCGGCACGCGGGTCATGAACGGGCATATTCTCGCCGGAACCCGCCATGTCACCATCTGAATTCGTCTATAACGGGCGCGGCACGCGTGTCGTCTTCGGGTGCGGCTCACGCAGCCACATCGAACGCGAATTGCACACGCTGCAAGTAGGCCGCGCTCTGGTTCTGTGTAGTCACGAGCAACGCACATTGGGTGTATCGGTTGCCGATCAGTTGGGTGTACTCGCAGCGGGTGTCTTTGATCGAGCTGCCATGCACGTACCGGTCGAACTGGTCACGGAGGTACGCACGGTTGCCACGTCGCTGGATGCCGACTGCCTCATCGCCGTGGGCGGCGGCTCCGCAATCGGCCTCGCGAAGGGCCTTGCTCTCGAGACAGGTCTGCCCATTCTCGCCGTGCCGACCACTTACGCCGGCAGTGAGATGACGCCCATTTTCGGGTTGACCGAATCGGGCCTGAAACGGACCGGCACCGATCTGCGCGTATTACCGAAGACGGTTGTCTACGATCCGGACCTGACCCTGACGCTGCCAGTCAGCATGTCCGTAACCAGCGGCATCAACGCAATCGCACACGCGGCAGAAGGTCTGTATTCACGCGATGCCAATCCGCTTACCAGCCTGATGGCCGAAGAAGGCATCGCAGCGCTCGCGCGCAGCTTACCCAAAATCGTCGCACAGCCGAACGACCCATCCGCACGCGCCGATGCGCTTTATGGCGCCTGGCTTTGCGGCGCCGTGCTCGGAAGCGTCGGCATGGCATTGCACCACAAGCTATGTCATACGCTCGGCGGCAGTTTCAATCTGCCGCATGCGCCCACCCATACAATCGTGCTGCCGCACGCCCTGGCGTACAACGCAGGCGCAGTGCCGGATGCGATGAAACGGATCGCACGGGCGCTCGGGCACGACAGCGCGGCGCAAGGTCTGTACGAACTCGCGCGCGCAAACGGTGCACCCGTTGCACTCAAGGAGATCGGCATGCGCGAAGAGCAACTCGACCAGGCCGCCGACATTGCGTGCAACAACGCCTACTGGAATCCCCGTCCGCTAGAACGCGAAGCAATTCGCGCTTTACTGCAGCGGGCATTCGACGGTAGCGCACCCATTGATGGCTTGTAGAACGAGTTTCTTTTCAACGTGCCGCAAGGTATTCGCACATGGCGTCACCTACCCTTCCTGAGGCAAGAGATATCCGGGCACGTCGACCGGTTGAACTGAAGCGTACTGAACAGTTGCGCGCGCAGGAAACGCGTTCGGCCATCCTGAATGCGGCTCTTACGGAATTTTCATCGAAGGGTTTCGAGGCCGCGAGCATTCGTAGCATTGCAGACCGGATTGGGATGCAACACCCGCTCGTCACCTACCACTTTCGTTCCAAAGAAATTCTGTGGCAGGCGGTGGCCGAATATGTATTCGAGCGCGTCCGGCAAGAACGCGATGCAAGTCTGTCTGGTTTCGGTCCAGCTAGCGCAGTCGATCGGCTCAAGCTGGCATATAGGGCGCTATTTCGCTTCACGGTAGCGTTTCCCGAGTTCCACCGTTTCATACTTCAGGAATCGCTAGGTTCCAGCTCGCGGCTGCAATGGCTCGCCGATGCTTTTCTGAAACCGTTAATCGGCTGGTTGCTACCGCAAATCCGCGCCGCCCAGGAGGAACACGCGTTACCCAACGTCGAGCCGATTGTTTTCCACTACATGCTGATTAGTCTGACGTCGACCCTCTCGGGCTTCGGTCCGGAATTTTCGGCGACCAGCGATCTATCACCATCCGATCCGGCGCTGGCCGAAGAATATTGGCGCACCGTCGAGCAGCTCGTGTTCGGAGCATTTGCATCACGCTAGAGGGGCCGTATCCCGCAACGCGATATTTGCCGACGCCCACTCAAACGGTCGATCTCCGCTGACACAACAACATCAGTTGAGTGCCTTGCGCGCTGTCAATGCCTTACCCGCGCGCGCACCATTCTCCCTGCCCATTTGCTGACTCACCCAATCGCCAATCGAAACGACGGCGTCCAGATCAATGCCTGTTTCGATGCCGAGGCCATCCAGAAGGTAGAGCAGATCTTCGGTCGCAACATTGCCGGTGGCGCCTTTGGCATAGGGGCAACCGCCCAGTCCACCAACAGACGCGTGGAACGTTGTCATTCCAACCTGAAGGGCGCCGAAGATATTGGCCAACGCCTGTCCATAGGTATCGTGAAAGTGACCAGCGAGACTCGCCAACGGAAACTCCCTGGAAGCGGCCTCAACCACTCGCTGAACCTGGCGCGCCGTACCCACCCCAATGGTGTCGGCAATGTCGATTTCGTCACACCCCAGATCGCGAAAACGCCTGACCATATCGACGACGGCATCGACACTCACCGCCCCCTGATACGGACATCCGAACGAGCATGAAATGCTGGCGCGCAATCGCAATCCCGTTTCTTTCGCCGCACGCGCAACCGGCGCAAATCGTTCGAGCGACTCCGCGACAGAACAATTGATGTTGCGAATGGAAAATGCTTCGCTCGCCGCACCGAAAATGACGACCTCGTCGACCTTACTGTCAATCGCGGCCTCAAGCCCTCTCATGTTGGGTGTCAGCGCGGCATACGAGACCCCCGCTGCGCGATCGATCCCAGCCATAACTTCCGCACCGTCGGCCATTTGCGGAATCCATTTTGGCGAGACGAAGGACGCCGCTTCGATTCGTTGTACGCCGGCGCCAACGAGCCGATTGACCAGTTCAATCTTGGTGTCCGTTGGGATGAACGTGCTTTCCGCCTGCAGACCGTCTCTAGGCCCGACTTCGACAACGTGTACGCGCTTTGGAAGGCCGCTATTCATGCCCTCTCTCCAACGTTCCTGCTGATTCATTGAAAACTCCATTTCGTGGCGAGGGTCGCCTCTCCAGGCGAGACCCTCGTTTCCACTATTTACTTCGAGAGCACTTGCCCCAGTGCCCGGCGAAGTTCGACAACCGGATCACCAGGCAACGCAAGGCTACGCCAGGCAACATGATGGTCCGGGCGGGTCAATACGCAACCACTGTCGCCGATCTCACGCACGCGAGCCCAGTCGCCCGTGTGGTCCGCATAGGCCTGACGCGGACCAATAACGTGTACGTCAATCTTCAACCCCAGTTCCTCACCGACCTTCGCGGCAGCCTCAACCCAGGCTTCGCCGCCCAGACCTGTGAACAGTACGAATCGCCCATGTCCCGCGAGGTCAAGCGTCGAGTGTTGGCGTCCACGGGCGTCAAAAACCCAGGCATGCGGCAGACGCGCGCCGGGCCAGGTCGTCGCCTGGTAATACAGCTCACGGTCACGCGTGAATTCCGGTTCGGCTTGCCCATCGGTCACCGCAGCGCTCGATTGGTAGCGTTGATTCATCTCCACGCCCTGGGCGTCCAGTTCATATCGCTTGAACGCCAATGCTTCCCGAATTTCGTCCCGCTGTTTTTCGGCGGCCGCCGTGGATCCGCTTCGAGCATGCATATTCGCTTGCAGGACTTCCCCGTCATTCGATTTGTCGATGCCAAGCGCGCTATAAAGCGGAGCAAATTCGGCAATCGACTGGTTCGCGCGGGTGACGACCTGCTTGGCGATCGGTGCGCGCTCGACCGAATAGGTATCCAGAAGCGCTGCACCCGCGCGCCCCTTGATGACTTCCGCGAGCTTCCATGCGAGGTTGAACGCGTCCTGAATCGACGTGTTGGAGCCCAGGCCGCCGGATGGCGGGTGCCGGTGGGTCGCGTCGCCCATGCAGAACACTCGCCCCTCCTGCATGCGGGTCGCGTACATGTTGTTCACTGTCCACGTATTCGCGCCCAGCAGTTCGATCTCGAGATCCGGCTTACCCACGAGTTGGCGTGCGATCGTGGTGGCCTTTGCCTCGTCCACAACCGGCGCAGGCTCGTTGATGTCATAGCCCCAAACGATCAACCACTCGTGCCACGGCCGAACCATCCGGATCAGGCCCATTCCGATACCGCCCACTTCCGCGCCCGGTTGCATGATTGGGTACAACACTGCCGGGCGATGCGCGACGAATTCAGACAGGTCCGCGCGGAACCAGATGTTCATCGATCCCCGCACCCCCATCTGCCCTTCGAAAGGCAGACCTGCATCTTTTGCGACCTTGGAGTTCCCGCCGTCCGCGCCGATCAGGTACTTGGATTTGACCGTAAACTCCTCGCCCGACAATCGGTCACGGCAGCGCGTGAGAACACCCTCGTCGGTTTGCGTATGACTCAGATATTCCGTGCTCATCCGCGCTTCAGTGCCTCGCGAGCAAGCCGTTTTAAAAAGCAGCGGCTCCATGAACGTCTGCGGCAAATCGTTCATCTTCGTCGGACTCGACAATTGACGCTCCGCTCTGGAGAGCGGATGCAGTCCCCAACTGGGCACCCGGCCAATCTCCTCACCGGTCAGGCTTTCGCAGAAAACCGTTCCGCCCATCAGATCCTGATCCGTCGCGTGCAGGTAGGCTTCCTGCTCCACCTGCTGGCCGAGGTCACGCAGGACCTCCATGGTGCGCAGGTTCGTGATGTGCGCTCGCGGCGTGTTGGCCAGCCAACGATACTGGTTGACGACCATGTTGTTGATACCGTACGTCGAAAGCAGCGCGGCGCTGGCGGAGCCGGCAGGCCCCGTTCCGACGATGAGTACGTCTGTGGTTATTTCATACATTCGACACCTCCAATTGTCATGCCTTCGTGCCTCGCCGCTTCCATATACTTTGGATAACTAACTCAAGGCGAGTGTACGAGTCTCTGTTTTTACGATCCCGTCCGGTTTTCGCTAACCTGTCAGGCGGTCTTGTGCTCGGTCAGATTGAGATAGCGGATCATCTCCTCACGCATTGCGAACTTCTGTACTTTTCCCGTAACCGTCATGGGCAGTTCGCTCACGAAGCGAATATATTTGGGCACCTTATAGTGCGCGATCTGCCCTCGGCAAAAGTCTCTGATGTCCTCCTCAGTCGAACCTTCGCCTTTTCGGAGCACGATCCAGGCGCACAACTCCTCGCCGTTTTTCTCATCCGGTACGCCAAACACCTGCACATTCTGGATTTTTGGATGCCTGAAAAGGTATTCCTCGACTTCGCGGGGATAGATGTTCTCTCCTCCTCGAATCACCATGTCCTTCAGCCTTCCCACGATGTTGCAATATCCATCGGCGTCGATCGTGGCGAGATCGCCTGTATGCATCCATCCGTCAACGATGCTTTCGCGTGTTTTTGTCTCGTCTTCCCAGTACCCCTGCATCACCGAGTACCCTCGTGTGCAGAGTTCTCCCGTCTCGCCGACAGATACAGTCTTACCGTCGAAATCAACGATCTTCACTTCGAGATGAGGCTGGATCCGCCCGACCGTTGTCGTGCGCTTATCGAGCGGATCCGTGGTTCCGCTCTGAAACGACACAGGGCTGGTCTCCGTCATGCCGTACGCAATGGTGACCTCTCGCATATTCATCTTTGTCACGACCTGATTCATTGTCTCGACCGGGCAAGGCGATCCGGCCATGATGCCGGTGCGCAGACTGCTCAGATCAAACGATGAAAAGTCCGCATGCCCCAGTTCAGCGATAAACATGGTCGGCACGCCGTGAAGTGCCGTGCAACGCTCTTCCGAGACAGCTGCGAGAGTCGCGCCGGCGTCGAATCCTTCGCCCGGGAATACCATCTGAGCGCCAACCGACACGCACGCCAGTACGCCGAGCACCATGCCGAAACAGTGATACAGCGGCACAGGAATACACAGCGAGTCGGCTTCGGACAGCTTCATGGCCATACCGACAAAGCGTGCGTTGTTGACAATGTTCCGGTGCGTCAGCGTTGCACCCTTGGGGCTGCCGGTGGTGCCGCTCGTGAACTGGATATTGATCGGATCCTGGGAAAAAAGTGTTTGCTCGACGGCTTCGATTACCTCACGCCCTTCGTCACGAAGCATCCCCTCTCCGCGCTGCATGACCGCGTGGAACGACATGACACCGGATACGCGCCAGTCACCCACGGAGATCACCGTGCGAAGGTCCGGCAGACGTTCGACCTTCAACTCGTCCGGCTGCTGCGACGCGAGTTCAGGCGCAATGTCGAGCAACATCGAAATGTAGTTCGACGTTTTGAAGCTCTCGGCGGTGACGAGCGCCTTGCATTTCACTTTCCGCAGGGCGTACTCGAGTTCCGACACACGATAGGCGGGATTGATGTTGACCAGCACAGCACCGATGCGCGCTGTCGCGAACTGCGTGAGCAACCATTCGAACCGGTTGGGAGACCAGATGCCGACGCGATCCCCTTTTCCTATGCCCAACGACAGAAGCCCAGCGGCAAGCTGATCGACGTGATCATCAAATTCGCTCCACGTCCACCGTACACCTTGCTCCCGGAATACCACAGCTTGCTGATCAGGAAATCTGCGCGCGGTTTCCCTCAGAAACTGGCCGACTGTAGACTCGCTCAACGGAACGTCCGTCGAACCCCGTACGTAGGCAACGCCATCGGCAGGCGCTTCGAGCGTAAGGGAACCGGGTAAAGTGTGCATGAAGCCCTCCTCCATCGTTACTGCGCGTTTCCGCCAAAAATTCCGCTGTATGGCGTTATGTAGCGGTTGCAATGCCGCCGGCCTCTGTCGCAGGCCGACATCGAAAACGCTTTATTTCCCGTGAAAAACCATCTCGCCCGGTTCTTCATCGCGATCGAACGCCTCGGCTGTGTTCGCGAAACCTCGCGTGGCGTCCTCCGTGTTGTACAGGTCCATGCACACATCCAGCATGACGGCATCGGCGCCGGGGATACCGCCGCTTGACCACACCTTGAGCAAGGTGCGCGTCGCTGCGTACGACAGCGTCGGACCGTCGGAGAGCTGCGCGACCAGCTCGGCAGCAACACCTTCGAGCGCATCGGGTTCGGCCACGTGCGTCACAATCCCGAGGTCACGGGCCACGCTGCCGGGAATCCCTTCACCCAGCATCGCGAAACGGGACGCGTTGCTACGCCCCACGCGCTCGGCCAGCCGCTGCAGCGCTCCCGCAATGGGAAGCATCGCCGTCGTGACCTCGACGCACCGGAACACGGCGTCGGTTGACGCCACAATGAAGTCGCAGTTCAACGCGAGTTCAAAGCCGCCGCCAAAAGCCAGACCTTGCACCACCGCCACCGTCGGGACGCGGAGCGCTTCGATGGCGCGATACGAAGTGTTGACCTCTGCGACGAAGGTGCGAAACCAGTTCAGGTCCTTTCCTGGCCATTCGCGCACTTCGCCACCGAGACTGAAATTCGGCCCTTCCGCACGAACGACCAGTACCCGGATGTCGCTTTCGCTAGCTTCGTGAACCGCCTGCCGGAGACACTCTGCAAACCGTGCATCGAGACGGTTGTACGGCGGATTCGCCAGAACGATATTCCCGACCTTCCCGTCGCGCTCAAAACGTATGCTTTTCATCGCCTAACCTCACTATTCAGTCAGATTCACCAAGCGTCCGTGACGCTCGGGAATGTTTCGCAATTCAGGAGTTTTCTTGATTCAACGGAATGATTGGAAGAAGCAGATGTGAAGGACGATCCGCGTCACGGTAAATCTTGTGAGTAACCGTGTTGCTGCTGGTGACGTGATACGGAATGTATTCAACGTCGGTCATCGCGCCCGTTCCTGTCGGTGCATCCATGCTGCAGATCTCGATACAGATGCGATGGCCGGCCTTGAACTGGTTTGCCGTTGCGAGCACCTGGATTTCATACTTGACGATCTCGCCCGGCGTGACCGGCGCGATCGACTCTTTCGTCAACTTGTGGAACGGCTCCGCAGGCGTGGATCGGGCAGGATCCGTTGCGCGGTATGACGCTTTCAGCCAGCCACGGGTGAGTTCGCGCTCAGGCAGTGTGTCGGGAACCGACCGTTCGCCGACACGTGCAGTAACCACCGATACGTCCGGGCCCACGTCCTTGAGTACGACAATCCAGTTCGTGTCGGTCTGGTCGATCTCAGCGTAGAGCGTCAGTGAAATGGGACCCGCCACCAGTACGTCCTGCGCAAGCGGCTCAGTCATGTAACGCAGGCGCTCAACTTTGGAGGTCTTCTTGAGCGGCATTTGCGTGAAGACATCGGGTTCCCGATGCGCGTCACCAACTTCCGCCGCAGGACGAGGGACGTCTGTGGATAGCTGCTCCCAGCCTGACAGGTAGTACTTCGCCCATTGCGTCTCAGGTAAAGGCCAGTCACTCCCCGTGCGCCATTCGTTGGCGCCCATCACCCAGTAACGAACCGGCGCTTCGTTCATGATGCCGGTATCGATACCCTTCAACCAGTAGTCGTACCAGCGAATAACTTCGTCGTGGTACTGATGGAATGGCCGCTCCAGATGCGCCGGGCCTGTAAAGATCAGCTTGCGCGGCTGTTTGACGTTGCTGAAGTAATGCTGCGCGCCAAGCCAGTGCAATTTGTACGTGTAAGCGTAGGCGCCAGAGCCGGTATAGAACGGCACCTTGATCGACTTGAAAATCTCCTCGGCTCGCTCGACCGTCCCTTCCGGCTCCCAGGGGTTCGTCATGATGTGATACATCACCCCTGTGCGCTGCCCCTTCTGCGTCAGGATGTTGTACAGGTTGATGTACATCTTGTAGTCGGGATTGCGCATGGCTGCGCGCCAGAGTTCCTCTTGTGCTTCAGGCAACGTACCCGGCACGCCGCGCGGCTCATGCACCGTGCTGAAAACGTCAAGCAGGTACGGAAACGTGTGAATAACGCCACCGGGATTGAAGTCCCGGAACCCGAACATCCCGCCGTATGCGCTACAGGCGTCGTACGGAAAGATTGCCTTGAGCGCGGGGTGGCCCTGCGCCGCCGCACGCCATTGTTCGCCGGCAAAACCCGAGATCCCTACCATGCCGACCTTGCCGTCGGACCACGGTTGCTGCGTGATCCATTCGATCATGTCGTAGTGGTCGGTATTCTCCTCGCCGTAGTGGCCTTCCGACTTTGCGGAGCCGCGCGGTTGCGCAATGACGTGCACATAACCATTGGCGATGAAACGGCGAGTGTCCCCGGCTTCTATCGGCCCGAACCAGAGCGGCG
Source organism: Paraburkholderia aspalathi (assembly GCF_900116445.1). Classification (GTDB taxonomy): domain Bacteria; phylum Pseudomonadota; class Gammaproteobacteria; order Burkholderiales; family Burkholderiaceae; genus Paraburkholderia; species Paraburkholderia aspalathi. The sequence goes on from NZ_FPBH01000019.1 coordinate 124,236, forward strand.
CATGCGCGGGCTGTGGGGGCAAGACGTCCGCAATATCCGGACCCTGAAGATCCTTGTTGTGCAGCGCCGAAGCGTACAGCACGGGATACTTGCCATCCGCATCCGGTCGATAGACGTCTACCGCAAGACGGGTTCCGTCCCGCATCGTTACGACGATGTCGCGTTCTTCAATCATGTCTCCTCCTTCGTTGGCCTGTTCGGCGTCAACAGACGGCCGTCTCAAAGCCGAAAATTTGCTTTACCCACCGACATGCGCATTTGCGTTCACTCATCAAGAGCCGCACGACCAGGCAGATTCCGTAATTCACTATACTTCACGTCCGTAAAGTATGCAAGACGAACGACGTGCCAAAAAATAAAAGTTTGAATCCCAAATGAATTGCGAGCCTGGAGCGACTACCTACCCATAACCTCGGGTGCTAATGCCATACCGTCACTGCGTGGTGCTGTTCGGCAACGGTGGATCATCTGTCGATCCAGCACTGATGTCCGCCACGTGCTCGGTCAGCAATCGCCGTTGTGCAGAGAGCACTCGGGCCATGACGGTCATGCATACGCAAGCCATCAGAAGCGGTATCGACAACAACGCACATGTGAGCAGGTACGGAAAACCCGATATGACGATCAGGCCAATCAACGACGAACCGACAATAGACCCCAGCCGTCCAATCGCAACGTTCCAGCCACCGCCGGACGCACGCAGCGCAGTTGGATAGAAGATGCCTGGAATGGTGTTGACACAGATAAGCGGTCCGCCAACGGCTATACCGGACAGGAAGACCACGCCCGCGTGCCACTGAGTGGTTTCGGAGATGCCCAACGCGATGACAAGCAGCGAGCCCGCGCCGAATGCCACAGAAACGACTGACGCCACGTTAAAGCGACGAACAAGGATGGCGAAAAGAACCGCGCCGCCAAGCGCACCGAACTGGAACATTGACGATACTTGCGAGGCGTCGTGCATCGATAGCCCCGCCTGCTTCAGATGGGTCGGCATCCAGCTTCCAATCAGAAAGAACACCAGATAACCTGCAAACTCCGCAAGCCACGTCAACACGGTACCGAGCCGGTATTTCGCGCTCAACAGCGCCCTGCTTCCGCTTATCGATTCACGCGTTTCCGCGATGAATAGATGCATTCCGGTGCAGTCTAAAGACGGAAACACTTTGGCAAGAATTCGCTGCGCCTCATCATTGGACCTTCGACTGGCCACGACGTAGAGCGGCGACTCGGGCACTTGCCATGCAAATAGAGCAACGACCCCAAGCGGCAAAAGACCGCTCAGTACCAGCATGCCTCGCCACCCCAGTGTCCCGATAGCGAGAGACGTCACCAAACCAGCGGCTGCCGCACCGAAGAGAAATCCACAGTAAGTCGACGCGAGCATCGCTGAGCGTGAACGGTCGGGGCTATATTCCGCGACGATCGCCGACGTAGCCGGCATGGCTGCTCCGATGCCGAGGCCGGTTATGAAACGCAACGCAATGAGCTGAAATATCGACTGTGCTTCGCTCGACATCGCACCCGCGATTCCAAACCATGCGATTGCCACGATGCTCACGGTTCGACGGCCGACACGGTCGGCCAGCGTTCCTCCAACAATCGATCCAATCAGTAAGCCGGTGAGTCCGAAAGCCACCAGAGGTGAAAGAGCAGCGCTCGATAGATGCCAATGCTGACTTATCGCAGGCGCGATAAAACTGATCACAATGGTATCGAAACCTTCGATCGCTGTTGCTGCGAAGCAGATGAGGAACACAGTCCACTGCTTACGCCCCATCGGCATATCGTTGAAAATCTCGCGCACGTCCCGCTGGGCATAGCCTGTGCTATTCATCGCATTGTCCTTGATGATCGATCACCTGATTCCGGTGTCAATCTGGGTTCACCTGCTTCTCGACACCACCGACATCACACATTCGTTAAAACCGGTGACGAATCCCAACTCTCAACAAGCCCTGAGTCTGTCCACTCGACGGTGATGGAATCAACGTGATCTGCGCCTGAGTCGCCGAACCCGCGGCCTTCAGCAGTTCGGCCGCAAAGTAAACGTCCGTTCGCTTCGAGAGGAAATAGTTGGTGTAGAGATCGATTGCCCGATAGATGGGCGTCGAGGAAGTTGCATCCACTTTGCCGTGCGTGTAGATGTACGCCGCACCGGCGAACAGAAACGGTGTAATGAAGTAGCCGACGCTGGCCTCGTAGTTGTCGAAGCGCACGTTACTGGCAAGAAAACCTTTCTTGAAATGCGTCGACGTGTACTGGAAAGCAATGGAAGCGCTGCCGAGCTTGTACGATGCACCTACCCCTGCGATGGATTCGCTTTCCGCGCTCTGAACGTACCGGGAATAAATGATGTTTCGCGGTGCGATGCTATCGAATGCGGCCGCATACGGATTCTTGATGATCGTATAGGCAGCTGCAACATACAGCGGGAAGCTGATTCCGTTGTAACTCAGTCCCACCGACGTCACGCTATTCGTTGAGAATTGTCCGGGCTGCCCACCAAAGCTATAGAGCGCACCCAATGTGAAGCCTGCAATTTTCGGGCTGGCGTACTTGACCGAATTGTTGATGCGTATGCTTCCGCCAACGTTGTCGACGTCGCCGGCGTGAGCGAAGTAGACCGCCCAGTTCAAACCGGCCGCGATGGGAGAGAGCATTTCGGCTACTTCTTCGTATTGACGTCCAACCGTGAACGTTCCATACGGGCTCGAGATTCCAACGTACGCCTGACGGCCGAACAAACGTCCATTGTTCGACAGGTTTCCGCTCGACACGTCAAAGCCGTTTTCCAACGTGAAGACCGCTTTGTAACCGCCACCCAGATCTTCAGCGCCACGCAGCCCCCATCTGGACAGTGATCCACCTCCGCTCTGAACCAACCAGGCTGAATGTCCGTTCTGATTGCTCGTGTAAGTCAGGCCTTCATCCAGCAGACCGTACAGCGTCACTGAACTTTGCGCATACACCACCGCGGGCGTGGCACAACACAGCGCCGCGGCCAAGGACAATCTCTTCATCTCCAGTCTCCTATGTCGTTTTTAACGCACTGCTAACTGGCACATCAGGGTTACTGGAAAGAAGGATATGTCTAAATTTTCCGTTCGTATAGTTTAATTTGGATAGGAGTATCCCCAGGTATGTTCACCTGACGAATGAAGGGAACGGGTCCCTGAATTCGCGCGGAGGTGTGAATGGGATTGAACGAGGCAGTCGATGGGGACGCCGCGCAGTAGCGACTTTACGAAGACGCCAACTGGCAAAGAAGATGGGGATGTGTGGACCGTGCGAAATAACAGCGTCTCAGTTCAGGACTTTTTGGACCTTCCTTGAGATGAGATTTTTATCTTCAGGTCGATGTGCTTCTTCGGGGCGACTCAGAGTTTGCGATGAACTGTGCGACTCGCTCGGAAAACTCCTTCGTCGACGCGCATCGCAGGAACGCTTGTTTTTCCTGTTCAAGATGGCGCTCGAGGTTATCTTCGGCCACCATCCCCACAAGCGATTTCATTTCTCTAACCGCTGCGACGGGTACGTCGATGACTTTCCGCGCAAGCGCCAGCGTGGCGTCCTGCAAGGAAGCGGGTTCGGCAATAGTCTGGATGAGCCCTAACTGCCTGGCCTCGTCCGCAGTCAACGAGTCACGCGTCAACAGGATCTCTAGTGCCCTCGCCGCTCCCAATCGACGCGCGAGATGAAACGACAGACCACCGTCGCTGGATGTCCCCAGCTTGGCGTAGCCGACAACAAAGCGCGCCGTGTTCGATGCGACCACCAGGTCGCACGCCATTGCCAGCGAAAAGCCCGCGCCTGCTGCCGCCCCTTGAACGCTGGCGATCACAGGGATCGGCAGGCGCCGCATCGTCACAATCGCGGCGTGCAGTGCGGTAATTAGCGATTCGAGGTAGGAATCGGAACGCTGCACGCCGTCGAAGATCTGGCGAAGCTCTCCGCCCGCTGAAAATATCCTGCCCCTGGCTTGAAGTATCACCGCGCGATACTTCGACGCCCCCTCAACCTCGCGGAGGACGCCCAGCAGTTCATCGCAGAACGTCTTGTCGATCGAGTTCGCGCGTGCTTCATTCACCATCGTAACGAAGGCGATGTCGTCACTTGATGTCAGCGTGATTTTGCTTTCCATCTGTCCTTGATCCGTGAATTGCATTTGAACCCCTGGACCAACCAGGTCATCTTCATTATACTTTACGATATGTCAATTTAAAAGGAAATTGAACGGCAGAGGGCAACGGATCGACTGAGCACGCGGCATGCGCGACGCAATTTTTGTCTGACGATTTGGAACCGCTTTAGTCTTGTGATTTTTCGCCGAACCAACGGCATGCCTTGCTTCGCTCGAAGCTGTCGGCGCATCAAGCCGGCGGTCGTTAGATAGTGTGTTACTGTGCCGGCCAAATCGACTGTGCTCAGCGGGTTCAGCGCAGCCAGGCTTCGGCGGTGAGTGTGTGATACCGTTGTGGCGCCTGCCTTCGTTGACGGTCGCGGCCTGCCAGGCCTACTCGGCGTTGGTCGGTCTGAAGGCGGAAGGCACCGGAGCACAGAAGCAACGCAATAACGAATTTCCCAATCGAGAAACCAAATGGCGGACAGCGCAGGTTCCAAGAACGTTGGTAACAAAAGCAGACCAACCGAGCTCAAACGTGCAGAGCAGCAGCGGGCGCAGGAAACCCGCTCCGCGATCCTGAACGCGGCACTTGCCGAATTCGCCACGAAGGGCTTTGAGGCTGCGAGTATTCGTAGCATCGCGGATCGCATCGGCCTGCAACATCCGCTTATCACCTACCACTACCGATCCAAAGACGTTCTCTGGCAGGCGGTGGCGGAGTTTGTGTTCGAACGCATTCGCCAGGAATGGGACATCAATCTGACGGATACGCCCCCTGCCATGGCGGCGGACCGGGTAAAACTCGTGTATCGCTCGTTGTTCCGGTTCACGGTGGATTTTCCCCAGTTTCACCGCTTCATGCTGCAAGAGTTCCTCGTGTACAGCCCGCGTTTGCAGTGGCTCGCGGACACAGTGCTCAAGCCGTTGATCAACTGGCTCATTCCACAGATTCGCGCGGCGCAAGATGAAAACACCTTGCCCAAAGTCGAACCGATCCTCCTGCATTACCTCATGATCAGCCTGACATCCACGCTCTCCGGATTCGGCCCGGAGATGCTTGCGACCAGCAATGTCTCGGCGTCCGATCCAGCCGTTGTCGATGCGTATTGGCAGATGGTCGAGACACTCGTCTTCAGCAAACAGCCGGAGACGCCCTGTGCGGACAAGGCCGAACCACGTTCGGGCAAGTCCGGTAGTCAGCCCCGCGCATCCACGCGCGTGAAGAGTAGCTAAGGTATCTCGCGCTACTGCCGGGTTACCCCTCTCACTGGCAACGACTCGCGCATCCACGAGTCGTTCGCGCCCTCAACTGATCTGTCGTCACGCCGTCAGGCATACATCTACTTAAACGATGGGTTTCATCTGAAAATATAGGCTATCCAGATTGCAGGTCGGAGCCTATCGTGCGGATTTCCGGCAGACGCTTCGTCTGCCACTTCGGAGATCACTTTCATGAAACTGCTACACGTAGATTCCAGCATCCTCGGACAAGGCTCTGTCAGCCGCGATCTGTCTGCGGAGGTTGTTGCGACCTTCCAGGCCAGCCGTTCCGACCTTACCGTCACTCGTCTTGACCTCGCCGCCACGCCGATCGGCCATCTGACGGGAGCCCACCTTGCGGCCGCGCAAGGCGCTCCGGTCGACGAGGCATTGAAGGCCGACGTCGCCCTGGGACAGGTCGCGCTCGAGGAGTTCCTGGCCGCCGACATCGTGGTCATCGGCTCGCCGATGTACAACTTTGGTGTGCCCTCCCAACTGAAGGCCTGGATTGACCGCATCTCGGTCGCTGGGAAGACGTTCAGCTACGGTGAGCACGGCCCGGTCGGACTGGCCGGCGGCAAGAAGCTGGTCATCGCCTCGTCGCGCGGTGGTGTTTACAGCGAAGGCTCGCCCGCCGCTTTCTTCGATCATCAGGAAACCTATCTGAAGGCAGCGTTCGGCTTCCTCGGCATCACGGATATCACCTTCATTCGCGCGGAAGGCGTGGCGATGGGTGAAGAGGCACGCAGTGGGGCCATTGCCTCGGCGAAGAAAGAAACCGCAGCGCTTGCCGCGTGAGGTAGCTGCGCCATCGACGGGTTGCCAGTCGGGTTTCCGAACAGCGCCGGCTGATGGCGCGTCCGGTATCCGCTTGCACCCGCTTGGTCAAAAGCACACGCAGCCCCTGCATGACCCACTCCATCCACAACAAAAGCGCATTCATCAGCAACACGCTCACCCACACCGCACCCGCGTAACAGTTACGGATTGAGATCGCCGACACTGGCTGCCCGCAAACGATCGAAATCGAGAATCGTAATTTCCCCCGATTTCAGGCTCACTATGCGTTGACTTTCGAGGTTCCTGAGCAATTGATTGATGGTCTGCCGCGACAGCGAAACCATCGAAGCCAGGCTGTCTTGCGAGACCCTGATCCTGCTCTGCGAGGCGTTGAGACCGCCATAACCGCTGGCGATCATCAGCAAACGGTTCGCCACGCGCTGTGCCGCGGGTAAGAGCGTCATCGCTTCGGCGTTCTCGAACGAAACCCGAAGTCTTTGCGCCATCAACAAAGCAAAATCGCGCCAGTAACGCGGCGTGGAATCGAGCAGGTCCTGCAGGGCGGCCCCGGGCACGTGCAGCAGCAAGGTCCTGCTGACGGCCGTGGCGTCGTTCGGCCGCGGCAGCCCGTCGAACATTGATATCTCCCCCACCCATGCGGTCGGTCCTAGCACCGCGAGCAACGCCTCTTTCCCATCCATCCCGACTGTCCCGATAGCGAGCGCGCCGCCTAACACGGCGTACAGGCCATAAGACTGTTCGCCACGCCGATACAGGGATTGGCCCTTTTCCAGCGTGAGCAGGCTGGCATGGCCGATCAGATAGTCCCGCAACTCGACAGGCAGGCCCCGGAACCATGGGGTCGTTTCGAGTTGTGACCGGTAGCGGTGCAGGCTGGATTCCATGGGCGCGTCGACCTGTCGGGTATCCGACAGATTTTAGGCGGGTTCGCGAACATCATGTGGATTCGCATCTGACGACGCAATGACTTTGGTCTCTGCTGCATCTGCAGCACCTGCTGCGTCGCAGGCGCAAAATGAACGAATTCGCAGGGTGCTATTCAGTGCTGTTCCGGGTTATTCCAGGTTGTTCCATTGCTTGAACCATCGAATAAGGAGTGTCGACGTGGCCTCATCTGCTGTCAGTCTGAAGAACGACGTTTCGCCCGCCGAATGGGAAGCGCGAGTCAATCTCGCGGCCGCGTACCGTCTCACGGCGCTGTTCGGGTGGGACGATCTGGTGTTTACCCATATCTCGGCGCGAGTGCCGGGCCCCGAACACCATTTCCTGATCAACCCGTACGGCATGATGTTCGACGAAATCACCGCGTCTTCGCTGGTCAAGATCGACCTCGACGGCCGCAAGGTCGTCGAATCGCCGTACGACGTCAACCCGGCCGGCTTCACGATCCACAGCGCCGTGCATGCGGCACGCGAGGACGCCCATTGCGTGATGCACACTCACTCGGTCAACGGCGTTGCCGTGTCGGCGCAGGAGGCGGGATTGCTGCCGCTCTCCCAGCAGTCACTTGGTGTGCTGGCGTCGCTCGGCTACCACGACTATGAAGGCATTGCCCTCAATGAAGCCGAGAAGCCCCGCCTCGTTCAAGACCTCGGAAGCAACACTTACCTGATGCTGCGCAACCACGGCCTGCTGACGGTTGGCGCGGCGCCGGCGGACGCCTTCGTCGCCATGTACTTCTTTGAAGCAGCCTGCATGATTCAGGTGCGCGCCCAGTCAGGTGGCGGCAAGCTCACGCCCATCCCGCAGCAGATTCTCGCCGGCATCAAGGAACAGATCCGGATGGCCACGCGGGGCCTTACACCCGGAGCGCTGGTATGGCCTGGGCTGTTGCGTCGGCTCGACCGCCGCAACCCTGGATATGCGGACTAACATGGTCCGCTCGCAAGATGTCCGGCGCACGATGGCCTATGCCGGGCAAACAGCGTAAGCATGTATTAAGCGTCATAGGCCGCGTTTGCCGATTCAACGCAACGCGGATGTAATCTGGTAAGTCACGTGAGAACCTGTATGGCAAAGATTTTTATCTACGGTGCCGGCTCAATTGGTTGCTATGTCGGCGGACGGCTTCTTGCCGGAGGGAGCGACGTCAGTTTCATTGGACGTGCACGCGTGGCCGACCAGTTGCGCAATCAAGGCATCACGCTGTCGCGGCACGACGATAGCCGCTGGCATGCTCCGTCGGAACGCATCGACGTATCGACGGACGCGGCCAGCGCCGCTGCAGCCGATCTCGTGCTCGTCACCGTCAAGTCGGCAGCGACGCCCGCCGCCGCTGCCGAACTGGCGAACGTGTTACGGCCCGGCACGATCGTCGTGAGCTTCCAGAACGGCATTGGCAATGCGGACGTGCTGCGCGCCGCGCTGCCGCAGCACACGGTTCTGGAAGGGATGGTGCCATTCAATGTCGTCGAACGCGGTCCGGGTGCGTTTCACCAAGGTTCAGCGGGAGAGTTGGAGATCCGACATGCGCCGGCCATGCAGCCGTTCGTCGACGAGTTCAGGAGAGCGGGTCTGCCGCTGATCCAGCACGCCGATATGTTGCCGGTGCAGTGGGCGAAGCTGTTGCTCAACCTCAACAACGCCATCAATGCGCTGGCGAACCGGCCTTTGAAGGAGGAGCTCTCGCAACGCGCCTACCGGCTTTGTCTCGCGATGGCGCAGAAAGAAGCGCTCGCGCTTCTGAAGCAGGCCGGCATACGGCCAGCCAGAGTGACACCGCTTCCAAGCACCTGGATACCACGTGTTCTCAGCGTACCCGATGCGTTGTTCGAACGGCTGGGCCGCGCGATGCTGACGATCGATCCGCTCGCGCGCTCGTCGATGTCCGACGACCTGGCGGCCGGGCGCGCCACGGAAATCGACTGGATCAACGGCGAAGTCGTGCGCCTCGCCCAACGCCTTGGACAAACGGCGCCGGTCAACGCACGGCTATGCGAACTCGTGCGGCAAGCCGAGCGAGCCGACGTGCGCCCTTCATGGTCCGGCAAAGCATTGCTGGGTGAGATGCGGGCTGCAGCGCATATCGCTTTGCCATTGCCCGCAAAAATCTGAACATCACCTAACGCAGCCGCACGATCGTCGACTTCAACTCCGTATACTTCTCGAGCGCGTGCAGAGACTTGTCGCGACCATTACCCGACTGCTTGTAACCGCCGAACGGAAAATTCATGTCGTCGGCCCCTTCGTTGTAGCCGTTGATCCAGACTGTTCCGGCCCGCAGACGCCTCGCCACCTCGTACGCAGTCGCCAGATCGCCAGACCATACGGCAGCCGCGAGGCCGTATTCGGTGTCGTTCGCGATGTGCACCGCTTCGTCGACGTGATCGAACTCGATCACGGAAAGAACCGGCCCAAAGATTTCTTCGCGGGCAATCTGCGCATCCGGCTTGACCTCGAACACGGTCGGTTCGACATAGAAGCCGCCGGTTTCCTCCCTGACTCGCGCGCCGCCCGTCACAAGCCGGCCTTCCCGGCGACCTGCATCGATATAAGCCGCCACGCGCTCGAACTGGATACGATCCACGATGGGCCCCATCGTCACAGACGGATCGAGCGGATGACCGGGTTCATAGGCACGCGCAGCGGCAGCCACCTTTGCGACGAATGCGTCCTTGATATCCCTGTGCACGAGAAGCCGCGAACCCGCCGTGCACACCTCGCCCATGTTGAAGAAAATCCCATCGGCGGCCGCCTTCGCTGCGCGATCGAGATTGGGGTAATCAGGCAGCACGATGTTCGCTGACTTACCGCCGAGTTCGAGCCACACGCGCTTCAGGTTGGATTGCGCCGCGCATTCCATGATCTGCCTTCCGGTCCTCGTCGAGCCGGTGAACGCGATGCAGTCGACGCCGTGATGCAGCGCAAGCAACCTGCCCGGTTCTGCGCCACCCGGCACGACGTTGAACACACCGGGTGGCAGGCCTGCTTCGTGCGCCAGGCGGGCGACGCGAATCGCGGTGAGAGACGATTTCTCCGATGGCTTGAGAACCACACTGTTACCGACAGCAAGCGCCGGGGCAAATTTCCACGCCGCCATCAGCAGCGGGAAGTTCCACGGCACCACCGCAGCGACGACACCCACGGGCTCGCGTGTCACGAGACCAAGCAGATGATGGTCGGCCGGCACGACCTCGCCGCCCATCTTGTCGATCGCCTCGGCATACCATTCGACGCAATGCGCTGCAGCCGGTATGTCGATGGTCGTCGTGTCGCCGATCGGCTTGCCCGCGTCGAGCGTTTCGAGCAAAGCCAGTTCCTCGAGGTGCTCGCGCATCAATGCTGCCCAGCGCAATAGCACAGCCTTGCGATTGCGCGGATTCATGCCTGCCCATACCTGCGTATCGAAGGCCCGCCGGGCCGCCGTCACGGCCGCGTCGACATCTGCTTCACCGCAATCAGCGACCTGGACCAGAACGCGGCCATCAATCGGACTGACACAGGCAAATGTCCTTTCGCTTTGCGCGTCGCGCAGCGCGCCGTCGATGAATGCACGCCCTTCGATTTCAACGGCAGCGGCTTTATCTTGCCAATCTGAGAAAGTTTGCTTATTCATCAGGATGCCTATATTCAATATTGTTTGATAGACACGCCATGTCTCTCGTCGCTTACTCTCGGCTCAACCCGCGCGGCGCACAGCAGAACCGACCGGATCAATTGGCGTACAAGTTCCCGCACGTGCCTCGATCGCTTCACCCGCAGCGAGACACAGCGCCTCCTGAAAGCGGCCGGCGACAAGCTGAACGCCCATCGGCACGCCATCGCGCACGCCTGTCGGCACGGAGAGCCCCGGCAATCCGAGCAACGCAGTCGCGAGCAGGGGACTTTGCATGTCGATGATGTGCCGCATCGCCTCGTCGCCACGCTGGTCCTCATCGATCGGGAACGGCTGCGCGCATGAGACCGGCATCAGCAGCAACGGATAGCGCTCGAAGAAACGCTGCCATTCCCGTAACAGGCCGGTGCGCCGCGCCAGGCCATTCATGTAGCCGGCCAGGTCGAGCGGCGCGGCAAGGCGGCGCTGGCTGCCGAACGCCGTACGAATCGTGTCGTCGCCATGCTGCATGATGACGTCGCCGAGCCCACTCCTCGCTTCGTTGGTGACGAGATCCAGCCACAGCGCGCTCGCTTCGGCCATCTGCGGCGGCACGGCTTCTTCGACGATGCAACCCGCCTCCTCGAGCCAGCCTGCCGCCTGCCGGATCGCGTCGACGACCGCGGCATCGGAACGAACGCCCGGCAGTTCCGCACAGACGGCGACACGCGCAGGAAACGCCGCGCGCTGGCCGAGTGGCTCTACCGGCATCCACCATGCGTCGCGCGGATCGCCGCCCGCCATCGCCGCAAGAGCAATGCGCAGGTCGCCGACAGTTCGTGCCAGCGGCCCCTGCACCGACGCGAGCTGGACTGCAAGCGTCCGGTCCTTTACCTGCGTCGGGTTGTACGCGGATACACGGCCAGTGCTCGGCCGCAGTCCCGCGACGCCGCACGCGTAGGCCGGATAGCGGATCGAGCCGCCCAGGTCGTTGCCGTGCGCGATCGCGCCGATGCCGGCGGCGACCGCAGCCGATGCCCCACCACTTGAGCCCCCGGGTGTCAGCTGCGAATTCCACGGATTCAGCGTGCGGCCATGCAGGTCGTTGTCGGTGAACCAGCGATAGGAAAACGCCGGTGCGTTACTGCGGCCGATCACGATCGCGCCGGCTTTGCGCAGGTTCGCGACCACGGGGCTGTCCTCGCTTGCGACGAGATCCTTGAACGCGCTCACACCGTTGGTGGTCGCGTAGCCGGCCATGTCGACATTGATCTTGACCGTCACCGGCACGCCGTGGAGCGGTCCGACCGGTTCGCGCCGCGCGATCGCCGCGTCGGCCTGCGACGCCGCATGCAGCGCGCTGTCAGCCAGTACGTCGACAATCGCGTTGATGCGCGGATTCACATCCTCGAGCCGCTGCAGACAACTCTGCGTGAGTTCCGTCGACGACACGTCGCGACGCGCGACGCGTTCCACCATTTCCGTAGCGCTCAGACGCCACAAATCCTGACTCATGCCCTGCTCCTGGTTGATTCCGATGATTGACGTTGCAAGTCGAACGGTCGCGCTATGCGTCGGATAGCTCGACTTGCGGGGCGTGCGACGCGTAGATCTTCCTGCACGCCTCCACGACCTCCCATGTGCCGCGAAAGCCGGAAGGAATCACGAAGCGATCCCCGGCGCGCAGCACCTTTTCGCTCCCCTGCATGTCACGCACGATCACCACGCCACTTAACATCTCACAGTACTCGGATTCGTCGTACTCGATCGTCCAATGGCCGGGCGTGCTCTCCCAGATGCCGGAGCTGAACTGTCCGCACGGACTGATGTAGTGATGCGTGAGCGTCTGCATCGGATTGCCGGCCAGCAGCAGCCCGCGCGGCACGCGGGATTGGGTGAGCTCCGCGGGGTCCCGCATCAGGTCTACGATATGGGTGATGTCTGTCATAAGCGCCTCGAAGGTGTGCAATGTTCGATTCAGGTGAGTTGTCGCGCGGCCGGACGCGCGTTAGGCCAACGCGGCTCAAAACGCGTCCATCATCCGGTGCCAGGTCATCGCGAGCATCAGCATCGGCGAGCGCAGCAGCCGTCCGCCCGGAAAGTCGCGGTGCCGGATCTTGCCGAACAGGTCGAAGCGGGCGGCCTGCGCATCGATCGCTTCCGCGATGAGCCGTCCCGCGAGCCCCGTGACGTTCACGCCGTGCCCGGAGAACCCCTGCGCGAAATACACGGTCGGCTCGAGTCGGCCGAAATGTGGCGCGCGATTCATCGTCGCGTCGACGAAGCCGCCCCACGCGTAGTCGATCTTTGCGTCGGCAAGTTGCGGAAACGTCTTCAACATATCCCGCCGCATGGCCGCGGCGAGCTCGCGCGGCGTACGCGTCGAGCTACTCGCCTTGCCGCCCCACAGCATGCGGCGATCCTTCGTCAAGCGGAAATAGTCGAGCGCCGCGTTGCAGTCGCTGATCGCCGCGTCCGTTGGCATCGTGTCACTCGCCCTCGCCTCACCGAGCGGCTCGGTCGCAATCAGGTAGGTCGCCACCGGCATGATCTTGCGCGCAAGCGCCGGCGCGAGACGGCCAAGGTAGGCGTTACCCGCGAGCACGACGTAGCGCGCGTCCAGCTGTCCGCGCGCGCTCGTCACGCGATGGCCTTGCGCGGTCTTGCCGATTGCCTGCGCGCTCGTGTCCTCGTGGATCGACACCCCGGCGTCGCGTGCCGCGCGCGCCAGACCGAGCGTGTAGTTGAGCGGATGCAGATGACCGCTGCCGTCATAGTGGAGCCCACCCAGGTAGCGATCCGAAGCGACGACCTGGCGCATCTCGTCACGCTCGACATACCGGTACCCCTGATAGCCGAAGCGCGACTCGGCGGCTTCCCGCCAGGCGCGCAGCGCGTCGACATGGCGCGGCTTGTTTGCCGCGGTTAGATAGCCCAACGTCAGGTCGCAATCGATCCGATGCTTCGCGACCCGCTCCTTGACGAGCTCCACCGACTCGAGCCCCATCGCCCAGATACGCCGCACGTCCTCTTCCGGCATGCAGGACGAGAACGTATCGATGTCACACGAATACCCCGCGATAAGCTGGCCGCCGTTGCGTCCGCTCGCACCCCAGCCGATCTTCGACGCCTCGAGCAGCACGACCGAGTAGCCGCGTTCGGCGAGATTGAGCGCGGTGGAAAGGCCGGTGAGTCCACCGCCGATCACGCAGACGTCGGCAGACACCGATGCATCGAGCGGTTGATGACACGTCCGGTCGTTCGCGGTAGCCGCGTAATACGATGGGACGTGTGCCTGATTTTCAAACTTGAGCATGACAAAGCCTCGCGGTCGGCGGCGCCCCTGTTTCCTCGGGCGAGTGCCGGCATCGCATCAGAAAGAGTAGAGGAATTGCGCGGCAAGCAGGTCGTTCGACTTCGCATACGTACCGTCATTGCGCAGGAACACCTGACGATTTGCCCAATCGTGCCGGTATTCGACCTTCACCGTGATCTGTTGGGTCGGATAGAACAGCAGGTCGAGCGCCACATCCTGGTGCGTCGCGCCCTTGCATTCGAAGCCGTGATTGCTCGATGCCGCGAGGCAATTCACGTCGATGCCGAAGCCGTTATACGGATCCATCCCGTTGCCGTTGAGGGCGATCCCACCGCCCCCGCCGCCGTTCTTGCTGTCGACCAGAAGGTCGTAGCGGGCCGTCACGCCCATCCGTCCCACCACCGGCAGCCTGAACTTCCGGTGCGCGAGCAGTGACAGTCCGTACCACTGCGCCTGGCCGCCGTTCCACGCGGCATTCTGCTGCTGGCCGTAGTCGATTTCGGCGTTGTACTGGACGTCGGCCAGCGCATATGTCATATCGGCTTCCGTGAAGAAGAACGTGCCGTAGCCATTTGGCGCCACGCCACCCCAGCCGTAGCTGACCGAGCCTGTCGACGGGTCGATCGCGCTCGGCAGCGTCTGCCGGCCGATGGCGAACGAGCCGCCGACGTCGAGCTGACTGCCACGGAAATAGTCGACCCGCGCGCTGAACGTCGGCATGCGGTTGCTCGTCGTGATCGGATCCCCAAACGCGTTTGTGCCGGTCTGCGTCACCGAGCCGGCGGTGCGGAACTGCTCATTGCCGAGCAGGAACTTCCATGCCCACTGGTCGCCGGTGTAGTTAACGCCAGCGCCGATCGAGCTACCCGGATCCGAGAAGTCATACAGCAGGTTGTGCGTGAGCGTCAGCATCTGGTTCGACTGCTGCATCTCGTAGCCGCTCAGCCCCGGCATCAGGCCGGCGACGACGGACGTCGTCGGCGTCAACGGCACCGTCGCGATCGCCGTGTTCAGAATGTTGAGCCCGCTGTCGCCGTGTTCGTTCATCAGATACATGCCGGCGCCACGGTTCGGCGCCAGGGTCACCTCGACGGAGGGCGCCATCGGACCGACGCCGAACATCTTCTTGATGTCGAGGTACAGATCGCCGAACGTGCTGTTGTAGTACTGGTACGCGTTTTCGTGGTTCGCAAACTGGAACGACGACGAGCTCGCCGCACGGTTATACAGATAGGTGGGATCGATGTAGCCGGTCACCGACAGTCCCGCAATCGGGCCGGTCTGAGCGGCGTCGGTCAGCGCGTCGACTTTCAGCTGCTGGTTCGCGGTCTGCTGCTTCAACTCGGCAAGGTCGTCGTTAGTCAGCACCGCTGGCGCCTGGCCGTAGTCCGCCGACGACGGATCTGCAGCGGCCGCATTCGCCGGCGCCGGCTTGGACACGGGCTTCGCGGCAAGCTGCGACTGCAGCCCCTTTACCTCCTGCTGCAGCGCGGCGAGTTGCTGCTGTAGCGCCTTGATCTGATCGCCGGTCGGACTCGCTGCGGCCAGCCCCGGCAGCACCCCGGCCACCAGCACGCTGATTAACCTCTTCCTCATGAAACGTCTCCCTGTTGTTATTTGATTTGGAATCCTTAACCGCCTGATTTCAAGCGCAACCACAAACGGTTCTGTAGCCGCGTGAGCTCCGCGCTTATCGGCATCGCGAGCGACATTCTGGCGAGCACGCTGTCAGACAGGTAGACGTCCGGATCCTGGGAGATCTCCGGCTTCACGAACGGGCGCGCGGCCTTGTTCGCGCTCGGGTAGGCAATCTCGTTCGTGATTGCCGCGTTGGTCTTCGGGTCCTCGATGTAGTTGATCCACTTCAACGCCGCCTCGGGATTCGGCGCATCCTTCGGAATCGCCATCGCATCGAACCACAGCAGGCCGCCTTCCTTCGGATTCACGTAGCGGATCTGATATGCGTGTTTCGCCTCCGCCGAACGCCGCCCCGCGAGGCTGACGTCGCCGGACCAGCCGAGCACCACGCACACGTCGCCATTCGCGAGATCGTCCGCGTAGCCCACTGAATTGAATTGCGTGATGTACGGACGAATCGTCTTCAGCAACTCGTAGGCCGCCTGATAGTCCGCCGGGTTCTTGCTCTCCGGATCCCGGCCCATGTACTGGAGCACCGCTGCGAATGCCGCATCAGGCGCGTCGAGCAGCGACACGCCACAGCCCTTCAGCTTCGACACATTCGCCGGATCGAACAGCAACGCCCAGCTGTCGGTCGGTGCATTGTCGCCAAGCCGCTTCCTGACGGCCTCAACGTTGTAGCCAACCCCTGTCGTGCCCCACGCCCACGGCACGCCGTACTGGTTGCCCGGATCGGCCTTCGCCATCATTTTCATCAGCGCCGGGTCGAGGTTCACGAGGTTCGGGATCTTCGATTTGTCGAGCTTCTGGTAGACGCCCGCCTGGATCTGCCGCGCGAGGTAGTTCGACGTCGGCACGACGATGTCGTAGCCGGAACTGCCGGTGAGCAGCTTGGTCTGCAGCGTGTCGTCGCTGTCATAACTGTCGTAGCGCACCTTGATGCCGCTCTGCTTCTCGAAGTTCGGCACCGTGTCCTTCGCGATGTACTCGGACCAGTTGTAAACGTTCAGATTGGTGTCGCCGGCCAGCGCGGACTGGCTAGCCGCGAACGCGAGGCTGGCTGAGGCGGCGAACACGATCCTGATGACCGGACAGCGACGGAAACGGGCACGCATAGGAATCTCCAGATAGTGTGAGTCGGCCGCTCCGATCCATGCGGATGCCGCCGGCAAGCAAACTCGTCAATGCCTCGCGAGGCGATCGTCGACGTTGGGACTGAACGCCGGGTCTCCTTCGTTTCAGCTTGTAGAGCACTGTAAAGATCGCCATACGGGTCGTCTGTCCCGGGAACAAAGGACAAGCGTCATCATCGATAACAGTGGTTTGGGTGCATTCCCGTGTAGGCACCGGGAATTTGTCGTGATACGAGTAACGCTACCCAGAATTAATCGAGAACAGAAGTGATGAACGCCGCGCCCTCTTCCCCGGATCTCCAGCTCAGTCAAGTCGCGTTCGTGACCGAGACCTTGGGCGACATCGCGCAGGCCGTCGGCGCTCCGCAGTTCATTGAGGTCGTGTATGACAGTCTCGTGCGCTTCGTCGACTTCGACGCGGTGCATCTGGACTACGAGCGTGTGTCGCCGTCCGGCCAGCGCAGCGTCGGCTGGATCGGGAGCTTCGGTCGCGATCGTGAGCTCGTCGAACAGGTGATGCGGGACTACTACCGCAGCTATGCGAGCGAGGACGCGACCTATGAGGGAATCGGCGACAAGCGCGATGTGCAGGTGATCCAGATCTCCGCGCAGAAAGTGGCGAGCGAGCTCCGGCATCTGTTCTTCGACATCGGCAACATCCACGATGAATGCGTGGTCTTCGGCGTGACGAACGGCACGCGATACTCGATATCGATGGCGCGCTCACGGCGCCTGCCGTCGTTTTCGCTGAAGGAGTTGAGCCTGCTGAAGCAGTTCGCGCACGTCGTGCTGCCGCTCGCGGCGGTGCACAAGCGGCTGATCGGCGCGATCTCGCCCGACGACGGCCGCCCGGATACGTCGGATAACAATCTGCTCGCGCAGTGGCTACCGCATTTGCACGGCAAACTGACGTCGCGCGAAACGCACGTGTGCTCGTCGTTTATTCAGGGAATGACGACACCGGCGATCGCGCAATCGATGGGACTGAAGCCTTCGACCGTCGAGACCTATGCGAAGCGGGCGTTTGCGAAGCTAGGTGTCGACTCGCGGCGGCAGTTGATGGCGCTCGTGCTGAAGAACGCACCACTGCGGTATGGCAGCGATGGGGCGTAATGGAGGCCTCCATAGGACCCTACCCCGCCTCGTCAAACGCAGTACTTCGTGAGAGCGTCTCCCACGCATCAAAATCCTTGCGCAGGGCAGCAAGCTGTTTGTGCGCAAGGTCAAGCGCGTCGGCGCCCAGCAGCAGATGCAAGGGTGGCCGCTCCGCCTTTAATGCTTCAATGATTGCGAGCGCGCCTTTCGCCGGATCATTGTGTTGCTTTCCATGCGAGTCGAGCAGCGCGTCACGTTGCTTGCCCAATGTCCCGGCAAACTCGGGAATGCGAATTCTGGATTGCCGCATCGAACGGCCGCGAAAATCAGTCCTGAACGCGCCGGGCTCGACCACCGTCACGCCGATGCCGAACGGCGCCATCTCTTTCGCGAGGGTCTCCGAAAGGCCCTCAAGCGCGTACTTGCTCGCATGGTAGTAGCCGACGTTCGGAAAAGTGGTGAGCCCACCGATCGAGCTCACGTTGACAATATGACCTTTGCCACGGTGACGCATCCCCGGTAGCACAGCCTGCATCAAGGCAATGACACCATGGACATTGGTATCGAACTGCGCGCGAATCTCGGCATCCTCGCCCTCTTCTATGGCTCCAATATAGCCATAGCCCGCATTGTTCACGAGTACGTCGATCCGCCCGAACCTCTCATGCGCCGCTTTCACCGAAGCGCTGACCTGTGCGGACTGGGTTACATCGAGGCCGACAGCCATCGCCCGGTCGCCGTAATGCTCGACAAGGTCGCGTACGGCAGCGGGCCTGCGAGCAGTAACAACAGCACGATAGCCGTGTTCAAGCACCTTTTCGGCCAGCGCCCGACCCAGACCGGAAGAGCTACCGGTAATCAGCCATACGGAATTATCGTTAATCATCCTTCCTCCGCTTCATTTCAGATTATCGACACCGCCTGGCGCACGATGTCTTGACCTCCAGAAAGGATAGATGCGACGATTCATTCAATCATCACGGATAATTCGCATGAGTCATGCAAGCAGATAAAACGATCTCGCATGGGGTCCTGGATGACCTCTCGGCCTTCGCCGTCGTCGCGCGGCTGCGCAGCTTTTCCCGTGCGGCCGCTGAACTGAACGTGTCCAATTCAATGCTGAGCTATACGATCAAGCGACTTGAAGACCGCCTCGGCTACCCACTCCTTCGACGAACCAGCCGCAGCGTTGCACCCACCGCTGAGGGGCAAACGCTCCTACTGACGCTCGAACCTGCTCTCGGTGCGATCGACGGCGCCTTGGGAGACCTCAGTCGAATCCGCGATCGCATTTCAGGCACACTCCGAGTCACCGCCACTCGGCAAGGGTATGAGGCCGTGATCCGTCCGGTGCTAGCCGACTTCTGCACGACCTATCCGGAAGCGACCGTCGAGGTCATCATCGACTATGCGTTCAGGGATCTTGTTGCCGGGTGTTTCGACGCCGGCATCCGGCTGGGCGAGAAACTCGAACAGGATATGGTGGCTCTGCCGGTCGGGCCGGCCCTCAGGATGGCTGCGGTCGCCTCACCGGAATATTTGTCGCGACACTCTGCTCCCAGTACGCCGGACGATCTTCAGCATCACCGATGCATCAACTACCGGATGGAAACGGCAGGCAGCCTCTATTCATGGGAGTTTGAAAACGGCGGCCGGAAATTGAAGGTAGCGCTGTCGGGACCGCTGACATTCAATGAGCCGGATCTGATGCTCGAGGCGGCGATAGATGGTCTTGGCGTAGCGTACGTGTTGGAGCACGAAGCAGCGGTCCATATCGGGACTGGGCGTCTGGTCCGGGTGTTGGAGGACTGGTGCCCTCCCTTCCCCGGATTCTTCCTCTACTACCCATCGCGCAAGCAGGTTTCTCCTGTGTTGGCGGCGTTGTTAAAGCACTTGCGTTACTCAGAGACACGGCATGGTCAGCAGGCGACATCCGCTTAGGCCGCGCGCGAATCGTCCAGACGCTCGCCGATTGCTCTTAGCCTCGCCCGATCCACTTTGCCTAACGAATTACGCGGCAACTGATCAACTACGATGAGCCGCTCCGGCATCTTGTAGCGCGCCACTCTGGTGGACAGATCGTGCAACACGTCCTCGACCTGAGTCGCGGCTTCGGTCAGTTTGACGAAACCGATCACGCGTTGACCGAGGACGGCATCCGGCACGCCGATAATCGCTGCCTCGCTCACGCCGCGATGGACAGTAAGGGCGTGTTCGATTTCGGTCGGCGAGATGTTCGACCCGCCGCGAATGATCAGGTTTTTCTTTCTGGCGACGTACCAGAAATCGCCGGCCTCATCCTGGCGCATCACATCGCCGGTAGCCCACCAGCCGTCCTTGCGCGCATCGTCGATGCGCCCCGGGCCGAGCCAATAGCCGATGAACACGTTCGGACCGCGCAGCAACAACTCGCCCGCTTCGCCGCGTCTGACGGTGTTGCCTTCTTCATCGACGAGGCGAACCCGGTCCATATCGACCGCGCGGCACACCGGCCCGGTATCGAATCCATAAGTGAACGTGCCCGCGCTTTCGCTCATCCCAAGGAAGTTGCGCATCCTGACGCCGAACACGCGCAAAAACGCCTCCTGCAAACTCGGCGGCGTCGTGTCGCCTCCGACGAGACAGGTGCCCAGTGACGCGACGTTGCGTGGCCGCGCAACCTGCTGGGCCATCGCTTCCGAATACATGAACGGCAGCCACATCAGCATCGTGCAGCGCTGCTGTTCTATCAGGTCAAGCGCGGCCGCAGGCTCGAATCGATCCATCAGGACGCAGGTGCCGTTAGTGGCAAGCGTCGCCAGCGTAGTGAACAGCCCCGCCCCGTGCATCATGGGCGTGGCAATCAACGCGACCTCGTACGGCTTTAGCGCGATGTCCTGGCATGCTTGCGTCATCGCGCACATCGTCCGCGGCGTATGCGTGACGAACTTCGGTTCGCCCGTCGTGCCGGACGTTGACAGCAGAAGCGCAGGTTCATCCAAGCGCACTGGTGCGAGCGGCACCTCGTCTGCATGGTGTTCGATCAACTCGCTCCATGCTCTGGCGCGTGTATCCAGCGACGAGCCGTCAACGAGAAAGCACTTGTCCGCATCGAGAATCGAAGCATCCATGCCGGCGATCGCGCCGTATAGTTCAATCTGGCCCAGGTACAGCGAAACCTGAAGCCGTCGCAGTTGCGGCTCGAGTTCCGCGCGTGTGAGCCGGGTGTTCAGCGGTACAGCAATCACGCCTGTCAACATGCACGCGTAAAACGCGGCGACGGTTTCAGGTCTGTTCGTCAGGTGCAGTGCGACTCGATCGCCCGGTTTCACACCCTGAATGAGCAGACCTTGCGAAAGTCTTCTGACGTACCGCGTCAGACGATCGTAGGTCCATGCATCATCGCCAGCGATCAGCGCGATGGCGTGAGGGCGCGCTGTGGCAGATTCGATCAGAAGTTCGTACAACGTAACGAGTTGCGGCGTACTTATTGATTTGGGGCGTGTTCCGGGACAAGACATGGCGCGTTCTCTAAAGGTCGATTGGCTGTCGACGACAGGCCTATCCTGACAACAGGTAACGCTGGCAAATTATTCCGGCAGCTGCGCTGCGGCCAATTACCTTTCCCGCACCATCCCCCCCACCAATCACAACAGCGTATCTATCCGTAGCGCCATCATCTAATCTAACGGCACTGTAATAACAGCACGCCCTGCGGCGCGTTTCACAAGCTCCGTGTGGTTGGATGGCTGGCTCCACCACCTTGCCAGTCCGCGCGGATTGCGGTGACCCAGCACAAGCAGGTCCGCGTTGAGCAAGCCTGCGTACCTGGCCATGCTATCGACCACGTTACCCGCTACAACATATCCGCGCGCAACCGTTCCGCTCTCTCTTAGATGGTCCAGCGCTTCCTCCAGAACCTGCTTCGCCGCGCCTTCCATTTGCGAACACGCCATGTCCGACAGGTATCCAACACTGCAGCCGACAGCCGAGCCAATATCCACCACAGAGAGGACATGAACAGTAGCGGTCAACGCACATCCCAAACGGGTCACGCGCAGTAAGGCCAATCTGGATTCCGGCGATCCGTCGTAGTAGACGAGCAGATTGAAGTGGTCAGGCATAGGGTCCTCGAATCGTGTGATGAAGGGCGTTGCGGCGGTTCTGCCTTTTCCACAACACCGTTGACCGATGAGGTATTCCAGAACAACGCAAGGTTTCTTCTCGCCTGAGAGACTGTTTTCCGTCGTGGAATAAAAACGCAAGCCCAGACGTTCGGAGAGGGACGATTCAGAGCCAACGAGATCGGGCAATTCAATCTGTGGAATTCCTATTCCCTGGTTGTACGCCCATTCCATTGCGCGCTCCCGGATCGTTCGTTCGCGTGCATCGCAGGTGGAGAGAGACGATTGCGGCGGGCGCCACTCCGAATACAAGAGGAATCCGCGAAAATGAAACTGCGTCAAAAGACATTTATTGCCTGGTCATTCGCCGCTTGCACGGCAACGCTCACCGCATGCGGTGGCAGCAGCGACAATTCCACGCCGCCGGCTCCGGTCACTGGGCCTTTCAAAGCCACCGTGCTGGTTTCCGACGGCAGTGTGAGCGCACCGAACACAGACGCCAATCTCAAGAACGGCTGGGGCATCGCCTTCAACCCAACCGGCGTCATGTGGGTATCCGACAACAATACGAAAAAGTCGACGCTCTATGACGGCAACGGCGTCGTGCAGTCGCTCGTCGTGACGATCCCGCCCGCGGCAAGTGGGCAAGCTGCCGGTCCGACGGGCATCGTGTTCAATACCAGCACCGACTTTGCAATTAGCGCAAACGGCGCCACAAGCAACGCGCTCTTCCTCTGGGCCACCGACGCGGGCACGATCGCCGGCTGGTCGCCGAAGGTGTTGCCGACGCAAGCGGTTAACGCGCACGACGACGGCACTGGCGGCGCGGTCTACAAGGGTCTCGCCATTGGCACGAATGCCGGTCAGAACCTGCTCTACGCGGCGGACTTCCATAACGGCAAGGTCGATGTGTTCGACAAGTCGTTCAACAAGATCCAACTCGATGGGCAATTCAAGGATCCCAGCCTGCCTGCCGGCTTGTCCCCTTTCGGAATACGTGTGGTCGGTACAACCGTATATGTGACGTTTGCGAAGCTCGGTCCCGATGGACACACGCAGGTGAACGGCCCGGGCAACGGCGCCGTCGACTCGTTCGACACGGCCGGGCATCTCACGAAGCGCATTGCCCAGGGCGGTTCGTTGAATTCGCCCTGGGGTCTTGCGGTGGCGCCGGCTAATTTCGGTGCACTGAGCAACGATCTGCTGGTCGGGAATTTTGGCGATGGCACCATCGACGCGTTCGACCCGAATTCCGGTTCGTTCATCGGCGCCATGACACAAACGGACGGATCGACATTCAAACAGCCGGGTATCTGGGGCATCTCGTTCGGCAACAACGCTGCCAATCAGCCGCTCAATACCTTGTTCTTCGCTGCCGGCCCGACACCGACGACTGGCGTCTATGGTCGGATCGACGTCAGCCAATAACGAACAGGCGGAGGCGGCGGACGCTCTGACCACCGACCTCAGCCGCGATCTTCTCATTGAAGCCGTTTTATTCCGCGACGAGGTGACAGGATCCACGGCTCACGGCGAATAGATTCCATTGGGCGGCCAGGCGGCGAAACGTACCCTGCTCTATACTCGTCAGCTTTCTGGATCGGCGAGTTTCGCTTTCACGCTGCATCATGTCCCGCCCCCAGCCATCGTGGCTTGTTCCCCGATACGCCCTCATCGTGATCGTCATTGCGGCTATCGCGGGAGCGTTCGCGTGGACCGCGGACTGGATTCAATGGCCGGGCAGCGAGCCCGCACTGACGCCCGCCCGGATGATCGACGCCTTCGAGGACAGCATGGGCAGGCATGCCGGCTTTCGCCGTAATCATGCCAAGGGAGTCTGCGTGAGGGGCTATTTCGACAGCAACGGAAACGGCGCCGCGCTCTCTCGCGCGAGCGTGTTCGAGCGCGGCCGCACCCCTGTGATCGGCCGCCTCTCCGCACCGGGCGGCAATCCCGCCCAGGACGACGCCAACACGTCCGTGCGCAGCTTTGCGCTGCTCCTCTCGCTGCGCAACGGAGAACAATGGCGCACCGCAATGAACTCCGTGCCGGTTTTCCAGGTCGCCACGCCACAGGCACTGTACGAGCAACTGGTGGCGCTGCGCCCGGATGCGCGGACCGGCCAGCCCGATCCCGCGAAATTGAGCGCGTTTTTTTCGCAGCATCCCGAAACGACGGCCTTTCGCGAGTGGGTCGATACCCATCCACCTTCCTCGGCTTTCTATAACGCAAGCTACTTCGGCATCGACGCGTTCCGTTTCGTCGATGCCAATGGCAACACGCGTTTCGTCCGCTGGAGCGTCGTTCCAGACACGCCCTATGCGGCGTCGAACGAGCGTACTAACCCGGCCCGCGACCCCGACTTTCTCGCGCACGATCTTGACCTGCGCCTGCAAGCCGGCCCCGTTTCCTGGCACCTCATGCTGACGCCGGCAGGCCCGGGCGACCCGGTCGACGACGCGACGCGCGCATGGCCATCCGAGCGCGAATTACAACGGGTGGACGCCGGCACGATCGTGATCGAGCGCGCCGAGAGCCAGATCGACGGCGCCTGCCGGGACATCAATTTCGATCCGCTGATCCTCCCCGATGGCATCGCGCCCTCAGACGATCCGCTGCTCGCCGCGCGCTCGGCGGCCTACTCGGTTTCGTTCGAACGGCGAACGCGCGAAGAGGTGGGAGCCGGCACGCGTCGCCGCTAGAAAAGACGGCATCGAGACTTTGTCGATGCATTAAGGACCACTTTCACGCGTTGTTCAGTCTCAAGTTAAACTAGGCTGTTCGAACTTCGTGGCGAAAAAACGGTGGCGAACGATAGTCCAAATATTGGTGCGAGGTTGACGTGCTCGCAGTGCTTTCGAACACGTCTCGGGGAACATGGGAGATTTTCGTTCAATGAACGCTGCAGATTTACCAGACATGCTTCCCGAAATGCTGCCGCGCTTGTGGGCGTTCGCGCTTCGCCTGTCGGGGGACCAGCATGATGCGGAAGACCTCGTGCAGCGCGCCTGCCTGCGCGGGCTCGAACGCGCTCATCAATTGCAGCCCGACACGGCTCCGTTGAGCTGGATGTTCTCGATTGTCCATTCGACCTGGATCAACGAGCTGCGCGCCCGCAGCGTGCGCAAACGCTCCAGTTTCGATTGGGACGACGACTTCCTCGAAAATCTTCCCGACCCCGTCGACAGGGGTCCTGAAACGCAATTGATGCATGGGCAGATCATCGAGGCCGTCGAACGCTTGCCGGAAGCGCAGCGCGTCGTGATGCTGCTCGTCGCCGTGGAAGGCCTGAGCTATCAGCAAGCCGCCGACGTGCTCGAGGTACCCATCGGCACGGTCATGAGCCGCCTGTCGCGCGCCCGCCAGGCGGTCGGCGCACTGCTTGGCGGCGAGACGCCGAAAGTGCGGCCCGCGAAGATACAAAAGGATTCAATCGCATGATGGCTGACGACGCTCAACTGCTCGCTTACGTGGATGGCGGCCTGTCGCCCGAGGATCGCAGCGCGGTCGAAGCGCAACTGCGCGAGTCCGCCGAAGCAAGGGCAAAGGTCGCGCTGTTGCGCGCTTCGCGGCTCGATTTCGAGGGTGCCTTCGCGCAACAGAAGCTCCCGCCGGTGCCCGATTCGCTGAAGCTCAAGGTCGACGAGATGGTCCGCGCGCATCGCGCCCGGGAATCGAACGACCCGGTCCTGCCTCCCGGCGAAAAAGCGCCCTCCGAACCCGTGCGCTCGCGCCTGCGCGCCATGCCGGTCTGGCTTGCCGCCGCTTGCGTCGCCGGCGCTTTCGCCTGCGGCCTGTTCGTGCGGCTCGGCCCGCTTGCAAGCGGCGGCACGCAGCTGACCGCCAACGCCGACGTGTCTCCGTGGGTGGCGGCGGCGGTCGGCTATCAGAAGCTGTACACGCGCGATACCGTCGCGTACACGCAGGAAGATCCGGAGGCCGCCGCAAAGGCCGTCAGGGATATTCGCAGCGACGACCGGCTCGCCCTGCGCGTTCCGGACCTGACAAGCGCCGGGCTGACCTTCAAGTCGGTGCAACGCCTGCGCTTCAACAACAAGCCACTCGTGCAGATCGTCTATCTGCCAAAAAATGGCCCGCCCATTGCGCTGTGCGTGATGAAAGACTCGAAACCGGACCAGCCGGTCGCGACGAAGACGGTCGATGCAATGGACGTCGCGACGTGGCGGCAAGCGGAGTTGAGCTATGCGCTGATCGGGAAGTCGGGCGACGTCGATCTCGGCGCGCTCGGCAAGCGCATCTCCAACCTCGACATGGCTCCGCTTTTCAGCGATGCCTCGCCGATCGCAGCCGCCACCTCCGGGTGACGGCATGCCCGATGGAATAGTCTCAAGCCACGAGTGTTGTGTTAATAGCCCTTAAGGCGTCATGCAGGTTTGGGCAAGGCGTCCCATTCCGCGAAGAGTGAAAGACAGGCCTTATGAATCCGGACGACATCGAACTGATGGCCTACGTGGACGGCACACTGCCCGCCCACGCACGCGAAGCCGTGGAGCGCGCGCTGAACGGCTCAGCCGACGCCATGCTACGCGTCGAGAGGCTCAGGGCGTCGCGTCTTCCCTACGCGGAAGCGTTCGCGCGGCAGACTCTGCCGCCGGTGCCCGAAAGCCTGAGCGCGCGGATTGCCGGGATGGCACGCGAGGCAAAACAGTCTGCGCAAGATGCCGCCCGGAACGACGAAGCGCCGGGCCGGCAGGACGCGGTCGCGCCGGCCGGACGCGATGCGAGCGTCAACGATGCCGTCGTGCCGCATCCTGCCGGCGCCGAGGCGTCCGCGGCGGTCCGCTCGCGCTTGCGCATCGCGCCAGCGTGGCTCGCCGTCGCGTTCGTCGCGGGGGCGTTCACCTGTGGGTTCGTGCTGCGCCTCGGAAGCGGCACCGGGCCTGCGTCGATGGCCGGCGCATCGGTGGCGTCAGTTGGAAGCGGAGTGTCGCCTTGGGTCATGGCCGCCGCCAGCTATCAACAACTCTATTCTCGTGACACGCTCGCAAACGTCGAAGCCGACCCTGCATTGGTGGCGAAAACCACCGCGCAGATTCGCGACGACGATGGCCTCGCCATTCGCATTCCGGACCTGAGCGCTTACGGCCTTACGTTCAAGCGCGTGCAGCGCCTGCGTTTCAACGACAAACCGCTCATTCAGATCGTCTATCTGCCCAAACAGGGCGCGCCCGTCGCCTTGTGCGTGACGAAGGAGGCCAAGCCCGACGCGGGCACGGCAACGCAGCGGGTTGCGTCGATGACGGTCGTCACCTGGCGTCAGTCCGAACTCGGCTACGCACTGATCGGGCCGCCCCGCGGTCTCGATCTGAATGCGCTGGGCAATAGCATTTCCACCCGCCGCACCGCGCCGCTCTTCGGGACCTAGCCCGCGCCCTTTTCGCGCGCTGTCCTCGATACGCCGTTCCTCCCTTCCCTGTTGTGTTGAAGAGGCCGGCGTTGACCGGCATCGTCAACATTCGAGCAACACACGTGGCTTGGCGCGGCGACAGATCTGACTGTGTCGCCGCGCCAAGGTGTCGTGCAGATTCAGGACGACAACGGCAAGCTCGTCGCTCTCGCTGTGCAGTCACGGATGCTGCAAGCAGATGAGCGACTAGTCACGCATCTTATGGGGTGCCGTCCGCCGCCGCTTACTACTTGAAAAAAGTATAGGTGGCGATATACGGCGAGCTGCCTGTCGCGTGTTCGACGGTGCAAGGCGCTGTCGGCGCAGCGCCACCTGCGGTCATCGTGCGTTGCACGTAGCGCACCTCGCTCAACAGGCCCTTCTCGCCTGTCGAGCGCGTCCCCAGCAGCAGTTGCAGCACGCCGTTCGGCGTTTCGCTCGGCGTCTGCGCGAGGACATGGCCTACGATCCGGCTGCCGTCGCGAGCTTCCCAGGAGGGTCCCGCCGAATGCTCGATCACCGCGGCCCCTGCCGTATCGAACAACGTGGCGCGCGGACTGCGAAACACCCAGCCGAGCGTGTGGTTCGCATCGTATTCGCAGGAATAAATCTGGACGCCGGATGCGGCGGTGCTTAATAGCACTCGCGCATCGGGCGGGTCGATCGGCGCAGCGCCAGCCGGCGTGCCGACTACTGCCAACAACCATACGGCGCTGATTGAATGGCGCATTTTGCGTGGCAAGCGAATCATGGCGATGCTCCTTTTGACCCGATACGATGAAAGCGTGAAACTGCCCCGCGTCCTGTCAGACACGGTCAAGATTGGCTGAGGCGAACGCCCAGTTCAGGTGACGCGAGACCGTCGCGACCAGATAGTCCGGTCGACGGTTCTGATAGTCCAGGTAGTACGCGTGCTCCCATACATCCACGGTTAGCAACGGTACGAGTCCACGCGTAAACGGCGTTTCCGCGTTGCTCGTCTTGACGACCGCGAGTTCTCCGCGATCGAGCACGAGCCATCCCCAGCCACTGCCGAACTGCGATGCCGACGTTGCGACGAGCGCCTTCGCGAGTGCGTCGACTGAACCGAACTTGCGGGTGATCGCCGCCTGAAGTTTCTCGCTCGGCGCGCTCGGCGCGCTCGGCGCCGGGCTCAGCGAGTTCCAGTAGAAGTTGTGGTTCCATGCCTGCGCGGCGTTGTTGAAAATGTCTGCGAGCGCGGGCTGGTCATGCGACTGCATGATGATCTGTTCGAGCGATGCCTGTTCGAGCGGCGTGCCGGCAAGAAGCTTGTGCAGATTGTCGAAATAGGCCCGGTGGTGCTTGCCATAATGAATGCCGATGGTGCGCGCCGAAATGGTCGGCTCAAGCGCATTGTCAGCCCATGGCAGCGGCGGCAGTGTTTGCGGCGACGAGCCGAGAAATGCCGGAACGACGCTCGTCGCCGTGCTTGCGGCGGGCCCGGCGTCGCCTGTGACCGCGCCGTAGGCAAGCTTCGAAAACAGTACGCTGAATGAGGCCATGGACCCCGCGGCCATCAGACGTCGCCGGGAAATAAGGGAATTGAGCATGTCCGAACCTGTTGTTGTGTGGGCGACCGGTTCACCCGGGCTGCTCATACAACAGTTCGTCCTTGCGATCTATTCCACTTCGCGTTGAAATTTCCCCCACGCGGCCAGCGCTCGTTGATCCGCCAGCACGGCCCGGAATTTCAACCGCACCTCCAACTGGAAAGCACGCAGCACGTTGTCAGTCAGGCGAACGTCTCGTCGAGCGCCGCCTCGATATCCGCAATCAGATCGGCTGGGTCTATGTTGAGGATGGGAAGGCAATCCCGGAAACGCTACGAAGGCAACACGCGGATCCTTGTCGAGGAATTCGGCGACCCTCTGCGCCGTAGCCACGTGCTGAGCCAAACGCAGTGGCAAGGTCACCGAACCCCGCATGATCAGCCACGCATTGAAAGGCGAGATTGAAGCGCCCACATCGACAAGCGCATCGGCCTTCAGACGGCGAATCAGCTCCGCGCGCCCGATCACGGCACCGCCCATCGCATCGCCATGCCCGTTGATGTACTTCGTCAGCGCATGAACCACGAAATCCGCGTCATGTTCAAGGCCGCGAAACATTGGCGGGGGCGTGAACGTTGCGTCGATCGACAGCATGGCGCCGGCATCGTGCGCGATCTTTGCAAGCGCCCGGACATCCGCCACCTTCGTGGGACGATCGGCGTACGGATCGCGCCCGTCGTGGCGTCAATGACGTTCCCGGCATGCACGGCCTGGCTGGCGAAAGAAAGGCTTGCCGGTTCGTCCTTATCAGGCCGTTTCTGACTGTTCATGGTTGTCATATACCGCCTTCCTGATGCACACGACCTTCGGTTGAGTCATTTCCTCGTACGCAAATCTGACACCTTCGCGGCCGAGGCTTCCGTACTTGAATCCCCCGAACGGCATGGCGTCGAATCGGTAGTCCGACGAGTCGTTGATCATGACGCCGCCGGCCTCCAGCCTGTCGGCTGCCTTGAGCGCGGCATGCAGATCATTGGTGAAGATGCCGGCATGCAGACTGTATTCGGAGCTGTTGGCGAGCGAAAGCGCCTCATCCAGTGTCTCAATCCGCTGAAGAACGACAACCGGGCTGAATATTTCCTGCTTCCACAGGTCGCATTCGAAGCTGACGTCCTCAAGTACCGTCGGCGAGTAAAGCGAACCGTCCTGAGTATTGCCGCACAGCAGTGTGGCTCCCTGACTGAGCGCGGCATCCACCACGCGTCTCGTGCGAGCCGCTGACTGAGCCGTGATCATCGGCCCGACGTCCGTATCAGGCAACGCGGGATTGCCCGTCTTGAGCACTTTGGTGCCGGCAACGAAACGCGTCCTGAACGCGTCATAGATGGACGACTGAACCAGAATGCGTTGCGTGCCAATACAGTTCTGGCCTGCGGCCCAGAACGCTCCTGACACACACGACGTAGCAGCGTCCTCAAGGTCGCAGTCGTTCAGAACGATGACGGGTGCATTACCGCCCAGATCCATCGCAAGCTTTTTGAGGCCTGCGGAGCTGGCTATTCTCTCTCCGGTTGCGAATCCACCGGTAAACGAAATCATTCTGACGTCCCGGGACGAGACGAGTGCTTCGCCGAGCGCTGCGCCACCTGTCGCAACCGACACGACGTTCGGCGGCATGCCGGCCGCCACCAGATATCCAACAAGCTTGATCGCCGACAGCGGCGTGAGTTCGGAGGGCTTGAGAACGACGGCATTGCCGCCGGCGATTGCCGGCCCGAGCTTATGCGCAACCAGGTTGAGTGGATCGTTGTACGGCGTGATCGCAACGATAATGCCGAGCGGTTCCCGAGTGAACCACCCCTGGCGGTTTTCCGATCCGCCGTACGCGTCGAACGGCACGACCTCACCTGCGTTTCGACGTGCCTCATCGGCGGATAGCTTGAGCGTGTTCACGCAACGTAGCACTTCTTTCCGGGCCTGCTTGATCGTCTTACCCGCTTCCGCGACGATGAGATTCGCAAAGGCGTCGCTATCGCGTTCCACGAGCGATGCGCAGGTTTCGAGCACGCGAGAGCGTTCGTGGCGGGACAGGTTACGGCAAACGCGCGCGCCCTCCTTCGCGGTCTGTATCAGCACTTGCGCGCCTTCCGGTGGAATGTTCACGACCGTGCCGACTTCGACGCCATCGAAGGGATTGGTGACCGAGATGAAGCCGGGCGATGAGTCAATGGGGAATGCGGAATTCATTTCGAAGCGCCTGCGTCCTTTCTTGCGAATGCGGAAAATTTCAGAAGCCAACGCGCAAGCTGTTTCAGCGCGTCTCGCGTCCGGTCCCTGTCTAGAGCGTAAGCGAGCCCTCCACAGATGTGACGCAGGAACCGCCCACGCGCACATTCCCGTTCGCATCCACGCTTACCTTGATTCGCCCGTCTCGACCGACACACCGTCCCTGAGCAGCCACGTAATCTGTTCCGCCTCGCGGCAACAGGCCGCGTTGCCACTGGAAGGCCGCCACGCTGCCGTTGCCGCTTCCGCAGACAGGATCCTCCTCCACCCCACAGGATGGCGCGAAGGTACGCACTTCGATTGCCGCATCGTCTCCATGCTCGCGCGTGCCGAATACGGTCAGGCCCGTGACACCGAGGCGGCGCTCGAGGTCCGCCAACCTCGCGAAATCCGGCTGAAGATTGAGCACGGAAGCGGCATCGTTCAGATGCGCCACAATCCAGATGGCGCCGAC
The DNA here is from genome assembly GCF_900116445.1 of Paraburkholderia aspalathi. Lineage (GTDB taxonomy): Bacteria > Pseudomonadota > Gammaproteobacteria > Burkholderiales > Burkholderiaceae > Paraburkholderia > Paraburkholderia aspalathi. Next base: position 155,900 of record NZ_FPBH01000019.1, read on the forward strand.
ATTCACGACACCTGGCGCAGTCTTGAGGTCCACTTTGCACCCGAGGATCAGCTCCAGCTCCGCCACATCTTCCGCGTGCAACGGCTCCAGCTTCGCAGGTGGCAGGTTGAACGTGAGCAGGCGATCTTCGCCTCGCTCCTCGAGCGTCAATTCAACGAGGCCGATGCCGCATTGTTGAATCAATCGACCGCCTTCGCGCGGTGCGACACGCCCCGCTTCCACGATTGCGTGAGCACTACCCAGAGTCGGATGTCCCGCGAAGGGAAGCTCGCTACGCGGCGTGAAGATCCTCAAGAGATAGTCGGCCCCGGCTGTTGTGGGCGGAAGGACAAAGGTCGTTTCTGACAGGTTGGTCCAGCGCGCGACAGCTTGCATCGCGTCAGTGGTCAGGCCCTCAGCGTCCAATACCACGGCCACCGGATTGCCCAGAAGCGGCCTCGCGGTGAAGACGTCAACCACTTTATAAGATCGTTTCATGTTCGCCTCGTCTGACTCCAGTGGACATCTGGGCATTCTTTAGATGCAAGTGCAACACATGCATCGTAGCGCGTGCCGCCCAAGCGTAACAGTCACAGTTTTTCGCCTATGCAACCATTACAATTTCGCCTGACCAGAATGGCAAGCGCTCACCGGTTGACGACCCGCTTCGGCATTGCCAGCGCCAGCACGCAACCCAGCAGCAGGCAGATACCGAACGTGATGACACCCGTGCCCACGCTATGTGTCCGGTCTTTCAGCCAGCCAAGGAAATAGGTACTCGCGAAGCCTCCAAGATTGGCAATCGAGCACGCGAATGCAATACCGGCTGCTGCTGCCGTGCCGCGAAGAAACGTTGACGGAAGCGCCCAGATCACCGGCATCGCCGCCGCGGCCCCGGCGTTAGCCACCGAGAGAAGGATGACGATGGCGGGCACGCTGCCCGGGAAAAAGGCGCTTGCGATCAGGCCAAACGCTGAGCACAGCAAGGGCACGGCAACATGCCAGCGACGTTCCCGGAACCGGTCGGAACTGATCCCGGTTAGCAGAACCATGACAACCGCCAGGCCATTGGGGATTGCCATCAGCGCGCCAATCTCGATCGCACTTCTCGCGCCGGCATCGCGCAGCATCGTGGGCATCCAGAAACTGATCGAATAGAAGCAGAGCAGTACGCAGAGGTCGAGATAACCCACCACCCATACTTTCGGATTGGCAAAGGCCTGAGCCAGCCGATGCTCCTTCTTCTCCTCCCGATCGATTCCGATGTCCCGTTTTAGCCTCGCGAGTTCGGCAGCGCTGAGAAAACGCGCACCCTGGTGCGTTTTCGGCAGGAAGATATAAACGAGCACACCAAGCAGCACGGAAGGCATTGCTTCCAGCGCGAACAGCCACTGCCAGCCTCGCAAGCCATGCACGCCGTCAAAGACCGACAGTATCCAGCCTGAGAGCGGCGCGCCGATCAGACTCGACAGCGGCAAGCCCACCATGAAGAGTGCGACGATCCGGCCGCGCCGCGCGTCGGGAAACCAGTAGGTGAGGTAAAGCAGTGCGCCGGGCAGGAACCCGGCTTCCGCCACGCCCAGCAGGAAACGCACGAGATAGAACTGCCCGGGCGTCTTCACGAACATCGTCAGCCCTGAAAGCACGCCCCATGTAACCATGATGCGCGCGATCCAGAAGCGGGCGCCGACTTTCTCGAGTATCAGGTTGCTGGGCACTTCAAACAGGATATAGCCGACGAAAAACAGTCCGGCGCCGAGCCCGTACACCGTTTCGCTAAATCCAAGTGAATCGAGCATCTGCAGCTTGGCAATGCCTACATTCACGCGGTCCAGAAACGCGGCAAAGAAGCATAGACCCAGGAATGGGGCGAGCCGCCATGTGAGCTTGCGATAGAGACTGCGCCCGGTCGGGGCGTCATCTTCGAGGTCGCAGGAGGGGATGTTCAGGGGAGACGTCGACATGTTGGATCCTGGAAGAGGACATGGAAGACGCGTTTCGCAGCGTTCAGCGAAACGCGCGACCTGGCTTCACGAATAGTTGATCACGAGCAGCTTGATTTCCGACATCTCGTCCATCGCGTAACGTGTGCCCTCGCGGCCGGTGCCGGATTCCTTCCAGCCGCCGAAAGGCATGTTGTCGATGCGATAGATCGGCACGTCATTGATCATCAGGCCGCCCACATCCCATTTCTCCAGCGCCCGGAACGCGCGCTGCAGGTCCCGTGTGAACAGGCCGCCCTGCAAGCCATAGCGTGAATCGTTGGCACGCTCTACAGCTTCATCGAATGTGCGATAGCTATTGAGCGTGAGTACGGGTCCGAAGATTTCCTCGTCCTCGACCAGCATTCCGCGTTGGGTATCCGCCAGCACGGTCGGCTGCACGACTGCGCCGACACGCGGGCCACCGGCCAGCAGACGCGCGCCGCCGGTCAGCGCTGCGTCTATCCAGCCCTGAATGCGGATAGCCGACTTCTCGTCGATCACCGGACCCACGTCGACGCCCTCTTCCATCGGATCGCCGACCTTGCACGCACGCACCTTGTCAAGCAGCCTGGTCTCGAACTGGGCGCGTACATTCTCGTGTACGAGAATGCGCTGTACGCCAATGCAATACTGTCCACCGAACACCACGCCGCCGCGAACACACCGCGCCGCTGCAAGATCAAGGTCCGCGTCTTCCGCCACGATCACCGTGCCATTGCCACCAAGCTCAAGCGCGACTTTCTTGTGGCCTGCGATCGATTTGATATGCCAGCCGACCTTGGCGCTGCCGGTGAAGGTCACCATGGCGAAGCGGTCGTCACGGACCATCGACTCCGCAAGAGGAATACTGCAGTGACACACTTCCAGCGCGCCATCGGGCAGACCCGCATCGCGCATAACTTCCTGCAGCAGAAGGCTCGTGAGCGGTGTTTGCGGTGCAGGCTTCAGCACGACTGCATTGCCTACCGCAATCGCCGGCGCGACTTTGTGCAGGACAAGATTGAGCGGAAAATTGAACGGCGAGATCGCCAGGATGAGACCAATCGGAAAACGCCTTGCAATACCCACACGACGGCGCATGTCTGCCAGTTTGTCGAGATCGAGACGAGACAATTCCGTAGCGCTGCCGCTGGCATCGGTGGTCTGGTATTCGAAAACGCCCGCGTCGACATCGAGCGGTACTTCTTCACCATGACTGCGCCGTGCTTCGGCAGCCGCGTTATGCAAGTTGAAGATGCCACGCGAAACCTCGCCGCGCGCATCGTACAAGGGCTTGCCCGACTCCGCCGCGATCGTGCGCACGAACTCGTCGCGCCGTGATTCGATCAGGTCCGCCGCGCGTTGCAGAATATCCGCGCGGGTGAATCGAGGCAGTTGGCGCATGATCTCGAACGCGGCTTGTGCGCGTTCGATCGATCGTTCGACAGCGTCCGCATCGGCAATCGGCATATAACCGACCACAGCGCCGTCATAGGGGCTGCGCACGGCGTCGGTGGGTTGGGTTTGCGTCTCAATGTCATATTTCATTTGGCATCCTTATCTATGATCGGTGTTTTTATTTTTGGCCGCTCACTGCGAATCCTCGTGGGGATCCGACGAGAAGCGCTCTCGCCGGCTATGCGACGACCAGGGTCTGGTTGAGGTCTGCGATCGCACGTACGAGACTGCACGGCGCCAGCATCGAGGTTTTGGGATTGCTCGGCAGGGTCTTGCCCGTGACCGCAATATCGATGTGGCCAAAATCGCCTTCGGCCTTGATCCGGTGCGTGTTGCCGGTGGCAAGCGGATCGACATACAGCACCACCCTGGTCCGATCGAAGCCGACGCCGGCCAGCGCGACCGCAGCGGCCACGTTGGCGTTCTGTGGAAAGAGGCGCGCCGCATCTCGCGCCGTGCCTTCATAGAAGGCGGTCGGCCGCTCGATGTCGTCGAGCACAACCAGCGCTTCGGCGGGCGTGCCCCGCCAGGCGCCCGGCGCCTTGTGCGATTCGTAGCGCACCTCGCGCAGGCCGGCGAACTTCGCCGCGCCAAGCGCGTCGAGTCCGCCCAGCGCGCCGGAGGGAATGCGCAAACGCGCCCCTGCAGCGGTCGCGCTATCGATCAATAGCGTCTCGAGCGTCGGATCCGCCAACGCACCGACGGAGGCGACGAGCATGTCGTGCCCTGCCGCCAGGGCGGACGGCCCCAGGTTGCGCAACGCTTCGTGGCCTGCACATTCGACGACGAGGTCGAGATCACTCTCAAGGAAGTCGCCAACGCTATCGACAATCGGGGCGCCAGCGTCGAGCGCCTTGCGCGCGCCCTCGCGATGTGTGTCCCGTTCATAGATAGCCACGACACGGACGGCGGGCACGTACCGGCTCAACAAGTCGTACAGCAGGCTGCCGATGGCGCCGCATCCTATCAATCCAACATTCATCATGTCCCTCACTCGGTTCGTGGTGCCCGGGCTCGGCCCCACGTGATGAATGCATTAGATGGGATACAAATTTCCCGGGGAAGGCGTTCGAAGTGACGTCTATCGTCACAAAAACAGAACACTGGGGGGTGATTGGTCAGGGAGACTGGTGGCTTGTCCTGAGACGCCGGATAAGAAGGTCGAGAAAACGCTGTGCCGCGACCGACAGTTGCCGCCCGCGAAAGCTGATCACGTCGATGGTCGCCGACCCGGAATCGCGCTCGTCCAGCGGTACTGCCCGTAACCATCCGTGAGCCGTCTCCTGCTCGAGGGTGAGCGGCGGCATGAAGCTGACAAGATCCGATTGCCTGACGAGATTCTTGATAACCTGCAGTGAGTTGGCTTCGATCGCAACCTGAAGCGCGACGTTTGCCCGCTCGGCAGATTTTTCGATCAGATAGCGAATGCCGAATGTCCGCGTCGGCAACGCAACCCTCACGTTACCCAGTTCAGACATTGACACTGTTTTCCGGCCGGCGAGTGGATGCGCCGGCCGGCATATCATCTGCAGCGGCTGGATCGAGCGGCCATGAAGATTGATGTCGTCGCGATTGAGGACATTGAAGGCCATGCCGATCTCGGCACGATGATCGACGAGTGCGTCGACAATCTGAGCGGTTCCGCAAACCTCGAGATGCACCGCAATGCCCGGGTGGTCACGCGAGAACTCCGTGATCAGGTCGGGCATGAAGCTATGGACGGCAGCTTCGACCAGCGCAATCCGCACCACGCCATGGCGCAATGAGCTCAGGTCGTCCATTGCAGCGTGCAACTGCTCGACGTGGCGCGAGTTGGCGTTCACGTAGTTGAGCAGTAGCTGGCCGGCTGCGGTTAGCGTCGCGCCGCGCGGTGAGCGGTCGAACAACGCCGCGCCGAGTTCCTTTTCCAGATTGCTAATCTGTTTGCTGATCGCGCTGGGTGCAACGAAGAACGTCTCCGAAGCATGTCTTAGCGAACCCGTGCGCGCGACTTCGGCGAAATACCTGAGTGACTGGGGCTGGATCATTCCGCACAGGCTGCGCTGACGTTGCGTTCAGGTTGTGCTGACGCTGTCGAGCTCCGTCTGCGTGAGCCCGTACTTCGCCATGCGGGCACGGTGATCAGCCGAACCGAGGTACTTGCGAAGTTGCTCATTCACCGCCTGCAGAAGGTCAGGATTGCTCTTGCTGAACGAGAACGCGCCGACAGGTGCTCTACCATCCTTGCTCGATTCGTGCGCCACCACTTCCAGTTCCTGATTGGCATTGGCAAGGACACGGCTGCCCACTGCCGTACTCGCGTAGGCGTCGATTTTTCCCGCAAGCAGCGCGTCGATCGCTTCGGTTTGGCCCTTGAACGCCACTATCTGGCTATCCCTCACGCCGACCGACTTTGCAGAGTCGAGCTGAACCGTCCCGGCGACGATTCCAAGCCGCGCGTCGTTGCGCGCTGCAACGGCCGCATAGCTCGTCAGCGCTTTCGGATTGCCCTGACAAAGCAGGAAGCCGTCGCCCAGCGCCCAGACCGGCACGCTGAACGCAACGCGCTCGGCGCGCTCAGCGGTCACGAAAATGGGTACGTTCATGTCCCACCGGCCTTCCTGCACACCAGGCAGAAGTTCTTCGAACGAGGTCAACTGATGTTCGATGGAGGTCACACCGATCGCCCGAAGCACCACCTCGGCCAGTTCGATGTCGGCGCCCGTCGCCGAATGATCTTCACCCGTCCAGTAGAACGGCGGTTCCTCGAGATATGCGATTCTTACTTTCATAGCTGTGCTCCACATGTCCAGTAGTTAAGATTCCGCTCGCCCGCCCTTGGGCGTGGCGATTCATTCCAGCCTATGCCGACAAGTCACGCCGTAGCGGCGTCCATGACCGTTGAAAGTGCCGACAGTGCGGGTCCGAGACGCGCGGGCGGCAGGTAGCCAAAACCCAGCCGGAATACACGGCTGCTTTCGCCAAACCACGCGCCGGATGCGAGTTGCAAATCATGACCCGGCAGCAGATCCCAGAAACGCGCGACAGCAATGTCGTCGAATGCGTCGGCACGCAGCCGCAGGCAGCACAACGCGCCGGCATCAGGGCGCACCCACTCGATACGCTCGTGCTCGCTCTCGCACCAAAGCGCCAGTTCCTGAAGCGCAGCGGCGAGCAAGCGGCGTCGCGGTGCGAGCACGCCTTCCCTGTTGCGCAGAAGCGCTGCGGCGAGCGTCTCGTCAAGAACCGATCCCGAGATCACGGTGTTCATTTTGGCGACGGCCAGACGCTCCCGCAGATCCGAGTTCGCCACCGTGAGCCAACCCGTGCGCAAACCCGGCGCGCCGAGCGCCTTCGACACCGACGCGCCAGTGACGATACGTGGATCGAGTCCCGCGAAACTTTCGAGCGCCGCATTGTCGCCATACGAGGCCTCCCGATAGGTCTCGTCGATGAAAAGTATCGCGTCAGGAGCGCGCTTTTCCATCAGGACAAGGAGCTTCTCGACGTCGGCACGGGACGTCTGGATACCCGCCGGATTCTGTGGCGAAGCGATACTGACCAGCTTCGTTTTCGGCGACACATTTGCCTCGATCTGCTCCAGGTCTAGCCGATAGCCATGCTCGAATGACAGCTTGATCTCGCGGACGCTAACGCCGGCGCCGAGCAGGCAATCACGGCTCGGCGGAAAGCAGGGTGTCGCAAGGACAGCCTCGTCGCCGGACCGGCAAACTTCGAAAGCGAGAAGAAACAGACCCAGCGCGGTACCTTGTGTCGTGATGATCTGCTCGGCTGGAACCCTGCAGCCCTCGGCAATTGCCTCGCGAAGCGCGACCGAACCGGCTGATGTGCCATAGCCGAGCTTCAGATTGCGGATATCCTCGAGACCCGGCAGAGACAGCAGTTCGCCGAGCGTCAAGTCCTGCGACGTGCTCTCCGCCAGGTTGAACGGCCGGTTCACATTGAGAAGTGAAATGATCTCGTTGCGAGGAAATCGCCCGCGCCACGCCTCTAGATCCGATTCGCTGAGGTCGGCCTGCTGTCGTCCGTCGACGTTCTGTTGAATACCCTGCATGCTTTTGCCTTGCGTTTGCTGTGAATTGTTTGTCAGACGATCCGTTGCAAGCAGCCAGACAGCCGTTCCAGCCTGGTTCCGACAGCATTTATCGCTGTACGCAGCACCCCGGCTCCTTCAGACGCGATCGCAACGCCTGCATCGTAGCGCCCACCGGTCGACCATAACAGTCACAATTTTCCGCAAAATTGACCATCACAATTCCTCTTGGCGAGCCGCGGCGCCGGGTCGATAATCGTGGATTACACCGATTACACTGTTATGAGCCCTTCCATGGACATGGACACGCCCACTCCGTACCGCTACGAGCGCCTGGCTGAGCTCATCGTCGGCATGATCGACAATGGCGCGCTCGCGGCGGGCACGCGTCTGCCATCCGTGCGCGCCGTCAGCGAACAGCACAGCATCAGCATCTCCACGGTGTTACAGGCGTATCGCCTGCTCGAAGATCGCGGCATTCTGGTCGCGCGGCCGCAGTCAGGCTTTTATGTCGCGGGCTCGCGCCGCGGCGCGCTCGCGTTGCCATCGATCTCGCGGCCGCGCGCGAAAGCGTCGACGGTGTCGATCAGCGGCGCGGTCGCGGGACTGCTCGAGCACGTATCGAATCCGGGGCTGGTGCCGCTCGGCTGCGCCGTACCCGACGCGGCGCTGCTGCAGTCGAAGCGGCTCGACCTCGCGCTCGCGCGTGCCGCACGTCAACACGGCACGCGCTACAACATCTATTGCGCGCCGCAAGGCGACCCGCGCCTGCGCCGCGAAATCGCGAAACGGGCGATGCACTTCGGACATGCGCTGTCGCCCGACGACCTGCTCATCACGAACGGCTGCACCGAGGCATTGACACTCGCGCTGACCGCAGTCGCGAAGCGTGGTGATTCGATTGCGATCGAATCACCCACTTACTTTGGCCTCCTCCATACTCTCGAAGTGCTGGGCCTGAAGGCCTTCGAGCTGCCCACCGACCCGACGCGCGGCATCGACGTTGACGCGCTCGCCCGCCTGCTCGATACGGAACCGGTGGCCGCCTGCGTACTGTCGTCGAATTTCAACAACCCGCTAGGCTGTGCGATGGCCGAAGCCGACAAGCGCTCGCTCCTTGCGCTGCTCGCACGGCATGCCGTGCCGCTGATCGAAGACGACGTCTATGGCGATATCCACTTCAGTCGCGAACGGCCCAAGCCGTTCATCGCGCTCGACGGCGGCGCCAATACGATCTACTGCAGCTCGTTTTCGAAGAGCCTCGCACCCGGGTACCGGGTCGGATGGATCGTGGCGGGTGCTTACGCACAGCAGGTGATGGAACGCAAACTGGCGTTCAGCCTCTGCTGCCCTGTTCTGCCTCAGGTCGCGCTCGCGGACTTTCTGGAGAGCGGCGCATACGATGCACACTTGCGCGGCGTGCGGCGCATCTTCGAAGAGAACCTCGGGCGCATGACGCGTGCGATCGAGACAAGCTTCCCGACCGACACAAAAGTGAGCCGGCCGGCAGGCGGCTTCATGCTCTGGCTGGAACTGCCGAGGCGCTTCGACTCGCGCGCGCTCTTCGACGAAGCACTCGAACAAGGCATTTGCTTCGCGCCTGGTGACGTCTTCTCCGCAAGCCGGCGCTTTCGCAACTGCCTCAGGCTGAGCGCCGGGCATGCGTGGGACCATCGCATCGAAGACGGCGTCCGTCGGCTGGGAGGGCTCGCGCAAGCGTTGCTCGAGGGTTGAGTGGCTTTAGTGCGTGGACACCCGAACTCAGTTCTCCCGTGCATCGCTGGCACAATGCTCCATCACTTCGAAGAGCGCCCGTTTTGCCGGACTATCGAGCCGCGTATACGCAAGACCGATACCGGTCCGGTGACCAGGAAGATCGAGCGGACGCGCCACGACCTTGGGCGGCAAAGCCAGCGCCGCCTCGGCCGGAATGACGCCGATACCGAGCCCTGCCGCCACCAGCGCCAGCATGGTGGGGAATTCGCCCAGTTCCTGAGCGATGTCGAGCACCGCGCCCTGCTGGGTCAACGCGACGAGCATCTCGTCATAGAAACCGGGCGCGTATCGCCGCGAGAGCACGAAAGCGGGCGAGCCGCTCAGGTCAGTCGGATGAATCAGGGGCTTCGCGGCTAGTGCGTGATCTTCGGGTACCGCCACCACGAACGATTCTTCCAGCACGACGCGCGTTTCGAGTCCTGAGCCGCTCACGGGCATGCGCAGCAGGCCGAAGTCGAGCTTGTTGTCATGCAGGGCCGCGATCTGGTCCGGCGTCGGCAGGTCCTTCAACTCCAGCGTGATGAGCGGATAGCGCGCGTGCATGCTGCGGATCAGATCGGGCAGCAACTTGGGCAGGACCGACGACACGAACGCAATGCGCAACGCGCCAATTTCCCCGCGCGCGGAAAGCCTCGCGGTCTGCTCCGCGCGCGTCGCCTGATGAAGCGTGGCGCGCGCTTCGGGCAGAAAGAGCCGCCCGGTGTCGCTCAATGCGACTTTGTGCCGGTCGCGCTCGAAGAGCCGCACCTCCAGTTCTTCTTCCAGTGCCTTGATCTGCATGCTCAGCGCAGGCTGCACGATACATAGGCGCTGCGCCGCGCGGCCGAAATGCAGCTCTTCAGCCAGCGCTACGAAGGCGCGCAGATGCTTCAATTCCATGGTGTCTCTCCGCAAGCGGGCGCTTGTCATCACGAATCATGATAACAACGTCATGAAAGACTATTGGCGCGTTTGCTGCACTTGCGTTGAACTGGTGGGCATTCGAGGCAAGCGGGGCGCATCATTGGATGCGCGGCGCAGCCTGAGGGCCTGAGAGACGCCGTCCACCACGGCAGCACGCCACAAAACACAAGATCGGAGACATCGACATGCATTCATTGATCTCGAGCCGGACGCGCGGCGCGCAGACGCTCGCCGGTTTGACAATCGCCTTCGCGGCATGCGCCGCGCACGCCGCGGACTGGATCGTCTCGGGCAACGACGGCAAGTATCAGCGCGTCGAGGGACGCGATACCTATCCGGCCAATCCTCAACCCGACACGCTCACGCTCCTCGACGCCAGCCAATTTCCGCCGCAGGTCAAGGTTCAGGTCGAGGTAGAGAACGGCATCCAGGGACCACCGCAAGCAGTCGCGGTCACGCCGGACGCCGCCGTAGCGCTGGTCGGCGCGCCCACCCGCTACGATCAGGCCGCCGGCAAGCTGCTGATGGATTCCTTTGTTCAGGTGATCGATCTGCGGGCATCGCCGCCCGCCGTTAGCCGGCTCGAGATCGGCAGCCATCCGCAGGGCATCGCCATCGACCGTAGCGGCAAGCTGGCGCTCGTTGCGTGCGTCGACGGCAGCGTGGTGGTGCTCAGCATCGACGGAAACCGCGTGACGCCGGTGGATACGCTAAAGATCGGCCAGAAGCGTCTGGCCGGTGTGAGCTTCACGCACGACGGCAAGCATGCGTTAGTGGCACTGCGCGACGAGCAAGGCGTTGCCGTGCTGAACATCGCGGACGGCCACGTCACCGATAGTGGCGTGCGCCTCTCAAGCGGCGTGGCGCCCTACACCGTCGACGTATCGAGCGACGGCAAGTGGGCCGTCGTGAGCGACGTCGGCCTCTCCGGCCTGCCCGCCTACGCCGGCAAACTCGCGGGGGATGCCGACACCATCACGCTCATCGACATATCGCACGAGCCGTTCCGCGCGGTTCAACACATCACGGTGCCCTCGTTGCCCGAAGGCGTGGCGATCTCGCCCGACGGCAAATGGATCGGCGTACAGGCCATGGACGGCTCAAACCTCACACCGGACAACCCCGGACGCCATGCGCGCGGCAAAGTTCTGCTCTTCGCGATCCGCAACGGCCAGGCCGTGAAGATGTCCGAGGCGCCGGGTGGAGAAGCCGCGCAAGGCATCGTGTTTACCGCTGACAGCAAGCATCTGATCGTGCAGTTCAACGTCGAGAAGCAGCTCGCCATGTTCGCGGTAAACGGCGGCCATTTGCAGGACACCGGACAGCGCATCGCGCTAACGGGCGGCCCTTCGTCGCTTCGTACAACCCCGCGCTGATCATCGTCAACTGAATACCACACGGAAACAGTCCATGCCCTTCATGCCTCACTCGATTCCGACGCTATGCGGCTCGCTCGCCGGCCAGCCGTTTACGTTCAACGTCAAGGTGCACAACGCGGCTTATCGGGCGCTAGGCGTCGACTACACCTTCGTGAGCTTCGGTGTGGATGATATTGCCGGCGCGATAAACGCGATGCGCACGCTCGGCATTCGCGGCCTGAATGTGACGATGCCGCACAAACAGGCCGTGATTCCCTACCTCGACGCACTCGACGAAACGGCGCGCGAAATCGGCGCAGTCAACACGATCGACAATCGCGACGGCCACCTGACCGGCTACAACACCGACTGCATGGGCGCCGTGCGTGCGCTCGAAGAAGTGACCTCGCTGCCGGGCCGCCGCATCGCGCTGCTCGGCGCGGGCGGCGCGGCGCGCGCGATCGCCTGGGGCGTGCAGCGCGCCGGCGCGGAGCTCACCGTGTTCAACCGCACCGCGTCGCGTGGCGAAGAACTGGCCCGCCACTTCGGTCTCGCTTTCGGCGGCGATCTGAATGATTTCGCTGCGGCCGGTTTTGACGGCGTGGTCAATGCGACGGCTGCCGGCTTCCGCGCGCCCGACGTCAATCCGCTGAAGCCCGAACAACTTGCGCCGCATCTGTTCGTGATGGACGCGGCGTTTATCCCGGTGCGCACCAGGCTGATTCGCGAAGCCGAAGAGCTTGGGTGCCGCGTCGTCGATGGCACGCGGATGCTGCTGCATCAATTCTGCGGCCAGATCGAACTGTACACAGGCAAACCCGCGCCGCTCGAGACGATGAGCACGGCTCTGCTCGACGAGATTGCACGCGTGGGCTAGCGGACCGTTCAGGTCATGAGTGAAATGACCTGCATGGCATCCCGATTGGAGGAGACGACAAGATGAAACATCAGCACACCGTTGCGATAGACCCGCGCGACACGGGCCATGCCGCCGGCTCCGGCGCCGGCAAGCACGAAGTCACGAACGCCGACCTGTATCGCGCCGCATGGGCGGCGTCGCTCGGCAGCGCGCTCGAATACTATGACTTCGCGCTGTACAACCTCGCCTCGGCGCTGATCTTCGGGCCGCTCTTCTTTCCGTCGAGCACGCCGGCCATCGGACTGATCGCGAGCTTCGGCGCGTACTTTCTGGGCTTCGCCATCCGGCCGGTGGGCGGCATCATCTTCGGCACGCTCGGCGACCGTTATGGGCGCAAGTTCGTCCTGATGGCGACGATCCTGCTGATGGGCATCGCGAGCACGCTCATCGGCTTTTTGCCCACCTATGCCTCCGCAGGCATCTGGGCGCCGATACTGCTCGTAGGGTGCCGCCTGCTGCAGGGCCTGGGCGCCGGCGCTGAACAGGCAGGCGCTGCCGTGTTGATGGCGGAGTACGCACCGGCCAAACGTCGCGGCTATTTCGCTGCGTTGCCGTTCATGGGCGTGCTGCTGGGCACCGTCATGGCCGCTGCGATCTACTTCGCGCTGGTCCGCGTCGAGGATCTTTCGCAAAGCTGGCTGTGGCGTGTGCCGTTCCTGTTGAGCGCCGTGATCATCGCGGTGGCGATCTGGATACGATTGAAGCTCAAGGAGTCGCCCTCGTTTACCAAACTCGAAGCGCGCAGCGAGGTCAACGAGAATCCGTTGAGGCATCTCATCCAGCATTCGAAGCCGACGCTTCTCAAGGTCATCGGCCTGCGCATGGCCGAGAACGGCGGCTCGTCGATCTATCAGTCGCTCGCGATCAGCTATATCGCAACCGCAACCGGTCTCAAAGGCCAGATCGGCCCAATCGCCCTGCTGCTCGCCGGCGCGTCGGGGGCGATCATTATTCCCCTGGCGGGCATGGCGAGCGACCGGTTCGGGCGCATCCCCGTCTATCGCGCATTCGCGGTCTATCAATTGCTGCTGGCCTATCCGACCTGGTGGGTGTTGAGCCTCGGCAACGCCACGGCAAGCATTGCGATGTTATGCGTCGCGTTGGCCGGCGTCTGGGGCATGTTCGCGACGCAGGGCGCACTGCTGCCGGAACTCTTTGGCGCGCAGCATCGCTATGCCGGCGTGGCGGTGGGACGCGAAGTGTCGGCCGTCATCGCAGGCGGCGTGGCGCCGCTCGTCGGCGCGTCCATGATCGCCTGGGCGACGCTGCACTGGGGTGGACACGAGGGCACGATTCTGGCGTGGATTCCGCTTGCCAGTTACGTCGCCATTCTCAGCCTGATCGGCGTGGTGACAACCTACTTCACACCGGAAACACGCGGCCGTGATCTCGACGATTTGCGTGATGCTGCTGACACGCCGATCAAGCCACTCAACCGGCCGATCACTCAACATTCCTGATCGCAGCGATCCGATAAGCCCGGCAGGGCTTATCGCGAAGATTGTGCCGTCAGGCGACGGCTGCGCCGCTTACCCCATAGAAACCCGAACGCCAGTATGGCGAGCACCGCAATGCCGGCGACCGGGAGGAACGGCTGCACCCATGCGAGAAACGGCAATTGACCGCCCTTGCGCGCCACGGCGACGTCATTCGCCGAGACAGTCAAATTCGAATTGCCGAAGCGTTGCAGTACGTAGTTCGAGATCGCGGCAATCTGTTCGTCGGTCAGCGGCTGAACAAAGGAATCGTCACCGAAATTCGGCATCAGCACATGCTGGTCACCAACCTTGCGATCGACGCCGTGCAGAATCGCGGCGATCAGATTCGACGGATTCAGGCCACCGGTCGCCGTGTTGTGGAACAGCGAGGGATAGCTCTGGTCTGTGCTGCCCGCGCCGTCCGGACGATGGCAACTCGCGCAGTAGCCGCTAAAAAGCGCAGCACCGGAACGTGGTGCTTCGACGTTATTCTGGCTTGACGTGCCGCGCAGCGACGCCTCATCGCCGCCGCGCCCGGCGATGCCAAATGCCGGCCGGCTCTCGCCTGATGTTCGGATCGGCGCCGTGCTCTTCAGGTAGACCGCAATAGAGTGCAGATCGTCGGCGGACAGAAACTGCAGACTGTTCTGGACCGCTTCGGCCATGCCGCCGGCCGCCTGGTTCTTGCCGATAACGTGCCCGGTCTTCAGATAGTCGACGATTTCCGCATCGCTCCATGCACCGATTCCGCTTACTGGATCGGACGTAATGTTCGGTGCGTACCACGGACCGAGTTGCGCACCGCTAAAGCCCCGGTCCAGATCCTCGGCCATCAGCATATTGCGTGGCGTATGGCATGCGCTGCAATGCGCAAGCACATTGGTCAGATAGGCGCCACGATTCCATTCCTCGCTCTTTTGCGGGTCCACCGCAAAGCGGCGGTCTTTCAGGAACAGCAGGTTCCAGACGATCATCGACTGCCGGATGCTGAATGGAAACGGCAACGCGGTCTGCGGCGGGACCTCGTCGACCGGCTCGACGCCCTTCATGAAGTAGGTGTAAAGGGCGTGCACGTCCCGATCGGTCATGCCCGTGTAGGCGGTGTACGGCATCGCCGGATAGAGATGCGCGCCATCGGCTCGAACGCCCTCGCGCAACGCGCGGGCGAATTGCGCTTCGGTATAGTTGCCGATGCCCGCGCGTCTGGATGGCGTGATGTTGGTCGAATAGATCGTCCCCATCGGCGAGACGATGCCGTAGCCGCCCGCAAACTCACGGCCTTTGTCGGTGACCGTATGGCAGGCCATGCAGTCCGATGCGATCGCCAGCAAACGCCCCTGCTTAATGAGCGCTGCTTCACTGTTTGGCGCGGGCGCCGGCGTCACCGAATTGGCGACCTGCTGCGCCATGGCCGTCGTGACGTGCGTGCCCACAGCGCCTGCCAGACCCAGCGCCGCACATGCGATCAGCGCGCGGCTATTTTTCGCCACCGAGTCGAACGCATGACGAATGCTGAAAAATCGCTGATTCATCTCAGGCCTGCCGCAAGGTCTTCTGGATCGAATCAGCAGCCTTGATGCCGAGCGCCACCATCGACAACGTCGTGTTCACCACCGAGGCCGAGGCCATCGCGCCGCCGCCCGGCAACCATAGGTTCGCGTGATCGTGAGCGCGGCAGTCGCCGTCGACCACCGAGTCTTTCGGATCGGAACCCATGATCGTGCCACCCATGATGTGGTTATTCGCATTCAGGCTCGTCGTGATCTCGAACTCCACCGCGTCGAACAGCTTACCGATATGTTCGAGTTGCGCATGCGCCGCGGTTGCACCGTCGCGCACGTAGTCGCCGACGTCGTAATGGATGTCGGGACAGGCAAGTCCGAGCGGGTCACGCCGCGTCTTGCTCAACGTAAGACGGTTGTTCGGATCGGGCAGCGGTTCGAGACTGATCGACAGATCGACACCGAAAATCGCGCGACGGCGAATTTCGTCATCGAGCTCCTTGCCTACGAGGCCAAGCTTGAGCGCCTGATCGGTGGCCGGTCCCACGCGCGAGATGTTATTCAGGATCATCTTGTTCGACGAATACTTCGAGCGGAACGCACCGTCGCGTGGACCGACGATGCAACTGCTCTGCGCGGGCCCTCGGCCGAACCATAGCGGCTCGTTGGCGAGGAACGTGCAGTGAAAGCCCGAGTGATCCATCATGTTCCGCCCCACCTGGTCGGACGCGTTCGCAATCCCGTTCGGATTGCGCGCATTCGCGGCGAGCAGCAACAGGCGCGGTGTCTCGATACCGTTGCATGCGAGCACGAACGCACGCCCTTTGGCTTCATGAGATTGACGCTTCGCGTCGTAGAAATGCACAGCGGTGACGTTATTGCGTTCGTCGGTATCGATCTTGTAGACGACCGACTCCGCGAGCACCCTGGCGCCGTGATGCTCCGCGCTTTGCACGTGATGGATGCCGTTATACATCGCACCAATCGGACAGATCGGCTGACAATTGTTGTTGCCGCAACAGGTTGGCCGGCCGTTCCATGGCCGCGTGCTGCGCGCCTGCGGAATCGGAATCGAGTGATAGCCGTATGCATTGACGACTTCAGCAAAGCGCGTATCGCCGTATGCCCACGGCACCATGTCCATTGGGTAGGGACGGCTGCGTTCAGTCGGCGACTGACGCGACGGGTCGTTCGGACCCGCAACGCCGAGTTCTTCTTCAGCGCGGCAGTAGTAGGGTTCGAGGTCGTCGTAGGAAATCGGCCAATCGCGGCCGACACCATAGGTCGACTTCATGCGGAAATCCACCGGCAGATGGCGCCAGCATGACGCGGCCCAGTGCCACGTGGTGCCGCCCACCGTGCGCAGGTAGCCTTGCTTGAAACTTCCTCCGCTCGGGCCGCTCAAGGCTACGTAGTCGTTGGGAGGGAAATACAGCGGCGCGGGCGCGGCCTTCGCCTGCGGATAAAGACCTTGAAAATCCGAGCCGACCCGATTCGGGAACGGCATGTTGCGCCAATTCTCGACCGCGGTTGCACGCTCGATGCGCAAGCCCGCCTCGAGAATCACAACCGAATACCCCTGGCGAACCAGCTGGTCGGCCATGAGCGCGCCGACCACGCCGGAACCGACGATGACGACATCCGCGGCGACATCGCCATTAGCAGAAATGGTGGGCGTTCTCATCTTCAGGCCTGCTTGTTCGTGACGGGCGCAGGCGCCGGTGCGAGACGCGCTTTAGCGGCCTCGGCGGGCGTGACTACGCCGGCAGCGGGCGGCGCTTTCGACCACCATAGCGGACCGTTCGAGCAGTACGTCGGCACGGTGAGGCCATCGCTAACCGTGCTGTACATCAGCGCGTCGTCGTAAGCAATCAACTGCGACTGGTTGCCGTGCGTGACGGTCCCTGTGTACCAGCCGGCGACGATCGCCTGCACCGTTTCCCGCAGACCTGCCCCACTCGCCCGCGCGAGCAACTGCTGCGGCGTCTGCCCTGCTTGCATCAGTCCCGTCAGCCTGGCTGCACGGTCGGCGAAAGTACTATCGCTCGCGACAAGCGCGGCGTATAAACGCTTGCCAACGATTGGATTCATCGACCCGTGGCCGGTGAGCGCTTTGGATAGCGCGAGGAAGTCCGTCTCCCGAACCGATGGCTGCGCGAATGCGGCAACGGGCGACAGAAACGCAAGTTGCGCGGCGATCGCAAGCGTCTTGAGCATCGTCCGGCGCGACATGCTGTCGGCAGACGAATACTCAAGCTCTTCGCCGTTCACTGGCTTCATTGGCACCAGGTTCTTATTGATCAATTTTGGCTCGCTCTCAGTCGACGGTTTTCAGCGGACTATAGACGAGTCCGAAGTCCGGCCTGGCCCAGCGCTACGCACAGCACAGCATGAAAGGCCCAGCGGATATTAGACTGGAACCGATCCCATGAAGTGAGCTCATTGCTCAAAACATCATTGTGCTTTTTGCAAAAATTGTCCAGAAGAGGATGAGACGGGAACCGTCAGATCAAACGCCGGTTGTGTCGCAAGGTTGGTGGATAACGGATCAGCGATATAGGCAGTACAGCTTATGTTTCCAGTTCGTAGCGCAGGTGCGCAACGCCACCCTCATATCGAGTGCCTGGACAGGTAGTAGCCGGCGCGCCGCGCGTCCTTCGTCGTCTATCACCAATGCCATATAGCCGGGCCCATACCCGACACGCATACTGCAATCAGCCTAAGCGTCTCTGCAACCTCGCCCGATCGCACTCACTCCGTTCCACGGAGCGACCCGCTTTCTCCCTGGACACGGCGCACATCGGCGCTTCGGTTCGGCGCAGTGGGTGCAGGCGCCGCCACTTCTAAAGGAGAGTCAAAATGAAGACAGCACTTTTACTGGTCAGCGGCGTGCTCTGCGCGTGCTCATGGCAGGCAAACGCGCAGGACACCACCGCGCAACAGCCGCCGACGGCGACCGAAATCATGAACAGTTCGCAAGGGCCAGACATGTCGACCAACTCGATGTCGGGCGGCGCCGCGACTCAGCAGGGCAAAACCCGCGCCGATGTCTATCAGGACCTCGTGCGCTCGCAGCGGAACGGAGAAGCCGCAAGGCTCCAGGAGCTTTTCAAGGGAGGTCAATGATCTTCCTGTCCGCTCCGAATGCCTGCAGCGGACGCACGTGATGCACATGACGCAGGTAACGCACGACGAGGACCGGGTGAACAAGACCCGGTCCTCGGCGCGCTATGGCTTCGCTACAGCTTGATACCTCTTTTCTTCCAGCGCGGCGAAGGCAACCTGCCGGAGCCTGCCCGAATCGCAGGCAGACGCGGCACATAGGCATGTTGACCGATCGCTACCGGCGGTGGGTTCAACGTGCCGACACATGTGCCTAGCAGATGAGGAACCGACGCGACCTGATCCGGATCGAGGGAATTCGCCTCGGTTTCGATCCACACGCGAGCGGAAGGTTGAGGCGTGAACGTATTGGGCTGCAATCCATTCGCGTGCTCGATGATTTTTTGCCTCGCCAGCAAGCGTGCCACCTGCGGCGCCGCGGCGCTGGTTCCGCTCAACGCAACGAGACAGCCGCTGCGCGTACTCGCGGCGAGCACGCCTGCGCATGCGACGGAGTCTTCGCTGACCGCCGCCGCATCCGGACCCAATCGCTGCGTCGCCAGAAGAGAAGGTCCGGTCGATGAGTAGGTCGCAGCGCGTCCGTCAGTCCTGCGATAGGCACCGACCACGACGGTGTGCTCGCCGGTCGCAATAGAACTCAACGTGCCGCCACGTTTGATCCACGTCAACGGATTGCCTGCGTCGAAGTCCCGCACGTGGGCTCCAAAAACAAACCGCTTGTACGCCTGATCCTCGAAGCGCGACTGGCGCCCTCGCAGTGGATAGCCGTAGGCCGTTTCATTACGCTGCACCCACGCATGAATCTCCAGATCGTCACTCGACCCGTTCGTCAACGTCACGGTCCAGTTGCCCGCCGGCGCCGGATCGCGCTGAGACTGATTCATCGTCGTAGGGGCGAGTGCAATCAGGATCATCTTGCAGTCCCCCGTCGCGACGCGATCCAGATAGACCACCGTGCACAGCACATTGCGTCCCGGTTGCCACGTGTAGAGATTCTCGACGGGAAACGCGGGGCTCTTGTCTCCCCCCGGCGGCGTGATCTGAACGGTCAGGCTGGATGCATCGACATTCTTCGGCAACCATATCTCGAGAAAACCAGGCGTGGCGCAATCGGGCAGGACCCTCCAAGTGATCGGGCTCGACGTTCCTTTCTCAAGCTCGAGTACCGCGTGACAGCGCAGCATATTGCTGTTTCCCGCGGGTACGACGATGGATAGATCGCGATGTAGACCGATCAGTTCGTCCATCGCGCTTTCAATGATCGAACTGCCGTCGTGCGGACCCGCCATATATCCGTAGCTCAGGTTGAGTACAACCGAGTACTCTGCGCCGTCGGCAAGATCGTCGGCACGACGCAGGAGGTAGCGGATCGCGTCGAGCGCGTGAACGGCGAACCAGAGCCCGGACGTGTCGCGAATCGTTCGCCCTGCCGTTTTGAACTGGACGCACAGGATGCGCGGCGGTTGAACCGTTCCCGTCCGCTCCCCTTCCAGGGTCAACGCGGCGGCCTCGATCCTGTTGTGCCTCACGCCGCACGCGAGATCCATGACCTCCGTGCCGTGCGCCCAGCGTTTGCGCGCGCCGACGTAACCGTTGAGTCGATACACGGCGTCTTCATCGACGAGTCCTTTGGTCACGCACTGCTTAAGCAAGCCGTTTATGTCGGCGCCGGCTAGCTCACGCCCGTAGTGCACGCCGAGCGGCGGCGCCGCTGCGTCATCCTGATTCCAGAAGTATTCGATACGGGTCAACGGAATATCGGCGACGGAACGAAAGCGTTCGTGAGCGAACGCCAGGCCGTCGTCCATGACACCCATGAATACGGCGTGCGGCTGGTCCGCCGCGTCAGTGGACGCGGCGCCTGGCTGAGCGACGGGAACGAAGACGGGCGGCGTTCCCAGCATGGACGCTTCGGAACCGGGAGCCACGGACTGCACCGCGTCGCCAGGAGCGATCGGCATCCCGAGCTCGAAGCGCTTCACGACGCCCTTCATGGCGCCATCGATTTCGGTGAAGAACTGCTTTGTCACGATCGCGCTCAGGAAGCGCGACGCTTTCAGATCACGCGGCGGAAAGCGATAGACGGTCGATACCTTAATCCACGCCTTCCACGTGGCGTTGCCGTTTTCCAGACTCTCCGCGAACGTCTGCGCGGTAAGGGGCGTAGCGGCCGCTCCTGGCCAGTGCGCTTCCAGTTCGAGGATGACGCGCACCCACGTGGGTTGCCCTCCGAGGTGAGCAAACGCCGTTGTGTCCGCCCACGCCAGATAGGGGTCGGCACGAGTGCTGTTAGCAGCCCGTCCGATCCAGTTGAGACCGCTCCACGCGCCGCCACCCGCCAAAGATTGCCAGCTCATATGCCACCTCGTATGCCACCTTTTCCGCACGCATCGACAGCTTACGGCTAACGCGTGTTCTGGAGACTCTTGCCCGTCCACTCGCTCGCCGCCTGGTTCCATAGCCACGACAGAATGGCGGATCCATCCACGGCCGTTTGCGTAGAGTCCCAGTCGATGAACGAGAAATAGGCTCGCACCTGTGGCGCGGTCATGCCCGAATTGTTCAGGATGTAGGTGGCGACATCGGCGTCGCTCAGCGGCTCGTGATAGTCGAAATCCGGATTGCCGCGCGGACCATTGGCGTTGATGCTGTTGCCCTTGAAATAGCGCGGAGTAATCATGCCGTTGCCGCCAAGCTTTTGCTTACACCGCGCAACAAAGTATTCCCCGAGTGAAGTACCGAGCACGTGCCCCGCAATGCTGTCGATCGGAAAATGCACACCCGCTACCGTGCGATTCACCGCGACGCGGTACGCCTGCCTCATCACCTGCTGTTGGAATACGGAGCCGGGCCCCTCATTGAACAATGCGCACAGCACTACCGCGATAATGAACGCCTGGGTCGAATGGCCGCTTGGTAGCGAGCCATGCCCTGGCGTCTGGATCATCGGCTGGACCTGGGTCGAATACTCGATCGGCCTTTGTGCCGCGATCGCGTGCTTGAAACGAATTTCCGCGAAGATCGCGAATCGCACAGCGGTATCGAGCAGTTCGAGCGTCTTCGGCGTGCGGCTCGGGTGCAGAAAGATGAGAGTGCTCCAGAACGCCACTTGCGGACCCATCTGACACAGTATCTCCGCGGCGCGGTCCTCGCGCAGGTCCGAATAGAAGTCCAGCCAGTCGAGTTGTTTCGTGAAAACGGCCACGTCCGGGCGGCTCAAGGAGACGATATCCACGTCCGCGCCGCCTTGTGCGATTGCCCGGTGAGACAGCGTGGCGGTAGCAGGGTTTGGAAACGAAAAGCGCAAACTGCTCAGCAGTTCGAAATCGAGCACCGTCGCGCGGACCCAGGGCTCCCAGCGCCACAGTTGAGCGGGATCGTCGAGCGCAGGCGCGGTAGGGAGATCCTGCAGTTTCTGATTGTCGAAGTTGAGCGTCACCAGTTCCGGAGTCCGCCAACTGCCCACGATCCCGTCGCGATGTCCGATCAGCGCTTCCGCGAGAAGCCGCGGGTCGCCCGAACTGCCGCCGCCCGCATCATAGACGCCACCCGCGCCGCCACCGCCGGGCGGAATTCCCGCACCACCGGCACCACCCGCTCCGCCTGCCCCACCAGCACCGCCAAGTCCGCTCACGATATGTCTCCACTCTCAGGGATCCAGCACCGCATTCATTGCTTCTTTTATCTAACCAGGCAATCCCGCCTGACGAAGTGCCTCCGACCAGATCTTGCCGGTCTTGTATGCGCCGCTAGGCGAGCGTTCGAGATAACGTTGCACCGTCAGCGTCGGCTCGATGGCCAGAACTTCGCCGACCGTCAGACGCGCCGCCTCGACGTCGCCGAGCAGCGATTGCGCGATCGCCAGCGCGCGTAACGTGGAGGTGTTGGTACGGTTCACCCGCAGGGACCGTTGCGCCAGTTCCACCGCGCGTTCGTAGCGGCCTGCGGATAGCGCTGCCGTGGCTCCGAGCGATTCGTAGAAATAGCGCAAGGGATCGAGCGGCGAAAGGCGGAGGGCACGCTCGGTTGCGTCGACCGCCTCCTCGCCCTCGCCTTCGAATGCGTGCAGCGTGCCTTTGAGCAGCCATGCAAGCGAATCGTTGGGATTGACCGAGAGCGCGAGCGCGTAGCGCTGCTGCGCGACGTCGAGTTGCTTGAGCAGATTCGTGTGCACGAATCCGTCGATAGTCAACGCGAGCGAACACTCAGGATCGGCGTCCAGCGCCTGTCGCGTGCATTCGAGCGCTATATGCGCTTCACCGCGGCGGTCGTCAGTCCAGCCGCGATTAAAGCGCAGGACATGCCACTTGGCGAGCCATGCATGCGGCAACGCCTGTCTGCGCGCGCGTTCGATCACCGCGTCCAGCATGTCTCGCGCGCGGTTGAAGTCGTCCGCTACTCCGCGATGCATCAGCACGATAGCGCTCATCAGCAGTGTCGATATTTCGAGCGTGGGCAACGCCTGCGATCGCGCCCGATGCAGTTCGCGATTGATGATCGCGTTGCTGACCGCGCCGACCACCCGGCCGATCAGTTCGTCTTCGCCGAGCATGATCTCGGACGTGCGGCCTCTGATGCTCTCGGTCCACAAAATGTGCCGCGATTTGGCCTCGGCAAGCTCGGCGACGAGCACGAACTGATCGCCCGACATGCGATATGCGCCCGACAGCACGTAACGCGCGCCGAGAAACCCGCTGATTTCGTCGAGCGACGCGCCGCGCTCGCGAAACGCGGTCGTGGACAAACGCGAGATCACCTGAAGCTCGGCCGTGCGAGACAAGGAGGAAATGATCTCGTCGGCGAGCACTTCGCCGAGCATCTGCTGTTCGACGCCGCCGCCACGCAAGATGAAAGGAATCACCGCAATGGTGGGCCGCAACTCCGGCAAAAAACCAGCGCCACGCTCGATCAGCGGACGTGGCCCAGGCGGGCCGATCCGATAGGCACGCACCGGATGCTCGAAATGCTTCAGATGGCATTCGCCGAGGTCGTCGATTTCCGCATCCAGTTCGGACGTCAGCTGGTCCCGTACCTGCGCGGACACCACGATCTCTCCCGGTCCCGCCAGCGTGTAGAGGCGCGCAGCCAGATTGACGCCGCGGCCGTACACATCACGCTCGTCTTCGTACAACTCCGTGACGTGCAAGCCCATCCGCAAGAGCATGTGCGTGCTCGCCGGCTCGCCTGCGTTGACCTCGCGCGACGCGCGCTGGATCGCAAAGGTCGCGGCGAGTCCATCCTGCAGGCGCACGAACGTGACCATGAGTCCGTCGCCCTCGGTTCTGATCAGGCGGCCGGCATGCGCAGGCACCAATTCATTCTCGATCCGCGCCTTGAACGCGCGCCAGCGCCGCGCTGCTTCGACCTCGTTATCCTGCATCAGCCTGCAGGATTCAACGAGATCCATAAACAGCACGGAGCGAACGACACAAACCAGGCCATCCGGTAAATGGGGGAAATCTGCCATGACGTTTATTCAAGCCATTTTGTGGGCGTGCACGGTCCTATACGCAAAGGACTTCACTGTCCCAGCGCATTCTTTCAAATGTCACGTCGGAAGAGCCGCGCCCACGCAAGCGCAACCTTTCAGCGTTGAGCCGAAATGCTCGAAATGGTGAATCTCGCCGCCTGACGGGGCGACGCGGACGCGCGGCCGATGTCTTCAGCAGACTGGCGATTTGTATGTGTTATAGGTCAAAAAAACATCGGGAAAATGGCTTTTTTTGCCCGCGGTCCGCTTTATGTCAGTCGATATCGGACAAAGTTGAAGCACGTTGAATTGCCGTGTCTGCAATAAGCGTTCGAGCGTCGCGATTAACGCTTCGTGCGCAGCTTATCGGCCTCCAATCGGCGGGTAATCAAGTGAATCAGAAAGGTGGCGAAATCCGGATCCTGGTAATAAAGTCGCATCGCGTCGGTCGCCGAGACCACCAGTAATTCGCATTCGCTTTTGCAACGGGCCGTGCACGTGCGCCGATGGTCCGGAGAGAAGAGCCCGATTTCGCCCAGTATCGTGCCCTGCCCCACCTCGATGCCGATCTCCTCGAGCATGACTGTTCCGCGCACCATGTAGTAAAGCGCATCGCTTCGGTCATCTTTGTGAAAGAGAACGTGGCCGGATTGAAAACGGGTGGGCGCCGTATAAGCCAGCAGTCGACTGATTGAAAGCTGCCCGTCCAGCGCGTGGTGAAGTTGCACATCGCCGACCTTCTGCAAACGCGCCGCGGCAACGCTCGCCTGCCCGCGACTGCCAACCTTGAGTGCTTTGTACACCGTATATAAGTGCACTTTTACGGTCCCTTCCGTAATGTTCAACTGCCGCGCGATCGACTTGTTCGAATCGCCGCGCGCCGCGAGCGCCAGCACTTGCAGTTGGCGAGGGGTCAGGAAGTCGGAATTGGGTCCGGCCGCGCCGGCGGACTTTGGCAGCGCGTCGGTGGAAGCGGTACCGGCGGTAGCCGCGGTGGACGCCGATAAGCGTATGTCCGATGGCAGATGCCGCCCGCCGGCAGCGAGGAGGCGCAGCGCACTGATCAGTGCATTGGTGGACTCCGATTTGCCCAGATGACCTGCCACGCCTGCCGAGATGAATTGCTCGACGGTCTGAGGATCGACCGAGGTCAGCAGTGCAAGCACGGGCAGATTGGGGGCACCGTGGCGAGAAGCGCTTGCGGTAGTAAGCGCTTCCGGCAGATAGTCACCGTCGAGCACGAGTACGTCGACCGTTTGCCCGTGGTCGAAAGGGTTCAATGTGTAGTCGGCGCATTTCACTTCGGCGCCGTCCGCCACCTCACCAAGCAGACGCGCGACGCCATCGCGAAACAGACCTGCGGGCGCAATGAAAAGGATCAGCATGAGCCGTGCACGCCACACATGGCGCCTCGGACTGATCGACGTCTCTTCACGACAGCGAGGCAAGCATGATCGACAACCTCTTCATGTGTGCCTTGAACGCGTCGCTCGCTTCCCGATCGGTTGTCGGATTCAGGTGCGAAGTCCCGGCGAGTTCAACCTGCTCATGAAAATCGTTGGCGACCGCGCGTCTGATGTCCGGAGGTAACGACCGTACGATGGAGACCAGTAAAGCCTCTTCGGCGTGAATCATGCCCAGAATCGAATGAGTATCCACGGCAGAACCTCAGTTGAAGGCGTCGTAAGTACACTCTAGTACACGCCGGTCAATCGTTTCAGGCTACCTGGGAGTTTCCTACTGATGGCGTCGGGCAGTCAGCGAGTATCACCGCCCGGCATCGTTACGGGGCGCGTAAGGTACCCTTTCCTCCTCGTACAACCGGTAGATGAGTTCAAGCAGTTCCCGAAGATCGCGCGACTCGTCGAGCATTCGCGTGCTCATTATGATTGGGGACACCAGCGTGGGGTCGTCCAGTTCCTTGTAGCTCACGTCGTCTCGCTTCAGGCCATACACGCTACTCGGAACGACGGAAATGCCTTCCCCCGCTGCGACGAGGCCCAGCGCAATCTGCAACTCCCGTACTTCATATATGCGGCGAGGCTTGAGACCACGGTCTGCGAATGCCGATAGTACCTGGTCTGCATAACTGGGCCGCGGCGCCTTGGGGAAAATAATCAGGGTCTCGTTGACCAGGTCGCTGAGCCCGAGGACGGGTTTGCCCAATGAGAGTGCATGGCCCTCCGGGAAGGCGACAATCATCTTCTCCTCGCGAAGAATCACCCGGCGGATGTTGGCGTCCTCATGCCGGATACGGCCGAACCCGACATCGATCTGACCGTCTTTCAGCGCGCGAATCTGGTCCATCGTCGACATCTCATGGAGGCTGAGTTCGACGGTCGTGTTCTCGTCGCGAAAGCGCCGGATGATTTTTGGCAACATGCCGTACAACGTCGAACCCACGAAACCGACGGAGAGGCTGCGCTCGATGTTGCCCACGCGCCGCGTCATTGATTCGAGTTCAGACGTCTGAGCCAGCAACTGGACGGCATGAGCATAGAAAAACTTGCCCGTCTCCGTGAGCTTCAACGGGCGCGAGTCGCGCTGGAATAACTGCACCTCGAGAATCTCTTCAAGTTGCTGTATCTGACGGCTCAGAGGCGGTTGGGCCATGTTCAGCCGCTGCGCAGCGCGCGTGAAATTACGTTCCTCGGCTACGGCAACGAAATAGCGAAGATGGCGCAGCTCCATTTCAATACCTTGTAGATATAGACCGATACTAAATCAGTGTTGGACGAGGCCTTCCGGCGTCCACTATTCTGCATTCACACTCTGTTTCAGCACCCATTATACCTTTCAAGCATATCCAAGAGGGCGCTAAACCAAGGGTTTACCCCCAAATAAAATAGAGATTCAGGAGCAGACATGAGCGTCAAAGTGTTCGATACGAAGGAAGCGCAGGACCTGTTAAAGGCTGCTGCTAACGTCGGTAGCCGGGACGGCAGTGCTCGCGCCCAGCAAATTGTCCATCGCCTGTTGGTCGATCTGTTCAAGGCCATCGACGACCTTGACATGACGCCCGATGAAATCTGGGCCGGCGTTCACTATTTCAACAAGCTCGGCCAGGACGGCGAAGCGGCCCTGCTTGCCGCAGGTCTCGGTCTCGAGAAGTATCTCGACATTCGCATGGATGCAGAGGACAAGGCTGCTGAAATCACCGGTGGCACGCCGCGTACTATCGAAGGCCCGCTGTATGTCGCCGGTGCGCCGGTGCACGATGGCGTGTCGAAGATTGATATCGATCCGGACGAGGATGCCGGCCCGTTGGTGATCCGCGGCACCGTAACCGGCCCGGACGGCAGACCCGTCGCAGGTGCGGTGGTCGAATGCTGGCACGCAAATTCAAAAGGCTTCTATTCGCACTTCGACCCGACCGGCGCGCAGAGCGAGTTCAACCTGCGCGGAGCGGTCAGCACCGGTTCCGACGGCAAGTACGAATTCCGTACGCTCATGCCCGTGGGCTACGGTTGCCCGCCGCAGGGCGCGACCCAACAACTGTTGAACGTGCTCGCCCGCCATGGCAACCGCCCGGCGCACGTGCACTTCTTCGTCACCAGCGACAAGCACCGCAAGCTGACGACGCAAATCAATATTGAAGGCGATCCGCTGATCTGGGATGACTTCGCCTACGCGACCCGCGAGGATCTGATTCCGCATGTCGTCGAAAAGACCGGCGGCACTGCGTTGGGTATGAAGGCCGACGCGTACAAGGAAATCGAGTTCAACATCGCGTTGACTCCGCTGGTTCAGGGCAAGGATAACCAGGCCGTCCATCGTCTGCGTGCGTCTGCTATCGCCTGACCGCTAAACGCGGCAGCTACGTCGTACCCCCGCTGCCGCTCAATCTTTCGCAAGAATCTTTCGACACCGATGCGCGTGCTCCATGACCTGGCGCACGCGTAGGGAGAGCACGCATGTCTGCAATTATCGACAAAGCCTCGCAACTGGATGAACTGCTGCATACCGCCGTTCAGGACGACAAGCAAAACGGCGTATTCCGTTGCCGCCGCGATATTTTCACCAACGCCGATCTGTTTGAGCTCGAGATGAAACATATCTTCGAGAGCAACTGGGTGTACCTGGCTCACGAAAGCCAGGTTGCCGACAACAACGACTACTACACCACCTGGATTGGCCGCCAGCCGATCGTGATCACTCGCGACAAAAACGGCGAACTACACGCGGTCATTAACGCCTGCGCGCACAAAGGCGCCATGCTTTGCCGGAAAAAACACGGCAACAAAGGCACCTTCACCTGTCCGTTCCATGGCTGGAGTTTCGCCAACACCGGCAAGCTCCTGAAAGTGAAGGACGTGAAGACCACCGAATATCCGGTGCAGTTCAACACCAACGGCTCGCACGATCTGAAGAAAGTCGCGCGCTTCCAGAGCTATCGCGGCTTCCTGTTCGGCAGTCTCAATGCGGATGCGATGCCGCTCGAGGACTACCTCGGCGAGACTAAGGTCATCATTGACCAGATCGTCGACCAGGCCGCAAACGGACTGGAAGTGTTGCGAGGCAACTCCTCCTACATCTACGACGGCAACTGGAAGATGCAGATGGAGAACGGCTGCGACGGCTATCACGTCAGCACCGTGCACTGGAACTACGCTGCGACGATGGACCGCCGCAAGGTCGATGGCACGAAGGCTGTGGATGCGAATAGCTGGAGCAAGTCGGTAGCCGGCGTGTACGGCTTCGACCACGGCCACATTCTGTTGTGGACCCAGACGATGAACCCGGACGTACGACCGGTTTATCAGTACCGCGAGGAAATCAAGGCACGTGTCGGCGAAATAAAGGCGGATTTCATTGTCAACCAGACTCGAAACCTGTGCCTGTATCCGAACGTGTTCCTGATGGACCAGTTCAGCACCCAGATTCGCGTGATACGTCCGCTGAGCGTCGACAAGACTGAGGTCACTATCTTCTGCTTTGCGCCCAAGGGTGAGAGCGCAGCCGACCGCGCTACCCGCATTCGCCAATACGAGGATTTCTTCAACGTTACGGGCATGGGCACCGCGGATGACCTTGAAGAGTTCCGCGCCTGCCAGGCCGGCTATGCCGGCACCACGGCGATGTGGAACGACCTTTCGCGCGGCGCGCCCTTGTGGGTCGAAGGTCCCGACGCGAACGCGAAAAGCATGGGCATGAAGCCGCTCATCTCAGGCGAGCGCAGCGAAGACGAAGGCCTGTTTGTCTGCCAGCACGAATACTGGGTGCAGGTGATGCGCGATGCACTGAAGAAAGAACAAGAGGAGACCGTGGCATGAGCTTCGACTACCCCAAAATCTGCGCCACGCTTTACCGCGAAGCGCGTCTGCTCGACGACCGCCAGTGGGACGATTGGCTCGCCTGCTACGCCGAGGACGTCACCTACTGGATGCCCGCGTGGGACGACGACGACCAGCTCACCGACGACCACGAGAGCCAGATCTCGCTGATGTATTACCCGGACCGTGGCGGCCTGGAAGACCGGGTGTTCCGCATCAAGACCGAACGCAGTAGCGCGTCGATGCCTGAACCGCGGACCAGTCACAACGTCACCAATGTGGAAGTGCTGGCCGAACGCGGCAACGAAGTGGACGTGCGCTACAACTTCGACACGCTCAGCCACCGTTACAGAATCAACGACCATTTTTTCGGCACGATGTTCGTTACGTTGCGAAAAGTCGACGATGCCCTGTTGATTGCCAGCAAGAAAATTGTGCTGAAGAACGATTACATCCGCCAGGTGCTCGACATTTACCACGTTTGACGTCGAGCGCCGGGAGGAACTGGAAGTAGAGGAGACAACATGTCCACTTACAACATTGCACTGAACTTCGAAGACGGCGTGACCCGCTTCGTCGCATGCAAGCCGGGCGAAAAGGTGCTCGATGCCGCCTTTCGCGCGAAAATCAACCTGCCAATGGATTGCTCCGATGGCGTGTGCGGCACCTGCAAGTGCCGCGCCGAAAGCGGCAGCTATGACCTTGGCGACGATTACATTGAAGACGCGCTGAGCGACGACGAGAAAGACAGTGGCCTTGTACTCACCTGCCAGATGGTGCCGCAAAGCGATTGTGTGATTGCCGTGCCCGCCTCCTCCATTGCGTGCAAGACTGAACAGAGCAGATTCGCCGCGACGGTATCTAAGGTGGTGCCGCACAGCGATGCGGCTGTCGTGCTCGAACTGGACGTGGATGCAAGCGCGCCGGTATTCCTGGCGGGCCAGTACGTCAACATCGATGTTCCCGGCAGCGGCCAGCATCGTTCGTATTCTTTCTCATCCGCGCCGGGGCAATCGAAAATCAGTTTTCTGATCAAGCGGATTCCCGGTGGCGTGATGAGCACCTGGCTCGATTCCGCGCAGCCTGGCAACAAGCTGGAACTGATCGGGCCGCTCGGTAGTTTCTATCTGCGCGCCGTGGAGCGGCCGTTGCTGTTCCTCGCTGGCGGCACGGGTCTGGCTCCGTTCCTGTCGATGCTGGAAGTGCTGGCGCGTACCGACTCGCAGCAGAAGGTCCACCTGATTTATGGCGTGACCCGCGACCTCGATCTGGTGCAGGTCGATGCCATTGAAGCCTACGTGGCGAAGTTGCCGAATTTCACCTACGCCACCGTCGTGGCCGACACGGATTCGACTCATCCCCGCAAAGGTTGGGTGACGCAACACATGCCGGCCGAGGCCTTGAATGATGGTGACGTCGACGTTTATTTGTGCGGGCCGCCACCGATGGTCGATGCAGTGCGTAAGCATTTCGACGATAACGGCGTGAAGCCCAACAGCTTCCACTACGAGAAGTTCACTCCTAACGCAGCACCGAGGACCGCATGAGCACGCAACGATTTGCCGGCAAGGTCATGGTCGTCACAGGCGCGGCACAGGGCATTGGTCGCGCCGTAGCGCTGCGTGCGGCCGCTGAAGGTGGCAAGGTGCTGTTCGTCGACCGCGCGGAGTTCGTCTCTGAAGTCGCTGCTGAAGCAAGCGGCACGGAGACGGCAGGCTTTGTTGCCGACCTCGAGACGTACGAAGGCGCGGCATCGGCGATGGCTTTTGCAGTGAGCAAGTTTGGCGGCATCGACATACTGATCAATGGCGTTGGTGGCGCGATTCGCATGCGTCCATTCGCTGAGTTCGAACCTGAGCAGATTGACGCGGAAATTCGCCGATCACTCATGCCTACGCTTTATGCCTGCCATGCTGTGTTGCCGCACCTGCTCACGCGCGGTGGCGGCACCATCGTCAACGTCTCCTCGAATGCCACGCGCGGTATCCGCCGTGTACCCTATTCGGCGGCCAAGGGCGGTGTCAACGCGATCACGCAGTCTCTGGCGATGGAGTACGCGGAGCACAATATCCGTGTGGTTGCCACTGCGCCGGGCGGGACCGACGCACCGCCGCGACGCGTTCCTCGCAACACAGCCGGCGATAGCGAGCGGGAAAAGGTCTGGATGAGCGACGCGGTGAAGCAGGTTACTGAATCCACCTTCTTTAAACGCTACGGCAGTATCGACGAACAGGTCGCGCCGATACTGTTCCTCGCTTCAGACGAGGCGAGCTATATCACCGGCACCGTGTTGCCGGTGGCGGGTGGTGACACCGGTTGAGGCGATTCAAGCTGCGCCCTTTTCCTCCCTGCATCGAATCCATGGTTCAAAGACCGCGACGATGCGACCCCGACCACCTTTGAACGCGTTGAACATTCTCTGACGTGTGGGGGCCCGAAGAACGCCGCTAACAGCAAGCGAGTTACGCCACTGAGAACTGCGGACGCACCGGCGTGTCGGTACGAGGCAGGCCCAACATTTGGCGCGCCTCGGCCGGCGTAGCGATCTCATAATCCATTTCGCGCAAGATACGAACAGTCCGTTCAACGAGCTCGACGTTGCGCGCCAACTGCCCCTGGCGATAATAAAGATTGTCCTCAAGCCCGACGCGAATAATCTGCCCGCCCAGCAGCAGGGAGTTCACGCTCGCCGGCAGTTGTGCCGGACCGATTCCGCTCACGCAGAAGATGCTGTCTTTCGGCAGTAGATCGACCATGTACTGGAGCGACTTTGGGTTGTACGGCATGGCGTTCTGGAAACCGCGATGCGCATTCATGACCATGTTGATCACATAAGGCGGTTCGTCGAGACCAAGCTGGATCAGCGTGTTGACGTCCTGCACGATATGCGTAGGGCTGAACACCTCCCACTCCGGCTTGATGCCACGCTTTTTCATTTCTTCAGCGAGGTAACGGCAACGTGAAGGCGACGTATTGAGCAGCACTTCCTTGCCGCCGAAACTGGCCACGAACGTGCAGGCGTCCAGCGTGCACATCTCGGCGCCCGCCTCCATGCCTTTGAGGCGCTCCTCCCAGACGGTGTCCCACATGCCACCTTCGATCGGCTGAATCATGTCGCCGTGAACGCCACCACCTGTCGAGTTGTTGATGACGATGTCGCACTTCGCGCGGATCTGGTCGTTGATGCTGCGGTAGATATCGGCGTTGCAGGTAGCCTCATCGTTGGGCAGCCGTGCATGGACCGCGACCACGCTGGCTCCGGCGTTATAGCAATCGTAGACATCCCGTGCTATTTCGGCGGGCTGCGTAGGAAGATGAGGATTCTGCGATTTGAACGCCATACCGCCCGTCGGGGCGACGAGAACGATAACCTTGTTGGTAGCCATGTTGCGTCTCCGTGAAGTGTTTCGAGTTGTGTTCCAGCGATCGTCGAGGTTCGACCTACAGGATTTCAGATCGTTATAGGGACGCGTTTGCCTGTTCGCGAATACGAAAGCGCTCAATGCGCCGCCGCAGATCATCGATGATCGTCACAGGCACGCGGCGTTCGAGCGAGAAAAGCACGATGACCTGTTCGATTCGCACGCGCAGTTCGTTGCTCGAAAATGCCGTGAGCGTCAGGGCGATCGAACTGGTGCCGATTTTTCTCACTGCCAGCCGCAATTGGAGCGTGTCACCGATAGCGCTTGCCGCAACGAAATCACATTCAATCCTCACAGTTGGCACACCCAGTCGCTGCACAGCGATCAAGTCAGCATAGTTCACCTCCAGTCCGTCGTTGAACCAGTCCTCGATCAGTTCGTGAAACAGTACAAAGTACTGTGGGTAGAAGACGATTCCGGCTGGATCGCAATGCTGAAACCGGATGAGCTTCTTCGATTCGAACTCGTGAGGAGCTTTCACAGTGGTGTCCCCCGATGAAAATTGAGAGTCATTGCCTGTTTCTACAAAGCTCAATGTGCGAGCACCTGGCCCGCACGGAGAATGTCAGCATATCTCTCCAGGAAACGGTCGAACACCGCAATGAACCGTTCGATTTCCTCAGTGCCGATCGGCATGCTTAGCACGATGAAGCCGCGCCGAGCGAGATAGATGCCGTGTTCAGCCATATGAAAGAAGAACAGGTCCTTGAGAATGTTTCCCACCGGCAGCAGGTCTTCCACCGAACGGATCTCATGCGTGCCAGCCTGTAAATTCATCAGCGAACCCGTGCCGATGAACTGCAGCGCCACATCCTTTACCTCGCACATTGAATTAAGCCGGGCTCGCAACCACTCTCCGCGCGCGTTCAATTCCGTCGCAACGGCAGGCGTGTACAGCTCCGACAGTCCAGCTGCTCCGGCTGCCATCGTTAATACGTTGTTGTTGAATGTGCCCGCGTGCGGCGTCGCATCTGGATTGCGAGGATCGAACTGATCCATTATTGCAGCACGTCCTCCGAATGCACCGAACGACATGCCACCACCGATGTACTTTCCAAGTGTTGTGAGGTCCGCATGGATGCCAAGCTTTTCCTGAAGCCCACCAGGGGAGAGACGGGAGGTCATCACCTCGTCAAAGATAAGCAGCGCGCCGTTCCCGGACGTCAGCTTGCGCAGACCCGCCAGAAATTGCTGGTCGGCGGTAATGCACCCAGAGGCTCCCTGCATCGGTTCGGCGATCACTGCGGCAACTTCGCCCTCGTGAGATTCGAACAACACTCTCACACTTTCGAGATCGTTGTACCGGGCGATCAGGAAATCATGCGGGACGTTGACTGGACTATTTCCTTTCGCGAACGTGAGCACGCCACCATGGTAGCCACCGCTGAACAGAATAATCTTCGAGCGACCCGTGTGAACCTTGGCAGCAGCGATAGCCATCAGGTTTGCTTCGGTGCCGGAGTTGGTGAAACGAACAATATCGACCGATGGGAAGCGGTCGCAAATCAGTCGAGCAAGCTTCGACTCGAGCAGGTTGTGCCCGCTCAGGTTGATACCTCCGTCGAGGGCACCATCGATCGCTTGCCGGATAACCGGGTTAGAGTGTCCGTAGATACCCGCCGTGAATTCGGCGATGAAGTCGATGTATTCGTGACTATCTACATCCCAAAGGCGGCAACCGTCCCCTCGAGCGATGGCCAGGGGAAACGGTGAGTAATACAGGACCGATCGCGTGTTGCCACCCGGCATGACGCGAGCGGCTTGCTCATACTGCGACGCGCTTCTGGGGTTGCGTTGAGCATAAATTTCAGCAGCTTTCGCGACGGCCTCGGCAATCGGCGCGGGGTCCAGCTTGATCGGGTCTTGGGTCATGACGGTACTAAGTGTGGGACGACGATGACGGCGCGCGGCGGTCGCGAAAGCAGCGCCACCGTACCGCCATGAATGATGTACTACATTTTATTGTACGATGAACAATAAATCTAGTTTACCCAAGATCCAGCTTTGCCCGGTCCTTCATGAAAACAAGGGCCGGCAGCGTGGCGAGGGCCGAGATTGCCAGCAGCCATCCAGCATCAGGCGCGTAGCCGGTCCCTTCGATGATCCATGTGGTGAGAAAGGGTGAAAATCCCCCGAGAATGATTGCCATTGCACCGCCGAAAGAAACCCCGGTCGACCTGACGCGTGTCGGGAACATTTCAGCAATCGCCGACGGCCCAGGCCCGGAGTACATCGCGAACATCACGTTCATGAGCAATTGAAGCAAAAAGAAAGTGGTAAATGATTCGGTTACAACGATCTTTTTATAGAGCGGATAAGAGAACAGCAGAAAGAAGAGACAGCTTGAGAGAAGAAGCGGCTTCCGGCCAAACCTGTCAGACAGAAATCCCATCAGCGGCGCCAGGATAATGACGCTCGCGAGTGAGGCAGTACTTGTCCAGAGAGCCTGTTGCCTTGTCACGTGCCCGTACTTCGCCGCGAACGTAGGCATGTAGACAGAGACCATGTAGGAACATACGGCCCAAAAAATCACGAATGAAAACGCGTGGCACACGGCTCGGGAAAAGGCCCGAACTTCACCACGGGCCACGATTTTGTGAGCCGAACCCTTTTCGTAAGCAGGAGACTCGGGCACGCTCCGGCGCATGTACATGCCGAGCGGACCGAGCAGCGCGCCCAGGAAAAATGGAATGCGCCATCCCCATTGCTGCAAAGATTCTGCCGGAAGGAGCGTTGCCATGGTCGCGGCAACCGCCGAGCCGAGGAGTAGTCCTGCAGCAATGCTTGATTGCTGAAAAGATCCAAAGAATCCTCGGCGCGACTTGCCGCCCCACTCAACGAGGAAGGCCGCTGCTGTCCCCCACTCTCCGCCCGCGGAAAAACCCTGAATGAGTCGCGCGAGTACGAGAAGACACGGCGCTAGCAGCCCTGCCTGTGCGTACGAGGGCAAACAGCCGATCATGACGGTACTTCCCGCCATCAGAAGCATCGTGATCGAGAGTGCCTTTTGACGCCCCTCTTTATCGGCCATGCGGCCGAGTGCGAGGCTTCCGATTGGACGGGCGACAAAACCGACTCCGAACACCGCAAATGACGCAAGGAGGGAAGCGTACTCATTGGTCGATGGGAAGAAATTTCTTGCGATGATTGGCGCGAGAAAGCCATACACGCCGAAGTCGAACCACTCAAGAACGTAACCTGAGATCCCTGCAAGGATCGCCTTGCGTTGTTGTGCGCGTGGCGCTGGAGTGATATGTGCCGGATTGTCCGGCGCGGTGGTGTCGAGATTCACGATTCCAATCCTTTCGATATGTGCGACCGTGCGCACGACGTGCCTGGCTGACGCCCAATGGTGCTCGTGCTCTGTCAGAACCGATGCCGCATACCGACCCGCAGCGCCAACTGCCGATCGTTATCAGACGGGCCGATGGTTACCAGGTTGGCCACGGTGCCCGCCCCGATTGCTTTCTCATAGTTGGCCGACGTGTATATATCGGTGCGCTTGGACAGCAGGTAGTCAAGAGTGAGGGCGAACTCATTCCATTTGCTTTCGGCGATCTTCGAATACGTGTATCCACCAGCGACTTCCAGGTCGGGAAGGATCCAGTAACGAGCCGCGGCATTCAGACTTTGCAGAGTTTCCGAGCTGCTTCCGTTGTCGAAGTGGGTATTGCTGTAGACACCAGAAAGGCCAAATTTGCCGAAATCCCACCCGGCACCAGCGCCTGCCGTGCGAAACTCCCTGACTGCGACGCTGGTCGCCGCAGTCGCCAACGGTGCACCGAAAAATGTCGAGACCCCAAGGCTGGAGCCTGGCGAGAAAAAGTAGTCGTGGATATCGGTGACAGCCGCGCCCGCGCTGAAGGGACCGTGTACGTAGCTTGCGCCGAAACTGTAGGCATGCCCGTAGTTGGTAGTGGGTGCGGACTGCGAATTGAAGCTGTACTGCGCGTTGACCTTGAAGCCCGCCATGTCGGGACTTGCATATGTCACCATATTGTCAAGCCACTCACCCGATATCCGATCCTGATCGCCCGGATTCAGGTTATAAATGCCGACCGTCGTGTATCCGGAATGGAACCGAAGCAGCATGGTGGTCATCTGGTCATACTGACGACCAAGTGTGAGCGTACCGTATTGCGAGCTCGACAGTCCCACAAACGCAAGACGACCAAACTCAAGCCCTCCCTGCCGTGATGCACCGGTGTTCGGATTGAAGCCGCCTTCCAGATTGAAAACGGCCTTCAGCCCACCGCCCAGGTCCTCTGCGCCCTTGAAACCGAAGCGGTCGCCCTGGCTCACGCTGTCATCCAACTTGTAGACATGCTTGCCACCTACGTTCGAGACATAGGTCAGGCCGTCGTCGATCACACCGTACAACGTTACGCTGGACTGGGCCTGCACTGCGCTTGCCGCTCCGAGAGCCGTTACCGCACAAATAGTCTTCAGTTTCACCTTTGATCTCCAAACCGTTGCGGAAATTGATGTCGCTTGTGTTCAGCGGACATTCCAATGTCGCCCTGTCATTGTTCACTGAACAATGACACGTTATACGGCGATCAAAAAATGATTGCAAGTGCGCAAGAACCCGAGCACTGCCTATCGGCATGTTGTTCGGTTTACAATGATCTTCTTGTTCACAGGCAGGCATTACGTTCAGACATGACGGGAAAGGCGATGACAACTTCACGCGAAAAAACAGTGCGCACCGCAAAGAAAGCGGTCAATGTGAAGGACACGGCGGCGGCGAAGACGAGCACCCGTCGATCACTCGTAGGCAACTCGGCTGTGCCGGTGCCCCGGGCTCGAGCCGCGAAGGGCGCGGCACCAGGTGCGGCGCTGACCAAAGAAAGAATTGTCACTGCCGCGATCGAGCAGATTGACCGAAATGGCCTGATGGGGTTTAGCCTGCGGGATGTTGCCCGATCCCTGGGTGTATACCCGGCGGCAGTCTACTGGCACGTCGCGACTCGGGACGATCTGCTCGCATCCGTCGTAGAGGCAACCATGGCCGACGTTGCCCCGGAAACGGGCAAGTTGCCGTGGCAGGACTGGTTTCGCGAACTGTTCTCGCGCTGCCGGGAGGTGATGCGCCGCCATCCAAACGTCGCACAACTGGTCGGCGGGCAATTGGTTGCGAATGCCAGCCTCAGCCCCGGAATGATCGACAGAATCCTTACGGTGCTTATCGCTGCAGGTTGCCAGGAAGCGAGAATCGTTGAGATGTATAACGTCGTAATTGCAACGATGGTGGGATTCTCGACCCTCGAGTTTGCTTCAAGTCCCACGGACGATC
Source organism: Paraburkholderia aspalathi (assembly GCF_900116445.1). Taxonomy (GTDB): domain Bacteria; phylum Pseudomonadota; class Gammaproteobacteria; order Burkholderiales; family Burkholderiaceae; genus Paraburkholderia; species Paraburkholderia aspalathi. The sequence continues at coordinate 193,854 of NZ_FPBH01000019.1, forward strand.
CGGGAACATGGGCGGCACAACTCCAGGAAAAAGCGCATGCCATCCGTGCGCTGGAATATCCCACACTCGCCCGACATTTACCGGCGATGGCGAACCGGGCGTTTATAGTTCGCTGGCAGAACGGCACGGAAGCGCCGATGGATTCCAGTTTTACAGCGTATGTGGAAGTAGCGATCGCCGGCATGGAGCAAGTGCTGGCCCGGCAATGAGGAAGCCAGGCGTCCAGCCATTACCGTCATTTTGTGTGCACGGCCGCCATTCGGCCATGCTTAAGTAAATGAAGCAAGCGGCCCTCATTTGGCGTCGCGTACGCGGGAGCAAGGGACGTTCGGCCGTCAGATGAAAGTAAGAAGTCGGGCCGGATTTTCCACAAGAATCTGGTTCACTTCTGCGTGTGTAAAAGCGCGTCGCAGCATTCGGGGCACTATATTGGCAAAAATATGCTGATATCCGTGGCCGCCGTAGCGACCCAAGCGCGTTCGCGTGCAGATGTCGTGGCTGATCAATACCTGCTCGCCATGCCCTCGGTCGAGCAACGCCCTGACCATACGGAGTCGCCCGGCGTCATTCGGCATATCAATGTCAGACATCGGATAGGCCGACTGTTCCCAGCCGAACAGATCGAATTCGATCACACACCCACTATCCGCAAGTTTGAACAGACGATCATCATCAAAGATCGTGCGATCTATATGGCTGATGATCACGCGTTCGGTCGAATATCCGAGTTGCCTGATAGCATCAACGAGTTCCTGAGGCTGGTCTGGATCCCGCCCTGGGTGGATGTTGACCGATGCGCCAGTTTCCTGCTGCGCGATGAGCGCGCCCCGGACTACACGCTTTTCCTGATCAGTCCACGGTGCCTGGCAACCGATCTCGCCAATGATCCCTGCCCGAATCGAGGTACCCCACGCACCTTCGGTGAGCTGCCCGACCATTTCAGATGCAAAATCCTCGACGGTCTTTACCGAATTAGACGGGAGGTGAAATTCGTGCACATAGTGTCCGCAACCCATTACGATATGAGCGCCCGTTGAGCGGGCGATGGTCGCGAGGCCTTCGGGATTTGGCTTAAGACCACCGGTCGTCAGGTCCACAATACTGCGACCGCCGACGCCTATCATCTCCTCGACCTCCTCAATTGCCACGTCAATCTGGTCAAGCCGATAATTCTTAAGCGAAGGCTGTTGACCATAAGTGATCTTCCAGCAGTTGCATAGATCGACTTCGACCTCGTCGTGATCGGCATCTTCAGCCAATCGCGGTGGTACGAGGTCAATCAGCAGATGTTCGTGCATCAAGGTAGCGCCGAGCTCGGACGGATCGATCAATCCCAGGACGGTCTGGACTTTTCCTTTGCGTGATTCGTGGGACTCGGCTGTCATGAAGCAACTCTTTACGTTGGCGTAACACTCATTGTACGACGAACAATAAAATATGCGCCAGCGGATTAAAAAGCCGCGAACTTAACTGGGAGTGTCGACGAGTCTCCGGCAGGCCGTGGCTATTTCAGGCCCCCTGGACAGATTTGATGGCCAGCGCGAGCCGCTTGTGGGTGCATCGTGAACCTATCATCATCGGGCCGATGCGACAGCGCCTGCGCGGCTCCCTCCACGTTTCCCCGCGCAATCCGGATGGCTTTGTCGAAGCTGCTATCCGTCGCCACATGCCTGTTGTCGACACTGACGAGCCAACGGTCACTGCTGCAGCACCAGCGAATCCTTCGCTCTTCAAGCAGCAATGCGAACCACCGCCAGATGGAGGCATCTTCGGCATTGGCGGCTAAGGCCGCCGCCGCTCTGACATGCCTCATATCGTTCAAATTGCTCACGTGTCACCTCATCCGACCTGGACTTTCCCTCGACGTACGCTTAAGACAGCATGGCCTCGAACTCCGGCACGACCGTGAACAGGTCGCCCACCAGACCGTAATCGGCGACGCTAAAAATCGGCGCTTCCGGGTCCTTGTTGATCGCCACGATGACCTTCGAGTCCTTCATGCCGGCCAGATGCTGGATCGCACCCGAGATGCCGACCGCCACATACAGTTGCGGCGCGACGATCTTGCCGGTCTGGCCGACCTGATAGTCGTTCGGTACGAAGCCCGCATCGACGGCCGCGCGCGACGCGCCCAGCGCTGCATTCAGCTTATCTGCCAGCGGCTCCAGAACTTTGGTGTAGTTCTCGCCATTGCCCAGACCCCGGCCACCCGAGACGATGATCTTCGCCGACGTCAGCTCCGGACGGTCCAGCTTCGTAACTTCACGGCTCACGAACTGCGAGAGGCCCGTGTCGGCTGCCGCTTCGATCTTCTCGACCGTTGCGCTGCCGCCTTCTGCTGCTACCGGATCGAAACCGGTCGTGCGAACCGTGATGACCTTGATCGGGTCTTGAGATTGAACCGTGGCGATAGCGTTACCCGCGTAGATCGGGCGCTCGAACGTATCGGCGCTGTCCACTGCGGTGATGTCACTGATCTGCGCGACGTCGAGCTTCGCGGCGATGCGCGGCGCGATGTTCTTGCCGTAGGCGGTCGCCGGCGTGAGGATGTGCGTATAGTCCTTCGCGATGTTCATCACGGTTGCCTGGACGTTTTCCGCGAGACCCGCTTCGAGTTGCGCCGCGTCAGCCAGCAGCACCTTCGAAACACCTGCAATCTTCGCTGCCGCATCCGCCGCAGCCTGTGCGTTGTGCCCTGCGACCAGCACGTGGATATCGCCACCAATCTTCTGCGCGGCTGCAATCGTGTTCAGCGTCGCGGCCTTGATCGACGCGTTGTCGTGTTCAGCAATTACCAGATTCGTCATTTCGTCCGTCTCCTCACAGCACCTTGGCTTCGGTCTTCAGCTTCTCGACCAGCGTCTTCA
>NZ_FPBH01000003.1 GCF_900116445.1 Paraburkholderia aspalathi
CGCCGCTGCATCCCACGGCGCGGCCGTTGCTGTGGACGGCCGCATGGTCGACCGGCCGGTCATTCTGAAGGCGCAGGAAATCCTGGCAGAGTCCCTGCGACGTCTGCCCCTTGGCGCCTGATTCAATACCAATTGGAGACGAGAGTCATGCAACGATTTGAGATGTACATCAACGGCGAATCTTGCCAGCCCGCTTCGGGCGAATGGTTCGATACGGAAAATCCGTTCACCGGAGAAACCTGGGCGCAGATTGCAAAAGGCAACGGCACCGACGTCGATCGAGCTGTGCAAGCGGCGCATGCCGCATTCAGTACAGGACCGTGGTCACAGATGTCTCCGAGCCAGCGAGGCCTGCTGCTTCATCGGGTCGGTGACCTGATCGCGCGAGACGCCAGGCGGCTTGCCGAGCTCGAAGTTCGGGACAACGGCAAGCTCATGGCGGAGATGCTCGGGCAGTGCCAGTATCTGCCCCAGTGGTATTACTATTTTGGCGGCCTCGCGGACAAAATTCAGGGTGCCGTTATTCCGCTCGACAAGAAGGGCTACTTCAACTTCACGCGCAATGAACCGTTGGGCGTAGTCGCCGCGATCACGCCGTGGAATTCGCCCCTGCTACTCGCGACATGGAAGATTGCGCCCGCGTTGGCCGCGGGTTGCACGGTTGTGATCAAACCGTCCGAGTTCACTTCGGCGTCCACGATCGAGTTTGCGAAGCTCTTCACCGAGGCTGGCTTTCCGCCGGGCGTCGTAAACGTCGTGACGGGATTCGGTGCGGACGTCGGCTCGCCTTTGGTGGAACATCCCCTCGTCAAGAAGATCACGTTCACCGGCGCAGATTCCACAGGCCGCGCGATCAACGAGGCGGCAGCGCGTCAGTTCAAACACGTTAGTCTCGAACTCGGCGGCAAGTCACCCAACATCGTGTTCGACGATGCCGATCTGGAAGACGCGGTGAATGGCGCGGTTTCCGGCATCTTCGCCGCGACCGGACAGACTTGTATTGCCGGTTCGCGATTGTTGTTGCAAGAAAGCATCTACGACACCTTCGTCGACAAACTCCTGACGCTGGCACGCACCGCGAAAATGGGTGATCCCTCGAGTATGGATACCCAGGTCGGGCCGGTAACGACGCGTCCTCAATACCAGAAGGTTCTGTCGTACATTGAAACCGCGAAACAGGAAGGCGCGACGTTGCTGCTCGGTGGAAAGCCCGGGAGTGCGCCCGAATGCGGTAATGGCTGGTTCGTCGAGCCGACCATCTTCGGTGACGTGAACAACAGGATGCGAATCGCGCAGGAGGAAGTCTTCGGTCCCATCCTGTCGATCATCAAGTTCAAGGACGAAGACGAGGCGGTTGCACTCGCCAACGATGTGCGCTTCGGTCTGGGCTCAGGGGTTTGGACGAAGGATATCGGCCGGTCCATTCGCGTCGCTGAAAAGCTGCAGGCCGGCATGGTCTGGGTGAACAGCTATCGCGCGGTCAGCTACATGTCGCCGTTCGGCGGCTACAAGGATTCGGGACTTGGCCGCGAGAACGGTATCGACGCGATCCGCGAGTATCTGCAAACGAAGAGTGTCTGGATCAATACGGGGGTCAAGACTGCAAACCCGTTCGTCATGAGATAAAAATGAAGATGCCCCGCGGCATGCCGCGGGGCAGTTCTGAATTAAATTGGGGTAACCGGAATAACGAAAGGATCACACGGAAAGCGTGTATCAGGACTTGATGCCTTGAGTTGCCTTGGTACTCGGCGCCCGAACCTCCAACGTGACCCCTGCCCCTTCGTTGACCGTCTTGAAGTACGTGAAGCCACTTCGATCGTCGAGACGCCCGCGTGCCAGAACATTCAGTCCGGCGTTCGCAGCCTGTTCCTCTGCTTTATCGCAACTCTCGACGGAAAAGCCGAGATGAAAAACACCCTCGCCGCGCGTTTCCAGAAAGCGTCGTTGCGGCGTGTCTCCGTCTCCTGGCTGGCAAAGCTGCAGTTGGGCGTTGTCAATGTTCGCGAACTTGTAGCGCATCTTAAGAAAAGCGTCACGATCGTAGCCGTCCAGTTCGTATGCATCCAACGGCGGAAAATCTGTCCACGGACCGACTCCGATCGACTCGTAGTACTTCACGGCCTTGTCAATGTCACGAACCACGATGCAGACGTGGTGCAGCTTCTGAAACATGAGTAGCTTTTCCATCGTGTGTTTCTCCTGGTCAGTTTCGATGCTGGGCCGCAGAAGCTCTCTACAGCAGTTGCGGCCCGACGTCACACCGGATCATCCCGCCTTGGCAATCTTCTTCGGCGTGTAGGCTTCCGCCGCCTCGTCGTGCGACTGGCCGACGGCCGGGTTCCATTGGAAACCGGAACGGGCCACGACACCTGGCTTCAGACGTTGGTCCGGACCAAAGTCCGCAAAGGGATGAAAGAACAAGGGCTCCGTGCTCTCGAGCGTGCGCAACCGCGCTGCGTAGGCGTCGAGGTACGCTTGCCGCTGCTCGGCGCTCACGCGGCCAGGCATCCACGATACATGCGGCGGCAGCACATCGAAGCCGAGGTAATTGAAAATCCCGTTGTGGATCGGCCAGAGGATGTGATTGATATCGCCGTCGACACCGTCCGGCTCGTAAAGGCTCGCGGCCGTTCCCGTCGTGGTCGAGACCATTGCCTTGCGGCCCTTGAACATACCGGTCTCGTATTTTCGCCCGGTCGCATAGGCGAATCCGCGGGTCATCACGCGATCCACCCAGCCCTTCAGGATCGCCGGCATCCCGAACCACCACATCGGATACTGGAAGATGATCAGATCGGACCAGAGCACCTTCTGCTGCTCGGCGTAGACATCGGGCGTCGGTTTCGTGGACGTCCCGAACATATGTTCCTGTTCCGCCGAAAGATCGAGGAAGTCAGGATTGAGACGCTCACCTACGAAGTCCTCGATGCCGAGCTCGGGCCGCCACTTCAGTTGATACAGGTCGGTTACCTGAACCTCGTGTCCTTGCGCTTTCAGGGTCGAGACAGCCGTATCTTTCAGCGCACCATTGAACGACTTGGGTTCGGGGTGAGCGAAAACGATGAGCACTTTCATGCCAAAACTCCACAAAAAACCAGTTCATTGAGCGTGCCGGCCGGTGGCCTGCACTTGAATTCGTTCCGTATATGCCGCCATTCGCCCCGTGTGGTCCCGTGTAGTTCCAGTAGGCAGGCTTATGGATCAGCCCTCATTCTGGAACGCAATCCCGCAGCGGCGATCGATTCGGTTTACAGCATTCTGGATCTTTGCGAAATTCCGGTCTTGAGAGGGCTCGGCTAATTTGCGCGGAATTCTGCATATTTCTTGATGGTCAGTGCTCTTACACTGGCCGCTGAACCCCTATCAACAAAGGTTCTCAACTCCCTTACCGGGCATCATGGCGTTGCGGAGAATTGCCGTGATTCCCCGCTCCGGATCTCGCAAAGTAGGGAACGAGCAGCCCGCATGCGCCGGATCACCGCTCAGGCCGCATCCAGTTGAGCGGTATCGCCCTCCAGATACGCTGCCCGCACTGCAGGGTTGGCCAGCAACTCAGCACCGCTCCCCTCGAGGGCAATCTGTCCGTGCTGAAGCACGTAGCCTCGATGCGCCACACGCAGCGCGTGATGCGCATTCTGTTCGACAAGCAGAATCGTCATCCCGAGCTGCTCGTTCAATTCCTTGATGACCGAAAAAATCTTCTTGATGAAGATCGGCGCGAGACCAAGCGACGGCTCATCGAGCAGGAGCAATCTCGGCTTCGACATCAACGCGCGCCCTATCGCGAGCATCTGCTGCTCCCCTCCCGACAGCGTGCCGGCACGCTGCGAAGCTCGGCTTCTCAGGATGGGGAACATCTCGTACATGCGCTCGAGATCATCCGCGGTCCGGCGATTGCCCGACGTATCGCCCATCAGCAGATTCTCGAGCACGGTCATCCGCTGAAAGATACGGCGCCCTTCAGGCACAACCGCAATGTCGAGCCTGCCGATCGCATGCGATGGCAGATTCGAAATATTCTGTCCGTCGAATTCGACCTTGCCGCCGCTAGCCCGTGGATAGCCGAAGATGGTATTCATCAGCGTCGACTTGCCCGCGCCGTTCGCGCCGATCAACGTGACGATCTCACCGGTCTTCACACTCAGACTGACTCCGCGTAGTGCCTGGACGCTGCCATAGTGGGCACTGAGTTCGGTAATCTTAAGCATGAGCTGATTTCTCCTGCGATGCTTCACCGAGTGACGACGTCTCGTCGTCCTCCCCGAGGTATGCGCTGATCACCTCAGGATTCACCTTGATGTCAGCAGGCAAGCCTTCCGCAATTTTCTTACCGTGATTGAGCACGACAATGTGATCTGAAACCTTCATGACGACGCTCATGTCGTGCTCGATCAACAATATCCCGATGCCCTGCTCTCTCGCGAGCGAGGTCAACAACGCGGTGAGTTCCGCCGACTCGCGCGGATTGAGACCGGCAGCCGGCTCATCCAGACACAGCAGAATGGGGTCCGCGCACATCGCGCGCGCGATCTCGACGCGACGCTGCACACCATAGGGCATGTCGCCAGCGGGTTTGTTGGCTATATCCCGAACGCTCAAGCGCTCGAGCCACGTCAAAGCGTTGTCTATCGCCTTGTCGTTCGCGCGTCGAAACGACCGCGCGTTGAGTGCGCCCGCAAGCGAGAACCTGGACGCGTCCTGCAACACATTGTGCTGGGCAATCATCAGGTTTTCGAGCACGGTCATACGCGGGAACAGCCGTATGTTCTGGAAGGTTCTGACGACCTGGCCAATCCGCGCCACGTCGACATTCTTCATCGCATCCAGCCGAAGCTTCCCATGACGGGGATGCCCCAACGTGATGGCGCCCTTGGTCGGCTTATAGAAGCCCGTCAGGCAGTTAAAAAACGTCGTCTTTCCGGCTCCATTCGGCCCGATCACCGACGTCACCTCTCCTGCGCGCGCCGTCATGGACAGGTCTTCGATCGCGCGAAGGCCGCCAAACTGCATGGTCAGATTCTCAACGCAGAGCAGCGAAGTGGAGTCGTTCATTGTTTTGCCTCCACGTGAGGCGCACTGACCGTCGCACGGCGATGGCTGATCAGGCCGCCTGGCCGCACGACCATGATAAAGACCATTGCAACACCGAAAAGCAGCATTCTGTACTCGGAGAAATCACGCCCTAACTCGGGCAAAATCACCAGCAAGGCCGCCGCAAGGACGACGCCGAGCTGGCTCCCCATACCACCGAGCACCACGATCGCGAGAATCGTGGCCGACTCCGAAAAGGTGAAGCTTTCTGGCGAAATGAACCCCTGCCGCGCGGCGAAGAACACGCCGGCGAATCCGGCCAGCATTGCGCCGGTTGCAAAGGCGGACAGTTTCACATTCGTTACGTTGATCCCCATTGCTTTGCAGGCGATCTCGTCTTCGCGCACCGCTTCCCACGCGCGCCCAACGGGCAGCCGTCTGAGGCGCGAGACGAGTAGGTTCGTCAGCAGCGCGAGTGCGAGGATCAGGTAGTACAGAAAGACGACTCGCTGGCCAGGCGAGTAATCAAGGCCGAACACGGTCGCGAAGGTCGGACCATCGCCAGATGCCTGCATGGGGAGCCCGAAGAAGGTCGGCTTCGGAATGGATGAGACGCCGTTGGGTCCGCCTGTCACGTCGCCCCAATTCACGAGTATCAACCGGATGATTTCCCCGAAGCCGAGCGTGACGATGGCCAGATAATCACCTCTGAGCCGGAGGGTTGGGTAACCAAGCAACATGCCGAACGCCGCAGCAAGGCCCCCGGCGATCGGCAAGCACTGCCAGAAACCAAAGCCAAAATGCGTCGACAACAGGCCGTACGTGTACGCACCTACCGCATAGAACGCGACATAACCCAGGTCCAGCAGCCCCGCCAGACCGACAACGACATTCAGGCCCCAGCCAAGCATGACGTAAATCAGTACGGTCGTCGCTGTATCGACGACGTAGCGGTTTCCAGCGAATAACGCGGGCAACAGCACCGCGAACGCCACGCATCCGGCGCCGGCCCAGACAAGCGAGCCATTACCCGCGACTTGAGCAGCGGGCCTGGCACGCGACCGGCGCTTTGAAAAAAGACTAAAACGCTGCAGCAAAAGCTGCATGACGATGCGCCCGGCAAATGCGATCGCGATGAAAACCGCCAGCAGCGCCCATCGTGTATGAACCTCGAGACCATTGCTGCCATCTCGCGTCGTCAAACCCAGCATGGGCAAGCCGACGAGGCCCGCGACCAGCGCCGCGCCAAGCGCATCCTTGACGCGAAAATGTAGATTCGTTTCCTGCATGACTGTCGAACTCATCACACTTTCTCCACTTCGGGACGGCCAAGAAGCCCGGATGGACGAAACATCAAGACCACAATCAGGATGACGAACGTAGCCACGTCCTTGTATTCGGGCGAGAGGTAGGCAGCCCAGAATGCTTCGATCAAACCGATGATCACACCGCCCACCATTGCCCCGGGAATCGAGCCGATGCCACCGAGCACGGCTGCGGTAAACGCCTTGATACCCGCCTCGAATCCGATCGAGAAATCGATCACACCGTAGTACAGCGTCACCATGACACCTGCGACGGCCGCCAGTGCGGCGCCAATCATGAACGTCAGGGCGATGATCCGATCGACGTTGTAGCCGAGGAACTGCATCATCCGTTGATCCTGTTCACAAGCTCGCTGCTGTCTGCCGAAAGGTGTTTTATTGATGAATAGCGTGAAGGCGCACATCAGCAGAATCGTCACAACCACGATGAGAATTTGCACGTATGAAACGTATGGCCCGTGAAACTGTTCGCCGGAGAAAAGGTTCACGCCTCCGGTCACAAGCGGCTGGATAGACTTGACTCGCGCGCCTTGAGTCAGCTGAACCATGTTTTGCAGGAAGATGGAAATCCCGATTGACGAGATCAGTGGCGCGAGTCGATTGGATCCGCGAAGCGGCCGATAACCCACACGTTCGACGGTCCAGCCGAATACGGACGTCAGTGCGATCGATACGATCAGCGTAATTGCAATGCTCGCCACGACCGACGAGACCCCGCTGCCTGCAAGCAGCGTGAAACAGGTCACGGCGATGAACGCGCTCACCATGTAAATATCGCCATGAGCGAAATTGATCATGCCGATAATGCCGTAGACCATTGTGTAGCCGATCGCGATCAGGCCGTAGACGGCGCCCAAGGTCAGCCCATTGATTAGTTGTTGCAGTGCCTGGCTCATGTCCTCTCCGGTGAATCTGCTGCAGAGGCGGCGCAATAGAGCGACGCGCCGCCTCTTTCCTTGCTACAAAAACTGGACAGGACGCGTCACTTCACATAGTCGTAGTTGTTGCCTTTCCACCGGTAGACCACATAGCCGGGGCTCTTCAGATCGCCTTTCGCGTCGAAGTCCACCTGGCCGACTACTGTACTGAACGATGCGTTGTGAAGCTGCTTCACGATCGCCGCGTAGTCCGTGGAGTTGGCCTTTTTCGCGGCCTCTGCGAAAACCTGCATGGCGGCGTACGAGTACAGCATGTAGCCTTCCGGTTCGATCTTCTGCGCGCGAAAGGCCGCCACCACCTTTGCAGCTGCGACACTCTTACGCGGGTCGGGCGGGAAGGTGAACAGGACCTTGTTGATTTCCGGCCCTGCTGCCGTCACCAGTTCATTGTTCGTCAGCGTGTCGCCGCCGAGGACCGTCAGGTTGAGCCCTGCCTGCGCCGCCTGCCGCAGAATCAGCGCGACTTCCTGGTAGTAGCCGCCGTAAGCAAGAACCTGAATGCCGTTCGCCTTCAGTTTGCTGATCAAGCCGGAGTAGTCCTTTTCACCGGCAGTGATCGACTGGCGGAGCGCCACGGGTGTCTGCTTCGCCGCCAGATCTTTTGCAATTTCGTCCGCCAGACCGCCGCCATACGCCGTCTTGTCGTCAATGACGGCGATTTTCTTGCCCTTGAAGTTTGCAGCGATATAGTCCGCCGCGACCTGCCCCTGCTGGTCGTCCCTGCCCGTGATACGGAAAATCCCCTTGATGCCGCGTTCCGTGATTTTGGGGTTGGTCGACACAGTCACCTGCGGGATCTGCGCGTCGTTGTAGACATCGGATGCGGGCAATGTGGAACTGGAGCACCAGTGGCCATCGACGAACGCCACCTTCTTGTTGACGAAACTGTTGGCGACGGAAACTGCCTGCTTGGGATCGCAAACGTCGTCACCGACGACCAGGTCAAGTTGCTGCCCGAGCAAACCGCCTGCCGCGTTGATGTCCTTCACTGCCTGTTCTGCGCCCTTGCGAAACTGGTCGCCCCCCGACGCGTACTCCCCCGTCATCGGACCTGCCACTCCCACCACAACGCTTGCGTCCGCAGTGGCCGAGCAGGCCAGAGCCATTCCGCCCATGCTGAGTGCCGCACCTAATTTAACCAATCCTTTCCGGCCGTTCATAACCATCTCCAAGAGCAGGCTTCGATGCAGGAACGAACAGGTCTCGGCTATCGTTCCTGAGTGTCGCCTCGCGTTCGTTCACGAGGTAGAACGCAGGTTGCCGACGCCAAAAACAGCTTGGAATTTGATTGTTCGAAAGCGGGGATTAGGTGCAGCCTAAAGATGCTGAATACCGTGTGGTGTACGCGGCAAAAGGCACAATTCAGCGGTTCGACCAGAGACATGACCGAGTAAACGACTAGTCGGCAAACTACGCGTATTTATCGCCGACAGTGCTACGGATATGATCATGGAATTTACCAATACAATACCCTTTATGGCACACATACCCGACTCCCTCTTCGCTGAACGCATTCGCGCCAGCTTCACGCGCCAGAATGCGATGACATTGATTCAGGCGACTCTGGCCGTGATTGAGCACGGCCGCACCGAAATTCACCTGCCAGTCTGGAGTGGTGTCGGGCAACAGCACGGCTTCGTACATGGTGGCGTGGTCGGTATGATTGCCGACTCCGCAGGCGGCTACGCTGCGATGACCTTGGTGCCGGCCAGTGCGTCTGTATTGACTGTCGAATACAAGATGAATCTGGTCGCTCCGGCCGACGGCGAAATCCTGATCGCCCGTGGGCGGGTTGTCCGTCCCGGCCGAACGCTAATCGTCACTCAGGCAGAGGTATTCGCTGTCAAAGATGACCATGAAACGCTTTGTGCGCTGATGCAACAAACGATCATGGTGATGCACGACAGGGTGGAGAAGTAGGACCAACTGGACCGGAACCAGTCCAGCCTGGCGTCATCGCGCGATCGCCAGCGTCTCTGGCCGCCCATTGAGGCGCTGGTCGTGCTTGATGTACGAAACACTAATTCCGTGCTCCACGAATAGACGCTGCGGCGCATTCAACGAGAGCCCGTGAGGCGCCCGCCGAGCCACACGCGCAACGCCGCGATCTCCTCCTCACACACCGAATGCGGCATCGGATACGCACTCCAGGCGACGTTGCAACCTCGCGCGATCGCAAAGTCACGCGCGGCCTCCCCTAGCCGGATTGGCAACACGTCGTCGTGTATGCCATGCGCGGCAAAAATCGGCGTGCTGCTGTTTGCGGCGCTCAACCGGCTGTCCACGAAGCCTTGCGACGGTATATAGCCCGACATCACGATCAGGCCGGCAAGCGCCTCAGGGTGCGTCAGTCCTGCTGAATAGGTCATCGCCGCGCCCTGCGAAAAACCCGCGAGAAAGATGTTCGAAGTCGGAATGCCGCGCTGGTTCTGCACTTCGATCAATCGCCGCACGGTCGCGCAAGACGATTCGATACCGGCTTCGTCAACTTGTCGATTAACGTCCTGAAACGACCGTATGTCGTACCACGCGCGCATCACGTAGCCATCGTTTGCAGTAACGGCAATCTCAGGTGCATTGGGAAACACGAAGCGCACAGCGGGTCCGCCGGTGAGGCGCAATTCGGGGACAAGCGGCACGAAGTCATTGGCGTCGGCGCCGAGACCGTGCATCAGGATGACGGCGAATCTGGGATCTGGCGCGGTTTCGATTTCGATGGCTGGTGATAGCTCGGTCATGTTTCGCAACTCCTCGGCTTCGGAAAACGTTCAGATGATCGGGATCGATACCAGTAGGATACCGCCGGGCGGCACCAGCGCTTCGGTTGGTAGTCGATACGGCTCATCCCGTGGGAGAGACCGTAATGGAAGAGCTGAGGCTTGCTCCTGTGATGCTAACGACCACCGATCCTGTTTGCACCGAAGCCTGCCGACGGAAAGCGGACCGCACCATTCTGTGGATCAATGGTCCTCACTGGACGACCGGGCGCCGCCGGAACGGCAGTGGTGGGCGTGCTGCGCAGCCCCGGCGCAAGGTAGATGAATTTCCACCCGCCGTAAGTCTGCTCGGTCTCGAAGTCTACGTATCGCCGCGGGAACTCCGCGCGCTTGATCGTCGGCGCCTCCGAGCTACTATACACACCATAAAAGCGATCGCCCTGCCGCAAGAAGAGCCAATCGGTCTTGCCGGTGACCGGATCCGGGTATGCCTGACGCAGGTGATGCATCGGAACCGGGAAGCGCGCGTCGTCCAGCAGATCGTCGACCGACGCGGGGTAGACGCGACCAACGCGGTAATACCGCACGATTGCCTGCCGGTACTGGTCACCCACGAACAACAGTTGCTTCTCCTGCTCGCGCCGACGTTCCAGCGACCAGACATCCAGCGCGCCCGCCAACGCAATAGACATCAACATCAGCGCGATCAATAGCGCCAGCATCACAAGCCCACGCTGGCGCGCGGCGCAAAGCGAGGCACGGCGTCGCGCAGCCCGCTTCGATACCGACGAAATGCGCGCGCCGCCTCGCGCTGAGAATGCGCCGCGACTCACTTGCCTGCTCCTGCCGGATCGGCAGGCGTGCCCTGCGCACCACTCGCCGGCACGACGTCGTACACGCCCGTCTTGCTTTCATCGGGCGAGGCGATTACCGCCCACTTGTCGTCGCCGTTGACCGGATCGACCGGAACCGCCCGCAGATAGTGTTTCGTCACCAGTTCATCGAGCGTATCCGGGTACTGGCCGTTGTCACCGTAGTATTTATCGATCGCATCGCGCATCACGGCGACGTTCTGCTGCCGGACCTGCTCCTTGCCGCGTTCGATGCTGTGCATATAACGCGGCAGAGCGATCGTCAAAAGCAGGCCAATGATCGCCATCACGACAACCAGTTCGATCAGCGTAAATGCGCGGAATCTGCGCGTATGAGCGGGTTTCATGATGCACCGTCACCATTGTTTGTACGGAACGCCGTTGATGCCGGCGCGATCGGATTTCGACGACACATCGAACACGTCCTTGCCGGCCTGATCATTCCCGGACGGCCCATCGGCGCCGGTCTGATCCGGCGGCACGCCATAGGACCGCACGTTCCAGGTGTCTTCCGCGGCCGTGTCCGGATCGCCAGAAAAAAACGGATCGCGCGGCACGTGGCGAAGGAACATCAACAGACTGCCTTTCGGATCCTTCGCATTGGGCACGCCCGTCACGAGCACGGTCAGCGACGGCGGATAGCCGGACGCCTCCGCCTCCTTGTCGATCAAACCCACGTCGCTCGAATCCTTATATGCGTCGAGTGCCGTGCGAATCTCGCGCAACGCGGCGCTCAACTGCTGTTCCTTCTGACGCTGCACGATCAGTTCGGAGAACGGCATGATCGCGAGCGACAGGATAGCCACAAGCGCGAGCGTAATCACCAGCTCGATCAACGTGAATCCACGCTGATCGGGCCGGCTTGCGCCACGCGAGCGGACTGTGTTCGTCGGCATGGCCACGGCTCAATACCCGTTCTGAATCGAGCGAAGCGGGTTATCGTTGCCCATGTCACCCGGCGGCATCTGCAAGATCGACGGAGCGGGCGCGGGCGCCGGTGCGGGTGCAGCCGGGGGAGGCGCGGGCGGCTGGGTGGCCGCCGGCGCCGCGTTCGCCCCAGCGCCCGGTTCGGCCTCTCCTCCCGCCTGCTCCGCTGCCGGCGGCGCATTGGGAACCGGCACCGGCGCCGGCGCGGTCGATTGCGGCGCAAAGCGTCCGCCGTAGGGTGCGGGTGGCGGCGTCGTGCGCTGCGGCGGCGGTAGTTGCCCAAACGAACCGGTCGCGGGCGCCGTCGTCGAACCGTTCGCCGCCGCACCAGCCTGAGCGGACTTGCCGCCCACCGTGCCACCGCCTACGCTGCCGGGCAGCGCCCTTACAGCCGGCGCTCCGGGCACCGCCGCGGCGGCCATGACGGGATCGAGCCGAAGCTGGTCGGCGTGCACATTGACGTCGGTGCCGGACCAGACCTCCTGCGTGTCCACATCCGCCGCGAGCTGCGGCCGCACAATGTGCGGTGTGATCTGCAATACGATCTCCGTCTTCACATGGTCGCCGTTGTGGTCCGAGAACAGGCGCCCGAGGATGGGCAACTGCCCGAGGCCAGGCACCTTGTCGGCCGACCTGCGGTCCTGATCCGAGATCAGCCCGCCGAGAATCTGGCTTTCGCCATCCCTCAGGCGCAGGCTTGTCGATGCGCTACGTGTTCCTATCTGATAGGCGAGCGAACTCAGACCTGTTTGCGAATTACCGCTCTGGATCGTATTGGTGATATTGCTGACTTCGAGATTCAGTTTGATGCCGACATCGCCATCCCGATAGACCTGTGGCTCCACTTCGAGCTTGATGCCGACATCGATGTACTGAATCATTTGCGTGTATGACGGTCCGCTCGTGCTGGGCGTGCTGGAACTCGAAATCACCGGCAACTTGTCGCCGATCAGGATCCGGGCCTTCTCCTTGTTGCGCGTCCGGATACGTGGACTCGCCAGCAAATTCGCGTCGGTATCCGTAAGCTTGAAGTTTGCCGTCGCAGACAGACCGCTGACATTCAGCGCATTGATGGGAAGATGGTGCAACGCGCCCCATGTGTCCACCGTGGACGGTGTCGACACCGAGAACGAATTTGGCCATTCGATCCCGAGATTGGACAGGCGTTCGTGCGAGACCTCCAGCACCTCGACTTCCAGCATCACCTCCGGTTCAGGCAGATCCTGCGCGGCGATCATCTCTTCGGCAACCTTGATGGTGTCCGGGGTGCCGCGGATCGTTACGGTATTCGCGCGCTCGTCGATCACGACTTCCTTGATCTTCAGCAGGCTCTTCAGCAACGACTGAATCTGTTTGGCTTCGACGTTCGACAACTGGAACGTGCGTACTTTCAATTCCTGATATTCAAGCTGCTTGGCGGGAGTCGCCGGGTAGATGAAAAGCGTATTCGCGTTGAGTTGCTTCTTGTCGAGCTGATTCTGCATCAGGATCATATCGACCGTATCCTGCAGTGACGCGTTCGTCACGAAGATGGTCGTCTTCAAATCCGCACGGACGTCGCGATCGAAGATGACGTTCAATCCCGAAGTGCGCGACAACGCTTCGAAGACCATGCGCACGTTGGCATCGCGAAACTGCAGTGTGATCGGCGTACGCATGATCGACGAAGCGGCGAGCCCCTCTTCCCTGTCCGCGCGTTGCTGCCGGATCTTATCGTCGATTTCCTTTTTCATCTGCAACGCCAGCGCATTGGTCGGATTCCTCAACAACACGCGGTGCACGCGATCGGACGCCGGTGCAAGCGAGCCGCGCTGCATCATGCGGTCCGCTTCCTGCAGGGTCGTAAGATCCCGACGGTCCTGGTCGATCAGCGCGCCGATCTTGCGGCCGCGTTCGCTGGTCGGATCGATCTGGCTTGCCGCGTAGAGCTTCTGGATCGCGGCATCGAACTGGTAGCTCAGACGGAACTGGTCGGCCTGATCGAGCAGCGCGTTGACCTGACTATTGCGGTCGTTCAGATAGTCGACTTTCGCCTCGGCGCCGGTCGGATTGTCCTGCCGGGCCGGCATTTGCATGCAACCGCTGACGGCAAGCATGGCGATAGCGACCGCGAGCGCACGCTTTCTCGCGATCCCTCCGATTGGGGTGCACTGAGCACGGAACGGGACAGATGGCAAGAGATGGTTCGCCGGGCCGCTGTCCCCATTGCGGCTCGCACCCCGTGTGCGTGAGGTTTTCATCTACTTTGCCTCTCTTGGAATGGATACGGACTGCGTCTGGTTAAGCGGTAGATAGGTCAGCACCACGTCGGATTCCGAAACCGATTCGACGCGGTACTGGTCATCAACCACTTCGCCCGGCGAAACGATCAGCAACCGCTCGCCGTTGCTGAGAAATACCTGCGGCTTGGCCGCCTTCGCATCCAGCTCGCCCACGTACGTGAAAGGCACGGGCGGCGCAGTCGGCGCCGGTGCCCGCACCTCGGGTACGACCGGCACCTCGACTGGAGGCGGCGGCGGAAGCCACGAAGAGGCGGCGAACGGATTGTTGGCCGATTCGACGGACAGCGGCGCGCGCAGGGCGATCAGCTTTGCGCGTGGCGTCACCGCTATCGTCGCTATCGACGGTCTCGCGCTAGCGGCGCCGACGCGCGACGCAGGAACCGGGGCTGGCGCCGCTCCCCGCGAGGTTGCTGGCACGGCAGACGCGGCGGACTGAAGATGAGCGGAAGCAGGCCGCGCCCGCACGTCGTCATGCCCCTTGCCGTGGAGCGCGGCAAGCACCACCGGCGTCTGGGTCGCCGCCACCTGCGCGCGATACCCGAGTCCCACGACGGCGATCCCGCAGAACGTCAGCAACACGCGCGTGACCAGAGCGGGTTTCATGGCTGCGCTGTCCGGCAGATGCGCTCGAACGCGTTTGACCAGAGCGAGGTTCATGGCTGTGCAGTCCGGTAGATGAGCTCGAAGCGGACCCGCGCATCGAGAATATTGCCGTCGACTGCGGGACGTTCGACGTGGATCGCCTGGAGCGCCGCATTGGGCACGTTGTTCAGGACTGCCGCGAGAAAACGCCGGATCGCACTGTACTGGTCCTTGACAGGCAACAGCACCTGATACCGCGTAAAGGGCGCACCGGCTTCGGTCGTCACCTGGTATTCGGCTGAGCCGAGCGTCAGATTGCTCTCGCGGGCCTGCGCGAATATCACCGCGATATCGTTCGCGCTTTGTGTGAAACCCGGGAACAGTCCCGGCAAGGTATCGAGTGCGACTGGATCCACCGCCGCGCTACGCTCGCCGGCAAGGTGATGCGCGTTCGCAGTCCGCGCGACTCGCGCGGCATCCTGCATCTCACCCATTCCGTGCGTCCCGGACTCCACACTGGGCGTCGAGACGGCCACGATGGCGGCAACACCAATCACCAGCACGCCGAGCAGTCCCGGCAGGCCGAACGAGCGCTGCATCTCGAAGCGCAGCGTCAACAGCATGTCCTGCAACTGGTCTGCTTTCATCATTTCCTCCAGACGGCAGTGATCTGGAAACGCACGGGTTTGCCCGGTACGTTCGTCTCGATCAGGTGATCGTTCAGCACGGCTTCCCGCAGCAGAACGCTGCTCTGCAGATACTTCAGGTAGGCAATCATCGCGTCGAAGTTCTTCGCCTCGGCCGTGATACGGATCTGGCTTTGCGCGGGGTTCTGATCGATGCCGATCAGCGCGACATCGTGATCCGGATAGTCTTCGACGATCGAGAAGAGGTCCTGCCACGGCACGGTCAGTTCACGCAGAACCGACTGGCTCTGCTTTTCCGCGAGCCGGGCAGCCGGCGTCAGCGGCGCCTTCGCCACATGCCGGCTCGCCATTGTCTGCCGCTGGACGGCCTCCAGTTGTGCCTGCGCACGATCGTTTTCCGAGTGCGCATGCCAGAGCCGCGCGCCGCTTGCGAGCAACAGCACGGCAGCGGCGCACAGCAGGATCAACCCGCCCGCCGCAGGGGTGGCGCGGCGCCGGCTGAAGTCGAGGTCAAGGCGCGGGATCATTGCGCACACTCCATCAGCCGATGCGCGGGCGAGTGGTCCGCCGGCGGCGCCTGCCGGATTGCCGCGGCGAAACGCGCTTCGAACGGCGCCAACTCGGTCTCGATCCCGAACAGAAAGATTTTGCAGTCTTCGTGCTTCAGGTTCGCCCGGGTTGCCGAGCGTTCGAACAACTGCTCGGCCAGTTCGGCCAGCCGGGACGCGTCGTCCGCATCTCCAGGAAACAGGCGTTGTGCATCGTAGGCGACCCAGCGATTCTGTTCGATCATGACCGCCTGCATCTGCTCGTCCGCGACGAACAGCAGCAGCGCCTCACCGCCCTCGGCCGCATCGCCGATGCGATTGAGCATCTCCGGAAGGCATAACGTCAAGCGGCTAATCCCGACATGTTCGGCTGCGCTCACGTCGTGGATACCGGCAAGCAGTTCGCGCGACATCGCGCTGGCAAACAGAGCCCGGCCGCCGCGCTGCACGCCGAAACGGACCACCAGCGACGCACCGTCAATTCCATAGGTATCGGTGAAATGCGCTAACGCGATCTCTTCGAGTTCGCGCGCGCGCAGCGTGCGGAAATCGCCACGTAAGATCGCGTGATTGCCCCAGAAATCATCCAGCACCACGTGTGCGTTGCGCTTCTGCACAAACTCCTGCGGCACTGGCGCCGCATCTGCGGCGGGCGTTGCGATGAGCGTGTCGGCAAGCGCTCTGCGCAGCGTGTCGAGTGCACCCGGTTCAGTGCAGCACTGCTCCTCGGGAATCGCAACGCTGGCAGGCTCGGCGGCAGATGCCGATTTGCGCAGGCGTAACGGCCAAGGCACGCGCGCACCGACGACAATCTCACGTGTGCCGACTCCGATTGCAACCGGACTATTCAACCATGGTGACACGGTTAATCTCCTCGAGAGTCGTTTCGCCGCGCTTCACGAGCTCGACTGCAGCGGTACGCAGCGACTGCATGCCGTAGCGCATCGCTGCCGCCTTGATAGCCCCAAGCGGTGCGCGTTCCGACAGCAGTTGCCGCAACTCGTCGTTCATGCGCAATGCTTCTGCAATTGCGCGGCGTCCGCGGTACCCGCTGCCGCGGCACGCCGCGCAGCCCGTGCCGCGATGAAACAGGTAGCTGCCGGCGGTATCCGGATCGATGCCCGAACGGACCAGCGTGTCCGCGTCGACCGCTTCATCGGTCGTGCAATCCGGACAGCACTGCCGCAAGAGACGCTGGGCAACGACGCCGTTGAGCGCGGACACGAAGCTGTACGGGTCGACCTCCATGTTCGTGAAGCGGCCGATCACGTCGAAGACGTTGTTCGCGTGCACGGTGGTGAACACCTGGTGACCGGTCAGCGCTGCCTGCACGGCGATTTGCGCGGTTTCCGGATCGCGGATTTCGCCGACCATGATCTTGTCCGGGTCATGCCGCAAAATCGAACGCAGTCCGCGCGCGAACGTCAGGCCCTTCGCTTCGTTGACCGGAATCTGCAGGATGTCGCCCAGCTGATATTCGACCGGGTCTTCGATCGTCACGATCTTCTCAAGACCGTTGTTGATCTCAGTCAGAATCGCGTAGAGCGTCGTCGTCTTGCCGCTGCCGGTCGGCCCGGTCACGAGCAGCATCCCGTACGGCATCGATGCGACCGAGCGCATGAAACGTGTATCAGCCTGCTGAAAGCCCAGCGCCTCGAGCGTCAGACCGCCGGAGGCCTGCGAAAGCTGATAGCGGTCAAGGATCCGCAGCACCGCGTCCTCGCCGAACTGGTTCGGCATGATCGACACGCGGAAATCGATGTCACGTCCCGCGTACTGCGCTTTGAAACGCCCATCCTGCGGAACGCGGCGCTCGGAAATGTCGAGTTCGGAAATCACTTTCACGCGCGACAGGACCTGGTCCGCGACATCGCGGCCTTCGACCCGGCCGACCACAGTCAGCACACCGTCCACGCGGCACTTGATCATTAACCCGTTGGCGCGGCATTCGAGGTGAATGTCGCTCGCCATCATCTTCAGCGCGTCATAGATCGTCGAGTTGAGCAGCCTCACCACCGGGCTGTCGTCACTACTGATGCCCTGCAGCGTCAACGCGAGCGAAGACGGATCGACTGCACTCTGGATCGGGTCGTCGAACGCGAGCGAGTCCATCGCCCGCACGTCTTTTTCGCGCACGGCCAGATACGCGCTGATGTCCCCCGCGCTCGCGAGCGCCCAGCTGTACGGCACGGTCGGCCGCGAGCGCATGCGGTGTTCGACGCAGCCTCGCGTGCGCGCGTCGAGCGGATCGGCGATGACGAACAGCAGACCCTTGCCACTGTTTGTGCCGCCTGAACCGTTTGTGCCGCTTGTTCCATCTGCCTCGCGAAAACACACGCACAGGCGGGTCGTCGCTTCGACAAACGACATCACGTCGAAATCAGGCTCGTACTGATTCAACTCGCGCATGCTGATCGGCTTCATGCGAAATTGCACAGCCAACTGGGCGCGCATCTCGTCCGCGCTCAGTGCCGTCTGTGTCATCAACTCTTCCAGCGCGCGAATACCGGAACCGTGCCGCTCGCCGAGCGTTCGCAGTGCCTCGCGCAACTCGACACGCGGTTCGACACGCGTTTCGACATTTAGGCTTGCCGGAATCGTGCTGACGGTATCCACGTGTTTTCTCCAGGTGGGTCTATTGAATGCTCGATGCGATTTCGAAAATCGGCATGTACATCAGCACGACAATTCCACCGATGACCACACCGATAAAGATCATCATCGCGGGTTCGATCAAACGCGAGATCAGATCGATCGTGCGAGACACCTGCGCCTCCTGAAACGCGGCAATTCTGTCGAGAACGGGTCCAAGGCCACCGGTCTTCTCCGCCACCGTCAGGAGTCGATAGGAAATCGGGTTGGCGAGTCCGCCCTGCTGAAACGCGTCGGATATCTTTGTGCCGTTGCGCACCTGCTGCAGGGCGTCCGCGAGTGCGGCCTGGTCCGCGCGGCCGACTAGCCCACGCGCAAGATCGAACGCGCGCACAGCGGGAATACCGCCGTCGACCAGCATGGCGGTCGTGCGATAAAACTGCGACTGGCGAAAGATGCGGAAGTGTTGCCCAATGCCCGGCAGGGCAAACATGCGATCGGCGATCCAGCTCCGGACCGCCGGTCTGCGCAGCGCGAAACCGGCCGCCACCGCCAGCACAGCGAGGCTCGCGCTCAACTCCGCCCCGTGGGCGTGCACCATGCTGCCCCAGGCGATCAGCAAGCGCGAGAGCAACGGGAGCTCACGCCCGCTGTGCTCGAGCAAGGTCGCGAACCTCGGCACGACGAAACCCAGCAGGAACAGCACGACCGCCGCGCCCACCAGCAGCAGAACGGATGGATAGATCGCTGCCGACACCACCCGGCCGCGCAGTTCGTGAAGCATCGCGCTGTTGCGCGAATAGCGGGTCAAACTATCCGCGAGGCCGCCGGTTTGCTCGCTGGCTTTCACGCAGGCGACAAGCACCGGCGGAAAGATGTGGCTCGCGTGTTCGAGCGCCGCGGAGAGTGACTGCCCCTCTTCCAGTAGCCGCAACAGTTCGCGATATACCTGTGCCGATGCCTCGCGGCGCTCGTTGCCCCCGAGCGTGCGCAATGCATCGACGACGCCGACGCCTGCATCTAGTAATGCCGCCAGTTCGCGCGCGAACAGTTCGACGTTGAATCTGCCGCCGGGCAGCGCCGCCCAGTTTTTCCCCTGGCGCCGCCGGCTCGCGTCTGCGCGAACCGATACGACACGAAGGCCGCGGGCGCGTGCAAGCGACGCCGCAGTCGACGAAGAATCGCTATCGATGCGAAGCGTCTGAACCGCACCACTGGTATCGAAAACACGCAGCACGAACTTCACGTCGACTCTCCTTGCAAACAACCCACTACTGGCCCGGCGTCGCGGCAACCGCGCGGTGCACCGTTACCACGAAGAGACGGTCGTGTTCTCGCCGACGCCACCGCCTCGTCCATCCTTGCCAAGCGAAAACAGATCGTAGTCGCCGTGCTCGCCCGGCGAACGATACTGGTACGGTCGATCCCACGGATCGACCGGCACCGCCTTCGCCAGGTACGGCCCGCTCCAATGCGTCGCGTCCTGCGGTTTGGCGATCAGTGCCTGCAGCCCTTCTTCGGTCGACGGATAGGAACCGACATCCAGCCGGTATTGATCGAGCGCCTGCCCGAGCGAGACAATCTGCGCGCGCGCGATCTTCGTATTCGACTTGCCGACCTGTTCGAAATACCGAGGAGCAACGAGACCTGCCAGCAAGCCGATGATGACCATCACCACAAGCAGCTCGAGCAGCGTGAAGCCGTGGCTGCGTCGCGCGCCCCTTTCAAGGCGGACGCACTGCCACGGACGCCCGGGCATGCCGGGCTTGATAGAGGACAATTCGTTGTACACGGCTCCCCCTGTAACGACCCACCGCTTCGGCGTTGCCGAAGCCGTTGAATGCATTCTTGTTCAGGTCGATACGGGCAAGAAGTAGGGAGAGCCGTCCAAAGACATGGGTAAAGACCCTCCAGTTGCGCCGCGCTTATACGGAGGGGTGATGCACGTGCTCTTCGTCCGGCAGCGTCAGCACGCCCATGTCGATCGCGATGCGCACCAGACCTGTCACGTTCGTGATGCCCAGCTTGCGCATCAGATTCGCGCGATGCTTTTCGATCGTTTTCGGGCTGAGCTTCAGGTGCTCGCCGACCTGCCGATTGGTGTGCCCCTCGACAACGAGCCGCAGCACCGACCGCTCGCGGCCGGTCAACGCATCCCAGAGGTGCGCTTTTTGCCGGGTAGCCGAAGCGAAATCCGGTGCACCGGCACAGCGACCGCAAACGTCGAGACTCGTGTTGCGCTTGCCCTGCATGACAAGCCGCATCTCGCCGACGAGGTCTTCGAATGACGCATCCTTGATCACATATCCGTCGGCACCCGCGGCGAACGACTCTCGCACATGTTCTTCGCTGCGGTGAACGGTGAGGACGATAATGCGGATCTGCGGCGCGCGGCGCTTGATTGCGGCGATCGCCTCGAAACCGCTGCCGCCCGGCATCGACAGGTCCATCAGGATCAGATCGGGCATCGTAGCAATCGCAAGACGGTATGCCTCGAGTCCGTCGCTCGCCTCGCCGACGATGCTGTAGTCGCATAGTTCGGACACCATGCGACAAAGGCCGCTGCGCAAGAGATGCTGATCCTCCGCAATCAGCACACGGTGCTGTTTTGCCAATTTCGTCGCTCCTGTCTGCACCGTGCGCCGCTAGTTGGACGCGACAGCGTCATGGTAGGCGCTCAGCAGTTCCGCCGGCGTCGCGAAGCCGTCAATACGCAGCCACGGCTTTCCAGGCGCCGCCCGCACAAATGCAACCGGCGTGTGATTCATCTTGTCACCCCGATAGACGTTGAAGGCGCGCTGCGTCGCAATGCTGGCCTCGACCGTGCCGGTGTAGTGCTGCCACTCGGGGCCGGCGTCGAATCGGGCTCCATACGTTCTAAGACGTGCCGGCGTGTCCTGCTCAGGATCGATCGAGATCGACACGATGTGCACCTTGTCCCGGTCGCTGCCCAACTCGCTTTGCAACTTCTCGAGCGTCTGGCTGACCATCGGGCAAATAGTGGTGCACGTGGTGTAAATGAAAGTCAGGATTACCGGCCGGCCGTCATTCAATTCATCGATCAACGAGACCGTCTTGCCGTCGTCTCTGACCAGTTTCACCGGCGGCAGCGTGTAGTCGACTGTGGAGCGCATCGTCCCCGACATCATGTGATGATGCATATGCGCGTCGGCGCCATCGGCAGCGTCTGCGGCAGACGCGCACCATGCCGCGGGACCTGCCAGTCCGGCGCCGGCTAGCAGGACCGCGCCGATCAGGACTACGTTGGTCGTTCTCATCGCTGGCTCCAGAAGTATCATGAGCACGGCGTCGATACCCGCGTGAGCGCATGAAAGGCGCGCCACCGTGCATGTTCAGTCTCATGAATTTGCGCGCAAGCGTCATTGGATGAGAGCCCCCAAAGCACGGTAGGGCATGTCCGCCTGCGGGAAAACCCGCCTCGTTCAGCCGGGGTGTCCCCACATCGCGACTCAGTACTTGCCCGGTTGCAGCGAGCGTCAATCGAGGCCTACAATCACTTATAGCCTTAAGGTTTCCTTAAGAAAACGCATCGGGACCTCCAATGGATGCAAACGAGCCCACGGGATTGCAGATAAAGCTGGCCGACCTGATCGAGGCCATGCGCAAGCTTTGCATTGCGGCCCGGACCCACGAGCCAGGTACCGCCAGCGTCACCGATGCGCGCGGCGCGGCACTTGCCCTTCTCACGCCGGATGGAACATTCCTGTCGGCAAACCGCACTGCGGCTGCCCTCCTCGGCTACTCGAATTCCGACCTGGTCGGCAAGCAACTCGCCGACATGGCGCCGGCCAGCTCTTGCGCGCCGCTCGCGAGCGAATTGTCCGTGAGCGCTCATCGAGAATTTCACTCCTTTCCTACGGTACTCGGCGGCCGCACCGGCCAGCCGATCCAGCTCATGCTGCACCAGCAGTCGGTCCCCACCGGCCAGACCGGGCGCAGTGCGTTGCTGACGCTTTTTGAGGAGCCACTGGTTTCCGGACCCGAGCTTGCGAATGCCACGCGTTTGCCCGATGCGAGTGCGCGGGACCACCTGACGTATTTAACTATGGGTCAACAGAAAGAACGTCAACGCCTTGCAGCGGAACTGCACGACGGCCTCGGGCAAGCATTGACGCTCGTCAAGCTGATGGCTGAGGATGCGTTGATGCGGATACGCCGCGGGCAGGTCGACGACGCAGCCCAGCTGCTGGATGCAACGGTGCTCAGAATCCGCGAGACGATCGGCGACGTGAGGCAGATATGCGGCGAGCTGCGTCCGCTGATGCTCGATCAGCTCGGCCTGCCCGCCGCCTTGGGTTCACTATGCCGGCGCATCGAGCGCGGCGCCGAAAACGTCTCAGTTGTGTTCAACTGCGATGTCGACGACGAGGACGTGCCGGAGCATCTGAAGGCCGACATGTTCAGACTCGCCCAAGAAGCGTTGAACAACACCGTCAAGCATGCAGCGGCCACGGAAGTCACGCTCGGTTTCCGGCGTATTGCGGGCGGCCTCCTGATGACGATTCAGGACAATGGCATCGGCTACGAAAACCGTTCTCTGTCGACAGAAGACGCCTGTACAACCGGGCTTGGTCTCATCGGCATGCAGCACCGGGTCGAGTCGCACGGCGGCACGTTTTCAATCCAGTCGTTCGGTACGAGCGGAACGCTGGTCTCGGCGGCATGGAACGCCTAGCGCAATTTCCGTTCGCGCTCAACGCCCCGCTCCCAGCCCGTACCTGGGCAACCCCGTGTCTTCAGGCGATTCCGACTGTCGATCCAGATCGGCCGACAATCGGACAGGTGTGTCGTCAATTTTCGGCTCGGAACACTTCTCGGCCAGGGAAGTCAGCAGACCCATGCTGATAGCGACCAGGACCAATTCCGTCAGATTGGCGATATTGAGCTTGTGCATCATGCTGGCCCGATACTTCTCAATCGTCTTTGGACTGAGATTCAAGTACTGCCCTACCTGCCGGTTGGTGCGCCCTTCTGCGATCAGTTTCAGAACGCTGCGCTCCCGCGCCGTCAGAATGTCCCACGCCTTCTTTGGCGCGGGCGCCTCTCGGCCTGTGACGAACGAGTCGACCATGTAGCCATACACGTCGGCGCTCAGATGCTTCTTCCCCTGCATAACCATACGCATCGCGACCAGGAGTTCATCGAACGAGACGTCTTTCAGCACGTAGCCTTCGACACCGGCGCGCAGCGCCTCACGCACATACTCTTCGCTCTGGTGAACCGTGAGCACGACGATTCGTACGTTCGGCGATCGGCGTTTGATCGCCGCGCTAGCATCGATTCCGTTCATACCTCGCATCGACAGGTCCATCAGCATCAGATCGGGATTCAGCGTCATCGCCATTTGACAGGCTTCCTTGCCGTCCCTCGCTTCGCCGATGACGTCATAGCCCCCCTGCGCCGAGAGCATCGAGCGCAGCCCGTTCCGTAGCAGATCGTGGTCTTCGGCGATCACGACACGGCAGTTGGTATTCATGTGTTTACCCCTGGCAACCATGAACCGGTCGCGACAATGCAGTACAGCCGTCAAACGGCACCCACCGCATGCCTCGTCTTTTCCTTGCGGCCAATCCTTTCGAATTACTAACTTTATTTTTCACTTGCCGGGCGGCAACGCCGCACGCGTGTCTCCGTTGCAAGGTTCGCGCCATGTCTCTGCAAGCCAGCATTGATCAGCCTGCTAAATTCATACGACGTTTGAAATGGCCGACGATAGCTACGTGTATGTTTCAAATCTGAACTGTTTTTCCCAGGACTGGAGATTAGTAGCAATACCGATAGAGTAGACATTGCGCGACGAATCGGTCAGCGTGACAGGACTTGCCAATTAACAATCAGAATCGGAAATATTTTCCCTCGACGGATACGCCAGGTCATGACGCGTCCGATTACCCACGGTTACCACGCATTACGAATGTAACGGTTTTGTACAGCCCTCCGATGCATCCGTCTTGCGTCTCAAAGTGTAGGGAGGTGCCCCATTGCCGATGCGCATTTCTCCACACCACAATTGAGGTGCGGGAGAACACGACCATGCGCCATTGCCCTTCATCCAGACCGGAAAACGCGATCCTCATCGCATGCGCGGTGCTTGGCATGGCATCACCGGGGGTGGCACGCGCGGAGATTTTTGGAGCGGTGGCGAGTAACGGTGCGATCATCCTGACCAACGTACCTGGCAAAGCAGGGTTGGCCGTCATCGTTGCCGGCGATCCACCTGCCGAACGCGATGCGAAGCGTGCGCAAGCCTCATCGTCCGGGAGCGGCGACGCGTCGCGGTTCGCGGATGTGATCGACGAAGCAAGCCGCACCTTTCGCGTTCAGCCCGAACTCTTGCGCGCAGTGATCGACGTCGAATCGCGATACAACCCGAAAGCGGTTTCAGACAAAGGTGCGCTGGGCCTGATGCAGGTCATGCCGGAGACGGCACGGCGCTTTGCCGGTGGAGACATGCTCAATCCGCGAGACAACGTGCTGACCGGAGCCCGCTATCTACGCTTCCTTCTCGATCTCTTCAAGGACGATGTCGAACTCACCGTGGCCGCGTACAACGCCGGGGAAAATGCTGTGATTCGGGCCGGCTATCGCGTGCCCTCAGTGCGGGAAACGCGCCTTTACGTGCCACGGGTTCTGGAGCGCTATCGACGCATGCTCGCAGCCGGTTAACCGTTGCGCGCTCCGGCGGCAAGCCGGCACCCATATCGATGACATCCAGGCGTGGCCAGCCGCCGGCCTCGTCGTACTGTTGCCGAGTGCGGGAACAGTTTACGGAAATGCGGGAATGGTCGGCTCCGTTCCCCGGATCTCGGCCTCCGCGTGGTGGAGCTTGATCATCTCTTCAATTTCCTCGACGCGGTCCTTTGGGACGTCGATCATCATCAGCAATTCGCCCCGCTCGATCGCCTCTTCGAACCGTTTCAGCCGCGTATTCGGTACATCGACACCGATCATCGTCGCCGTCCATGCGCCGAACCCGGCGCCCGCGAGCGTGAGCGCAACGACAACGCCACCCGCAATGGTCAGGCCCGCCGGCGGATAAGCCAATGCAACCAGGCCCGTCAACATGCCGGTCGCGCAACCCGCCGCTGTACCTCGTGTCAGTGCGTGAAGCAAGTCGCTGCTCTGCGCAAGCGTGGCCTCCGGCAAATCGTCGAGCCGCACGCTATGGTTGGCAATCACGTGGATATGCCGCCAATCGACTCGCCTCACCAGAAGCTCGTCAACAATCATCCGCGCACATTGCGTGCTCGGCAGCAAAAAGTATATGCGTCTCATGGCGACCTCGCTGACCGTGGATCGGGGTCCGTCCGGACCCGTGACTACATTCTTGCGCGGAGTGGCAACGAGAAAAAGTAGGAATGCTCGCCGAACGGAATGGGTAGGGACCCGCAGTGCGTATCGCCGCTCGAACCATGCTCCGCCAAGCCGGAGCTTCGGGCGAAGGGTGTGAGCGCTCCGGCATTCATTTACAGCTTGCCGTAGCTATGCAGCCCCGACAGGAACATGTTGACGCCGAGGAACGCGAAGGTCGTCACCAGCAGGCCGGTCAGCGCCCACCATGCCGCCACCGCGCCGCGCAGGCCCTTCATCAGGCGCATATGCAGCCAGGCCGCGTAGTTCAGCCACACGATCAGCGCCCACGTTTCCTTCGGGTCCCAGCTCCAGTAACCGCCCCATGCTTCCGCAGCCCACAGCGCGCCGAGAATCGTCGCGATCGTGAAGAATGCGAAGCCGACGGCGATCGACTTGTACATCAGGTCGTCGAGCACATCGAGCGGCGGCAGGCGGTCGGCCAGCACACCGCGCTCTTTGGCCAGATACGCGACCCCGACCATGGCCGACAGCGCGAAGCTGCCATAGCCGATGAAGTTAGCCGGCACGTGGATCTTCATCCACCAGCTCTGCAGCGCCGGCACGAGCGGCTGGATCTGCTGGGCGTCACGCGCGACCGAATACCACATCAGGAAGCCGACCGCCGCGCTGATCACCAGCAGCACGAATGCGCCGAGCGCACGCGTGTTGTAGTGCTGCTCGTAGTACAGATAGAACAGCGCCGTGATCAGGCTGAACAGCACGAACACTTCGTACAGGTTGGAGATTGGAATATGGCCGACGTCCGCGCCGATCAGGTACGACTCGTACCAGCGCACCATCAGACCGACGAAGCCCATCACCACCGCAGCCCACGTCATTTTTGAACCGATCGCGGCGCCGGTCGGTGAACGCGACAGCAAGCCGATCCAGTAGAAGACGGTGGCGAACACGAAGAGCGCGCTCATCCACAGAATCGCGGACTGGCTCGACAGGAAATATTTGAGGAAGAACGCGTTATCCGCGCGCGTCAGATCGCCGTGATAGATCTGGATCGCCAGCAGCGACAGCGCGGCGATGCCCACCATCAGCGGACGCACCGGCTTCCAGCGCCAGCCGAGTACGACGAACACCGGAACCGCGAGGCACAGGACCAGTTTGTCGTAATAATTCATGAACGGGTGATAGCGCGACAGCGCAAACCCCGCGCCCGCGACCATCACGACGGCGAACAGCCAGTCGACGACACCGAGGCGTTTCAGAAACGGCCGCTCGTCGAGCGGAGCCACCGTTTGAGCCGCGGTCTTTGAGACATCCCACTTAAGCACGGGCACCGGGTCCGGCGCAGCGGCGTCAAGAGACGATTGGGTCAGGTTCATGGTGCTCTCCGTTGTGCCGATCGCGTCGACATGATGCCGTCGGCACACAATTGACTGCTTTCCAGACGCGCTTCGTTCGACGGCCGGGCCGCAAGGCATGCTCAACCGGTGGTGGTCCCCGTCGCGCAAACGCGCCGCCAGACGTGACCGGAAGACCCCTTGCGACCTTGAGCGCCCGCTTTCCGATTCGCTCCGTAAGTTTCCACTGCAGATTGAAAAAAAAGCGCCCGCCGGGGGGAGACGGAGCGCAAACTATTCGCCACATCGCCGCCGATGCCCCCACCCGGGGCGATCTCAACAACGACGCAGGCGTTCTTGCCGGTGCCGCTGCCGTGCAACGGTGCATCCGCGTTGCACAGACCAGACGGACGGCCTGGACTCTGAATCGCCACGTCCACGGGCGCAGCGACACGTAAGTCAACTTGTTCATTGATCGGCCGGCGGGCTGGCCGCTGCCTCGGTTTCCGGCGGAAACGCTTCCACGAAGGCAGCTACTGCGCGCATATCCTGCTCCGACATATTGCCGCAGACCGCCTTCATGACCTCACCGCGAGGTCTTTGATCGACGCGGCTCTGGAAAACCAATAGCTGCTTGACGATGTAGTCCGCGTGTTGACCGGCGAGCCGCGGAAACTGATTCATTCCCTCGCCATGCTGGCCGTGACACGAAACGCATGCCGCGACGCCCTTGTCCGGCAACCCGGACACAAAAATCGCTTTCCCTTCGCCAATCAGCGATTGGTCTCCGGATTCACCCAGAGCCGCCTTCTGACTGGAAAAATACGCGGCAAGTTCGTCGATTTGCGCCTCGCTCAAGTGCGTAAAGCCCCACATAAACCTCTTGGCGTTCGGGTCCGATCGGGCGTGCGTCTTGAAGTCCGTCAATTGATCGACAATGTATTCCTTTCGTTGCCCCGCCAGCTTGGGAAAAGCCGGCGACACCGAGACGCCGTTCACACCATGACAGTTCGAACAGACCTGCAGAGCAATGGTCTTTCCGGCGACTGCCGGGTTATCGACCGCCCTTGACCGATCCAATTCGTGACAGCCCGATCCTGCAAGCAGCATCCCAAGGGAGATGATTTGCGCCAACGTTTTCATGTCACGAACCTCCTTACCACCAAATTTCACCAGTACGCGGCCCATAAATAGACAAACAGCGTGTCGTTGTCCGATGCGTTTCGCCCGGTGCCGTCGTAGTTGGATCGGGATCCAAGGTATTTGGTGAAATGCGTGTATTGCAGGCCGACCCGGATGTTCTGCACTGGAATCCAGAAGATCTCGGGTATCCATCCCTGCGTGGCAGGAGAAAAGTTCGCGCTGCTGGCGTAAGCCACGCTATCGGTGCTGCCCGTCACATTGAAGAAGGCGAGGCTCACGCCATACTTGGCCTGATAGATGTACGACATTTTCAACAGCATCGATTTGAGATTTGCTGATTGACTGTCGCCTAAAACGAAATTATTCGGATCGCTAATGTTCTCGTGAACGTAGCGGGCCTGCGCGGTAATCGTATGCGGATCGAGCAGGTACTGATACTGCGCATCCACGCCAATATCACGATAGCGGGTTACACCCTGCGTGAATATCGGGAAAGCGTTTGGATCGTTGGGATAGACATCGGCAAGCAACCCGAACGTCCCCACCATGATGTTATGCGCGCCCCATTCGCGAGTCAGCGCAAGGCGCCAATACGGGTTGTAGCCTTTCAGATAGGTCTGCGGGTGGGCCAGGTCTCCGGCCTTGCTGCCATGGCTCATAAACGACCAGATTCCGTCGGCTGTGCTGTACGCAGTCAGTTCCGCGTAGATCAACTTGTTCCAGTACAGGTAGCCGCCAATGCCGACGACCTGCTGCGCCAATGCCCCCTCGATGAGCGGCGTAAACTGCGGAGACCCGACCGCGCTCGTCGACGAAGAAAGGTAGGGGTAGCTCCATGCAGGCGCGGTATTAAAGGCGTCCTGCACAGTCGGATTGTTGTGCAACGTTACGCCCAGTATGAAGTCGCTCGCTTCGCCGATGATCCGTTCCACATAACGGACATCGGTGTTGTCGGATGCCCATTTACCGATCCACCTGCCGTCGCCATTCTGGTGATCGTAGTTCGTGTAGGTATATTGAGCGAACGCGCCGATCTTGTCGGTGATCTTCCCCGCGAGGAAAATGCTGGCCGCATCCCATGTCAGATTGCCGTCTTTGGGCGAGATGGGATTGCCGTTGGCGTCGTTGTTGTGCCGGGTTTTGGTCACATCGACTGTTCCCATCACAGCGAGCGGGATGGTGCGTTCGCCGAGCGTATATCCGTTCAACTTGAACATGCGCCCATACGGCGTGAGCTCGGGAAACTGACCGCCTGCGTGGCACGCCACGCAGCTTTGTCCCGTTTGGCGTGCGAATATAGGCAGAGCATGTGCGGTAGAAGCATGGAACAGACAAAGTGCCATCAAGATCGCCGCCCAACCGCAATGAAGCATCCTATAAAATGCAGGAATACTGATAATAGTCTTTGCCATGGCTATCTCTCCCTGCGCCGTGCTTCACACATTTACCAACGGCGGCAAAAGTCACTGACTTCGTTACTACGTTGCGCCTGACTGCAACTAGCGAAGTGAGAAAGAGGTGTTGCGACTACAGTGATCCATTCCGATGAGGCATTTGTACTCTTCGCCACGTTTTCATTGTGCAAATGGGCGACGAGAAACGACATGGGTCAACGTCCTATTCTTGCGGTAGGGGAGACGCCCGGCCGCGCAGGCGATAGCGTCTCGTGAGTTCTTGCGCGCCGGTCCACGCCTCGTCTCACGACATCGTCACGGCACCATCCAGGCCCCGTCGGCAACGAGCCTGACTCGGTCGGGCCCGGCAAAGCGGACGATATAGCCGCCCTTCGACGCGAAGCGCTGCCCTGGCGCCAGTGTCAGGCGCGGGTAGTAGCCAGTCAGGATGCGGCGTTCAAGCATGTCCTGAATGCGCTCAATCAGGTAATCCCTCTCGAACGCATCGACCATATGGCCAAGCGTCTCCGCCAGTAAACCGCATGCGAGATAGGTGTCCGCCTGGACCTGCGGGGCAACCATCGGGATTTTGCGAATCGAGAACCAACCGAATGCATAGTCGACACGGACACGCCGTCCGTCTGGCAAGTCGAATGGATACGCGAGGCGCGTGACGCCGCGCCAGCTCGCCGACAACGGTGTGCTATCGAGCCCGCCCAGCAGCCCCGACATGAACACGGTGTCCGAAGGCGGTGGCAAATGCCCAAGCGCCTCGACATCGGGCGGACGCAGCCATAGCACCAGCACGTCGGCCCGCGAAATTCCGCGCAGGGAACGCGCAACGCTGTCGCCTGGCGCAAGAGCGCGGCTCGACACCGCGATGCCATGGCCCTTCAATGCCGCGGCAAGCGCCTCTGCACCCCGTTCGCCGCTGTCGCCCGTGCGATAGACCTGCCAGACCTTTGGCTTCGCTTGCATGGGCTTGCCACTGCCTTCGTCGAGAATCCGCCTGGCGAGCAACGCCGCCTCGAGCAGCACGCCTTTCGAAAAATACACGGAATAGAAATCCTGGTCGGTTTCGACCGGCACTTCCACGTTGGGAAAAAGGCACGGCACGGCCTCCTGCTCGCAGAACTCGTGAACCGGCGCCCAGTTCTTGCCGCCGAGTCCCGACAGCACCGCAAACACCGGCTGCTCCGCCAGATAGCGCTTCAACTGTTCATGCCACGTCGACGGCGGTCCGCTCAGCTCCCAAACATGCAACTCCCAGCGACGATTGACCATGAACATCATCTTGCGCGAAGAGCGCAGCGGCGGCGTCGCACCGAGCGGAAATACGTTCTTGTCATCGAAGTACTGTTTGAGCACATCGAGCATGCCGCGTCGCTTCACGGGGTCCGCATCCGGCGTGATGATCGTCGCGAAGTGCAGCACCGTGTCAGTGACACCCGTTGACGCACGTCGATCGAGGTGCTTCAGATAGCCGATCAGCGCTGCCATGTCGGTGTCGTTCAGCGCGTACTGCGGCATCAGATTGCTGAGTGGCTTGCCTTCCGAGTCAAGCCCTTCGCGTATTGCTCTTGCAATCGTCGCATCGGTGTAAGGCTCGCGATCGGTTCGCATGCCGGGAATGTAGGGAATGTCGAGATCGTCGGGACTGTCCGCGCGAGGATGGACCAGATAACGGTCAGTGATCGGCGGGATGTTGTTATTCCCCTCCCTGGATCCGAGGCCACTGCGCCGATGGCAATTCATGCAGGCCGCGGCGGTGCCTCGCAGGTTCACGCCACCGTCGTGCATCGCCTCGAGCTGGTCACCCGAACCCAGCACGCCTTTCTGGAAGATCGCTTCCCCCGTGTTCCCTGACGTAACCTGCGGCGTTGACGGGGCAGCGTTCGCCTTGCCCACCGGCACCGTTAACGCGGCGAACAAGGCACATTGAATGAGCACGAGCGCCGCGAGCGATCGTACCCGCGCGATGGCACGTCGGCTGACCCGGGCGCGGTCCATGGCTAGGGGCTCGGCCGGCTCAGGGCGGGCGGCGTCGACGGCGACGGCTCGGCGTTGATCGAGACCGAACTGTGCCAGCCTTGCGAGGCCGGTCTCGCGAACATCCCATCGTCAAGCGGCGGATTGAGCGACACCTTGTCGATCGTCAGCTTGTCGCTCTTGCCGGCCGCCACCACACCGCTTTCGATCGTGAACGGTATCTGCAAACCCTCGACGTTCTTGTAGTCGCTGTACTTCACTTCAACGGTGATCGGCCCGTGAGGGCCCCGCACCGCGCGGTCGTACTTCACGTCAAGAAAGCTCTGTGCGTCGACCCACACATGACGGGTCACACCAGAAGGCAACTTTACGCCGAGGCGGTAAGCCTCGTGTCCGTCGACCTTTTCGACACCTTCAAGCGCAACATCGACACCCTTCGCCTGATGGTCGATCAGCAAGCCATCGATGACCTGCTCGTCGTGCGCCGACCTCAGCTCGTCCATGGTGTACGGCCGCGCTTCCCCACTGCCCGTGGCGCTCGGACTCACTTTCCAGCCCTGTTTGCCGTTGAACATTCTGACAGCCCGCCGGTTGAGCACGGTTATCTCGAAGCGTGTCATGTTCGGACGTTTTAGCGCGAGGACAAACGGCAATTCCTCCGCGGGTGTATTCGCGCTATCCACGTGCCCGACCCAGACCATCGTCTGGATCTTCCTCCATGCGTCGAGCCCGCCCCTCGCGGCGACGTTCTTCTCGACGATCTGATCCGGGCTCAGATCGTGCTCCGGTATCTGCTCGCTCGCGTACACCGCCGCCGTCAGGCAGCCGATGAGCACCCACAGTGCGATTCGTGTCATGGCAGTGGACCTCGCACGGATGTTGGCTAGTGGCTAGTCGCTTGTGGCTGTTGGCCCGGCACTTTGGCCATGGCCAGTTGCGGTTTCGCGAACAGGGTGTCGTCCGCCGGCGGATTCACCGTGACGTGCTCGATCATCAGCTTGTGCGTCGGCTTGACACCGCTGACTGCGGTTTCCAGCGTGTGCGGAATGACGAGCCCATTTTCTTTCTTGTAATCGCGGTAGAAAATGGCGACGTTGTGCATCCGCCCATCGAGCTTGCGTGGTTCGCCATCGATCTTCAGTTCGAGAAAACTGCTTGCGTCGATCCAGATGCGGCGCGACGTATTGTCTTTCTGCGTCAACTTCAGGACGTACGCGCGATGTCCCTCGACAGATTCCATGCCGAGCGCTTCGACCCGCGAGCCCTTACTCGCATAGTCGATCAGCGGCCCTTCCAGGTCAGCCGATGCCGCTGCCGATTTAGCCTCTGCAGGGGTATACGGTTCGACTTCGTTGCGTCCGAGGAAGGGCCTGACCTTCCAGCCCTGCGCGCCGTCGTATACCTGAAACGCCGTCTGCTCCTTGAAGCGAATCTCGAAGCGGCTCTTGTTCGGCCGCTTCATCGTCATCGTGAACGGCAGCCTGGTGTTCTTCGTGCCACCTGCTTCGATCTGCCCCGACATCGTGATCGTATTGACCGCGTGCCACGCCTGAGGCCCACCGCGTGCCGCGACGTTCCGCTCGACGATCTGCGCCGCACTCAAGTGACTCGCCGCCGCGGCTTGTGCCGTTCCTGCGGTCGAGGCCGCGAATGCAGCCGGGCCGGATGCCAGAACACCGGCCACTGAGGCCGCCGAAATCGCCTTCAAAAGAAATCGAGACATGAGTCACCTCCCCCATTTGTGTTGCAAATCGCCGTGCCGCGATCATTCGACAATCAGTCCGTCGACATGAAGCGAACCGATGAATACGTCGACGCGCTCGCCGGGCTTGATCGGGCAGCCCTTGTTGGAAAACACCATCCAGTACTCCTGCCCGGCTTCGAGCGGACCGGTCTGGCGAAGCTGGCCGATCTTGTCCATGACCGGAATCTCGAGCAGCGCGTGACTGGCTTCGCCGTATAGATAGGCGGTGGCGCTCTTCTC
The DNA here is from genome assembly GCF_900116445.1 of Paraburkholderia aspalathi. Classification (GTDB taxonomy): domain Bacteria; phylum Pseudomonadota; class Gammaproteobacteria; order Burkholderiales; family Burkholderiaceae; genus Paraburkholderia; species Paraburkholderia aspalathi. The sequence goes on from NZ_FPBH01000003.1 coordinate 33,644, forward strand.
GCCGAGCAGATGTGCCGCCACCGGATCCGTCACGCGATAGCTGAAGCGAATCAGATTGCCCGATGCCGTGCTGCGCACGCTCAGGTTGTCGATGCCCTTCATCATCCCGTAGTAGTTCTTCGCATGCTGCGACATGTTCACCGGCAAATACGGCGAGTGCCTGAGCGTGGGCGCTGCCGGTGGGCTCTGCTGAGCCGAGGCCCCTTGAACCAGGGCCGCGGCCAGACAGACGCTGCTCGCAATCCGCAGCGCCGGCCTCATCACGGGGAAGCAAAGTTTCATTGCTGCGCCCCTCTCACTTGACGACCGGCGGCTGCGTCTGCGCCGGGATCAGCGGTGCCGCCGCTGGCGGTGTCACGGCCGGCTTCGGCGTCAACCCCTGGACGAGGCCGAGCAGACTGAGCAGGCCGTCCGACGAGCCGCCCAACGCAAGCGGATCGATCGGGGTGCCGCCGCCGAACAGGCCTGGCTGCACAAACTCGACTGCGCCGATGTCGTATCCGAACCCCTGCGGCCGCGACGTGCCGAAGATGTCATGATTCGGCGCACCGGTCGCCGTGCCGGCATTGATTGCCGGCGAACCGGTATTGATCGAGTAGTTGCCCAGTACTACGTTGTAGCCGGTCATGCCCGACGTGAGCGCTTCGTTGAACAGCGACAACGGACCGTACGACATGTTGATCCACTGATTGCCTTCATCCGGCGTCGCCGACGGCATCAGAGTGAACAGCGGATTCGGAAGAACCGTATCGGCAATGCCTGGAGGCACCGTGATACCGATTCCGCCGGCTTCCGGCGGCACACGCGAACCGTTGCAGTACTGGTGCACCACCGCCGGATTCAGATTGCTGTTGTGCGCCCCCGGGTAGTCAGCGGCGTCAGTCAGAATCGAGTACTGCGGGTGCATCGTCAAAGCCGCTTGACGACTGCTGGCCGAGGTGTCGCCGAACGCGCCAATGTCCCAATAGACTGCGTTCGGATCGCAGAAGCCGGTCGCCTTGCCTGCCTGATTCAACGACGGGTTCAACGTGACCGCGTTCTGCAGGCCCGCGATATTCGGATTCTTTCCTCCCACGGTGATATAGAACGTACGGTTCTGCCAGAACACATTGTTGGTCAGCACCGGGTTCGAGAACGTCGTGCAGTTGGGCAACCCCGCCGGACACGCCACGCCCGGATTGGTGAACGCGACAATGAAATTCTGCGTGTGGCGCGCGGTCTCCAGCCCAGCCGGCTCGAAAGTCGACGTCGTGATCGGCGAGCACGTCGTTTCCGATCCCACCGTCGTGCAGTTCGGCGGCCCGACGTTGGCCTGGGTGGCCGCGGGCGTGTTGAACAGCACGCCTGCGGACGCTGTCGAGTCGTTGGCGACGACCGTGTTGTTGACGAAGTTCACGGCCACCGCATCCTGTAGCGAGACACCGCCTCCCGCCCAACCGGCTACGTTGTTCGCGATGATGTTGTTGGTCACCTGAACCGAATACCACGCGCTCGGGTTGCTCGGGCTGCGCTGCACATCGGTACCGTTGACGTTCTGAAGTCGCAGGCCACCGCCCTTGCCGCTTTCCGCCGTGTTGCCGACAATCAGATTGCCGTCGATCACAAGCTTCGGGCCAATGCCGTCTGAAAGCTCAGGCGCGCAATCGGTGTCCACCGTAGCGTTCTCGCAGAACGTGCCGTCAGGCGGTACGCCCTGGGCGATGATGCCGCCACCGTAGGTGGGCAGCGTCGGGTTGTTGCTCTGGTTGAACAACACCCAGTTGTGCGAGATGTCGCCGTTGTAGCTGAACCCGAAGTGCGCGACACCGCCACCGTCGCCGGCACTCATGTTGCCGCAGACCCAGTTGTAGTTGAAGTGATAGTAGTCGGCACCGGTGCAGAAGGTCACGCCGCCCGCTGATGAAGGCGTGGTCGAGTTTATTTCGTCGCCGTACGAAGCATTCGACGTCACCGAGTTGTGGTGAATGTTCACATGCTGGTTGAGCAGGAACGGCAACTGCGTGACGCCGTTCGCAGCGATGGCCGCATCGGCGGTTTCCACCTGGCCTACCGTGATACCGCCTGTGAGCGTCCCTGCGTTGGCGAAGACACGGTTGTTCGAGACCTCCGTGTAATGGTTCCAGCCGTGCAGGAAGATCCCGCCGCCGCCTTGCGAACTGTTGGTGAAGGTCATACCGTCGATACGCGACGGATTGCACAGGAAGTTGCTCGGGTAGTTCGTGCAATCCGGCGGGTTCGGCTGAAGCAGGGTCGGGCCCGTGAGCGGCGTGCAAATGCCGTTCGCCGTGCAGTTCGGGTCGGGTTGCGCCACGCCGCCCACCGTCACGTCCTTTACGCCCTTGGCGAGCACGGTAATGGCCGCACCTTCATACGCGCCCATCAGCGTCGGCTCGATCAGCAGTTCAGCCAGGTTTCCGTTGAGGTTGAAATCCCATCCCGAGGCGGGTTCGAGCGGTATGGCATCCACCTTGCGCTGCATCGCGGTCGAACAGGAATACGTGCCGGTCGGATCGTACGGATTGCTCGACGAAATCAGGCCGCCGTTCAATGCATCGCCGAAGAGACAGCCAACCTGTCTGCGCCACGGGTCCATCTTGCCCGACGGGTGGGTGTTCGCGTTGACGGTCACCGCGGTCGCGCCGACACCTTGCAAGCGGACTGGCTTCCACATCAGCAGCATTTCGTTATAGACGCCCGGACCGACGACGATCATGTCGCCCGGGGCCGCCTTGTCGATCGCGGTCTGAATCGCGTTGCTCGTCGCGTTCTCGCCACTCACATAGGTTGGCGTCTTGCCGCCGATCGTGACCGTGACCGTGTCGATCGAGCGCTTGCCGTTGCCTGCCGTGATGACGAGTTCACCACAGAACGTGGGGTTCAGCACGCCGCGCTGCTGGATCGTGCAGCTCGACTGCGTCGGCAGCAGGATCGGCACCAGCACCTTGATCTGCGTGTCGCTCCATGACTGCACGATTGCATTCACGCCGCCGATCGTCACCGATCCCGTTCCCTTTTGTGCCCCGAAGCCATAGTGCCGCGTGAGGAACTTCTGGTTGAACGGTGCGGTGGTCGCGGCCGGGCCCGTGTAGGCATGGTTCGGCACCTGCGCGTTGCCCTGCGCGTTGATGGTCAGCGTGTGCAGTGGAGCGCTGACCCACGGTCCGGAGCCGCCGCTGATCGGGTCGCCCGTTACGCTGGAGATCGCCGGCGTGGCATCCGGGTACGCGCAGTCCGGCTGGTTGTAGCCATCCGCGAAGGCCGAGACCGGCACCACTGGCGTATCCATGTACTGGGTCTGTCCAGGCATGAACGGAATCTCGTAACAGAACTGGCTGTATGCCGGGTTGAACAGAGGATCGCGAATCGTCTGGCCGGGATGCGCCGGATCGGGCATATCAGGATCGTTCATGCAGGCGACCATCATCGTCGGTGCATAGCCGGTCGGGTTCGGCGGATTGACCTGCCAGGTCGAATAGTTCAAGCCGTTGAAGATGCCCCATTGATCCGTATAGGTGCGAGCGACTTCGTTGCCGCCAAAATCCTTCATCGAGATCGGCACGTTCGGCACCGCGAACTTTTCGCCGAATTGCGGCGAATACGGATCGAACTCCGAAGAGAAGTCATCCAGCATGAAGCCGGTGTAGTGCGCGGCGACGTGCGTCGAACTGAAGATCCAGAACTTCGCCAGCGCCGTCATCTGGTTGGACACCGTCACTTCCTTGCGGTCGCACAGGTTCCGCGAGGCGCCCGCGAAAGGCGCGACTTCCTGTGAGCCCGGGAACAGGCTGATGAAGTCGGGCACGATGCGCAATTCACCGACACAAGGCCAGAACGATTCAATGCTGCCCGTGTCGCCCTCATTCCGGGGAAAGGTGTTGGAGCCGAGATTCCCGGTCGGATTCTGCCCGTTGTTGCGGTTATAGGTGGAGTTCACCGCGGCCTGGTCGGGCAGGATGAAGATGTTGCCCAGACCAGCAAACTGCTGTGTCACCGGTGCAATGTAGTTGTCGCCGATGAGAATATTCTTGTCTTCCTCCTTCACCAGTTCGTAGCCCGGCGGCACGATCACTTCGACCACATACTTGCCGGCCGGCAGCATCTGCGTACCGTCGCCCGAAGGATTGGCCACACAGACCGTGCAGTTCGTCGCGGTCGGCTTGCCGGTCGTCGTATTCCGGCCAGTCACGCTGGGGAATTTGTACATGCCGTCGTACGGCGCGGGCTGCAGCTGGTTGAACGCGTGCATGCCGTCGTAGCACTTGAACTGCGAATGCGCCGGCAACGCACGATGCTGCGCGTCGAGCCACTGGGTGGTGTCCTTCAACGTGAAGAAGAACGGGTCGGTGGTCTCCTGTCCCGGACAGTTCATGTTCGGCACGCCGTCGGTGCGGAAGCCCTGCGCCCAGTCATCCCAACTGGCGGTCTTCGTCGTGTCGACCAGCGTCAGGCTGGTGGTGCCGTCCGCCGCAATGCCCTCCTGATACAGGTTCACGGTGACGTTCGGCACGTCTGGCGTCCAGCTCGTGTGGATCAGGAGCGATGGATCGTCGAACGGCCGCGTCGATGCATAGATGACTTCGCCCCGGATGCCGCCGTTTTCAGTCGCGCCAAACTGCGCCTTGCCAAACTCGATGAAGGAACTCTGTCCGGAGAAGCCCTGCCAACCCATCGTGGTTACCCATGGCGGATCGACTCTGCCGGTCGAAGGAGTCGTACCCGAGCGGTCCTTGCAGTCCGCATCGTTGCAATACACCGCTCCCGGCACCCGCAGATTCGTTGGCAGGTGCGAGGTCGCTGATTCCAGCGTGTTGGCGTAATTGGCAGCGATGGCCGAGGTGCCGCCGCCGGGTGTGCCGTCGGGCGGGCCGCCCGCGTCGTACACCACATGCACGCCAGTCTGCTTGAAGCGCGTTTCGTCGGTGTCGATGACGTACCAGTTGAACAACGGAAACACTTCGTTAAACGACGCATAGCCGTTCATGTCCGTGTTGTTGAAGTTCGAATAGCTGCCGTCGCGGAAGCGGATATTGGTCGGTACCAGCGCGAGCCCCGGGTCGCTCGCCTGCGAGACACCCGAGCCGTTCAGGTCCATGAAGGTCCGGGTGTAGAGATTCGTGTGCCATTGGAGCACCGAAATATCCCCGACATCCGTGGTCTGGCCGCCCGCCAGTTGCACCGCCGTTGCGAGCCCGTCGACGATCTGATCGTTCCATTGATCGAAGATCGTTATTCTGAACGTGCCTGCGGGCAAGCCGCTAAAACTGAACGTCCCGTCGGCGTTGCACTTGGTGAACGCAACATCCTCGCCGTCCGGATCGCCGACGCTGATATAGCATTGCGTGAAACTCAGCGAGGTGCGCGAGCCGGCGCCATACAGATTCTCGTTTGGCGGACGGCTGTAGTGCAGGTTCGTTACCCTGCCTTTGAGCCCGTTGTTGCATGTCGCGCCCGCGCACAGAATCGGCAGACGGGCATTGATAATTTTCGGGTTGGCAAAACCAACCGCCACGTGAAAGCCTGCGGGCCCAAACTCCTGGAAGTAAGCCGGCCCACCCACCTTGATGAACGCGTCGTGTGCCTTCTGTCCGTCCAGCGTGTTCGTCTGCAGCCATTCCTCGCCCCTGCCGATCCGGTCGGCTGCCGGCGTCGCGACGACGCCGTACCGGCCGGGCATCAGGTTGGCAATGATGGCCTGGCCGACGAGCGGCGAAATCGTCTTGCCATCCGATTCGAATTTCGGACACGTCGGGACCATGCCGACGAGACCGTCGGTCGACGTCGAAATCGGGCAGGCATTGAGCCCCGAGATCGGATCGATGGTCCCCTGCAAGGAATTGGACAGCGGCATGTTGAACATGTCGTAGGTCATCTGTCCGGTCGCGTCACCAGTGCCGCCCGCGTCGTCGAAGAGCTTGATTTCGAATCCGCCGAGTCCCGGTTCGCGCGCCGTGCCGAACGTGTCGGTGCCGCCGCTGACGTCCACTTCGCCATTCAGCGGAGCGTCGTCTTCGAAAACGAACACCGAGACCTTCGCGGTCGCCAGCGGCGTCTCCTGCAGCAGCACGTTGACGGTGGTCTGTCCGGGTGCGATCGGAGCGCCGCCCATGGTGTGGCCGCACTTACCCGTGCCCGGCGCAAAATCCGCGCCGCCGGGACCCGACGGGCAATCCTTGGAAATATCGAACTGTCTTTGCGGCCCGCTCGGGTTCGCCGGATTGACCGGTTGCGGCGTGCCCGCACCATTCCCAAAGCTGTTACCGGCGTCCCCTGGCAAGATCGAGATGTAATAGTGCTTGGTCGGATCGAGCGACACCTGCGCCGGATTGACCGGCACCTGTTGCGCAGCCGTCGTGCGGCACACGCCGTTGCCGATATCGCACACGGCCGGCAAGTGCGAGTTGCTCGCCGGGTCGTACACGGTTTGCCCCGACTCGCAGGCGACCTTGCCGACACAGCCTGCTGCCACCACCGGCATGTAGCTGGTGTGGAAATTTGCGCCGAGGCTGGGAACCGGCAGCGGCGGGCAGCTAGCCGGGCGCGTCGCCGCGGTCGTCTGGCATGCGGGATCGATCTGGAACGTACGGTCTTCCTCGATGATCCAGCGGTAGTCGGCAAGCTGAACCGCGGTCTTGCCCGGCGCCGTGCTCGGCGCGTCAAGCGGCTTAACGATAAGTCCGCTGCCGCCCTTGAACGTCACCGTCACGGTCGCGGCGGTGCTCGACGTGTTCTGCGAATTCTTTGCCGTGTATTTGAACGTCATGGTGGCAGTCGCACTGCTGCCGACCGGCGGCGTCGTCGGAATCGCGGTGAACGATCCGTCCGGATTCAGCGTGACGGTCCCGCCTGTCACTGCCCCCGAAATCGCTGCGGTGAGCGGCAGCCCCTTCGGATCCGAGGCATTGGCCAGCACGCCGGGCGCGCCGATCTGCAGCCGCGACGCGATGTTGCTGACGTAAGCGCCATTGCTGGCCACCGGCGGGCCGGACAGGCAGCCGTTTCCGGCGCTGCAGGCCGACAGCGTGACCGTTGCCGATACCGCGGGATTGCCGTTGGCCTGATACACAAAGCTGTCAGCTGTCGTACCGGCATTCGGCACATAGACGAACGTGCCGTCCGGGTTCAGCGTCAGCGCGCCGCCGGTGGTCGTTGTCTTGACCTCCACGCCGTAAACATTCACGTCCTTGGCTTTCACGCCCTTGGCCGGGTCCGACACGGTCAGCGTGGTGCCAGGGACAAAGAAGTAGGTGGAGGAATTGGCAATCGCATTCTGATTCGCCGCACCCGACGTCGGCAGCGCACCGCCATTGACGGCGATGTAGGCCTGCATCCCGCCGTCACGCTGATTGTTGGTGGACAGGCTCAGTTCGCGGTCAAACACCGGAAGCGCCGTTGCGCCTGTGGCCGGTGCGTTCATCATCACGTCGTAGGTCTTGCCGGCCGCCAGAAACACTTCAGACTGGACTCGCGGATTGCCGGGCAACACATTGCCGTCCTCAGCGATCAGCGAGAAACCGGAAGCGACAGGATTGCCGGTTTGTGCACCGACTACCGACGGAACGTGCATCCGCAAACCTGCATTCACGAAACGCATGAGCACCTGGCCCGTAGCAACGGGCGCGGTAGCGGCAAACGAAGAGCCGCCGGGATTGGTCCGGTCGAAGGCGACGCCGTTGATCAGGTAGTAGCGCGGATCGTAGTTCACGGTCGGCGGATAGCAGGTGCCGAACGCCGTCGACTTCGAATCGCCGCAGCCGCCGGGCTGACCCGACCACGCCAGGGTTTCGCTGAAGCCCGCCGTCGTCACCGCCGCTGCGACGGCTGTGTTTTGCACGGGGTCGATTTCGCTCAGCACGAGCGGTACGTCGGCGTCATAGCAGATAGCCGGATTCGTATAAGCCTGATACCGCTGCGACGCTACCGGACAGCTTACGGTGCCGCCGACCGGCGCTTTCACCACCAGCACGCCGTATAGCCCCATCGGCCCCTGGATTGACGGATGCGTTCCCGACTCGATCAGATAGGTGCCCGGGATGAGGTTGCTCCAGGTGAGCGCCGTAGTCTTGCCGGTCGCCACCTCGGTCGCGAACGACTGGACCCGAGGGCCCTGCGCTGGTGGCGTAAATGTCGCGCCGCTCGCACTGCTGGCAATCGGCCAGGTCGTCGCGGTTTGCGTTGGATGCGGCGGACTCGGCATGTTCGTCGCCGTCGTCCCCAGGCCGCCACCCAACTGTCCAACAACGACGAGCGAGGTCGGCACGGCACCGGGCAAGCTATTGGTGAGATTGACCGTCAGCGGTCCTGGCGGCACGGTAATCACCACAGGCGACCAGTTCGCTCCGGCGCCCGGATTGGCGGCCGCGCAGGTCGCCGGCGCAACCGCAGCCGGCGTACAGGTGTAGCCCCACATCGGCACCGCCTGCCCATCGGGCAGCGTGGCAGTCGTCGCCTTCGCTGTCAGATTGACGACTTGAGCACAAGATATGCTGCTGGCAGTCAGCAGAATCGACGCCGTGACCCCTGCCTTGAACACGTCGAAGAGGGTCGCCTTAAACTGAGTGGATCTCATCGCGCTTCTCCCCGCCTCTAATTGGATTCGTCAATCAGGAAAACCTGTGGATCGACGAGCATCATCATCATCATTCCGCCTGGGAAGATGTTGTTCGTGGTGATCTCGCGCTCGTTATGCGAGTGCCACATGAATGCGAAGCCTGCTTCTGTTGTGGGTGGATTCACGACCGTCCCGCTCGGCGGTGTGGTCCCGGTGGGCGCAGTGGCGCGTACGGTCGCGTCGGGCCCAAGATAAGGACTGCCGCCATACCAGAAGCCGTTGGTCAGCACGTGCGAGTCCGGCAGGGTGACCGGCCCGCCGCTACCCACGTTGCCGAACGGATGCGCTTCGAGTGCCTTGCCGTGATCGGCGCACCACTCGTAGTAGTTCGGCGCCAGCGGGTCGGCCGTGTAGTAGCCGTTCACGTCCGGGATGCAGACAACTGGCTTGCCGAGATAAGCCGCGTATTTCGGATCGGTATCGGTGTACAGGTCGCCGGGCTTGTGTCCATAGACATCCCAGTTCAGGCCCCTGCCCGTCCAGTAGAAAATTCCGTCCATCGCGAGGCCCGGCGTCGTGGTCGTCGTGAACAGCAGCGGTCCGGCCACCTTGGTCGGGTCCGTCTTGCTCAGGATCATGTTTCCATCGCGCGCCAACACCCGCACGTGATTGCCGTGCTCGTGGAACGGATGCTGCCAGCGGCCAGTGCCGATGATCCGCAACAGCACCAGTTCACCCGGATGCATGTGCGGATTACCGTTGTAGGGCTGATGCGGGTACTGCGCCGCGTAGTTCGGGTCCATGTCGTCCGGCATCGAGCGACCGTTGACCATGAAATAGGCCGGGTGGTAGGGCTCCGTCTCCACGGTCATGCAGCCGTTCGGCGCCGTGCAGGCGTTCGCCGACTGCTGCTCCGCCTGCGCATGAATGCGCGGATCCATTTCGGAGAACTGAAAAAGATACTCACGGTCATAGCAGGCTGCGCTGTGGTTATAAGCCGCGCCGGCATTGCGGAAATCGGGTTGCCCATCGGGCAGCGTCGCCGCAACCGCGCGGCAACCAGCAGGCACCGCAACCGTGCCGGGTGAGGAGGTCGGCAAAACGATGATCGCGCCATACAGGCCCATTTCGATCTGCAGATCGCCCTGCGTGCCGCTGTAGTAAGCGTGCGTGCCAGGCGTCGCCGCAACGAAGCTATACGTCACCGTGTTGCCGTGGGCGGCCTCGCGGGTCAGCAATCCTGGCGAGCCGGTGAGCGCGGCAGGACAGGTCCCGTCGGGGTTCAGCACCGCGGCGCAGACCTGGAATCCCGGAAAAAGGATCGACGTGTTGCCCGCCGCCGCCGGCAGGTTATTGGTGAGCGTCACCGTGACGACATCGCCCTGCTTCACGATTAGCGTCGGACCGGGAATCTGCATGCTCGGGCAGTTCGCGCCCGCGATCGTGGACGGCGAAAAGCCGGCCGGCGCCGTGCGGCATCCATAGCCCCACGAATAGACACTCGCGCCGTCGGGTTGGGTGATGCGATTTGCCTCGGCACTCAGGTCGAAGTGCGTCCCCGTGATGCCGGGCGCGGCGGCTTGCGCGTGCATGCAGACGAGCGTGGCGAGCATCGCCGCGCCGAACCGTGCAAGCCGCCCAAGGCGCGCGAGCGTGGCGATCCATGTGTTGTGATTGATGTGTCCCACGGCTCTTCTCCTAGGTGCAGGACTTCTTGGTCGGGTCCACTGCGTTGCAGATGTGGACCTCGGTCATCAAGCCGCCGAAGTTTTCCTGGTCGTTGGCCAGGTGATCGAGATTCGGGGTGTACAGATAAAAGATCGCACCCGGCTTATATTTCGTCGTGTCGCTGGCGTCGAGGATCACGTCGATCGATTCCCCACCGCCCAGCGTGATCGAGTTCGTGTTGTAGGTCATGTCGTTGCCGGACATGTCGCGCAGCAAGCGGGCGTTGATACCGACCACGTGCATCGGAATGCCGAGCGACGCCAGCGTCTGAAACTCCGTCACGTCGAGGTCTGAGATCCGCAGCAGTGCCTTGCCACCAGCCGGAATGTTGATCAGCGTCGGCAGCGGCTGCGAAAAATGCTGCGTGCCATCCGCCACCGTCGTCGACAGCGGGTTCGAATTCACGGTGTCCGGATAGCTGCGCCCGTTCAACATGAAGAACTTGTCCTTCATGTCGGTGAACGGCTCCGGATTGAACGTCATGCCGATGAAGTGGAAGTTCGGATCGAAACCGTGTATCTGCACCGGGTATTCGACGTCGTAGGCCGTCGAGCCGTCGCCGTCGTTGTAAGCGTAGAGCGTCGGCTTGCCGCTCTTGTTGTTGACGTGGAGAACGCTGTTCGCAGGTGGCAGCGGTGTCGTGCACAGAATGTCAGTGCCGCATTTCGTGCGCAGATCCAATTGCTGCTGCTGCAGCGAGCTGTACAGCGACGCGCCGCCGGGAACGCGGTTCTGGCGCGGCCGCACGAAGATCTGGCCGACCATGCCCATCTGCAGGTGCTCTGGCGGCGTGATGTGGCAGTGCCAGAAGTAGGTGCCCGCATCCGGCGCTAGGTAGTAGTACGTGAAGCTTGCGCCGATGTTGATCGCCACCGACGCATCCGGCACGCCGTCATAGAACGACGAGGCGTTCGGATAGCCATGGAAGTGCACCGTGTGCTGCTCGAACAGATCGGGGCGCATGATCATCCCGACGTTCGTCAGCGTGAGGAAGAACTCGTCGTCCTCGTCGATCGCCATCGTCGGCGCCGGCTCGTTGCCGTTCATCACGCCGATATCCATGATGGGGCGTGGATCGACATGGCCGGTCAACTGGCCCGGAGGCACAGACTCCGGATCAGGCACGAGGCCGACCGCACCGTTGTAGGTCGGGTCCGACCTTGGGTCGCCGACGGTGTTGAACACCGAGGCGAACTCGGTGCCCGGAAGGCCCGCCTTGATGTCGGCGAGCCCGGACAACGGGCCGAAAGCAAACAGATAGGTCTGCACGCCGTTCGCCATCGTTGCGTAACCATCTCCGCCCGAGATCTGCTGGCACTTGATCGCGCCGTTGACGACGCCTGTCGACGTGGAGGTCTGTCCGGTGTAGGACGGCCCGGTATAGGCGGGCTCCCCCGTACCGGGCGGCAGCGCCGTCGGATGCGCCGGCGTGGTCGGCGGGCATTGCACCCGGAACGACTGGCCGAACGAAGGAACTGCAAATAGCAGGAACAGCAGCGCGGCAACACTGCTGCGATAAGCGCGGGTACTGAACATATGACCTCCGTCCCAGGGGTCAGCCGGTGCGATACGCGCCGGACGTCATGCTCTACTGCGAATGCGGGCTGGTTACGTTGTTACATCAGCCCGTATCTGGATTCTGAACAAGAGCGACGGAGCCTGGGATGGGTCACCCCCCTACACTTGCGGTAGGGCAAACCCAGTGACGTTCTTCGGATTTGGCTGGCTGGAGCGGGCTCAGAAAGAAATTGCAATTTATGTGTGCTCTTCCTAATATCGACCAAACGTTCGGATGGGTAGAATTCCTACCATCCGCATGCTGCATTGCAATACGCAACCGTCGGCGCTTTGACCATGCGCTCAGGCGGAACACCCACACCCTTGTCCTTTATCGCCCAAGGGTTTGACGCAATCACGAGTGGGGAGCGCCATGGAGTTTTTGGAAAAAAACGTCGCGACGGAATTAGTTGAGCGGAAGGATCACACCCTCGAACATGTTGGATTGGATGGCGAGAGGCAGACATATTTTCCGGCCAGGTCAATGTGGTTGAGGCTGGAACAGCTTCATGTGACTCAACAGCTCGCAGAGCCTCTCGACGCAGACAAGCAACCAACACTTTCCACGTCGCTGCACGGAGTGGCGCGCCTCGATGGCCAGGAGCTGTCGATCATTGGCGACGCTGGACACGCGATGCGCACCGTCGAGGTGTCCTTCGAGGCACGCGACGTCAGCAAGGCTGACCGGTTAGGTCTGCGCGAGTTGGAGGACGAACTCGGCATTTCGTTTTCCGACGTGCCGCTCGGTACTGCTCGTCTCGGCGCCAATCGGGCCGACGCCGAGACCGGTGAACCCGATCAGTGGTGGCTCGCCTGCCACATTCCCGAAGCCTGTATACATGCGCTTTCGAAGGCGATGTCCGATGGACAGTTTGGCGCAGTCGAGTTGGGACTGGCGCTGCGGCACCTCTACACAGCCGAAAGTGCTTTAGCTGACCCTCAGCGCGAGCCGAACCTTTTTCTCAGGCCCAACAAAAGCGACGGCGCAATTGAATGTCCGGAAATCGCAATTGGCTACGTCACCCATCTTCGGATTGACCTGGCAGCGGCTCAATTGCGTACCGCGACGGCGAGCGGCGGCCGCGGTGATGAATTAACGGCAAACCCTGTCGCGGACGCCGTGAACTCACTGACTGTTCGGCTCACTAGTCTCATGACCACGGTAAGATGGATTGGCTTCTTGATCGGCATATTGCTCTTTCTTGAGGTTCTCGAGAGGCTCTGATCAGGCACGCACGAAAACGTCGAACCACACACCGCAGTGTGCCGAGTCATGACAATAACGCTCGCCACCGGGGACGTCCGGGCGGCGTTTGCTCTTCGCATCCGTCACTTACGCATCTATTGCCTCAAAAGTGGCGTGATAACGCGTTGCAGGCGCTCGGATGTCCAAACGGGATATTTGTCGTCCCATCCGTTGTCCACCAGGAGACCCGTACGTCCAATCGTGAAGCTCACAGGAATGCGCCACATGCGCCCATAATCGCCTGCCCAGGCGCTGCCCAGCAGCCCCACTGGAAAGCTCAAGCTCGCTGCAACCTCGCGAACCGCAGACAGATTGTCGGCCCCATCCAGACTGAACCCGAGCACTTGCAGCCCTCGATCCGCATTGCGCGCGGCGTAGGCGGACAAAAGAGGCAGTTCGTCACGGCACGGCTCACACCAGGTAGCCCAGAACGTCAGAATGATCACTTTGCCGAGCAGATCGGCGGTGCTGATGTTCCGGCCATCGAGCGTATGAAGGACGAGCGACGGTGCGGGTTGACCGACGGCAAGCATGTCAGCGCGGGGCGCGGAGGGTCGGCCCAACGCGCTCGCACCTAGAGACAATGCAAGCACCGCACGCAACCACGCCCGACGCGCGGTCGATGTCGAGGAGACGGCGTCTGTATGCGCCAGCGGCGCTCGCATTACGTCAGAACGCATAGCTCATCCCCAGATTACCGGTCCAGCGTGGAAACAACTGATAACCGTCGAGTTTGCTGTGTATCGCGAGCTGCACGAAGCCATACACCTCGAGGTTTTTCCATAGGTTGACGGTGATGCCGGGACTGACATAAACGACCGTTCCCGCCGTATTCGCAGTATCCGCGAGCGTGCCCTGGTCGTGGCTCTTGCGGGTGACGTTGATCTGCAACTGCGGAACCCACTTCGGGTTCGCCTCATAGCGCAGTCCCACGCTCAAGCTGGCCAGATTCCCCGGGCGGTATGTCGCGCCAGCGTGATCGAGATTTTCCACGATTGCGGACTGGAATTGCCCGTTAATGAACGCGTCGAAGTTCTGGCTGATCGCCCGGTAATAGTAGGCACCGACAATAATGTCAGTACTGCCAGTGCCGGGCTGCAAGCTGGTGTCTAGCGCCTGGCCTGCGGCTGCATTGGGGCCGTTCGAGAAGAACACTGGATTGTGCCCAACGGTTGCACCCGTATTGACGTTCTGACCACCGTACCGCCCCGTGGGTAACTTGACACCGAGCTGTATTCCAAGATTGCGCAGTGGCAGAAACCCCTGATAGCTGGCGATCAGCTTGATGTCTCCCAAGCCTTTGCTGGTTGCGCCGCTCACATTGTCAGGAGTGAGCTGATCCGTCGTCGCGTTGCCGTATGTCGTGTGGCTACGGTAAATGTAAGGGATGAGAGCACTGAAGTTCCAGCTCGCGCCGGGGCTATAGCTGATGCCGAGATTGATGTATCGGTTGATCGTCTGACGCTCCACCTCCTGGCTGCCGCCGGCGTCATTGATACTGGCGGGCTGTGTGTTCGACACCGAACCGGAACCGCTGCGCAACTGATTCTGGTTGATGAAGTCGTATTCGATGTTGATTCGCCAGCCTGGAGCGGCAGAATAGCCCATCGCTGCGTCGGTGCTCAAGGAGCAGCCGCAAGTGGCGCATGCGCGAGCCGCAATGGGAAAGATCGCGGCCATAACGAAAGGCAGCGTGTAGCGCAATAGCACGTTCTGGCTAGTAGACATGGTTTCCTCTCCGCTCGATACGGACGCGCGCCTCCCCTCCTCAGGTGGAAAGACGTGCGTGTTTTCCTGAGACGACAGGCGGCCGCGACGGCCTGATTACGAAGCAGGCTGACGCTTCGGTCGGCAAGTGCGACGACTAGGAAAGGACGGGAGGATCGCGAGGCCGGCCAGATGGAAACGCGGCGGCGTGAGGGACAAACAGGGGCGGCGCCGATACTTGCGCAACCGCTAGCAATAGCGTTGCAATGAGGCCGGCCGGAGGGACGCTCAGCGCTGCTACATGATGAGAGACGAGATCGCAGTACCCACACGCTGCAAGCTTGTCCGCAGACGCGTGGTGTGCAGCGGGAGCGTCACTGCCGACTGCAGAACAAATGGCGCTGCCCGGCTCATGGGCGCGGGATGCAACGAGCAACTGGCTCACGAGCGGCGCGACAACGACGAGCCACATGGCGATGAGGCCAAGCCATGCGACAGAGTGTTTGTGGGCGCGGAGCTTCATGGCTAGTCAAAATTTTTCGAGGATACTATCCAGTGGATAGCGGGCCCGTATAGCACTTTCCTTACGAATGCCATCAGTCGGAAGGGGCTGGATCGGCTGGACAGATACTTCGTTGGGTAGCTGAAACCCAGGACCGTTTCGCGCCGAACAGAAAGCGCCCGCGGTCAGATCGACACGTTGATCGGCCGAAAGGCTTTGCGAAACCGGCGGTGCGAATATTGCCATCGGGATTGCAAGCAATCTAAGAATCTCGCCAATTTTCGAATAGAAAAGACCAGACATGATCTTTACGGATTTGCCGACCAGCTAGTGTGTTACAGGCGATTATCGCGCGCGCCCTTTACGGCTCCGATGGGTAGATGTCCTACAAAGGTGTAGGGAAAGAGCGGGATAGGTCTTTCCGTCGGACTGCATGTCCGTTTGGTCGGTAGCTTTGGTTCGACACTGGCAGTTGAAATCCTGCCCTCAGAGCAGACGCTCTCGATTCAAGCTCCCACACGCACTGGTGGCGCTCATCCAATTCCTGGGTGATTCCACCGCCCGCCTGGGTTCGGCGCTAATACGACCCGCCTTCGAGCGACCCATCATGGTTGTCGCGACAAATCGAAAATAAGCGCCGCGTCGACCCATTTCTCACCGGGCGGGGTCCACGGCGTTGGGGCCTGAAATTTCGACATCAGACTCTGCCATTCCTTCAGCACGGGATCATTTGCCTCAGCATCCGCAAACCGTTGAGCGCTGAAGATTGCGTCATCTGTCTCCATCAGCATGCACAGCCGGGTGCCCAAACGGAAAATTTCCATACGAGTGACACCCTGAGTGCGCAGATAATTCGCCACCTCCGGCCAGATCTCGCGATGCATGGCTTCGTACTCGGCAATCAGATCGGCGGAATCCTTGAGGTCCAACATCAGGCAACGTCTCATCAGGTTCTCCAAAGGTCGCGCAACGGCGCAGACCGCTCGTGCACGCCCGTCACCGTTCCTCTCTCAAGCTGCGCGCCGTCCATCATCTGCCTGCGGCCGCGACACGCCCGGCGGGCGTACCAATCGACTTATGTACGTGCTGGCTCGCACGAATCGCGTCCCAGTCCCAATCGATGCCAAGACCTGGCTCGTCCGGCGCGACCGCATACCCCTGCTCGATCTTCACACGCGAACGCGTGAGGGTGTCGATCTGCGGGATGTATTCGACCCACCCGGAATTCGGCACCGCCGCGCACAGGCTCACGTGCAGTTCCATCAGGAAATGCGGGCAGATCGCGATGTTCATTGCCTCGGCAAAATGAGCGATCTTCAACCACGGCGTGATCCCACCGACGCGCGCAACGTCCGCCTGCACAATCGAACAGGCGTCTGCCTTCATATATTCGGCGAACTGCGCGGGATGATATATCGATTCGCCGACCGCGACCGGCACCGCCGTGGCTGCGCTCAGTTGCCGATGGCCGGCAATGTTTTCAGCGGGCAGCGGTTCCTCCAGCCATGCGAGGTGCAGTGGCTCGAACGCGTGTGCTCGCCGCAGCGCCTCCGAAAGCGTGAAGCCTTGATTCGCGTCGACCATCAGTTCAAAACCGTCGCCTACCGCTTCCCGCACGGCCACAAGTCGCCGCACGTCTTCGGAAAGATGTGGACGCCCGACCTTCACCTTCGCGCCGCAGAATCCCGCCTCCTGCGCCTGCAAGGTCTGCTCGACAAGTTCGCTCTCCGACAGGTGCAGCCAGCCGCCTTCCGTCGTATAAGTCCGCACGCGTGGCTTCGCACCACCCGCGGCAATCCATAACGGCAGTCCGGCCGCACGCGTATTGCGATCCCACAGCGCGGTATCGATCGCGGCCAGCGCGAGACTCGTAATCGCACCGACCGCCGTGGCGTGCGTGTGATAGAACAGATGCCGCCAGATCGCTTCAAATTCCGCAGGATTGCGTCCGATCAACTGCGGCGCCAGATGGTCGTGCAGCAACGCGACGATCGACGAGCCGCCTGTGCCGATTGTGTATGTGTAGCCTGTGCCTTCGCTGCCGTCGCTACAACGGATCGTGACCAGCACTGTTTCCTGAACGACGAAAGACTGAATGGCATCCGTGCGCCGCACTTTCGGCTGAAGGTCGATCTGCCGGATTTCTACGGTTTCGATGTGGGTCATGGTTGTTCTATCCTTTGACGCCGCCAAGCGTGAGACCTGCGATCAGGTGTTTCTGAACGATAAACGTAAGGATGATGGCCGGAATGATGATGATCACGGCCATCGAGCACATGCCGGCCCAGTCCACCGTGAATTGCGCTGTAAAGTCCATCAAGCCGACGGGCAGCGTTTTGGTATCGGGGCTGCGGCACAGTTGCGACGCCAGCGCGAACTCGTTCCAACTCGTCAGAAACGCAAAGATCGCAGCTGACGCCACCCCCGAGCGGGCGAGCGGCAGTTCGATATGCCAGAACGCCTGCCAGCGGCTGCAGCCGTCGATCTGAGCGGCCTCGGCCAGTTCCGCCGGCACTTCGCGAAAGAACCCGTCGATCAGCCAGACCGTGAACGGCACGTTCATCGCGAGGTAGACGATGATCACGCCGATATGCGTGTCGAGCAGACCTGTCCACGCCCACAACATGAAGATCGGTAGCGAGAGCGCGATGCCCGGAATCGCACGCGTAAGCATCAGCACCACGAACAACAGCTTCTTGTGGCGGAACTCGAAACGCGCAAACGCATAACCGCCGGCCACCCCGACTACGATCGCAGCAATCGTGCTCGCGAGAGAAATCACCACCGAGTTCACGAAATACTGACGAATCGGCAGCGACGCCATTCCACCAAAGCCGAACACATTGCGGAAGTTATCGAGCGTATAGCTGCCGGTATCGAGCAGCGACTGGTTAGACAGGATTGCGACATTCGAGCGGAAAGCGTTGAGCATGACCCAAAGGCCGGGCAGGCAGATGACCGACATGACAAGGAAGACCGCGAGCCATAAAGCGCCCCGCTTCACCGGTGCTCGCAGCGAATCGAATGTGGACGCACGATTGGAAGCGCGATTGAATGTAGTACCCATGATGTCAGGCCGGCCCCATGTGTTTGCGTGCCGCGTTGAGCTTGCGGAAAAAATACAGCGTGAACAGCACCGATACGAGCACGGACACGTAGCCGATGGCGTTCGCGTAACCCATGCGCGAATCGTCGTAAGCGATGCGGCCCACCATCGTCCAGAGCAGTTCGGTACGGCCGCCCGGACCGCCGTTGGTCATGATGCGCACGATGTCATAGGCCCGGCCGACGTCCAGCGAACGGATCGTCATCGCGATATAGATGAACGGCATCAGGTAAGGCAGTGTCACGTAACGGAAGGTTTGCCACGGCGTGCAGCCGTCGACTTTGGATGCTTCGATTGGATCCTTCGGCAGCGCCATCAGGCCAGCGAGCAGAATGACTGCGAACACCGGCGTCGAATTCCACACCTCCGCCGCGATCAGCGAGGCAAGCGCCGATTGCGCGTCGACCAGAAACGGAATCGTGGTCTTCAGTCCGAATACCGTTTGCAGTACATGATTGACGACGCCCGTGCTGTCGTTAAGCATGAACTTGAACTGAAAGCCGACGAGCACCGGCGAAAACATCATCGGGAACATCATGATGGTGCGCAGCGCACGCTGGCCTTTCACAATCTGGTTGAGCAGCAACGCGATGCCGAGACCCAGCAACAGTTCCAGATTCAATGCAATCGTCAGGAACAGCACGGTGCGACCGAACGCGGCCCAGAAATCCCCGTTCGCAAACGCGCGCATATAGTTTCGCAGGCCAACCACGTTCCAGATCGTGTCCGGGTCGATAAGCCTGTACGCGGTGAAACTTGTGTAGAGCGAAAAAAGCAGCGGCAGGACAACGACGATCGCTACCGAAAAAAAAGCCGGCAGTAGCAGCCTTAACGGAACTGCCAGGCTCTCATTCAGGGCCGGCCCGGGGGATTGTGCGGCAGACGAATAGCGGATATTGAATCGCATATTGGAGCGCATATTGAGGCAGGAGAAAACGGATCGGCTGCATGGCGCGGCGCGCAGGCCGCGCCATGCATGTCGCTAGTTGGACGCGTCCTGCATGATGTCGGAAACTTTTTTCGCCGCGTCGTCAAGCGCCTGCTGGGAGGATTTGTCGCCGATCAGCGCCTTCTGCAGTTCCGGCCACAGCGCATTGGAAATCTCGTCCCATTGCTGAATCCGCGGAGGCGTAAAGGCATCCTGCTGAGCCGCCGTGCTGAACACCGAGATTGCATGCGCCATATACGCGTCCTGTTTCGCCTGGAACTCCTTCACGATCGCTTGCTGCGCATCGACCCGCGACGGAATCGTGCCGAGCCGCGCCTCCACCATCTGCGAATCGAGGCTGGTCAGGAACTGGATGAAGCTCGCTGCGACTTCCGGGCGGTCACAGGTGTTCGTGATCGAGAAGCTATGCGAACCTGACCAGCCCGGCCGCTTGTTGGCAACGCCGAACGGCGCCGGCACCACGCCGACGTTGCCAGCCAGTTTGGACGTCTTCGGATCGTTGTAGAACGAAGCGAAGCCTGGCCAGTCAAGATCCAGAGCCACTTTGCCTGCAGCAAAGTTGTTGCCGAGATCGTCCCACACATAGCTCGGCACCCCCTTGGGTACGGCTCCCGCCTTGTATAGATCCACGAACCAGTTCAGCGTCTTGACGCCGATCGGCGAATTGAACGCAGGACGGTTTTTGCCATCCAGCAGCTGCCCGCCATTGGCGATCAACAGCGAATAGAACGTGCCTGTGATTGCTTCATCCTTGCCGGGGAATTGCGTGCCGTAAAAGTTCGGCGCTTTGGTGAAGAACTTCGCTTGCTGTGTGAATTCAACATAGTTCTTCGGCGGCGCGAGCGGCTCGCCAAACTGCTTTTGATAGGCGCTTTGGTTAGCCGGATCGGCGTAGGCCGCCTTGTTGTAGTAAAGCGCCTCGATGTCGACCGAGCGCGGAATCTGCACCAGATGTCCCTTGATTTCGGACTGCTTGAGCAGACTTGGCGAAAACGCCGCCAGGTAACTGGCCGGAAACAGGCCTTTCAGATCACGGAAAATCGGGTACTGTGCCGAGAAATTCGTGTGATTGGACGAGACGCAATAGTCGACATGACCCGATGCGATGTCCTGCTTCAGCTCGCGATCGAGCTCAAAATGGCTCTTGCGCGAGACGATCTCGACTTTCGCACCCGTCTGTTTTTCCCACAGCGGAATGCGCGTGTAGAGCGCCTCGTACTGGACGCCGCCGATCAGCTTGACCCGCAGCGTGTAGCCTTTGTATTCACCGTCGGCATGTGCAAGGCCCGAAGCGACAACACCCGCGAGCGCAAACACCGAAGCAGCGAGCCTGAACATGGTTTTATAACGCATCATTGTCTCCTCCTTTATGGATTCCGCCGTGGGCCGCACGACTTGCCGGCGGCAACTGTGCAATGCGAGCCCCGCGGCGGTTGGCTCGCCATCCTGTTTAGCGCAGCCGTCGCCCGCTGCTGCTGTCGAACACCAGTACCTTGGCGGGGTTCGCTAGCAGCGCGATGGTCGTGCCGGCACGCACATCGGTACGGCCGGTCAGCATCACGCAACAGGCCTGGCCAGTGACCGTGCCGAACAATTCAGTCGCTGCCCCGGTGGGCTCGACCACTTCGAGCGCGAACGGCATGCCGTCTGCGCCGGCAAGGCTCAGATGCTCGGGACGAACGCCGTACGTCACCTTCTGTCCATGCGTGGCATTGACGAGCGGCGCCGGCAACGCAAGCTCGCCGATGCGCACGCATGCACCATCCCCCTGCCGTTCGTAGGTACCCTCGAAGAAGTTCATTGCAGGCGAGCCGATGAATCCCGCTACGAAAAGATTGTCGGGATCGTCATATAACGCAAGCGGTGTACCGATCTGTTCGATCACGCCACCGTTGAGCACGACGATGCGGTCTGCCATCGTCATCGCCTCGATCTGGTCGTGAGTCACATAGACTGTCGTGGCACGCAAGCGCTGGTGCAGCGCCTTAATCTCCGCGCGCATCTGCACGCGGAGCCTCGCATCGAGATTCGAGAGCGGCTCGTCGAACAGGAACACCTTCGGGTCGCGCACGATCGCGCGGCCCATCGCCACACGCTGCCGCTGACCGCCCGACAGATGGCGGGGATGACGATCCAGCAGATCCTGCAGACCCAGCATCGTCGCTGCCTTCTGCGCCCGCGAGGCAATCTCCTGCGGATCGCGATTGCGCAGCTTGAGCGCGAACGTCAGATTTTCGAGCACCGTCATGTGCGGATAGAGCGCGTAGTTCTGGAAAACCATCGCGATATCGCGATCGCGCGGCGGCCGCGTATTGACGACCTCGCCGTCTATCACGATGCGCCCGTGGCTGACGCTTTCGAGGCCCGCCAGCGCACGCAGCAGTGTGGATTTGCCACATCCGCTCGGCCCGACCAGTACGAGAAACTCCCCGTCCGGAACCTGCAGGTCGATCTGCTTCAACACCTCCTGTTCACCAAACGATTTCCTGACCTGCTCGAATGCTACGGCTGCCATCTGCCCTCCTTCCCGGGTTATTCAGTAACCGGCAGTTGAGCGCAGCTGACCACTCTCGCCGTACCCCTGAGGAAATTGTATATATGAAACTACGTTTTATTGATGAAAACTTAGTAGGTGTTTTCCCCGTCCGTCGAACGGGTCGTTTTACGCTCGTCCAACCTTCAGTCGCCCTACAATCCGTCTGGTTATCATGTGCGCCATTTCATCTGCGATTTCAGGAGGGAACTTGAACGCCAACGCACCGCGCTATTCGGCACCTGCACTGGAAAAGGGTCTGGACATCATCGAACTGCTGGCGGACCACGCGGAGGGTTTGTCTCTTGCGGAACTCGCAAAAGACCTCGGCCGCAGCACCGCCGAAATATTCCGGATGGTCGTAACGCTGGAGACGCGCGGCTACCTGTGCACCATCGGCGACCGGTATGTTCTATCGCTGCTGCTCTTTCAGCTGGCGCACCGGCATCAGCCCGTGCGCTCGCTAGTATCGAGCGCGCTACCGCTGATGACACAACTCGCCAAAGATGCCTGCCAGTCGTTTCATCTGTGCGTGTATCAGAAGGGACGCGTGCTGATCGTCGCCGGCGTCGAAAGTCCGGAGCGTTGGGGCTTTGCGTTGAAGGTCGGCACGTTGATAGGACTCACCGATACCGCGTCGGGACAGGTACTGCTCGCCTTTCAGGAAGAACCGCAACGCGTCGAGATGTTCGAACTGCACGTTCCGGTGGAAGGCGAACGGGCCATGGACCCGCAACAGCTTGCGAAGGACCTCGCGCAGATCCGCAAACACGGCAACGCACGTATGTCCAGCCGGCAGGTCAAGGGGGTGAAGAATCTGGCCTACCCTGTGTTCGGCCGGGACGGTCATGCCATTGCGGCACTGACTACCCCTTATATCGAGCGAATCGACGACGCCCCCGTGCCGTCGATGACCGAAGTCGGCGACATGATGGAACGGGCAGCGCAAACGCTCACTTCATTGATGGGCTTCAACGTCTATTGGGATTCGGCTTCACAGCCCACCCAGCGATCCGATCGTCGGTGAAACTGAAGATAAACCAGCAAGTACCTTCGGCAGGCGAAGCACGGAACCCTCGGGCGAAGCACGTGCAGAGGCGTGTCAACTCGAGTTCACGCCAGACGCGCCATCTGCTATCTGATGGAGTCGTCTCGAACCCCTGCTGGCAGCGCCTGCGGCAAATACACGCGGCCGGCAAATGCACCGCCATGGTTGTCGATCTCGATGATCAGACCGCTCTGCTCAACTCTCATGGAGTCGACACCGGCGTTTGCCCCTGTCAGTGCGGTGGCAAGTGCTAACCGATAATTCGGAAAGTAAGGTCCAAGAAGTACGTCGAGTGGCGCCATCTGGGGGCCGTTCCACGCCACCGCAAATACGGTTCCCGCTTGTGCGACATATTCTCTCGCGACAGCTCCCGTAGTGAAAGCCGTCTCATTGACTGAGAACGACATGCCAGGTGTATTTGCGTGTTTGCAAAACGTTTTAGTGTTATTCGAATTGCCAGGTTGCCATGTGGGTGCGCTACCGAGCTCCGCTTTGCATGACGAAGCGACTATCAGACCAATGAGACCAACGAAGACGTACGCTGTACGTGTCCCGGGTAAGATTGATCCTTTGAAGATCAACAATTCGGGAAGTTTCACCAACGACCCGGCGGGCACGTTAAATCGGGACTTGCGGGAAGGCGGCACGCTTCGCCAGAGCAATCTATCGTTGGCTGCCACTTTGCTCCTTCAGTCTGGTCGGAAGCGTGTTGAGAAATGAAACCTTGTTGCTGTTGAGCAAGGTAGGCATCCTGAATTTGTTCGGGAGTTCGCGAATGGCACTCGTATTCTTTGCTTTCATCAGAACGCTTCCCACGTTTCATTTTCCCTGGACGCTAACGTGGCCATGGTCGTGGCGGAAACTGTCACTGTACCGGGCAACTTCCCAGCTGCTTTCGGCGCCCCACGGGGCCGCGACACCCGCGACTCGGGAATGCGCGGCCTGCTTTCCGGGACGATCAATTGCGATTGGGAGGAAGCCGGATCGCTAAATCTGAACACCAACACCGCGCCCTGAAGAGTCTTTGCCTGCTCTTCGAGGGACTGCGCTGCAGCGGCCGCCTGCTCAACAAGCGCAGCGTTCTGTTGCGTGACCTCGTCCATCTGGACGACGGCCTGATTCACCTGTTCGATGCCGCGGCTTTGCTCTTCGGACGCTGCTGCGATTTCGCCGACAATATCGGAGACCTGCTTGATTGCCTGCTTGACCTGCCCCATCGTGGCACTGACTTCCGCTGCCTGCTTTGCGCCGTCCTGAATCGTTGTCACGGACGAGCTGATCAGTTCCTTGATTTCCTTTGCTGCAGTGGCGGACCGTTGAGCCAGACTGCGAACCTCACTGGCAACCACAGCAAAGCCCCGACCCTGTTCGCCAGCACGTGCGGCTTCGACGGCCGCGTTCAGCGCGAGAATGTTCGTCTGGAACGCAATGCCTTCAATGACACCGGTGATTTCGGAAATCTTGCTGGAGCTGCTGCTGATCTGGCCGATGGTGCCGACCATGGCCTGAACCGAGTCATTACCCGTATCGGCGATGTCTGTGGCACTCGTGGCCAGTGCATTCGCCTGCCGGGCGTTGTCAGCGTTCTGCTTTACCGTTTCGGTCAGCTGCGTCATGCTTGCCGCGGTCTCTTCAAGCGACGCTGCCTGCTCCTCTGTGCGGGCCGAGAGGTCCGTATTACCGCTTGCAATTTCGCGCGATGCCACTGCGACCGACTCGGTGGAAACCTTGATCCCGCGAACCGTCTGACTCAGTTGCTGGTCCATTTTCTTCAGTGCCTCGAGAAGCTGACCAAACTCGCCGCCTGAGTCGACCACCACGTGATTTTCCAACTTGCCGCTCGTGATATGGTTGGCCAGATCAACGGCCTTGTTGAGCGGCTTCGAGATCGAACGTAGCAGGTATACAGACATGCCAACAGCAACCAGCATGCCGCCGCAGAGAAGGACAAATGCATTCCGAAGGGTTGCCCTGAACGTCGCATCACTGTCCTCGACAGACTGTCTGGCCTGATCCAGATTGAGAGCGGCGTCCTCGTCTATCGCGTCGTTCATTGACTTACTTACCGAGAGGATTTCGTCGATTACGACAGCGGCTCGGTCGAAATTGCCTGCGCTACCGGCAGCCACAGCTTCCTTGCTTAACGCCGTGAACTCGGGCAAGGAGCTTTGGATGCGCTTTGCGATTTCACGCTCTTTGTCGCTGGAAACACTGGCTGGGTAGTAGTGGTTCCACGACTTGTTGAGTCGTTCAAATTGCAGGGCAATGCCTGCAGCGTATTCCGTCGTTTTCGCTGGATCGTGGGCCACCTGCATGCGCCTTAGCAGAAGACGCACATTAAGCTGGGCTGCGCGAACTTCGGATAGGTCTGCAATGGGAACCGTGTTTTCAGCGTACCCGTCGGCGATGTTCGAATTGAGCCTGGAAAGCTCCCACGCGTCAAACGATCCGAGCGCGACCATGAGAAGCACGCATACGCCAAAAGCGAGAATGATCTTGAACCTGACCGTTTTTATAAGGTTGCCCATGTTGCGTCCATCTAGGAAGTGGTGTTCGGGTTCAGACTTTGCGAGATTAAAGAACGTGCTTGCCCACCCATAGTAACCACATGCGTATTGCGTAATCTGCTTTGGTATGCGGGGTAAGAGAACGGTAGGGATATCCTTACTTTGCTGTAGTCGCATGCCCTTCGCGTGCATTGCGTTAAACCCATGCCGACACAAGGCTCTGCCTGACCCTTCGGTTTGTCGGCACCAACGCGCTCGAAACGGCGAGGCTCGGGAAATTCACGCTGGGTGAGTCGAGCGGTGCATCGATGCTGGTTGCGGTGAAGGTATTGGCAACAGCTTGAGCGCCCGGCGATGCTCGGTTGAATGATCGACCGTGATGCCTCGTTCAGCCATCAGCTCTTCCAGGACGGTATCGGACAAGGCCGTCCGAGAAAGAAATGTCAGTACCGTCACTGATATCGACATTTCCATTTGGCATTGCCCGGATCGCACCGGACAACAAACCCCATGTTTTGTTAAAGGAAAAACAGGGAAAACCGGCGCTCCCGGAGAGACCCGGGAGCACCTTAAATCGCTCCCACTCGATTGTAAATGGCCTGCTGAACCCATGTACTGCCGGGCCCTCGGCGACTTTTGTGGGCACCGCTACCGTCAGCGATACCGTGAGGTCACGTTCCTTTCCAAGGCGGCACGGCACCGACAGCACAACCCTGACGAAGACCACCGGTTCGGCAGCCCTTCGTTCGGATTCGGTGTCGAACTCATCCTGCCGCGCAATGCGTTGCGCCAGGTTATCGGGCACATCCTTCCCGATAACCGCAAAGCGCAATTGCCTAAAACGTGTGGCGGATGCCAACGCGCGCGAGGAGCTGATTGGCACTCGACGACGGAGCATCTGCGCCCGTTATAAACGCGGTATTCAACGGCGCCGACACCGCGTCGCCACCCGATGCATGCTGGTACAAGCCTTGAACGTAGACGTCAGTACGTCCTGATAGGTTGTAGTCCGCCATCAAGCCGAGCTGCTGGTATTTCGGCGTTGAGCTGCCCGCGTTGCTGTTGAAATGGGCAATCGTGTAGTTGTACATCGCACCTACATAGGCAGCCTTCGTGAATTGATACTTGGCGTTGAGTTCGAAATTGTCGAACTTAAGGCTGCTCGCAGTGTTCGTGAAGTTGCCAACGTATACCGAACCAGTCGCGTCATTCAGATTCGTATGACTATACACAAGGCCAAGCACCGTTGATCCGATCGTGTAGTTGATGCCCGCGCCCCAGACTTGTTCGCGGCCGGCGAAAAAGTCGGTGTCGTCGCCCGTGAGCGAGCCGCCTGTCGTGCCGCCCGGATTGTTGATCTGCATATAGGCCGCAGCCACCGTCACCGCACTGCCCACGTATTGCGCGCCGAGGCTGTAAGACCGATTGTTCGCGAAACCACCTGCCTGGTTGCTGAAGCCATACAGACCGCCGAACGTAAAGCCGCCGTACGTCTTGCTCGTGTACTTCACGCTGTTGTTCAAGCGGAACGAATTGTCGGTGTTGTCGTTATCGTAGGGATGCGACATGAGGTAACCGGCCCAGTTGCCGTTTGCCGTGAGCGGTGCGAGAAAGTCGACGACAGAGTCATACTGGCGCCCCATCGTCAGCGTGCCGAATTGCGCCGAGCTTAAGCCGACGTAGGCCTGACGTCCGAACATCCGCCCACCTTGCCCGAGCCTGCCCGAGTTGACATCGAACCCGTTTTCCAACTGGAAGATTGCCTTGGTGCCGTCGCCCAGGTCCTCCGAACCCTTCACGCCCCAGCGGCTGCCTTGCGCAAACCCACTTTCCATCTGTACGTTCGAATGGCCGCTGGTATTGCTGGTGTAATTCACGCCTTCGTCGATCAGACCGTACAACGTCACGCTGCTTTGCGCCATTGCACTGATTGGGGCAAACGAGCAGCCAAGTGCCGTATTCGCAACTGCGGCAATCAGGAGTTTCTTCATGAATGTGGATCCTTTGGGGGTGAGAACATCGCGTCGGTGCATCGCTCGCGCCAATCGCGCCAATCGTGCCAATCGCGCTAGGCACAAGCCGACGTCAGGTGCTCGCACTTTAGGACCTACAAAATCCTGCTGCGCAGCAATTCAGTATTGCTCGATCTCTGTTGTACCGGGCCGACGCACGCTTCGTTTTGTCCCTGATTTTCCGGCGGTTTCTGACGATAACGTTCCACGACGAAATCGACGAAACCGCGCAAAGCAGCCGCCATGTACGGTTGCCCTGAATACAGCAGCCACACAGTACGTTCGTCTCCGCAAAGCGTCGCGTCGTCCAGCAACGCACGCAAGCTGCCGTCGGCCAGTTCGTTCTGCACGAACGAACGTGATAAGCGTGCGATGCCGAGTCCCGCTTGCACTGCGCGCTTGACGACCTGAGGACTTTGCATGTTCATGATCGGCTGCACGACGACGCGTTGTGTGCCGTGGACATCGCGAAACTCCCAGTAACGGCTTGGCGCATCCGACGCAACGAGCACGTCGTGCGAGACCAGTTCGCCCGGTGTGCTCGGCGCCGGGCGACGCGCCAGATAGTCCGGACTGGCAACAATCACGTCGCGTGTTTGCGCGAGCGGCCGGCACACCAGTGATGAATCACGCAAGCGACGTTCCGCACTGAAACAGATGTCGAACTCGCTGGTCGTGACGTCGCTCATATTGTCGAACACGGTCAGTTCAAAACTCATGCGGGGTTGCTGGGCCCGATAAGCGGCTAGCACGTCCGGCAGATCTGTGGTCGCGTACAGCGACGACGCTGCGATCCGCAACGAACCGGCCGGCTGGCCCACTGCGGAGGCAATACATTCGTCCATGTCATCGAGCTGCCTGAGCAAGTCGATGCAGCGCTTCCAATACAGTTCGCCCGTCCCCGTCAGCGACACGCGCCGCGTAGTGCGGCTGACCAGCCGAACGCCCAAGTGTTCTTCCAGCGTCGCGACAGCGCGCGTGACCACCGAACCGGAAATGCCCAATTGCTTGGCGGCTTCCGCAAAATTCAGACACTCCGCGACTTTGGCGAAGATGCGTATTGAAGCCAACTGGTTCATTGTGTTCTCCGGCGCACACCGGATGACAGGCTTTGGGCGCAATACGGCTGTGTGGGGGGGTGAGAAACCATAGAGGGCACTCCATCTGCTGGATGTCGAGCTCCACGCGGGGGCAGGAACCGCATCGCTACGATGCTTGCCTGACCGTGGGAGGTTAGTTCTCAGCATAGCGGCCACTTCGTTACCCTAAGCCGTCCGGCAGATTACAGGACAGTTATTTTCATGGTCTGGATTTATTTAACGTGCCCTTAAGATTTAAAGATATAAAAGGCGCCGCTTTTACTGTCCTCAATGCCGGAGTCGGGTTGCGGCGTGAGTGCGATGGTTTTACCGACCTTGAAGCGCGTCGTGTCGACTACCTTGACGTCCGCGTCGCCTGCGTCGGCTATCAGCAGTTCCTTGCCTCGATTTGCCAGCAGAATCTTGTGCGGCGCTTTCGCAGCCGGCCAGGCAGAGGCCAACGGCAGCCAGCAGGCGAAGGTGAATCTTCATCAGTTTGCTCGCAAAAATCCGGAACTTTCTCTGAAGGTAAAGACCGGCACCACACGGTTGATGCGACGGAGCCAGACAAGAAGATCGAGACAAGACCCATGAGGCAACACCATGTTCACGACGACCAGTGCATAACGCGCGGTGACGAGTGCGAGTTTCGCCTCACGATCGTCCGAGTGAATCTGAGAAGCGCGGCCAAAGTTCTTTAGAGACGAGCGGAATGGATCTTCCGGGTCCTGGAGTAGGTCCGACAATATGACTGTCGCGTACCGATAGTGCACAACCACACCATATCCGGGCACTGACCGGACGATTACATTTTCGTCATGTGTCTCGAGCGAAGCGTAGTCCTGCTAACTCAATGGAGGAGATTGCAGCGCGCATAGCGCGCGATCGAAGAGAACACGTTGCGAGCACACAACGAAGAGCGTCCCATAGCTTTTCAGATACCTTATCCTCGGGTCACGAATTTTGTGCCCTTATTCCTTACGGGCTCTCGGGTATAGCCACATGCACAAGAGAACCAGCGATTCTGAATTGGTGTAGCGGACGAGAACCGCATCCATTCCGACGATTAATATGCCGTGGGCTTCATCTCAAGGAAGTTGAGCCTTTCGAACATCTATTTCGCTTCGGAGAACCTGAATGAAAAAGAAGTCGTTGTTTGCAGTTAGTACGTTGTGCCTTGCGGCAAGCGCTGCCCATGCGCAAAGCAGCGTCACACTATAAGGTTTGATCGATGCAGGTCTGACCTATACCAACAATCAGCACGGCCAGAAAAACTTCCAGGCGACCAGCGGCGACACGAACGGTAGCCGTTGGGGACTGCGTGGCGCAGAGGATCTTGGCGGTGGACTGAAAGCCATCTTCACATTGGAAAACGGGTTTAGCATTCAAAGCGGCTCGCTCGGTCAAGGCGGTCGCATGTTTGGACGCCAGGCGTTCGTCGGTCTGTCTAGCGAATCGTATGGTGCGCTGACCGCCGGTCGTCAGTACGATTCCGTGGTCGATTATCTTGGCCCACTTTCGTTGACCGGCACACAGTATGGCGGCACGCATTTCGCCCACCCGTACGACAACGACAACTTGGACAACTCGTTCCGGGTCAGCAATTCGGTCAAGTATCAAAGCGTCAACTACGGTGGCTTCAAGTTCGGCGGTCTGTACGGTTTTTCCAATCAGGCAGGCGGATTCGCGTCTAATCGCGCGTACAGCATTGGCGCGTCGTATAACTGGGGACCGTTGAATGCAGCAGTCGGCTATCTTCAACTGAACAACTCGGGTTCGACATTTTCGACGGGTGCGGTTTCCGACGACGCGACGTTTAGCGCGGGCAACCAGCGCGTCTTCGGCGGCGGTCAAAGCTATGCTTTCGGTCCTACAGTGGCGGGGGTCGTGATCACGCAGACGAAACTGTCTGCAGCGACAGGCATTGGCGCGTATGCCTCCGGTACGAGTAAGGGCCTGGCGCTGACAGGCGGAAGTGCCCGATTTACGAACTATGAAGTGAATGGACGCTATAACTTGACGCCGGCATTCGCACTCATCGGGTCTTACACATTTACGGATGCACGTGTAAGCGGCGTCAGCCCAAAATATAATCAAATCAATTTGCGCGCGGATTACTCATTGTCCAGGCGCACCGATGTCTATCTAGAGGGTGTCTATCAGCACGTCAGCGGTGCTGGCAATTCCGGCATCACCGCAGACATCACCGGCTTGTCAGCGTCGTCGAGCAACAGTCAGGTAGCAGCAACAATCGGCTTGAGAACGCGCTTCTAACAGGTTGTCTGAACATCCGTCGTTGCTGCGCTCAGGTGCATTTCGACGGATGTTGAGTTCGCGAAGCTGCGGCCATTGATCGCACTACGCGGCGCGCGCTGGTCGAGCCTCTGGCTTCGGGCAAGTCGTTCTGGGCTTAAGCGTTTCTTAAGCTATTCCGCATAGAGTATAGGCCTCTCAGGTTCTAGCTCACTCGGACGCTAGGTCCTTTCAAGCCGGCTTCGTGCCGGCTTTTTTTCGGCAAGACCAACCATTTCTGCACGACAGGTCCTGACGACGTCAACACGTTCGAGTGCCAACAGACAATCCAGGCTTCAGTGCGGCGGATCCCGGCGTTACCTTTCTTGCCCGTCGTGGCAGGGCTCTGTTGCAAACTACGGGCGCGAGCGAAACGCAGCGTATTCACCGCTACCTCACATTGCCTGCTCGCGATCGTCAAAACCCGAGCGGAACCTACTGGCTCCTCCGATTTGCACCGGAGCCCGTTTGTGCCGGGGGATGAACGGCATCATCGCATCCAGCCATGACTCGCAACCCTAACTGGCTGTAGCCGTCACATTGGCCCGCGCCTTATGCAGTTTTTTGTAGCTGTCGATCAGGCGGTGGTGCCTATCGAGACCCTCCAGTTTCATGCTCGTCGGCGTCAATCCATAGAAGCGCACGCTGCCGTCCACTGAGCCCATTACCGCGTCCATCCGAGCGTTGCCAAACATCCGACGGAAGTTGACCGCGTAGTCGTCCAGTTCCAGGTCGTCATCGAGCAGCACCTCCAGCACCACATTCAACGCCTGGTAAAACAATCCGCGCTCGACCGTGTTGTCGTTGTACTGCAGGAACGCGCCCACCAGTTCTTGCGCTTCCTCAAATTGTTGCAAGGCGAGATGAATCAGCAGCTTCAACTCGAGAACTGTTAGCTGCCCCCAGTCCGTATTCTCGTCAAATTCGATGCCGATCAAAGTGGCAATATCGGCGTGCTCGTCCAGCTCGCTGTTCTCCAACCGTTCAAGCAGTGCTGCCAGGCCGGCATCGTCCAGGCGATGCACGTTCAGAATATCGGCGCGGAACAACAGGGCCTTGTTTGTGTTATCCCAGATCAAATCCTCTACCGGGTAAACTTCCGAATAATCGGGCACCAGAATCCGGCAGGCAACAGCACCCAGCTGGTCGTACACCGCCATATAAGATTCTTTGCCCATGTCTTCGAGAATGCCGAACAAGGTTGCTGCTTCGTCGGCGTTGGAGTTTGCACCCTGACCAGAAAAATCCCACTCGACAAACTCGAAATCCGCTTTGGCGCTGAAAAAGCGCCACGACACTATGCCGCTGGAATCAATGAAGTGCTCAACGAAGTTATTGGGTTCAGTCACGGCGTTACTGACGAAGGTGGGCTGAGGTAAATCGTTCAGGCCTTCAAAGCTACGCCCCTGCAGCAATTCCGTCAGACTCCGTTCCAGCGCCACCTCGAAGCTTGGGTGCGCGCCGAACGAGGCAAAGACACCGCCTGTGCGCGGGTTCATCAAGGTGACGCACATCACCGGGTAGGTCCCACCCAGCGACGCATCCTTTACCAGCACCGGAAAGCCCTGCTCTTCCAATCCCTGAATCCCGGCCAGAATGCCAGGGTATTTCGCCAGCACTTCGTGCGGCACATCAGGCAAGGCAATTTCACCTTCCAGAATTTCGCGCTTCACCGCTCGCTCGAAAATTTCGGACAGACATTGCACCTGCGCTTCGGCCAGCGTATTACCGGCACTCATGCCATTGCTGACGTACAGGTTTTCGATCAGGTTGGACGGAAAGTACACCACTTCGCCGTCCGACTGCCGCACGAACGGCAGCGAACAGATGCCGCGCTCCACATTGCCGGAGTTGGTGTCGATCAGATGCGAGCCACGCAACTCCCCATCCGGGTTGTAAATCTCCAGGCAGTACGCATCCAGAATCTCAGCCGGCAGCGCATCCTTACGGCCGGGCTTGAACCACCGCTCGTTCGGGTAATGCACAAACTCCGCGTTGGCGATGTCTTCGCCCCAAAACGCCCCGCCATAGAAATGGTTGCAATTCAGGCGCTCGATAAACTCTCCCAACGCGGACGCCAACGCGCTTTCTTTGGTCGCTCCCTTGCCGTTGGTAAAACACATCGGCGAGTGTGCATCGCGGATATGCAGCGACCACACATTGGGAACGATGTTGCGCCACGAAGCGATTTCAATCTTCATGCCCAAGCCTGCCAGAATGCCCGACATATTGGCGATGGTTTGCTCCAACGGCAGATCCTTGCCCGCAATATAGGTGCTGGCGTCAGAAGCCGGAGTCAAGGTCAGCAAGGCCTGTGCATCGGCATCCAGGTTCTCTACCTCTTCAATGACAAACTCAGGTCCGGCTTGCACCACTTTTTTGACCGTACAACGGTCGATAGAACGCAAAATGCCCTGGCGGTCTTTGTCGGAGATGTCCGCCGGCAACTCAACCTGAATCTTGAAAATCTGCTGGTACCGGTTTTCCGGATCAACAATATTGTTCTGCGACAGACGGATATTTTCGGTAGGAATATTGCGAGTTACGCAGTACAACTTCACAAAGTAAGCCGCACACAAAGCCGATGAGGCCAGAAAATAATCGAAGGGACCAGGCGCCGAGCCATCGCCCTTATAACGGATAGGCTGGTCGGCCACGACTGTGAAGTCATCGAACTTGGCTTCAAGACGTAGCTTGTCGAGAAAGTTGACTTTAATTTCCATGGGGAAATTCCAAAAATGGTACTCAGAACAAAATATAAAGCCCTGTAAAAAACAGGGCTTTAATAGTCAGTCAATTAGCGAATGATGTTTCCTGGCGGGAATTCTATTCCCACTCGATCGTTGCCGGCGGCTTCCCCGAGATGTCATAGACAACCCGGTTAATCCCGCGCACTTCATTGATGATGCGGTTCGACACATGCCCCAGCAACTCGTGCGGCAGATGCGCCCAATGCGCGGTCATGAAGTCCAGCGTCTGCACAGCACGCAGCGCAACCACATATTCGTAGGTGCGGCCATCGCCCATCACGCCGACGCTCTTCACCGGCAGGAACACCGCAAAAGCCTGGCTCGTCAGGTCGTACCATGACTTGCCGGTTTCCTTGTCGATAAAGGTACGCAGCGTCTCGATGAAAATCGCGTCCGCGCGACGCAGCAGATCGGCGAAATCGCGGCGCACTTCGCCGAGAATCCGCACGCCCAGACCCGGGCCCGGGAACGGGTGGCGATACACCATTGCCGGCGGCAAGCCGAGCTTCACGCCGAGTTCGCGCACTTCGTCCTTGAACAGTTCACGCAGCGGCTCGAGCAGCTTCAGATTCAGCGTCTCCGGCAGGCCGCCCACATTGTGGTGGCTCTTGATGGTCTGCGTGGCCTTCTTGCCCTTGCCGGCCGATTCGATCACGTCCGGATAGATCGTGCCTTGGGCGAGCCACTTCGCGTCGGTCAGCTTGTTGGCTTCGGTCTGGAACACCTCGACGAACTCCGCGCCGATGATTTTGCGCTTCGCTTCCGGATCGGTGACGCCGGCCAGCTTCGACAGGAACACTTCGCTCGCGTCGACGTGGATCACCTTGACGCCGAGGTTCTCAGCGAACGTTGCCATCACCTGCTCGGCTTCGTTCAAACGCAGGAGACCGTGATCGACGAACACGCAGGTCAGCTGATCGCCGATCGCGCGATGCAACAGCGCCGCAGCCACCGACGAATCCACGCCACCCGACAAGCCCAGAATCACGTGCTCATTACCGACCTGCTCGCGAATCTTCGCGACGGCTTCGTCGATGTAATGGCCCATTTCCCAATCGGGATTCGCGCCGCAAATCTGCAGCACGAAACGTTCGAGCATCGCGCGGCCTTGCACGGTGTGCGTCACTTCCGGGTGCCATTGCAGGCCGTAGAAATGGCGCGCTTCGTCGGCCATTGCCGCGATCGGGCACGAGTCCGTCGAGGCCATCAGCTGGAAGCCCGGCGGCATCTCGAGAACCTTGTCGCCGTGGCTCATCCACACCTTCAGCATGCCGTGACCTTCCGGCGTGGTGAAGTCGCTGATGCCTTCGAGCAGGCTCGTATGGTTGCGCGCGCGCACTTCCGCGTAGCCGAACTCACGCAGGTGGCCGATATCGACCTTGCCGCCGAGCTGCTCGGCCATCGCCTGCATGCCGTAGCAAATGCCCAGCACGGGCACGCCGAGTTCGAACACCGCTTGCGGCACGCGCGGCGTATCCGTTTCGGTGACCGAGCTCGGGCCGCCGGAGAGGATCACGCCCTTCGGCGCGAAATCGCGAATGAACGACGCATCGACGTCGTACGGATGAATTTCCGAATACACGTTGGCTTCGCGAACGCGACGTGCAATCAGTTGGGTGACTTGCGAACCGAAGTCGAGGATCAGGATCTTGTCATGCATGGCAGCGGACGGAGTCAAAAGTGAACGGATACGGGATACCGCGCAAGAAGCGCGGCGTTGAATTCAAAGCTGTCCACGTGGGGACGATCGAGCATGAAGCGTGACGATGAAGCGCGCTGGACCATTCGGCACCGCAGGCACTTGCCTGCGGCGCGCGCGAACGGAATCCGGTTGCTTCGGCAGGCGTTCTGGCGCTTGGCGCGTCAGCCATGAAACGGCGGCCGGGGCGCACCAGGTGCGTCGGCAGCGGCGTTACGGGCATCGTCGCGCGCAGCTGCAGCATCGGCGCGTGCGGCGCGTTCAGAGGCCGTCAGACCCGGTTCGTCGACCGCCGGGTAGACCGGTGCAGCCGAAACTGGACTGACGGGCCGTGTGACCGGCACAACGGGCTCGACGACCGGCTCCGCGCGATAGACTGGCTCCGCCGCCACGCGACCGGCGTCGCGCCTGTTGGCAGCGTCTTTGGCGGCATCTTTCGCGGCCTGCTTTTCGGCGCGCTCAGCAGCAGCGGCTTCAACCAGCCGCACCCTCTCACGCCGCCGCACCGCGCCGGACAGGCGCACACCACCGAGGCCAACCACCAGCAGCACCACACCGGTCAGCACCGCGATGATCTGCCCGAAGCCGGTCAGCGCCGGCGTATGCAGCCCGAGCAGCCAGACCAGCATCAGCACGCCGGTCAGCCAGTTCACATGGCCGACGACCTTGGCGACCGTCGACGTGAGCGAACCGTCGATAGACGCGTGCAAAGCAAGCCACGCGAGCCCGATCAGCGCCACGCCAAACCCCTGGCCGACCAGAGCCGGCTGGGTTTGCACCAGAAGCAGCGCGTTGTACAACGAAGTCCAGGGCGTCAGCAGAAACAGCAGGCCGAACGCAAGCAGCAACAGTGCATCGAGGATGAGTACAGCGCGCAGCAATGGCTTCATTGGCGTTTAGTCCACGTGGTAGTTGGGCGCTTCCTTGGTGATCTGCACGTCATGCACGTGCGATTCGCGCAAGCCCGCGCCCGTGATCTGCACGAACTCGGCCTTGTCGTTCATCTCCGCGATCGTGCGGCAACCGCAGTACCCCATGCTGGCGCGCACGCCGCCGATCAGCTGGAACAGGATCGCGTTGACCGAGCCCTTGTAGGCGACGCGGCCTTCGATACCTTCCGGCACCAGCTTGTCGATGTTCGCGGAGTTGTCCTGGAAGTAGCGGTCTGCCGCGCCGTCTTTCATCGCGCCGACCGAACCCATGCCACGGTACGACTTGTACTGACGGCCCTGGAACAGGAACACGTCGCCCGGCGCTTCTTCGGTGCCTGCGAACATGCTGCCCATCATCACGGAATTCGCACCGGCGGCCAGCGCCTTGCTGACGTCGCCCGAGAAACGCACGCCGCCGTCGGCGATGACCGGCACGCCCGTGCCCTTCAGCGCTTCCGACACGTTCGAGATCGCGGTGACCTGCGGCACGCCCACGCCGGCAACGATACGCGTCGTGCAGATCGAGCCCGGGCCGATACCGACCTTCACGCCATCCGCGCCGTATTCGACGAGCGCCTTGGCTGCAGCAGCGGTAGCGATGTTGCCGCCGATCACCTCGACATGCGGGAATTTCTGTTTGACCCACTTGACGCGCTCGAGCACGCCTTTGCTGTGGCCGTGCGCCGTGTCGACGACGATCACGTCCACGCCGGCCTGCACCAGCAGTTCGACACGCTCTTCGTTGTCTTCGCCCACACCGACCGCCGCGCCTGCGCGCAGCTTGCCGTGTTCGTCTTTACACGCGTCCGGGTGTTCGGTTTGCTTGGTGATGTCTTTTACCGTCATCAGGCCGCGCAGTTCGAATGCGTCGTTGATGACCAGCACGCGCTCGAGGCGGTGGCTATGCATCAGCGCCTTGGCTTCGGCGAGCGGCGTGCCTTCCTTGACGGTGACGAGGCGCTCGCGCGGCGTCATGATGTTGCGCACCGGCTCGTCCAGACGCTCTTCGAAGCGCAAGTCACGGTTCGTGACGATACCGATCAGTTGCGAGCCTTCGACGACCGGGAAACCCGAAATGCCATGCTGGCGGGACAGCGCAATGACGTCGCGCACCTTCATTTGCGGCGGCACGGTGATCGGATCACGCACGACGCCCGATTCGAAGCGCTTGACCTTGGCAACTTCACGCGCCTGTTCGGCCGGCGTGAGATTCTTGTGGATGATGCCCACGCCACCCATTTGCGCCATCGCGATCGCGAGACGGGCTTCGGTGACGGTGTCCATGGCGGCGGACACAAGCGGCATATTCAGGGAGATGTTGCGGGTCAGCCGGGTCTTGAGGCTGGTGTCGCGCGGCAGAACATCGGAGAAAGCCGGGACGAGGAGCACGTCATCGAACGTGAGTGCTGTTTGGATCAGACGCATGGCAAATCCTATAGGCGCAAAAGCGAATTATACGCGATACCTCCCTGGTTTTCACTGCACTAACAGCAGCTTAGCGAATTTCAGGGGATTTTTTTCGTGACTTTGTACCCTTCGATTTCGCTTCTGCGTTCGCCTCGAGTTCGATCCGGTTTCGTTTGCGCGTTCGGGCGCATGGACGCCCCACCCGGTTCGGGAATGGGTATTTCGGGGGCTTGAGCGGCGCCGGGCCATCGCGTGGAAGTTAAAAAGCGCCTGAACACGCCGGATAAAACCGCCGAAATGCAGAATCAAACAAGACGCCCTGCCCGTCGAACGGCTATTCTGCCGACCATTCCAGTTTTCTTGCAGGGGCAGTCGATGCAGCGCGGTGTGGCATATGGAGTAATGGCCGGGGCCTTATGGGGCATGGTGTTTCTGGTGCCGCGCGTGCTGCCCGA
Source organism: Paraburkholderia aspalathi (assembly GCF_900116445.1). Classification (GTDB taxonomy): domain Bacteria; phylum Pseudomonadota; class Gammaproteobacteria; order Burkholderiales; family Burkholderiaceae; genus Paraburkholderia; species Paraburkholderia aspalathi. Next base: position 71,701 of record NZ_FPBH01000003.1, read on the forward strand.
TTTCTCGCCGCTGCTGTTGAGCGCCGGCCGTTACACGATGTACGGCATCGTCTCGCTGGCCGCCGCGCTGCCGATGGGGCGCTCGCTCGTCAAACGACTGACCCGTGAGGATCTCGGCGCACTGGTCAAACTGGCGCTGGCCGGCAACCTGCTCTATTACCTGCTGCTAACCGCCGCGGTCCATATGACCGGCATCGCGCCGGCTTCGCTGATCGTCGGCGTGCTGCCGGTCACGGTGACGCTGCTCGGTCGGCGCGATCACGGTGCCGTGCCGCTCGCCCGCCTCGCATGGCCGCTTGCGCTGGTGGTGGCCGGCATCGCCTGCATCAATATCGACGTCTTCACGGTAGCGGACAGCACGCCCGTCACTATCGCGACCAAGCTCCTTGGCCTCGCCTGCGCAGTCGGCGCGCTTGCCTGCTGGACCTGGTTCGCGGTCGAAAACGCCCGGTATCTGCAGCGTCAGAAGCATTTCAGCGGCAACGAGTGGTCGGTGCTGTGGGGTGTGGTCACCGGCGCGCTCGGCGCGGGATTGTGGCTGGTGGTCGCCGTCATGCCGTCCGAGAACCTGCAAGGACCGGTCGGCGACGAGCGCTGGCACACCTTCTGGATGCTGAATCTGGGCCTCGCCGTCGGCGCGTCGTGGCTCGGCAATGGGCTGTGGAATGCCGCGTCGAAACGGTTGCCGCTCACGCTGTCCGGCCAGATGATCGTGTTCGAGACGCTTTTCGCGCTGCTCTACGCGTTTATCTACGACCAGCGCCTGCCGCGCCCGCTGGAGACGGCGGCGATCCTGCTGCTGGTGGCAGGGGTGTGCTGGTCGGTGCGCCAGCATGCGGACGACGATACGTCCGGGGCGGCGTCGCTTGAGGAGAAGGCGCAGCCTTCGGTGCATTGAGACGATTGAGAACGAGGCGCTGCCCCGCCACAGTTACAGAACAAGCCTAGCGCGAGTCCTTGTTCAGCCAGCGGCGCCCTTCGATCGAGCCCGCCTTGCGGGTCTTCTCGACGCGCCGTTGGCGCGACAGCTTCGGATCCACCAGCAGCGGCCGGTAAATCTCGACACGATCGTGGTCGGCGAGCACCGTATCCAATGGCTTGAGCTTGCCGAACACGCCGACCTTCTGCATGCCCAGATCGATCTGCGGATAACGCTGCAAGATACCGCTCGCCTCTATCGCCTGCTGCAGCGTGGCGCCTTCCGGCAAGTCCACGGTAATCAGCGCCTGCTCATTGGCAAGCGCGTAGCAGACTTCAATCGACAAGCGCGCGCTCATGCCTTACCGTAGCGCTGATCGGCGCGCTTCACGAACGATTCGACGAAGGTGTTGGCAATGTGGCTGAACACCGGCCCGATGATCTTCTCGAGAATGATGTTGGTGAATTCGTAGTGCAACGCGAATTCGATCTTGCAGGCGTCGGCCCGCAGCGGCGTGAAACGCCAGAAGCCGGTGAATTTGCGAAACGGACCGTCCGCGAACTCCATATCGATGCGCGTGGGCCGCTCCATGCTGTTGCGCGTGGCGAAATGCTGCTTGATGCCCTTGAAGTTGATATCGATCTTCGCCTCCATGCCGGTTTCGTCCTGGCGGCGGATTTCGACTCCCCCGCACCAAGGCAGGAAGTTGGGGTAATCGGCGACGTCGGTGACGAGGTCGAACATCTGTTCCGCCGAATGGCGGATCAACACGGTTTTCTGGACATCTGCCATAAATTGAACAGCGCGTGGCAAGGGTGGACAAGCGCCGCGGGCTTTCCTTGCCCCGCTTTGCTAAAATCGTGATTTTAAACGAGTTGGGCACTTTCCATTCATGAGCATCATTGACAACAGAAAAGCCTTCTACGACTACTCGGTCGAAGAACGCTACGAAGCGGGGCTCGTGCTCGAAGGATGGGAGGTCAAAGCCTTGCGCGCCGGCCGTGGCCAGATCAAGGAAGGCTATGTGGTCATCAAGAATAACGAACTGTTCCTGATCGGCACGCACATCAGCCCGCTGCCCGAAGCCTCGACCCACATCAACCCGGACCCGGTGCGCACGCGCAAGCTGCTGCTGCACGCCGAGGAAATCAGCAAGCTGATCGGCAAGGTCGAGCAGCGTGGTTATACGCTCGTGCCGTTGAACTTTCATTACAAGGGCGGTCGCGTCAAATGCGAGATCGGCCTCGCCAAGGGTAAGAAGCAGCACGACAAGCGCGAAACCGAGAAGAAGCGCGACTGGGAACGCGAGAAGGCGCGCCTGATGCGCTCGCCGTCGTAAAACTGCGATTCAACGAAAAATGGCCCGCAAATTTGCGGGCCATTTTCATTCGGCAAGGAAGAACGTCAATCAGCGCGCTTATGCCGCGCCCTTCCCCTTGTTCACAATGGTCAGCGCCGACGCGATCATCGAACTCATATCCGCCAGGTTGCCCGGCACGATCAAGGTGGTGCCCTGCTTTGCCAGGTTACCGAATGCATTCACATACTGCTCGGCCACCTTCAGATTCACCGCTTCCATCCCGCCGTTCGATTGAATGGCCGCAGCGATCTTCTGAATCGCCTGTGAGTTAGCCTCAGCCACCGCCAGAATCGCCGCAGCCTGACCTTGCGCCTGATTGATCGCCGCCTGCCGCTCGCCTTCGGACTTCTGGATCGACGCCTCACGCCCGCCCGAGGCAATATTGATCTGTTCCTGCTTACGCCCTTCGGATGCCGCGATCAGCGCGCGCTTTTCGCGCTCGGCGGTGATCTGCGCCTGCATGGCGTGAAGAATTTCCTTGGGCGGCGTCAGGTCCTTGATCTCGTAGCGCAGCACCTTCACACCCCAGTTGGACGCCGCTTCATCGAGCGACGACACGATGCTGTGATTGATGAAGTCACGCTCTTCAAACGTCTTGTCGAGTTCGAGTTTGCCGATCACGGAGCGCAGCGTGGTCTGCGACAACTGCGTAATCGCGAACACGAAGTTGCTCGACCCGTACGACGCTTTCATGGGATCGGTGACCTGGAAATACAGCACACCGTCCACCTGCAATTGCGTGTTGTCGCGTGTAATACACACCTGGCTCGGCACTTCGAGCGGGATTTCCTTGAGGATGTGCTTGTACGCGATCCGGTCGACGAACGGAAACGCGAAGCTCAGGCCCGGCGTCAGCGTGCGGTGATAGCGGCCGAGCCGCTCCAGCACCCACGCATGCTGCTGCGGCACGATCTTGAGCGTCTGCGCCGCCAGCACGATCACGATAAGCAGAAGCACCGCCCCGACAATGGTTGAATCCATGACTGACCTCCGGTCCGTAGTTCGAATAGTTATGCATGGCGCTGTGCGCGCATTGGCGCGCGCTCAGGCCGCGGTTGCTCTTGCTTTCGTCTGCCGGCTGGCCACGACGACAAGGCAACTGCCGCGCATCTCGGCGATTTCATAGAGCTGAGCATCTTCGGGCTCGCCCGCGGCCAGTTCGACGTCCCATGCAGCCCCGCGGTAATTGACGCGCGCCCGGCGCTCGTGCCACGCCGGCACGTTCAACGTCTGGCCGATGTCCAGATTGACGTCCGGGTTCTTCGACGCCTCCTTACGCGTCCTGCGGCCAAAGCGCGAACGCCGCAGCACCAGGACCGCCGCCAGCGCCACCACAGCCGCAACCGCGAACTGCACATCGGCAGCAGCGCCCGCCAGGTGCGCAATGGCGGCCGCGACACAACCCAACGCGATCATCAGCAAATAGAAAGTGCCGCTGATCAATTCCAGCATGATCAGCACACCTGCCCCGATCCACCAGAACAATCCACCTGGCGCCATGTTGATCTCCACAAAGCAAAACACCCCGGATCTACCGGGGTGTTTATAGCACGAAGCAGGTGCATATTACCGGGCGGTGCAGCACGCTTTTACGTGCTTTTGACATACCGCACCACCCTTTATGCACACTGCTTATTCGGCTTGTTTACTTCACCAGCGATTTCGCCAGTTGCTGCCACGTCTCGACGATCGAGTCCGGGTTCAGCGAGATCGACTTGATGCCTTCATCGGTCAGCCATTGCGCAAAGTCTGGATGATCCGAAGGACCCTGGCCGCAGATGCCGACGTACTTGTTCAGTCGCAGACACGTATCGATCGCGCGCTTCAACAGGAACTTGACGGCCGGATCGCGTTCGTCGAAATCGACTGCCAGCAGTTCCATGCCGGAGTCGCGGTCGAGGCCGAGCGTGAGCTGCGTCAGGTCGTTCGAACCGATCGAGAAGCCGTCGAAGAATTGCAGGAATTCTTCGGCGAGAATCGCGTTCGACGGCACTTCGCACATCATGATCAGGCGCAAGCCCTTTTCACCGCGCTTCAGGCCGAACTTCTCCAGCAGCCCGACCACGCGCTCCGCCTGCTTCAGCGTACGCACGAACGGCACCATGATCTCGACGTTGTCGAGGCCCATCTCTTCACGCACCTTCTTCAGCGCGATGCATTCCATCTGGAACGCTTCGGCGAAGTCGTCGGCGATGTAACGCGATGCGCCACGGAAGCCCAGCATCGGGTTTTCTTCGTCCGGCTCGTAACGCGAACCGCCGATCAGCTTCTTGTACTCGTTCGACTTGAAGTCCGACAGACGCACGATCACGGGCTTCGGATAGAACGCCGCTGCGATCGTTGCGATGCCTTCGGTCAGCTTGTCGACGTAGAACGCACGCGGCGATGCATGGCCACGCGCCACGCTTTCCACGGCCTTCTTCAGGTCCTGATCGATGTTCGGGTACTCGAGAATCGCCTTCGGGTGAACGCCGATGTTGTTGTTGATGATGAACTCGAGCCGCGCCAGACCCACGCCTGCGTTCGGCAGTTGCGAGAAGTCGAAAGCCAGTTGCGGGTTGCCGACGTTCATCATGATCTTCACCGGAATCGACGGCAATTCGCCGCGCTGCACTTCGGTGATTTCGGTTTCGAGCAGACCGTCGTAGATCTTGCCTTCGTCGCCTTCCGCGCAGGAGACGGTCACCAGCGCGCCGTCCTTCAGCAGGTCGGTCGCGTCACCACAGCCGACCACCGCGGGCACGCCCAGTTCGCGCGCGATAATTGCCGCGTGGCAGGTACGGCCGCCACGGTTCGTGACGATTGCGGAGGCGCGCTTCATCACCGGTTCCCAGTTGGGGTCGGTCATGTCGGCCACCAGCACGTCGCCCGGCTGCACACGGTCCATTTCCGACGGATCGTGAATCACACGCACCGGACCCGCACCGATCTTCTGGCCGATTGCGCGGCCGGTAGTCAGCACGTTCGATTGGCCCTTCAGCTTGAAGCGTTGCTCGGCCTTGCCCGCTGCCTGGCTCTTCACCGTTTCCGGGCGCGCCTGCAGGATGAAGATCTTGCCGTCGCGGCCGTCCTTGCCCCACTCGATGTCCATCGGACGCTCGTAGTGCTTTTCGATAATGACGGCGTATTTCGCGAGCTCGATCACGTCTTCGTCGGTGATCGAGAAACGGTTGCGCTGCTCGTGCGCGACGTCGACGGTCTTCACGCGGCCTTCTTCGCCCGCCTTGGTGAATTCCATCTTGATCAGCTTCGAGCCGATCGAGCGGCGGATGATCGGGTACTTGCCTTGTGCGAGCGTGGTCTTGAACACGTAGAACTCGTCCGGATTCACGGCGCCCTGCACGACCGTTTCGCCCAGACCGTAGCTCGACGTGATGAAGACGGCGTCCTTGAAGCCCGATTCCGTGTCCAGTGTGAACATCACGCCAGCCGCGCCGACGTCCGAACGCACCATGCGCTGCACACCAGCCGACAACGCGACTTCAGCGTGGGTGAAGCCCTTGTGGACGCGATAGGAGATGGCACGGTCGTTGTACAGCGACGCGAACACGTGCTTCATGCGATCGAGCACCTCGTCGATGCCGACCACGTTGAGATAGCTTTCCTGTTGACCCGCGAACGATGCGTCCGGCAAGTCTTCTGCCGTTGCCGACGAACGCACGGCAAACGACAACTCTTCAGGCGAGCTGTTTTGCAGGGTGTCGAAGCCTGCGCGGATATCCGCTTCGAGACGCGGCTGCATCGGGGCGTCGACGATCCATTGACGGATCTCCTTGCCCGCTTCGGCGAGCGCTTTCACGTCGTCGACGTCGAGCGTTTCGAGACGTTTGGCGATGCGTTCGGTCAGATTGTTGTGATGCAGGAAGTCACGGAAAGCCAGCGCCGTAGTGGCGAAGCCAGTCGGCACGCGCACGCCTGCTTCGGCGAGCTGACTGATCATCTCGCCTAGCGACGCATTCTTGCCGCCGACAATCTCCACATCGGTCATCCGCAACTGCTCGAACGGAACTACATACGCCTCTTCCTTTGCGACGGTAACTGCGTTAGTCATACAAGCCCCTAAGTGTGAAAGAAATTCACGGCTGTGCAAGTGGGCTTGAACGCGAGACGCCATTGGAAGCGTGACCTCGCGTCTTGCACAACCTGTTGGAGAAGCAATCGCTGCAAATGGCCGCGCGGGCCAAAAAGTGCCGGATGCGCGACGTAGAAAGCGGTTGGACGAAATTACCGATCGATCCGGCACAATCTCTCAATTTGCCGCAAGTTACCGGCGCAAAGCGTGGCGTTGACCGACCGTTCGCGGTAAGTTAGACGCCAATCGCCTGCAATTGCTTATCCAACAGGTTGCCGCTATTCTACCGTGCCGACTCTCAAAATGTGACAGTCGGACGAGAATTGCGCCTCGAATCGCGCCCCGGACCGGTTGACTGGCCCCTGCGAGGCTCTCGCGAGGACCCACCACCTTCCGGACGCAATTGCGGTGCCCACGGCGCGCTGACATGACGCCGCTGCAATCCCCGGTTAGCCACCGTGCAGCGGCATCCATGCAGCGATGTTTCATTCGAGCGCTTTTTTTCGCTCACGTTCCCCAGCCCCACTGATGCCGCCCACCGTATTCATCGTCTCCGACGGTACCGGGATCACTGCCGAAACCTTCGCGCATTCGATCCTCTCCCAGTTCGACCAGAAATTCCGCCTGGTTCGCGTGCCCTTCGTCGACTCGACGGAAAAAGCCTACGCCACGCTAGAAAAGATCAACGAAGCGATCCAGCAGGACGGCCGCCGTCCGATCGTCTTCACGACGCTGGTGGACAGCGCGTCGAATCAGATCGTCAAAGGTTCGAATGCGCTCGTGCTGGATATGTTTCAGACCTTCGTCGAGCCGCTCGAGCAGGAGCTGGAGCTCAAGTCGAGCCACGCGATGGGCCGCGGCCACCAGAACGCCGATACCGAGGAATACAAGAACCGGATCGAGGCGATCAACTTCTCGCTCGCCCACGACGACGGTCAATCGAACCGCAATCTGGCCGATGCCGACGTGATTCTGGTGGGCGTGTCGCGCAGCGGCAAGACGCCGACGAGCCTGTATCTGGCCATGCAGTACGGCGTGAAAGCGGCCAACTATCCGCTGATTCCGGAAGACTTCGAGCGTGGCAAGCTGCCTACGCCGCTATTGGCGCATCGGCAGAAGATGTTTGGTTTGTCGATCGATCCGCAGCGGCTGTCGGAGATCCGTAACGAGCGCCGTCCGGGCAGCAAGTACGCCGCGCCGGAAAATTGCCGTTACGAGATCAACGAGGCGGAAGCGATGATGCGGCGCGAAGGCGTCAAGTGGTTGTCGTCGACGCATAAGTCGATCGAAGAGATCGCGACGACGATCCTGCAGGAGATCAAGCTGGATCGGCCGGCTTATTGAGCAGTGGCCTGTTTTACCGGCGTGCGAGCAGGATGCTGAGGTGACCGCGAAGATCGCCTCAGCCCTGAAGTCAGTGCACTGTCACGCGCGGCGCTGCTGGCGGCACTGTTCGAACACGCAGACAGCCGCGGCGGCCGCCACATTCAGCGATTCCATGCCGCCCGGCTGAGGAATCGTCACCCGCAACGAAACCGCATCGCGCCAGGTCTGCGAGACGCCCGCCCCTTCGTTGCCGAACACCCACGCGAGCGGCCCGCTCAGGTCGCAATCGTAGATCGCCTCGGCACCGTGCGAATCCGTAATGACGATGGGCACCGCGAGGCGCTCGATCAATGCCTGCGCCTCGACATCCTCATGGATTTGCAACAGGAAATGCGCACCCATGCCTGAGCGCAACACCTTCGACGACCACGCGTACGCGGTGCCCGGCGCGCAAAATACCTGCTGAATACCGGCGGCCGCCGCGCTGCGCAGAATCGAACCGACGTTACCGGCGTCCTGCACGCCATCGAGCACGAGGCAGGTTTCTCCGACCTTCTCCGGCAACGGTGTATCGAGCTTTTCGACCAGCAGCAGAATCCCGACACCGTGCACGACGTTCGACACCTGGCCGAACAATGCATCGGGCAGCGTAACGATACGGTGCTCGTCGATGCGCGACACGATGGCTTGCGCTTCGTCGTGGCGCAACGCGCCCTCGGTGACAATGCACATTTCCGGCTGCCCGGCGACGTCGAGATATGCGCTCGCGAGATGGAACCCTTCGAGCAACGCGTGACCGCTGCGACGCTGCTGATGCGTCGAGCCGGCCAGTGCCTTGAGGCGCTTGTAGAGCGGATTGTCCCGCGAGGTGATGGCTTTCACAGGCAGCGCAGACAGTGAGAATGAGGAAAGAGTGGGCGACGCGCCGGACAACGCGCAGCGCTTACGCGCCGCTGCGTTCGCCGAAGGCGTCGTCGTCGAGCATGGCGTCGGTGAGCGTTCCGGACACGACGATCATGTCGCCCGCCGGCAGTGGTTTCAACGCCGTGCCGAAACGCTGATGCGCTTCGCGCACCGGTGCGAACGAGCGCCGATGATGCTCGCAGGGCCCATGTTCACGCAGCGCCGCGAGATGCTGCGGCGTGCCGTAACCGGCATGCGCGTTAAAACCGTAGACCGGATAGGTTTGATGCAATTCGAGCAGCATCCGGTCACGCGTGACCTTGGCGAGAATCGACGCCGCCGAAATGCTTTTGATCAGTGCGTCGCCGCCGATCACCGCCTCGCTGCGAACGCTCAGCGTCGGGCAGCGATTGCCGTCGATTTTCACGAGCGTCGGCACGACCGAGAGGCCTTCGACCGCCCGCTTCATCGCCAGCATGGTGGCGTGCAGGATGTTCAGCGTATCGATTTCTTCGACGCTGGCGGACGCGATGCAGTAGGCGAGCGCCCGGTCGACGATCTTGTCGTACAGCTCGTCGCGTTTTTTGGCGGTGAGCGCTTTCGAATCGTCGAGGCCGCGGATCATCGGCTTCGACGGATCGAAAATCACCGCCGCAGCGACCACCGGGCCGGCCAGCGGCCCGCGCCCTGCTTCGTCGACGCCGCAGACGATGTCGTCCGGCGTCTCGAAGTCAAGACCGACCTGCCGCGCCGCCGCGCCAGCAACGGTCGCAGCCTTGCGGCGTGGCGCGCGCGCGGTAGTCACGGCCGCGCCTTCCGCTTTTCGACGATGCTCGCCACGACTTCCGCTGCACGTTGCGCGGTGTTCTGCTTCAGCACGTGATGCATCTCCGTGAAGATTTCCGTCAGCGTGCGCCGGTTGGCCTCGTCGCGCAACTGTTTCAGCGTCGCTTCGGCGAGCGCCTGAGGCGTCGCGAAGTGCTGCAGAATTTCCGGCACGACGAAGCGCCCCGCCAGAATGTTCGGCAAGCCGACATACGGCAGATAGCCTTGGCGGCGCATGATCTGGCCGGTCAGCCAGGGCACCTTATACGAGATCACCATCGGCTTTTTCAGCAGCGCGGCTTCCAGCGTCACCGTGCCGCTCTTGACGAGGATCGCATCGGCCGCCGTCATGGCGATTTGCGCCTGGCCGTCGGTAATGGTCAGCGCGAGACCGGGATGCGCATCGACCAGCGGCCGTAGCATTTCGCGCAGTGCGGGCGTGGCCGCCGGCATCACGAAACGCAAACTGGGCTCCTGGTGCTGCATCATTTCCATCGCGGCAAAGAACGTCGGACCGATCAGATCGATCTCCGAGCGCCGGCTGCCTGGCAGCACCGCGATGATCGGGCCGCTTTCGGCAAGACCGAGCGTACGGCGCGCGCCAAGCGTATCGGGTACCAGAGGAATTTCGTCGGCAAGCGGATGGCCCACGTACGAGGCCGCGATGCCGGCCTTTTCCAGCAACGCCGTTTCGAACGGAAACACGCACAGCATGTGGTCGACCGCCTTGGCGATCTTCTTGATGCGCCCACCTCGCCACGCCCAGATCGACGGGCAAACGAAGTGAACCGTCGGAATACCGGCGTCGCGCAACGGATGCTCGAGTCCGAAATTGAAATCCGGCGCGTCCACGCCGACGAATACCGACGGCGGTTCCGCAAGCAACTGGCGCTTCAGTTCCTTGCGGATGCCGAGGATCTCTGGAATATGCCGCAGTGCTTCGACATAGCCGCGCACCGTCAGCTTCTCCATCGGCCAGTGGGCGTCGAACCCCGTGGCGATCATGCGCGGGCCGCCGACCCCATAATACTGGGTGCCGGCGGGCAAACGGCTCGCGAGGCCGTCGAGCAGCGACGCCGCCAGCAGGTCGCCGGACGGCTCGCCTGCCACCATCGCGACGCGCAGGGGACTCGGGTTCAAAGCCATCGGTTAGCGGATGATGCCGCGTTGCGACGCTTCGACAAACGCGAGCAGCGTTTGTACCGGCGCATCGCCATCGCCACCTGCGGTTGCGAGTTCGCGCAACTGCACCTTCGCTTCTTCAAGCGACAGGCCGTTCTTGTACAGCAAGCGGTACGCTGAGCGCAGCGCCGAGATCGCGTCCGCGGAGAAACCGCGGCGGCGCAGACCTTCGACGTTGATACCGTGCGGCTCGGCCTTGTTGCCGGCAGCGATCACGAACGGCGGGATGTCCTGCACGAGCGCCGACGCGCCGCCCAGCATCGAATGCGCACCAATGCGCACGAACTGATGCACGCCCGACATGCCGCCGATAATCGCATGGTCGCCAATCGTCACGTGGCCGGCCATCTGCGCATTGCTCGACAGAATCACGTTGTTGCCGACGTGGCAGTCGTGGCCGATGTGCACGTAGGCCATGATCCAGTTGTCGTCGCCAAGCGTAGTGACGCCCGAGTCCTGCACCGTGCCGGTGTGGATCGTGGTGAATTCACGGATCGTGTTGCGATTGCCGATCACGAGCCGGGTCGGCTCGTCCCTGTACTTCATGTCCTGCGGGCGGCCGCCGACCGATGCATAGTGGCCGATGCGGTTGTCTTCGCCGAGCGTCGTGTGACCTTCGATCACGCTGTGCGAACCGACCGTGGTCCGTGCGCCGATCGTCACATGTGCGCCGACGACGGCATACGGTCCGATTTCGACGGATTCGTCGAGTTGTGCGCCCGGTTCGACGATCGCAGTGGGATGAATCCTGCTCATGCGTCCTCGCTTCTGATTCTGTTGCGTTGTCTGGATGGGCGTAGCCGGAGTGCGCAGCGCCTGGGATAAGCGACTGACCGTCCGGACACCGGCTTCAAGCGTCTTTGTCCGTGTGCCGCACCGCGCACATCAGATCGGCTTCCGCCGCCACGGCTCCATCCACTTCGGCGCGTGCCTTGAACTTCCAGATGCCGCGCATATGACGCTCGAACGTGCAGTTCAGGATCAGCTGATCGCCCGGTTCCACCACGCGCTTGAAACGCGCGTTGTCGATGCCCACGAACAGATACAGCGTGTTCGACGGATCACTCGGCTCTTCCGAAAACGTCAGCAGCGCTGCCGTTTGCGCGAGCGCTTCGAGGATCAGCACGCCGGGCATCACCGGACGGGTCGGAAAGTGACCCTGGAAATACGGCTCATTGATCGACACGTTCTTCAACGCTTTGATGCTCTTATGCGGCTCGAGTTCGAGCACCCGGTCGACCAGCAGGATCGGGTAACGATGGGGCAGCAGCGTGAGAATCTTATGAATGTCGAGATTGATTTTTTCGGTGCTCATGGTGTTTCTACTCACGCATTGACTGCGCGATGATGACTGCGGATGCTGGTGCAGGTGGGTTGGTAACGCGTGCTGCCGGCGCTCGCCGAAACCCGGCGGCCATGCCACCCGGTCACGGCAACCGACTTTGCTTCCTGATGCTTGCCCGCTATTTTACGCGGTACCGGCCGGTTGGCCCGCGGATTGTTGTGCGGGTTGACCCGCGGGTCGGCGTGCGGGTCTGCCTGCGGGTCGGCCTTATGTCTCAGGCTTCGTCGCCTGCGGAATTGCTTGCCGCGCCGGCCGGCTTGCCTGCCGAAGCGGCATTTTCGAGCGCCTTGATACGATCGCGAAGCTTATCGATGTTACGCAGCAAAGCAGCGCTCTTGTTCCAGTCGGCATGGTTCACCGCCGGGAATGCGCTGGTGTACATGCCAGGCTTCAGCAAGGACTTCGAGACGCCCGACTTCGCCGTGACGATCACATAGTCAGCCAGCGTAACGTGCCCCGCGATCCCCACCGCGCCGCCGATCATGCAATGACGGCCGATCGTGGTGCTGCCCGCAATGCCCGCACAGCCGGCGATCACGGTGTAAGCGCCGACCTTGCAGTTGTGGCCGATCTGCACGAGGTTGTCGATTTTCACGCACTCTTCGATGATCGTGTCGGCCATGGCGCCGCGGTCGATGGTGGTGTTCGCACCGATTTCGACGTCCGCCGCGATCGACACGCCGCCGACCTGCGGAATTTTTACCCAGCTGCCGGTACGCGCGTCACCTTCACCCACGAAATCCGGCGCGAAGCCAAAACCGTCGGAACCGATCACCGCGCCGGCGTGCACAATCACGCGCTCGCCGATTTTGCAGCCGTAGTACACCGCGACGTTCGGATACAGATGCGAGCCCGCACCGATACGCGTGCCGCGGCCGATCACCACGTTAGCGTCCAGACGCACGTTTTCGCCGATCACCGCGCCCGCTTCCACCGTGACGTGCGGACCGATCACCGCGCTTGCGGCAATCTGGGCCGACGGGTCGATCGTCGCGCTAGGATGCACACCGGGCACCGCCTTGGGCGCCGCCATGTCGATGAATGTCTGCGCGACGCGCGCGAAGTAAGCGTACGGATTCGGCGTGACGATGAAGTTACGGCCAGTAAGGGAGCTGAGCTTCGAGAGGTCGTCGGCATTGATCAACACCGCGCCTGCACGGGTCGTCTCGACCTGCGACAGGTACTTCGGATTGGCGAGGAACGCCAGCTGGTCCGGGCCTGCCTGGTCGAGCGGCGCCAGACTGCCGACGCGCTGCGAACCCTCTCCGACTACTTCACCGCCGAACCGCTGGACGATGTCCTCAAGCGTAAATGCCATGCCTATCCTCTGTCTCCGATCCCATGCGAGATGGTTGCTGCACAATCAGTCCAACTTGTCGGTTCTACGGCCTTGCGCTGCAACCCGGCCGGTGCCCGGCGTGTGCGCTAGTTACCCGAGGCCGCCAGCGCCTTGAGCACCTGATCGGTAATGTCGATGCGCGGGCTCACGTACACCGCTTCCTGAACGATCAGGTCGTAGTGCTGCTGCTCGGCGATCTGCTTGATCACCTTGTTGGCCCGGTCGAGCACCGCCGCCAGTTCTTCGTTGCGGCGCTGGTTCAGGTCTTCCCGAAACTCGCGTTGCTTGCGCTGAAAGTCCGTATCCAGCTGCGACAGATCGCGCTGCTTCTGCGCGCGATCGGCAGCCGACATCGACGCACCGTTCTTGTCGAGCGAGTCGGACATCGACTTCAGCTTCTGCGCCATGTCGGCCAGGTCCTTGTCGCGCTTGGCGAACTCCGCCTCGAGCTTGACCTGTGCAGCCTTCGCGGCAGCCGATTCACGCAGGATACGGTCCGAATTCACCGCAGCGATCCTGGCTTCCTGGGCGTGCGCGACCCCTGCTACGCCGACACCCAGCGTCATTGCCAGCGCCAGCGCGCAAGCCACACGTTTCGAAAACATACCGGTTCGCAAAGTCATCCTCTCGATACTGTAGTTTGGCCGGGCCCACCGCCGGAAGCCGCCCGTAAAGGCCCGGGCCGCCCTCCGCCGGATCAGAATGCCGTCCCGATCTGGAACTGGAACTTCTGATACTGGTCGCCCGTGTGCTTCGTGAGCGGGAAGCCCAAGCTGAGCTTGAGCGGGCCGATCGGCGAGATCCACGCAAGACCGACACCGTAGCCGTAACGCAGGCCGTTCGCGCCGTTCGACGTAGCGGCACTGCTTGCGTCCGCCCAGACGTTACCTGCGTCAAGGAACGTAAACACGCGCAGCGTGCGATCATACCCGGTGCCCGGCAACGGGAACGTCAACTCGATGTTACCCACCAGCAGCTTTGAGCCGCCGATCGGATCGTTCGTCGTCGCGTCACGCGGACCCAGCGAGCTAGGCTCATATCCCCGCACCGAACCGATACCACCTGCGTAGTAGTTCTTGAAAATCGGATACGGCTTACCGCCCATGCCCTTACCGTAGCCGCCCTGGAAGTTGAAGCCCAGCACAAAGCCACGCGAAAACGAGTAATAGTACTGCGCGTTGATGTCGGCCTTGTAGTACTGCGTGCCACCGATCGGCGTGCCGTACTCGGCGTTCGCCTGCGTAAAGTAGCCGCGGCTCGGCACCAGCGCGCTGTCTCGTGCGTCGCGCGACCAGCCCACCGTAATTGGCACGTTGTTCGAAACGCGTCCGAAATCGGTGACGTACTGCTTATAGGACGCTGGCGTGTTCGCGTCGACGTCCAGCTGGTTCTGCTCGAGGCCCGCGCCGAAGTACACCGTGTCGACTTCGGAGAACGGGATACCGAACTTCAGGTCGCCACCGATCGTGACGATCTTGAAGCTCGAATCCGTCGAGTAGTACAGCGGCTGGTACGTACGGTAGTAAACGTCGGTAATGCGCTTGATGCCGTCGACCGTGAAGTACGGGTCGACCTGCGTAACCGTCAAGGTACGGTACGTCTTGGCGGTATTCACGTTCACCGCGAGACTCGTACCCGAACCGAACACGTTGTCCTGCGATACGCCGGCCGAGAGCACCACCTTGTCGGTCGACGAGAAGCCGGCGCCCAGCGTGATCGCGCCGGTCGGCTTTTCGGCCACCTTGACGTCCACATCGACCTGGTCGGGCGTGCCTTCCACGGGCACCGTGGTCACGTCCACATCGGTAAAGTAGCCGAGACGGTTGATCCGGTCTTTCGACAGCGCGAGGCGGTTCGAATCGAACCACGAGCTTTCGAGCTGGCGCATTTCGCGGCGCACCACTTCGTCGCGGGTGCGCGTGTTGCCGACCACGTTGATGCGGCGCACGTACACACGGCGGCTCGGGTCCACTTGCAGCGTCAGGTCGACCTTATGGTGTTCCTGATCGATCTGCGGCTGCGCGTTGACCGTGGCGAACGCATAGCCGTATTCGCCGAGCTTGTCGACGATCGACTTGGTGGTGGCTTGCAGCTTTTCAGCCGAGAAGCGGTCGCCCGGTTTGATCTTGATGAGCTTGTTCAACTCCGGCTCGCGGTCGAGCAGGTTACCGGCCAGCTTGATGCTGTTGATCGTGTACGGCTCGCCTTCGTGCAGCGTGACCGTCAGATACATGTCCTTCTTGTCCGGCGTGATCGACACCTGGGTCGACTCGATGTTGAACTCGAGGTAGCCGCGATTCAGGTAATACGAGCGGACGTTTTCGAGGTCGCCGGTGAGCTTGTCTTTCGCGTACAGGTCGTTCTTCGTGTACCACGAGAACCAGTTCGGCGTGGACAACTGCATTTCGTCGCGCAGCGTACCCGTGCTGAACGCCTTATTGCCGATGAAGTTGATCTGGCGGATCTTCGCGCTCGGACCTTCAGCCACCGAGAACAGCACCGACACGCGATTGCGGTCGATCGGCGTGATCGTGGTGGTGACTTCGGCGGCGTAGTAGCCACGCGTCAGGTACTGGCGCTTCAGTTCCTGCTCGGCCTTGTCGACGAGTGCCTTGTCGTAATAACGGCCTTGCGACAAACCGACCGCGCGCAGCGCCTTGGTCAGGTTTTCCTTGTCGAACTCATGAATGCCGGCGAAGTCGATCGTGCCGATGGCCGGACGTTCCAGCACCTGCACGATGACGACATTGCCTTCCGTCGCGATCTTGACGTCGTTGAAGAAGCCCGTGGCGTACAGCGCGCGAATGGCTTCGGAAGCCTTGTCGTCGCTAAAGGTGTCGCCTTGCTTGATAGGCAGGTACGCGAACACGGTACCGGGTTCGACGCGTTGCAATCCCTCGATCCGGATGTCTTGCACCACGAAGGGCGTCGTTGCGTGAGCAACCAGCCCATGCGCGGCAAACGCCGCGGCTATAACCGTCTTTGGAACAAAGCGATGAGGTTTAAACAACGTGCTTCCCCAGTGTGTATAGCTGCATCAGGTCGGGCGGTCGCCATCGTGAACGCCGCCAGACACTTTAAAAATGGATTAAACGAGCCAGATCGTTGAACAGCGCAATCGCCGACAACGCGACGATGCAGGCGAGACCCGCCCTCTGAAAAACGAGTTGCCAGCGATCGGAGACAACTTTGCCGGTTACAGCTTCAACCAAATAATATAACAGATGACCCCCGTCCAATACCGGAATTGGTAACAGGTTCAGTACGCCGAGGCTAATACTGACAAGGGCCAGGAACGACAGGAATGCAGATGGACCTAGACGTGCGCTCTTTCCTGCGTAATCGGCGATCGTCACGGGGCCAGAAAGATTTTTCAGCGAAGCCTCGCCGACGATCATCCGTCCGAACATCCGCACCGAATAAACAGCCAGATCCCACGTACGGCGCGCGCCCAGTTGCAAGCTTTCGACCGGCCCGTAACGCACGTCGATCGACGGCACCTGGGTAGCGAGTTCCGCGCCGATACGGCCGATCTGCTGCCCGGTCGCGTCATCGCGCTGCGACTGCGGGACGATGCGAACGTCTTCCAGCTTGCCCAAGGCTTGCCCGCCACGCTCTACCTGCAGCGTTACGGGCGTGCCGGCGTGCGATTTTACATAAGCGATGAAGGCTGTGGCATTGTCGGTCGGGATACCGTTGATCGCGCGCAGACGGTCGCCCACCGCAAGGCCTGCCTTTTGCGCCGCGCTACCCGGCTGCACCCCGGCGACGGTCAGCTTGCCGCCACCCGGCTCGAAACCAAGGCGCGACATGAAGTCGTCGTCGACGTCTTTCTCGGTGACGCCACGCAGATCCAGCTGGAAATCCGAGGTGCCGTGTGCATCTTTTGCGCTCAGCACGACGCGCTTGTGATCGAATGCCGCGCCCAGCAGTTTCCAGCGCAGGTCGGACCACGAACGCACTCGCTCGGATTCGCCAGCGTTTTCCGCACGCACGGCAACAATCGTTTCGCCACCGTCGAAACCGGCCAGCGCGGCCGGCGTATTAGGCGTAGGCGCGGCCACCACAGCCGCCGGCTCCGTCACGCCCGTGGCGAACACGAGGGCGAACAGCACGATGGCGAGCAGGAAATTCGCGACCGGCCCGGCCGCGACAATCGCGAAACGGCGCCACACCGACTGCCGGTTGAACGCATGCGGCAAGGCTTCAGCGGGAATCGGCGCCCCGCCGGTCTCGCGCTCGTCGAGCATCTTCACGTAGCCGCCCAGCGGCAGCGCGGCAATCGTCCATTCGGTGCCTGTCTTCGGGCTCACCCACTGGAACAGCGGCTTGCCGAAGCCGATCGAAAAACGCAGCACCTTGACGCCGCACAAACGCGCGACACTGTAGTGCCCGTACTCGTGGACAACCACGAGTACGCCAATCGCCACCGCGAAGGCAAGCAGTTCGATCAGCAGGTTCATAGGCGCCTCACTGGACGGCGCGTTCCGTGCGACGGGCGCCGTCAGGCAGGCGCGCGATGAAGTCGGCAGCGGCGCGGCGTGCGGCCGCGTCCGCTTCGATCACGTCTTCGAGCGCGTGCGCGCTGCGGTTCGGCAACGCATTGAGTACAGCGTCGACGACCTGAGCGATTGCCATGAAACCGATCTGGTGCGACAGGAACGCTTCCACCGCGACTTCGTTCGCGGCGTTGAGAGCCGCGCTCGCGAGACCGCCCTCGGCCAGCGCCTTCACGGCGAGCGCGAGACACGGAAAGCGCGTGTAATCCGGTTTTTCGAACGACAGCGATGCGACCTGCAGCAGATCCAGTTGGGCCACGCCCGAATCGACGCGGTCCGGAAATGCCAGCGCATGCGCGATCGGCGTGCGCATGTCGGGGTTGCCCAATTGCGCGAGCACCGAGCCGTCAGCGTACGACACCATCGAGTGAATCACGCTTTGCGGGTGAATCAGCACCTCGATGCGCTCGCCCGGCAGATCGAAGAGCCAGTGCGCCTCGATCACTTCGAGGCCTTTGTTCATCATCGTGGCCGAGTCGACCGAAATCTTACGGCCCATGACCCAGTTCGGATGCTTGCAGGCTTCGTCCGGGGTAACGTCGACCAGCGTGGCCGGTTCGCGCGTGCGGAACGGACCGCCTGACGCGGTCAGGATGATCTTCGAGACACCGCCATGCTGTGCGGCTTCGCGCGGCAAGCATTGGAAAATGGCGTTGTGTTCGCTGTCGACCGGCAGCAGCACGGCGCCGTTGTCACGCACCGCGTCCATGAAGATCGCGCCGGACATGACCAGCGCTTCCTTGTTGGCGAGCAGGATACGCTTGCCGGCGCGCGCAGCAGCGAGACTCGGCGCGAGGCCTGCCGCGCCGACAATCGCCGCCACCACCGTATCGCAGTTGTCACTCTTCGACACGTCGACGAGCGCTTGCGGGCCGTAAGTGACTTCCGTCTTGCAACCGGCTTCTCGCAACTTCGCCGCGACCTGCGCAGCGGTATCGGCATCGCCAACTACCGCGACGTCAGGCTGAAAGCGCAGGCATTGCTCGACGAGCTTGTCGCCGTTGCGATGCGCCGTAAGCGCGTAAACCGAAAAGCGTTCGGGATGACGCGCGACGACGTCGAGCGTGCTGTCTCCAATCGAGCCCGTGGAACCGAGCAATGTCAGACGTTTTTGCATATCTCTTTCTCTAGCCGAGCAGCAGCATGGCAAGCGGCAGCACCGGCAACAATGCGTCGATGCGGTCGAGTACGCCACCGTGCCCAGGCAACAGGCCGCTTGAATCTTTCACTCCGGCCTGGCGTTTCATCATGGATTCGAACAGGTCGCCCACCACGCTGAACGCCACCAGCAGGCTCAGTGCGAGCAACGTACGTACGGCGCCCCATTGCGCCAGCAGCGCAGAATACAGGGTCGGCTCGAACGCGTGCAAAAAGACCGCCGCCGCCGCGACGATCATCACCACCAGCCAGCCGCCGATCGCGCCCTCCCAGGTCTTACCCGGGCTGATGGCAGGCGCCAGCTTGTGTTTTCCGAAAGCTTTTCCGGAGAAGTATGCGCCGATATCGGCCAGCCATACCAATAGGAGCAGCGACAGCACAAAGGCCACGCCCTGCATGCGCGCGGCGACGAGAGCATGCCAGCACGCGACAAATACCACAATGCCGGCAAGAAAGAGAAACGCGCGCCAGGCGCCTTGCGCGAGGGCCGGCTTGCGCAGGAGCACATACGGCCCCGCGATCACCCAGAAAATAGCGGCCGCCTGAAAGAGCGGCCGGGGTTCCTCGACGCCGGTGCCGAGGCGCGTGCTCGCGACCAAAGCCACCGCTGCGACCAGCGCGTAAATGACCGGGCCCGCGCCGCCGAGCTTCAGCAGGCGCGCCCACTCCCACGCAGCGAACACGACGACGAAGGCGATCAGCGCGCCAAACGCGCCCACCGGCGCGAACAGCGTGACCGGCAGGAAGATCGCCAGCAGGATGATCGCCGTGATGACACGGGTTTTTAGCATGGAAGCGAATCGACGTTCTGCGATTGCGGCTCGAGTTGAGCACTGGTGCGGCCGAAGCGGCGCTCACGCTCCGCGTAGGATGCGATGGCGTGGCCGAGCGCGTCGGCGTCGAAATCCGGCCAGAACGTGTCGGTGAAGTAGAACTCAGTGTAGGCGAGTTGCCACAGCAGGAAGTTGCTGACGCGGCGCTCGCCGCCGGTGCGGATAAAGAGGTCCGGCTCCGGCGCATAGGCCATCGACAGGTGTTCGGCGAACGAATCTTCGTTCACCTCGACCGCCTTGCCCGCCAGCGCCGATTGTTCGGCGAGCTTGCGGGTGGCCTGCATGATGTCCCAGCGACCGCCGTAGTTGGCGGCAATGGTGAGCGTGAGACGGGTATTGCGCGCGGTTTTGGTTTCCGCGCGCTTGATCAGGTCGCGAATGCGCGTATCGAATCGGGACAGATCGCCAACTACGCGCAGACGGATGCCGTTCGCGTGCAGCTTGCCGATCTCGCGCTCCAGCGCAGTGACGAACAGGCGCATCAGGAACGACACTTCGTCATTCGGGCGGCGCCAGTTTTCCGAGCTGAAGGCAAAGAGCGTCAGGTATTCGACGCCCTGCCGGGCGCAGGCCTCGACGGCCGCACGCACTGCGTCGACACCGCGCGTATGGCCGGCCACGCGCGGCAGACGGCGCTGGGTCGCCCAACGGCCGTTGCCGTCCATGATGATCGCGATATGTCGCGGCACCGCGGCGACATCAGGCACGCGCACGGTTGAGCTGGTATAGGTCATGGCCGTCGGGACAGTGACTGCAAAAAAAGAAGTGGAGATCTTGAAGGTGCTGAGCCAACCGGCCTCAGACCGTCATGATCTCGGCTTCTTTGGTCACTACAAGCTTGTCGATTTCCGTGACGAACTTGTCCGTCAGTTTCTGAACGTCGTCACCTGCACGGCGCTCGTCATCTTCAGAAATTTCTTTGTCTTTCACGAGCTTCTTCAGTTGCTCGTTTGCATCACGACGTAGGTTACGCACAGCGACCTTGGCCGTTTCTGCCTCGCTCTTGACCACTTTGGTCAGTTCGCGACGGCGTTCTTCGGTCAGCGCGGGCATCGGCACGCGAATCACGTCGCCTTGCGTAGCCGGGTTCAGACCGAGGTCCGACTCGCGGATCGCCTTTTCGACGACCTGGACCATCTTCTTTTCCCACGGCTGCACGCCGATCGTGCGTGCGTCGATCAGCGTCAGATTCGCGACCTGCGAAATCGGCACCGGCGAACCGTAGTAATCGCACTGGATGTGATCGAGCAGGCCCGTGTGTGCACGGCCCGTGCGGATCTTCGACAGGTCGTTCTTGAACGCGTCGATGGAACGCTGCATCTTTTGTTCAGCGCCCTTCCTGATATCAGCCACAGACATTTTTAAACCTCCGAACCTTCAAAACGGTGCGAGCCGGCCAGCGCGCGCACTATGCGGCGGCCTGGGCTCGCGTTAAAGCCCACGTTATGTGAACGAGAGTTTACACGTGGACGAGGGTGCCCTCGTCCTCGCCTTGTACGATGCGCTTGAGCGCACCCGGCTTGACGATCGAAAACACCCGGATCGGCAGCTTCTGGTCGCGGCACAGCGCGAACGCCGTGGCGTCCATCACCTGCAGATTGCGGCCGATGGCTTCGTCAAAGCTGATCGTGGTGTAACGGGTCGCGCTCGGGTCTTTCTTGGGATCGGCCGAATAAACGCCGTCCACCTTGGTGGCTTTCAGCACGACTTCCGCGCCGATTTCCGAACCGCGCAGCGCGGCGGCCGTATCGGTCGTGAAGAACGGGTTGCCGGTACCGGCCGCGAAAATCACGACTTTGCCTTCTTCGAGCTGGCGAATCGCACGCGGGCGGATGTAAGGCTCGACCACCTGGTCCATACGCAGCGCGGATTGCACGCGCGCTTCGATGCCGGCGTGGCGCATTGCGTCTTGCAGCGCCAGCGCGTTCATCATGGTGGCCAGCATGCCCATGTAGTCAGCCGTGGCGCGATCCATACCGGCCGCGCCGCCCGCGACGCCGCGGAAAATATTACCGCCGCCGATCACCACGGCCAGCTGCGTTCCGAGACGGACCACTTCGGCCACGTCCGCTACCATTCGTTCGATGGTCGCGCGATTGATGCCGAAGGCATCGTCGCCCATCAGAGCTTCACCGGAGAGTTTGAGCAGGACGCGTTTATAGGCAGTGGGCATAGAGGTATCCAGATCGCGCAGAACAGGGCAACAACAAGGGACTAATGTAGGGGTGAAATGCTGATTCGGGCAAGCGTCGCCAAATTGACGAACCCTGGGGTCCGCCAGCGGCGTGCGCCGCGAGGGTCACCCGCGTGCAGCCTTGCGGCGCTGCCGACCGCGGCAAAGTCTTGCTCCGCCGCGGGTCCAACAGTACGAACTGAAGCTTAAGCGATACTTATTGTTGCTTTGCAGCAGCGACTTGAGCGGCCACTTCAGCTGCGAAGTCGTCCTGCTTCTTCTCGATGCCTTCGCCGACCACGAACAGCGCGAACTTCTGCACGCTCGCATTGCCAGCCTTCAGCATCTGTTCGATCGTCTGCTTGTCGTTCTTAACGAACGTCTGGTTCAGCAGCGACACTTCCTTCAGGTACTTCTGCACGCTGCCGTCGACCATCTTGGCGACGATTTCAGCCGGCTTGCCCGATTCAGCAGCCTTCTGCTCAGCAATGCTGCGCTCCTTGGCGATCAGATCCGCCGGGACGTCGTCCGACGACAGCGAGACCGGCTTCATGGCGGCGATGTGCATTGCCACGTCCTTGCCGACCTGCTCGTCCGCGCCGGTGTACTCGACCAGCACGCCGATACGCGTGCCGTGCAGGTACGCTGCCAGCTTGTTCGAGGTTTCGAAACGCACGAAACGGCGGATCGACAGGTTTTCACCGATCTTGCCGACCAGCGCCAGACGCACTGCGTCGACCGTCGAGCCGTCCAGCGGCAGTGCCGACAGGGCAGCGACGTCAGCCGGGTTTTGCGTGGCGACCAGTTCAGCGATCGTCTTCGAGAATGCCAGGAAGTCGTCGTTCTTCGAAACGAAGTCGGTTTCGCAGTTCAGTTCGACGAGCGAACCAGCGTTGCCGCCGATGAACGATGCAACCACGCCTTCAGCCGTCACGCGCGACGCTGCCTTGCTGGCCTTGTTGCCCAGCTTCACGCGCAGCAGCTCTTCAGCGCGCGCCATGTCGCCTTCAGCTTCCGTCAGCGCCTTCTTGCATTCCATCATCGGCGCGTCGGTCTTTGCGCGCAGTTCTGCAACCATGCTTGCGGTAATTGCCGCCATCATTTGCTCCTTGAGTTCCGTCTTGTCACACGCCGCCCGGACTTCGATACCGGCGGCAAGAATTCGTTTCAACGTCGCACGTATTTTTTACGGACTACGTTTCAGCACTACTCACAGCACACCACTTTGTCGCGGCTTAAAAAAAGGGGGCCTGTAGAAAGCCCCCTTTTTTGCCGGACACGGGGCAGCTTTACGCTTCCGAGTTGACCTCGACGAACTCGTCGCCGTCACCACCGCGAGCAGCTTGCACCACTTCGTTGACCGCGTTAGCACGGCCTTCGACGATTGCGTCAGCCACGCCAGCCGTGTACAGAGCGACAGCCTTCGAAGCGTCGTCGTTACCCGGGATCACGTAGTCGATGCCTTCCGGCGAGTGGTTCGTGTCGACCACGGCGATGACCGGAATACCGAGCTTGTTCGCTTCGGTAACGGCAATCTTGTGGTAGCCGACGTCGACCACGAAGATCGCGTCCGGAATACCGCCCATGTCTTTCACGCCGCCGATCGACTTTTGCAGCTTGGCCATTTCGCGTTCGAACAGGAGCGCTTCTTTCTTGCTCATGCGTTCGGTTTCGCCAGCTTCCAGCGATGCTTCCATGTCCTTCAGGCGCTTGATCGAAACCTTCAGCGTCTTGAAGTTGGTCAGCATGCCGCCGAGCCAGCGTGCGTTGACGTAAGGCATGCCAGCGCGTTGTGCTTCTTCAGCGATCGTGTCGCGCGATTGACGCTTCGTGCCGACGAACAGGATCGTGCCGCGATTCGCTGCCAGTTGACGCGCGTACTTCAGCGCGTCGTTGTACATCGGCAGCGTCTTTTCGAGGTTGATGATGTGAATCTTGTTGCGATGGCCGAAAATGAAGGGGGCCATCTTCGGGTTCCAGAAGCGCGTTTGGTGACCGAAGTGGACACCGGCTTCCAGCATTTGACGCATGGTAACTGCCATGAAAATCTCCGCGAGGGTTGGGTCTTAAGCCGGCTGCCGTATCTGCCGCGCTGCCGTTCTGGCTGAACGCGACGGACACCCTGGGTGCGCCGGCTTGCGAGTCTGCTGCCTTGGTGCTGCCTTACCTGTAGCGCAGGCAACTATCGCTACGAGGCGCCTTTCCTGTCAGTTTGCGCTCATCAGAGTGACCAATAGAGCAACAAAATAAGACAGAGATCGACTTAGCCAAAGATTATAGCACGTGACTATCGGCCGACTCAACCTGCGCGGTAGCTCCCGTTTGCCGCAGGCGGGTTGCGCCTATACGCCCACCACCATATTGCAAAACCGTGGCAAAACCCTGCGGCAGCGGGAATATGGTGCGATAATCTTGCAATAAATCGCATTTCAGGCCCGACTCATGGCTATTACGCTCAAAAACGAACACGATATCGCGCAGATGCGCGTCGCCTGCAAGCTCGCTAGCGAAGTGCTCGACTACATCACGCCGTTCGTCACGGCCGGCATCACGACCGGCGAACTCGACCGGCTATGTCACGAATACATGCTCCAGGTGCAAGGCACGGTTCCGGCGCCGCTGAATTATCAGCCGCCCGGCTACCCGCCTTACCCGAAAGCCACCTGCATTTCGGTCAACGACGTGATCTGCCACGGTATTCCGGGCGACAAGACGGTGAAGAACGGCGACGCCCTGAATATCGACGTCACGGTGATCAAGGAAGGCTATTTCGGCGACACCAGCCGGATGTTTATCGTCGGCGAAGGCTCGATCATGGCGAGGCGCCTCGTGCAAACCACCTTCGAATGCATGTGGCTCGGCATCGATCAGGTGCGCCCAGGCGCCCATCTCGGCGACATCGGCTACGCCATCCAGAAGCATGCCGAAGCGCAAGGCTACAGCGTGGTGCGCGAATATTGCGGCCATGGCATCGGCACGGTGTTTCACGAAGACCCGCAGATTCTGCACTACGGCCGTCCCGGCACCGGGCTCGAGCTGCAAACCGGCATGATCTTTACGATCGAACCGATGATCAACGCCGGTCGGCGCGATATCCGCACCATGCCGGATCAGTGGACCGTCAAAACCAAGGACCGCAGCCTGTCGGCACAGTGGGAACACACCGTGCTCGTCACCGAAACCGGTTACGACGTGCTGACTGTCTCGGCTGGCACGCCCTCGCGTCCGCCGGTTGTCGCAGCCACGGCCTGAACGACTTCCGCCCCCACCCGCCCGCCTGCCAATGAGTAGTGTTCCAGCCGTCGCCCAATCCCATGCCACGTCGCTCAAGGCGGACTACAAAGTGGCCAAAGCCCAGTTGCTGGAACGCTTCAAGACAGCCTCCAACGTCGACTCGCTGATGGCCGCCCTGGCGCGCGCCACGGACGAGTCGCTGCGCGCCGCCTGGAATACCTGCGAGTTGCCGCCCGAGTTGGCCCTGCTCGCGGTCGGCGGCTATGGGCGGGGCGAACTCGCGCCGCATTCTGACATCGACATTCTCGTCTTGCTGCCCGACGCGCCGATCGCGCATCTGGAAGCACGCATCGAGCGTTTTATCAGCCTCGCGTGGGATTTGGGGCTCGAACTCGGCAGCAGTGTGCGCAGCGTGGTGCAGTGTGTCGAAGAAGCCGCGAACGACGTCACCGTGCGCACCTCGCTGCTCGAAGCTCGGCGCATTACAGGCAGCACCCTGCTTTTCGACGACTTTGCGAAGCGCTACCGCGAAACGCTCGACCCGCGCGCGTTCTTCCAGGCCAAAGTGCTGGAAATGCGTCAGCGGCACGCCAAATTTCAGGACACGCCGTATGCGCTCGAGCCGAACATCAAGGAAAGCCCGGGCGGCCTGCGCGATCTGCAGCTGATTCTGTGGATTACCCAGGCAGCTGGCTTCGGCAGCAGCTGGCGCGAGCTCGAAGCACGCGGCCTGATCACCGAGCGAGAAGCGCGCGAACTGCGCCGCAACGAAGGCTTCCTGAAAACGCTGCGCGCCCGCTTGCATGTGATCGCCGGCCGTCGTCAGGACATTCTGGTGTTCGACCTGCAAACGCCGGTGGCCGAAAGCTTCGGCTATAAGCCAACGGCGACCAAGCGCGCCAGCGAACAGCTGATGCGCCGCTATTACTGGTCCGCCAAAGCCGTTACGCAGCTGGCCACGATCCTGATCCAGAACATCGAAGCGCAGCTCTTCCCGAACACGAGCGGCATCACGCGCGTGCTCTCGGACCGTTTCGTCGAGAAACAAGGCATGCTGGAAATCGCCAGCGACGACGTCTTCCAGCGCGAGCCGAACGCGATCCTCGAAGCTTTTCTGCTCTACGAACAGACGCCGGGCGTGAAGGGTTTGTCGGCGCGCACGCTGCGCGCAATCTACAACGCCCGCGACGTGATGGACCAGCATTGGCGGCGCGATCCGGAAAACGGTCGCCTGTTCATGGACATCCTGAAGCAGCCCGCCGGCATCACGCACGCGCTGCGACTGATGAACCAGACCAGCGTGCTCGGGCGCTATCTGCTGAACTTCCGGCGCATCGTCGGGCAGATGCAGCACGATCTGTATCACGTCTATACGGTCGATCAGCACATCCTCATGGTGCTGCGTAATCTGCGCCGCTTCGCGGTCGCCGAGCACGCGCACGAATATCCGTTCTGCAGCCAGTTGATCGCCAATTTCGACCGGCCGTGGGTGTTGTACGTGGCGGCGCTGTTTCACGACATCGCCAAGGGCCGCGGCGGCGACCATTCCACGCTCGGGATGGCCGACGCGCGGCGCTTCTGCCGCAACCATGGCATCGAAGGCGAGGACGGCGAACTGGTCGTCTGGCTGGTGCAGCAGCATCTGACCATGAGCCAGGTCGCGCAGAAGCAGGATACGAGCGACCCCGAAGTCATCAAGCGCTTTGCCGAACTGGTCGGCAACGAGCGCTGGCTCACCGCGCTTTACCTGCTGACCGTGGCCGACATTCGCGGCACCAGCCCGAAAGTCTGGAACACGTGGAAAGGCAAGCTGCTCGAGGACCTCTACCGCGCAACGTTGGCGGTGCTCGGCGGCGCACGGCCTGACGCGCATTCGGAACTGAAATCGCGCCAGGAAGAAGCGCTTGCCCTGCTGCGCCTCGAAACCGTGCCGGAAGGCGCGCAAAAGGCGCTGTGGGACAAGCTGGATATCGGCTACTTCCTGCGCCACGACGCCGCGGATATCGCGTGGCAGACCCGTGTGCTGTACCGGCACGTCGAAACCGCGACGCCGATCGTACGGGCGCGTCCTTCGCCGATCGGCGAAGCGCTTCAGGTGCTGGTGTATGTGAAAGACCAGCCCGATCTGTTCGCCGGCATTTGTGCGTATTTCGACCGCAATGGCTTGTCGGTGCTCGATGCGCGGGTCAGCACGACCCGCCACGGGTACGCGCTCGATAATTTCCTCGTCGCGCATACCGAAGAAGACGTGCATTATCGCGATATTGCCAATCTGGTCGAACAGGAACTGACCGCACGCCTCGCCGGTGACGGCACCCTGCTTCCGGGACCGTCGAAAGGCCGGTTGTCACGGCTGTCGCGGACCTTCCCTGTGACGCCGCGCGTCGATCTTCGGGCCGACGAGCGCGGCCAATATTACATCCTGTCCGTGTCTGCGAACGACCGGCCAGGCCTTCTTTATTCAATCGCGCGCGTGCTGGCCGAGCACCGGGTCGGCGTCGCGTCGGCGCGGATCAATACGCTCGGCGAACGTGTCGAAGACGTGTTCCTGCTGGATGGACACGGTCTGTCGGACAACCGCCTGCAAATTCAGGTCGAGACCGAACTGCTGCGCGCGATTGCAGTGTGAGATTTCATGCGAGTCAAATTAACAGCCAAGCACCCGCGGCCGGCTTCGTCCGAACGCGCCCCTGTCCGTACCGGAAGCAATTCGGCGCGTAAGCCGACGCGTCCGACCGGGCCACGGCCGTCTACGCCGACGGCCGGGTTTAACGGGGCGCGGGGCGAAGGCGCTGGCGCAGCGGGTGGCGGCAAGCGGCCGGCGGGTGCAGGCAAGCCGGCAGGCGCCGGGGCGCGTGCGCCACGGGCTGAAGGATCGTTTTCCCGTGAGCGGGATGCGGGTGGTGCCGGCGCTGCGCGCCGGGCGCCGTCGGATCGTCCGCCGCGGCGCGAAGGGGCCGGCGGTGCGCCGCGCCGTTTCGAGGGCGGCGGCGATCGTGCGCCGCGTCGGGACGATGGTGAGCGTGCGCCGCGCCGGTTTGAAGGTGGTGGCGATCGTAGCGAACGTGCGCCGCGCCGTGCTGACGGCGAACGTAGCCAGGGCGCTCCGCGTCGATTTGAAGGTGGCGGCGATCGTGCGCCGCGTCGGGATGAGGGCGCTCGTGCGCCCCGTAAGTTTGAAGGTGGCGGTGATCGTAGCGAACGCGCTCCGCGCCGTGCTGACGGTGAACGCCCTCAAGGTGCTCCGCGCCGGTTTGAGGGCAACGACCGTGCGCCGCGTCGAGACGATGGCGAGCGTGCGCCCCGTAAGTTTGAAGGTGGCGGCGATCGCAGCGAACGTGCTCCGCGCCGCGCTGACGGTGAACGCAGCCAAGGTGCTCCGCGTCGGTTTGAGGGCAGCAGCGACCGTGCTCCGCGTCGTGACGTTGGTGAACGTGCACCTCGCAGGTTTGAAGGCGGTGGTGATCGCACTGAACGCGCCCCGCGTCGCGCTGACGGTGAACGCAGCCAAGGCGCTCCGCGCCGGTTCGAAGGTGCCAGCGAGCGCGGCGAGCGCACACCCCGCAGTTTCGAAGGCAACCGCGCCCCGCGCCGCGACGACGGCGAACGCCGCCCGTTCAGCGGTCCGCGCCCGGGTGCAGGCCGTCAGTCGGAAGGTGGACCGCGTGGCGAGCGTCCGGCGCATGACGCCTCGGATCGGCCCCGCTTCGGCAGCGACCGCGGCGCCCCGCAGGAGCGCCGTACCGGCGAGCGCGGCCCGCGCAGCGACAGCGCAGCACCGCGCCGTTTTGACGGCGAGCGTGGTTCCTCCGAGCGTGGCGAGCGCACTTTCGCGAAGCCCGTCAAGAGCGGCTACAGTGACCGCACGGACCGTCCGGCACGCGCACCGCGCGACGACCGCGGCGAACGCGCCCCAGCCAAACGTGAATTCGGCGATCGTCCGCCGCGTGCCGGCGAACGTAACGAACGTAGCGAGCGGGGCGAGCGCCCTGCTCGCAGCTTCGACAAGGCGCTGCCGGCCGCCGGCCGCCGCTTTGGCGACGACAACCGCCCCGCCCGTGCCGACAAGCCGCGTGGCCCAGCTCCCGCAGCCAGAGCCGAACGCAACGATGACGCCGATGCCGCTCCGCGCACGCCGCGCCGTGATTACGAAGACGCACCGGGCACGCTGCGCCTGTCCAAGCTGATGTCGGAACTCGGCCTGTGCTCGCGCCGCGAAGCCGACGAGTGGATCGAAAAAGGCTGGGTGCTGGTCGACGGCGAGCGGATCGACACGCTCGGCACCAAGGTTCGCCCGGATCAACGCATCGAGATCGACCCCGCCGCCGAAGCCGCGCAAGCGAGCCAGGTGACGGTCTTGATCCACAAGCCCGTGGGCCTCGTATCGGGCCAGGCGGAAGACGGCTATCAACCGGCGATCACGCTGGTCACGCCGGAAAATCGCTGGGATGGCGACACTTCCGACATCCGCTTCTCGGTCTCGCATCTGCGCCAACTCGCGCCGGCAGGCCGCCTCGACATCGATTCGACGGGCTTACTGGTGTTGACTCAGGACGGCCGCATTGCCAAGCAGCTGATTGGCGGCCATTCGGAGATCGACAAGGAGTATCTGGTGCGCGTGTCGTTCGGCGAGCACACCACCGACGTCGAAAGCCACTTCCCGCCGGAAAGCCTCGCGCTCCTGTGCCACGGCCTCTCGCTCGACGACGTGCCGCTGAAACCCGCCCAGGTCAATTGGCAAAACGGCGAGCAACTGCGCTTCGTGCTGCGCGAAGGCAAGAAACGCCAGATCCGCCGGATGTGCGAGCTGGTCGGCCTCGAAGTAATCGGCCTGAAGCGCGTGCGGATGGGTCAGGTCATGCTGGGCGCACTGCCGCCGGGTCAATGGCGCTATCTGTCGGCGGACGAGTCGTTCTGATGCGGGGAGCTTGACGCTCAGATACGTTCGCCCAACAAAAAACCCACGTGAAAACGTGGGTTTTTTTATGCCTGCAACGCACGCGCGCAGAACACGGCAGCCTCAGTCGTCGCTATTCGGATCCATATCCGGAAACAGAACTTCCGTGAAACCGAACTTCGCGAAATCGTTGATCCGCATGGGGTATAGCTTGCCGATCAGGTGATCGCACTCATGCTGCACGACACGCGCGTGAAAGCCCTCGGCGACGCGGTCGATCGGCTTGCCGTATTGATCGAAGCCGTGGTACTTGATCATCGAAAACCGGCTCACGGCGCCGCGCAGGCCCGGCACGGACAGGCAACCTTCCCAGCCCTCTTCCATATCCTGCGACACCGGCGTGATGGTCGGGTTGATCAGCACCGTCTCCGGCACCGGCGGCGCATCCGGATAGCGTTCGTTGTGCCCAAAACCAAAGATCACCACCTGCAGATTGACGCCGATCTGCGGCGCGGCGAGCCCCGCGCCGTTCGCGTCGTGCATGGTCTCGAACATGTCTTTGATGAGTTCATGCAACTCGGGGGTGTCGAAGTGGTCGACCGGGTCGGCAATTTGCAAAAGGCGCGGATCGCCCATCTTGAGAATTTCGCGGATCATAACTGCCCCTCCAGGAGCTTACGCATACCATCTTCGTCGAGTACGGGAACGCCGAGTTCCTCGGCTTTCGCCAACTTGCTGCCCGCTTCGGCCCCCGCCACCACGTAGTCCGTTTTCTTCGACACCGAACCGGCCACTTTCGCACCGGCCGCTTCGAGCATTTCTTTCGCCTCTTCACGGGCGAGCGTCGGCAAGGTGCCGGTCAGGACGACCGTCTTGCCGGCCAGCACGCCTTGCGGCGCCTTTGGTGCGGGCGGTCCTTCCGGCCAGGTGACCTTGCCCGGTGCGCGGAGTTGCTCGATCACCGTGCGGTTGTGTTCTTCGGCAAAAAACTGATGAAGCGACTCGGCCACCACAGGGCCCACGTCGTTCACCTCCAGCAATTCTTCGACCGAGGCGTCCATGATCGGATTCAGCGAGCCGAAATGCTTGGCGAGATCTTTCGCTGTCGATTCACCCACATGCCGGATACCGAGCGCGTAAATAAAGCGCGCCAGCGTGGTGTGCTTGGCTTTTTCCAGCGAGTCGAGCAGATTCTGCGCGGACTTTTCAGCGAAGCGATCGAGTTCAGCGAGTGTCGCAAAGCCGACGTTGAACAGATCGGCCGGCGTGCGCACCAGATTCTGCTCGACGAGCTGATCGATGATCTTTTCGCCGAGCCCGTCGATATCCAGCGCTCGCCGCTGCGCGAAGTGCCACAGCGCCTGCTTGCGCTGCGCCGGGCAGAACAGGCCACCCGTGCAGCGCGCAATCGCCTCGTCCGGCAGGCGTTCGATGCTCGAGCCGCACACCGGGCACTGCGTGGGCATGACAAACTCGCGGGCGTCGTCCGGGCGGCGGTCGAGCAACGCGCTCACCACTTCGGGAATCACGTCGCCCGCGCGCCGCACGATCACCGTGTCGCCGATGCGAATATCCTTGCGGCGCACTTCGTCTTCGTTGTGCAACGTTGCGTTCGTGACCGTGGCGCCGCCGACGAACACCGGCTCCAGCCGCGCAACCGGCGTAATCGCACCGGTGCGGCCCACCTGAACGTCGATGGCCAGGAGTTTGGTCAGCGCTTCCTGCGCCGGGAATTTGTGCGCCAGAGCGAAACGCGGCGCGCGCGAGACAAAGCCGAGCGCGTCCTGCTCATCGCGCCGGTTGACCTTGTAGACGACGCCGTCGATATCGTAAGGCAGCGTATCGCGCTTTTCGCCCACCGCGTGAAAGAACCCCAGCAAGCCTTCGGCGCCCTGCACCACCGCGCGCTCGCCATTCACCGGCAAGCCGAGTTCCTTGTACCAGTCCAGCAGTTCGCTATGCGTGGCCGGCATTTCAATGCCTTCGACCACACCGATTCCATAAGCGAAGAACGACAGCGGCCGTTGCGCAGTGATCTTCGAATCGAGCTGCCGCAAACTGCCCGCCGCAGCGTTACGCGGATTAGCGAACTCCTTCTGCTCAGCGGCCCGCTGGCGCTCGTTCAGGCGCTCAAAATCGCGCTTGAACATGAGCACTTCCCCGCGCACATCGAGCACCTGCGGCACGCGCTTGCCCTTGAGCTTGAGCGGAATGGAACGGATCGTGCGGACGTTTTCGGTGACGTTCTCGCCCGTGGCGCCGTCGCCGCGCGTGGACGCCTGGACGAAGGTGCCGTCGACGTAACGCAGCGAGATGGCAAGGCCGTCGAACTTCAGTTCAGCAGCGTAATCCACCGGCACAGGCGGTTCGCTCGCGTTCTTGCCGAGCGCGTCTCCGACGCGCTTGTCGAACGCGACGATATCTTCGTCGGCAAAACCATTGTTCAGCGAGAGCATGGGCTGATCGTGCACGACCGGCTCGAAGCCGCTCGACGCCTCGCCGCCCACGCGCTGAGTGGGTGAATCCGGCACGATCAGGTCCGGATGCTCCGCCTCGATTCGCTCCAGTTCCTTGAACAGCTTGTCGTACTCCGCGTCCGGCAGGTCGGGCTGGTCTAGCACGTAGTACGCGTAATTGGCGCGTTCGAGTTCCGCGCGCAGCCACGTGGCCCGTTCGGCGGGCGTGCTGGTTGCAGGGTTGGAGGCGGGGGTTCGGGCCATGCTGTCGGAAGCTTCTTTAAAGGAATTCAGACATTGGATTATCGCAGGAAGCGTGCCCCTTTACATCGGCCGAACGGCCAGTTTCGTGCGTTCGTTATTCCGCCCCAGACGCCGCCCCAAACGCCAACGGCCGCACACTGTGCGGCCGTCGAATACTGCGCGATTGCGAAGCCCTTACTGGCTGAACAGACGTCGCGTGGCCGGCGAACCCGCCGGAATACCCGCCTGTTCGAGCTTCGCGTAAAGCGTCATCAACTGCTTTTCGATCGCCAGCAGCGCGGTTTCCGGCAGCGGCCGGCGTCCGTCGTCGACCACCCGGCCGCCAATACGCTCAGCCAACGATTTCGCGTAGTCGCACATCAGGCGGAACGGCAGGATGTCTTCGTCCGCGACCGGCACATCCAGCACCAGCGTGATCATCTGGCCGCCCTTGTAGGTCAGGTCGTCGCGCAGGAAATTGGTGTCGCCGAATTGCAGCATGAAGACCGGGCTCTGCTTCGCGTCGAGCTTGACGAAGCGCGTGCCGTCGCGCGAGAGCAGCAAGCCGTCTTGCGACGCGACGGCCTGGACATAATTGGCCGACCACGGCGCGCCGTCGGAGAGCACGTTGATCGACAGCTGCGCATCGCACTGCGCGGCGAAGCCGTCGAGCTCGCGCGCCATCGCGACCGTTTCGAGCATGTCGGGAAATTCCGGCGACGCATCGAGCGCGTCGGCAAACTGCTGCACGCCGGTCACGAACTCGGAGAACTCCAGTTCGTTGAGCGCGCCACTCCGATTGGCCAGTTGCGCGGCCGCGCGGAGCTCTTCATAGCGCGCGCCGTTCTGCAGCAATTCCCACGCGCCGCCTTCGAGCTTGCCTTCGATATGCACCGGCTTGCTGCCGGCGCGGCGCAGACGCTGCGCGAGCGGAATCACCTTGTCGCCGGCCACCGGGCCGTTCAAACGAATCGGCACGATGCAGTCGATGCGGCGATCGACGATAGCCGGCGGCGCCGACGAAATCGTCGTGGCAGCGGGCAGGATCGGCTCATCGGCCGTCGCGGCATGGCCGCTTTCGGCTTCAGCAATGCCTTCCGCTTCTGGATAGCCATTCGGCGTAGTCGTCTCGGCCTGAATATCGGCCGGCGTATCGAGCGGCGGGGCGGTCGCGCCAAAAGTCGGTTCGACGCGCGCCGCCGAGGTTTCCGCCGCCTGCTCCGAACCCACTACCGGCTCGCGCCGCGTGATCGGCCGGGCCGGTTCGATAAACGGGCTCTGCTCCTCCTGATCGTCCCGCGCGAAACTTTCGGCGGTATCGGCCGGCATTGGACGCGGCATCTTGCGGCGCACCTTCGCGCCTTGCCATGCGTTGTACACGACCACGCCCCCGACCACCACGGCACCCGCGCCGATCAAACCGAGTGTCAACTCGTCCATGCATGCTCCATCAGCAATTCTTCTGTCTGCGCGGCTTTGCGCCCGCCCCACGTGTCGCGCGGCCGATGGCCGCAGCGCTGAACGCGGGCGCCCGCGATGATCAACCTAAACGAAAACTTAAACGATATTCTGGGCGAAACCAGCCGCCGTTTCCATGTCGACCGCGACGATCCGCGATACGCCCTGTTCCTGCATGGTCACGCCGATCAGTTGCTGCGCCATTTCCATCGCGATCTTGTTGTGCGAAATGAACAGGAACTGCGTCTTGTCCGACATTGCGCGCACGAGGTTCGCGAAGCGTTCGGTGTTGGCGTCGTCGAGCGGCGCGTCCACTTCGTCGAGCAGACAGAACGGCGCGGGATTCAGCTGGAACATCGCGAACACCAGTGCGGTAGCGGTCAGGGCCTTCTCGCCGCCTGACAGCAGGTGAATCGTCGAATTCTTCTTGCCCGGCGGCTGCGCCATCACCTGCACGCCGGCGTCGAGAATCTCGTCACCGGTCATGATCAGCTTGGCCTGGCCACCGCCGAAGAGACGCGGGAACAGCTCGCCGAAATGACGGTTCACTTCGTCGAATGTGCCTTGCAGCAACGTGCGCGTTTCGCCGTCGATCTTGCGGATCGCGTCTTCGAGCGTTTCGATCGCGTTGTTCAGGTCGGCCGACTGCGAATCGAGGAACGTCTTGCGCTCGGTTGCGGCCTTCAGTTCGTCGAGCGCAGCCATGTTGACCGGACCGAGCGCCGTGATGGCGTTGTTGATCCGCGTAACTTCGCCTTGCAGGTAGGACGGCTTCATGTCCGGCGTGAGCTTGGCCTGCAACTCCGCTTCATCGACGCCGGCTGCCGCCAGTTGCTCGATGAACTGCTCGCCGTTCAGGCGCGCGGCCTGTTCCTTCAACTGCAATTCGTTGATGCGGTCACGCAGCGGTTGTAGCGCACGCTCGGCGCTCAGACGGGTTTCGTCGGCGGCACGCAGCTTGGCCGTCAGGTCGTCCAGCTCCAGACGCGTGGCGTGCAGCGCTTCTTCCTTGACCGCGCGGATATCGAGCGCGTCCTGCAAACCGGTATGCGCGGTTTGCTCGTTGATCGTTTCCAGTTCGGCGCGCGCATCTTCCAGCGACGCAGCGACGCGCTCACTCTGCTCGTGCGAGACCTGAATGCTGCGCTTCAATTCGTCGATGCGGTTCGCCATGTTGCGCGCCGCGAAGCGCGCGTCGGTGGCGGCCCGATCGAGATCGCGCGATTGGGCGCGCGCGGCGGTAAGCGATTCGTCGAGCGCTTCGAAGGCCATCTGGTGATCTTCGAAACGCGCCTGCAATTCGGCGAGTTCGGAATCGTGACGCTCGAAGTTCGCTTCCGATTCGCCACGCAAAGCGCGCTGCTCTTCGATCTGCGCGGTGATTTCTTCGAGCTCTTCGCGGATTTGCGTGCTGCGCTGCGTGTAACGCTCATGCGCTTGCGCAAGCTTGAGCACGTCCATCTGCAAGGCGTGCACGCGTTGGGTTGCGCGCTCCGACTGTTGACGCACATCGGTCAACGCTTGCGCGGCTTGCGTGTGTGCGGCTTCAGCGCGGATTGCGGCGGCCTTCGCCTCATCGGCGAGCAAAGCCTGCGCGCGCACCTGACGGCCCAGGTTTTCGATTTCCTGCTGGCGGGCCAGCATGCCGGCCTGTTCGGAATCGGCGGCATACAGTTGGACGCCGACGCGCGTCACTACATGGCCGGCCTTGACGACGAACGAGCCGCCTTCCGGCAATTGCGCGCGCATGGCGAGCGCCTGTTGCAGATCGTCAGCAACGAAGGCGAGGCCAAGCCAGTCATTCAGCACGGCGCGAATGCCTGCGTCGTCGATACGGACCAGCGACAGCAACGGACGCAGACCCGCCGGCGCAGCAGCCGGCTGACCGGCTGCGGGCGGCGCGTAGAACGCGAGCTTGGCGGGCGGCGCGTCGGTGGCGAACGCCTTGACCCAGTCGAGGTTCGACACTTCGAGGGCGGCGAGCCGCTCACGCAGCACCGCTTCGAGCGCGGCTTCCCAACCGGCTTCGACGTGCAGCTTCTTCCACAGACGCGGCAAGCCGCTCAGCTCGTGCTTTTCGAGCCACGGCTGGATCTTGCCTTCGGTCTGGACGTTTTCCTGCAGTTGCTTGAGCGCGGCAAGGCGTGCGTCGAGCTGATGAATCTGTGCGCTTTCCGACTGCACGCGTTCCTGCGCAGCGCGCCTTTCGCCGTCGAGACGCGGCAGCGTTTCCTGCGCGTCGGCAAGACGGGCCTGCGCGTCGTGCAGGATTTCTTCGTGCTCGGCGAGCTGCGCGCGCATGTCTTCGAGCTGCGCTTCGTCAGGGGCATCCAGACCGCCCGCTTCCGACTTCAGCCGTTCGTGACGCTGCTGCAACTGCTGCAATTGCTGATCGGCATTACGCTGATGCGCCGCTTCGAGCTTGAGTGCCTGTTCGGTCTGCGCGATACCGCCGCGCTCGGCGTTCAGTTCGGTCTGCGCATCGCGCCAGCGCGCTTCGAGCGCGGGCATCGCATCATGCTTGGCGGCGGCCTCGTCTTCGGCCAGCGCGGCCTTTTCGTCGGCGACGGCCAGTTGTTCCTCAGCGTCTGCAAGATCGTCTTGCGCCTTCTGCGCCTGCGACTGCCACTGCTCGCGCTGCGCGGTCAACGCGGCAATCTGCGCCTGTGTGCGGTTACGCGACTCGACAATGAACTTGATCTCGGCCTCGAGGCGGCTGACTTCGGCATTCGCCTCGTACAACGCGCCTTGCGCGCCCTGCATCGCGTCGCTGGCGGAGTAATGCGCCACACGCAGCGTTTCGAGTTGCGCTTCGACTTCACGCAGCTTCGCGGTTTGCGCTTCGAGGTCGATCTGCGCCTGTTCGATCGCGCGTTGCTGGCGTTCCTGCTCGCCGCCGGCTTCGTTCTTGCGCAGCAGCCACAACAGACGCTGCTTCTCTTCGCCGTCGGCCTGCAAATCCTTGTACTTGGTCGCGACGATTGCCTGCGCCTCGAGCTTCTCGAGGTTGGCACTGAGTTCGCGGACGATGTCTTCGACGCGGATCAGATTCTCGCGCGTGTCGTGCAGACGGTTCTCCGTCTCGCGGCGGCGTTCCTTGTACTTCGACACGCCCGCGGCTTCTTCGAGGAACACGCGCAGCTCTTCCGGCTTCGCCTCGATCAGGCGCGCGATCATGCCCTGCCCGATGATCGCGTACGCACGCGGCCCGAGGCCGGTGCCGAGGAAGATGTCCTGAATATCGCGGCGGCGCGCCGGCAGGTTGTTGATGTAGTAGCTCGAGGTGCCGTCGCGCGTCAGCACGCGCTTGACGGCGATTTCGGCATACTGCCCCCACTGCCCGGCGGCGCGGCCGTCGGCGTTGTCGAACACGAGTTCGACGCTGGCGCGGCTACCCGGCTTGCGCGCGGTCGAGCCATTGAAGATCACGTCCTGCATCGACTCGCCGCGCAGCTCGGAAGCGCGCGATTCGCCGAGCACCCAGCGCACGGCGTCGATGATGTTGGACTTGCCGCACCCATTGGGTCCGACCACGCCGACAAGCTGGCCCGGGACCTGGAAATGCGTGGGATCGACGAATGACTTGAAGCCAGCGAGTTTGATCGAGGTCAGACGCACGGCGATTTCGCTGTTTGAAAAGGGAAAATAAAAGGTGGCTCGTGAAGGCCGCGCCAGCCGTTCGCCGATGCAGCGAAACGGCCCGCGAACCCCCGCGACACGGGCGCCAACTGCACGCGATGAAGCATGCGCCGGCTAATGAGGGGCAATCATACCATCGCGCGGGAGCGGTTCTTAGCGTCCTTACGGTCCGCACCGAGGTCGGCGTCGCGGTCGGCGTCTCGGTCAACATCAAGACCCGCATCCTGATTGGCCGGATCGGGCGGTAAAGCCTTGGTCCGGTGCACCCAACTGGACAATGCCGACGCCAGCACGATGCACGCGCCGCCTGCCCATTCGCGCGGGCCCGGCGACTCGCCGGCGAACAGCCATGCGGACAAAGCCGTCACCACGATCTCGAACAGCATGATGATCGAGGCCCGATTGGCCGGCACGCGCGCGAGTCCGTACTGCACGAGCATATTGTTCGACGCCAGCAGAAAACCGAGGCCGAGCACTAGTAACGCGGCCGTGCCGAGATGCGCGCCGGTTGGCGGTGCCGGCATCGCCTCGAACAGCGACGCACAGGCGCTGAAAATCGCCGCGCCGCCGAAGATCGTCGCGGTGCGCATTTCGGGCTTCATCTCAGGCAGCACGCGGCTCGTCTTGAGGATCAGGACGTTGCTCATCGCGAAACCCATGCCGCCCGCGAGCCCCGCCCATTCGGCGAGATTGCCGGGCACCGGGACACCCAGTTGCGGCGACCACAGCATGGTCATCGCGCCGGCCAGCGACAGCGCGGCAAGGCCTGCGCCCGACCAGGTGAGGCGCTCGTGCAGGATAAAGTGCGCAAAGAGCGCGGTCCAGGCGGGGGTGAGATAGAACAGCAGCAGGACGCGCATCACCTCGCCGTGGATCGAGCCCCACACGAAACCGAGATTGGTTACGCCGGCTGCCAGCGCAAGGGCCGGTAGCAGCCAGTGCCAGCGCACTGTCTTGAGCGCACGATGGCGCACCAGCAGAACGAACAGACAACCGGCGGCGCTCGTCAGTGCGCTTGCCGCCGTGCCGGTCACGCCAAGCGCATTCAGCATGCGCAGCGGGTACCAGATCATCCCCCATACCGAGGCGCCCAGCATGATCGCGAGCGTGGGCCAGCCTGTGCGAAGCCAGTTGCTCATGATGCAAGGCCCCCGCGGCGGTTGCTGCTCCTGCAGGCGATGTTGCTGACTTTACAGACGGCGGCGTTCTTGCGCCCGCTTCGTCCGAATCGTGCGGATGTCTCCATTGCTGCTACAAACATTGCTGCTCCCGCTTCTTTTTTGCGCGAACCGTCTGCGGTTCGCGTCGTTCCCGCTGCGTCGCATTGCCTGCGCCGCCTGGCGGGTTGCGCCGCGTCTTACACCCGGGGCGCCACCACGAATTTCCCGTACGCGCCGCCACGCTATAATCATTCGCTCGCCGCCGCTGCCGCCCTTTTCGCGTGTTTCATGCGTTTTCCGGTCAGCATGCGTGCCAGCATTCCTCTGCGCCCATCTTCGATCAGGCTCGATCCGCCCAGTGAACCCGCTACTCGACTCCCTTCAGCCCTATCCGTTCGAAAAGCTGCGTGCGCTTTTCAAGGACATCACGCCGCCAGCGGCCCTCGCGCACATCAGCTTCGGCATCGGCGAACCGAAACATCCCACGCCCGCGCTGATTCGCGACGCGGTGATCGCCTCGCTCGGCGGCCTGGCGGCGTATCCGGCCACCATCGGTTCGCCTGCACTGCGCGAATCGATCGCGAAATGGGCGACCCAGCGCTACAACCTGCCGCCGGTCGATCCGGCCACCCAGGTGCTGCCGGTGGCGGGCTCGCGCGAGGCGCTTTTTGCGCTCGCACAAACGGTTATCGACCCCAAGCTCAACGCGAACGGCGAGCCTGCGATCGTACTCTGTCCGAACCCGTTCTACCAAATCTATGAAGGCGCCGCGCTTCTGGCCGGCGCGCAGCCGTACTTCGTGAATAGCGACCCGGCGCGCAACTTCGCCTGCGACTATTCAGCCGTGCCAGCAGACATCTGGGCGCGCACGCAGCTGCTGTACGTGTGCTCGCCGGGCAATCCCACGGGCGCCGTGCTCACACTCGACGACTGGCGCGAGCTGTTTGCCCTGTCGGACCGTTACGGCTTCGTGATCGCCTCGGACGAGTGCTACTCGGAAATCTACTTCGACGAAGCCAATCCGCCGCTCGGCGGTCTGGAGGCGGCCCACAAGCTCGGCCGCGGCTTCGAGCGCCTCGTGATGCTCTCCAGCCTGTCCAAGCGCTCGAATGTGCCAGGCATGCGCTCGGGCTTCGTGGCGGGCGACGCGGCGATCCTGAAAGACTTCCTGCTATACCGGACATACCACGGCACGGCCTTGTCCACGGTGTTCCAGAGTGCCAGCATCGCGGCCTGGAATGACGAAACGCACGTGCGCGAGAACCGCGCGAAGTACGTGCAGAAATTTTCCACCGTGACGCCGATGCTCGCCGAGGTGCTCGACGTGCGCCTGCCGGACGCCGCGTTCTACCTGTGGGCGGACGTCTCGCGCACGGGCCTCACGGACACCGAGTTCGCCCAGCGCCTCTACGCCGACTATAATGTGACGGTTCTGCCGGGCTCGTTCCTCGCGCGCACTGCGCATGGCGTGAACCCCGGCCGCAATTTCGTGCGCATGGCGCTCGTCGCCGATGTCGACGAATGCACGCAGGGCGCACAACGGATCGTCGATTTTTGCCGCGCGCTCGCGGGTTGAGGTTTTTCGCGAATTTTCATATTCGGCAACCCCGCGCACCGCACTCCCTTCTTCAGACTTCAACTCTTCAGAAAAGCACGCATATGTCGCAACAACTTCAGCAGATCATTGATACCGCCTGGGAAAACCGCGCCGACCTGTCGCCGAAGGCCGCGCCGGCCGAGGTGCGCGAAGCCGTCGCCCACGCCATCGAGCAACTGGACAAGGGCGCGCTGCGCGTGGCCGAAAAGAAGGACGGCGACTGGGTCGTCAATCAATGGCTGAAGAAAGCCGTGCTGCTGTCGTTCCGCCTGGAAGACAACGTGGTGCAGCCGGCTGGCGGCTACTCACAGTTCTACGACAAGGTGCCGTCGAAGTTCGCCAACTACACCGCTGAAGACTTCGCCGCCGGCGGCTTCCGCGTGGTGCCGCCCGCCATCGCGCGCCGCGGCTCGTTCATCGCGAAGAACGTCGTGCTGATGCCGTCGTACACCAACATCGGCGCTTATGTCGATGAAGGCACGATGGTGGACACGTGGGCGACTGTCGGTTCGTGCGCGCAGATCGGCAAGAACGTCCACCTGTCGGGTGGCGTGGGCATCGGCGGTGTGCTGGAGCCGCTGCAGGCGAACCCGGTCATCATCGAAGACAACTGCTTCATCGGCGCGCGTTCGGAGGTGGTGGAAGGCGTGATCGTCGAAGAAAACTCGGTGATTTCGATGGGCGTGTACCTCGGCCAAAGCACCAAGATTTACGACCGCGAAACCGGCGAAGTCACGTATGGCCGCATTCCGGCGGGTTCGGTGGTGGTGGCGGGCAACCTGCCGTCGAAGGACGGCTCGCATAGCCTCTACTGCGCCGTAATCGTCAAGAAGGTCGACGCCAAGACGCGCGCGAAGGTCGGCCTGAACGAGCTGCTGCGAGGCGACTGATGGCACGCGGCACCAAGACCGTCGTCTACGGCATCCCGAACTGCGACACTGTGAAGAAGGCTCGTGTGTGGCTCGAAGAGCACGGCGTCGAGTTCGAGTTCCACGACTTCAAGAAGCACGGCGTGACTGAGCCGCTGGTTCAGGACTGGCTGAAGGACGTCAAGCTCGACGCATTGCTGAACCGTCGCGGCACGACCTGGCGTGGCCTGTCTGACGACATGAAGGCGGCGGCGGAAACGCAGCCGGGCGCGATCGCGTTGATGATTCACAAGCCGTCGGTGATCAAGCGGCCGGTGCTGGTGGTCAACGGAAAGGTCAAGTCGCTCGGTTTTTCCGCGGACGAATACACGGCGCTGTTTGCCTGACGCTGATTGTTAGCGCGCAGTCCCGCTTGCGTGACTCGACGCGCGGGACTGAACGCCAGGCTCAGCGCCTCGCTCGAGTGCAACGAGTAGTAAAACGCGGCCTCGCCGCGTTGCTTAAAAGCTGTTGCCGGCTGCGGTGTCCCACCGCCAGCCGGCATTTTTTCATTTCAAAGTGGCTTGTACTGAATCCATGTCCGGCACCCTCGCCCTTACCGAACAACTGATCGCGCGCGCGTCTGTCACGCCCGACGACCAGCATTGCCAGCGCCTCCTGATCGAACGCCTGTCCGCGCTCGGCTTCGAGCACGAGACGATCGAATCGAACGGCGTAACCAACCTGTGGGCCGTCAAACGCGGCGTCGACGGCACGCGCGGCAAGCTGCTCGCCTTCGCCGGCCACACGGACGTCGTGCCGACCGGCCCGCTCGAACAATGGCACTCGGCGCCGTTCGAGCCGACCCATCGTGACGGCAAGCTCTACGGCCGCGGTGCGGCGGACATGAAGTCGTCAATCGCCGGCTTCGTGGTGGCAAGCGAGGAGTTCGTCGCGGCGCACCCCGCGCATCGCGGCTCGATCGCATTCCTGATCACGAGCGACGAAGAAGGCCCCGCCACCGACGGCACCGTCAAGGTCGTCGAGGCGCTGCAGGCACGCGGCGAGCGCATGGACTACTGCATCGTCGGCGAACCGACCTCGAGCGCGCAGTTCGGCGACATGGTGAAGAACGGCCGGCGTGGTTCCATGTCGGGCAAGCTCATCGTCAAGGGCGTGCAAGGCCATATCGCCTATCCGCATCTGGCGAAAAATCCGGTGCATCTGCTCGCGCCCGCGTTGGCCGAGCTGGTCGCCGAACGCTGGGACGACGGCAACGAGTACTTCCCGCCCACCACCTGGCAGGTGTCGAACATCCATAGCGGCACCGGCGCGACCAACGTCATTCCGGGCCATGCGGGCGTGATGTTCAACTTCCGCTTCTCGACGGCGAGCACAGTGGAAAGCTTGCAGGCTCGCGTCCATGCGATCCTCGACAAACACAATCTCGAATACGACCTGCAATGGACCGTGAGCGGCCTGCCGTTCCTCACGCCGCGCGGCGACCTGTCGAACGCGCTGGCTAAAGCGATCAAGGACGAAACCGGCGTCACGACCGAACTGTCGACCACCGGCGGCACCTCGGATGGCCGCTTCATCGCCCGCATCTGCGAGCAGGTGATCGAATTCGGCCCGCTGAACGCCAGCATCCATAAGATCGACGAACACATCGAAGTCGCACACATCGAGCCGCTGAAGAACGTGTATCGCCGCGTGCTCGAACAACTGATCGCCTGACCAAGGAATTTCTGCGATGACGCTCCCGTTTTCCA
Source organism: Paraburkholderia aspalathi (assembly GCF_900116445.1). Taxonomy (GTDB): domain Bacteria; phylum Pseudomonadota; class Gammaproteobacteria; order Burkholderiales; family Burkholderiaceae; genus Paraburkholderia; species Paraburkholderia aspalathi. The sequence goes on from NZ_FPBH01000003.1 coordinate 114,999, forward strand.
CTGTCCGCGACCTGCTGCGTTTCGCGGTGTCGCGCTTCAACCAGGCCGAGTTGTCGTTCGGCCACGGCTCGGCCAACGCCTACGACGAAGCCGCCTATCTGATCCTGCACACGCTGCATCTGCCGCTCGATCTGCTGGAGCCATTCCTCGACGCGCGTCTCTCCCCGGCCGAAGTCGACGCCGTGCTGAACGTGATCGAGCGCCGCGCGGGCCAACGCGTGCCGGCCGCATACATCACGCAGGAAGCGTGGATGCACGGCTTTCGCTTCCACGTGGACGAACGCGTGATCGTGCCGCGCTCGTTCATCGGCGAGTTGCTGCAGGACGGTCTGCAGCCGTATGTCGAAGATCCTGAACAGGTCGGCGCCGTGCTCGAACTGTGCACAGGCTCCGGCTGCCTTGCGATTCTCGCGGCGCACGCCTTCCCGAACGCGGATATCGACGCCGTCGATCTCTCCGCGCCCGCTCTCGAAGTGGCCACCCGCAACGTCGCGGACTACCATCTCGACGACCGCATCGCCCTCTTCGAAGGCGATCTGTACGCGCCGCTCGCCGAGCGCCGCTACGACGTGATCATCAGCAATCCGCCGTATGTGAACGCCACATCCATGCAGGAACTGCCCGCCGAGTACAAGCACGAGCCGGACATGGCTTTGGCAGGCGGCGCGGACGGCATGGACATCGTGCGCCGGATCATCGCCGAAGCGCGCAACTGGCTGACCGAAGACGGCGTGCTGGTGGTCGAGATCGGCAACGAGCGCGCGAACGTCGAAGCGGCCTTCGGCGGCCTCGATCTGGTCTGGCTGTCGACGAGTGCCGGCGACGACAACGTGTTCCTGATTCAGGCCGCGGACCTGCCGGTGTAACGTTTTATCGCCGGACCGCCGGACCGCTTTATCGCACGACACGCGCGGCAGACGTTCATTGCCTGCCGCGCATGTCGCAGCGCCTGGCCGCACAGGCCAGCACCGCCCACCTCTCCCCCGCTCACCCCGCATTCGCGGAATCCCCGAAGACGCTGAACCATCACACCACCCCAACTCACGCACGTTCGGTAAGATGGGCGCGGTCAGCTGCACGCTGCGCCATCAGGCAGCAGCGGTAGCGCCCTGCCAACCCTTCGTCCGCCTATGGAATTCGACCTGCTTCACATCGGCACGCTGGTCGCCCTCGCCCATATTCTCGGCGTGGTGGCGGCGTGCCACGCGATTCTGAACACCCGCACATCGCAAGGCGCGATCGCATGGGCCGTGTCACTGGTCGCCATGCCGTATCTCACGCTCGTCCCGTATCTGTTCCTCGGCCGCAGCAAATTCCAGGGTTACGCGGACGCCCGCCGCATCGAAAACGAATTGCTGCGCACGCGCGCCCATCCTCAGGCATGGGACACGCTGGCCTCGTCGGCCGGGCTGCCTACCCAGGAACTTGGCGCGAGACTCGTGCATTCGCTCACGCGCCTCGGTGGCATGCCGTTCCTGCCGGGCAATTCCGTGCGCACGCTGGTCAACGGCGCCGCCACTTTTGAGGCGATCTTCGAAGCGATCGAAGGCGCACGCCATTACGTGATCGTGCAGTTCTTTATCGTGCGTGACGACGCGCTCGGCGAGATGCTTAAGGACGCATTGATCGCGAAAGCGCAGCAAGGCGTGCGCGTCTATTTCCTGTACGACAGCATCGGCAGTTTCGATCTGCCCCACCGCTACGTGGCGGCGCTGCGCGCGGCCGGCGTGGAGACGCACCCGTTCGCCACCAATCGCCGCTTCGTGAACCGCTTGCAGCTGAATTTCCGCAATCACCGCAAGATCGTCTCGGTGGACGGTGAGCGCGCGTTTGTCGGCGGACACAACGTTGGGGTCGAATATCTCGGCAGCAAACCGCCCCTGTCGCCATGGCGCGATACGCATATCGAAGTGCGCGGCCCGGCCGTCGCCAGCATCCAGTTCGTGTTCACCGAGGACTGGCACTGGGCGACCCAGCAGTTGCCCGAGTTCGCCATGCCGGCTTTCCAGCCCTCCGACGAGGGCATGCACTGCCTCGTCGTGCCGAGCGGTCCGGCCGACAAACAGGAAACCTGCTCGCTCTTCTTCGTCGAAGCGATCAATGCGGCACGCGAGCGGATCTGGATCACCACGCCTTATCTGATCCCCGACGAAGCCGTATTCTCAGCGTTGCGACTGGCCGTGCTACGCGGGGTGGATGTGCGCATTCTGATTCCGTGCCGCCGCGATCACCGCGTGGTGTTCGCCGCCTCGAAACTGTATGCGTACGACTCGCTGCGCGCGGGCATCCGCATTTTCCGCTACCAGCCAGGCTTCCTGCACCAGAAGGTCGTGCTGATCGACAGCGCGGCGGCGGCCATCGGCAGCGCCAATCTCGACAACCGCTCGTTCCGCTTGAACTTCGAGATCATGGTGCTGACCGTGGACCGCGGCTTCGCCAAGGATGTCGAAGCGATGCTGCTCAAAGACTTCGCGGAGTCGCTCGAAATCGACCGCACCGAGTACCGCAACGCGAGCGCGCTGCGGCGCGTGTTGATGCACGTGGCGCGGTTGTTCTCGCCGATCCTGTAGCGTCCCTGCCACCGCGCCGTGCCTTACAACTGCTTTTCGATGTCCTCGACAATCGCCTCGGGCTTGGTCAGCGGCGCATAGCGCTTCACCACGTTGCCGTCGCGGCCGATCAGGAACTTGGTGAAGTTCCATTTGATCGCTTCGAGCCCCAGCAAGCCCGGCGCCTCGCCCGTCAGATAGCGGAACAGCGGATGCGCATTGGCGCCGTTCACGTCGATCTTGTCGAACATCGGAAAGGTCACGCCGTAATTCTTTTCGCAGAAACTGCCGATCTGCGTAGCGTCACCCGGTTCCTGCTTACCGAACTGGTTGCACGGAAAACCGAGCACCGCGAGGCCGCGCGCCGCGTACGTGTCATAAACCTTCTGCAGACCCGCGTACTGCGGCGTGAACCCGCATTCGCTCGCCGTATTGACGATCAGCAAGACCTTGCCCTGATAGCGCTCAAGGCTCACTTCCTCGCCACCAAGCGTACGTGCGGAAAACGAATAAATCGATGTCATATGCTCCCCCGTGAAAGCCGTCAGTCTATGCCAAAAGCCGCGCCGGTACAGTCGGCCGAATGGCCGATCCTGGCCGGGCGCCCGGTGTCAGCCCCAGCAGTCTAAAATAGCGTTTTTCTTCAGTCGGCCTCTTCGTGATCCGCTTTAACCAGTTCAGCCTCGCGCGCGGCACCAAGCCGCTCTTTGAAAACACCACGTTCACCCTCAATCCCGGCGAGAAGGCCGGCCTGGTGGGGGCGAACGGCGCGGGCAAGTCGACGCTGTTTGCCGTTCTGCTCGGCGAGCTGCACGCCGACGCCGGTGATTTCTCGATCCCGCCGAACTGGCAGATCGCTCACGTCGCGCAGGAAACGCCCGCAGCGGACAAAACCGCCCTCGCCTACACGCTCGACGGCGACGCTGCCCTGCGCGCGATCGAAGCGTGCATCGCCGAAGCCTCGGCGGCGCATGACGGCGCCGCGGAAGGCGAAGCGCACGCCGCCTTCGCCGATGCCGACGGCTACACCGCGCCCGCCCGCGCCGAAGCCTTGCTGCTCGGCCTCGGCTTCACGCTCGAACAAACGCGCGAGCCGGTTAGCAGCTTTTCTGGCGGCTGGCGCATGCGGCTGAATCTGGCGCAGGCACTGATGTGCCGCTCCGACCTGCTGCTGCTCGACGAACCGACCAATCACCTGGATCTCGACGCGATCGTCTGGCTCGAAGACTGGCTGCACCGTTATCCCGGCACGCTGATCGTGATCTCGCACGACCGCGAATTTCTCGATTCGGTCTGCAACGTCACGCTGCATCTGGAGCATCAGCAGATCAAGCGTTACGGCGGCAACTACTCGCAGTTCGAAATCCTGCGCGCGCAGCAGATCGCCTTGCAGCAAAGCGCGTATGAGAAGCAGCAGCGCACGGTCGAACATCTGCAGAGTTACATCAACCGTTTCAAGGCGCAGGCCACCAAGGCACGCCAGGCGCAAAGCCGCGTGAAGGCGCTCGAAAAGATGGAGATGATCGCGCCGGCGCATGCGTCCTCGCCCTTCACGTTCGAATTCCGCACGCCCGATTCCGCACCGAATCCGATGATGGTGATGGAAGACGTGCGCTGCGGCTATCGCGGTGAAGACGGCGAAATTCCCATCGTCGACCATGTGATGCTGTCGATCCAGAACGGTCAGCGCATCGGCCTGCTCGGCGCGAACGGCCAGGGCAAATCGACGCTGATCAAAACGCTCGCCGGCACGCTCGAAGCGCTCGGCGGCCATGTGCGCGAAGGCAAAGGCCTGCGCATCGGCTACTTCGCGCAGCATCAGCTCGAAACGCTGCGTCCGGACGACACGCCGCTGCAGCATCTGGCGCGTCTCGCACCGGATACGCGCGAACAGGAATTGCGCGACTTCCTTGGCAGCTTCAACTTTTCCGGCGAGATGGCGACCGCGAAAATCGCGCCCTTCTCGGGCGGCGAAAAGGCCCGTTTGGCGCTCGCGCTGATCATCTGGCAAAAGCCGAATCTGCTGCTGCTCGACGAACCGACCAACCACCTGGATCTCGAAACGCGTCACGCGCTGACCATGGCGCTCGCGCAATTCGAGGGCACGCTGATTCTGGTGTCGCACGACCGGCATCTGCTGCGCGCCACCACCGATGTGTTCATGCTGGTGGCCAAGCATCGTCTGCAGGAGTTCGACGGCGATCTCGACGACTACCGCGACTGGCTGCTGCAACATGCCGCCGACCAGCGCGCAGCGCTCAAGGCGGGCACGGCATCAGACGGTGCGTATAGCGCGGACAGCGGCGTCAATCGCAAGGAGCAACGCCGTCTCGAAGCGGAAACGCGTCAAAAGCTCGCGCACCTGAAAAAACCGCTGCAAAGCCGCATCACCAAGATCGAAAAGGAAATGGACGCGCTCAACGCGGAGAAGGCGAAGCTCGATGCATTCGTCGTCGATCCGGCCAGTTACGAGCCCGAGCAGAAGAGCAAACTGACGGAAGCGATCCGCCGTCAGGCAGATGTGAACGCGCGCCTCGAAACGCTCGAAGCCGAATGGCTCGAGACTCATGAGGAACTCGAACAAATCGGCTAGCGGCAGGCTGTTCGCGGTCCGCGCCGGCATCGATCGGAGGTAGCCCTTGTCACCCGTGAGCTCGTCTGAGTCCTCATCTGAGTCGTCTGATGCTTCAGCCGCGCCATCGGTTGCGCCGTCGTCCGCAGCGGCGCCTGCCCCGCTGCAAGGCCTGCGTGTGCTGGACCTGACGCGCCTGCTGCCGGGTCCGGTCGCCGCCTTGCGGCTCGCAGAACTCGGCGCAGAAGTGCTCAAGATCGAAGCGCCCGGCGCGGGCGATCCCACCCGCACGATGATGCAGTCGTCCGGCGACCGCGTAGCGGGCCGCCCCGGCGCGTTTTACCGGCTGGTAAATCGCGGCAAGCGCGAGACGCGCCTCGACCTCAAATCGGATGCGGGACGCAATGTATTGCGAGCGCTGGCGGCCGAATCAGACGTGTTGATCGAAAGTTTCCGTCCCGGCGTGATGGAGCGCCTCGGCGTCGGCTACGAAACCCTGCGCGCGCTCAATCCGAGGTTGGTGTACTGCGCGATCAGCGGTTACGGGGCCAGCGGTCCGTTTGTCGACCATGCCGGTCACGATCTGAACTACATCGGCTACGCGGGCGTGCTCGATCAATTGGCAGGCCGCGACGGTACGCCGATCCTGCCGAATTTCCAGATTGCCGACCTGCTCGGCGGCGCGTTGAGCGCGGTGACGCAGATTCTCGCCGCGCTATGGCACGTGTCGCGTGGCGGCGAGGGCCGCTTCGTCGACGTATCGATGACGCACGCCACCTATGCGCACAACGTCGTCGCGCAAGTGGCGCTCGCCAATGAAGGCGCCGCGCCCGCGGCTGGCGCGAGTCTGCTGAACGGCGGCGTGCCCTGCTACAACCTGTATCGAACGCTCGACAATCGCTGGCTCGCCGTCGGCGCGCTCGAACTGAAGTTCTGGGAAACGCTCTGCATGGCGCTGGATCGGCCCGAATGGGCGACGCGGCACTGGAGCCTCGGCCAGGCGATTGGCGGCCCGGACGCTGCTGCGCTGACGCAAGAACTGGCCGACCTGATCATCAAACGGCCGCTGGAAGAATGGGTATTGCTGCTGGAATCGCTGGACTGCTGCGTCTCGCCGGTACTGACGCCAGCGGAAGCCGCGCAGCACCCACTGTTTAACCGCGAGGCGTACGCGGCGATGAACGAAGGCCAGAACGGTTAAGCACTACCTCGCAGTGCAAAACCTTAGCGCCGCACCACCGTTTGCCGCGGCAAAACCTGGCGCGGCGTTTTTTCGTCGTCGTACAGGACATGCTTGCGGCCTTCCACGTGACGGTTGATCGTCGCGCGAACTTCGGCGGCGGTGACATCTTCGGCCACCACCCGGCGCGAAATCTGCCCGGTCGTGTCGATCCACTCGACAATCCGGCAGGCACCACCCCAAGGCTGGCGAATCGGCTCGGAGACGCGGCAGCCGCGCACCTGCATGGGCCGCTCGGCCACGGTTTCGTATGACTGTTTCAAGGCGCGATCCTTTTTCGGGCATCAGAAGGGATGCAATACCCTGCCAGCTTAGGAAAAAGGAATGTCGGGTAGGTTACAGCCAATATGGAGATATTTACTGGCCATTACGGACGGACAGGCGCCCGCAGGCGCCGGAACCCCGTCTAGTCAAGCGTGCGGACCCGATCGATGGCCTGTTCGATCCGTTCCACCGCAACAACTTGTAAGCCTTCAATCGGCTGTTTCGGTGCATTGGCCTTCGGAATGACCGCCACCGAAAAGCCCAGTTTGGCGGCTTCCTTAAGACGATCCTGACCGCGCGGCGACGGCCGGATTTCGCCGGCGAGGCCCACTTCGCCGAATACGACGAGCCCCTTGGGCAGCGGCTTGTTGCGCATCGAAGAGTGAATCGCGAGCAGCACGGCAAGGTCGGCCGCGGGCTCGGTGATCTTCACGCCGCCCACCGCGTTCAGGAACACGTCCTGATCGAAACAGGCAATGCCGGCATGCCGGTGCAGCACCGCCAGCAGCATCGCCAGGCGGTTCTGTTCCAGCCCTACGGCAAGGCGCCGCGGGTTCGGCGCGTTGGCCGCATCGACCAGCGCCTGCACTTCGACCAGCAGCGGCCGCGTGCCTTCCTGCGTCACCAGCACGCACGAGCCCGGCACGGATTGCTCGTGCTGCGACAGAAACAAAGCCGACGGATTGGCGACACCGCGCAGACCGCGCTCGGTCATCGCGAACACGCCGAGTTCGTTGACCGCGCCGAAGCGGTTCTTGATCGCCCGCACGAGGCGGTACGACGAATGTGTGTCGCCCTCAAAGTACAGCACCGTATCGACGATGTGCTCGAGCACGCGCGGCCCGGCGAGCGCACCTTCCTTCGTCACGTGGCCGACCATGATGATTGTGGTACCCGACTGTTTGGCAATGCGCGTCAACTGCGCCGCGCACTCGCGCACCTGCGCGACCGAGCCAGGCGCCGAGGTCAGCGCGTCGGAGTAAACGGTTTGAATCGAGTCGATCACGGCGACGTCCGGCCGCTGCTCGGCGATGGTCGCCTGAATTTTCTCGAGCTGGATTTCCGCCAGCAGTTGCAATTCGCTCGCCTTCGAGCCGGGTTCCAGTAACGAAAGTCGTTGCGCACGCAACGCAATCTGTGCGGCCGATTCTTCGCCGCTGATATAAAGCGCGCGTTTGTCCGCGGCAATTTCCGCGAGCGACTGCAGCAGCAGCGTCGATTTGCCGATGCCCGGATCGCCGCCGATCAGCACTACGCCACCCGGCACGAGACCGCCGCCCAGCACACGATCGAATTCGCTGACGCCGGTCGAGAAGCGCGGCACGTCGGACGCTTCGATATCGGCGAGACGCCGCACAGGCGCACTCTTCGCGAGCGACTGGAAGCGATGCGTGGACGGCGCCTCCGCGACCGATTCCACCAGCGTGTTCCACGCATTGCATGACGGGCACTGTCCGGCCCACTTCGGCGATTGGCCGCCACATTCACTGCAGATGTACAACGTCTTCTGTTTAGCCACGCGCCCCTGCCTGTGTTGCTGTTCTTTGGATTGATGCGTTCGCCGGGGTCCTCGGTGAGCAGTTCAAACTCCAACTCACCGTGGACCTCACTGCGACCGTCTTTGGGATTGTCTTTGCACCGTCAAGGAGACCGCCAGCGCGGCGGCCCACACAGCCAGCCTGTCAGTGCCGCGCCTTACTCCGCCCGCACCGGCACACGCGGCGCCACCGCGCACATCAGCTCGTAGCCGATCGTGCCGCACGCCTGCGCGACGTCGTCGATCGGCAGGGACGTACCCCACAGCTCGACGCGCGAGCCGACATTGGCTGTCGGAATCGGCGTCAGGTCGACGGTCAGCATGTCCATCGACACCCGTCCGACGATCCGCGTCCGCACGCCGTCGACGATCACCGGCGTGCCTTCCGGCGCGACCCGCGGATAACCGTCCGCGTAACCGCAGGCCACTACGCCGATGCGCATCGCCCCACGCGCCTTGAACGCCGAACCATAGCCGACCGTATGGCCTTCGGCGAGCGTCTGCACGGCGATCAGTTCGGAGGCGAGCGTCATGGCCGGTTGCAGGCCGGTGCCAGCGATCGCGGCCGTCACGCCCGAGGGCGACGCGCCGTACATGATGATGCCCGGGCGGACCCAATCGAAGTGGGCTTCGGGATGCCACAGCGTGGCCGCCGAATTCGACAGGCTGCGCGCACCGGCAATGCCTTGCGCGCCGCGCTCGAACGCTTCCATCTGATGGGCAACGCCACGCTCGCCGTCAGCATCCGAGAAATGGGTCATCAACGTGATCTGGCCGACGCCCTGGCAGGCCCGCGCGCGCTCCCACGCGGCGCGGAATTTTTCCACCGTGTAACCGAGGCGGTTCATGCCGGTGTTCATCTTCAGCTGGATATTGACGGGCTTGGACAGGCGCGCCATTTCGAGCATGCGCAGCTGCTCGTCCGAGTGCAGCGCCGTGGTCAGGCTGTAACGGTCGATCACGTCGATATCGGTCGGGCGAAAGAAGCCTTCGAGCAACAGAATCGGGCCTGCCCAGCCCAATTCACGCAACTTCACCGCCTCTTCCAGGTCGAGAAGACCAAAGCCGTCGGTTGCGCGCAAGCCGGGAAAAGCACGCGCGAGGCCATGCCCATAGGCGTTTGCCTTGACCACGGCCCAGATCTTGGATTTTGGTGCGTAGCGCCGGGCGACGGCGAGGTTATTGGCGAGTGCGGCAGTGTGGATCGTGGCTGAGAGGGGGCGCGGCATGGGTAATTTTCGTAAAGACGCTTGCGAATCAGGAGCTTACAGGGCGTTTTCAGTGCTCGGCAGCCCGCTGGGCGGTGCGATCAAGGATTCTGCTAGTCCGAATCCAGCTATTTTCATGATATAAAGCCGTGCGCACAACCCATTTCGAACGGTATAAGCCCGGACGCTTTGCACACGGCCGGGGCGGACAGACCGCAGCGAGGACAGCATCGCATCAGATGAAAAAAGGTTTTTACACCATCATGGCCGCGCAGTTTTTTTCGTCGCTGGCCGACAATGCGCTTCTGATCGCTGCTATCGCACTGCTGAAAGATCTCCACGCCCCGAACTGGATGACGCCGCTGCTCAAGTTGTTCTTTGTGCTGTCGTACGTCGTTCTGGCCGCCTTCGTGGGCGCCTTCGCCGACTCCCGGCCGAAAGGCCACGTGATGTTCGTCACCAATACCATCAAGGTGGTTGGCTGCATCACGATGCTGGTCGGCGCGCATCCGTTGATCGCCTATGGCATCGTGGGTTTCGGCGCGGCGGCCTACTCGCCCGCCAAATACGGCATTCTTACCGAACTGCTGCCGCCTGACCGGCTGGTCGCGGCGAACGGCTGGATCGAAGGCACCACGGTCGGCTCGATCATTCTCGGCACCGTGCTCGGCGGCGCGCTCATCAGCCCGCACATTGCCGCACCGATCCTCAGGCACCACATCCCTACCGTCAACACGCCCGCTGAAGCAGCGATGCTGGTGATCATGGCCATCTACGTGATCGCGGCGCTCTTCAATCTGCGCATTCCCGACACCGGCGCACGCTATCCGAAACAGGAACGCGGCCCGATCAAGCTGGTCACCGATTTCGCCGACTGCTTTCTCGTGCTGTGGCGTGACAAACTCGGTCAGATCTCGCTCGCCGTCACCACGCTTTTTTGGGGCGCCGGCGCGACGCTGCAATTCATCGTGCTGAAGTGGGCCGAGGTGTCGCTGAACATGTCGCTTTCGGAAGCGGCCATTCTGCAAGCGGTAGTTGCGGTGGGCGTAGCAGTTGGCGCGATTTACGCCGCCTCGCGCGTGCCATTGAAGAAGTCGCTGACGGTACTTCCGGTCGGAATCATGATGGGTATCGCCGTCATGCTGATGGCCTTCTACACACGCGATCTGTTCCCCACGCATTGGGGCCTGTATTTCGGCCGCGTGCATGTGCCGGGCTATCTGATCGTCGCGTATATCTTCCTGATGATCGTCGGCGGCTTGTCGGGCTTTTTCGTCGTACCGATGAATGCGCTGCTCCAGCATCGCGGCCACGTGCTGCTGTCGGCAGGGCACTCGATCGCCGTGCAGAACTTCAACGAAAATCTCTCGGTGCTCGTGATGCTGTGCCTGTACGCCGTGCTGGTGTGGCTCGATGTGCCGGTTACGGCGGTGATCGTGCTATTCGGCACCTTCGTCTGCGTGATGATGTGGTTCGTGATGCGCCGCCACCAGGCGAATCAGCGCGCGTTTGACTCGGTCGCGCTAATCGGCGAAGTCAAGCACTGACCCGCGGCGGGTACTGCTCCTGGTAGTGCCCGCGCCTTCCCCCTTTCCTCGCTTTGCCATGACTCAACCCATTCCCAATGTGCTGACGATCGCCGGTTCCGATTCCGGCGGCGGCGCCGGCATTCAGGCCGATCTGAAGGCTTTCTCGGCGCTCGGCGCTTACGGCGCGAGCGTGATCACCGCGCTCACCGCGCAGAACACGCGTGGCGTCACGGCGATTCATGCGCCGGAGCCCGCCTTCATTACCGCGCAACTCGATGCGGTGTTCGACGACATCCGTATCGATGCCGTGAAGATCGGCATGCTGGCGAATGCGGGCATCGCGCGTGCGGTCGCCGAAGCGCTGCGGCGGCACAAACCGAAGCACGTCGTGCTCGACACGGTGATGATTTCGAAGAGCAATCACGCGCTGTTGCTGCCGGATGCGGTTGCAGCGGTGCGCGACGAGTTGCTGCCGCTGGCCGATCTGTTGACGCCGAATCTGCCGGAAGCCGCGGCTTTGCTGGGCGTGCAAGCTGCCACCGACGAAGCCGGGATGGTCGAACAAGGTGAAGCGTTGCGTGCGCTTGGCGCGCGGGCGGTGCTGATGAAGGGCGGTCATTTGAGCGCGGCGGACAGTCCCGACTGGCTCATACTGGAAAGCGGCACGCTGCGTTTGGGCGGCCCACGCGTGCCGGTGAAGAATACGCACGGGACGGGCTGCACGCTGTCATCGGCAATTGCGGCACTGATTCCGCAGCGCGCTGATCTGGCGAGTGCGGTCGCCGACGCCAAGCTGTATCTGACCGGCGCGTTGCAGGCGAGCGATCAGCTGGATGTCGGCAGAGGCGTCGGGCCGGTGCATCATTTTTATCGGTGGTGGTGAGGGGCTGGGACAGGGGCGCGCATGGCTACGCCTGGCGATGCGGCCCGTTCGACTCAGACGCTGGGTTCAACGGCGAATCTGATCGGAAGGCAACGGCCACGCGTCGGGTAGCTCGGCGTCAATCTCGCCAACAGTCCTGCTACTTCCGCGCGTAGATCTGCGCCTGCTCTGGCCAATCGTCCGGCACGATAAAGCCGCGCGAAAGTTCTGCAATAGTACCCGCGCCGTCACTGGCGAACGCCGCGACCATCGTTGGTCCATGCTGATGTGATGTTTGTTCAGCAAGCATCTGCTGATCGACGAAAGCAAACCCTGCGGCCTGGGCTGCACCCTCTTTATGCCGCCGCGGCGCGAGCCATTCCAACCGTGGCAACACACGCCACATTTGCGCATGCGCCTCGGCAAAGTCTGCCCATTCGCTGCGGGTTACCCACCAGCCTCGTCCATGCGACGGATCGAGTTCGACAGGATCAGCCGGCGTCTCGCCCGCACGATAGAACAGCCAGCCTTTGATGAACATCTGCGGCGTCCACGGCCCTGTGTGACCGACCGATGCGAACTCTTCGCGCGCGCTCAACGGCAGTTGATGATTCAGAACATGCGCGAGCTTCAGATCGAAGCGGTCTTTCAGATTCGGGCCGACGTAATCGGCTAAGCGCGCCACCGATTGCGTGGCCGACTGCGCGCGGCTCTCGCCCGCATGCAGATAGCACTTCACCGCCAGCTCCCAATGCAGCCGCGCGCCCTGCTGCGTCTGCACGAGAAAATCGCATTCACCGAGCGTGACGCCCGAGCGCCGCAACGGCACGCCGGCCGCGACCAGCCGCGTCGCCGGCCCGTTTTGCAGGAACCATCCGAGCAACCGCTCGGCGTAGCGGCCAAGACGCGTGATACGCGTCGCGGCGAGATCGCGGTGCAGGTCGGCCGGATCGGCGTCCAGCGCGCGTAACCAGTCGACGGTTGCGTCAGCTTCCTGCGGCGTGTCGAAAGGACTCGCGAGCGCACCAACCGGTGGTTGCGCGCGCAACAAATCGGCGCTCAGCAGCAGCCACGCGAGATCGCGCACGGCCGGTTCGTGCAATGTATCGAGCAACTGTTCGAGGACCGCCGCCGATGTGCCGGGCGCGGCGGCAAAGCGCGCCGCCGGCCCGTTCGCGTCCGTCACTTTGCCGCGTTGGACGGCACGCCGCCCGCAGCGAGCCACGTGTCGCGCGCGAGGCACAGGTCCGCCCAGGCCTTCGCCTTGTCGGGCAGGCTGCGCAGCAGGTACGCCGGGTGATAGGTGACGATAACCGGCACGCCTTCGTATTCGTGCACGCGGCCGCGCAGCGATGAAATGCTCGCTTCGGTCCTGAGCAGACTTTGCGCGGCGAAGCGGCCGAGCGCGACGATCACTTTCGGCTTGACCAGCGTGACCTGGCGTTGCAGATAAGGCTCGCAACGCGCGACTTCGTCCGGCTCAGGATTGCGGTTACCCGGCGGGCGGCACTTGATTACGTTAGCGATATAGACGTTGCTGTCGCGCGCGAGCGTCAGCGAACGCAGCATATTGTCGAGCAGCTTGCCGGCCTGGCCGACGAACGGCTCGCCCAGCCGATCTTCGTTCTCACCCGGCGCTTCGCCGATCAGCATCCAGTCGGCGTTGCGATCGCCGACGCCGAATACCGTGTTCGTGCGTTTCTCGCACAGACGGCAGCGTTCGCAGGCAGCGACCTGCTGGCTCAATGCGTCCCAGTCGAGCGTCTGGATCGATGAGGGCTCGGGCGCGTCGCGGCGCGCTTCAACGGGAGCGTGAGCGTGGGACGGCTGGTCGTCGAACCATGCGAAATCGTCGTCGGGTGGTGCGTCGAACGGCGGTGGCTCGGGTGTACGAGACTGCTGCGGTGGCTGCCGCGTTTCGACAGGCGCCGGCATGGGCCGTGACGAATCGCTTGCACGTGCGGGAGTCTGACGATCGAATCGATCGCGCGTTTCCGCAGGTGGCGGCGCTTGATCCGCGCGTACCGGCGCACGGCGCTCTCCCTGCAGTTGTGCCGAATCGGCTTGTCCAGCTTCGCCGGTTCGCATCGCGGGCCGCGCGACGTCCCGGCCATCCTGAGCGAGCATGGACGACGATGGTTCACTCCCCGTCATCCGCGGATCTTCGCGACGCGCTACCTGATCCGCCAACCCGGCACCGCCCTGCTCGGCAGCGGCTTCGACTACGGGTTCCTGCGCCGCCGACATCCCGCGACGCACCCACAGCGGCGCGAGTCCGAACTCTTCCAGTACCGATTCATGCAGCGCCATCTGCGCCCTCCGTGGCAAACGAGAAACGCATCACGATGGCGTCCTCCCGGCTGCGATGCCGCGCCGGATAATAGTTTTTGCGCCGGCCAATCGACGCAAAGCCAAACCGCTCGTAAAGCCGGATCGCCCGGTGATTCGAGGGCCGCACTTCGAGCAGCAAACCTTCGAGTTTTTCAGCGCGCGTAATGCGCACCGCTTCACGCAGCAGCGCGAGCCCGGCGCCGGCACCTTGCGCAGCGGGCGTCACGCACAAATTGAGCAGATGCATTTCATCGACCACCGGCATCAGCACGCAATAGCCGATCAGCGAGCCCGTTACGTGACGCATGCAGATGCCGAAATAGCCGTTGCGCAGCGAGTCGCCGAAATTGCCGCGGCTCCAGGGGAATTCGTAGGCGATCTTTTCGATAGCCGCGACCTCGTCCAGATCGGCTTCGGTCATCGGCGACATATAGCGATCCGCCAGCAACACCCCGCTCATTGCCGGCCCTCACCTTGATCCGCTTCATGCGCCACCTTGGCAGCCTGTTCGGCCTTGGCGGCTTTTTCAGCGACGCGTTCCGCCGTAGTCTGGGCAACCTTGTCGCGAATGTATTCCGGCGCGGCCTGATCCGCGGGCACGGTGCGGCCGGCGCGAAACGCGCGCAACGCCGCGTGCGCGAGCGGCACAGCATGCGGCAGCGCTTCGCTGTCGACGGTCCGCGCAGCCGCGACGGCGGGCAGCCGCGCGCCGAAGGCCGCAGCAGCGTTGCCTGCCAAAGTGAATGGGACGTCGGGCAACACGAGCCGTTCCGGCGCGTCCAGCGAAGCCGCCTGTAGCGTGCGCCATTCGCCAACGGCCGCGTCCCAGGCGTAGTCGGCCCAATAGATTTCGTCCATCCGGGCGTCGAGGGCAGCAAGCACGCGGGTCGCCGACGGATCGCGCAACCGTGCGCTTTCCGCGCAGGCCAGCAGCGTGCTGACCGGCACGACCGGCAGGTTCAAGCCGAACGCGAGGCCTTGAGCGACGCCCGTCGCGGTGCGAAGACCCGTGAATGAGCCGGGGCCGGAGCCGAAGGCGATGGCGTGGCAGTCCGCCAGTTTCAGGCCAGCTTCGTCGAAAAGTTCGCGAATTGCGGGCAGAAGGCGCGTGCTGGAGACTGCGCCGGTTTGCTCGTGGCGCATCCAGATCCGGGGTTCGGCGTTGCCTTGGTCCGCTGTCTGGTTCGCCGCGCCGCCGACGGCGGACAGGAGCGCTACCGAGCAGAATTCGGTCGAGGTATCGAGAGCAAGAAGCACAGTTTGAGTCATGGACCGTATTGTAATCGGCACGGCGCGTGCAGATGCGGTTTTGGGTGTGCCTGCCGGGCGGGCATGAATGTTTGGAATAAGCCCTCGGCCCCGCCGCCGCATGCAGTTGTTATGATCATCGGCCCAGCCAGAACCAACCCCGCCAGCCGGGCAAAAACCACCATGACAGACATCAACGCGCAATTCGTCCAGGCCCAGGAAGACGCCAAGCAACTGCCCGAGCGTCCGGGCAACCTTACCCTTCTGCGCCTTTATGCCCTCTACAAGCAGGCGATCGACGGCGACGTCCACGGCGACAAACCCGGTTTCACCGATATCGTCGGCAAATACAAGTACGATGCGTGGGCCGCGCTCAAAGGCACCGCGCCGGACGCCGCAAAGCAGCAATACGTCGAACTGATCGAAGCCCTCAAGAGCGGCACCGCCGCCTGAATCTGACCCCGCGGCTAAATCCGTCGCCCGGACTTGGCCGCGGCAGCCCCGCGGGCAAGTCCTTAGGTGTGGCCCAGCAGGCCGGCTCCTTAAGCCCACTCGGGCAGCCGGATGAAAGTTTTCCCCCAGGAAACTTCCTAACAGTGGCGCAGTGCAACAAAACCCTATACAATGCTGCCTGCGCTTCACTGCTTTGCCCGGCTTTCCTCTAGCGGCCTTTGCGGCGCAGCGCCTCGTAGCGTTTAGCTCCAATCCAGTTTAGAACCTGTCCCCTCCTGCCTAGCCCCCTACGGGCGATCATGTCCCAGGCTGGCGGCACGCCGTGTTGGCATGTCGCATCCGATACAGCTTCTAACGAAAAGCTCGCCTTCATTGTCGCGAGCTGCCCCCGTTTTTCGATTTGCTCGCTGCTTCTTTGCTCGCTGAATCCGACGACTTGGGTATGCCGATTGGCGCCGACGTTTTAATTCCCTGTGTACCAAGGATTCTCATGACTTCGAGCAATACCCCCAGCAGCCCGTTGAACGCCATCGCCGATCAAGCTCTCGGTTTCGCCGACGCACCCGCACAAGCTGCAGCCATCGCTGCCGCTCCGGAAGCTGTCGCCGCAGAAGCCGCAGCGCCGACCGGCCCGTCGTTCGCGTCGCTCGGTCTCTCCGCGGATGTCGTCTCCGCCCTGACCGCCGCTGGTTATCAAAACCCGACTCCGGTTCAGCAACGCGCGATCCCCGCTGGCATCGCCGGCCGCGATCTGATGGTCTCGAGCCCGACCGGTTCGGGCAAGACCGCCGCGTTCATGCTGCCCGCCATCGAACGTTTTTCGCAACTGCAAAAAGCACAAGCCAGCCAGCCGCGTGAAGCGCGTCCGGCTGACGGTGCCCGCACGCGCCGTCCGCAACCCGTTGCCCGTCCGACCATGCTGGTTCTGACGCCGACCCGCGAACTCGCGATGCAGGTCACCACCGCCGCTGCCACGTACGGCAAGCACCTCAAGCGTCTGCGCACCGTCAGCATTCTGGGCGGCGTCGCATACGGTCAACAGTTGATGCTGCTGGCAAAGAACCCGGAAATCCTGGTTGCTACGCCGGGCCGTCTGATCGACCACCTGGAACGCGGCCGTATTGATCTGTCGCAACTGCAGATCCTCGTGCTCGACGAAGCCGACCGCATGCTGGACATGGGCTTCATCGAAGACATCGAAACGATCGTTGCCGCTACGCCGGCTTCGCGTCAAACCATGCTGTTCTCGGCTACGCTCGACGGCAAGATCAGCTCGCTGACCGGCCGCCTGCTGAAGGATCCGGAACGGATCGAGATCGTTCAACGCCTCGAACAACGCACCAACATCGCGCAAACCGTCCACTATGTTGACGACCGCGATCACAAGGATCGTCTGCTCGACCATCTGCTGCGTGACGAAGGCCTCGACCAGGCTATCGTCTTCACGGCAACCAAGATGGACGCTGACCAACTGGCTGGCCGTCTGGCCGACGCCGGTTTCGAATCGGCAGCTCTCCATGGCGACCTGCCGCAAGGCGCACGTAACCGCACGATCAAGGCTCTGCGCGAGCGCCGTGTGCGCGTGCTGGTGGCAACGGACGTCGCCGCTCGCGGTATCGACATCCCGGGCATCACGCACGTGTTCAACTACGACCTGCCGAAGTTCGCTGAAGACTACGTGCACCGCATCGGCCGTACCGGCCGTGCTGGCCGCTCGGGTATCGCAGTGAGCCTCGTGCACCACGCGGAACAAGGCGCGTTGAAGCGCATCGAGCGTTTCGTGCGCACCCCGCTGCCGGTGAATGTCGTCGCAGGCTTCGAGCCGCGCAAGTCGGCTCCGTCGGGCGGTGGCCGTCCTGGCTTTGGCGGCCGTGGCCGTCCGGGCGGTGGCAATGGTGGTGGCCGTCGCTTCGGTAGCGGCAGCGGCGCAGGCAAGCCGGCTGGTAACGGCGGCGGTTCGCGTAGCGGTAGCGGCAATGGCGGCGGCTGGGCCGGCAAGTCGGCTGGCGGCGGTTCGCGTGAAGGCGGCTTCGGCGGCGGTTCACGTGAAGGCGGCTTCGGCGGTGGTTCGCGTGACGGCGGCTACGGCGCACGCCGCAGCGACGGCCCGCGTACGGCGCGTCGCGGCAGCTAAGCAGCGACTGCCTGGCAGTCACCAGGCAAGCCTATTTACGCGGCTCGTTTAGCGCGTAGGGCGGCCTGAAAAGACACGAACGGCCTCGCGCAGTTCGTCAGTCTGAAAGGAACCGGTGCTCAGGCACCGGTTTTTTTTCGTCCACACTTTGGGCACCGGCGAAATTTCACGATGTGGAAAATTTTTTTGCGTCGTAAAAAATCGTGCTGCAAGGCACAACAAGGCCTATTGCAAGATGGGAAAAGACGTTTCTTAATGCGAAACGTGTGACGCAAGCAATTGATTTTTAACAAAAATAAATATTAAAAAAACGCTCCTCGGCAGCTATTGCGCGACGGTCGATTTGCCTAGACTCTTATATAAGACTTCACGAAACGAAACGCCTCAACGGGCCAAGCGCTTTCGACGAAGAGACAAGAGTCATCTATCCATTACAGGCAACCAAGGAGCACACCATGTCGCGCGAACAACAAGCCAAGCAACTCCAACAGCAATGGGAAACCGATCCGCGCTGGAAAGGCGTGAAGCGTACGTACACCGCCGAAGACGTGATCCGTCTGCGCGGCTCGCTGCAAGTGGAGCACACGCTTGCCAAGCGCGGCGCGGAAAAGCTGTGGGAAAGCGTCAACAACGAGCCGTTCGTGAACTCGCTCGGCGCGCTGACCGGCAACCAGGCGATGCAACAGGTCAAGGCCGGCCTGAAGGCGATCTACCTGTCAGGCTGGCAAGTGGCGGGCGATGCGAACGTGGCCGGTGAAATGTACCCGGACCAGTCGCTGTACCCGGCGAACTCGGTGCCGCTCGTCGTGAAGCGCATCAACAATACGCTGACGCGCGCTGACCAGATCCAGTGGTCGGAAGGCAAGAATCCGGGCGACGAAGGCTATATCGACTACTTCGCCCCGATCGTGGCCGACGCGGAAGCCGGTTTCGGCGGCGTGCTGAACGCATTCGAACTGATGAAGGCGATGATCGAAGCGGGCGCCGCAGGCGTGCACTTCGAAGACCAGCTCGCTTCGGTGAAGAAGTGCGGCCACATGGGCGGCAAAGTGCTCGTGCCGACCCGCGAAAACATCGCCAAGCTGACCGCTGCTCGTCTGGCCGCCGACGTCTCCGGCACGTCGACCGTGCTGCTGGCTCGCACCGACGCGGAAGCCGCCGACCTGATCACGTCGGACGTGGATGACAACGACAAGCCGTTCCTGACGGGCGAACGCACGGTAGAAGGTTTCTATCGCACGAAGCCGGGTCTGGAACAGGCAATCTCGCGTGGCCTCGCCTACGCGCCGTACGCCGACATGATCTGGTGCGAAACCGGCAAGCCGGACCTCGAGTTCGCGAAGAAATTCGCCGACGCGATCCACAAGGAATTCCCGGACCAGCTGCTGTCGTACAACTGCTCGCCGTCGTTCAACTGGAAGAAGAACCTGGACGACGCAACCATCGCCAAGTTCCAGCGCGAACTCGGTGCAATGGGCTACAAGTTCCAGTTCATCACGCTGGCCGGCTTCCACGCGCTGAACTACTCGATGTTCAACCTGGCGCACGGCTATGCCCGCAACCAGATGACCGCCTTCGTCGAAATGCAGCAGGCTGAATTCGCTGCGGCCGAGAAGGGCTTCACCGCGGTCAAACACCAGCGCGAAGTCGGCACCGGCTACTTCGACGCCGTGACGCAAACGGTCGAGCGCGATGCATCGACGACCGCGCTGCACGGTTCGACGGAAGACGAACAGTTCTTCGACAAGAAGGTCGCTTAAGTACTCTGCAGTCTGATCGCGGGAACGGCAAGGCAGACGAAAAAGCGGCTCCGTTAGAGAGCCGCGGTCAGGGAGGAGCAGCCATCAGGGCGGAAGCACGCCGGTCTGCCCTGATGGCTGGAATCTGGGAGAGATGGCGGCAGTGGAGAAAAAGTCAGCACAACGCATTGTGCGGCGAGCATCGGACGCGCCGGCCTCATCGCCGGCGCGTTTTTTTGCTATGCCGGTTTTGCGCGTGACGGGAATCGCGAGCGCGCGCCTCAGCGGTACACGATGACCGGAATCTTCGTATGCGTCAGGACCCGCTGCGTCTCGCTGCCGATCAGCAAACTGCCGAGACCACGCCGTCCATGCGACGCCATGAAAATCACGTCACAGGCACCCTGCTCCGCGGCTTCGATGATGCCGAGGTACGGCGCCGGATGCACGCTGGTGCGACTGTCGAACGCGACGCCGACGCGGCGCGCGGCCAGTTCCACTTCTCTCAGATGCACCTGCGCTTCACGCTCGCTGCGCTGCAGAAACTCGACCGGCGGCTCGATCACTACATCGGAGAACGGCGAGTATGGATATTGCGGCAGACACGCGTAGGCGGTAACGCGAGCACCGACGGCCTGCGCGAGATCGATGGCGCCGTCTATCGCTTTGCGTGACAGGTCTGAACCATCGGTCGGAACCAGGATGTGCCTGAACATGATGCCCTCCGTCGCCGGCTGCGTGCAGCGCGGCGTCAGCGTCCCACGAGGCGCGGCTTGGAAACCGCTTCAATCGATTGTAGGTCGCAGAAACGCGCTCAAGGCCGTCGTGCGGGTCTGTCCGCATATCGAAAACCCGCTGCGCGGATCCGCATGGCAGTTGTGTGTCGCGGTTGTGCAGGACGGCATAAGGGGCCGTTGTGCCTGATCAACGGACCGCCGGACCGCAGCCGCAACTCAGCCGCCCTCGCCCCAGTAATCAGGATGGCCGTACGTATGCTTGAGAAAGTCCAGAAACAGCCGGACCCGCAGCGGCAAATGCCGACGCTGCGGAAAAACCGCATGGATGCCGATCGGCGGCGCGGCGAACTCGTCGAGCACGCTCACCAGCCGGCCAGCCGCGATATCCGTGCCGACCTCCCACCACGAGCGCCATGCGAGCCCGTAACCCTCGAGACACCACTCGTGCAGCACGGCGCCGTCCGAGCATTCCATCGTGCCGGACACCTTGATCGACACGACCTTGTCCCCCTGCTGGAACATCCAGCCGCGCTGCTGGTTGGCGCTCGCACCGAGCGCGAGGCAGTTGTGATGCGCGAGATCGGCCAGCGTATGCGGCGAACCGCGCCGGCTCAGATACGACGGCGAAGCCACGCATACGCGGCGGTTCTCACCGAGCTTGAGCGACACCAGCGACGAATCCGGCAATTCGCCCAGACGCACGGCGCAGTCGAAGCCCTCGTTGACGAGGTCGACCAGCCGGTCGGACAGGTCGAGCGTAATCGATACATCCGGATGCGCGACCGTAAACGCGGGCACCAGGGGCGCAACATGCCGGCGCCCAAACCCGGCCGGCGCCGACAGCCGCAAATGGCCGCTCGCCTTCACGCCGCCCGCCGACACGCTGGCCTCGGCGTTTTGCATATCGTGGATGACTCGCTGGCAATCTTCGAGAAACGCCGAGCCCTCGAAGGTCAGCGTGATCTTGCGCGTGGTGCGCACCAGCAATTTGACGCCGAGACGCTCTTCGAGCGCATCGATGCGGCGGCCGATGATCGCGGGCGCGACGCCTTCGGCGAGCGCCGCGGCGGACAGGCTGCCCTTGGCCGCGACGGTAACGAAAGTCTCGATCTGCTTGAAACGATCCATGGGGAACGGAGCCGCGCGCCTCGAAGGATGTCCCTTTGGGGGCGTTTGTGCTGGAAAGTGGTCGGTGCGCGTCAGATTAGGTGCATGAAAGTAAAAGATCAAGTGATGTTTAGCCTCTTTTTTAGCGTATGGCATCACTAATACAATCCATCCTGACCTCTGATAGGAGTGCACGGCAATGTCGGCCACAACGACACCCTTCCCCAAAGCAGTGATTTTCGACGCGTACGGCACGCTTTTCGACGTGCATTCGGTGATCGCTGCCGCGGAGCAGATGTTCCCGGGCCACGGCGACGCGCTCTCGCAGTTGTGGCGCCAGAAACAGATCGAATACACGCAGCTGCGCACGCTCGCCGATCCGGCCGGTGCGCCCGGTGCACATTACCGGCCGTTCTGGGACATCACGCTCGACGCCTTGCGCTTCGCCGCCAAGAAACTGCATCTCACGCTGGGCCGTGCGGCCGAGAAGCGTCTGATGGACGAATATGCGTGCCTGTCCGCTTTTCCCGATGCCGTGCCCGCGCTGCGCCAGTTGCGCGACGCGCCTTCAGCGTCGTCCGGATCCACATCCGCGCCTGCTGGCGCCAAAGCCGGGGCAGGCGCGAATTCAACAAGGCCCGGTCTCGCGATCCTCTCGAACGGCAATCCGCAAATGCTCGACATCGCCGTGAAGAGCGCCGGCATGACGCGCCTGTTCGACCATGTCCTGTCCGTCGACACGGTACGCGCCTACAAACCCTCGCCCGCGGCCTACACACTCGGCACGCAAGCCTTCAACGCTGAACCGCGCGAGATCGTCTTCGTGTCGTCGAACGGCTGGGACGTGGCAGGCGCGGGCTGGTTCGGCTTCACAACTTTCTGGCTTAACCGGCAAAACGCACCAGCCGAAGAACTGGGCGTCACGCCGCATGGCGCGGGCGGAGGCATGAACGATCTGCTCGCTTTTCTGAAGTCCCTCGCGTCGCCCGGCCGCAATAACGGCGCGGGCAGCACCGGCAATCCCGCTGGCAGCCGCACACGCCACAGCCCTGGCGCATGACAGCTACCACCTCGATCCCGGGACGCAATTCAACCGCATCTCAACATTTGCACCTTTGCAATCTGACCGACCAAGGAGAAACCATGGCGAATCCGCTGTCATCGCAATCATCGCTGTCGCTGCCGCAGGGCATGGAAATCACGGCTGAGATCAAGCCGGGCTATGAAGCAATCCTCACCCGCGAAGCGCTCGAGCTCGTCGCCGCGCTGCATCGCACGTTTGAACCGCGCCGTCAGCAACTGCTGCAGGCGCGTGTGGAACGCACCAAACGTCTCGACGCCGGCGAGCGCCCCGACTTCCTCGCCGAAACGAAAAGCGTGCGTGACGGCGACTGGAAGATCGCGCCGCTGCCGCAGGATCTGCAATGCCGCCGCGTGGAAATCACCGGACCGGTCGAGCGCAAGATGATCATCAACGCGCTGAATTCGGGCGCGGATTCGTACATGACCGACTTCGAAGATTCGAATGCGCCGAGCTGGGACAACCAGATTACCGGTCATATCAATCTGAAGGACGCAGTGCGCCGCACGATTTCGCTCGAACAGAATGGCAAGTCGTACACGCTGAACGACAAGATCGCTACGTTGATCGTGCGTCCGCGCGGCTGGCATCTGGACGAAAAGCATGTGACGGTGGACGGCAAGCGCGTCTCCGGCGGCATCTTCGATTTCGCGCTCTTCATGGTTCACAACGCGAAGGAACAGGTTGCGCGCGGCACGGCGCCCTACTTCTATCTGCCGAAGATGGAGAGCCATCTGGAAGCGCGTCTGTGGAACGACATCTTCCTCGCCGCACAGGAAGCCGTCGGCGTGCCGCGCGGCACGATTCGCGCGACCGTTCTGATCGAGACGATCGTCGCCGCATTCGAAATGGACGAGATCCTGTACGAGCTGCGCGAACACAGCTCGGGTCTGAACGCCGGCCGTTGGGACTACATCTTCTCGGCGATCAAGAAGTTCAAGAACGACCGCGATTTCTGTCTCGCCGACCGCTCGCAGATCACGATGACCTCGCCGTTCATGCGTGCGTACGCGCTGCTGTTGCTGAAGACCTGCCATCGCCGCAATGCGCCGGCAATCGGCGGCATGAGCGCGCTGATTCCGATCAAGAACGATCCGGCCGCCAACGACAAGGCCATGGGTGGCGTGCGCTCGGACAAGGCGCGCGATGCCGGCGACGGTTACGACGGTGGCTGGGTCGCACATCCGGGCCTCGTGCCGATCGCGATGGAAGAATTCGTCAAGGTGCTCGGCGACAAGCCGAATCAGATCGGCAAGCAACGCGACGACGTGCTCGTCACGGCGACCGACCTGACGGACTTCCGCCCGGAAGCGCCGATCACCGAAGGCGGTTTGCGCAACAACATCAACGTCGGCATTCACTACCTGGGTTCGTGGCTCGCAGGCAATGGCTGCGTGCCGATTCACAACCTGATGGAGGACGCCGCCACCGCCGAGATCTCGCGCTCGCAAGTGTGGCAATGGATTCGCTCGCCGAAGGGCAAGCTCGAAGACGGCCGCAAGGTCACGGCCGAGCTGGTGCGCGAGTTGTCGGCACAGGAGCTCGACAAGGTGAAGCAGGCAGTCGGCGGCGATACGAAGCCGTACGATCGCGCTGCACAAATCTTCGAAGAGATGTCGACGTCGGAGCAGTTCACCGACTTCCTGACGCTGCCGCTGTACGAGGAAATCTGAGGCATCTGTGCCTCATGCATCAGCAATAACGACGTCGTACCAGGCCCGCTTTCAGCAGCCACGCAAGATGAAAGAGCGGCCTGGGTCACAAGGCTGACCGACCGGGCGGCCCGACAGGCGTATGCCTGCCGGGCCGTTTTTTTATGTGCTCGTTGTGCGCCGGTGATGCGCTCGCGATGTGCGCGTCATGCATTGGTTATGCTGCGGCGCGCTCGCCGTGGGCCAGCCATACACCCTGTCAGCGCGTGCTGCGGTACTCGACCCAATCACCCGACCTGATTTCCGGAAGCCCCTTCGCCGCCTGAGGCGCAACCGGATAGAACCGGCAGTTCACGACGTTACCGTCGACTTTCACCATCACTTCCCGCGCGAGGAATCGATCTTCAACACCGGGATACACGGCTTCGATCTCGTCGAGCACCGCAACCAGTTCATCGTCGATTTCGTAGACGTCGCCCGTGACGTCTACGCCCGCTTCGTCGACCACCAGACCCGGATACAAGCCAAAGTCGAATAGATGGCCGCGCACCGTGGCCGTGCCGAGCAGATTGGGCGCGGCGATCTCGTTGCGCGCCGCAGCCTCTCTAAGGTCGTTCACTTCACCGGCTCGCAACGTGCCGTATACAAAAACGGTCTGCATCGTCGTTTGTTCTCCTTGATGATGAGTTCGGCTTGCCCCCGGCTGTTGCCTAGGGTTCAGTTCAGCGGCGCGCTCGCCACCAGCACGCCGTCGATATCCACATAGATCCATTCGCCCGGACGTACCAGCGCGCCCGGCAATTGCACCGGCACGTCGCGCTCGCCTGTGCCGAGCTTCTTGCCACGCCGTGGGCAGGTCGTCAGCGCCGCGACGCCGACATTGACTTCATTGAGCTCAAGCGCGTCTCGCACGCAGCCGTTCAGCACGATGCCCGCCCAGCCATTCTGTTCGGCGATTTGCGCGAGGTTGCCGCCCACGAGGGCGCAACGCAGACTGCCACCACCGTCGACGACCAGCACCCGGCCGGCGCCCTTCTCCTCGAGCGTGGCGCGCACGAGCGCGTTGTCTTCGAACACCTTCAGCGTGACCGCCTCGCCGCTGAAACACTCGGCACGGCTGAAGAGATGAAAGACCGGTTCGAGCACACGCAGTGTGCCCAGCGCCAGTTGGTCCTCGTGTGCGTCGCACAAGTCGGCGGTTGCAAAACTCATGACCTTCTCCTCGGGATCCGTGCAATCGGGACATTATGCAACGTTGACTCCGACGTAACACCTACAATGAGAGGCTCGCGGTGGTTTTGGGTCTGGGCCTTTGGGTCTTGCTTAGCCCGCGCGCTCAGGTCCGCGCTTGATGGCTCTATGCGTGAGCGCTCCCTGCTTGCGGGTTGCGCGCATACATCCACTGCGTTTTTGCGTTCCATCCATTGGATCGATCTTCAAGATGAATTCGTCCACTGACTCAGCCCTGTCGAGCCAGGTCCACTTCGCCGACATCCCGCCCGAATTCCAGCCGACGCAAACGCACCCGATCCGCGTGCGCTCGCGGCTGATGCCTTCGGGCTGGCGTATCGCGCGACACACGCATGCATGGGCCCAAGTGGCCTATGCATCACGCGGCGTGCTGCGGGTTGCGACGACCGGCACGACGTGGATGGTGCCGCCATCCCGGGCGATCTGGGTGCCGCCGCACGTGACGCACGAAGTGGTCGCAGTCGAAGATGCATTTCTGCGCACGCTCTACATCACCGAAAGCACGGTTCCGGCCGGACTGGATACGCCGCGCGTGGTCGAAGTATCGGATCTGCTACGCGAAGTCATCGCCGCGCTCGACACACCAGGCATCTCGGCGACGCGCGAACAATTGCTAGGCGCCCTTGCACTCGATGAACTGACGCGTTCGGAGCCGCTGCCGCTATCCGTGCCGATGCCGAACGAAAAGCGTTTGCGCGCGTTGTGCGAGGCCGTGATCGCAGACCCGACGCATGGCGAATCGCTCGAACAATGGGCATCGAGCGTGGGAGCGAGTACGCGCACGATTGCGCGGCTGTTTCGTCAGGAGTTGGGCGTGAGCTTTTCGCAATGGCGTCAGCAGGCCATTCTCGCGCGCGCGATTCCGCTGTTGAGCCAGGGGCGGCCGCTTTCACATGTGGCGCAAGAGCTTGGCTATCAGAGTCAGAGTGCGTTCTCGGCCATGTTCCGGCGAGCATTCGGCGAAAGCCCACGAGCGTTCATCGAGCGTGGCGCTGAACATCGTGTAGAGAGTGGAGATCGCGGCGATAGCGAGGCGGACGAAGAGACCGCGCAAAAGTGACGGCGTAAAGCGTAACCGCCAGCCACTCGCCGCAGTGCGTCAAACGCGCCGCGCCAGATGACGGATCGCCCCGAGTTGCGCCAGACGCGGCCCCGCCAGCTTGTACCCCTTGCGCTGGTACAGCCGCGCGGCAGGATTGTCGACGAACACGCGCAACTGCAACTCGCGCAGCCCGCGCTCGCGCGCCCATTGATGCGACATATCGAGCAGATACGTGCCGGCGCCGAGGCGCCGATGCCCTTCGGCAATCTGCACGTCGCGGATATGCAGCGAATCGCCTTCCTGGGTGATGCGCAGCACACCGATCGGCGTACCGTCCACTTCGAGAATGAAATTCTCCGACTCGCGCCAACTGCCGAGAAACAGATCGCCACGCCACACCAGATGGTGCCGACGATAGTAGCCGCCCATGTTATTGCGGGTCAGCGCTTCGGCGAACTCGAAATCGTCCATGCTGGCCGGGCGCAGATGAAACGGTGACGGAGCTTCGGTTGGAT
Organism: Paraburkholderia aspalathi; assembly: GCF_900116445.1. Taxonomy (GTDB): domain Bacteria; phylum Pseudomonadota; class Gammaproteobacteria; order Burkholderiales; family Burkholderiaceae; genus Paraburkholderia; species Paraburkholderia aspalathi. The sequence goes on from NZ_FPBH01000003.1 coordinate 142,050, forward strand.
CGAACATGGTGGAACGACGAAGATGAGTCGGGTCAACGGTAAAACAGGCCACGCGCGCTGGCAATGGCTGTTTGTCCCGAGCATACCCGGACGATACCCAGGCGAACCGGCTGCGGAAATAAAAAAAGCCCACTTCTCTCGAAGTGGGCTTCTTAAAATCTGGCGGAGCGGACGGGACTCGAACCCGCGACCCCCGGCGTGACAGGCCGGTATTCTAACCAACTGAACTACCGCTCCAGATTTTTGCACCGTGGCAAATGAGCTTGGCTCATTTACCACTTGCACCGCTCATACTGCTAACCGAGCGACGCCTATGTTGCTGGCGTCCCCTAGGGGATTCGAACCCCTGTACTCACCGTGAAAGGGTGATGTCCTAGGCCTCTAGACGAAGGGGACAACGTACTGCTTACACCTTTAATGAAAAAGCCCGTTCAGGTTTGTATGAACGGGCTTTGTCTGGCGGAGTGGACGGGACTCGAACCCGCGACCCCCGGCGTGACAGGCCGGTATTCTAACCAACTGAACTACCACTCCAGTTTGCCTATCATGACTTGCGAGCGTTGGTTTTTTCTCTGCAAGCTGCGCTGCTTTACTACTACCAAGCGACGCTGATGTTTGGCGTCCCCTAGGGGATTCGAACCCCTGTACTCACCGTGAAAGGGTGATGTCCTAGGCCTCTAGACGAAGGGGACATAATCTTTTCAGATTTGTCTTTATCTTGCTGCTAATTCACGCTAACTTCGTTTTCGTCAGCAGCAAAGACCGATATTCTAACTACATTACAGCTGTTTGTGAAGTCTTTTTTGCTACAAGCTCCAGACTTCGGAACGACTTCACTCTGCTCTGATGGGGTAAGCGGGATCGAAAAATTCCCTGCAGACCTGCGCCACCAAAGGCTCTCGTGAATCACGAGCCCCATCGGGTACGACTTGGGGTACATGATCTACGATTTGACGCTTTCCAACAACATCTCGCTCTGAAACACCCTCTTGCAACTTGTCCCGGAAGTCACAGCAGCGAAGAACGCAATTATACGCAGCTACCTTTTCACCGCGCAAGAATTTTCTTTCACCGCCCTATCCGACGTCCAGACGGCCTTCGGATGCCTATGCACCCGAAGCACCTAGCCCATGTGTGCCAAGTGCAAAAGCCGCTCTATCAACAGAAGATCGCCGAGACGCGAACACAACCATATCAAGATTGAGAGAGGCCGCCATGCCGACCTTCGCCGGGTTGTACTGCATCCGTGATGCCGGGTCGCGGTACAGATTCCATCGTCGTCCGCTCCGGAAGCTCTTGTCGCGCGAGGCAATCGATCAATAACCCCGAAATGAAGATGAGAATCATTCTCATTCCTTGACGGACTTCCTACGTTGCCCTATTCTGCTTATCAATCTTCAAGCCCGCGTATCCACGCAAGAAATTAGAGATACCGCCGAAAGAATTCGCAATGCTAGCGGTTCGCGAACCCTTTCACGCATGCAATTCAACCACTCTAAAAACCTATTCCTTTGGCATAGGTAATTTGGATTACTAACGAGGAAAATATGAGCTGGGGCGACGAAAATACCGTTTATGACGTAGTCGTGAATCACGAAGAACAATATTCAATTTGGCCTACTTACAAAAACTTGCCAGCTGGCTGGAACACCGCGGGCAAGCAGGGCACCAAAGCCGAATGCCTCGCATATATCGACGAAGTGTGGGTCGACATGCGCCCGCTCAGCCTGCGCCAGGCGATGGACGCTCCGGCTGAAACCGCGAGTGCAGCCCCCGTCGGCGCAGCGACGCACTAACGCACTAACGCACCTTCCATGCAGCCGATCACATTGTTTTGCCTGCCGTATGCGGGCGGGGCGGCGGCCGTCTATCGGGAATGGCCACAAGCGGCACCGTCGTGGCTACGGATCGCGCCATTGCATTTACCTGGCCGCGGCGTGCGTCTCGACGAGGCGTTGTTGCCGGATTGGGGGCGTCTGATCGACCGACTGGTCGCCGACGTGCGCTCACAGCCCGATCGCCCTTTCGCATTGTTCGGACACAGCCTCGGCGCGCTGCTCGCATTCGAGTTAGCTCACGCGCTGTGTCAGCGGACCGGTGTCGAGCCTTGCTGGCTCGGCGTGTCCGGCTGTCCCGCGCCGGCGCATCACGTGGCTAGAACGGATTGGCTGGTGTGCCCGGAGCAGGATGTGCTCGACGAATTGAAGGCGTTCGGTCAGACCTCGGCGGAGTTGCTGGCGGATCGTGAGTTTGTCGAACTGATCGTGCCGGTAGTGCGCAACGATTTTCATCTGTATGGCACGTGGCGCGCGCCGCGCCCCGGCACACGGAATCCGCTTGATTGTCCGATCCACGCATTCGGCGGCAGTCGCGACGACGTCACGCAAGATGCGCTCAAGCTCGATGCGTGGCGCGACGAGAGCCGCGGCGCCTTCGATCGCTCGATTTTCGACGGCGGCCATTTTTTTATCGACAGTCATCGCGCCGAACTGATCGACGCGATCGCTGTTTCGTTGCGGCATGCCACGTTGGAGCAGACGCACGCAGACCTGCAATCTATCGGCTAACGCGGCCGTCAGCGGTACGCGCAGCGCGTTACCTGCTCGCTGCGCTCATAGCCGCCCTGTTCAATGCAATGGAGTCGCTTTCCCATGAACCCAACCGTCTTCCCCGCCCTGTTCGATTTCGCCGCGCAGCATCCGCAGCGTGAAACTTTTCTGTCGCTGTTACGCGAATTCGCAGCGTGCGATCCATTCCGCAGCGCATCGGTGGATGAACTGGTGCTGGACGACGATTTCTACCGGCGACCGCTGCGGCCGGAAGACTTCAACTTTCTCCAGTACCAGAAACCCGTACGCGCCGACAACGTCAGCCGGTTGCCGTCGCTCGCCACGAACCGCACGCTGTTGACGCTAAACGAGCTCGACATCGCCCGCGCACCGGGCCGCAGTCACGACCAGCAACAGCGTTGTGCTTCGTTTTACGCCGACAAACAGCGCATCATCGGCGCGCAGATCCGCCCTTACCTGGAAGCGTACGCATTCGACTATCTGGGCGATCAGGCGCAACCCGGCGAAACCCGCGCAACGCTCAGCACACGTCTCACCGCAACCCTGAATGACGAACTGCAGTTCTGGAGCACACGCTTCGACAGACTGCTGCAGCGCGACTTCCTCGAAGAAGGCTTGCGCTTCATCGTCATTCAGCGCTGGGCGACGCTGCCGTCGCGCCGTACCGCGCTGGCACGGGCTGCCGGCTCCAACTATTTCGACTGGCTCGATCCCGAACTTCGCCCGAGTCTATCGAGCCAGCTGCCGGACGACGCAACCTTCACGCGCATTGCCGGCATGTGCGGCGTCACGCGCCAGACCCATTCGTACTGGCAATTCTATCTGCCGACCACGCTGGCTCGCTGCAATCTGCTCTACGCACTCGGCTCGCGGCCGGACCGCGCATTCGCGCTCGCCGGCGCGGCGTTCGTTGCCGAGGCCGAGCATCTCGCCTTTGGCGGCGCGCTGCTCAAAGCCTGTGCCCACATCGCGCCCGGCGCCGCCGCAGGCGCTAGTGTCGAGACGTTGCGCGCGGACCTGCAAACACGCTTCGAACGCACGATCGACACGCTTATCGCGCGGCACGGCGAGCAGGCATTGCACCAGTTCGCGCAGGGCGTGGCCGGCGCGCAATTGCTGGCGCAGCGCGCACGCTGGGACCTCGGCGAACAACTGGACTGGCTATCGTCGATTGAAACGTATTGCGAGTACGCACGCCGGATCTACGACAAGATCGAGATCGATTTTCCGGACATCGACCGCGACACGTTCATCGAACCTCATGAACTCTGCTCGACCACTCACGTGCACAACGAACATCGGCTGGTCGTGATCGAAAGCGGCGACATGCTGTTCTGGGGCAACCTCGGCATGAAGCTTTCGATGCGTCCCGGCGACATGGTGCTGATTCCCGACGGGCGTCTGCACGGCTCGACCGTCGAGTCCGATTCGTGCACGTATCACCAGCCGATCATTCCGGACGAGTGGATCGCCGAACTCACCGATCCATCGACCGCGGGCAGCGCCGCCGTCACAACGGCAACCACCTGACGCACATCGGCCGGCGGGACTCGGGCCGCGCCTGAATCCCGCCCACGCCGTTCGCTCAAGGCTCGATCACAGAGCCGCCTGTCCCCCCGGATCAAGCCGTCCGGCTCGCACATCGCAAGCCGGCGTTAGCACACGCACATCTGGAGCACCTGATGCAGCCTGAAAAGGACCCTGTTCGCCCGAATCTCGAAAGCGACACGATTGACGTATCCGACTGGTGCTCCCGCATCATCCTGGGGCGCCGAGTGGGCGCAAGCACGTTCGATCGTGCGTTACCCGACTGGTTGCCTGCGTCGTACGAGCGCCTGCGCGCCGACGTGATGGACCCGGGTTATCCATGCTTCTTCGGCACCCAGGCGGAAAAGCGCGGCGAAATGTTCTACTCGTGGGTCGACGGCAAGGACATCTCGTCACTGCCGGACACCATGGCGGCCTTTGCCGAACTCGCCACGCTGCCGCAGTACGAAAAGAACAACATCGCAATCTTTTTCGAGCCCGACACACAGCCGCTTTCGCACGAGGCCTATCACGACGCGTTCTGGCACACGCTGCAATATCTCCACGACCGCGACCCCGATCCCAAGGTGGGGCAGCAACTCGACCCGTCGCATCCGGATTGGGAGTTTTCCTTCGCCGGTCTGGAGACTTTTGTCGTGTGCGCGTGCCCGTCGTTCGGCGCGCGTCACAGCCGCAATCTCGGGCCCGGCATGGTGCTGCTGTTCCAGCCGCGCGCCGTGTTCGTCGATAAGGTCACGAACCGGGCAATCAGCACACAGGCGCGCTCCGAAGTGCGCCGCCGCCTGAACATCTGGGACGAAGTGCCACCGCACGCCGATCTCGGCTATTTCGGCGACACGGACAATCGCGAGTGGAAGCAATATTTTCTGCCCGACGACGAAACACCGAACTTCGGCGCGTGCCCGTTCCTGCGGCGCAATCCTGGCTTGATGCAAGCCGCGATCGAATCGAACCAGCACGGCGGGACGCAGGCGGCGCCGCCCGCATCGACCTTAACGAGCGCACATTCGGCGGTAGCGAAGCCGCCAGCGACCTTGCTCGACGCGCTCGCCGGGCACCTCGAACGGCAACCTGGGCAGATCGCCATCCGCTTTCTCGCCGACGGCGAACGCGACGAGCGCACGCTGACCTATCGCGAACTCGACACCCGCGCCCGTGAACTCGCCGCCACATTGCGTAGCCACGCCGCGCCAGGCGACCGGGCCATGTTGCTGCTGCCGTCGGGACTCGACTACCCGGTCGCGTTTCTCGCCTGTCTGCATGCCGGCATTGCGGCCGTACCGGTGTATCCGCCCGAGCCCACCCAGGCGCAGCAATTCGAACGGCTGCTGGCGATTCTCGACGACGCCCAGCCACGTCTGCTGCTCACCGACCTGGCGCACGCGGACGCCGTTCACGCGCTCGCCGACGAGTACGCGCAGCCTGGCAGCGAAGCCGTCACACCGCTCACGCTGCCGGTCGACGACCCGATGCGCAGCAACGCCGCAACGTCGAACGCACCCATTGACATCGACGGTACGACGATCGCCTTTCTGCAATACACCTCGGGTTCGACCAGCACCGCGAAAGGCGTCATGGTCAGCCACGCGAACCTCGTCGCGAACGAACGCGCGATCAGCGCCGCCATGGCCTTCACGCCCGCCGATACGATGGTCAGCTGGCTGCCGCTGTTTCATGACATGGGTCTGATCGGCGGCCTTATCGCGCCGCTGTTCGGTGGCTTTCCGCTCGTCCTGATGACGCCGCAGCATTTTCTCGAAGCACCGATCCGCTGGTTGAAGGCGATTGCCGCGTATCGCGGCACGGTCAGCGGCGGGCCGAATTTTGCGTTCCAGTTGTGCGCCGATCGCGTACGCGCCGCACAACTCGAAGGGATCGCACTCGACAGTTGGCGCGTCGCCTTCTGCGGGGCAGAGCCGATTCGGGCCGAGACGCTCAGCCAGTTCGCCGGCCATTTCGCCGCACAAGGTTTCGACGCCAACGCGCTCTTCCCCTGCTACGGTCTCGCCGAAGCCACCCTGCTCGTGAGCGGTGCCGAGCCCGGCAAGGGGATGACCGTGCGCCACGTCGCGCCGCAAGCGCTCAGCGAGGGTGCGCTCAACACGACGGGCGAAGGCGTCGTGCTAGTGAGTTGCGGGCGGGTTCCTCAAGCGCATAGCGTGCGCGTCGTCGAGTCCGGATCGCATGCAGTGCTTGATGATGGTCGGATCGGCGAAATCTGGGTCAGCGGGCCGAGCGTCGCAACCGGCTATTGGCAAAATCCGCAAGCGAGCGCCGAAACGTTCGTGACAGGCGACGCGCCGGCTGAACGCTGGCTGCGTACCGGCGACCTCGGTTGCGTGCTGGACGGCGAATTGTTCGTCACCGGCCGCGTCAAGGATCTGATCATCGTCCGTGGACAAAACACTTATCCGCAGGATGTCGAGGCGATGCTCGCGAAGCGGGTCGAACGCGTTCGCAAAGGCCGGATCATCGCGTTCGCGGCAACAGAGAATGGCACTGAAGGCATCGGCATCGCCGCCGAAGTTTCACATGCCGTCGCAAAGGCCGATCCCACCGAACTCTTTGCACAGATCAATCGGGCGATTGCCGAAACCCACGGCGAACCGGCTAGCGTGATTCTGTTGCTTGCGCCCGGCAAGCTGCCGCGCACCTCGAGTGGCAAACTGCGCCGCAGCGCCTGCGCCGCCGGCTGGCGCGAACGCTCGCTGCCCACGGTTGCCGTCTATCGGCGTGCCGGGGATGTGGGCGCCACGCTGGCACGCGCGCCCTATCGCGCACCGGCGTCAGCGCTGGAGCACAGTCTGGCCGGGGTATGGGAGGCCGTATTCGGGCACGCACGGGTCGGCATCGACGACGACTTCTTCGATCTCGGCGGCGACTCGCTGAAAGCCGCACGACTGACCGCGCGGATCGGCGAGACATTCGGCGTGGTCCCCCCCGTGCGACTCGTTTTCGAGGCACGTACAGTTGCGCTGCAAGCCAGTTGGCTGGCACAGCAAAACGCGAGCGCCTCGGCCGCAACGCTTGTGCAGACCGACGCCACCGGCACGCATGCCGGCGTCGTCGCGACCGGCGCGACGTTCCCACTGTCGCCGGCCCAGGAAGGTCTCTACTTCGAGTGGAAGCTCGATCCGGCGAGCACCGCGTATCACGTGTCCGGTGCCGTGCGTGCGCGCGGCGCACTCGACGCAGCGCGGCTGCACGACGCCCTCGCGCAAGTCTGCGCGAGTCACGACGCGCTGCGGGTGCGCTTCGACGAACACGACGGCGTGCCGCATCAGGTTTGCAGCGCCGCGCCGCGCTTCGACTGGCACGTCGCCGACGTCACGTCGTTCGATGCCGCGAGCCGCGAGGCGCATCTCCAGGATCATCTGATCGCGGTTGCGCACGCGCCCTTCGATCTTCGCGAGGACGCGTTGCTGCGCGCCACGCTCGTGCGTGTGGGCCCGGACGAGCACGTGCTGCAACTGACAATGCATCACATCGTCGCCGACGCGTGGTCGTTCAAGCTGGTCGTCGAGTCGCTGTTTCAGTGCTACGAAGGACGCGAGGCGTCCCCCGGCGCCCAGACTTCCACGTATTTCGCCAGCATCGAGCACGCACGCCGTGTCCTGAGCGCCACGCGCAGTGACGAACAACTCGCCTATTGGCGCGCGCAACTCGGCGACACACGCGCGGAAATCATTCTGTCGGGTGCCCGTCGCGACGCGACACGCGCGTCGGCCGGTGCTCGCGTCACGCGGCGCCTGCCGGCCGAATGCATCGCGCGCGCCGGCCACCTTGCACGCAACCACGGCGTCACGCTGCCGATGACGCTGATGGCCGCCTTCGCCGCGCTGCTCTATCGCTACGGCGGGCAGACCGATATCCGCATCGGCGTGCCGCTGAATAGCCGACGCGACGCCGCCACCGAAAGCACGATCGGCTACTTCGTCAATACGATCGTGGTGCGCGTTGCGCTCGCGGGCGCACTGTCGTTCGACGCTCTGTTGCGCCGTACGCGCGACGCCCTGCTCGACGCGCAAGCGAATCAGGACGTGCCGTTCCATCGCGTGGTCGCAGCTTTGCAACCGCATCGCGAACGGGGGCAAACGCCGCTGTTCCAGACCGTGTTCAACTTCGACCAGGTCGACTGGCGCGACGCCCTGCATTCGACGACGCTGCAATTGCAGCGCTTCGAGCACGGCGCCGAGGCGACCCCGTTCGATCTCGCGCTGAATCTCGCGCGCGACGATAACGGCGTGCAGATCGCATTCGACTTTCCGGTCGATCTGTTCGACGGCGAAACCGTCGAGCAACTGGCCGATGCGTATCTCGCCATCGTCGCGCAGGCGGTCGAAGGCGCGAGCCTCGACGTACGCGATTTCGTCTTGCACCAGCCGGCCGCCACGCATGCCGATTCGCAGCATACGCTGGCCGCCGGAACGGCTGAAACGGCCGAAGCCGTGCCTTTGCCGGTCACCGTCCAGTTCGCCCACGCGGCCAACACTCATCCGCAACGGATCGCGCTCGAATGCGACGCGCAGCAACTGAGCTACGGCGCGCTCGACCGCTGGTCGGACCAACTCGCGCAGCGCCTGCTGGAAGCCGGCATCGGCGCCGACGCGTGCGTGGGCCTGTGCGTCGAACGCTCGCCCGCCCTGATCGCCGCCCTGCTCAGCATCTGGAAGGCCGGCGCGGCGTTCGTGCCGCTCGATCCGGTCTATCCGGCCGAACGCCTTCGCCACATGCTCGACGATGCACGGGTACGCATGGTCGTCGGCGACAGCGCCTGTCTTGGCGGACTCGCCGACGTCTTCAGCGCCTGCGCGACACTCGACATCGATGCGGCACCGATTCTCGATCTGTCTCAGCCAGTACGTCATTTCGCGACCTCGCATCCGGAACAGCTTGCCTACGTCATCTACACCTCCGGTTCGACCGGCATGCCGAAAGGCGTCGCCATCAGCCATGGCGCCCTGGCGCGGCATCTCGCCGACTTTATCGCCACCTACGCCATTACCGAACACGATTGCCAACTGCAATCGTCCACGATCAACTTCGACGTCGCCTTGCATGAGATGCTGCCCGCACTGATGCGGGGGGGCCGCGTCGTCATGCGCGGTCCGCAGGCGTGGGACCTTGCCACCTTGAGCCAGCGCCTGATCGACTCGCGCGTCACCTTCGCGCGCATGCCGACCGCCTATTGGCAGCAGTGGCTGCAAACGCCGCCCGCTCGCGAGAGCCTGAGTGCATTGCGGCAGATCACCGTCGGCGGCGAGGCGCTGCCGGGTGACGCGCTGGCGCGTTGGAACGCCGGCCCGCTACGCGGGATTCACGTCGACAATCTGTACGGCCCGACCGAAACGACGGTCGCCTGCCTCTACCGCCGTACCGGCCCGGCCGACGTCGAACAACCCATCGTGCAGATCGGCGTGCCATTCCCGTCGCGCAGCGCGCAGGTGGTCGACGCCGATGGCAATGCCGTGCCGGTCGGTGCCGTGGGCGAACTGTGCATCGGCGGCACCACGCTCGCGCGCGGCTACATCGGCCAGGCCGCCCTGACGGCCGAGCGCTTCGTGCCGGACCCGCACGGCGTGCCCGGTTCACGCTGCTACCGCAGTGGCGACCTGTGCCGCCGCCGCGCCGACGGCGGCTTCGATTTCCTTGGCCGGATCGACCGGCAGATCAAGCTACGGGGTTTTCGCATCGAGCCCGGCGAGATTGAAGCCATGCTGCGGCAATGCGAAGGCGTGCGCGATGCCGCCGTCGAAGCGCGCAGCAAGGATGGCCATCTGCGTTTGATCGGCTATGTGGCCGGCGCCGACTCACTCAATTTGGGCGCGTTGCGCGATACGCTCGAAGCACGCCTGCCGGCCCACATGGTGCCGGCCGTGTTGATGCAACTCGCGACGCTGCCGCTGATGCTGAACGGCAAGGTCGACCGGAGCGCCTTGCCCGACCCGAAGGAGTCCAGCGGGCATGGTGAAGGCGAGCTTGCCGCTCGTGCGCCACGCAACCAGCAGGAAGCCGAATTGCTGGCGATCTGGCGCGCCGTGTTGGGCACGGACGCCATCGGTATCGACGACAATTTCTTCGCCATCGGCGGCGACTCGATCCTGAGCCTGCAGGTGGTTGCGCGGGCCGCGCAGCGCGGCCTGCATTTCAACCTTAAACAGTTCTACGCACAGCCGGTCATCGCGCGACTCGCCCAGTTGCCACCCAGCGCCGAATCGGGCAGCGCGAGCGCGCTCGCACTGCCGGCCGAGCGGCACGTACCCCTGCCGCTCACGCCGATTCAGGCCTGGTTCTTCGAGCGCTTTCCGCACGGTGAGTCGCACTGGAATCAGACGGTCGCATTGCGCGTGCAAGGCGAACTCGATGCGGCCTTAGTCGCCCAGGCGCTGCACGCGGTCGTCGTCGCGCACGATGCGCTGCGCCTCAAATTCTTCCGTGACGCTCACGGCTGGCAGCAACAGGTGCAAGCATCCGCTTCAGTGCCGGACGCCGGCGCGTTGCTCGACGTGATCGATGTCGACGGAGGCACCGAGTCCCCGCAATGGCCCGAGCGTCTGCTCGCGATCGGCACGCCGTTGCAGCAAAGCCTCGATATCGAAGCCGGACGCCTGATCAAAGCGGCGTACGTCAGACTGCGCGGCGAAGGCCGTCTGTTGCTGACGATCCATCATCTGGCTGTCGATGGCATGTCGTGGCGCGTGCTGCTCGAATCGTTCCAGTTGGCCTACGAACAGCTTGCCCAGCAGCAGCCGGTTACGTTGTCGGGCGGCTTGCCCTGGAGCGCATGGGTCGCGTTGCAGCAGAGCGCGCCCGAAGCGGCGGCGCTCGACGCGGAATACGCGTCATGGCAACGCATGCTGGCAGCGCAGTGCTTGCGTGAAACCGCACTGCCGGATGACAAAAAAGCAGCGCTTGTCAGTGGTTCGCCAGCCTGGCAGGCAAAGCAGGCGGATGAGCAGCGCCGGGTTCGCGATAGCGCAACGCACACACTGCAGTTGTCCGCGGAGCTCACCTCTACGCTGCTGCGCGACGCGCCCTTCGCCGCACGCACCACAACCGAAACACTGCTGCTCGCCGCGCTGAGCGCATCGCTCGGTCAATGGAGCGGCGCAGACGGCGCCTTGCTGTCGCTAGAAGGCCATGGCCGCGAATTTCACAGCAGCGATCCGCAGGACGTGCAGACAAGCACGTATGAAAGCCGTAGCGCCGCGCACGACACGAGCCGCACGGTCGGCTGGTTCACCACGCGCTATCCGGCATGGTTCGATCTGCGAAGCGACCCACTCGTCGCGGCGACCCGCACCTTGCGCGCCATTCCGTCACGCGGCGTAAACTGGCACCACATGCGCGAACGTTTCGCCGAAGCGATCGCCAGGCCGCAGATCAGCTTCAACTATCTCGGCCGCTTCGATCAGAGCCTGCCGCAAACCGGCGCACTCGCGGGCGTGCTCTCGTTCGCGCTCGACGAGCCGCTCGGCGCCGCGATCGCCGACCACACGCCGCTCGAGTACGCGCTCGATATCAATGCGTGGGTGTCGAATGGCCGCTTGACAGCCACCCTGCGCTACGACCCGGCGCAGATCTCGCCGGATGTCGCTCAAGCGCTCGCAACCGATTTCGAGGCGCAACTCGCCGCGCTCGCTGCGCGCAGCATGAAGGGCGACGTCCCGCTCGATACCGCCGACTTCCCGCTCGCGCGACTCGATCAGCCCGCGCTCGACGCACTGCGGCTCGACGCCGCGAACGTCCAGGATATCTACCCGGCCACACCCTTGCAAAAGGGCCTGTTATTCCACGCGCTGATGGACGACGGCCACGGCCTCTACGTCAATCAGTTGCGGCTGACCCTCGCAGGTCCGCTCGATCGCGACGCGCTGCGCGAGGCATGGGCCGCCGCGCTCGCGCGGCACGATATTCTGCGCACGCGTTTCGTCGTGCCCGCCGGCGCCGATCCGTTGCAACTCGTGCAGCGCAGCGCCGCGTTGCCGTTCGTCGAATACGACTGGTCCGACTGCGACCCGGCACAGTATGAGCGCGACCTGCAAGTCTGGTGCGACGCCGACCGTCAACGCGGATTCGATCCGGCCCACGCACCACTCCTGCGTCTTGCGCTTTTCACGCGTCCGGACGGCTGTCACGATCTGGTCCGCACGATTCATCACGCGTTGCTCGATGGCTGGAGCAGCGCGCAACTGCTGGGCGAGATCGCCGACGACTACGTCGCGCGCGTCGCCGGGCAGCCGTTACCGCAGCCCGAAGTCTTGCCGTACCGCCGCTACGTGGAATGGCTGTCCGCCCAGACGCCGCCACGCGACTGGTGGCTGGCGCAACTCGCCCGCCATCCCGAACCGGCCACCTTGCTGCAACATCAGCCGCTGGCCGCCGGCGCAACGCGCGAACACGGCGCGTCGCTGACGCTCACGCAGCAACTGGGCGAGGCACTCGTCGCGCGGGTGCGCGAAGCGGCGCAGCGCCATCGCGTTACCGTCAATACGCTGGTGCAGGCTGCCTGGGCACTCGTGCTCGCGCGGCGCGGCAATCGCCGCCACGTTGCATTCGGAAGTACTGTCGCGGGACGTCCCACGCAGTTGCAAGGCGCCGGCCGGATGGTCGGCCTCTTCATCAACAGCTTGCCCGTATGGATCGAAGTCCCGGCCGCGCAACGCGTATCGACGTGGTTGTCCACGCTGCACACCGCGCAGGCGGAGCGCCACCAGGCCGAGCATACGTCGCTGGCCGATCTGCAGCACTGGAGCGGCAAAAGCGGCGACGCGCTGTTCGACAGCCTGCTCGTGTTCGAAAACTATCCGGTCGACGCCGCGTTACGTGGCCGCTTCGGCAGTCTGAGCGTAAGCCGGGTCGAATCGACCGAACGCACTCACTATCCGCTGACCATGCTGGTTTCGAACGACGCGCAAGGCCGCGTCGTCTGGCTCGCCGATGGCGCGCGGATCACAATGCCGCTACTGTCCCGGCTCGCCGACGACTGGCGTGACGTGCTCGCCGCGCTGAGCGACGCCGACGACCCGGCAGTCGGCAACATCATGCCGCGCGGCAACGTGGCCGCCGAGGCGTCGCGTGAGGTGCTGCGCCGCGTCGCCGGCCATCGTTTCCAGCCGATCGGCGCACGCCTCGCCGCGCAGGCCGCGCGCAAACCGGCGGCACCGGCCCTCGGTTGCGAAGGCGACGCGCTGAGCTATGCCGCACTCGATGCCTGGTCGAACCGCATCGGCCGCCGCCTCAAGTCGCTCGGCGCGCGCGCGGAGCAACGGATCGGCTTGTGTGTCGAACGTTCGAACGCGCTGGTCGCCGGTTTGTACGGCATCACCAAAACGGGCGCCGCCTATGTGCCGCTCGACCCGCATCATCCGCCGCACCGTCTGCGCCGCATCCTCGACGATGCCGGCATCGATCTCGTCGTCACCGACGACGCCAGCGCAACCCGACTCGCCGATTGCCTCGCCGGCCGCACGCTGGTGCGCGTCAGCGACGTGCACAACGAAGCGTCGCAGGGCTGGCCGCAGCCGGTCGAACCGCAGCAGGCCGCCTATGTGATCTACACATCCGGCTCGACCGGCGAACCGAAGGGCGTGTGCGTGACGCACGCGAGTCTCGACCGCCTGCTCGCGAGCGTCGCCGCGCACCTCGATTTCGACGACAGCGACGTCTGGCTCAGCGTGACCACGCTATCGTTCGACATTGCCGGACTGGAGTTGCATCTGCCGCTCACGCGCGGCGCGCGCGTCGAACTGGCCTCGCGCGACACGGTGCTCGATGGCGCCCGTCTGCTGCGGCTCATGCAGCAAAGCGGCGCCACCGTCATGCAGGCGACGCCAGCGGGCTGGCGCATGCTACTCGACAGTGAAGCGCGCGCCGGCCTCGTCTTGCGCGGCCCACTGCAGGCGCTATGCGGCGGCGAAGCGCTGCCGGCCGATCTGGCGGCCGCGCTGCTCGAACGCGGTATGACGCTCTCCAATATGTATGGCCCGACCGAGACGACGATCTGGTCGAGCATGGCGCCGGTCACAAGCGCCGCACCCATCACACTGGGTGAGGCGCTGCACGATACCGCGTTGCGCGTACTCGATCCAGACGGCTTGCCGACGCCGCCCGGTGCGGTGGGGGAGTTGTGCATCGGCGGCGACAACCTCGCGCGCGGTTATCTCGGCCGCGCGGCCTTGACCGCCGCGAGCTTCGTGCCCGACCCGTTCGGCGCGCCCGGCGCGCGGCTCTATCGCAGCGGCGACCTGTGCCGGCGCCGCGACGACGGCGGTCTCGATTATCTCGGCCGCCTCGATCAGCAATTGAAGCTGCGCGGACACCGGATCGAGCCGGCCGAAATTGAAGCCGCGCTGCGCACGCTGGACGAGGTACGCGACGCAGCCGTGGTCCTGCGTCACGACGGCGACGCGCCTCATCTCGTTGCATATGTAGTCTGTGCAGACGGTCACGTGGCCGATCACACGCAATGGCGTAGCGCGCTGGCCGAGCGTCTGCCGGCAGCGCTGATTCCGTCCGCGTGGGTCGTACTCGACGCGTTGCCGCTCACGTCGAGCGGTAAGCTCGATCGGCGTAGCCTGCCCGCGCCCGCCGCCGATACCGCCACGCTGATCGCGCCGCGCAACGCGCTCGAAGCGCAGTTGCTGACGATCTGGCGCGCGCTGCTGCCGTCCGCCGCACTCGGTGTCACGACGGATTTCTTCGCGGCGGGCGGCGATTCGATCGTTAGTCTACGGATGGTCGGCGCCGCCTTGAACGCAGGCCTCGCGCTGACGCCGAAGCAGGTGTTTCAGCACCCGACCATCGAGCAGTTGGCGCGAGTCGCCACGCCTGTCGAGCAAGCGGCCGCAAACGCGCCAAATCCTGCCGCTACGCCCACGAACCCGCCGCCTGACGAAACACTCGATGCCGCATTGAGCGACGCACTGCAATTGACCGAGACTCAACGCGCGGCGCTGCAAGACCTGTGCATCGCAACGCCACTGCAACAAGGCCTGATATCGCTCGCTCAACGTTCGGCGCGCGACCCCTACTATTTGCAACGCGTGTTCGAACTGAACGGGCCGTTCGCAGCCGACGCGTTCGTCTCTGCATGGCAAAGTGCGATAGACCGGCATCCCGCGCTACGTACCGACTTCCGTTGGGACGGCCTCGACGCTCCCGTGCAACTGGTGCGCAAGCATGCCGCCGTCGACGTGCGCTCGCTCGACTGGCGCCATCTGAGCGAAGGCGACGCGCGCGACGCCCTGGCGACCCAATGGCGCGAGGTGCAGGCACGCGGTTTCGATTTTGCGCAGACTTCGCACGCGCAGTTGCTGTTGATCGAGCGCGGCACGCAATGCCGCTGGTTCGTGTGGCGCTTCCATCACGCGCAACTCGACGGCTGGAGCATCGGGCTCGTGCTGCGCGACGTGCTGCAAGCATACGACGCCGCACTGAGCCGCACCTCCTCGATACCCACGCCAAACGCCGCGCCAGCATTCAGCCACTACGTGCGCTGGCTCGAGCAGCAGAATCGCGACGGCGACGCGCTGGCGCAATGGCGTCCGCTGCTCGCGGACTGGTCGCGCACGCCGCTGCCGCTGGCGGCCTCATCACACGCTCCGCACATTCCACACGCTTCACACGCAGACGCTAGCCTGCCCGACAGCGCCGACCACGGACAGCCGCTCGAACACACCGTGCGGCTGCCGCAAGCACTAACGGCGCAGGCCGAACAATTCGCCCGCGCTGCCGGTGTCACGTTGAACACGCTGATCCAGGGCGCGTGGGCCTGGCTGCTGTCGCGTCACGCGAACCGGCGCGAAGTCTCGTTCGGCGTCACCGTGTCGGGCCGCGGTGACGGCTGGCCGGGCGCCGGCGACACGGTGGGCCTGTTCATCAATACCTTGCCGCTGTCGGTTGAATTGCCGCCGGCGATGACCGTGCACGCCTGGCTGGCGGCACTGCAATCGCGCAATCTCGCGTTGCAGGAACTCGCGCAGACGCCGCTCGCGCAATTGCAGCGCGAGATCACCGGCGCCGCGGGCGAACCCCTGTTCGAGAGCATCTTCGTATTCGAGAACTATCCGCTCGATGCATCGCTGCGCACGCCGCTCGTGCATGGTCTCGCGATCGAGCGGCTCGCCACCGGCGCGGACGGTCATGCGCACGATGGCCGCAATCATTTCCCGCTGAGCCTGATCGCGGTACCGGGCGATGAATTGACGCTGACGCTCGCCGCGCAATCGCAGCGCTTCGACGGCGCGACCGTGCGGCGTCTGCTCGCGCAATTGCAGCAGGCGCTCGCGATGTTCACGGCCAATGCCGCGCGCGCGCTCGGCGCACTGCATCTGCCCAGCGACGCGCAAATCACCGGGAGCGCGAAAGACATCACGTCGGCGCGGTCGACGCCAGAAACCGCGGCGTCGGCAGCATGGCAAGGCGGCCTGCTCAAGCGCATCGCCCAGCATGCGCACAGCCAACCCACCGCAATCGCATTGCATGATGAAACCCGCACCCTCGACTGGGCGACGCTCTGGCGTCTGTCCGGCGCCCTCGCCGCGCGCCTCGCCGCAGCCGGTGTGCGTACCGAAACAACCGTGGCCGTCGTCTTGCCGCGCCGCGCGGAATTGATCGTTGCAATGCTCGCCGTGTGGCGCGCGGGCGGCGTCTATGCGCCGTTCGATCCGGCCGCGCCAGGCGAACGGCTCGGTTGGCAAATCCGCGATGCCGAGGCGCATTGCCTGATCGCAGATGCAGATGCCGACTGGCGTCCGGACAACGTGGCGCTGGTGGCATGCACGCCCGAATGCGAATCCATGCCGGGCGCCGCATCGGCCACATTGCCGACACCGGCCGCCCTGCCTGCCGATCTCGCTGCCTACCTGATCTACACGTCCGGCTCGACCGGCTCGCCGAAGGGCGTGCTGGTCTCGCACCGCTCGCTTGCCGCGTACACCGAGGCGCTACTCGCCCGTCTGCCCGATGGCATTCGCAGCGCCGCGTATCTGTCGACACCGGCCGCCGATCTCGGCCACTCGACCTTGATGGCGGCGCTGTGGTCGGGCTGGACCCTGCAGTTGATCGACGATCGGCGTGCCTTCGATGCCGACGCGTACGCCGATTGGTGCCGCACGCATCCGGCCGATCTGCTCAAGATCGCGCCAAGCCATCTCGAAGGCCTGCTTCATGCGGCGGATGCGCACGCGGTATTGCCGAAGCGCGCGTTGCTGCTGGGTGGAGAAGCCAGCTCCCGTGCACTGCTCGAGCGTGTCTCGCTGCTGCAACCCGAGTGCGCCATTCTTGGCCACTATGGACCGACCGAGTCGACCGTCGGCATCATGACGTCCGAACGCGGCGCCGATGACGGATTGCCGCTTGGCCGCCCACTGGATCACGCGCGCGTCTATCTGCTCGACCCCGACGGTCATCCCGCCCTGCCGGGCGCTCGTGGCGAAATCCACGCGGGCGGTGTCGCGCTGGCGCGCGGCTATCGGCAGCAAGCGGCGCTCACCGCCGGTCGATTCGTGCCCGATCCGTTCGTGCCCGGCGCACGCGTCTATCGCACCGGCGATCAGGCGCGCCGGCTCGACGACGGTCAGCTTGAATTCCTCGGCCGCGTCGACGATCAACTGAAAATTCGCGGCTATCGCGTCGAACCCGCCGAAGTGGCCGCGCAATTGCGCGCGCTGCCCGGTGTGCGCGACGCCGTGGTGATCGGCCGTGCGGATTCGCAGCAACGGATGCGCCTGATCGGCTACGCGGTCGGCAACAGGCTTGATGCGGAGCAATTGCGCGATGCGCTCGCCGCCCGCTTGCCGGCAGCGTTGGTGCCCGCAGTCATCTGTCTACTCGACGCGCTGCCGTTGACACGCAACGGCAAGATCGACCGCACGGCGCTGCCCGAGCCGGTAGAGCACCGGTCGGCGGACGCTAGTGCAGCGCCTGAAACGCCCTTGCAACATGCGCTGCTCGATGTCTGGCGGCAAGTGCTATGTCAAGCGGCGCTCGGTATCGACGACAACTTCTTCATGGCCGGCGGCGATTCGATCAGCGCGTTCCAGGTCGTCGCTCAGGCGCGCCGTGCTGGTCTTGTATTCACCTCGCGCGAGCTGTTTGCCCGGCCGACCGTGCGCGCCCTCTGCGCCGTCGTGCAAGTGGGTCCGGCCGGCGTCGACGGACCGTCGACGGCAGCGGTCGTACCGCTCGATGCGCACGCGCTTGCCGCGCTCGGCTTCGATCCGCTGCAGGTTCAGGATGCCTATCCGGCCACGGCAATGCAGCAGGGTCTGCTGTTCCACAGCCTGGCCCAGCCCGATAGCAGGAACGGCAACGGTGGAAGCGGCGGCATGTACGTCACGCAGCGGCGGCTGACGCTGGCCGGCTCGCTCGACATTACGCGCTTGCAGGCTGTCTGGCACCGCGCGGTTGCGCGGCACGATATTCTGCGCACGCGTTTTGAATGGCGCGACGACGATGCATGGCAAGTCGTCGAGCGGGCTGTCGAATTGCCGTTCGGTGTGTACGGCGCGGGAGCAGAAACCGCTGCGGCATACGAAACGCGACTCGCCGCGTGGATGCACGACGACCTCGCGCGCGGCTTCGATCTGGCGCGCGCGCCGCTGATGCGCGTCGATCTGTTCGCACGGCCCGATGGCGCTCACGATCTCATCTGGACCACTCACCATGCGCTGATCGATGGCTGGAGCGCCGCGCGTTTGCTCGCGGAAATTGGCGAGGGGTATCGTGGGTCGGATGCGTCGGGTGCACCGGAAGTGTCGCTGAATAACTCGCGCGCCGAGCCGGTGCAACGCGCTACGCCGTATCGCGCTTACGTCGAATGGCTTGCGGCACAACCGGACGCCCGCGCGTGGTGGTCCGCAGCCGCAGCGGCTTGCGAAGACCCGGCGACGCTGACGACCTCCGTCGCGGGACCCGCCGTCCCTCAGCCTGGCGCCTATCGTTTGGATCGCGAACTGGGTGCGGCACGCGACGCGCGTCTGCGCGCGGCCGCCAGCACCTTTGGCATCACGCTCAATACGCTGATGCAGAGCGCGTGGGCGCTGCTGCTCGCGCGACACGGCAATCGCGAACAGGTGGCGTTCGGCACGACCGTGTCTGGGCGGCCCGAATCGCTCGACGGCGCCGAACAGATGCTGGGGCTGTTCATCAACAGCTTGCCGGTGTGGGCGAGCGTGCCTGGGGCCGAGGACGTCGGCGGCTGGTTGCGTCGCATGCAGACGCAGTCGGTCGAGATGCGCCGCCATGAACACACGCCGCTCGCGCAATTGCAGCGCTGGGTCGGGCGCAGCGGTGATGCGCTGTTCGACAGCCTGTTCGTGTTCGAAAACTATCCGCTCGATGCCGCGCTCGACGCGCTGAATATAGCCGGCGATAACGATACGGGCGACGGCTTGCGCGTGAGCGCCGTGCAGTCGATCGGTCGCACGCACTATCCGCTGACGCTGATGGTCGTGCCGCAACCCGCGCTCAAGCTCGAATGGGAATGGGACGGCTTGCGGCTCGACCAGCCTGGCGTCGAACGGTTGTCGCTGGGGTATGTCGAGTTGCTCGATCAGTTGGCGACGTGTGCCGAGGCTGAGGCGGATGCCGCACCGCGTCGCTTGCGCTCGCTGACAGTGAGTTCGCCGAAGCGCGAGGCGGTGCCGCTTGCGCGTTATACGTTTGTGCCAGTGAGCCAGCGTATTGCGCAGACCGGTGCGCGGCGACCTGATGCCGTTGCCCTTACCGGTGAGCAGGAAAGCCTCACGTATCGTGAGCTGCTTGACCGGGCTTCGGCCATCGCCCAGCGGCTGCTGCGCGACGGCGTGCAGCGCGACACCTGCGTCGCCGTCTGCGTCGCCCGTGGCCCTGCGCTGCTCGCCGCCATGCTCGGCGTGTGGCAGGCCGGCGCGGCCTATCTGCCCGTCGATCCGTCCTATCCGCCCGAGCGCATCGCCGCGATGCTCGAGGATGCGCAGGTGCTGCATGTGCTCGCCGATGCCGCTACGGTTACCGATCAGCACAGCCCCGCGCTGTTTGCCGGGCGTCAGGTGGTCGAGCTCGCCGCCGTGCGGCACGCTTCCCACTCCGGTCACCGCACCCACACACTACCCGCCCTCCACCCCGACCAGCTCGCCTACGTCATCTACACCTCAGGCTCCACCGGCAGGCCCAAAGGCGTCGGCGTCACCCACGGCGCGCTCGACCGCCTCCTCGCCAGTGTCGATCTGCGCCCCGGCCTGCGCGATGACGATCTCTGGCTCAGCGAATCGGCACCCGTGTTCGACATCTCCCTGCTCGAATTCTGTCTGCCGCTCGTGCGCGGCGTGCCGCTCGAGCTCGTCTCCTCGCAGACCGCCCGGGACGGCATCGCGCTCGCCGCTCGCCTCGAAGCGAGCCGCGCCACCGTCTTCCAGGCTACCCCCAGCGGCTGGCGCATGCTGCTCGAAGCCGGCTGGCGCGCCGATCTGTCCGTGCCGCACCGCCCGCTGCTCGGCCTGAGCGGCGGCGAACCGCTGCACCCCGATCTCGCCGCCGCGCTGATCGCCCGCGGCGTGGCCTTGTGGAATCTGTACGGCCCGACCGAGACCACCATCTATTCCGCCGGCGCCCAGGTCTTCACCGCTCAGCCCATCACTCACGGCGATCCCTTGCCCGACACCGTGCTGCGCGTGATCGACTCGCACGGCCTCGCCGTGCCCGACGGCGGACTCGGCGAACTGTGCATCGGCGGCCGCAATCTCGCGCGCGGCTATCTGCGCCGCCCGGCTCTCACCGCCGAGCGCTTCGTGCCCGATCCCGACGGCGCGCCCGGTACCCGCCTCTACCGCACCGGCGACCTCTGCCGGCTGCGCGACGATGGCCGGCCCGAACCGCTTGGCCGTCTCGACCAGCAGGTCAAGCTGCGCGGCTACCGGATCGAGCCCGGCGAGATCGAAGCCGCGCTCTGTGCCTGCGACGGCGTGAAGAACGCCGCCGTGGCGATCAGGGGCGAAGGCGCGCAGCAGCGCCTGATCGGCTACATCACCGGCACAGCGGACACCCGTGTGCTGGGAACCCGGCTCGCCCGTTCACTGCCAGCGCACATGCTGCCCTCGGCCATCGTCACGCTCGATGCGCTGCCGCTCACGCCCAGCGGCAAGCTCGACCGTCGCGCATTGCCTGAACCCGCATGGCAGGACGACGACACGCCCGTGGTCACGCCGCGCTCGCCCCGTGAAGCCGCCCTGCTCGATATCTGGCAGACCGTGCTCGGCCATCCCGTCGCCAGCGTCACCGTCAACTTCTTTGAAGCCGGCGGCGATTCGATCAGCGGCGTGCGGGTCGCCGCGCGCATCAACCAGATGGTCGCGCGCAATGTGCCGCTCGCCATGCTATTCCGTCACCCGACGATTCGCGGGCTCGCCGACTACCTCGACGCCGATGACGCGCAAGCCGACGCGGCGCAAAGCGGCGCCGCCACCCTAAGCCAACTGCTGGCAGACCTCGAGTAACCGAGTAACGCCATGGCTCACCGACCCGACACTGATTCTGACTTTATGACCCAACCGACTCCGCAAATGCAGGTCATCTCGCTCCGCTACGCCGCACTGCCGCCCGAGAGTCGCGCCGCTTTCCGGCAACGTGTGGCCGCACAGCACATCGATCCGGCGACGCTGCCGATCGTGCCCATCGCCCGAAGTGCTGCGCACGGCGGCGACGCGCCGCTGTCGTTCGAACAGGAGCACCTGTGGTTCCTGTGGAAACTGCAACCGGACAACCCGGCCTATCACATGCCGGGCGCGATCGAGCTCGACGGCGAACTCGACGCCGCAGCGCTCGATCACGCGCTAGGCAGCGTCGCGCAGCAGCATCAGAGTCTGTGCACACGCTTCTTCCAGCGCGCGGATGGCGAGTTGCGACAGACAACGGAAGGCACGCCGCGGCCCGCTTGTCGCCTGCACGATCTGCGCGGCGCCGACGGCACCGCGCTCGATGCAACACTCGATGCCGCGCTGCGTCGCGCAGCCGTCGAGCCGTTCGACCTTGAAGCCGGTCCGCCAGTGCGCGCCGATCTGTTCCGTATTGGCGCCTCGCGTTATGTCCTCCTGCTGACCCTGCATCACATCGTCACCGACGGACATTCGATGAGCGTTCTGATCCGGGCATTGGCGCAAGCCTATCGGCAGGCATCGAGCAAAGCGCCAGCGCCCACCACCGCGCCCACGCTGCAATTTCGCGACTGCGCCGCATGGCAACGCGAATGGCTCGACGACGCCGCGCTGCAAACGCACATCGACTACTGGCGCGCGCAACTCGGCACGCACACGCCACCGTCCCCGTTACCGTTCGACCGTCCGCGCGCGCATCAGCCGAGCGCGGCGGGCGGCCGCGTGCGGCGCGAGATCGACGCGGCGCTGCTGGCGGGCCTGCAAACCCAGGCCGCCGCGCAAGGCGCGACACTTTTCATGGCGCTGCTCGCCGCCTTCGGCACGCTGTTATACCGCTACAGCAGCGAGAGCGATCTGCGCATCGGCGTACCGTCGAGCGGACGCGACAGTGTCGAAACCGAAAATCTGATCGGCTTTTTCGTCAACACGCTGGTAGTGCGTCAGCAGGTGGCGGGCAATCTGCCCTTCGGCACGCTGCTCGCGCAGACACGCCAGACATTGCTCGACGCGCAAGCGCATCGTGCGCTGCCATTCGCGCGTCTGGTCCGGTCGCTGCAGACTTCGCGCACCGACGACACGCCGCTCTTTCACGCGATGTTCAGCATGCAGCGCAGCGATCGCGCGGCGTTGTTGTCGCTGCCGGGTTTGAGCGTCACAACGCGCGAAATCGAAACCGGCGCCGCGCAATTCGACCTGTCGTTCAACGTCGTCGAACACGATCACGGCGCGCGGCTGAACATCGTCTATGCGTCCGACCGCTTCGATGCCGCGACGATCGAACGCCTCGCCGATCACTATGCCGAACTGCTCTGGCAACTGGCGCGCAACGCGAATCTTTGCATCGCCGACCTGCGCCTGAGCGACAGTGCGCAGGCGTCGCTACCTATCTCCGCCATTGAAGTCACGCAGCAAGCTCATGCCCCACGCGGCGTGTTGCAGCGAATCGCCGACCACGTGTGCTCGCGGCCCAATGCAGAGGCTGTGACCGGCGAGACCGGCGCCTTGACTTACCGCGAACTCGATCGCTGGTCGAACCGGATCGGCCGATGCCTCGCCGAACAAACCGGCGTGACGCCGGCGCCCGATGTCCGCATCGGCCTCTGCACGGGCCGCTCGCTTGCGCTCGTCGCAGGCGCGCTCGGCATTCTCAAAGCGGGTGCAGCCTATGTGCCGCTCGATCCGCGCTATCCGCCTGAGCGCCTGCACGACACGCTGCTCGATGCGAACATACGCTGCATCGTCGCTGATGCCGAAGGTATCGCGTCACTCGGCGCGTGGGCTACGGAACACGGCGTGGCGATCGTCGACGCAGCGGCGTTGCAGGATATCGAAACCGCTGACGCGGAAGCTTTCCCGCAGCAAACGACGCCGCACCCCGAACAACTCGCCTACGTGATCTACACGTCCGGATCGACCGGGCGGCCGAAAGGCGTCGGCGTCACGCACGCGAACCTGGCGCGCCTGTTCGACAGCACGGCTGCGCTGTTCGATTTCGGTCCCGACGACGTCTGGACGCTATTCCATTCGCACGCCTTCGACTTCTCGGTGTGGGAGCTGTTCGGCGCGCTGGCGCATGGCGGCCGGCTCGTCGTTGTCCCGTACTGGACAACGCGCGAACCGGCTGCGCTGCAGCGCCTGCTGTGTGAGCAGCGCGTGACGGTGTTGAACCAGACGCCGTCCGCGTTCGATGCATTAATGCAGGCCGATCTCGCGGCGTCCGAACCTTTCGCCAACGTGCGCGTAATCGTGTTCGGCGGCGAACGGCTCGAACCCGCGGCGCTAGCCGCATGGCATCGCGCGCGCGGCGCGCATGTGCCGGCGCTCGTCAACATGTACGGGATTACCGAAACGACCGTGCACGTCACCCATCGCGTGTTGCGCGACAACGATATTCACGGCACGACACAGGCGCTTTTGAGCCCTATCGGCAGCGCACTCGACGATCTGCAATTGCATCTGCTCGATGCCGATCTGAATCCGGTTCCGCCAGGCGCGAAGGGCGAACTGTATATCGGGGGCGCCGGTCTCGCGCGTGGCTATGCGAATCGTCCGGCACTGAGCGCCGAGCGTTTCGTTCCCGATCCGTTCGGTCTTCCCGGCGCGCGTTTGTATCGCTCCGGCGATGTCGCGCGGCGGCTGCCGGATGGCGAGCTCGCCTATCTCGGCCGCAACGATGCACAGGTGAAGCTGCGCGGTTTTCGTATCGAACCCGGCGAAGTGCGCGCGGCGTTGCTGAGCCATCCGGATATCGCTTCGGCTGAAGTGATCGCACGTGAGCATCCGCAACGGGGTGTGCAATTGATCGCCTACCTGGTCGCACGCCGCAACGCGGTCACGCTGCGTCAGGCCGCGCGCGCGCATGCCGCAGCGTATCTACCGGCGCATCTGGTGCCGTCGGCCTATGTCGTGCTCGACGCGCTGCCGCTCACCATCAACGGCAAACTCGATCGCCACGCGCTGCCCGCTCCGGACGATGCGGCATTCGGCGCCGAACACGTGAGTGCCGGTGCAAATACCGATGCGCCAGTACCGCCGCTGTCGCCGGTCGGTCTGCGCCTCGCCGATCTTTGGCGCGAGGTGCTCGGTGTCTCCCATGTCGATGCCGATGATGATTTCTTTGCTCGCGGTGGCCATTCATTGCTGGCAGTCAAGCTTGCGGCGCGAATCGAACAGGCCTTCGCCGTGCAACTGCCCTTGCGCATCTTCTTCGATCATCCGCGGCTCGGCGCGCTCGCCGCGCAACTGGAAACGGCGCTTGCCAGCAGGCATCCTGATGGTCAATCGCAGCGGCAAGCGCTCGTGCGGCGTCCGGCTGCGCAAACCTGCGTGCCGCTGTCGCATGCACAGGAACGGCTCTGGTTCCTCTGGCAATTCGATCCGCAGGACACCGCCTACAACATCACGTGCGCGGTGAATCTGCATGGGGCGCTCGACGCCGTCGCGTTGCGCGGCGCCTTCGACGCGCTATCGCTGCGGCACGAGGCGTTACGCACGTCGTTTGGCGAAGAGGATGGTGTCGGCTATCAGGAGGTTCATGCCGCGCCGCGCTACACATGGACGGCGCACGATCTGCGTACGAGCGCGCCGGACGCACGTGAGTCCGGCGTCGCGTCACGATTGAGCGATGCCGCGCGTGCACCGTTCGATCTGACTGTCGATCCGCTGTTGCGCGTCACGCTGATTCACGTCGACGCCGAACACCATGTGCTGCATCTCGCCCTGCATC
Source organism: Paraburkholderia aspalathi (assembly GCF_900116445.1). Lineage (GTDB taxonomy): Bacteria > Pseudomonadota > Gammaproteobacteria > Burkholderiales > Burkholderiaceae > Paraburkholderia > Paraburkholderia aspalathi. The sequence goes on from NZ_FPBH01000003.1 coordinate 167,528, forward strand.
ACATCATCGCTGACGGCGAGTCGGTCGATCTGCTGATCGACGAGTTGATCGCGCTGTATCGCGCAGCGCTGGACCACGCGGATTTCACCGCGCTGCCCGAACTGGGCGTGCAATACGGCGATTACGCGCGCTGGCAGCGACTGCACGCCGACGACACGGCACTCGCGCGCCAACTCGGCTATTGGCGCGACTTGCTTGGCGAAACCGATCCCGTCCTCGAACTGCCGCTCAAACAGCCGCGCGCGGCACAGCGGCGGCGTGGACTCGGCCGCACCGTCCGCACACTCGACACCGCGCGGATGCAGGCGCTGCGTCATCTCGCCGAAGCGCATCAGGCTAGCCTCTTTATCGTGATGCTCGCGGCACTCGACGTCCTGCTGCAACGCTATAGCGGACAGAACGAGATCCGCGTCGGCGTGCCCGTTACGGGCCGCACGCAAGTCGAGACTGGACGGATGATCGGTTGCTTCGTGAACACGTTGGTGATGACGGCGGACATCAGCCGCGCGGACACGTTCGCAGCACTGATCGCGCACGTCCGGCAGCGCTCGCTCGACGCGCACGCTCACGCGGACCTGCCGTTCGCGCGGCTCGTCGAAGCGTTGCAACCGAACCGCGAACGCAACACGACGCCGCTGTTTCAGGTGATGTTCAACTATCAGCAGGCGGCAGCGCCGACGCAAGCGTTGCCCGGACTGCGGATCGAGCCGCGCGATGCGCAAGCGGATGCGGTGCAGTTCGATCTGAAACTGGACGTCACCGGCGCAGCGGATTACGCGCGCCTGCACTTCGATTTCGCCGATGATATTTTCGCGGCGTCGACGATCGAGCGGATGGCGGATCACTTCGTCGAACTGGTCGATCAGGTGATTGCTCGACCTGAGGTCGAATTGCGCTCGCTGACAGTGAGTTCGCCGAAGCGCGAGGCGGTGCCGCTTGCGCGTTATACGTTTGTGCCAGTGAGCCAGCGTATTGCGCAGACCGGTGCGCGGCGACCTGATGCCGTTGCCCTTACCGGTGAGCAGGAAAGCCTCACGTATCGTGAGCTGCTTGACCGGGCTTCGGCCATCGCCCAGCGGCTGCTGCGCGACGGCGTGCAGCGCGACACCTGCGTCGCCGTCTGCGTCGCCCGTGGCCCTGCGCTGCTCGCCGCCATGCTCGGCGTGTGGCAGGCCGGCGCGGCCTATCTGCCCGTCGATCCGTCCTATCCGCCCGAGCGCATCGCCGCGATGCTCGAGGATGCGCAGGTGCTGCATGTGCTCGCCGATGCCGCTACGGTTACCGATCAGCACAGCCCCGCGCTGTTTGCCGGGCGTCAGGTGGTCGAGCTCGCCGCCGTGCGGCACGCTTCCCACTCCGGTCACCGCACCCACACACTACCCGCCCTCCACCCCGACCAGCTCGCCTACGTCATCTACACCTCAGGCTCCACCGGCAGGCCCAAAGGCGTCGGCGTCACCCACGGCGCGCTCGACCGCCTCCTCGCCAGTGTCGATCTGCGCCCCGGCCTGCGCGATGACGATCTCTGGCTCAGCGAATCGGCACCCGTGTTCGACATCTCCCTGCTCGAATTCTGTCTGCCGCTCGTGCGCGGCGTGCCGCTCGAGCTCGTCTCCTCGCAGACCGCCCGGGACGGCATCGCGCTCGCCGCTCGCCTCGAAGCGAGCCGCGCCACCGTCTTCCAGGCTACCCCCAGCGGCTGGCGCATGCTGCTCGAAGCCGGCTGGCGCGCCGATCTGTCCGTGCCGCACCGCCCGCTGCTCGGCCTGAGCGGCGGCGAACCGCTGCACCCCGATCTCGCCGCCGCGCTGATCGCCCGCGGCGTGGCCTTGTGGAATCTGTACGGCCCGACCGAGACCACCATCTATTCCGCCGGCGCCCAGGTCTTCACCGCTCAGCCCATCACTCACGGCGATCCCTTGCCCGACACCGTGCTGCGCGTGATCGACTCGCACGGCCTCGCCGTGCCCGACGGCGGACTCGGCGAACTGTGCATCGGCGGCCGCAATCTCGCGCGCGGCTATCTGCGCCGCCCGGCTCTCACCGCCGAGCGCTTCGTGCCCGATCCCGACGGCGCGCCCGGTACCCGCCTCTACCGCACCGGCGACCTCTGCCGGCTGCGCGACGATGGCCGGCCCGAACCGCTTGGCCGTCTCGACCAGCAGGTCAAGCTGCGCGGCTACCGGATCGAGCCCGGCGAGATCGAAGCCGCGCTCTGTGCCTGCGACGGCGTGAAGAACGCCGCCGTGGCGATCAGGGGCGAAGGCGCGCAGCAGCGCCTGATCGGCTACATCACCGGCACAGCGGACACCCGTGTGCTGGGAACCCGGCTCGCCCGTTCACTGCCAGCGCACATGCTGCCCTCGGCCATCGTCACGCTCGATGCGCTGCCGCTCACGCCCAGCGGCAAGCTCGACCGTCGCGCATTGCCTGAACCCGCATGGCAGGACGACGACACGCCCGTGGTCACGCCGCGCTCGCCCCGTGAAGCCGCCCTGCTCGATATCTGGCAGACCGTGCTCGGCCATCCCGTCGCCAGCGTCACCATCAACTTCTTTGCGGCCGGCGGCGATTCGATCCTGAGCCTGCAGCTGATTTCGCGCGTGCGCAACGCCGGCTGGCATCTCACGCCCAAACAGATCTTCGAGCATCCGACTATCGCGCAACAGGCCCAGCTTATGACTGTTTGCGCCGATGCGACAAGCCGGGCCGCCGAGCACCACGATGCGTTGCCGTTGACGCCGATCCAGGCAGCGTTCTTCACGAAACGTCCGGATGGCGAGTCGCACTGGAATCAGTCCGTGCTGCTCGACACCGCGGACGCGCTCGATCCCGACCGCCTCAGCGACGCGCTGACCGCGCTGGTCCAGCGTCACGATGCGCTCCGACTGCGCTTCACGCGCGACGGCAATGGCAACGGTAACAGTGACGCCCCGCGCTGGCAGCAGCGTGTGGTCGCTCGCGAGGACGCTGCGCTGCTGCGCCACGTCGAACTCGATTCCGCCGACTGGGACAACGCGTTGGCGAAGCAAGGCGCGACGATCCAGCAAAGTCTCGACATCGAGCACGGTCCGCTGTTGCGCGCCGGCTATTTCGAAGCGGGCTCACGCCGCCGCCTGCTGATCGCGATTCATCATCTCGCGGTCGACGGCGTGTCGTGGCGCGTTCTGCTCGACGACCTGCGCGCGCTCTACGCCGACCAACCTTTGCCCACCCTCACAACGCCCTGGAGCGCTTGGGTCAACGCCCAGGCGAACAGTGCCGCACCGGCTGCCGCGGAACTCGACTATTGGGCGCACACGCTCACGGCTGAGCAACGTGCGTTGCCGGACCACCTCGTCCGCGAGCCCGCGCGAGGCATGGTCGATCGCAGTCTCGCCGCGAGCCGCACGGTCAGCATCGAACTCGACGCAACCAGCACGCGCCGTCTGTTGCAACACACATCGCATGCCTATCGCACCCGTCCCGACGACCTGCTGCTTGCGGCGCTTGCGCAAACGCTCGGCGCGTCGTCGAGTCATGACGCGCCGGTGTTGATCGATCTTGAAGCACACGGCCGCAGCACCTCGCTCGATACCGTCGATCTCGACCGAACAGTAGGCTGGTTCACGGTTCAATACCCGTTCGCCTTGCCGCGCGCGCAGACGCCGGCGGCGACACTGATCGCGGTCAAAGAGGCGCTACGTGCCGTGCCGGAACAAGGGCTTAATTTCGGTCATTTGCGCGAGGCCGGCAGAAGCGCCTCGCTCGACGGAATAACCGACGCCGGACGTCAGGCAGCACTCGCGCTCTGGCCTCGCGCCCAGGTCCGCTTCAACTATCTCGGCCAGTTCGATCAGGCGCTCGCCGGCAGTCACACGGTGAATTCACCGGATGGCGCCCCGCGCCTGCACTTTTCTCACGACTTCGCCGGCGCGCCGCTTGCGGGCGCCGACACCATGGACCACCTGCTCGACATCACCGCGCTGGTGGTGGACGGCGTGCTCGATCTTCACTGGCGCTTCAGTCCCGACGTACTGGACGCGGACGCGGTCGAACGACTCGCCGCGCAAACCGCGCAGGCGCTGCGCGAACTGATCGCGCATTGTGTCGATGCGCCGCCGGGTGCCACCGCCGCCGACTTCCCGCTCGCGCGTATCGGCCAAGCCACGCTGGAAGCCATGCGGCTGCCGCTCGGCAACATCGAAGACATCTATCCAGCGACACCGCTGCAGCAAGGTCTGCTGTTTCATAGCCTGCTCACGGCCGGCGCGGGCATGTACCTGAACCAGTTGCGCCTGACGCTCGACGGCGCGCTCGACCCACGCGCGTTACTCGCTGCCTGGCAGGACATGCTCGACCAGCATCCGGTGCTGCGCACGCATTTCGAACTCGGCCAGGAAAGCGGTCCCCTTCAGGTGGTGCATCGACATGCCGTCGTGCCATTCGCGACGCATGACTGGCGTGCCCACGCCACCGATTACGATGCCCGCCTCGCGCAATGGCTCGGCGCCGATCTGCGCAGCGACTTCGATCCGGGCCGCGCGCCGCTGATGCGTGTCGCGCTGTTCGCGCGGCCTGACGGTGCACACGATCTGGTGTGGACCAGCCACCATGCGTTGCTCGACGGCTGGAGCAGCGCGCAATTGCTCAACGCGCTGTCGCAAGCGTATCGGGCCCGCACGCGCAGCGGCACACACGCAGCGCAGCTCGCGACCCGCGCTTCCAGTGCGCCGACGGCATCTATTGCACCCTATCGCGACTACGTCCGCTGGCTCGCACACGACACCGCCACCCGCGATCATGCCGACTGGTGGCGCACCCTCGCAAGTCACGCCGACGAAGCGGCGTTGCTTGCACCTAGCCTCGGGCGTCCGCAGCAACGCGAACCTGGCTCGCATGACTGGTCGACGCGGCTCGCCGGCGGTCTGCACGCCCGCCTGCTGCAAGCCGCGCAGCGCGCCCAGGTGACCTTGAACACGTTGATGCAAGGCGCGTGGGCGATCCTGCTCGCACGCTACGGCGGCCGTCATCGCGCCGCCTTCGGCGTGACCGTGTCCGGCCGCCCGGCGGACTTGCCCGGTGTCGAACGGATGATGGGCCTGTTCATCAACAGCGTGCCGCTGTGGGTCGACGCGCCCGCCAGTGCGCCAACCACCGACTGGCTGCGCGAGCTGCACACGCTGAACCACGCGTTGCGCGAGCACGAACACACGCCGATCACGCGCATCCAGCAATGGACCGGCCGCAGTGGCGACAACCTGTTCGACACGCTGTTCGTGTTCGAAAACTATCCGCTCGATCGAGCGCTCGACGCGCACGGCGACGGCCTGACGGTTCGCGCGCAGCAGAGCGCCGATCGCACCCATTACCCGCTGACGCTCGCCGTGCTGCCACGCGAACGGATCGACCTGCAATGGGCGTGGGACGGCGAGCGTTTCGAGCGTACGACGATCGAGGGGCTCGCCGCGGACTACGAGCGGATCCTGACGCAACTGGCCGCCGCCGTGATGGATCGCGACCCGGCGCACGTGCGTCGCATTGCGCGGCTCGGCGACATCGCGTTGTCCGGCGAGACGCTCGATTCGCAGCCGCAACGCCGCTATGACTTCGAACCTGTGATGCCGCGCTTCAGCGCGCGCGCCGCCCGCCAGCCGGACGCCATCGCGCTCGCCTGCCGCGGCGCGACCTTGAGCTACCGCCAACTCGACGACTGGAGCAACCGCATCGGCGCGCGGCTCAAGCGCGCGGGCCTGCGCAGCGATCAGCGCGTCGGCGTATGCGTGACGCGCGGCGTCGGTCTGCCGGTGGCGCTGTTCGGCATCTGGAAGGCCGGTGGTGCCTACGTGCCGCTCGATCCGACCTATCCGCGCGAGCGTCTGGCCGGCATGCTCGACGATGCCGACGTGCGCCACGTAGTCGCCGATGCCGCGTGCGTCGCGCAACTGGGCGCGCTGTTCGCGGGACGCGAGGTGATCCGCATCGATACCGCCGATGCGGCCGAAGCGAACCACGGCGTCATGAGCGTAGAAGACGCAGCGCCGGAAGGCTGGCATCAACCGATCGAGCCGGAACAACTCGCCTATGTGATCTACACCTCCGGCTCGACCGGCAAGCCCAAGGGTGTCGCGCTCAGTCATCGTGCGTTGAGCCTGCATCTGGCGGACTTCCAGTCTGTCTATGGGATCGGCGCCGGCGACGTCGTGCTGCAATCGTCGACGATCAATTTCGACGTCGCCTTGCACGAGTTGCTGCCCGCGCTGCTGCAAGGCGGCCGCGTCGAAATGCGCGGCCCCGATGCGTGGGACATCGATACGCTGAACGCGACGCTCGTCGACGCCGACGTCACGTTCGCGCGCATTCCAACCTCGTTGTGGCAGCAATGGCAGCGCGCCGCGCCGCCCGCGGCGGCGTTGCAATCCTTGCGGCAGATCACCGTCGGCGGCGAAGCGCTGGCCGGCGATACGCTCGCCCGCTGGCGCGCCGGTCCGCTCGCGGCGATCCACGTCGACAACCTGTATGGTCCGACGGAGACCGCGGTCGCGGCGCTCTATCACCGCACCGGCGCCGCCGACGAAGCGCACGTGATCGTGCCGATTGGGCGTCCCTATCCTGGCCGCGGCGTCGCGCTGCTCGACGACGACGGCGTGCGGGTTCCGCACGGCGGCATCGGCGAACTGTGCATCAGCGGCGACTGTCTCGCGCGCGGTTATCTGGGACGGCCGGGTCTGACGGCCATGCAGTTCGTTCCCGATCCAGACGGCTTGCCCGGCGCACGTCTGTACCGAACCGGCGACCTGTGCCGCTTCGGCGCGGACGGGACGGTGCAGTTTCTCGGCCGGATCGACCAGCAGATCAAGCTGCGCGGCCAGCGTATCGAGCCGGGTGAGATCGAAGCGGCGCTGCGCAGTTGCGCGGGGGTCACGCAGGCACTCGTCGCGCTGCACGGCGAAGGCGAGCATCAGCGCCTGATCGCCTATGTGGTCGGCATGGTCGAGACCGAGTCGCTCATCCACGCGCTAAGCGCGCGCTTGCCCGAAACGTGGATACCTGGCGCCTTCGTCATGCTCGAGCGCCTGCCGATGCTGCCCAACGGCAAGCTCGACCTCCGCGCGTTGCCACCGCCCGCGCCGCCGGCAGACGCGCCCGCGGTCGCGCCGCGCAATCCGGTCGAGCAGACGATCGCCGAGGTCTGGCAGGACGTGCTCGGCGTGCCGACGGTGTTCGTGCACGACAACTTCTATGCCCTCGGCGGCCATTCCCTGCTCGCTGTGCAGATCGCCGCGCGGCTCACGCGCGCCTTGCAGCAAACCGTGCCGCTCGCCGCCGTGCTCGCGCAAGCCACCGTCGCGCGGCTTGCAGAGTCGCTGCGCGAGGCATCCGATGCGCAGGCGCAAACCCGGGTGGCGCAAGCCGCCCAACGCGACACGATGAAACAGTTGCTGGCCGAACTGGATTGAGAACTTGAGACACCCTATGCCCACCGACGCAAGTCAAGAAAACCTCGAAATCGCGCAGCGTTATGCCGCCTTGCCCGCCGACAAGCGGGCCCGCTTCAAGGCGCGGCTGCGCGAGCACGGCATCGACGGGTCGATCCTGCCGATCGTGCCGCTCGCGATCCGGCCGGCACGTGCGCCGCTGTCGCACGCCCAGGAACGCTTGTGGTTCCTGTGGCGGCTCGACCCCGCCAGCAACGCGTACACCATCTCGCGCGCGCTGCGCCTCGATGGGCCGCTCGATACGGCCGCGCTCGATGCAGCGCTCGCGGCGCTCGTCGAGCGTCATGAAGTATTGAGAGCAGGTTTCGGAGAAGACGGCGGCGTGCCATTCCAGTTTGCCCGCGCAGCGGACACGGGCATACGCGCGGTCTATCAGGATCTGCGCGCGACGGCGGGCCACACCAGCGCTGAAGACCGCGAGGCGCGCTTACGCGCCCGACTATTGCACAACGCCGCGCTGCCCTTCGACCTCGAACGTGACCCGCTGCTGCGTTTCGAGGTGCTGCGGATAAGCGACGAGTCGCATGTGGTGCAGATCGCGATCCATCACATCGTCTCGGACGCGTGGTCGATGGGTATCCTGATTCGCGACTTCGTCTCGCTTTACGGCGAGGCGCAGCGCGGCCACGCCCTATCGTCCGCAGGACCCGCGCTTCAGTACAGCGACGTCGCGCTATGGCAACGCGAGTGGATCGACAGCGACACACTGGCGCGGCAGATGTCGTACTGGACCACTCAACTGGCGGGCACCGCGCCCGTGTTGTCGCTGCCTGCGGATCGGCCCAGACCGGCGCTGCGCGACGGCAGTGGCGCGCGTCACGCGCTGGATCTCGACGCAGTGCTCGCGACCCAGCTGAAAAATCTCTCGCGCCGCAACGACGCGACGCTGTTCATGACGCTGCTGCACGCCTTCAACCTGCTGCTGCATCGCTATAGCGGCGAAGCCGATATCTGGGTCGGCGTGCCGGTGGCGGGACGTCAACGCGCTGAGACGCACGCGGTGATGGGATTTTTCGTCAACACGCTGGTGATCCGCAGCCGGATATCGGCATCGCTGCCGGCGCAGCAGCAATTGCGCACACTGCGCGATACCGTGCTCGAGGCCCAGGCGCACGAGGACCTGCCGTTCGCGCATCTGCTCGACCGGTTGCAGACCGACCGTGATCTGTCTCACGCACCGCTGTTTCAGGTGATGTTCAACCTCGACTACGCGGACCCGGCCGCGCGCATCGAATTGCCGGGCCTCTGTGCCACGCCGGTGGACAGCGACGCTGGCACGGCTCGCTTTGACCTCACGCTCAACGTGATAGAAGCGCCGGACAGCCTGCGGGCGATTTTCGGCTACGCGCGCGACATGTTCGACGCCGCCACCATCGAACGCTTCGCGCGCGACTATCGCGCGGTGCTCGAACAACTCGTCGGCGACCCGGCGCTCAAGCCTGGCGACATCGCGTTGTCCGGCGCGGCGCTCGTTTCGCAGGCCGAACTGCGCTATCCGTTTCTGCCCGTGGTGCCGCGCATCGTTGCTCGCGCGGCGTCGCAACCCGACGCGCCCGCGGTTTACTGCGGCGACGCGATGCTGAGCTACGGTGAGCTCGATCAGTGGAGCAACCGGATCGCGCGCCGCCTCAAAAGCGTGGGCGTCGGACGCGATGCGCGCGTGGGCGTCTGCATGACACGGTCGGCTGGACTGCCGGCCGCGTTGCTGGCGGTGTGGAAAGCGGGCGGCGCGTACGTGCCGCTCGACCCTGATTACCCCAGTGAGCGTCTGCGTGACATGCTCGACGATGCGGGCGTGGTCGCCGTCATCGTGGATCGCGCCCGCAGTGATCCGTCTGGTGAGCAACCCGGCGGCCAACCTGGGGTTCGATTCGGCGAACTGTTCGCCGCCCGCCCGCAGATCGATATCGACGACGTCGCCAATGAAGACGCCGCTGGTTGGGACGAGCCCGTGCATCCCCGCCAACTCGCCTACGTGCTCTATACCTCAGGCTCGACCGGCCGTCCGAAAGGCGTCGCCCTGGATCACGAGGCGCTGAGCCTGCATCTGCGTGACTTCTGCGACGCTTACCGCATTGGCGCCGACGACGTGATGCTGCAATCGTCGACGATCAATTTCGATGTCGCGTTGCACGAGCTCCTGCCGGCGCTCCTCGCCGGCGGCGCCGTGCGCATGCGTGGGCCGCAGGCGTGGACGCTCGACACGCTGAACGCGGCGCTCGTCGACGGCAAAGTCACTTTCGCGCGCATTCCCACGGCGCTCTGGCAGCAGTGGCAGCGCAGCGCGCCGTCTGCCGAAGCGCTGCGCGAGCTGCGCCAGGTCACGGTGGGCGGCGAGGCCTTGCCTGGCGACGCGCTCGAGCGCTGGCAACGCGGGCCGCTACGGCACATCGCACTCGACAATCTGTACGGACCGACCGAGACCGCGATCGCCGCGTTGCATCACGTCACGTGCGGCGCGGATGCCGCGCAGGCGGTCGTACCGATCGGCCGCCCTTATCCGGGACGCGGCGCCGTCGTATTCGATCCCGACGGCAACCGGATGCCGCACGGCGGCGCAGGCGAGCTGTGCATCACCGGCGCATGCGTAGCGCGCGGCTACCTCGGCCGCGCGGCGCTGACCGCTGAACGCTTCGTGCCGGATCCGGACGGGCCGCCCGGCGCACGCCTCTATCGCAGCGGCGACCTGTGCCGTGTACGCGAGGACGGCGCGATCCAGTTTCTCGGCCGGCTCGATCAGCAGGTCAAGCTGCGCGGCCAGCGCATTGAACCCGGCGAGATCGAAGCGGCGTTGCGTGATTGCCCGGAGGTGGCCGAAGCGGCCGTCGTCCTGCACGCGAACGGCGAACAGCAGCAACTGGTCGCCTACGTCGTCGGCAACGCGCAAACCGGCGCGCTGCAGGAGGCGCTCGCGCAGCGGCTACCGGTATTCATGATGCCGGCCACCTTCATCACGCTCGAGCGTCTGCCGACAATGGCGAACGGTAAGCTCGATCGCCGCGCATTGCCGGCGCCCGCACCGGTCACGGCGCCGGCGGCGGAGCGCGTGGCGCCACGCAACCGGCGCGAACAGGTGTTGCTGGAGATATGGGAACAGGTGCTGGGATGCGAAGTCGGCGGCGTGACCGTCAATTTCTTTGCGGCTGGTGGCGACTCGATTCTGAGTCTGCAACTATTGGCCCGTGCGCGCGCCGCGGGTCTCGTGCTGACGCCGAAGCAGGTGTTCGAACATCCGAGCATCGCGCAAATGGCCCAGGTGGCGCGCGATGTCGATGCAGACGCGCAGTCCGCAAGCGCCGCCGAACTGCGCGACTCGCAGCCACTGACGCCCATCCAGGCCGCGTTCTTCGACAAGCATCCGCACGGGCTCGCGCACTGGAATCAGGCGGTCCTGCTGGAAGTACGCGACGCGCTCGATCCCGCCGCGCTGGAAGGCGCGCTGCAGCAATGGGTCGCGCGGCACGACGCGCTGCGCCTGCGGTTCGAACGCGACGTCAGCGTGCCGGACGGCAGCGCACCGCGCTGGCGGCAACGCGTCGCCTCTATTGAAACGGCAGCCTTGTTGCACCACATACTGCTCGCGCCGCAGACATGGGAAGCCGACCTCGCCACAGCCGGTGCGGCGCTGCATCGCAGCCTCGATCTGCAACACGGGCCGTTGCTGCGCGCGGCGTATTTTGAAGCGGGCGCAGAGCGGCGTCTTCTGATCGTGATTCATCACCTGGTTGTCGACGGCGTGTCATGGCGCGTTCTGCTCGAAGAGTTGCAGGCGCTGTATGAACGCCCGGATGCCGCCTTGCCGGCTATCACGACGCCGTGGAGCGTCTGGGCCTCGCGTCAGTCCAGCTACGCGCAGCAGGCCGAACGTTTGTGGCAACTGGCGTGGTGGCAGCGCATGCTGCATGGCGCGACCGCCGCGCTGCCGCTCGAAGGTGAAGGCGACCGGCGTCTGTCGGCAAGCCGCGTGGTGACAGTGAAGTTGACGGTGGACGCGACCCAGCGGCTGCTGCTGCGCGGCTCACGCGCGGACGGCGTGCGCACCGAGGAAATCCTGCTGGCAGCGCTCGCCCAGACGCTCGGGCCATGGGCCGGCGCAGCGCGCCTGCTGATCGATCTCGAAGGCCACGGCCGGGAAGATCTGATCGAGGACGTGGATCTGAGCCGCACAGTCGGCTGGTTCACGACGCAATATCCGCTTGCGTTGCCGCACCATGCCGACCCGGCGCACACACTTGGCACGGTACGCGACATCCTGCGCGCGGTGCCCGACAAAGGCTTTTCGTGGGGCGCACTGAAGTACTTCGGCGAGGACGCAAGCCGCGCGGCGATTGCAGCACTGCCGGTTGCATCATTGCGCTTCAACTATCTCGGACGATTCGATCAGGCACTGCCTTCAGATGGCCGCTTCGGCTTTGCCAGCGAGCGCTCCGGCGCGCAAGCGGACGATAGCGACACGATGGATCACGCACTCGATATCGGCGCGCTGATCTCCGCTGACCGCCTGAGCGTGCATTGGCGGTACAGCCCCGGCGTGCTGAGCGAGGCGAGCGTAACGCGGCTCACGCGCCGCTTCGAGGACGTGCTGCTCGGTTTGATCGATGCCGACGCCGATGCCGCGCCTGCTCACTCGCACAATGTAACGGCGCGCCCCGACGTGGGTGAATCAGCGGCTCACGAACTCGCCCCATCGCTCCTGCAGGACTCCCCCGAGGCAGTCGAAAAAGATCGCGCGGTCTTCGCGCTGTGGATGCAGCGCGTTCGTCTCGAGGTCGCACTCGGCGCTCTCGCGCGCTCACGGCTCGCATCGCCGCCTTCCGCTGCTGCTGCGGCGGAAGAACATGCTGCGCGGTTTGGGCCGCTTCCTGCGGGCATTGTCCCGCTCAACGATCTGAGCGCCCCGCATGCGGTGTTCTGTATCCATGCGGGCCACGGCCTGGTGGCCGAATACCGGTCGCTCGCGAAAGCGCTGAACGGCAAGGCGACACTGTTCGGTTTGCAGGCACCGTTGCTCTGCGACAGCACCTGGTATGCGGAAAACTTCGACGACATGGCAGCCGACTACGTTGCACGTATCCGTGCGGTGCAACCACATGGGCCCTACCGGTTGCTCGGCTGGTCGTTCGGTGGACGGGTGGTGATGTCGATGGTCGAGCAACTGGAGCGTTGCGGTGAACAGGTCGCGCTCGCCGGGATCATCGACGCACTGCCCGATCGCGATCTCGACGACAACGTGCAGGCCGAAGTCCGAGCGTTACGGATCTGGATTGCACAGCATGCCGCGCGCGATGTGAACGCCGCCGAGCGTACGTTATTCGAAGATGCCTGCGACGTGATTCTCGAGCACGGCCGTATTGTGGAGACCTTCCGGATGCCGGCGCTGCGCACACCGCTCTCGCTCTGGTGGTCCACCGAATCGATCGACAGCGGCAAACCGCGCGACTGGTCGTCGCGCACCGGCGCAAGCGAAACCGTGCTGGCGGAAATCCCCGCTGGACACACCAGCATCATGCATCACCCGATGCTGCTCGACAGCGTACGTGGACTATTCGAATGACGTCGCGCCTGCTGCTGGAAACCCGCGCCGCGTACGCTCGCGCTACGTCATATGGCGGGCGGTTCGCGGAACTGTTGGCGGAACTGCTGGGGCGTGCTGCCGAACGCGCGCCTGAACATCACGGTGAAGGTGCGCACGTCGGCATAACCCAGGTCTTGCGCAACCTGACTCGCCGCGTGGCCGACCGACAGTTTGGACATCGCCTCAGCAAGGCGCAGCTGTTCGCGCCACTGCCCGAAGCTCATGCCCGTTTCCTGCCGAAACAGCCGGGCAACCGTGCGCGAACTGGCGCCGACCCGATCAGCCCACAACTCCAGCGTGTCGTTGCTAGCGGGTTGCGCGATCAGACTTTCGCAGATGTTCCGCAGACGGGCATTGGCAGGCAGCGGCAGGCGCGCGGTGCGCGCGCCGTCTGCGGCGTCTGCCGCGTCGGCGGCATCTTCCAGAAGACGCAGGATCAACGGCACGATCAGAGCCGTGCGGCTCTCGCCGGCTTCATCGGGACCGGAGTCGAACATGCCGAGAATCGTGGCGCGCAGCAGATCGCCGACCGGAATCACACGGCACTCCTGTTTTTGCGGCGCGAGCGAGTCCGGCTCGATGTACAGCGTGCGCATGGAGACCTGTCCGACCATATGCAATTCATGCTCGATCTGCGATCCGATCAGCAGGGCATTGCCGGCCGTCAGCATCCACAGACCGAGCGGCGTAATCGCACGCACGATGCCGCTGGTTGCGTAGACCAGTTGCGCGCGATGATGACAGTGGGCGATTTCATGCGTTCCGTCGACGTAGTCGATCGCTTGCGCGATCACTTTTCGACCGGCAAAACTCTCGCCGAACGTTTGCAATTTGGGTCGTGTCATGACCCAACTAAACACTTTATTTTCAATTGATACATCGACTCAGCCAATTATGTCCATTTTTATGTCAATGTTGTCCTGACTGACGACAGGCTATCAGATTATATTGCTATGCGGCCTGCGTAACGGCCCGCACTTCCGTCGTACCCCCACCCGGTTCAAAGATGTATCGATAGCCATCAAGAGCTAGCCAAACCAGCAGTTTTATATTTATTGCGAATCATTCTCACTATCATTAACAGTCAATTGGGGAATTAACATGAGTACCGGGGTGCGCGGATCGACCGCGCTGAGCAATGCGTTGCTGTTCTGTCTGCTGAGCGGAACATCGGCGGTGTACGCACAATCGTCAACGGACGACGCGGTGGGCAAAACCGCCGAAGTGTCCAGCTTGCCGACCGTCAAGGTAACGGGCAATCGGGACAACTCGCTCGTCGGATCGGCTGACGGTTACGTGCCGATCACGGCCGTGACGGCGACCAAGACGGACACGCCGCTGATCGAGACGCCCCAATCGGTGTCGGTAGTGACGAGCGACCAGATGACCGCACAAGGTGCGCAGACGGTTGCTGAAGCGTTGCGCTACACCGCCAGCGTGTTGCCGGAAATCCGCGGCGCTTCGGCGGCCGGCGCGTCTTATCTGTTCAGCCGCGGCTTCTACCTCGAGCAGTATCTGGACGGCGCCCGGATGCCGAGCGATGTCAGCTTCGGCTACGCGATCCCGAGTTTCGACCCGTACGGGCTCGAGCGCATCGACATCGTGCACGGTCCGGCATCGGTCCTGTACGGTCAGGCCGCGCCCGGTGGCGTAGCGAACCTCGTCAGCAAGCAACCTACCGCCACGCCCATTCACGAAGTCTTCGTGACCACCGGCAGCCACAATCGCATGCAGGCGGGCGTCGATCTGGGTGGCCCGGTGACCACCGACGGCAAGCTCACGTACCGATTCACCGCCACCGGGCTCGACACGCGCACTCAGGTGGAAGGCACGCGGCAGAAGCGCATCTACATCGCGCCGGCCGTCACGTGGAAGCCGGATGAAAACACGACGCTGACGGTTCTGGCGAAGTACCAGCGCGATCCGGACGTCGGCTATTACAACTTCGTGCCCGCGGTTGGCAGCGTGCTGTTCAACCCGGCGGGCCAGATCTCGTCGCACACGAACGTGGGCGATCCTGACTTCGATCATCATTCGCGCACGCAGCTTTCGGTGGGCTACGAGTTTGAACATCGGTTCAATCCGACCTGGACGTTCCGCCAGAACACGCACTACACCTACGTGAAAGACGATCTCGCGAACGTGTTCCCGTACGGCTACGCCTCCGGTTCGAACACCACGCTGAACCGCTACACGTTCTTCAACAAGGAAAGCGCCAAGGTCTTCAGCATCGACAACCAGGCACAGGCCAAGCTGAATACCGGCCCGGTCTCGCACACCATGCTGTTCGGTTTCGACTTCCAGCGCGTGCTCTATGGTGAAGACGTGGGTGCCGCGTTCAACGCATCGTCGCTGAATGTATTCGACCCGGTCTACGGCAACAACACGATGCCGGCCGAGACCTCCTACGATCAGATTCGCCAGAAACAGTTTGGCGTCTACGCGCAAGACCAGATGGCGTGGGGCAAGTGGCGTTTCCTGATCGGCGCGCGCGAAGACTGGGTTTCAGCCGACGACAACAATCCCGTCACCGCCTCTTACGAAGCGCAATCGGCGCGTGCGTTCACGTGGCGCACCGGTCTTGTCTATCTGTTCGACAGCGGGATCGCGCCGTACGCGAGCTTCTCGAAGTCGTTCGACCCGCAGGTGGGGCAGCTCTACGGCGGCGGCATGGCGAAGCCGACCACCGCGCAGCAGTATGAAGTAGGCGTCAAGTATCAGCCGCCTGGCTACAACAGCTTTATCACGGCGTCATTGTTCAACCTGACCGAACACAACGTGCTGACCTCCGACCTCGACCACTCGGGCTACTACACGCAAGCCGGCGAAGTGCGCGCGCGCGGCCTGGAACTGGAAGGTCATGCGAGCCTGACGAACAACCTGGATCTGGTCGCGTCGTACACCTACCTGAACGACGTCACCACCGAGTCGAACGACACGACGACGACCATCTCGGGCGATACGACGTCGCTTCAGAACAAGCGCGTGTGGGGCATCCCGCGCAACATCGCGTCCGCATGGCTCGACTACACCCTGCATGCAGGGCCGATGCGCGGCCTGGGCTTCGGCGGTGGCGTCCGGTATCTCGGCTCCAGCTACGACGCGTCCAATTCGATCAAGGTGTCGTCGGTGACGCTGTTCGATGCGACTGTCCACTACGACACCGGTCTGCATTGGCTCTTCTCGCTGAACGCGAAGAACCTGTTCAACCGTCAATACGTCGCGTCCTGCTTCAGCTCGGCGACCTGCACGTACGGCGACGGAGTGGAAGTCCTCGCCACCGCCCGCTACCGCTGGTAAGCAAAAAGGAAAAGCGTGTTGAACGACATGACCCAGCAGCAACTCGAACAGCGACCGGCGAGCCTGGCACATCACGACACCGCCGGGCCGGCGCCCCGCGCGTTATACCAGCTTGACGGCGCGTCGTTCGAAGCCGACGGCCGGGTCCTGTTGCAACCGCTCACCCTCTCGTTGAACGCGGAACGCATGATCGCGCTGATCGGCCACAACGGCTCCGGCAAGAGCACCTTGCTCAAGCTGCTCGCGCGTCAACAGGCGCCCACGCGCGGCACGGTGCGCCTGAACGGCACCGGCGTCGCCGCGTGGCCCGCCCGCGACTTCGCGCGGCAGGTGGCCTACCTGCCGCAAAATCCGCCCACCGGCACCGGCATGACCGTGCGTGAGCTGGTCGCGCTGGGCCGCTATCCGTGGCATGGCGCGCTCGGCCGCTTGCGAGCGGCGGATCACGCAAAAATCGACGAAGCACTGCATCTCACCGACACGGCGCGCTTCGCGTCGCAACTGGCCGATCATCTGTCGGGTGGTGAACGGCAACGCGTCTGGCTTGCGATGCTGGTCGCGCAAGGCGCTTCGTGCCTGTTGCTCGACGAACCCACATCCGCACTCGACATCGCGCATCAGATCGACGTGCTGCGGCTTCTGCGCGAACTGACCGACAGCCACGCATTGACGGTGGTCATCGTGTTGCATGACATCAATCTGGCCGCGCGCTTCTGCGACGAACTGATCGCATTGCATAGCGGCCGCCTGCTGACAAGCGGCACGCCCGAAGCGCTCATGCGCGCCGACGTGCTCGAATCGATTTACGGCATTCCAATGGATATCGTTGTGCATCCGCATAACGGTAGCCGGCTCGGCGTGGCGCGCTGATATGCGACGCCGCGATTTTCTCCGTTCCGCCGTGTTGGCGCCCTTGCTCGGCACGCCGCTAGCCGGCGCGCGCGCGGCCGCGAACCTCATCACGCCAGCGCCCGCGCCGCGCCTCGTCGTGCTGGATTGGGGACTGGTCGAAACGCTGCTGGCACTCGGCATCACGCCCGTGGGTGTCGCCGAGACCGAGGCCTATAACGACAGCGTGGTCACCCCGCTCGTGCCGGCACACGTGCCCGATGTCGGGCTGCGTCTCGCGCCGAGCCTCGAACTTTTACAGCAACTCGCGCCCGATCTCATTCTTATCAACTCGAGCCAGGAATCACAGCGCGCGATGCTCGAGCGTATCGCGCCGGTGCGTGCGTTCGCCGTCTATACCGACACCGGCGCGCCCTATCGCCATTCGCAGGACGTCACGCTGCAACTGGCCGAACTGTGCGGCCGCACCGGCGCGGGCCACGCGCTGATCGACGCGACTGAGCGCGTGCTTGCCAGAAGCCGCACGCAAATCGCAGCGCGGCGCGCCCGGCTGCAAGGACCCGATCCACAGCGGCCGCTCTATCTGATCCGTTTTTTCGATGGCCGGCATGTCGGCGTGTACGGCGCGCGCAGTCTGTTCCAGGACGTGATGGATGCGCTCGATGTCGCCAATGCCTGGCATGGTCCGACCGATTATTGGGGTATCGGCGTGGCCGGGCTCGAGAAACTCGCCGTATCGCCCACCGCGGACGTGCTCTATTTCGATCCGCTGCCGAACGGCGTCGCGCGCACATTGAGCTCGAACCGCCTGTGGCACGCGCTGCCCGCGGTTGCCGCGGGACGTGTCGCCATGCTGCCGCCGTTCTGGGGCTTCGGCATGCTGCCTTCGGCCGCGCGCTTTGCCGTGGCGCTGACCGCTACGCTCACGCGCGCCCCGGCAACCGACGCCGCGGTGGCAACGCAGGCACGCCTATGAATATCGCCCGCCCACACGCACCGCATCTCGTGATACGTCCGTGGCTGCCCGCCGCGCTGACTTTGCTCGTGCTCGCCGCAGCCGTTGCGCTAAGCATCGACAGTCTCTCGGCGATTCTGCCGCCGTCGCTGTGGTGGCACGCGCTGTGGTCGCCGGATACGCACGACATCCAGCAGATCATCGCCCACGATAGCTGGCTGCCGCGTCTCGTGGTCAGCTGGTTGTGCGGCGCCATTCTCGGACTCGCCGGCACGGTCTTCCAGCAGGTATTGCGCAATCCGCTCGCCGAGCCGATGACGCTCGGCGTCTCGGCCGGCGCGCAACTCGCGTTGACGGTCGCCACGCTATGGGCGCCCGCGCTGCTCGGCGCCGCCGGCCAGTGGGTCGCGCTCGGCGGCGCGCTGATTACTGCAGCGATCGTGTTCGGCCTGTCCTGGCGCAGCGGGCTCGCGCCGGTCACGGTCGCGGTCGCGGGACTCGTCGTTACGTTGTATTGCGGATCGATCGGCGTCGCGCTCCAGTTGTTTTACGCACCGTATCTGCAGAGCTTGTTCATCTGGGGCGGCGGCTCGCTCATCCAGCAGGACTGGAGCAACGTGACGATGCTCGCATCGCGTCTCGCGATCGGCGGCGGGATCGCGTTCCTGCTGCTACGGCCCATGACGCTCTTCGGTCTCGACGACGCCAATGCCCGCAGTCTCGGTCTGTCGCTGCGCCGCATGCGGCTCGTCGCGCTGGCGCTCGCGGTGGTGCTGAGCGCGGCCGTAGTCAGTGCGGTCGGGGTCATCGGCTTTGTCGGCTTGGCCGCGCCCGCGCTCGCACAGATGGCGGGCGCGCGCCGCCTGTCGCAGCGTCTGGTGATCGCGCCGTTGTGCGGTGCGCTGATTCTGTGGCTCACGGATCAAGCGGTGCAACAGTTGTCCGGCGCGATGGGCGATCTGATTCCGACCGGCGCGGCGACCGCGTTGTTCGGCGCACCGTTGATGCTGATGCTGCTCGCCCGGATGCATCGGACCACGCGGCTGCCGGCCAGCAGCGAAGACATCGCCCGCAGTCATTCCGTGCCCCCTGCTTCGCTGCGGCGGCGTTTCTTTGGCATCGCGCTGCTCATGCTCGTCGTCTCCGCGCTCGCGCTGGATTTCGGCCACGGCCCACATGGCTGGCATTTCAGCAGCCTCGACGAGTTCTCGCGCGTGGCCATCTGGCGCGTCCCGCGCGCAGCCGCCGCGCTTGCCGCCGGCGCCATGCTCGCGGTAGCCGGCACGCTGATGCAAAGGGTGACCGGCAATGCGCTCGCCAGCCCCGAGGTGCTCGGCGTGAGCGCCGGCGCCGCACTCGGTCTGATCGCGCTGGTGATCGGATGGAATGACGCGGGACACATCGAGCGTATCGCAGCGAGCACAGCGGGCGCCTTGAGCGCCCTGCTCGCGATCCTCTGGTTCTCGCAGCGCTCGCGCTTCGCACCCGATCGCGTGCTGCTGGCGGGCATTGCCATCGGCGCCTTGTTCCAGGCGGTGGTCGCGGTGGCGATTGCGAGTGGCGGCGAGCGAGCGGCGACGCTGCTGCAATGGCTCGCCGGCTCCACCTACACGATCACCCCAATCGACGCGGCGCTCGCACTCGTTCTGTGCGTCGTCCTGTGCGCGTTGACGCCGCTGTGTAACCGCTGGCTGCAGATCCTGCCGCTTGGCGAAGCATCGGCGCGCGCGCTCGGCGTATCGACGCGCGGCGCCCGCTTTACGCTGCTATGTCTGATCGCGCTGCTGACGGCTGCCGCCACGCTGGTCGTCGGTCCGCTGTCTTTCGTCGGCTTGACCGCGCCGCATTTCGCGCGTCTTCTCGGCGCGCGCCGGCCATTGCAGCAAGTGCTGCTGGCCGCGCCGATCGGCGCGCTGACGATCGTCACAGCCGACTGGCTCGGCCGTGCGCTGCTGATGCCACGCGAGCTGCCGGCGGGCCTTGTCGCGACCTTGATCGGCGCACCTTATCTGATGTGGCTGCTCGGCCGGCGCCGCTAAAGCACGCCTGCACGACCCACCATTCAGTCTTTTTGCACTAGAACTTTAGATATTCCAGGAGAACACGATGCTTGCGGAACTGCTCAGATTGCTTAAGCGACTCTGGCCGATTACCGTACTCGCCACGACCATGGGCGCCGCGAGCGGCATCGCCACCGCCGCCCTGCTGGCAGTCACGAATCGCACGCTGCATGACGGCGCCGCGGCGTTGCCCACCTTGCTGTGGAGCTTCGCCGGACTGTGCGTGCTGGCGCTTGCAGGCGAAGTCATCTCGGACATCGGCAACAACCTCGTCGGCCAGCGCGTCATCGCGATGCTGCGCAAGAATCTGTGCGAAAAGATCATGGCCGCGCCGATCGGTCAGATCGAACAGTTTCGCAGCCATCGGCTGATCACCGCACTGAATCAGGACATCGATACGATCAGTTCGTTTTCGTTCATGTTCTCGAGCCTCGCCATCGCCACCGCGACGATCGTCGGCTGTCTCGGTTATCTGTTTGTGCTGTCACCCATGTTGCTGGTCATCGCGCTCGTCGCCATCGCTCTCGGCTCGATCGTGCAAACGTTGGCGCGGCGCGTGGGGATTCGCCGTTTCGGCGCGGCGCGCGAAGCCGAAGATCGCCTGCAGAAACACTATCGCTCGATCACTGAAGGCGCCAAGGAACTGCGCCTGAACGGCCAGCGCCGCAGCTTCGTCTTCGAGCATGAACTGTCCGGCACCATCGAGGCGATCTTCCGGCTGCGCGTGCGCGCCGCCAATGTCTTCGTCAGCGCGAATGCGTTCGGTTCGCTGCTGTTCTTTATCGTGGTCGGTCTGATGCTGACGTTGCAGACGTGGTCGCCGGGCGCGGACCGCACGATCATCACCGGCTTCGTGCTGGTCCTGTTGTATATGAAAGGGCCGATCCAGGAGATCGTCGGCGCGCTGCCGTCGATCGGCCGCGCACAAGTTGCATTTCAGCGCATCGCCGAACTCTCCGCCCGGTTTTCGACCCGCGAGCCGTCGCTCGTCGCCGGCCACAAAACCGGCTCGCCCGAGCGTCTCGCCGATGTGTTCGATACGATCGCGCTTGCCGGTGCCCACTATCGCTTCGCCCGGCCGCAGGACGAACGCGACGCCCCCGCCGCGGATAGCGGCACCAGCGATACGGACAGCGCGGGCAGCGGCTTCGAACTCGGGCCGCTCAGCCTCACGATCGAACGCGGCGAGACGCTTTTTATCGTCGGCGAGAACGGTTGCGGCAAAACCACGCTGATCAAGCTTCTGCTCGGACTGTATCAGCCTGACGCAGGACAGTTGCTGCTCAACGGCGAAGCGGTGCGCGACGAACATCTCGACGACTACCGCCAGCTTTTCTCGGCGGTGTTCTCCGACTATTACCTGTTCGACACGCTGATTCCCGGCGAAGCCGCCCTCACCGCCGAAGCACAAAAGTATCTCGAACGGCTCGAGATCGCCCACAAGGTCTCGGTACGCGACGGCGCGTTCACGACCACCGATCTGTCGACCGGGCAGCGCAAGCGGCTCGCTCTCGTGCACGCCTATCTCGAACGCCGCCCGGTGATGGTGCTCGACGAATGGGCCGCCGACCAGGACCCGACTTTCCGGCGCATCTTCTACACCGAAATCCTCCCGGACCTGAAACGCCAGGGCAAGACCCTGATTGTGATTTCGCACGACGATCGCTATTTCAGCGCTGCCGACCGCTACATCCGGCTCGAAGAAGGCCGCATTGTCGAAGAGGTTCGGCCCGTGCGCGTGCCGGCAGCCTCGCAGGTTGCGGCCAGTGCCTCCTGATGCGGCGCCGCGGCCGCGTTCCCGTCACCGATAACAGCCTGTCTGTGAAGATCTCATGCCTCTGACCGTTTTTCTGAGCCGTTGCAGCCGTTTTGCCCGTCTGCTGACCGCCTTGCCCGTCGCCCTCGGCTTGCAAAGCTGTGTCGCCCCGAGCGCCGATCAGGCCGCGCTCACGGGCCCCTATCAGGTCGAGATCCGTCGCACGGCGCTCGGCATTCCACATCTGAAAGCCGACGACTGGGGCAGCCTCGGCTACGGCTATGGCTACGTGCAGGCGCAGGATAACCTGTGCACGATGGCAGACGGATTCGTCACCTATCGTGGCGAACGCTCGCGCTACTTCGGCGCCGATGCGCGCCCGACTACCGACGCTACCTTCGGACAGCCAACCAATCTCGACGCGGATTTCTTCTTCCGTTTTGTCGACGACGATGCAGCAGTCGCGCGTTATCGCAAGAACCAGACTGCCGATATGCGGTCGCTGATCGACGGCTTCGTCGCGGGCTACAACCGGTATGTCGGCGATCTTGCGCATGGCGATTTTCCCGGAGCGAACGCGGCATGCCGTGCCGCACCCTGGGCCGGCAAGATCAACGTGGCGGATGTTTACCGGCGCCTCTATGCTGCGAACCTCGCGGGCGGCGAAACCCGCTTCGTCGCAGCGATCGCGACGGCACAGCCGCCCGTGTCCGCTCCGCCGTCGCAGCAGGGCGCGTTGCACGAGCAAGGGCTCACGTCCGCCGCAGCCACGCTCGCCGCAAACGCGCCGCTCGCAGACTTCGGCGGCCATGCCGGCATCGGCAGCAACGGCCTTGCGTTCGGAGCGGACGCCACGCGCGGCGGCAGCGCGATGCTGCTCGGCAATCCACACTGGTTCTGGAACGGTCCCGACCGTTTTTACCAGGCGCAACTCACCATTCCCGGCAAGCTCGATGTGAGCGGTGTGTCCTTTCTCGGCGTGCCGTTGATTGTGATGGGCTTCAACCAGAATGTCGCGTGGACGCATACGGTCTCCACCGCCAGGCGCTTCGGCCTGTTCAAGCTGAATCTTGTAGCGGGCTCGCCGACCACATACGAGGTCGACGGCAAGGCCGAGGCGATGACGCCCACGCGCGTAAGCGTCGACGTGCGCGCCGCGGACGGTTCGCTTCATGCCGTTTCGCGCACGCTGTACCGCTCGCGCTTCGGGCCGCTCGTCAATCTCGGCGCGATGTCGCCGGCACTCGCATGGAACGCACAGCAGGCGTTCGCGTTGCGCGACATCAACGCGGACAATTTCCGGGTCTTCGAAAACTTCCTCGAATGGGACCAGGCGGCTTCGCTCGACGACTTCATCCGCATCCAGAAGAAGAACGCGGCGGTGCCGTGGGTGAATACGCTCGCCATTGGCCGCGGCGACCCGCGCGTGTGGTACGCGGACATCGGCGCGGTACCGAACGTGCCCGACGAGCTTGCGCAGCGTTGCACGCCGCCGGTGGGTAAAGCGCTCGCCCACTCGATGCCGGGCGTGCCGTTCCTCGACGGTTCACGCAGCGATTGCGACTGGCGTGTCGAAAGCGGCTCGGTGCAGCCCGGCGCATTGCCGGTCGCACAGATGCCGAGCCTGTTGAGGCGTGACTACGCGGGCAATTTCAACGGCAGTTACTGGCTCAGCAACCCCGCCGCGCCGTTGACCGGATTTGCTCAGGTGGTCGGCGCAACGGGTGGCCAGCAATCGCTGCGCACCCGTCTCGGCCACGCGATCGCCGCACAGTTGCAAAGCAATCCGGCCGGCGTCTCCGCCGACGCGCTCAGCCGCGCCGCGCTGGACAGCCGTTCGATGTCGGCCATCCTCTTCAAGCAACCTGCGCTCGATCGTTTGTGCAACGGCGGCCAGCCGGCCGGCGTGAATTCCGGAGAACTGCGCAAGGCCTGCAGCGTACTCGCCGCGTGGGACAACACCGCTTCGGCCAATGCGGTCGGCGCGACGCTCTGGGACGAGTGGTGGCGGCGTCTCCTATTGATTGCGCCCGCGCAACTGTACGACGTGCCGTTCGACCCCGCCCGGCCGCTGACCACGCCCGCGGGTATCGCGGCCGACCCCGCCAGACTCGCCGCCTCCCTGCACGACGCCATGGCCGCGCTCGAGAAAGCCGGCATCGCGATCGATGCACCGCGCAGCGCAGCGCTCTACGTGCAACGCAACGACGAACGCATCGCCCTGTTCGGTGGCTGCGACGCGGGCGGCTACTTCACGGCCGCATGCGCGGCGCACCCGTTCGACTCCCGTGCCTATTCGATGAACGTCAATCCGAACGGCAACAGCTACCTGCAGATCGTGTCGTTCGCCGGGGATGACGTGCTTGCGCAGACGCTCATCGCGTCGTCGGAATCCGATGATCCCGCCTCGCCTCGTTTCGCGGACGGTACGCGCAGTTACGCCGCGCAACGCTGGCTGACTATTCCGTTTTCCGAAACGTCGATCGCCCGCGATCCTGCGCTGACCCGTCGTACGTTGAGCTCGTCGGACGCACAAACGCGATGAACGCCAAACTGGCATGGAGGAGCTGAGCATGCCCATTCAACTCGCCCAATCCCTCCCTGTCCGGGCGTACGGCACGCCGTACGACGGTTCCTCCGACGCCATGCCCGATCCCTGCGAGATCACATTTTCCGCGCATCGGATGACGCGGCAGTATCCGTCCTGGATCGATGTGCCGCGCCCGGGTGAACTGCATCTGTGGCGCTTCCGGGCTGGATGGCTGCCGGTCTCGATCCAGGAAGGCGACCGATGGCTTTCGGAGACCGAGCGTGGGCGCGCGAGGCTGAATCCAAACTCCGCACTGCGCAAACGTTTCGTTGCCGCACGCGTGGTGCTGCGCTGGATCGTGGCGAATCTGCTGGACCTGGCCCCGCACGAGGTGAAATTCATCGATGACCATGCCGAGCAACCGGGCGTTCAACTTCCCCCCGACAGCCACCCGGTTGCGATCGACATCGCATACGGCGGAATCTGGATCGTGATCGGCATCGCTTCGGGCGCGCTCGGCCTCGGCGTCGCGATGCCTACGCCAGGAAACGAGACGGCCATACCAGGCGAGGCCCGTGCGAGCATCTGGCCGACTGGGGTGCCGGATCGGCACGCGGACCGATTCCGCTACGCGGACGAGGCTCTTCAGTCCGCGCGCTACAGCAGCCTGTCGAACGCTTTAAAGCGGCCATCCATCGATATCGAACCGCTGACCCTCCGCGCCAATGCCACGGCAACCTTCGTCGATCTGCCGGCGGCTGGACGCTGGCATGTCGTCGATGTACCGATGCCCGGCAAAATTCGCGCTGCGGTTTCAATTGCGCACCCTGTCAAATCGATTCAGGCATTCGGGTGGCCGAAAAGCTGACGCGGCGCCCGCGCATATCGTGCCCCACCGCGTCTCTCCCGGTCGCGGTGCCGGGCAGAGCGGCGGATTTGTCGTTCAGTCAGTTGTCCCACGACGTACCCCAAAACAGGAAATCAACGCGACCCAGTTTCGGGGACGAGTTTGAGCACGTGCAAATTGTGGAACATGTCGGAACAGGGCGGAATGCTACCACCCCGGAAAAAGATAAAGCCCTGACTTATCAGGGCTTTTCGGACTTCAGTGGCTGTCTGCGGCACATCAAATTTGATTTGATGGTGGAGGTAAGCGGGATCGAACCGCTGACCTCTTGCATGCCATGCAAGCGCTCTCCCAGCTGAGCTATACCCCCTTGCAGAACAGAAACGAGATTTTAGAGGCCAATTTGCGCTTTGTAAATACCCTTTGCGCAATTGCATGCGACTTTTTTCGCAAGTCGCATGCAAACCCTCTTAATGCAAACGCGAACGCGCTTAAGCCAACGCTTTTTCGATACGGCTCACGACAACATCGCGGCCGAACAGCATCAACACGCTATCGATCGAAGGCGTATGCGTGGTACCCGCCACCAGCAGACGCACTGGCATGGCCAGTTGCGGCATCTTCAGCTTGTGCGCGCCGAGCGTGGCCTTCAACGCCGCAGCGATCGCTTCCTTGGTCCACTCGACTGTTTTGAGCGAAGCGGCCAGATCGGCAAGCGCCGGACGCACCACATCCGTGACGTGCTGCGCGAGCGCCTCGGCGTCAGGCGCCGGCGTGCGATAGAACATCGCCGCGTTTTCGGCGATTTCCTTCACCGTCGATGCACGGTCCTTCAGCAAGCCCACCACCGACGTCAGATCGGCGCCTTGCGCAATGGCGGCTTCGTCGATATCCAACCCCGCAAAGAAAGGCTTGGCGAGCTCGGCAAGACGCGCGTTGTCCGCTTCCTTGATGTAGTGCGCGTTGAGCCAGTTCAGCTTGTCGTGGTCGTACTGAGCCGGCGACTTGCCCAGATGCTCCAGATCGAACCATTCGACGAATTGTTCACGCGTAAAGATTTCCGCGTCGCCGTGCGACCAGCCCAGACGCGCCAGATAGTTGACCACCGCTTCCGGCAGAAAGCCGGCGTCGCGATAACCCATCACGCTCATTGCGCCGTGACGCTTGCTCATCTTCTCGCCCTGCTCGTTCAGCACGGTCGGCAAGTGCGCGTAGACCGGCGGCTCGGCGCCGAGCGCACGCAGAATGTTGATCTGACGCGGCGTGTTGTTCACGTGGTCGTCACCGCGAATCACGTGCGTGATGCGCATGTCCAGATCGTCCACCACCACGCAGAAGTTGTAGGTCGGCGTGCCGTCCGGGCGCGCGATCACGAGGTCGTCGAGTTCTTCATTCGAGATCTCGATACGGCCTTTCACAGCGTCGTCCCATGCGACTACACCAGAGAGCGGATTGCGAAAGCGCAGCACGGGCTGCACGCCGGCCGGCGGCTCCGGCAGGACCTTGCCGGGTTCCGGACGCCAGGTGCCGTCATAGCGCGGCTTTTCGCCGGCCTCGCGCTGGCGTTCGCGCAGTGCGTCCAGTTCTTCCGTCGACATGTAGCACGGGTACACGAGCCCCTCGCCCTGCATCTGCTTGAGCACTTCGCGATAACGGTCCATGCGCTGCATCTGGTAGAACGGGCCTTCGTCGATATCGAGGCCGAGCCATTCCATCCCTTCGAGAATGGCGTCGACCGCTTCGGTACTGGAACGCTCGACGTCGGTGTCCTCGATCCGCAGCACGAAGGTCCCTTTCATCTTGCGCGCGAACGCCCACGGATAAAGCGCGGAGCGAATGTTGCCGAGGTGGATGAAGCCGGTGGGACTCGGTGCGAAACGGGTACGGACGGAGGTGGTCATTAGCGGTTACTCGGAAGACAGGCGCCGGCGCCGTGGCGAACATGGCCAGTGAAGCGCGGCAGCGGACCGCGTCCATGCAGCAGAAAGCTGCCTTGCACAGACACGAAGGAAATGAATTCAAGAGCCGAATTATACCTTCCGAACACGCGGTGCCTGCCCTCGTCCGAATGGCCAGCGGCAGCACACAAGACGCGCGGGAAGCGCGCCTCGGGAGGACTGAGCGTTTCCTCTGCAACGTTTCATTACCGGAGCGACGCGTGCCCGGAGCTTTGATTTATGATGTGCGCGCGCTGCGGGTGGGGATAGAACCACAGTGCATGGAATCGCCACCGGCCATTCCGCCCGTTTGACTATCCGCCTGATCGCGGCACCGGTTGCGCCGATCGCGCCGCCTCTGCCGTTGCTGGAGAACCCGTTGAAACCGTCATCCCCTCGCCTTGCCCGTCGCAACTTCTCATTGGCGGCCGCCTCCGCGGTGCTCGCTGCCTGCACCACGACCGGCGGCAGCAAGACCGATAGCACGCCGGTCGCCACCACGCCCACCGTCAACCCACCACCGCTCGACAAACCGCAGCGGCCGATCCGCGTCGGCCTTGCACTAGGCGGCGGCGCCGCGCGCGGCTTCGCGCACATCGGCGTGATCAAGGCACTCGAGGCGCGCAATATCCAGGTCGACCTCGTGGCCGGCACCAGCGCGGGTTCGGTGGTGGGCGCGCTATACGCCTCGGGGATGAACGGCTTTGCACTGAACAAGCTCGCGCTGACCATGGACGAAGCGTCGATCAGCGACTGGGCGATGCCGTTTCGCACGCGCGGCTTTCTGCAAGGCGTCGCGCTGCAGAACTACCTGAATACGACGCTCAACAACCGTCCGATCGAGAAGATGGCCAAGCCGCTCGGCGTGGTCGCCACCGATCTGAAGACCGGCCAGCCGATCCTGTTCCAGCGCGGCAACACCGGCATTGCGGTGCGCGCATCATGCAGCGTGCCATCGATTTTCGAGCCGGTGAAGATCGGCGGTCACGAGTATGTGGACGGCGGCCTGGTGAGTCCGGTGCCCGCCTCGTTCGCGCGCAAGATGGGCGCGGATTTTGTGATTGCCGTGGACATTTCGCAGCGCCCGGAAAGCGGCCTTACAGCCAGCTCGTTCGACGTGCTGATGCAGACTTTCACGATCATGGGCCAGACGATCAAGGCCTATGAACTCGACAAGTACGCCGACATTGTGATCCGCCCGAATCTGGCCGCGATGAGCGGCAGCGATTTCTCGCAGCGCAACGCAGCGATCCTGGCCGGCGAGGAAGCCGTAGCGAAGATGATGCCCGAGTTGCAACGCAAGATGGCCGCAAGCCGCGCCGCGGTGTAACCCGGCAGGATCGCGCCGGTTCTACCGGCCGGCGCGCGGAAGATTCCGTGCCACATCGGTAAGCGCTCAAAACGCAAAAAGCCTGCTTCAAACGAAGCAGGCTTTTTTTGTCGCACCAGAACCGCTGGCGCGAACTGAATGAGTTACTGATTACCGCCGATCGACGCATTCACGCGCTTGCGCAGATCTTCGCCTTCCTGATAGGAGGTCTCGATCCGGCGTGCACCAGTAAAGCGCTTTTCCCAATACCCGCTATCCATATCGTCGACGCGGATCGTGCTGCCCGTAGAAGGCGAATGCACGAACTTGTTGTCGCCGATGTAGATGCCAACGTGCGAGAACGTGCGGCGCATCGTATTGAAGAACACCAGATCGCCCGGCTTCAGGTCGCTGACGCGAACTTTTTCGCCGACGCGGCTCATTTCCTCGGCGCGGCGCGGCAGCGCCATACCGAGCGTGTCCTGGAACACGTAGCGAACGAAGCCGCTGCAATCGAGTCCCGAATCGGGCGTATTACCACCCCAACGGTAGCGAACGCCGATCATGTTCAGCGCGCCGACCACCACGTCGCCTGCTTTGCCGGCCATGCCGGACAGGAACGATTTGGCGCCGCCGTCGCTGTCAGGAGCGGCCGATTGCGAATTGAGGGGGGACAAAGAATTCGACCCGCTGGGGGTCGAATATGAGGCATTCTGATTAAAACTGCTTACTTCGTCGGCGAACGCGCCGGGAGCTGCTGCCATCAAGACGCCAATGAACATCCCGGCGACGACGCGCGTGCAAGCCTGGGTTAGGTTTCTGTGCTGCATTGGTCGGTATTTTTTGCCTAAAAATCAGTGGGCTACGGAAAAAAGTTTGGTCGATACTAGCCAGTAAGTATTCACGTGTCAAAACAAATAGAAAAATACAATCGAGACACGCACCCAATTGGTGAAAGAGTGCAAAATCAGTGGTCCAGCGCCGCTTTCAGCAGCTTTCGGGTGTAAGGGTGCGCCGGTGTCGCAAAAATCTGCTCAACGTCGCCGCTTTCGACGATCGATCCGTTTTGCATGACCGCGACGCGATGCGCCATCGCCCCGATCACGGCCAGATCGTGACTGATAAAAACGAAGCCGAGGTTGTACTTCTGTTGCAACCCGGCAAGCAGTTTCAGCACCTGCTGCTGGATCGACACGTCGAGCGCGCTGGTCGGTTCGTCGAGGATCAGGATGCGCGGTTCCAGCACCAGAGCCCGCGCGATCGCAATCCGCTGACGCTGGCCGCCGGAGAACTCATGCGGATAGCGGTACAGCACCGTGCGGTCCAAACCGACTTCCCGCAGCACCGAGACCACCTTGTCGCGCCGCGCCTCCTGGCCCATTTGTGGCCGATGCAGCGCGAGCCCTTCGCCGACGATCCGCTCGATGGTTTGCCGCGGCGACAGCGAACTGAACGGGTCCTGAAAGACAACTTGCATATTCGAGCGTAAGGCGGTCTGTTCGGCGCCGCGATAGCTGCCGAGCGCCCTGCCCTGAAACTCGATCTCGCCATGCACCGTGCGTTGCAGACCGAGCAGCGCCATTGCCAACGTCGATTTGCCCGAACCCGATTCGCCGACGATCCCCAGTGTCTCGCCCTGGCGCACCGACACGTTCGCATCGGCAACCGCGCGAAAGTGCCCCGAGCGAAACCAGCCGCTCAAGCCCGGCAGCTTCGTTTTGAAATCGACTGAGACATCGCGCGCTTCCAGCAGCACCGGCGAGATCGGCAGCACAGGGACCACCGTGCGTTGCGGGCGGCTCGCCAGCAGACGTTGCGTGTACGGATGCTGCGGCGACTCGAACACCTGCTCGACCGACCCGCTTTCCACGAGTACGCCCTGCTCCATCACCGCGATGCGTTGCGCGAAATGGCGCACCAGATTCAGGTCATGCGTGATCAGCAGCACGGCCATGCCGCGCTTCTCGGCTTCGTCGCGTTGCAGTTCCAGCAGCAGCTCGACGATCTGTGCGCGGATGGTCACGTCGAGCGCCGTTGTCGGCTCATCGGCCAGCAACAGGCGTGGACGGCACGCGAGCGCCATCGCGATCATCGCGCGCTGCCGCTGACCGCCTGAGAGCTGATGCGGATAGCTGTTCACACGCTTGCCGGGCTCGGCAATGCCCGTGCGTCCCAGCAACGCCACCGCGCGCTTACGCGCCTCGTTCGCCGTGACGCCGTCGTGCACCACGATCGTCTCCGCAATCTGGTCACCGACCGTATAGAGCGGATTGAGGGCCGTCATCGGCTCCTGAAAGATCATCGCGATGTCCGAGCCGCGCATGCCGCGCATCTCACGCTCGCTTTTCGCAAGCAGATCCTGGCCATCGAAACGGATCGCCCCGCTCACCTGCGCGTCGCTCAACAGACGCAGGATCGACAGCGCGGTCACGCTCTTGCCCGAGCCCGATTCGCCGACCAGCGCGACCCGCTCGCCGCGTTGAATCGCGAGCGTCACGTCGCTCACCGCGACGGTGTCGCCGAAGGTCACATGCAGATGATCGAGTTCCAGCAGCGGCGGCGTCACAGCCTGTTTTGCGTCGTTCTCTACCATGGCGCTCACTGGTTGCCTCCTGCGCGCATGGCATCGGAAATGCGTGTGTCCAGCGCGTTGCGCAGCGCGTCGCCCATGAACGTCAGCAGCAATAGCATCGCAACCAGCACGCCGAATGTGGACAGCGAGATCCACCACGCGTCGAGATTGGCTTTGCCTTGCGCGAGCAGTTCGCCGAGGCTCGGGGTCGGAGACGGCACGCCGAGGCCGAGAAAGTCGAGGCTCGTGAGCGCGAGAATTGCGCCGCTCATGCGGAACGGCAGAAACGTGATCACCGGCGTCAGACTGTTGGGCAAGACGTGCCGCCACATGATCTGCCAGTTCGAGAGCCCCATCGCTCGAGCCGCACGCACATAGTCCTGATGGCGATTGCGCAGAAACTCCGCGCGGACGTAATCGGACAAACCGATCCAGCCGAACAGCGAGAGCAGCACGATCAGCAGAATGAACCCCGGCTCGAAGATCGACGAGAAAATGATCAACAGGTAAAGCTCCGGCATGGCGCTCCAGATTTCGATCAGGCGTTGCCCGATGATATCGATACGTCCTCCGAAGTAACCCTGCACGGCGCCCGCGGCAATCCCGAGCACGGTGCCGATCAAGGTCAGCACCAGTGCGAATTCCACCGACACGCGAAACCCGTACAGAAGACGCGCGAAGAGATCACGGCCACGGTCGTCGGTGCCGAACCAGTTATCGCGCGACGGCGGCGCCGGATTTGGCGCCTTCGAGAAGTAATTCAGCGTGTCGTAGTAGTACCGGTTCGGCGGATACACGGCGAAGTTACCAGGCGTGTCGAAACGATGCTTGATATACGGATCGAGATAGTCGGCGGGCGTCGGGAAGTCGCCGCCGAAGGTGGTCTCCGCGTAGGTCTTGAACATCGGAAAATACAACTGACCTTCGTAGCGCACTACGAGCGGCTTGTCGTTCGACCACAGCGGCCCGGCGAGGCTCGCTGCAAACGCCACGACGAAGATGATCAGACTCCAGTAGCCAAGACGCTGCTGGCGAAAACGCTGCCAGACGCGACGCGCGGGCGTGGGTGACACGAACGCGCGAGCCGGTTCAGTGCGCGCCGCCGCATCGGCTGAAAGACGGGCTCGATTCATCAACGCTCCAGTTGTTCGAATTGGATGCGGGGATCGACCCACACGTAGCAGAGATCGGAAATCAGCTTGGTCGCAAGCCCGATCAGCGTGAACAGATACAGCGTGCCGAGCACGACCGGATAGTCGCGCCGCACCACCGATTCGTACGACAGCAGGCCGAGTCCGTCGAGCGAAAACAGTGTCTCGATCAGCAGGCTGCCGGTGAAGAATGCACCGATGAACGCCGCCGGGAAGCCGACGATCAACGGGAGCAACGCGTTACGAAACACATGCTTCCACAGCACGCGCTTTTCCGACAAACCTTTGGCGCGCGCGGTCAGCACGTATTGCTTGCGGATCTCGTCGAGGAAGGCGTTTTTCGTCAGCATCGTGACGACCGCGAAACTACCCACCACCGAGGCCGTGATCGGCAACGTGATGTGCCACAGGTAGTCGACGACCTTGCCGCCAAAACTCAGTTGCGCCCAGTTGTCCGAAGTGAGATTGCGCAGCGGGAACAACTGCAGGAAGCTGCCGCCGCCGAACAACACCAGCAACAGCACGCCCAATACAAAGCCTGGAATTGCATAACCGACCAGCACGACGAGGCTCGTCGCGATATCGAAGCGCGAACCGTTGCGCACCGCTTTGGCGATGCCCAATGGCACCGATATCAGATACGTCAGAAAGAACGTCCATACGCCGATGCTGATCGACACCGGCAACTTCGAAACGATCAGCGACCACACGCTCTGGTGGCGGAAATAGCTTTGGCCAAGGTCGAACGTCGAGAAGCGTTTGAGCATCAGGCCGTAGCGTTCGAGCGGCGGTTTGTCGAAGCCATACAGCACTTTCAGTTGCGCGATCTGCTGCGCGTCGACACCGGTATGCGTGCGCAGCCCGAACGGTGCGCCATTCTCCGCGCCTTTGCGCAGCTCGTGCTGCATCTGCTCGACCGGGCCACCCGGGACAAACTGGATCACGACGAAGGTCAGCGTCAGCACGCCAAGCAAAGTCGGGATCATCAACAGCAGGCGTTTGAGGATGTAGCTCCACATGGCGTCGTTTCCGGTGCGAAGGCGATGAATGAATGGACGCGTTCAGTGCGACTGTGTTTGCGGCTCTTGCGGCGGCTGCGGCTGTACATACCACCACATCGACGTGATCCAGCCTTCCGCGCCATAGTACAGAGGCAGCGTCTTCGGCCACGCGAGACCGCGCTTGAACGCCACCCGGTGCGAAGCGCTGTACCACTGCGGAATCACATAGTAGCCATGCATCAGCACGCGGTCGAGCGCGTGCGTCGCGTCGATCAGCTGCTCGCGCGTCTGCGCATGCACAAGCGCGCTCAGGATCGCATCGACGGCCGGCGACTTGACCCCGATCACATTGTCCGAACCGTTGGTGTCTGCAGCCTTACTACCAAAACGGTCGATCTGCTCCGAACCGGGCACTTGCACATCCGCCATACGGATCGTAGTCGCATCGAAGTCGAATGCGTCGAGTCGCTTCTGATAGACCGCGAAGTCGGACGCTCGAAACGTCGCGGTGATGCCAAGTTTCTGCAGGTTGCGGATGGGGGTCGCGACGATCGGCTCAAACTGCGCGGACGAGCCGGAATCGTCGAGAATCTCGAACTGGAATGGCTCGCCTTTGGCGTTACGCAAGGCGCCGTCGCGATAGGTCCACCCCGCCTGCTGCAACAACGCGCGCGCTTGCAGCAGATTGGCGCGCAACGAGCCTGGCGGATCGGTGTCAGGCTGCTTTGGCGGCAAACCGAATACGGCCGGATCAAGCTTGGCGCGCCACGGGTCGAGCAGCGCCAGTTCGCCCGGAGAAGGCGTGCCCTTCGCCTGCAATTCCGTATTGGCGAAGAAGCTGTCGATGCGCGTGTACTGATTGAAGAACAGTTGCCGGTTCAGCCACTGAAAGTCGAGCGCGAGATCGAGCGCCTTGCGCACGCGTACGTCCTGGAACAATGGCCGCCGCGTGTTGAGCACGAAGCCTTGCATGCCAATGCCGTTATGTTGCGGGAATTCGCGTTTGATCAACTCACCGCTATCGAACTTCTTGCCGACGTCGCGCCGCACCCAATTGCGCGCGATATATTCGACCAGTGCGTCGTACTCGCCCGCCTTGAAGGCCTCGAGCCGCGCTGTGCTATCCGAATACAGCTTGTAGACGATCCGATCGAAGTTGTTCATGCCGACCCGCACCGGCAACGTCGCGCCCCAATAGTTCGGATCACGTCGGTAGGCAATCGTGCGACCGTTCTCATACTGATCGATCAGATAAGGGCCGCTGGCGATCGGCTTCTCGAACGCCAACTGGTCGAACGCGATCCGGCTGCCGTCCGGCTTCAGCCCCCACTTGTGCGAAAACACCGGCATGCTGCCCGCCAACAACGGCAACTCGCGATTGCGTTGATGAAACTCGAAGCGGATCGTATGCGGATCAACAACCACTGCGCGTGTGATCTCGCCAAAAATCGACGCGAATTGCGGCGCGGCCTGCGGGCTCTTCAGCGTGTCGAGAGAAAACTTGACGTCGTCCGCGGTGACGGGATCACCGTTCGAAAAGCGCGCGCGCGGGTTGATGTGAAAAGTGGCCGACAGGCCGTCGGGCGCGATCTTGATGTCGTCCGCGAGCAGGCCATAGGCGGACGCCACTTCGTCGCTGCTGCCGATGGTCAGGCTCTCGAACATCAGGTCGACGCCCGGTGCGGGGTTACCGCGCAGCGTGAACGGATTGAATTTATCGAAGCTGGTAAGCCGGCTCGGATTGGCCAGCACCAGCGTGCCTCCCTTTGGCGCATCCGGGTTGACGTAATCGAAGTGCTTGAAATCCGCGGGGTATTTCGGCTCGCCGTATTGCGCGATCGCATAGACTGCCTGGACCTCGGGCGCCGCGAGCAAACCGGCGACGAGTGACACGCCGCATAGCGCAACAGCGCACGCCGAGCGTGAGGAGCGCGGCACAACCGGTAGACCGACACGCGATAGCCTGTGAATCACGCTGCACCAAAGTGCACGAGGCGTTTGAACCCATCGCGAGCCAGTTGTCATAGGGGCCTTGTTGGTCAGTAGGCAATTGCGGTGTGAGGGAATTCTACCCAATAAACCTGCGCAATCCGCACATCTCATCTACAAGACGTTTGAGTGCGTGGAGCACGGACCTCATTGGGAGAATTCATGAGCGTCCTCGCTGGCAAACGACTCCTGCTGACCGGCTTACTGTGTTGACTCGACGCTTTCGACTCAGCCCGCTGGTTTCGCGAACACAATAAAAAACCGCCCTTTTGGGGGCGGTTTTTTCAACGCGGCAACTGCGTCAACTGTGGCTTTTTGATGACTTAGTGCCAGCCACGATGATTGTCGTAGTGGTCACGGCCGTAATCGTAGCGGCCCGGGGGATGACGGCGATACCAGTCATCACGCGCCCAGTAGCGGCGGCCGTCCCAATAGCGGTCGCCGTGCCAGCCGATCACGATCGCCGGGCCGCCGTAGTACACAGGAGCCGGTTGATAGACGACGGGCGGCGGCGGGGGCGGCGGCGGTGCGTAGACCGGAGCCGGCGCCACGTAGACCGGCGCAGGAATGCCGATGTTGACACCAATGTTGAGCCCGCCGGCCATTGCAGCACCCGACGCAGCCAACCCGAGAACCCCGATCAGAAGTGGAACAAGACGTGCGGACTTCATCGATCACCCTTTTGAAGAATGTGTGTTGTTGGCCGAAATATAGCGCAAGGCAGCCGTCCGCGTATTTCAACTTTGTAATAACTGATGCACAACATCGCAAGGGTGGCCGCTTCGTTACGTCTCGTTACACTGGACAAAGATTTGGTGAAAAAGTGGTGGCGGTGTAATCGAGCCGTCTTGCCGTTGGTCGTTTAGTCGCCCATCTGTCGGCAAGTTGCTCATCGTTCACCGCCCTCGCCGCTGCGGGGTAATTCTGGTCGCCGCATCCGCGCGTGCCTGGTCATCCGGTCGCCGCAGGGTTCACGATCCGCCTTGTGGCCTTAAAAATGGCGGCGCACTCAAATCAGTAGGATGTCGAAGCATTCTTGCGGCACGTAGTGGGCCCGGCCTAGCTCCAAAACCGTCCACTCCATCCGCCTCAATCTCCCCTGCCTTCCCGCTCGCTCGCGCCGCACCCCCAGGCAATTCATATCGGATCGCAAGATAGCGTGGCGCTGCAAAGCGTCGCCTCTCGTCCAAGCGACCTCTCCACCTTTCCATCTCTCCGCCCCGATAGCCGCAACCCAACCGCACCCATTCGCATCGGCCGCCAAAACGAACATTGAATGTTCGAAAGAACATTTAGACAAAATCCACATGTCGCCGGTCGTCCGACCTCATCACCTTCAACGCACGGCACAAAAAAGCCTAATTCAATAGATATTTCAAGAAACTCAACCACTTAACCAATGGTTTTCCCTAGTATCCGATAGCTCTGCTAGTGATACGATGACTGACACTAAACGAAGATAAATGTTCGAATTCGCGCATGCCTGCCGTCCAGCGGCCAGTCAGCGGACACATTGGGTACGGAGACAGATTTTGAAAACAATCATTGGTTTGCGCTGGTGGATCATCGCGCTCGTGTGTGCCGGGACGATCGTCAACTATCTGTCGCGCAACGCCCTCGGTGTGATGGCGCCGCAGTTGACGCAGCTGTTGCACATGAGCACCAAGCAGTACTCGTACGTAGTCGGTGCGTTCCAGGTCGGCTATACGATCATGCAGCCGGTTTGCGGCCTGATCATCGATCTGATCGGATTGCGCCTCGGCTTTGCGCTGTTCGCCTGCCTCTGGTCGTTGACGGGCGTGTTGCACGGTTTCGCGACCGGCTGGCTTTCGCTTGCGGCCTTGCGCGGCCTCATGGGGTTGACTGAGGCCGTCGCCATCCCGGCGGGCATGAAGGTGGTCGCCGAATGGTTTCCCAATCGCGAGAAATCCGTGGCGGTGGGCTACTTCAATGCGGGCACGTCGCTCGGCTCGCTGCTCGCCCCGCCGCTCGTCGTCTTCCTGTCACTGAGATATGGCTGGCAAAGCGCGTTTGCGGTGACCGGTGCGCTCGGCTTCGTATGGGCTGCCGCCTGGTATGTGCTGTATCGCTCGCCGGCCGATCACGCGCGCATCAGCGCGGCCGAGCGCGAAACGATCGTCAGCGGACAAACCCCGGGCGCACCGCAACGGCGCAGCATCCGCGAAGTCCTCCGCACGCGCCGCTTCTGGGCGATCGCGCAAGCGCGCTTCTTCGCGGAACCGGCGTGGCAAACGTTCAGCTTCTGGATTCCCCTTTACCTCGCAACGCAACGCCACATGGATCTGAAGCAGATCGCGCTGTTTGCGTGGCTGCCGTTTCTTGCCGCCGACCTTGGCGGCCTCTTCGGCGGCTACCTGTCGCCGTTCCTGATGAAGCATTTGCGCATCCCGCTGATCGGCTCGCGCATCGCAGGTGTCGTGCTCGGCGCTTTCATGATGCTCGGACCGGCCTGTATCGGCCTCGTCGCCTCGCCGTATCAGGCGATCGCGCTCTTCTGCGTGGGCGGCTTCGCGCATCAGATGATCTCAGCGCTCGTCAACACCTTGGCAGCCGACGTCTTCGACCCCAGCGAAGTCGGCACCGTGGCCGGATTTGCCGGGATGTCCGCGTGGATCGGCGGTCTGGGTTTTTCGCTGCTGGTCGGCGCGCTGGCCGATACGATCGGCTACACGCCGCTCTTCGGCGCCCTCGGCGCGTTCGATCTGATCGGCGCCACGCTGCTGATCATTCTCATGCGCGGCGTCAAACGCGACGCACGTCCGCATCAAGTCGACAACAACGCCAGCCCTGCTGCGTGACCTCACTCGAAGACCCATCATGCGTTCACTGACGAATCTGAAGCACCCGCCGCTTTTTTCACTGTCGTCCCATACCGGCAACCACGTCGTTCTTGCGACACAGGAAAACTGCCGGATCGAACTGTTCGTTCTCGCCGACGACATCATCCGCGTACTCGTTCTGCCGGACGGCGAAACGCACGGTCCGCGGACCTGGTCCATAGCGCCGGGCACTGACGACGTTCCGCTCGAAGGCCGCGATCGCCGTGACATGAGCGGCTTCACCCCGCCGCCGTTCACACTTTCAAGCGACGCCGGGCACGTCGTAATCGAAACGGCCTGCATCCGTTTGACGGTCACGCTGGAGGGCGGATTCTGCGCGTGGGACATCCTGCACGATTCGGCATGGCATCGCGTGATGAGCGATCGGAAGACGCAGGCGTATAACTTCGGCTGGTGGGACGAGCGCGTGTACCACTACATCGAGCGTCGCAAGGACGAAATGTATGTGGGTCTCGGCGAGCGCGCCGGATCGCTGAATCGCGCGGACCAGTCCTACGAAATGCGCAACATCGACGCGATGGGTTATAGCGCGCGCACGACCGATCCGCTCTACAAGCACATCCCCTTTTACGTGACGTGGCAGCCGGAAAGCGCCACAGGATTCGGCCTGTTCTACGACACGCTTGCCGACTGCCGCTTCGATATGGGCCGCGAGCTCGACAACTATCACGGGCACTACCGGCATTTTGTTGCCGAACATGGCGATCTCGACTACTACTTCATCGCATCGGCGGGCACGCCCTTGCACGCGGTGCGCCGCTTTACGTGGCTGACCGGGCGTCCGGCCTGGATGCCGAAATGGGGACTCGGCTACTCCGGCTCGACGATGAGCTATACCGACGCACCCGACGCGCAGCAGCGCATGGGCGAATTCATCGAACGATGCAGCGAGCACGACGTGCTCTGCGATTCGTTCCATCTGTCCTCGGGCTATACCTCGATCGGGCCGAAGCGCTACGTGTTCAACTGGAACCACGAGAAGTTTCCGGACATCGACGGCTTCGTGCGCGGCTATCTCGAGCACGGCGTGCGTCTATGCGCGAACATCAAGCCGTGCCTGTTGCAGGACCACCCA
Organism: Paraburkholderia aspalathi; assembly: GCF_900116445.1. Taxonomy (GTDB): domain Bacteria; phylum Pseudomonadota; class Gammaproteobacteria; order Burkholderiales; family Burkholderiaceae; genus Paraburkholderia; species Paraburkholderia aspalathi. Next base: position 206,773 of record NZ_FPBH01000003.1, read on the forward strand.
GCATTCGACGAAGTGGCGCGCGCCGGTTTGCTGATCGCGTCGAGTGACGGCAATCCGGCGTGGGTGCAGTTCTGGGACGAAGTCGGCGCGTATCTGGACTTCACGAATCCCGCCACCATCGACTGGTGGAAGGCGCGCGTAAAAGACAGCCTGTTGAAACACGGTATCGCCGCCACCTGGAACGACAACAACGAATTCGAAATCTGGTCGCCCGACGCGATTGCCCAGGGCTTCGGCCAGCCGTATCCTGCGCGCGAGACGAAGGTGCTGCAAACGCAGCTGATGATGCGCGCGTCGCACGACGCACAACGCGAATACACGCCGGACCGTCGGCCATTCCTCGTGTCCCGCTCGGGCGGCGTGGGCATGCAACGCTATGTGCAAACCTGGTCCGGCGACAACTACACCTCGTGGGAAACGCTGCGTTTCAATCTGAAGATGGGCCTCGGGCTCGCCATGTCCGGCGTGTCGAACAGCGGCCACGATATCGGTGGATTCTCGGGTCCTGCGCCCGGTCCGGAGTTGTTCGTCCGCTGGGTCGCCTTCGGCATCTTCCTGCCGCGTTTCAGCATTCATTCCTGGAACGACGACGGCACAGTCAACGAGCCCTGGATGCACCCCGAAGTCACGCAGCAGGTGGCGGATCTAATCAAACTGCGCTACCGGCTGATTCCCTACCTGTACGAGTTGCTATGGCAATCGCACAGCGCGTACGAGCCGATACTGCGTCCGATGTTCGCGGAGTTTCCGCACGATCCGCGTTGCCTCGCTGATGGCGACGACATGATGCTGGGCTCGTCGATGCTGGTTGCACCGGTGGTCGATGCGGGCCAGTCGACGCGCGACGTCTATCTGCCGACCGGTGCACGTTGGGCGTCGTACTGGAGCGGCGAGGTGTTCGAAGGCGGTCAGACGGTGACCCTGCCGGCCCCGTTCGAGCAGCCAGTGACCTTGCTGCGTGAAGGCAGCGTAATTCCGCTGAACATCGCGGAACAACACTTCGGCCGTCCTGCCGAGGAACGTGCGTTCATCGCCGTGCCGCATGCCGGCGCAGGCATCGCTCACGGCAACTGCGTCGAAGACGACGGCGAAAGCGAAGCCTGGCGCACAGGCGCGCAAGGCCGCTGGGACGTCACGATTACAAGCGATGCGAGCACGCTGCGCATTTCAATCGTGCGGGAAGGCTGGGTCCAGCAACCGCAGCAGGAAGTTCGACTGCTCGTGCCCAAGGACGACACACGCGCGGCCGTCTGCATCGACGGCGCGCTGGTGGCCGACCACACCGCCGACGGCTGGCGATGCCTGACGATCGCCATCGCCCACTGACACAGCATGCATCACCTACCTGAAGACCAACGATTCCCTATCCAATCCGGAGACCCGCTCATGAACTCATTGAAGCGCGCGCGTACACGCGCACTCGTCCTCTCGTGCCTGCCGTTTGCGGGCGTCGTGCTGTCAAGCGGCGCGTCGGCGCAAAGCAGCGTGACGCTGTACGGCGTCGTCGACAACGCGTTCACCTATGTCAGCAACCAGAAGGGACACTCCAACTTCTACATGAGCCAGGGCAACCTGCAGGCGAGCAAGTTCGGCCTGCTCGGTGCCGAAGACATTGGCGGCGGCACGAAGGTGATTTTCAGGCTGGAAAGCGGCTTTAACTCGCTGACCGGCGCGCAAAGCAGCGCGGGCTTCATTTTCAATCGGCAAGCGTATGTCGGGCTCAACAACGACAGGTACGGAACGGTGACACTCGGCCGCCAGTACACGCCATACTTCCAGATGGTCGGCGCACTCGGGCCGACGGGCGTATTGACGGGCGCAACCGGCGCGCATCCGGGCGACCTCGACGCGCTCGACACCACACTGCGCCTCAACAATTCGGTTACCTATCTTTCGCCGAACCTCGCCGGTTTGCAATTCAGCGCGCAGTACGGCCTGGGCGGTGTGCCGGGGAGCGTCGCCAACGGCAGCCAGTTCAGCGCTGCTGTTCGCTACGACTACCAGCCGTTTGCGATCGCGGTGGGCTACCTGAAACTGAAAGACATCGCGACGAGCCAGGCACTCGGCAGCTACGCGGTCAACTCGCCGGTGAACAGCGGCTACGCGACGGCACGCAGCGCGCAATTATTCGCCGCAGCGGCGCGCTACACCCACCAGGACCTGATGGTCGGTGTGAACTATTCGAACGTGCAATACGCGCCGGGCAACAGTTCGTTCTTCACCGGCGAAGGCGTATTCAATACCTACGGCGTGATTTCCACGTACCGGATCACGCCGGCCGTGACGGTCGGCGCCGGCTACAGCTACACGCAGGCGAGCAAAGCGAATGGCATCAGCGATGCCGCGCGCTATCAGCAGGTCTCGCTCGAGCAGACGTACAACCTCTCTGCTCGCACGACGTTATACGCACTGGAGGCGTATCAGCATGCGCGCGGCAAGACCCTGGTCGCGTCGGGCAGCACTGGCACGAGTATCACTGACGCAGTGGCGGTGGTCGGCGACTCGCAGAATACGACGCCGTCGTCGGGGCCGTCGCAATTCGTCGGCATGGTGGGGTTGCGGCACGCGTTTTGATGCAGATAGGAGATTGAATGCCCGCTCCAGAATGGCAGGAATTCCGGAGCGGAAAAGGCCAATTGCGAGTCTGGAAAAACAAAACCCCGCAGAGCCTAGACTCTGCGGGGTTTGCCGCCATTGCTGGCGGAGACGGAGTAATTTGGCGGAGAGAGCGTCCCACATAGTGAAATCCAGCAACCTCCATTGAGTTCCAAAAACCCTTTGGTATCAACGATGTAGTGATGAATCGGGGAAGCCCGAGTTCCACAAACATCCTGTCAACGCCAAGGGAAGCCAGGAACCATTTGCTAGTCAATTCGATAGTACAGGAGGTTTGTATGCGGACCCTCAACCGGCTCACCGCCATCCAGGTAACCCGTGCGAAAAGGCCCGGAGTCTACAGCGATGGAGGTGGTCTTTATCTCCAGGTCACTCGCTCGTTGGCCAAGTCATGGCTCTTCCGTTACATGCGGCAGGGCAAAGCACGGGGTATGGGCCTTGGGCCCACCCATACGGTATCGCTGGTCGATGCTCGTATCAAGGCACTTGACTGTCGTCGCCAGCTTATCGACGGTGTCGATCCTCTGGATGAAAAGCTGGCGAAGCGGCGTGCCGAACAACGGGAACGGCCTAAGTCACTTCCGTTCCGGGACTGCGCCAGCGAATACATCAAAACGCATCGGGCGTCGTGGAAAAACGCCAAGCATCAGGCGCAATGGGAAAGCACCCTGACGACCTATGCGTACCCCGTGCTGGGGGACATGCCAGTATCAGAAATCGATACGGACGAAATCATGGAAGTCCTCAAGCCGATCTGGGCGTCCAAAACAGAAACGGCGACTCGCGTCCGTGGGCGAATCGAGTCAGTCCTCTCCTGGGCCACCGTGAATCGCTACCGTTCTGGTCTCAACCCTGCGCGCTGGAAAGGCCATCTTGACCAGCTTCTGGCCAAGCCCTCCCGCCTGCAGAAGGTACAGCACCACTCGGCCCTGCACTACCGTGATGCCCCTGCTTTCATGACGCTTTTGCAAAGCCAGGAGGGACTCGCTGCGCTTGCATTGCAGTTGGTCATCCTGACTGCCAGTCGGACCATTGAGGTGATCGGCGCACGCCGTTCGGAATTCGATCTCGAGTGTCAAGTCTGGACCGTTCCAGAAGAACGCATGAAAGGCGGGCGCGAACATCGCGTTCCCCTCTCCACTGCCACTATGGCACTCCTCCAGCCTTTGCTCGATACCGGGTCCAGCGCCTTCGTATTTCCGGCGATCAGGGGCGACAAACACCTGTCGAACATGGCCATGCTCCAGCTTCTCAAACGGATGGAACGCGCTGACCTGACGGTGCACGGGTTCCGTTCCACGTTCAAGGATTGGGCGCGTGAAACCACCAGCCATTCCAAGGAGGTTTCGGAGGCGGCTCTCGCGCACATCATTGGCGACCAGACGGAGGCCGCTTATGCGCGCGGTGATCTGTTTGCCAAACGGGCTTGCCTGATGCAGGACTGGGCGGACTATGTGAGCGGGCAATCAACCCCATAACCTCCAGTCGGTTCACGGCACGACTGTGATGCGCGCCAAAACGGCAGAAGCGCCGTGCCAGATTAACCCCTCGCACGGCGCTTTCAGCGACAACATTGGAGAATCGATCTCATGAATTTCCCTCATTCAATACCCTCTGGCGAACAACGTAAGAGCGAATTAAAGCCCACCACGGTGAACTACCGAATGAGTTGCGCTCGAGCAGTTTGACGCGGATACGCCGTTCCGCTTCGCGAAGTTGAACGGCAGCAGGCCATTGATATCAGCATCCGTTGCGCGCTGCGACAGCTCGGTCAACACGCGAAGCAGATATGTGTGTATAAATTTGCGCTTACGGCTTATTACCCAACTAGTCACGAGCCAATTCTGATTGACGTCAAAGTAGACCGATTAGCATGATAATCGGCCGTTGTTTCGTCACGCCGCCGTCGGGCACGTCGTCAGCCACTGACGGCGACAGCACGGACTCCAATCTGATAAATGGAATGTCATGTCGGTGAAATCTTTGTCTTTCCCCGCTGCGTTGCTCGCGATACTGCTACTCCTTGGTTGCACTGCTGTGCATGCCGAAGGGAATTGCCCCCAAGGGTATTACCCCATCGGCGGAGGTTCCCCTGGTGCGCCTCAAGGCTGTGCGCCCATCCCAGGATACGATCAGGGGCAGCAACACCAAGCTGCCCCACAATGGCTTTCCAAGTGGGGGGCCGTAGCCACGGATATTGATAAAGGCTCTCTGGGGGCGGCCACCAGCATGACCAGTAAAGATCAGGCTGAACAGGCGTCGTTGGCCGACTGCCGGGCGAAAGGTGGCGTGCAGTGCAAGATTGAATCGACGTATACGAACGGCTGTATCACGGTTGTAGTGGGAAGCCCTGGATATGCGGTGAATTCTGCTCCTACGCAGGTACAAGCTAACTCGATCGGTATGTCGACATGTACCGGCGCTGGAAATGCGAACTGCCGCATTCTTTATACGGGCTGTAGTCTCCCTCAACGATACTAGTTGCTTTCGTATCCCGGACGGTCCGGCTCTATCAGTCCACTTTCGCACCGGACGCTTTGACTATCGGTAAGCGCGCAATCGGGCCCACGGAATTAATGTCGCTGGAAGGTCGAGAAATTGCGTAGCGCGACACCGCGTCGATCGGATGAAGTTCGCGCCAGTGCGCTGGTTGGATCAAGCCGGACTGCGTGCCGCAGCTGTCCGAACAAGCCCACTGGGAGCGGCGTCTCAACGTGAGCCAAGGATCTCTTGACCTGCCAGGTTCGCCAACGATTGAGCGTGCGTCATACGCCTAGCGACGCGCGCTCAATTCGTGGCCGTCGGCCTGCTGCCCGCGCCGCATGAATGTCTTGGGATTCGATATTCACCCGAATATCCATTTCGCATTAAATCGATTTCCGCTTTTCAATTTCTGGTCATTATCAGATTGCTTTCGAAGTAGAATCGCGCGGGAAAGAGGAATAATCAGATCGAGAGGCGGCATGGGCACGCAGGACATAATCGGGGCGATTACGGGTGGACTGTCGCAGCAGGACCGCCTTCTGAAACTGGATACGCCGGCCGGCAAAAACGTCTTGCTGCCCCACCGTGTCACCGGGTGCTCGCGGATCGGTCGTGATTTCTCCTTTCTGCTCGACTGCGTGTCGACTCAGGGCGACGTACAGCTCAAAACGCTGATCGCCCAGACCGTTACGCTCTGGATCCAGCGGGCCGATCGGTCTTACCTGCCCCACCATGGCTATATACATACAGCGCGTCGGCTGGGAGCCGACGGAAATCTCACAAGTTACCAGTTGGGATTTTCCTCGTGGATGCACTTTCTGAAGTTCCGGCGTGACCAGCGACACTGGCAGGACAAGGCAGCGGACGAAATCGTCTCGGACGTATTCAACCAGCATCCGCAGGCAAAAGGCATGTACCGCTTCGCGCTCTCGAAGCCGCTGCCGAAGCGTTCCTACTGTCGGCAGGACGAGACCGACTGGAACTTCGTGCACCGGCTTCTCGAATCCGAGGGCCTGTATGGCATCTGGCAGCAGGCGGCGGACGGCAAATCACACACGCTGGTCGTCACCGATCGCCTTGAGACGCTCGAACCGCTCTCACCTGCAACGGTCGGGTTCTATCGTGCCGGCGTGAGCAGTGAGGCCGATGCGCTCACCCAGTGGTCAGGCACGCGGATGCTGCAGTCCGCGCTCCTGTCGACGCGCACCTTCGACTACAAAAGCCCGTCGACGCCTTCCAGCCCCAAAGGCACGTCGATACCGACCATGGCGAATCAGGGTGCGCTGCCGGCGCAAACCGAAGTCTACGAATACACCGGTGGCTATACGTACCCGGAACAGGATCGCGGCGATCACCTTTCGAAGATTCGCATGGAGGAATGGGAGTCGCAGGCCAAGCGCTTTCACGGCGTGGGTAGCTTGCGCGCGATGGACGCGGGCCGGCGCTTCACACTGACCGGTCATCCCGAGCATGACCACGACGCCGCCGACCAGAACGAGTTCGCGAGCATCGAGGTCGAGTGGGTCATCGAGAACAATCTTCCGCTCGCCGGGCACGAAGCGAACTACCCACACAGCCTGAATCATCAGCTCGCACAGGCCCGCGCCGACGACTCTGGTCAGATTTTCAGCGCGAGCCACGTAGACGGCTCCACGGGGTTCTACCGGGTCGCCATCGAAGCGCAGCGTACGACGGTGCCGTACCGGAGCCCGTTCGAACATCACAAGCCCGAAGCGAAACTGGAATCGGCGATTGTGGCCGGACCGAAGGGACAGGAGTGCTACACCGATGAACTGAACCGGGTGAAAGTGCTCTTCATCTGGGACCGGCTCAATGAAGGTGACGAACGTGCATCGTGCTGGGTGCGCGTGGCGCAGTCCGATACCGGCGATGGATATGGTGGCGTCCACATGCCGCGCGCGGGCGAAGAACTCCTGATCGGCCACATCGGCAATGACATCGACCGCCCGATTGCGCTTCATCGTGTGTACAACGGCGCGGCGAAACCGCAGTGGCATTCGAACGGCCTGCTTTCTGGCTATCAGTCCCGGGAGTACGGCGGCGGCGGCTATAACCAGTACGTCATGGATGATTCCACGGGGCAGCCTCGCATGCGGATCATGAGCAGCCACGGCATGAGCGGTCTCCATCTCGGCTACCAGATCGTCCAAGACGGCAATTCGCGTGGCGCGTACACCGGCAGCGGCTTTACCTTGCGCACCGACTATGCAGGTGCGGTCCATGCGGGTGAGGGACTGTATTTCAGCACACATCAAATCAGCGCCGACGGTCAGCCGCTTGATACCACCGCGCCGCGCGAGATCCTGGCGCGTGCGGATCTGCTGGTCGAGTCCTTGTCCTCCGCAAGTTCGACCGCCAAGGCCGAGGATATGAAGCCTGGCCGCGAAGCGCTTTCACAGTTCGCGAAGGCGACCCAGCACAGCAAGGCGGGCGTGACCAAAGGCGGCAATACGGCGGGCGGTGGGACAGGAAACGCCAATGCCTTTGCCAAACCCGTCATGCTCGGATCGAGTCCGGAGAGCATGGGTTTTACCACGCACGCGTCGGCGCAGATGGTCGCGGACGACCATCTGAATTTCGTCAGCGGCAAGGACACGTACTGGGCCGTGGGCAAATCGCTGGTTGCGAGCGTCGCAGAAAAAATCAGCGTGTTCGTCCAACGCGCCGGTATGAAACTGATCGCCGGGAAAGGCCCGATCGACATCCAGGCGCTCACCGATCAGCTGCGATTACTGTCCGAACTCGGACTGACGCTCAAGAGCAACAACGGCAGCATCGAGATCGATGCGAAGACCGAGTTGATGCTCAAGTGCGGCGGCTCATACATCCGTATTACCCCGCAAGGAATTGAGGACGGCACGCGCGGTGCACGCACGATCAAGTCGGCGTCGTTCAGCCGGCAGGGTCCGAGTTCGGTGGCCGAGCATATGAATAGCCTCGAGAAGCCGGCGTTCAACGACAAGTATCTCTTGCGCGACCGGATCACCGGCGACCCGCTCAAGAACCACCCTTACGAGATTGTGCGTGGGGATGGCACACGCCTGAGCGGGGTCACGGACGAGCTGGGCCATACGGTCGAGCAGAAAAGCAACGATATCGAAACGGTGGTGATCCGGGCGCTGCGGCCTGGCACGAGCAACGCATAAGCGAGAATCCATGAGCGAAAATCAGCCCGACAATTCGGGTACACCGGGCCAGACGTCCGGCGACGACGATGCCGAACAGGAAGTCGTCCGCCTCGCGTCGCAGACTGATGAGGACGGCCACTCTTCCGCCCAGGCGCCCTTGACGCCGGCCGACGACACCCGCGCCAAGGAAACCTTGCACGATCTGCGCCCCATCATTCCCGTGATTTTTATACCGGGCGTGATGGGCTCGCCACTGGCCGCCAAGGACAGTGGCGACGCGGCATGGGCCGCACCAAATACAGACACGATAGGTGCATCACTCGGCGCGTTGTGTTCGCTCATCGCGGGATGGTTTCGCAGCGCGTCGTCGCGCGAAACACTTTTCGCTCCCGAGAGCGTCATGGTGACGCCGCTCGGTCCGATCGTCGACCTTGGAGAGAAAGACCCAATTACCGAGAAAGAGGCGCGACGCCGCGGCTGGGGTTCGGTCTATCGGACCGGCTATCAACCTGTCCTGCTTTGGCTCGAGCAGCAGTTGAACAACCCGATGCTGCTCGGCAAGCCAGAAGGCGCGTGGATCAATCCCGATCCCGAGGGCGAGAAATGGGCGCTCCATCCGGTGCTCGGCACCGATCCGAAGACCTACGGCGCCATTGCTGCCGCAGGTAAAGGCCAGGTGATCGCGCCGGACTCCGCTGAATTCAAGAAATTCGCGAAGTTTCGCTATCGCGTCTATGCAATTGGATACAACTGGCTGCAGTCGAACGACCTTTCGGGGCGTGATGTGGTGAATGGTCTGGATGTCCCCGATCCGCAGACAAAGAAGACGACACGGCTGATGGGCGTCACCGAGATCTGCAAAGAAAACGATACGGGCAAGGCCATTATTCTGACGCACTCGATGGGTGGGCTGGTGGCTCGCTTCGCGGTGCTGAACCATGGGCTAGAAGGTCTTGCGCACGGCGTATTTCATGGATGTCAACCGGCCACCGGTGCTCCTCTGGCGGCCAAGCGTTTCAAGACAGGCGGCAGTCCCGAAGGCGGCATGAATGGTTTCATCAATGGCAGTCTGCTGGGGCGCGATGCGGACGAGTTCATGGCGGTGATGACGAACGCGCCGGGACCGATGGAGCTGACGCCGATGCCGGATTATCACAATGGCGCGCCGTGGTGGATTTTTGCGCGGCCCGGCGGACAGGTGGTCATGCAGTTCCCGGAACACGGCGATCCGTATAACGATTTGTACGTGAATCCCAAGTGGTACGGTTTGCAGCCGCCCGACAAACAGCTCGATCCCGCTGGGATCGTCAAGACGCGGCTCAAGGCAGGCGGGCTTCAGACAAGCCTATCGGATTATTATCGATCGACGATGGAGACCGTTGTAAAAAACCAGAGCCATTTGAAGAATCATTACCATGGCAAGACATATGTAGCCTACGGCGAGGGCGGCCTCGACTTCAGGTCACCACAGTCGAGCACGACGACAGAGGCCAGCGACAAGAGCAAGCCTGGCATCGAAAAAGGAGACCCGACGAAGAATCTGCTGACGTGGGGTAACGCAATCTGGACCGGGGATGTGCCATCGGACGTGCAGGCGCCTGAACTTCAGGCCGCAACGTTGCTGCACGACTCGGGCAAGGGCGAGATCCGCGTGTTTCTGGAGCAACGCAAACTGAGCGTCACATTCACCGTCCAGAAGACGAACACGTTGCCGGATGTGAACGCCAAGACGGACTGGTCGCAAGTGGCAACGAAGACAGGAATCATCCGCGGCGACGGTACGGTGCCGGTGTGGTCGGCCGATGCGCAGGCGCGCGGGTTGAAGCCGGATGTGCCTGGCGACCCGGCCAAAGGAGTTCAGATGGCGTTCGTGCAGGGCGGATACCAGCACATGACCAGTTATGCGCACCCATGGACGCACTGGGCGATACTTTACAGTGTGGTCCAGATTGTCAACGACATCTAGGTGCCGGGAACATGTTAATGGTTCGCCTCTTTCGCCCCCTCATTCTGCTGGCAGGTCTTTGTGCCTGCTCTCTTGCGCTTTCCGTGGAACCAACGATGAACAATCCGCTGCTGTCCAAAATGCGCCCGTGGTGCATCGGCCGCCTCGTATTCGACCGGCCCGCGTCGAGCGAGATTTCGAATCAACATTACGCGTACAGGGGAGACAAACTCGAAACAACTCACAATGTCTCACTTGAGGCCTATCGCACCAAAGTCGAGGCCCGGGAAAACGAGTTGCGTACGAAGCAACGCTATAACCCCGTCAACCTGGATGAGAAAACCGGGAAGGCCTGGCTGGAGAAGGCATTTTCGCCGGTCAACGATTCGCGGTTTTTCATCTACCAGGAAGGCGTGGCGAAAGTCGAGATGCCCTTCAAAACGGATGGCTACCTCTTTGCGGACCACACACTCTTTCATACCGCCGGCCTCATGGGAGCGTCTGCTCTCGGTAACTCCGAGAATATCTACAGCGACACCTACAGGCGAATCAAGGCGCGAGACAACTGGGCCGTGCCGACGGAGTCGGGCTTTTGCTTCGACGGCGGGATCGTCACCGGATCGTCGACCTACACGGAAGAAGTCAGCCAGTCGTTTGCGCTGCTGCCGGGCCGACCTGCCCTGCTCCTGATCAAGATGCGAGATGCGGTCGAGCAGGATCAAGCTCAGCCGCTCACCAAGAATCTGTCCGAGCTTCGCGCACAACTCGATCGAATGCCTGGCAGCTATCGCATCCTGCGCAAGGGCAAGCGCGTGGTGGCCGGCATGGACGCCGAAGAGGTCCTGTTTGCGCTTCAGGACGGCCCGATTACGGTCTACCGTTTCTATCTGCTGGCACCGGGCAATCCTGCCACGCTTGCACAACCGCATACCTCGGTTGAACTGCTGCTGGGCACGTCTTCCCGGAGCGACCTGCCGCCTGATCAGGCAACGTCGCCGGTCGATGAGGCGGGAGCGCTGCAGGTATGGGACGCCCTGCTGAATAGCCTCCGGCAGCGACCGGGCGCAGTGTAGGAGCGTACGATGCGGCGTTACGACATTGTGAAAGGCGACAAAACGACGGTGGGTGGCATCGTGCAGGGCGGTGACGGTAACGACCTGCTCGGCGGGCGCGAGCAGGCCTACGAAACTGATCCCGTCCTGTGCCCGGTCTGCAAGACCGTTGGGCTGATCAAGTGCGACGGCGCGCGCATTTCCACGACAGGACCGGACGGACGGCAGGCGGCACTGAGCGATGATCTGTGTGTCTGTCTGTGCACACCGCATCCGCGTCTTGTGCCGTCGCAAACGACGTCTTACGTTGACGTGTAGGCGCCGCGGCACGCTGACGCAGCGAACCAATAACGAATACCAAGGAGGGTGACGTGATGAGGAAGCGAATATTCAGTCTGACGCTACTGCTAGCGATCGTGGCAACCATAGCGGGTTGCGCGTCGCTGAAATGCATTCCGACGTGTTGACGTTCTGAGGCGCGCTGCCGGCAGAGATGCGCATCGCGATGCGCTTGTAACGCGCGTCCTACAGACCTTCGTCTGACTACCCGCATCGCGGCTGTGAAAAGTCGTTCGCAGCGTCCATCCGCTCCGGCCAACAGATACCTAGCCCGCTGCCCCCTCGCGGGGCGGCTGAACGACGAAAGCAAGGAATGCCTTCTCCATCTCGGGGGAAAGTGTTGATGCCGAATCAGCGCTTCCTGTCTGCGTTTCTGCCTCTGCAAAACCGATCGGTCGCAGCGCCCGACTCAGCTCAGAAGCTGGTCGCCCCGATGCCACCGGGACCGACCGAATAATGGACGATTTCGGAAGTCCGGGAGACAAAGGCAGGCCAAAAGGTCAGACGGCCATCGGCCGTGCGCTGAATTGCTGACGCAGTTCAGCCTCAATGGCCGCGCGCTCCGCCTGGATGTCTATGTTATCAGGCACCGCGATCTTCAGATCCTGCATCCGCTTCAGAATCTCCCAAGCCTCATAGTCGTGGAATGGATTAAGACCCATGACGTTGCCGAGATTCTTGTTCGCGCCTCCAACCGCCGCGGCGATCTTGACGAAGTCGGAGATGGCCAAGCTGACGTCCCAGCCCCGGACGAAAAGCAACAGTGCGGAGAGCGCCAACACACTCGCGGTACCGGCACCGCCCTTGGCGGCTTTCAACGGCGCGTAGTTGTGGCCTATGAATTCGGCCAAGGAGCGGGTCTTGCCGTACTCGTTGACGAGCACAGCCGGATCGAACACGGAGCGACCATTGAAGCGTTGAGACAACGATTGAGCACGCTTTCCACTGTCGCCGAACATCGCGATACGCCGATCCATGATTGCCTGCATGTTCGCCTCATGCTGCGGGTAGCGCTCCATCACCCGCCGAGCGGCCTCGGCACGCCAATCAAACTGCGGCAATGCCGCAATCTCCGGAGTGAGCGCCACCCCACCCGGCAGCGCCCCAGAGGACCGGAACATGTTCTCCTGCAGCGCCGATATCCAGGTGAACAGCCGCGAGTCGAGCGTGACCGCGAAGAGCGAAGCGACCTTCTTGTTGAAGAACCACTCGCGCATGTCGCGAATCGAGACTTGGCTGAAGACGCCCTGTTCGATGCCGGTGCAGACTAACTCCCTGACCGCTCGCGTCAGATTTGACTTCGACTCTGTCAACAAAACCAGATTTTCCGGAACAGTATTCGCCGTCTCCGGACTGCCGAAGTCGCAGTGGGGCCTGTGACCCGGTGTCGTGAACCTGAAGAAAGACTGGCGGCTCGCTTTGCCTGTTTTCGTCGCCGATCGGACAATCTCAGCTCCGTTCACAAAGCAACTCGGGCACTGCAAATCGGTCCGGAGATAGGCGCGCCAAGCCTCGGGAATGGCGTCAACTGAGGTGTAAGGCTGTCCGAACTCAGCGGCGAGCCGCTTGAGTGTCTGCTCGACGTCAAGCTCGGCGCGCTGTGAAGTTGAATAGGCTGTCAGTGGCATAGCGTCTTTCGCATCACTCAATCTTCACGACTGAAAATAAACTTAGCCAATGATATCAATCAAATGAAATGAAACGAGAAAACGCAATTTTTTGCATCGACGTAGGAGGCGCCGATTGTCAACACCACCGAAAATAGAGCAAGTGCGCCGCCGAAAAGCTAGGCCAGACCCTTCAGGACGCGGCGCAGCGAGGCGCATCGCCCCAGTCGGCAGCCACAGGTGCACCTCACTTTCCGCACCCACTCGAAGCTGCCCGGTTTCAGCGTCCCGGCGCGGACCTGGCTCGGCAAACCCCTTCGTCGACGTGTCCGATTTGGCTGTCCACGCGCAATTGGACCGCGGCGACCTGGATCTGCTCACCGCAGCGGACGCGTCGCGACCGCTCTGAGGTCCGCGCCGCGTTCTGGAAGCACCCGTCACGATCCGGATCGCGACCTGCTGCGCGGCACACGCGACGACGAAGTGACGCCTGAGCTTGCGCCGGTGTCGGAAGGACAGGAAAATCAGCGAGTACACCGCCACCAGTCTCACGCTCGGCCGTCATCCGCTCGCCCTGCTGCATAGCAAACTGCTCGCGATGCTCCTGCTGATCGGCGGCCGCCGCACGATGATCGCCGAGCCTCATAAATCAGTGTTTGCCTAGGGTGACATCGGCGCATCCATTGGTCAACGATGTCAGGAAGAATCGCGGCGCACTTTCACGTCGATAGTTCGGAATGCAAGGGTTAAAGCACTATCATCTTTCCGTCCCGACTTAATACACGCCATTCCACGAACCCAGACGCAGTTCCAATAGCTCGTCGACCCACATCAAAAACCGGTCGCCCCGATGCCTCCAGGACCCACGGTGTAATGACCGACGGTCGCTCCAATGCCACCGGGACCGACCGAGTAGTGAACGCTGTCCCCTTGTTGGCCCGACGCCGCGGCACATGTGTTCTTGCCCATGGGCGACAGGCAAGGGTCCGGTTTTCCATTCCCGAATGCGTTGGCAATGGCATTGTTCCTGGCCATGGCTTTGGCGGTGAACTGTTCGGTGACCTTGTTTCGCGCTTCGACAATGGCGTTCATTTTTTTCGTCCAGACACGGGCCCTGGCCTGATCGTGAGAGGCCAGAATCTCCTGACCTTCAGGAATCATCTTTTCGATTTGAAGATCGTACTGGATCACTTCTTTCGGCAACTGGCCTGCACGGACCGACGCGCGGTCGTTTTCCGTAACCTTGGTCCAGTCAGCACTCGACAGCGACGCATCCGATCGTGCCGCGCTCGCGCTACGGTTCTGTGGCGGAACCATACACCCCGCGAAGGCGGTGATGACGAGAACGGCCAGGAGGCATTTACATGGATTTACTTTCATGGGTTCCTTCCAAAGAGGCGTCATCGGCACCGTTGTCTCCGAACCATTCTTGACGGTTTCATTGCCGTTGTTGAATTCGAATGGCACAGTGCCGGGCTTGCCGGCGCTGCGCTGTACACGCATCCGCCATTACCGTTGACGCGCAGCGGATTGCCGATCAGGCCGAATGGTTTCCTGCAACTTCATCTCACCAGTTCCGCGCTTCCGCCCACCATAAATGGTCAACGCAACCTGGACCCTCGGTGGATGCACTTACGACCGTATTGGATCTGTCCGTTTTCAGCGTCAGCGAACATCGATAGGTGTTCGTCTGGTAGTAGCCCGTCGGAGCATACTGATTCTGGAGAATCGGCATTCCAGCCACGCCATTGCCTCCTGCTGTCTGCCCGACCTGCACCTGTCCGGCATAAGCACTGCCGGTCTGCACGAAATCCTGTTGCGTGTTCGAGTGAAAATTTGTCCAGTACTGGACTTTCAATGGGTGCGTGGGGTCGCTGCTGTCTTGCGTAACAGACGCCGGGCGACCGATCCGGGCGTAAACATCATCGACATTTTTGCCGATGAATACATTGGCCAGGTGCTGCTGATAGGTACTGCATCCGGCAATCAGGATGACGGTGGCACAAACCGCGCAAACCCGCGATGGCTGCCAGTTGATATAAAGCATGATGCGTCGTTCCCAATGATCGACAATGCCGATGCGTTATTCGCAAGAAGCAAATGACCCGCCTTGATTCGGCCTCCTGACGGGATGTCTTCAGGGATGGTGTGATGCTCCGCCGTGCCAGGATGATCACCTGGCCGGCCTTGATCGGATGCTGACTGTGACCCCTGCCCTGTCATCACTTTGGATGACATTCCCAGTCGTTGTAGGTCGGGGGATTGATCGGCGTAAGCCCCGGGATCATGAAAACTTTGCACGTAAAGCGACGCCCCTTGCCGGTCGTCGCGTCGTAGCTGACCTGCTGCCCGCCCAGCGCATTCTTTTGTCCGTACTGGATATTGGCGATCGTGATCTCGTCCGATGACCCGAGCCCCAGCGTCTTCGCGGTGGAGTTCTGGACGTTGATCATGTTCATCTGTGTCGTCCCGCAGGCTGACAGGATCAGACCGCTCACGGCGATCCCCACCGCGATCCTGATTGCCTTGTGAATTTCCATTTCCCGCTCCCGTTCGTTTTTAATTTGGGTCTTCGTCGCAATCGCGCGACGAAGACCCGATACGTCGACGGTCGGCCTCACGCCGCGTCGCGATACAGCCGGTTACGTACCCGGCGTATAGAAACTCGTCTGCACGATGTCGCCCACGGTGCTGTCCTTGTACAGTTGCCAGATGAGCGCCGTGACGCCCGATGCGTTGACAGCCAGCGCCGGCCAGGTCGCGTCCTGTGGCTGCTGACCGAACAGCGTAGGCGTACCCCACGCACCGTTCGCGTAGCGGTTGGTGACGATGTCAGTCGAAGTCGCAGTGCTCGTATCCTGCCAAACCACCGTCGCGTTGCCTGTAGCGTCGACGGCTATACGCGGCTGGCGATTGTTCAACTGATACACATGCGCGGTCATCTGTTGCGTTGCTCCCCAGACACCGTTCGCATCGGTCACGTTGGCGCGCAATGTGCCGTCAGGCATGATCCACGTCACGGCGGCGACGCCCTGGTCATTCGTGGCCAGTTGCGGGTAATAGCCGATGTCCGCCGTGTCGACGAACGGCATCACCGGCAACACGGCCTGCCAGCCCGTGCCCGCGACGTAGCGCTGCGACATCGTCGTGGTGTGCGCCCCATTACTGTCGATATCGACCTCGCCCCACACCAGCATGATGTTGCCTTTCGCATCCATGCCGGCCTCCGGCGCGAAGACTGCCCGACTTCCTGGACTGCCCGCTTCGACCACCACCGGACTCGCATTGGCCCAGCCGTTGGACGGGTCGTAGGTAGTCGTCCACAATGCCGATTTCGTGCTGTCCGTCTGCCGCCATGCGAGTACCGCATTGCCCGACGGCGTCATCGCGAGATTCAATTCGACGTTATGGATGCCCTGTCCGCCGACGCCAGTGACCGCGCCCGGGCCCGTCTGCGCAGGTTGCACGATCTGTCCGGGAGACGACCACGAGCCGCCGACGGTAAAGCGGCTCGTGAAGACGCGCGTATCCGCCACATCGGTCTTCTGCTGCCAGGCTACGATCGCATTGCCCTTCCCGTCGACCCCGGCGGTCCACGCAAAGCTGGTCTCGTCGGGAGCCAGTTCCACGGCCGTCCCCCATCCGCTCGCCGGATCGTAGGGTCGCACCCACAGCCCGTACCCCGTGCCTCCAAGAAACTGTTGCCACAACGCCAGCGCATGACCGTCCGCGCCGCCGACCAGCAGCGGTGCGCTCGCGCCGGGGCCGCTCATGTCGACGGTGCCGTCGGACGTATCGACGCGCACCGGCGTGGCCCAGCCGGTGCCGGGAACATAGCGGCTCGACCACAACTCGTTGCCGAGGCTTCCGTTGGGACCATTAGTCATCCATAACGCGAGCGCATTGCCCTTCGCATCGATAGCCACCGATGGAGAAAATTCCGGGCCCTTGCCGTCCACCGCGGCTGCGGTCGACCAACCCGCCTTGACGCTGGTGCCGCCACCCGGGTTCGACGGGTTACCCGGACTGGACGTCGTGCCGCCCGACCCCGTCGATGCATTGCCCGAAGTTTTCGATACATCGTCGCCGCCACAGGCCGACAATACGAGGCTGGTTGCGAAGGCAACCGCCGCAACCGCTGCGATAGGTTTCATGCATGTCCCCAGAATAAAAGTCACTTCCTTGCGCTAATAAATCGGGAGTAACAGCGCAGCCCCTCCCTACGACCTGATTCACTCAAATCCGATTTACACCGGGACCTCACGGATTGATCTCGATGTGAAACGATCCACACGTCCATGCCGACGCGCAGCAGCATTGCCTGATAATCCATGGATAAGACGGCTCCCCCGGATATACGGAAATAGCATCCTGAGCCCAGGTTTATGCCGTGCAGGAAGGCGCACTCAGTGCGCTCGCCGCCATGTCATATTTTTAGTGGACGCCTCGCAAGACTCGTTGCCGTAACCCGCGAATACACTCCCGGCCACAGGGATATAGCAGCATAAACGCCCGTAGCAGTCTGTTTGCGGGCGCCGTGCGTCCAGCGCCGCCTTGCCGGAAATCGATAGCCTTCCAACCCATGATCGTTATCAAATGATTCGTTGACGGATTCTAGTTTGATTCGCATACATCGTGGGCATGCAAATGTCTCTAATTGGGTGGATTTTTGTTTCAGTCGATCTGAATATTTACTAGATCTTGGCTACCGGAATATTGAGACAATCGGTTTGCGCAGACAAAGCACAATTAACGAGACATGCAACGAAATATTTTTTTAATATCACCTGTAATTTTTTAAGTCGTCCCGTTCGGTATTGCGCTATCCATTCGTATAAACCCCGGTTATTTAATGGAACCCATCCCAGGACAATACGAGCACGTCTTATCTCCCGCGCCGCGCGATCTTTTTATAACGAACACCCTGTCAGCAAGGAGCCGCAACGTGGCCGAACTTTCTCGCCCGGACGTGCACCGATTTTCGACACGCGACGCCCCTGCCGACGAACGATTCGACGCGTGGGTCGCAAGCAGTACCTTCTGCGATTTCGCAGCCGTATATCGGTCGGACATCCCGTTCGACGCCCACCGCGAACATGTCCAGATCGGACCGTTTGTTCTCGCGCGTCGTACCTGGCGACACCCGGACGCGTCGGTCTCCTACGACGCCAGACGTACGGCCGCGCGTATCCGCGCCGATCAGCGTGACGTCCTGAGCTTCAGTCTGCAACTGAACGGTTCAGTTGCGCTTCGCTCGGACGGTTTCGCCAGCATCAAGCCGCCCGGGGAACTTTATGTACTGGATTTCGGGCGTGTATTCGAGCGTGTGATCACGCCAGGTAGCGAGATCTCGCTCTCTGTTCCGCGCGACCTGTGTCCGGCCGACGCCGATCCCTGGCACGGCCGCTCCCTGACTCGAGGGATGGCCTCACTCTTCGGCCACTATCTTTCGCATCTGTATCACACGCTGCCCCGGCTCACGGCGCGTGATCTGCCGCACGTGGCCCAGGCGACGATGCACCTGCTGACCGCGACCCTCCTGCCGGGGCGCGATGCCCTGATCGCCGCAAACGAGCCGATCCAGAACGTGCTGATGGAGCGTGTCCAGCGTTATATCGATACTCATCTGCTCCGGCCCGACCTGACAGTTGACCTGATATGCAGGGACATCGGGATATCGCGCGCAACGCTCTATCGTCTGTTCGATCACACCGGCGGCATCATGCGGGAGATCCGCCACCGGCGCCTCTATCGGGTCCATCAGGTTCTGTCGACGCCCGGCCGTCCCTGGGAACGTATTCGCGACGTGGCATTGCGCCACGGTTTCATTGACGAAAAGTACTTCATGCGGATTTTCAAGGCACAGTTCGGCCACACCCCTCGCGAGGCCTTCGAGCGTCGACAGCGGCTGGACGAGCCAGGCAAGTTCACGCAGGACTCAACGAACGGGGACACGTAAGCACCGTCCCGCCCCAGAAAAACACGTTTCCATGGCCATGAACTTTCCGATCCCACCTCCGCCGGACCACAGCAGGGCACAAGGCGCCGGCACCGCAACCGCGGATCGTTGACCGCGTGATCGCCTTTTCGGGCGCGTCATCGTGCCAGGCCAACAGCCACCACGGCGCTGAAACATAGCGACCGCGCTGCGCGATCGCCTGCGGAGCGGCATGGCTGTATCGCATCGGACCGTGCCGACCGTATCTGTGTCCTGTTTCACACATGAGTCCTGCACGGCCCGTGCATGCTTTCTCGTCACGCTCATCGAACACTGGCCTCGTGAACAGTGTCCTGGCGCTATCGTTGAACAAGGAAGGTCTGTATGGAGCTGCGTCACCTTCGGTATTTCATCGCTGTGGCAGAAGAGCTCCATTTCGCCCGCGCCGCCGAACGGCTGCACATCGAGCAATCGCCGCTCTCCCGGGCGATCAAGGAACTGGAGAACGATCTGAAGGTCCAGCTCTTCGAGCGTGATCGACAGGGCACACGACTCACCTGGGCCGGCGAAGTGTTCCTCGAAGGAGCCCGCCGCGCGATGCTCGCTCTTGACCAGGCCAGGAAAGGCGCGGAGGCCGCATCGAAAGGCTATCGTGGCGTGCTGCGCATCGCCGTGTCCGACGGCGTCGCGCCGCAGCGACTGGCGACCCTGCTGGCGAAGTGCCGCCAGGAGGAGCCGGAGGTCCGCATTGAGCCCACCGAGATGTCCTTCGCCGATCAGCTCAAAGGGCTCAAGCACGGCCTCTATGACGCAGGCTTTGCCCTAACCGGCAACAGTTGTAACGAACTCTTCGCCTGTGCGGTTTGGGACGATCCCATCGCCATTGCCATTCCCGCGCGTCATCCCGTGCTTGAGTACAGCGAACTCCAGCTGGCGGACGTACTGCGTTATCCGCTGGTGCTCCCCAACGGCGACCGGCTGGCCGGAGCGCTCCGGCAAATCCAGCGATTGCTGGACAGCGTCACCGGGGTGCAACAGCCCGAGGTCGCCGCCAGTGTGGCCAGCTTCGATCTCATGCTGACGATGGTCTCGGCCGGATACGGCCTTGGCTTTTCGACGGAAACGCAGCTCGCTGCGTACAGCCACAGCGACATTGTGTCGCGTCCTCTGGCCGGCGTCTCGGCGGCCATCACGACCTATCTGCTGCGCCCGAGAACCACGGCATCGGAGCAACTGGATCGCTTCGCTGTTCGCGCACACAGTCATGCGATCTGCGCCTCCGCCGACCAGATCTCCTGAGTCGTCCTTCAGGCAGATCACAGGCTCGACTGCATCATGCTTTTTTTGTCAGTTCCGTGACCCGGCCTTGCCGATCCAGGCAGATCATTTTGCAGTCCCCATCACAATAAAATGGCGTTTACTGAAAAATTCTCTGCCTCAGCTAAGACCTCTCCGGTCTCACGACCCGAGTCATGCAAGAGATGCATCCGCTCAGATCAAACGCACATTTACAGATCGCCTCCATTCGAACAGTAATTCAGAGTCCTGTAAAAATCTGAAGAAAACAAATCGATGCGGGCGAGGCGCAAACCGACTAGCGGACCTTCACGACTTCCGTCAAGCGAGAGCTGGACGCGTCCAAGCCCGTTTTCTCATCGACTGAACCCGCATATTTGCGGTGATATAGAGCCGGTGACGCAATGCTTTATTCCTGGAACGTCCGCCGTACTAGCGAACAATGATTCGTCAAAGGAGCTCCAGGTTGCAAAGGAGAAAACATGCGCAAGACCCCCGATGCGAGCGCTCTCCAGAAAGTGTTCTATCGTCCGATCGAGGCGGCTATCCGGTGGAGCGACCTGACGCGACACGAGGCCGATATCCTGACGACCCTGGGTCCACGAAGCCTGCCCGCGCCCAATGATTTTCCCCGCTGGCCCATCCTGCGCCTGAATACCGAGCGGCTATTCGATGCCATGGCGAACCGGGACCTGCCCTACGGCAGACAGGGCATCACCCACGACGACCCCTCGCTGCTCGACGACCCGGCCCTGACCATTCGGCATGTCGATCTGAAAAGCTGGATGACGCGTTTCTATCCGGATCAGCGGCCCGCCTTCCTGTTCGATACGCTCGAGCGCCATCTGCATCCAAGCCTGAGCGTGGAGCTTGTTCAAACCCTCTTGGCCGAACAGGAACTCCTGAAGACCCAACTGGCACGCCACGAACGGGCATGGGAATCGCTCGTTGCCGAACACGAGGCCCTCAACGCCGCGCACACGGCCCGGGCAGCCGCCGACCAGCAGAAGGTCGATGCCCATCCGCGCAGTGAGTCCACCTATCTCAGCATTGTGGGAGGACTGTTGAATCTGATGCTCGGCAAATCCCCCGGAGGCACGCCGTACTCGTCGTTCCATAACACCGAGTCGGTGATCAGTGCACTGGTCGCGCATTACCAGGGTCAACCGGGGATCAGCGAACGCACCTTGTGGGCGAAGTTCGCCGCGGCCCGCCGTCATCTGTCCTCGTCGGAGATGTGACTGCAATTGCAGTCGCGTGGACTGCCATTGCAGTGATTTCCACCGTCGCCTGCTATGGAATACGAAGCACTTCAACCAACGCTACTGAGCGTCAAGGAGTGCCCGTTATGTCTGCACGGAATCCCGCGCCCGCCGTGTCCGTCGCGCCCGCCGAACGCCGTCTCCTTCGCCTCCCCCAGGTTGAAGCACGCACCGGCTTCAAGCACGCCCACATCTACAACCTGATGCGTCAGGGCAAATTTCCCAAAGCGGTCCCGCTGGGGGTGCGCGCGGTGGGCTGGGATTCCATCGAGATCGATCAATGGATCGAGGACCGCCTCAAGGAACGCGCATAACGGCCGCCGACGACACCCGAGTGAGGAGCGGCGCCATGCAGGTGATCTCGATCATATCGACCAAGGGCGGCGTGGGCAAAACCACGACCGCCGCGAATCTCGGCGGCTTCGTCGCCGATGCGGGACTACGGGTGCTGCTGCTGGATCTGGATGTCCAGCCCACCCTGTCGAGCTATTTCACCCTGGCGACCCGAGCGGCCAGCGGGACCTACGAACTGCTCGCCTTCAACGAACAGGACACCCGACAGCTGGTATCGCACACCGCCGTCCTCGGGCTCGACCTGGTCGTGTCCAACGACGATCGCGGACAGCTCAATACCTTGCTGCTGCATGCGCCCGACGGTCGGCTGCGACTGCGCAACCTGCTGCCGGCATTCGCGGCCCACTACGACCTGATGCTCATCGATACCCAGGGCGCACGCAGCGTGTTGTTGGAGATGGCGGTCATCGCGTCGGACCTGGCGATCTCTCCGGTGACACCTGAAATCCTCGCCGCGCGCGAGCTGCGCCGCGGCACGCTTCAACTGATCGATGACCTCGCGCCGTATCGTCGCCTGGGTATCACGCCGCCCGCGCTGCGCCTTCTCATCAATCGGGTACCCGCGGTGTCGGCCAACGCCAGGATGATCCAGCAGGCCCTGCGCCAGATCTTCGACGACCAGCCCACCATCCAGATCCTCGCGACCGACATTCCCGCCATCGAAGCGTATCCGCGCGCGGCAACCCGTTCACTGCCGGTGCATCACGTGGAAGTCCGCCGACCCACGGGGCGCGTCGCACCCGCCGCCATCGACACCATGCGGGCGCTCGCCATCGAACTGTTCCCGCAGTGGCGCGAGCGATTCGCCCAGGTGAGCGGCCCGGACAGGAGTGCAATCCATGCCGAACGCCCATGAGCTCGCGCGCGGCCACCGGCGGCTGCGCCCCCTGATCGAATACGCGCTGCGCGAAGGCTGGGAGGTGCAGCGCACGGCCGGCGGCCACCTGAAATTCCTCAAGCCCGGTCTGCCACCGATCTTCACCAGCGGAACGACCAGCGATTACCGGACCGTCCGCAACGCACGCGCGCAGTTGCGCCGGACCGAGCGCCTGGCGAGGACCAGTGCTGCCCTACCCACGCCGGCGGTCGACCACGATGGCTGATTCGACGCCCGACGCCATGGCGGCCCGACTGCTCGTGGACGGATTCCGGCGTGCCGGACCGGAAGCGACGAGCCTCACCGATCCGATCGTCGATACACCGATGGTCGTGACGCTGGACCAGTTGCGTCCCTACGAGCACAACCCGCGGGTCACCCGCAATCCGCTGTTCGACGATATCAAGGCATCGATCCGCGAACGCGGTCTGGACGCTCCGCCGGCGATCACTCGACGCCCGGGCGAGGATCACTACATCATCCGCAATGGTGGCAATACGCGGCTGGCGATCCTGCGCGAGCTGTGGTCCGAAACCCGGCAGGAACGTTTCTTTCATATCGCATGCCAGTTCCGGCCGTGGTCGAGCCGCGGCGAGATCGTTGCTCTCACCGGTCACCTGGCAGAGAACGAACTACATGGCGGGCTCTCGTTCATCGAGCGGGCGCTCGCCGTCGAAAAGGCCCGGGAACTCTACGAGCAGGAAAGCGGCGAACCGCTTACGCAAAGCGCGCTGTCTCGCCGGCTCGCCGCCGACGGCTATCCGGTGACCCAGCCTCACATCAGTCGCATGCAGGATGCGGTGCGCTATCTGCTGCCCGCCATCCCGCAGCTGCTATACGGCGGGCTCGGTCGCCCGCAGGTCGAGCGTCTGACCGCGCTGCGTCGCGCGGCCGCCCGGCTCTGGGAGAACCGGGCCGCCACGCAAAGCCCGGCTACCGATTTTCCCGCGCTGTTCCAGGACGTCCTGGCATCGTTCGACGGCGAGCCGGACACGTTGTCAATGCAGCGCGTGCAGGACGAGCTGGTCGGCCAGATGGCCGACTTGCTGGGCGTCGACTACGACACGCTGCTGCTGGATATGCACGAGACCGAGCACCGCCAGCAGGCCCTGACCAGCGAGCCCGCCGCGCCCATCGCACCGGTCGGTCGCGCCGTCGGCGCCGACACGCCATCCACCATGCCACCCTCGTCGACACCGGTCACGGTGTCTTCGCCTGCCTCGCCGCCGCAGGCTAGCGCCGCAACGCCACCACCGTCCGGTGCCGGGGAGCGCCCCTCCGCCGATCCTTCGCCGGATCGCCCGGCCGATCGCGACGACACACGCCGCGACGCACACGTCGTGTCGCCCGCGCCCACGACCGGGCGCCTGCAGTCCATACAGCAACTGGTGGCCAACGAACTCGGCGACGCGTTGCCCGACTTCGCGACCAATGTCGTGCAAGCAATCCCGGTGCAGGCGGGCGGCCTCTATCCGATCTCGGATGTCTGGTATATCGAACCGGGCCTCGACCTGCCCGATCGCCTGCGCGTCCATATCTCGCAACTCGCGCGCGAGATCGCGGGCGAAGCGGACGTGGCCGACTGCATCGAGGCGACCGATGATGGCATGGGCTTCATCTGCACCGACCTGCCCGCAACGGCCGACGCTGTACCCCACGCGGCATTCGCCCACGCCGTCATCGTCCTGTTGCAGGCGCTGGGTGCGCACCCTTCGTGCGTGATTGCGCCGCCATCCCCCGTCGAACAGGCAGCGCCGACAGACGTGCTCGGTGCGCTGCTGATTGGGCGCGGCGACGAGGGTTCCGCACTCCGCCTTGGCGACAGTGCGCTGGTCAAACTTTATCGTCTCGTGCGGCTGGCACGCCGGCTGGTGGAACTCGAATCCAGCCGGCCGGCCGATGCCGCCGCTTCCCTCCCCTGACCCCGAGGACGTGCATCATGTCGGCACCGCACCCCCTGAATCAGGCGGTCATTGCGCAGGCCCTGCATGACTTGCGCAACGGTCAGCTCCGGCGCTGCAAAGCGATGGGATTCGGCGACCCCGAACTGGACGCGCTTAAACAACCGGCGATGGTAAGCATCCTGCTCAATGCGACCGTCTCTTGGTGCTCGGTGCAGGTCAATCGCGATGTCCTGCAGCGGCTGCTCCGGCAGGTGCACGACGTCGACACCGAAGTGGCGACGATCGACCGGATGCTGCGCCTCGGTGCCAGCACCGAGATGGTCAGCCGCTTCTATGGTCTGACCCACCAGGAAGTCGCCCTGCGCCGGGAGATTCTCGGCTTGCCCAAGCGCAAGGGCCGCCATCCGGTGCTGAACGAAACGCAGGAAACCACCTTGTGGGAGCACTGGAAGCCGGCGGTCAAGGCGCGCGGTATCGCTCTCAACGACGATACCGCGATGCTGACCTTGACGCTGGACCTGGCCGATGAACTGGCCTTGCCCGCGTCGGTGATCTGGTCGGCCATCCACGCCTGGATTGAGCAGGGCCTCACCTAGTGATGGCCGCGCCGCCCAACGCGCGCGGAGGCGGAGCAGGTTCCGGTACCGCATCGGGCGATGCGTTCCTCTTCAGCGGCAACCGTCACGAGAGCGTGCCGCGCGCGCTGTTTCTCGACGGGCGTCTGACGCCGCTCGAACGCAACGCCTGGCAGGTCATCCGCATGCAGCTCACCGAGGATGGCCTGGTCGCCTTCCCCACGTATGAGCAGCTGCGGCCCTTCCTGGCCTCCATGCCGTGTGCGCCAAAAGCGTCGTTCGAGACGGTAGCGCGAGCACTCACCCTGCTTCGCCTTACGCGATGGCTAAGCCTGGTGCGCCGTCGGCGCGACGCCGCGACCGGCCGCCTGCAGGGCAATGTATACGTCCTCCACGACGAACCGCTGACACCGTTTGAGGCGATGCAGCTCGACTCCGAATACCTCGGCCTGGTGAGTCACGCGCTGACGCATGCGAGCAAGGCCATCCAGCGGATCGGCTATTGCACCCTGCATGAAATCAGCGAGGACCCCCTGCTCAACGGCCGGCTGTTGCCGACGCGCCTGCAGGTAATGAGCGAACGCCTGGCACGTCAGGGCTGGACCACCCTGTCCACCGGTGACGACTCCGATACCGCTACGTCAGCGAGTTATCCACAGGATGACCGCACGCACGATTCCGAAGGAAGCTCGAACACCCTGCTTCGGAATGCGGAGGCGCCTTCTTCGGAATCCGAAGCGGGTCGCCAACCCGCGCCGGACGGCTTGCTTCCGAATCCGAAGCAGGACCGTACAGTACGTACTAGTAAAACATCAGAGATACGTACTGTACTGCGCGCACGCGAGCCGGCCGCGTCATCCGATCTTCGCGTGCCCGCGCGTTTCCATGCGCTCAAGGACGAACAGCAGGCCGGCGCACTGGTAGCCCTGCAGCAGGTCGACGCCACCCTGCATCAGGCGATCTTCGACGAATGGGATGCGCGCTGCCGGACCAGCACGGTGCACCATCCTGCCGGCTACCTGTTCGGGATCATCCAGAAAGCCCTGCGCGGTGACTTCAAAGCGTGGGTCGCCGCGCGGGACGACAGTGCCCCGGTCGCCTCCCCGTCACGATCCCCACCGCCGCGACCGGCCGCCCCCGAGGTGGTCCAGGAACACATCGCGCGACTGCGGGCGATGCTGCGCATCCGCGAATGATCCATGGTCTCGCCGTGCGCCTTATACCACTGGTATAGCGGAACACACCGCCTTCCGGCCTATCGAACCCGAACGACGGGACGCTCGCGTCAGCGCGGTACTTCGCGCCGGGCCGGCACTCCAAACCGACGGGCGGCGGTTATACCAGTGGTATAGCGCAACACGGTGCCTTCCGCCAATCAAAACAGTCGTCACGGGATGCGCTTTGTTCACTGCAGGCCTTCCAGCGCCTGTGGATGCTGGCGGCTCGTTCTCTCCGACGGGTTGCCCCATGGCCAACGAACTTCAGCTCAATCTCGGCTCGCTGCGCAGCGCGATGGCGCTCACGCTGCACACGCATCACGCCTCGCGCATCTGGCACGGTCGCGCCGCCGCGGAAGGGCGACCCGGCATCATCGGTCTGAACGGCTTTGTGTCGATCATGAACAAGATGAAGCGCGGTGCCGAGCAGGACGATCCGTACTCGGACTTCTGGATGTTGCGCATCGAGGACAAGCTGGCGGAAACGAAAGCGCGCCTGCAGACCGTGCATGAGCAGGTCGACCAGGCGCTGGCCGCACGCCCGGCCTCGCTCAGCGTCAGCGAGAACCTCAACGTGCAGCCGGTCAAGCTGCCGCTGTTCATCAACGCGCAGCTCGGCTTCATGGCGGTCTATCTGCTGGCCGACTACGACGACCTGGCCCGCCACCTGATCCTGGCGCACCACACAGCCATGATCGATCGCAGCACGCTGGAACGTTGGCTCAACGAAGGCGCGCATGCGCTGCGCAGCCTGTTCGCGCTGGCCCAGCAGTACAAGTATTCGGGCACGCAGCGCGACGACTTCGCGGCGAACAATGCCGCGGCGCGTGCCGCACTCGAGAAGTTCGGCCCCTTGCCGCAGGACGTGCTGGAAGGCACGCGCCGCTCGCGCTTCGCACCCCCCATTGTGCGTCGGTCGCCACTGGCTGGCCGGACCACGATTCCTCACGCACCCGCCGGTGCGCCAACCGTCGACCCGGTCCCCGCACCGTCGTTTGATGGCAACGCGGAACCGACGGACGGCGCGTCGGACGACGAGGCGGAGTAACGATGCCTGCCTTCCTGCCACTGGCACAGCCGGACTTCCAGCGTCTGGAACACGCGGCCTACCTAAAAGGCCTTTTAAAACCTTTTAAAGGTAAGGGACCTCTGGAGGACTGGGCCAGCCAATGCCTTGCGCTGCGCGCGGGTCTGATCGCCCTGGCGCAACGGCAGGTGCTGCCGCAGGCCCGCGCCTACCCCTTCAACCGGCTCCCGGTCCAACTGGCCCAGCAGACCACTGGCGCAGGAACGACCTTTCTGCGCTGGCGCAACCTCGATCGGTCGCAGATGGGTGTGTCGCTGTGGAACGAACTGGTGGGCCATGCCGCGACGCCGATCACGCTCATCGACGACCTGTATGCAATCGAGCTCCAGCGCATCGCGCTGAACATGCAGATCAGCCTCACCCACAGCATCGCCCTGCAGGCCCAAGCCTGCGCCGGCAAGGTGGCCCACGCCGAAGCGATGTACCAGCGACGCACCGGCCGGCCCGCACCGGTTACTGCGCCCACCACCCCGAGAAAGGAGTTCCCATGAGCACGCATTTTTCCAACGAGGGCAACATCGGTTCGCCCCCCGAATTTCGCGAAATCCCCAACGGCAATGAAGAACCGCGGCGCGTGCTGCGGTTGAATGTGTTTTTCGACCACCCGGTTCTCGGGAAAGATGGTTACGAGGATCGCGGCGGCTTCTGGGCGCCCGTCGAATGGTGGCATCGTGATGCCGAGCGCTGGGCCAAGCTTTTCCAGAAGGGCATGCGCGTGATCGTCCGCGGCCACATGGAGCGCGATGACTGGAAGGCCGACAACGACGAGCCGCGCACCACGTACAAGATCGTGGCACGCAGCATCGGCATGCTGCCGTATCGAATCGAAGCCGTCACGCTCAGCGCCAAGCCCAATTCGGTCGATGCATCGCACCCCGCGGCCGGCTAGGGGCTCGCACCGACAAACGGCACCTACCCTTGCCGGGACGGTGAGAACGCGCCAATGAAATGACGGGCATGCCCCGAAAATGTAATGTGATTTCTCTTGGTATCATCGTCGGCTTTGGTAAAACATGACTGACACCAGTGAGCCTGCGATGACTAGCTATGTCCGGGTAAGGGCCTGCCCGACTCCCAACAACTTCTTTGACGAACTCATTCCCGAAGACGGCCTTGACGTTTGCGACTGGCGACTGACCATTCGCACGATACCCGTGCCCGTCCTCGACACATCCGGAGCACACACCACCATCGCTACGAAGTGGCTCTACGCGGAGAGCAGCTATGACGAAGCGCAGCTAGCCCGCTTCGGGCGCGACAAACTGCCTACCTTTATGCAGATCGTCCAAGCCTTGGCTGGGTTACGACGCACGCACCTATCCGGTAGTGTTGAATTCAGCATGTTCTTCGAGGAATTCGTGAAGGACGGCGTCAGCCGGAATATCGAACCTCACCGAGTCAACGTGGGCGTCGGTATCCTTAATGTACGCACAACGGACGCTGATGGAACCTTAGTGCTCGACGCCAGAGCATCGGAAGCGGAGCAGGCACGGCAAGCCCTTCAAGACGCAAAAGACGAACTACGTATCACCGGTGCCGGTGTCGTGAAGCATTTAGGTGATGATTTTTTCCGCCGGGCCTGGGAGAGTTTCAACCTCTCCTTCGGCGCGGATGAGCACGCCATCAATCACCTGTACGACGTACGCGACGCTGTAACCGCAAAATTTGGCAAAGACGATCATGCCCGCAATGCTCTCGGCATCGCCAAAGCCGACTGGAGCGATTTCGGAAAAATCTTCAACGACGGCGCTGTAAAAGGCGGCCGCCACAACGGCAAGCATCCCGCTCCATTGAAACCGATGACCGGTGTGCAGCGCGCGCAGGTCACACGGTTTGCCAAGGACTTGCTGCGCGCGTATGGTCGTTACCTGGACAATCAAGCGACTTCGCCCAAAGAGCAAGCCACTTAAACCGGGCGGTGCTCGGTAGCCATCTTCTGGGGGATGATCAGCATGATTGGGAAAAGGACGCGCTATTCGCTTGCGCAATTTCTGGCCCTGCAGGAACCGGCCGTAGCCGAAGTGCTCCTGGGCAAATACGGTGCGCAGCATCTCTCGCTTTGGCCGGCACAACTGCTCTCCAACTTGTCGAGTACCTTGCGGGCGCTCGACGCCAACATCTTGATGCTGGTGCTTGCCGAGATCATGGCGACTCAGGGCGACCTACGCGCTCGCGTCACTCCGAAATATCGTTTTGAAGAGCGCATGCACGACCTGACGCAATGCCTGCTTCTGGACGGATACATTGTCCAGGACAAAACGCTCATCCAGACTGATCCATCGATTGCCGATGGGACGCCAGTGGATGACGACCTGATCGGAGCTCTGCAGAACTCGGGCGCGCCGCGACGTCAGGAAATCATCGCCGGGATCAATGCTTCGGCCGAATCGTTTCGCACGACGCCGCCCGACTACAACGCGTCGCTGGTGCACGCTCGCGTCGCACTGGAAACGTTAGCGGTCGATGTCGCCGCTGATGTGGCTGCACGGCTATCGAATCCCGCTACGTACAATCCTTCGAAATGGGGCGAAGTGATCGCATTCCTGCGCAATAGCGGCGAGATATCGATCGAAGAGGAGAAGGGTCTGGTGGGGGTCTATGGTTTTCTGAGCCCTGGCGCCCATCGTCCCATCGGCATACCGGAAAACCAGATGACGCGGCTGGGCCGTTCCTTCGCCCTCAACATGTGCTGGTTCCTGCTGAGGAATCACCTTGCGAAAATCGGGCAGGGTTGATACACGCCGCCGATCAACGTGGTACTGGACGCGCTCCCTGCGCCAGTACCACGCTGATTCGTCAGTTTGACTGACCAGTCTCACTTAGAGCTGTTCATCCCCGTAGTTGTCGTCACGCCAGGTATCGTCGGCGGCTGCGCCTCCGCCGCTATCGAGCAGGACCAGTCCAGCCCTCCCCGCCTTGCGGTAAGTCAACCAGCCGCGGCAGTCCAGTGTGTCGCCGTTGAACATGCGATCCCCCTCCGGGTCGTACTCCCCGGTCATTTCTCCGTCGGCCTCGATCGTCCATTCGTCAACCGCCGTCCACAGGTCCGTGGTCGGTGGACACTCGTCGGGTAATTCGGGTTCGTCAGGGAAGGTGGCATTGCTCCCCGCCATGGTGTCGGCGACATCGTCGGCCTCGACGATGGCCTCGGCCAATGCCTGGCGGGCGTGAGCATCGTAGAACTCGGCGATGCCGACAAAGACTGGCGTGGGCGCAGCACTGGCGACCAGTGCCTCGACACATGCTGTGACAACCGCCGTGGTTGTCGCGGCCGACGTGCCCATCGCCAATGCACTGGCCCGTCCCTCGCCCATCGGCCGATGCAGCACAAGGATCTCGGCGTCGTCCAGGTGATAGTCGAGTGCCGGGTCCACCTCATCGACGGTCAGCGCGGCATGGGTGCCGTAGCCGAGCAGCGCGGCGATCACTTCGCAGAGGTGGGAGCGTTTTACCGTCAAGCCCCGCTGGGCAAGACCTTGGGATGCCGCGTAGGCGGCCCTGCTTACAAGCGTGGTCATTCCGAATACTCCGTCACTGTTCGAGCGCTGGACGTTTTGTCGCTATCGAACAGCCGGAATGCCGGATGAAAGAAAGCGGAGGTGTTGCCGGGTCACGCACTGCCAATGCCTTTTTCAAGCTGTCCAGAGCTTGGGCGGGCGCCTGCTTCACATGTTACCCCTGAATGCCCCTAGCCGCCAATCGATGTGGAAGGCGCGGGCCTGTGTGACGAGGGAGCCGCCGTCGGGGAAGCGGCTGTCGCGAGGTGCATCCGCTTCCGGTGCGCCCGTGTCGCCGCCGCCGAGCGCTGCGGCGACACAACCAGGTGTCGACCACGTTCACGTTGTTTGCTGCCGCGCCGGCTGCCGACCGGGATGCTGAGGTTCATCCGCTGACCATCAAGCGCCCCGGGAGCCTTCATGCGTGTGTATCTCTGCGAAAAGCCGTCCCAGGGCAAGGACATCGCGCGTGTACTGGGTGCGACCAAACGCGGGTCGGGTTGCTACGGCGGCCCCGGCATCATGGTCACCTGGTGCATCGGTCATCTGGTCGAAGCGGCACAACCGGAAGCCTACGGCGAGCAGTATCGACACTGGTCGATCGATCAGCTTCCCATCATCCCCGCGCCATGGCGCATTGAAGCCAAGCCGAAGACGGCGGATCAACTGCGGATCGTCCGGAACATCGTCGGTGCCGCATCGGATCTGGTGATCGCCACCGACGCGGACCGCGAGGGCGAGATGATCGCGCGCGAGATCCTCGAACTTTGCGGCTATCGCGGCACCGTGCAACGGCTGTGGTTATCCGCGCTGAACGATGCCTCGATCCGCAAGGCGCTCGCGACGTTGAAACCGGGTGCCGAAACGCTGCCCCTGTATTACTCGGCGCTCGCTCGATCCCGCGCCGACTGGCTCATCGGCATGAACCTGAGCCGGCTCTTCACCCTGCTTGGCCGCCAGGCCGGCTACGACGGCGTGCTGTCGGTGGGCCGCGTGCAGACGCCCACGCTCAAGCTGGTGGTCGATCGCGATCGGGACATCGCGCGGTTCGTCTCCGTGCCGTACTGGACGGTGGACGTCACGCTAAGCCATGCCGGCCAGTCATTCACGGCCAGCTGGCTGGCCCCGGAAGGTACCGTCGACGCAGCGGGTCGCTGCCTGCAGGCAGGAGTCGCGCAGCAGGCCGCCGAACGCATCCGTTCGGCCCGCGAGGCCGAGCTCATCACGATCGAGACCGAGCGCGTACGCGAAGTGGCGCCACTGCCGTTCGATCTGGGCACCTTGCAGGAAGTCTGCTCCCACCGCTTCGGCCTCGACGTGCAGGAGACGCTCGACATCGCGCAGTCGCTCTACGAGACGCATAAAGCGACGACCTATCCACGCAGCGACTCCGGGTATCTGCCGGAAAGCATGCTGGCCGAAGTCCCCGCCGTACTGGACGCGTTGCTGGCGACCGATCCGGGCCTCCGCCCGCTGATCGACGCACTCGACCGCACCCAGCGCTCACGCGCATGGAACGACGGCAAGATCAGCGCGCACCATGGCATCATCCCGACGCTGGAGCCGACGCATCTCGCTGCGATGTCCGACAAGGAACGCTCCGTGTACGGCCTCATCCGCGCCCACTATCTCGCGCAGTTCCTGCCGCATCACGAGTACGACCGCTCGACGGCGCTACTGTCGTGCGGTGGCCATTCGCTCCAGGCCACCGGCAAGCAGGTGGTCATCGCGGGCTGGCGCCAGGCGTTTCTCGACAGTGATCCGGAGGCGCCGGACGATGATCCGTCGCCGCGCAGCCAGTCGCTGCCCGCGCTCGCCTCGGGCATGCGCTGCCCGGTCAACCACGTCGAGCTGAACGCACTCAAGACCCTGCCACCACGTCCGTATACGCAGGGCGAACTGGTCAAGGCGATGAAAGGCGTGGCGAAGCTCGTGACCGATCCGCGGCTGGCGCAAAAGCTCAAGGACACCACCGGCATCGGCACCGAGGCCACGCGCGCGAGCATCATCGGCGGACTGATGGGTCGCGGGTACATCCTCAAGAAAGGCCGCGCCATCCGTGCATCCGAAGCCGCCTTCACGTTGATCGATGCCGTGCCGGCCGCCATCGCCGATCCCGGCACGACGGCCATCTGGGAACAGGCGCTGGACATGATCGAGGCGGGCCAGTTGACGCTCGATGCATTCATCGAAAGGCAGTCGGCCTGGGTCCATCAGCTGGTGCAGCAACATCGCAACGCCACGTTATCCATCCAGTTGCCTCCGGCACCCGCGTGTCCGTTGTGCGCATCGCCGATGCGCCGACGCACGGGCAAGAGCGGTGCCTTCTGGTCCTGCAGTCGCTATCCGGATTGCAAGGGCTCCCTGCCGGTGGAACCGGCGGGCAACCGGAAGGCACCGCGAACATCCCGCAAGTCATCCGGCAGAGGTCCCTGATCCGACGAACACCCTGCCTCGTCCCCGCGAGGCACCCCAAGCACACCGCCACCTTCTTGCGATGGTGTGCGCATCCCGCGCCAGTGATGCACGGGATCAGAAGACGAATCGTCAACCGGCCACACGCCTTCCCTGATCTGCGGTTCTCCCAATCATGTCGAAGGGTTTCCTGACCGTTCCACGCACGCGTGCCGAGCGGCCAGGAAACCCTTCGGGGTGACTGGTATTCGATGCCGTGCCCGCCGGCGATAGCGGGCTCCGTTTGTGCACGGATGTGTGCCGACGATTGCCGACCCCAGCCACGATATGGGTCGGGTGCGGACACTGTATCCGCGACAGGCTTTGACGACGGCCCGCTCGCGTGTCAGCCCACGGGTGGCACCGCCCTCTTAACCGAAGGTTGACTCAACCTTCGGTGCCTTTTTCCTGCGACTCCTTGCAGCACTTTCGCACGGCAGACCGTCGCGTGTTCGTCCGCGCCTGCCGGCGTACCCACAGGAACCCTGACCATGAATACGAAAGTACATGCGCTGCGCTACGGCAGCGTCTGCAGCGGCATTGAAGCCGCCACGGTCGCCTGGAGGCCGTTAGGCTGGCACGCGGCCTGGTTCAGCGAGATCGAGCGCCTACCCTGCGCCGTACTCGCCCATCACTACCCCGAGGTGCCGAATCTTGGCGACATGACCGGCATCGCCGCGCAGATTCGCGCCGGCACCATCCCAGCACCGGACCTCCTGGTGGGCGGCACGCCCTGCCAGGCGTTCTCGGTGGCCGGCCACCGACAGTCTCTCGCCGATCCGCGCGGAAATCTGACCCTTGCCTACGTGGAGCTTGCCCATGCCATCGACCAGGTCCGTGCAGCGCGCGGTGAACCACCCGCGATCCTCGTCTGGGAAAACGTCCCCGGTGTACTCTCCACCTCGGATAATGCATTCGGGTGCTTTCTGGCTGGCCTTGCCGGCGAAGATGCAGCACTGCGACCACCAGGGCGAAAATGGACGAACGCTGGTGCTGTGTATGGACCCGTCCGCGCAATTGCATGGCGGACCCTGGACGCCCAATATTTCGAGCTGGCACAACGACGCAAGCGTGTCTTCGTTGTCGCAAGTGCTCGAGACCGGCTCGATCCCGCCGCAATACTATTTGAGTGGGACCGCGTGCGCCGGGATACTCCGCCGCGCCGAGCAACGCGGGAAGACGTTGCCGGAACCGTTGCGGCAAGTGCTGGCCATCACGGCTATGGCAGCCCGCGGGGCGACGGAAACGACAACCTGATCGCCGACGTGCCGGCCGCCGTCCCATCGGCGAACACCCCACAGGATGATGCTCCGATATCGGTCTGTGCGGGACCGTTCGTTTTCGCGCAGAACCAGCGCAACGAAGTGCGCCCTCTCGAAATCGCCGGCGCCCTGGCCGCGAGACCGGGCGCGAAACAGCAGACCTACCTCGCCTTCGACTGCAGTGCATCGCAGGTCACGGTCGGGCTGGACATCGTGCCCACGATGCGAGCCCGCAACCACGTACATAGCCATGCGGCAGGCAACGGCCATCTCGGTATCGTGGAGCCGATGACGCTGGCGCTGCGCGGTCGCAACGACGGCCTGAATCTGGAGGTCCGTCAGGACGGCACCGCGAACACGCTAATGACGCCCAGCGGCGGCCGCGCCGGGATCGGCATCGGTGCGATCGCGCAGGCCATGGCGCAAGCGCAGGCGATGCGCGTCCGTCGCCTGACGCCGCTCGAATGCGAACGGCTGCAAGGCTTTCCTGATCGTTATTCGCTTGTACCGGTGCCTGCCTTGAACCGTCGTGGCGACGTCGTACGAATGGCGCCGGCCCGGGATGGCCCGCGCTATCGGGCACTCGGCAACTCGATGGCCGTTCCCTGTATGCGCTGGATCGGCGAACGCATCGAGCAGTTCGGTCAGCTCACCTGACGTTCGATGTCATCCCGATGCGCGCGCCGATCGACGCGCGCATCGGTGAATGCGGCCCATCGTGCGTGCGGATTTGCGCATGCGCTGCGCCGGATCGTCTGCGACGGTAGCGCCATGTCCCGCTGACGAATGTCAGCAACATGCCCAGACAGCCACGGGTCTTCAAGGCTGTATCGCAGATTCATCGCGTTGACCCCACCCAGTCCGCTTCGCATCGCTCTGGCGGACGCCGCCACGTGCTGGCGTCGATGCTCTGGTCCACCTCATGGGATGCGTCTTCATCCCTTCGGGATGAGGTCCTTCCCGATGCCCGGGAGTTCATCATGTCCTCTACTGCTTCCCTATCGTCCCAGGCTCGTTCCGCCGAAAACCCAGGCATCGGTTATCTGGCGCTTACGTATGCCGACCTCCGCCTGCCGCTGCAGGTCCTGAAAAGTGCCGCCGGCTACTACCTCGGCACCACCCTCGCAGGCGAACCCGTTTCACGTGAATCGCGCGAGTACTTCACTAGCCATGAAGCCGCCACCCGTGCGCTTGCCACGGGTGATTGGCATCAGCGCGCCTGTCCCTGACCCCTAGCCACAGGAGTTGTTTCATGAACCAGCCATACGCGCACGACATTGTCGGACGGACCGTTCGGGACCTACATGCCACCCAGGCATCGGCCGCGTTCTTCAATGCCTGGAGACACGGCGCGACACTTGCCGGCCCGGAGCTGTTCGGCGATGGAACCTTCGACGGTCTCGAACGCGCTCGCAGCAAAATGGACCTGCGTCCCAATATGCTCCTGCTCGGCGATGCCATCGATCGCATGAGCCCCGCGCGGCAGATCTTCCTCGCCGCCATGATCAGTCTCTACAGCGCCCGCGAAGGTGGCGCGCTATTCCGGCGAATCGGCTTCGAAGGACTGGCGCATCTGGGCCGTCTCGATCTCGAACGCCGCGAGGTCATCGCCGCGCTGATCCTCTACTACGACCCGTGGTAGGTCTACACGGCGTCGCGCTCTCACAGTCATCACTCGAAGAGCGTCCATCCCTTACGGGTCTCGCTCTCTCGACATCGCCCGCGTTGAATCAGGCAATCCATTCCCGCGGCGCCGCAACCCGTTCGTCTCGCATCGTCACCGCGAACAGGCGCCCTCGTCGGCGTCGATACATGCCTCGTCGCGCAATCACACCGTTCCACATCATGTCGTTTTCCCGACCTGTTCGGGACACCGTCACATCCGGTTGCGCGCTTTCGTCCACAGCGCCCTTCCGGCGCATCACGCCTAGGAGTCTCTCCATGAGCACCATTTGTCTCAAGACCAATCAGCACCGGTTGATCGCCAACCTTCGGCATGCCTTCAATCCACAATCCATGCTCGGAGAGTTATTGCAGAATGCCCGGCGCGCCGGAGCCAACCATATCCTCGTCACCGCCGACGACAGCACGATCACCATCAGCGACGATGGCTCGGGGATTGCCGACCTGCAGTCGCTGATCTTCATTGCGGAGTCCGGCTGGGATCCGTCATTGCAGGTACGCGAACACGCCTTCGGTATGGGCGTGCTGTCCACGCTGTACTTCGCTGAGCACCTGTCAGTGCATTCGGGCACGCAGGCATTCCACGCGTCAACGGCCGCCATCATCCGGGGAGACGCCATCGAGGTTCATGCTGAAGGCACACGTATCGGCACGGAGATCCGACTCGACGGCGTGCAGTCACCCGATGACGGCTTCAGTCTGTCGTACTGGGTACGGCGGAAACTGGAAGGTTTGTGCGAGGCGTTTCCGGTACAGGTGTCGTTCAACGGCGACGCCATGGCCCGACCACTGACCGACTCCACACTGCCGTGGCGGGAAACGCCCGTGGGCCGGATACTGATCGACCTCGACGGATCCTCGCGCCAATGGCGCTGCTTTCTCCAGGGCCTGCCTATCGGGAATCAGCCTGCCGAGCGCAGGCACCATGTCGTGCTGCTGCACGACGACATGATCGCCCGCCTACCGGACCGACAACACCTACTCAACGAGGAAGACGATCACCGTCGCATCCAGACCTCGATCGACCACGCCTTCCGTCAGGCATTGATTGACGCGAAGATGGGTCTTGCCGCCAGCGAGTTCGCGCTGCGCTACGCCGAGACATGCCTCAGCTCCTCGAATGTCGACCTGCTTAATGACATCGGGTTCGTGCCGCGCGCCTGGTTTCGTGCCTGGAGCATCGAGCCGCCTGGCTTTCGCCCCTACTGGCGACACTATGTCGAGGATGGCGTGGTGGCCGACGAGGCGCTGGCCGCGGGCGGTGTCTGGTGTATCGAGGGCAGCGACGGCGATGAACTCGCTGCCGAAGTCTACGTGTGCGCCCGCGACGGCTTCCTGCTCGAAGAGCATCGCCTGGCCCAGGGTCACTGGTTGTACGGCCTGTTAAGGTCGATCTCGCCGGAACAGGTTGTTGTCCAGCATGGCGCGGTTCTACATGAAGACGACCGGATCAACCTGACCGACAGTGTCACGGCAGTTCTCGTCGAGTCCCTGAGTGTCGGACTGGCAGGTGAGTCCGATAACTTTCCTGTCACCGCCGTTCGCAAGGAGGACCGGCTCTATCTGACCGACCAGGCCAACTCGGTGACCCGGTTCGTTTCGGACTATGTCTTCGATGATCGCTACAGCGAGGAAAGCGAGGATGCCGACGCACGCACGCTGCGCACGTTTATCGCAATCGGCTGTTCGCAAGACCCGGCCCGCGTCGTCAGTGCATTGCTCCCGCCTTCGTTAAGCTACACGCCGCAGGCCAAACTGGCCGGGATCACGGTGCGATTGATCTTCGACAACGAAGGCAAGCTGCAGACCGTCACCACCTGATGCCTCGCCCTTCATAACGCTCCTTCGGGAGCGTTTTTCTTTGCGTGCAATGGGGGAGCGCCGATACCGGAATGACGCCGGACGTTTGCCATCCCGCTCGCCACGCTGCCCACATGTCGCTGATGAATCAGTGCCATGCCAGCAGCCACGGTCGTCCAGGCTGCGCCGCGGGTCGTCCGCGCCGACCTAACCGGTCCGCTTCGCATCATGACCGCGGACACGTGCTCCCCAGCACCGATGCCCATTCTTCCACCGGACAGGTTGCCCACTTCGTCGCTCATCGTTCCCGACGCGGCATGCCCCCGTCCCATCACTCGAGGAACACTCATGGAAACCCTTGTCCCACAGCAGCGCATCACCCTGAAGAACCTCAAGGTCGCTGATTTCGCCAGCGAGGAAACGTTGTGCTTTACCGCAACCGTGCTGTTCGACGGCGACCCCATCGCCGACGCTCACAATGACGGCAACGGCGGCATGACCTTTGTACATGCCCGCGAAAGCAAATCGCCACGACTGGCGGCAGCCAGCGCCTTTGCAGAAAGTCTGCCGGCGGTCGATCTCAATCACGGAGACGGCGACGCAGGAGAGCCGCATCTGTGCAATGTCACGCTGGATTTCGTGATCGATCTGCTCGCTGAAGCGATGCACGTCGACCGCAAGATGCGGGCGGCCTTCAGGCGCGACATCGCCAACAAGGTCCTGTTCGTCCGCGACGGCGAGCTCCGCTACCTCAAACAGGTCCGGCTCACGGCCATCACCAACCGGCCCGCCTACTTCGCCCAGATGCGTGCGCGTCACGCGACGCCCATCGTCATCCTGGCTGAGCTACAGATCGACGAAGCCTTCGCGCTCTGGAAAAAGCACACGGTGCGCGACCACTGAGCCATGCATCCCCACTGGCGGCCCTGCGAGGCCGCTGTTGATGCGAATCACGGCCAGCGCCATTGCGTATTGATCGTTCCGAGCGACGCGCGGACCCGTCACCTTCGACTTCGGTCCCACCGACAGAAGTCGGCACGCCACCCAGGTAGCCCAGATCTTCAAGGCTACGGCGCGATCGATCGCGCTGGTCTCGCTTGTACCTGACGCATTTGCGTCTTCCTCAACCACCCCCAAGGGATGCCCTCCCTTGCGGACGGGACTCCCTTGTCTATTCACAAGGAGTCTCCCATGAATCGCTCATCCATTCGCGAACAGATGCCCGTGCTGGTTGCGGGTCACGTGCCGCGCAACATCCGCAAGTTCAAGTTCAGCTGCTTTGACGATCAGCCAATGATATCCACGTTGGGCTTTCAGATCGATCCGAAGCCATTCACGGGCACGGTCATTGCCACCACGGCCGAGGCCATGGTCATCAAGACCGGACGAGCCGAATTCGCGGTGCTCGATCGCCAGTTGGCCACCCAGGTACCGACAGAAGGGACAAAGGTGATGGTGCAGCCGTACGCGCGCCGCAGGTTCGATGGCAAGCGTGCGGACACCCCCGAAGAAACGACCCATTTCACAGCGGACGGCCAGCCGTACACGGTGAAATCGATCATCCTTGGGACGGCACCGGCAAAGCTTCCGATCGCGACGCCGCAATGCCCCGAGCTGCAGGATATGGTCCAGCAACTTGAACAGTTGCCTGCACCCGACGGTTTCCGTTGCATCACTCACATGCTGGTCGATGCGAATGCGCGAGATTTCGAGGTCGTCGACCCCACCCCCGATGACATCATCCGGACACCACCGGCGATCCGTTTCACCGTCAGCAGCGACAAGTTCATCGGGCGCGTCGCCGTCCTCTACAACCGTGGCATGGACAGCTATGCCATCGAATCGCGACGCGATGGCGCACCGGTCGAATGCATCGTCAAGGATGTGTACTTCGACGACCTCGGCGACGTTCTTGCGGAGCTGATCGACGACGGTCAGTGGCGCCGCATCCGCGTGGATGTCGTCGCACCACCATCGCGCAGCGCCACCCGGCACTAATGCCTTCCTCGCTTCCTTCCCCATGGCACGTCCACCTCGCCCGGTGGACGTGCCAATCAACTTCTTTCAGGAGTCCATCATGCTGCGATTCAAGAACGCGGACCTGCGCCCCGTACTGTCTGAAGCGCTGGGAAACCAGTGCAAGATCCTTCTCGTGAAGGATCATGGCGTCTACTTCATGTCGGAGCACGACAAGCGCTTTGCCAACGGACAACCAAGACAACTCGCCTATGCCGTCGGCTGTCATCCGGAGATCGACCCCTTCGATCAATGGTATGCGCTCGCTCATCACGAGCTCGGCGGCGATGACATGGCGGAATACTTCGATCCGGCGACAGACGAGGTCTTCCAGCGCATCTTCAACAGCAAGGACGATCTCACCGTCGCCGTCACACCCACTAGCGTGACCTTGTGTGCCGTCGCCCTACGGCGCGGCAAGCTGTGACACCCCCCCTGCATCGGCCCCCGTCTCGGGGGCATTTTTTTACGCCTGCAGATTGTCACGACCGACGATCTGGCGGGACAACGCGTAGCGGTACTCGATGCACAACGAAATCAGGCGTCCCATGAGTGCGCATTCCTGCTCGAATTCGCGGTGCGGCTGACCCAGGCTGGGATCATGTCCCGCTGACGTGTCAGCGACATGCCCAGGTAGCCCGATCTTCAAGGCTACGGCGCGGTGTTCACCGCGTTGATCACTCCCGTTCGCACCGGCATCCATGCGCGAACAGCCACTGACTCGATCAGCGGCGATGCCAATCACGTTGTTCCCGGATCGCTCGATCCATCGACCCGCGCGGGGGTTTCACACCTCCCCGCCGGGGTCGGGTGTGTCTCCGCATTTTCCTCCAGGAGATTCATCATGACCACCTCATCCAATCCGAAAGTCTATTTCGACCTGCACATCACCGGCATCGGGTATCTCAATCGAATCCGCGAAGTGAAACCCAAGAAAGGCGATGCCTTCCTGGCCTGCGACATCGCGGCCCTCAACGGTCCCAGCGACGATGTCTCGTACGTGCGTTTTGACACGCGTGTATCGGGTACGGAAGCGCAGCATCTCGTCCGTCGCTGCATGGATGCCGTCAAGGAAGAGAAGAAAGTGCTGATCGCGTTTCGCCTGGGCGATCTGTGGGCCGACACCTTCACCTACACCAAGGGGAAGCGCGTCGGCGAGCAGGGTGTGAGCTTCAAGGCACGCCTGCTGTTTATCAGCTGGATCAAGATCGACGGCAAGGAGTACTACAAGGCCGAACCGAAATCGTCCGACGCCGACGAACGCGAGACACCCGCTCCCGCAGCTGCCGACACGCCCACCGCGCAGGAAACACCGACGCCGGAATCATCCGGGTCAGTCGCCGATCCTGATGCGGACGTTCCCGCAATGGCCGCTGGCGATTCGTTCTGATCCACAAGGCCCCGCTCGCCGGGGCCTTTTCCTCTCCCATGAACACACGTCGCCGGGCATGCCCGTGTCCGCGACACGTGCTCTCCTATTTCCTACAGGAGGCATTTCCATGATCACGATTCCCGGCCAACTGGCCATCAAAACCATTCACGGCCGAAACGGCGATTTCAATGTCGGCCGCCTGGCGACCTCGATTGGCGAATTTGTCGTCAAGGACGCCGAACTCGACCAGTATCAGGAAGGCAAGTACGACGGCGATTTTTCGATCGCCCGGATTGGCCCTTCGACGTACAACACCAACGGCCGCTGGGTTCTGGAAGTCCGCGCCCATCTGGACGGCATGACCTTGTCCAACATCGATGCCCTGACGGGCGATGAATCGCATCGTCTGAGTTCACAGGAAGTGGATCCG
Source organism: Paraburkholderia aspalathi (assembly GCF_900116445.1). Classification (GTDB taxonomy): domain Bacteria; phylum Pseudomonadota; class Gammaproteobacteria; order Burkholderiales; family Burkholderiaceae; genus Paraburkholderia; species Paraburkholderia aspalathi. The sequence continues at coordinate 248,989 of NZ_FPBH01000003.1, forward strand.
ATCGACGAGGAAGCACAAGCCTCCGCCCCGGCCACATCCGGGACGAGGGCCAAGGCGAGGTCCCGCAACCCGCGTGATCCCCTTGTCGATACCACACCGTTCGGCACCGAGCCGCCTGTCGCCTCCGCCGGATCCTCGGTCGAAGCCGACGACGCCGTATTGTTCGGCGACCTCTGGCCGCTGGGCGAAACCGTCAAGCTCGACGCAACGATCGAACGTCGCATCCTGCGTCTGCAACGTGATCGCCTCGGCGCTCTGGGCTACGAGTTCAGACCGCTGCCGCACCAGGACTGGCACCGACTCACCGCCGCCTGAAGGCACCCTGTCGTCACTGTCCACCACCCGCCGGGGTTCGCCCCTCCGGGGAGCGCTCCGGCATTTTCCCGAAGGAGATTCTCATGGGTTGGCTTTTCTTGCGGCAATCCCGCCACGAACTGATTCAGCAACTGATCGAACCCACCGACAACGGGCCGCTTCGTTCCAACGTTATCGCCCATGCGCTGCGCGGCAACGTGCTGTGGTCTGTCGTGCACGTCACCGACCAAGGGGATGGCGCCCTGCCGGGGCTCACGCATGACGACGGGTATTGCTACATCCGCTGCGACCTGCTGCAACGCTCCGGCGATCAGTGGGGTTACAAGCCGATGGATGAATCGATGCACCCGTACTACTACTCCTGTCCGCTCAGCTATCTGGCGATGGCACCCGAGCAATCGGCCGAGTGGCGCGAAGGCGTGCGGGCGTATCACGCTCGCCGGCGCACGCCCATGGCCTCGACAACGACGCCCATGGCTTGAACCCGGGAGAACCTGCATGGACCCGATCCTTGCCTCCCTCCCGATGTCGTTGCTCGCCTACGTCGAAGGACACCTGTCCAATGATGAGGTTTCCTCGGACGAAGAAATGCTCGACTACTTCGTCGTCAACGGACTTACGGACGTACAGGCACGCCAAGCCTTGACCTACCGCGGCCGCTATCTGCGCAACCTCTACCGCACCGGATTTACACCGATCAGCAACCCCGGCGTGGTGCTTCGCTACAACCCGCACAAGCGCGACTTCGAGACCGAATAGCGCGTTCCTTCATCCACCCCAAGGGGCAGTCATTGCCCCGGCGGGCGGTGCTGCCTCCTTCTTCATCGAGGACATCACCATGCCTGCATCCGAACCCTCCAAGACGCTGTACCGCATCGACGAATGCCCCGACCTGATGGCCGACGGCTGCGTCAGCGACGAATACGGCAACCTGGTCTTCCTGTCTGTCTGGGCACGCGACACCGCCATCCAGGAGTTCCTCGCTCGCCTCACCCTCGGGCATGACGAGCAGGGCCTGGAAGAGTGCCACGTCATCACCGAACAGGCTGGCGCAATCCCGATTGTTATCGGCAACGTCGACCGCCTGGAAAAACGCTTTACGCGCGCATACCGGCGCACCCTGTTCGGCTCGATGGTCCACCTGTGGCTGTTCGATCGTCGCTGCATCCGGCCGGACAAAACCCATGCCAGCGCCATGGCACTCCTTCCCCACGACTCGCATCGCCGGCTCGATCATCTGTGGGCGCTGGTACAGGACACCTGTCCGTTGCCGCTGCTCCCTCACTGGCGCGAAACCGTGCTGGAGCTCTTGCGGACCCAGGCGATGCTGACTCGCCTTCCGCAAGCCCTCGGGCCGCTGGAAGGCTATCGGCTTGCCATCGATGTTCCGGCGCTGACCCAGACACTTGGCGATCTGATCCGCGCGGGTGCGCTCGGCACCGCCGCGGTTGAACCGGTCTCGCGCGTACCGCTGCGGCGCGCCGCGTGACGCATCCACCACGGGCATGTGCATCTCGCATGCCCTTCCCTTCCTCATCCCACCGGAGAACATCCATGGCTCTCATGTTCGCGCGCCTGGCGCGCAATTTCATTCGTAATGGCTACTTTCCCACCGATGAACCGACGCTGGAGCGGGCCTTGTCCGCGCTGGCGCCAGCCAACGGCGCCATGTGCATTCTTGATCCATGCGCCGGCGAAGGCGCGGCAATCGCCGAAGCCGCTCATGCCCTCGGGCACGAGCAGGTCCACACGTTCGCCGTGGAGTACGACGCCGAGCGTGCGCAGCACGCCCGGTCACTGGTCGATCACTGCCTGCACGGCGACCTGATGGATACGCTGATCTCCCGCCAGACCTTCGGACTGCTGTGGCTGAATCCGCCGTACGGCGACCTCACCAAAGACGCCAACGGCAACATCGGCTACCAGGGCCAGGGCCGCGCGCGGCTGGAAAAGCTGTTCTACCAGCGCACGTTGCCGCTGCTGCAATACGACGGCGTGCTGGTCTTCATCGTGCCGTTCTACGTGCTCGACGCCGAGCTGGTCGGATGGCTGACGCGCCACTTCGCCGATCTGCGCATCTACCGTGCGGTAGAGACGCAGTTCCGGCAGGTCGTCATTTTCGGTCGGCGGGTTCGCCCTCACGCCCTCGCCTCGGACGCGGTCAAAGCCACGCGCGCTCTGCTGCTCAAGATCGGGCAAGGCGATATCGACGCTGAAGAGCTGCCGGTCACCTGGCCGTTCCTGCCCTACACCGTTCCTGCCAGCCCGGCCGAGCCGGATCACTTCTATCGCGTAACGATGGAGCCCGCGCAATTCGCCGATGAGGTCAGTCGGCTGCAAGGACTCTGGCCGTCGCTCGATACGCACCTGGGCGCCGCACAGCAGTCGCCGCGGCCACCGGCACGTGCCTTGTCCCACTGGCATCTCGCCCTGGCGCTCGCCGCCGGTGCAATTTCCGGCGTCGTGCAGTCGAAGAGCGGTCGCACGCTGGTCGTCAAAGGGGATACCCACAAGGAGAAAACCCTGCAGACGGAATACACCGAACGCGACGACGGCTCCGTCGCCGAAACACGCATCCTCACCGACCGGTTTGTACCCGTCATCCGCGCCTGGGACATGACACCGGACTCCCCCACCTGGGGCGAGGTGCTGACCATTCGCTGATCTTCACCCGGACGGTTCGCCGTCCCTTCATCCACCCGCCGGGGCCACGACCCCGATGGGGCGCCGTGGCCCTTCATGCTCGACAGGAGGCCACCATGGCTTTGATATCTTACCTTCGTTCCCACGTTCCACCTGGACTCATCTCACGTTTCGAGCCCGGTCGAATCGTCATGACGCGCGGCATCCACGATCTGAGCGAACGCGGCCTGCTGACCTGGCCGTACCTGGTTCGCCATCTCGGTGGCGACTGGGGCGATCTCGACGCCCACGACCGGCGTGTCAACGACACCGCGCTCGAATCCGGCGGGCGGCTGCTTTCCTCCTATCAGGTCACGCCCGACCTCACGCTCTGGATCATCACCGAAGCCGATCGCGGCGTCACCACGCTACTGCTGCCAAGCGAGTACTGACCCGCGCCAGCGGCGGCCATGCACCGTTCATCTCATCCCACCCGGGAGCCTGTCGCTCCCAACCGGGACGACAGGCCTCCTTCCTCTGGAGGTCACCCGCATGCTGATTTTTAACTTTGGATCCTTGTCCGTCGCCATCGGCGATCCGCGATTCAACCCAGGATCACTGGTCACCAGTACCGGCGTCACCGCACTCGAACAACGCGGCCGGCTGTTCGCCGCGCTGTACCTGCGTCGCCATCTCAACGGTGACTGGGGCGATGTGACGGACGCCGAATGCAGGGCCAACGACATCTTTCTGCGCAATGGCGGACGGCTGCTGTCGCGGTACCGGATCGCTTTCGACATCGAGCTTCAGATCATCACCGAAGGCGATCGCAGCACGACCCAGATGCGGCTCGCCGACGAAGCGTCGTCCGCATCTCATCCGTTTTCCTGAGTTCTTTTTTCTCTCTTCCCCCCACGGGCATGTCACCGCCCCTCGGGGCGGTGCATGCCCCTTTCTTCTCAAGGAGCATCACCATGTCTCTCGATACCGAAACGCAACGCGATGCCGAACTGCAGGGCGACCTGCTGGAGCCGGGCACCTCTCCTCTCACGTTCAGCCTGCCGGACTTCGTGTCCGAGTTCGGCGACGATCTGCTCGAATCGCTCAACCGCGCCAATCCACCCGTCTATGCGGGCCTGCCCAGAGACCATCGGCAGCTCGTGATCACGGGGCTCAAGCGGATCCTGTTCCCTGCGCAGGCCGACGTGGTTCACGCGGTGGCCGAACTGCTGGTCGATCGCGGCGAACGTGCCGCCATCGTCAATGGTGAGATGGGTTGTGGCAAGACGACCGTCGGCATCGCCACAGCCGCCGTGCTCAACGCCGAAGGCTACCGTCGTACGCTGGTGCTCTCGCCGCCGCACCTGGTCTACAAGTGGCGGCGCGAAATCCAGGAGACGGTCGCTGGCGCGAAGGTCTGGGTTCTCAACGGACCGGACACCCTTATCAAGCTGCTGAAACTGCGCGAGCAGCTCGGCGTGCCGGCGCAGGGTCAGGAATTCTTCGTCCTCGGCCGGGTGCGGATGCGCATGGGGTTCCACTGGAAGCCCGCGTTCGTCCGCCAGCGCACCCTGCACGGCAACGAAGGCGCGTGTCCTCTTTGCGGCCATGTCATCACGGATGTCGACGGCGAAGCGATCAACCCGGTCGAGCTCGAAGCCGAAGAATCGCGCCGCATCTGCAGCCAATGTTCGTCACCTCTGTGGACACTGATCCGTCCCAGAAGCCTATCCTCCAGCGACCAGTCGTCCGCCGTGCTCCGGGCACTCAAGCGCATCCCCACGATCGGCGAAGTCACCGCGCAGAAGCTGATGCAGAAATTCGGCGATGCGTTCCTGGCGTCGATGCTCGGCGACAACGTCCATGAGTTCATCAACCTGATGGACGATCGCGGCGAACTGGTGTTCTCCGACCGTCAGGCCCATCGCATGGAACGCGCGATGGCCGCGATGGAGTTCGGCTTCGGCGAGGGCGGCTACCAGCCGTCCGAGTTCATCAAACGCTACCTGCCGCAAGGCACGTTCGACCTGCTCATCGCCGACGAGGCGCATGAGTACAAGAACGGGGGTTCGGCCCAGGGCCAGGCGATGGGCGTGCTCGCCGCAAAGGCGCGCAAGACGCTGCTGCTGACCGGCACGTTGATGGGCGGTTACGGCGACGATCTTTTTCATCTGCTGTTCCGCGCCCTGCCCGCTCGGATGATCGAAGACGGCTACCGGCCGAACAAGAGCGGCAGCATGACCGCGGCGGCGATGGGGTTCATGCGCGATCACGGCGTGCTCAAGGACATCTATGCCGAAAGCACCGGCACGGCGCACAAGACCGCCAAAGGCACCAAGGTCTCGGTGCGCACGGTCAAGGCACCGGGGTTCGGTCCGAAAGGCGTGCTGCGTTGCGTCCTGCCGTTCACGGTGTTCCTCAAGTTAAAGGACATCGGTGGCAACGTGCTGCCACCCTACGAGGAGGAGTTCCGCGACATCGTCATGACACCGGACCAGGCGCAAGCCTACCGTGGCCTGTCGGGCACGCTGAGCATGCACCTGCGTCAGGCGCTGGCACGGCGTGACACGACCTTACTCGGTGTGGTTCTCAATGTGCTGCTTGCGTGGCCCGACACGTGCTTCCGCGCGGAATCGGTCAGGCATCCCCGGACCCGCGAGGGACTGGCCTTCGTTCCCCCGCAGTTCAACGAGCTGCAGGTGATGCCGAAGGAGCGTGAACTGATCGATGTCTGCAAGCAGGAGAAGGCCTACGGTCGCAAGACCCTCGTCTACAGCGTCTACACCGGCACGCGGGATACCACGTCCCGCCTGAAACTGTTGCTGGAGCAGGAAGGCTTCAAGGTGGCGGTACTGCGCGCAAGCGTGGATGCCTCCCGCCGCGAGGACTGGATCGCCGAGCAACTCGATCGCGGCATGGAGGTGCTCATCACGAATCCCGAGCTGGTGAAAACCGGCTTGGACCTGCTGGAGTTTCCGACGATCGTGTTCATGCAGTCGGGCTACAACGTGTATTCACTGCAGCAGGCGGCGCGTCGCTCCTGGCGCATTGGTCAGACGCAGCCGGTCAAGGTGATCTATCTGGGCTACGCGGATACGTCGCAGATGACGTGCCTCGGCTTGATGGCCCGGAAGATCATGGTGTCTCAGAGCACCTCGGGCGATGTGCCCGAGTCGGGCCTGGATGTACTGAACCAGGACGGTGATTCGGTCGAAGTCGCACTGGCACGCCAACTGGTGCATTGATGATGTAAGTCGTTCGGACGACCCCATTGGGGTCGTCTTTTTTTCACGATGACTCCGGCACCGGTATGTTCAGCCTGCGATTTTCGCTCTCAGCCGAACCGAATACCAAAGAGTCCGCCATCTTCAGTGGCGTCGGTCAAGCGTGTGGGAAGTACATAGTCGTTGAGATCGAAACCTTCGATGGTTTCCTTGAAGGCGTCGTCTTCATTCATCGTTACGATGTACTGAAAACCCAGTTCGTTTGATATCTCGGCGCCAAGACGTAACGCGCTGATGACCTGCCGCCCATCAACGCCATCGAACAGATGGCTGTCGTGAATCAGAAATCCGGGACCCATCTGACGCTTGGCGCACAAGCGCATGAGCATCATGTCGAAGCAGAAAATCTGCATGTTCTTGATGCCCTTGCTGCGTTCACCCTGCATCGGAAACTTGAACATCGGTCCATTAGAGGTTTCATCGACCGTCATGCTGCCAGCCGATTCATACAAACGTTGCGAGGTTTCCTCGAACGCGACGATGGCCTCCGCCAGGCGATCCTTCTGCTCGGCGAAGTCGCGCCGCAAGCGTATCGTGAGTCGATTGCGCTCGATCTCCAACTCGTTCTTGGTCCCTTCGAGTTGCTCTGCGGCTTCGAAGCGCTGCCGCAGCGATTCCACTTCGGACTCCAGCCGGCCCAGTTCTCCCTGCAGCTTGAGGAATTGTTCCAGCGCACCATGGCTCTTGAGGATGCCCAGGATTTCACCACGTCGCTGGTCGAGCTGCGCCTTCTTGCTGTCACGCAACTCGATACGTAGCTTCGCTGCTTCGAGTTCGCTGGACAGATAGTCCTTGCGATTGCGCACCACCGATTCATGGAAGCTCTTCACGTCCTCATAGCGTCGTTTCACCAGGCCAGGAAGCACAATACCTGCTTCTTGGTAGACGGCCTGAAGGTCTTCCAGGTCGGGGGGAATCTCGGAGGCCAGTGCGCCTTCCAGGTCGCGGATAGCAGAGAAGTCGATGGTATTGGCATTGGCCAACTCATTGAGCTGCCGTGTCAGCGTGGAGCTTTCAACTTCCAATGCCCGGTATTCCGGCAACACCTGGAAGGTCTCGATTTCTGCATGGAGTTTCTTAAGACGAGCTTCTTGCAGGGTCAACTGCGTGCGCAAGTCTGCTGCCTTGCCGATGATCGAGCCGAACGCACCGTTTCCGGCCGCCTTCTTCAGCTCTTCCAAAGTCTTTTCACGATCGCGAACAGCTTGCCAATCGCGTGCAATCTGCCAGTCCAACCCGAGCAGAAACATTAGCGCCATCTGCAGGTCGCCAGTCCCTTGCATCCCGGCCTGCTTCTCCGGCGTCATGAATGCACCACTTGCCTGTCGGCGCACGAAGTAGGCGAACAGCGACCGGAACGAAGGTGGTTTGCTGCCCGCCGCTTCGAGGCTGCTCAATCCGAACATTTGTTCGCCGAGAAAAGCGCACCATTCGGATGCTGATAATTTGACCTTTGCAGCCGGCGGGGTCGTCACAAAAATCTTGGCTTTGGCGCTACCACTGCGCTCAACGACAGTGCGCCCAGCCTTCAAATCGAAGTCCATACCGAAGAGACATTCGGCCAGTTCCGGGATACGGAAAATAGATTCCGGGCCGGCTTCGGAGCCTGTCAAGAAATGCACAAGTTCGACGAAACTGGTTTTACCTGCGCGATTGCGCGTTTGCTTGGTGCTCGCACCCTCGGTTTTTTGGGCAAGCAGCACATTCAGGCCGGGCTTCAGATCACCGAAATTCTTGAAAGTGGGCAGCGTGCTGAAAATGTGGTGAATCAAGCTGTCCTCCGTGCCACAAGGCCGCTGTCGAGTTCGATGGCCCCAAGGGCGTACAGAAGGTCGAGGGAGAGCAAGAACCAGTCGTAGGCAATTCGCCGCGGCATTGCAGCAGTCAGGTCTGCGTCATGCCTGTTCAATTCCTCCCACAGAGCGGAGACAGTCTTCGGGCGGCCGAGAAAGTTCAAAACATGCGCGCCAACGGTCAACAGCGCGCGGTCCTGAGGGAGATGCTTGGACGGCAGAATCATGCTGCCCCCACCGCTCGAGCGTCTTCGAAAATCTCACACTTGTCGAACAGGTACGCCATGACGGCCAGCACCGCCGCCTTATGCATGGGCGTGGTATTCGCCACCCCCCCGGCCCACTGTTCGAGCCGCCCGAAAATCTCATCAGGATGGAGCTGGGGGACCCTGTCCCGCAGTGCCACGTATTCGTTCTTGAACGCCAGTGCGATTTGCTCGCCGTAGGTAGGATTTTTCCAGTTGTCGAAGAACTGTGTGACGAGCGGCGATTTTTGCATGCCGATCTTCAGAAAATCGGCGACAGCCTGAGACAGAAGGTTTGCCTCGATCTTCCCGCGTGACACGTCCTTCACTTCACTCGTCGTAGGTACCGGCGTTATGCTGATGTGAGTGAGCACAGCGATCAGGTCGCTGTAGCCCAGATTGATGTTCGCTTCCATCGTCAGCGAGGGGCCGAACCAGGATTCAAGATCGTGCAGACTCAACTGGCGGAACGCCGCCAGCATCTCCTCGTATCCGCAGTGGCCGATCTTGATCTTTGGGTTTTCTTGTCCGAGCTCAGCTAGCACTTCGATGATGTGCGGCCCCAAGCGGCCATCGGGTGCGTTGTGGACAAAGCTCCACTCGTCGAAGTATTTCTCCCAATGCTCTTTGGCGCCCTCGAAATCCTCGTTGATCTTCTTGATGGCTTCGGCGGCGCTCAACTCATTGGGGGCGTAGCTCTGGAACAGGATTCGCGCCGAAGGCAGATATCCATCGTTTTTCCGATCGCCTACATTGCCCCAAGGGCGGCATGCCATGAAATCGTTGGGGTAAGCCTTTGACATCAGCTTCTCGAACAGGCGTTGAAATCCGTCCCCCTTCGATTCCAAGAAGGCAATGCGGAAATCTTTTTCGTAATTGAGCTGCTGTATGCGATCCATGGGGTCAGGGTTGTGACTGGATGTTGTTAGATTTCTTCAGGCAAAACCTCATGGCCTCTTGGTATCCGATAAAGGCTGCGCGCGATTGATATCAAAGGGAAGCGCTCTATCCGCCGCAATGCGAGTGAGCAGCATCCGGATGGCATCCGAAACGGACAAACCCATTTCGGCCAGCACGTTAGTGGCTTCCTCTTTAATATGCCCGTCAATCCGGGCACGAACGACATCGGTACTCGCCATCGCTGCGCGCTCAAAATATTTGTAGCTACATTGTGGCCCATTTGCGCTTTCAGGTCACTTGCTTTTTAACGCGGTTAGCGCCTGCGTCCGATTGATGGCTGACGCAGGTCTGCGGCGCCGCGATGGTGACGTCTCCTCCAGCCTGGGGACCCCACGCATGTTCCAGCCTCCGTACCCGATCCCATCCGCACGATGCCGCCGCATGGCGTGGCTGCTCGCCGGCATCGTCCTGAGTTCAGGATGCGCGACCTCCGCCGCGCTGTCCCCACCGGCCAACGCATCCACCACGGTGGCGCTGGCACCCGCCGAGGCAGTGACGCCGATTCCTGTGGTCCGCTATGGCCGCTATGCGCTGGTCGAACTCGGCGCAGACGCCGCGCAACGCTACCTGATGCAGCAGGTGATCGACATCGCGCTGCCCGGCACAACAAACGCCACCGTCGGCGATGCGGTGCGCTACCTGCTGCTTCGCTCCGGCTACCAGCCGTGTGCAGGCGATGGCGAGGCCGGCCGATTGTACGCGCTGCCGCTGCCGGCGGCCGATCTGCATCTGGGCCCGATGACCCTGCACGATGCGTTGCGGACGCTGGCCGGATCCGCATGGCACGTGCAGGTGGACGAAGCCAACCGCGGAGTCTGCTTTACCCCGACCGCGACAACCGCGGCATCGACGGTCGCGCCCGTCTCCCCGCCCTCCGGCGCCGACGGCACTCCCGGCGCGGCCCGGCCCATGGAGTCGGTGCCGGCTGCGGAGGCCCAGCCATGACGCCTCCTCCCTTGCCCGCATGGGCGCCACGTCGGCGCCTGCTGCCCCTCGCCGCAGCGTTGTGGCTCGCGGTGATCAGCTTCGGCGTGTGCATGGATCACCTCGCGTTGTCGCACCTTGCGCGGAGTACCGAGCGTAGCGCGCCACGGACCGAGGTGGCCGCGTTGCAGCGCAGCCAGTCCGATATCGTGCAACAGCTGGCCGCACTCAAACGTCAGCCGGAAGCCGTCAGCCGGGCGGACCTCGCCATCGCTAGCCAGGCCACCGACCAGCGCATCGCCGCGCTCGAGCATGCGATCGACGCCCGCGCGAGTGCCGACGAAATGACCGCGCTCCAGACCCGCGTGAGCCAGGTCGAGACCACCCTGATCGGCGCGCGCCCGAAACCATCCCGCAGCGTCGCGCATCGGCCCGCGGCTCACGAACCGAAAGCGGTGACACCGCCATTCGCGCTGCGCGGCATGGAACTGCGCGGGGGCGAAATGTTCCTGTCCATTGCACCAGCCACCGATGCGCCATTGGATCAGGCGACGCTGCTACGGCCCGGTGAAACGACCGAGGGCTGGCAGCTTGAATCGGTCGACGGCCACACCGCGACGTTCCGCGCCAACGGCGTGAGTTATCCGTTGAGCGTTCCAGGGACCGCGCCATGATCCGGCTCGCCCACGGTCTCACGGTCGCGCTGGCGCTTCCGGCCGTCCTGATGTCCGCGACGCAGGCGCAACCGGCCGCGGTTGGCACCACGAACCGTTCGAGTGCGATGCAAGTGTCCATCGACGTCCCGCGCCAGGACGCGCAAGCGCTGGCCCGCGCGTGGGGATTGCACGACGACGAATGGACCCGCTATCAGCAACTGATGCAGGGTCCGCTCGGTCTGGCGTCGCCCCAGCTCGACCCGCTGAGCGCCCTCGGCATCGAAGCGCGCTCGGACGCGGAACGCCGGCACTATGCCGAGCTGCAGGTGCAGTTCGAGGTCCGTCGCGTCCAGAAGGAACTCCGTTACCAGCAGGCCTACGATGCCGCGTGGAAGCAGCTTTATCCAACCCTGCAGCCGGTGAATCTGCACGCGCCCGCGACCGACACGGCGGCGTCGGCCGACGTGCCCGGCCGTCTCGCCGTCTTCGTCAAGGACGGATGCGCGGCCTGCGACGATCGCGTACGCGCTCTGCAGGCGCAAGGCAGCACTTTCGATGTCTACATGGTGGGGAGCCGGCAGGATGACGGACTGATCCGTCAGTGGGCGCAGCACGCCGGCGTCGATCCGGCCCGGGTGCGCGCGCGCACCATCACGCTCAACCACGACGCCGGCCGGTGGCTGTCGATCGGTGGTCAGGGCGATCTGCCGGCCATCGTCCGGGAAGTCGACGGGCAATGGCAGCGTCAATAGCCGCGGGAGCGATCGCGGCCGTGGGCGCTCTCCTGCTGGCCACGACGATACCGGCGCGCGGGCAGGAACTGCCGCCACCGGCGTACCAGTTCGCGGCCCTAGGCGCCCGCGTACCCCCCGTGGTGCTGTTTGCGGTGGCGCTGCAGGAGAGCGGCGCGTGGCTGCACGGTCGACTGGTGCCGTGGCCGTGGACGCTCGACATCGCCGGCACGCCATCTCACTACACGAACGCCGCCAGCGCCTGCGACGCGTTGCAGCGCGCGGTACGCGCGGTGCCCGCGACGCGCATCGACGTCGGACTCGGCCAGGTCAATCTCGGCTACCAGTCGAGCCGCTACCGGCAGCCCTGCGAGCTGCTGGATCCCTATCGCAATCTCGCCGTTGCCGCGACGATCCTGCACGAGCAGCACGGCGCCGGCGAGGATTGGCTGCTGGCGGTCGGTCGCTACCACCACCCGGCGGGCGGCCCCCTGGCGGCGTCCTACCGCAGCCGTGTGCACCGGCACCTGGTCCGCGTACTCGGTGGCGACGGGCTCGCCGCCACGCCCTGATACGACGGCGTCGAGCGACACAAATAGTGGAAAGCGCCACGTTGATTCGAACGGGCTTTTTCTAACCGATCCACACCTACTTTGGCCGGCGCCGTGGAATATGGAAACTCCGGATGGTTGCGCCACAGATAGCGAAAATTCCCGACCTAGGTCAGCAGGTCTGAATCGACCGGTCAGACTACAGAACCAGGCATGCGGCAATAACCGGCCCAGATTGTGGCAAAACGCGTAGCCACTGGGAATTGACGGAACCTCTCTCGGCGCAGGTCGCGGCTTGTCGATTGCGGCAACCCGAACGTCAAATCACAGCGGAACATATCGCAAAGGCTCGACAACCCCGTACGGGCATCACGCCCGCATCGCCTTCATAACCGCTTCTGAACCGAGTAGCTTGATCACCCGCTTCATTTTGTACGCCAGCACATGCAAGCTCATCTCCGTGCTCACCCGCTCGATGGTTCTTGTCAGGAAATGAGTAGCGCCCATCCATGCCTTGATCGTGCCGAACGGGTGCTCGACAGTCTGTCGCCGGATGCGCATCATCTCAGGCGCATGATCAAGTCGCGCCTGCATCTCATCAAGAACAGCTTCGTGTTCCCAGCGTGTCACGCGACGTTGAGGGCCTGGCGTGCAGCTCCCTTTTAGCGAACATTGCTGGCAGTTCGAACTCCAATACTTACTGATCTTCAGGCCGCGCTCAACGGTCGAGAATCGCCAGATGAGCCGCTCGCCTGCCGGGCACCGGATTCGTTCGTCTTTGCGTTGTAAATGAAGTCTTCCTTGCTGAAGCGGCCGTGAGCCGTTGCGCTCGATGTAACCGTCTTCGGAACGAACACCGTTATTCCAGCCTCATGGCATGCGAGTATCTCCTCGCTCTTGTAGTAGCCGCGATCCGCAACTGCGGTGAGCTTGTCAACGGCCATCTCTGCACGGGCAAGCTTCGCCATCGACGTCAACTGATCACGATCAATGCCATCATTGGTAACGACGTGCGCGACGATCAGATGGTGCTTCGTGTCAACCGCCGTCTGGACGTTGTAGCCGACCACTCCCGTTCCTCGTGTCTTCATCGAACGGACGTCCGGATCTGTGAGCGATACCTGTCCGTCCGGCGCTTCGTTTAGCTTCACCTCGATCTCCTTGAGGCTTCGCATCTGTTCCTTCAAGGCTGCAATCTTGTCCTGCAGTCGCTCTGTTCTGGCCTTCGCGATGGCAGGCTCCTGACGATCCGCCGTGTCCATCGCTTCGAGATAGCGGGCGATACTTGACTCGATGTCGCGCATGCGCCGCTCGAGCTTGGCGCTCGTGAAGTTGCGGTCGCGATGGTTCACCGCCTTGAACTTGCTGCCGTCGATCGCAACAAGCGCTTCGGCGAAGAGGTCCAGACGCCGGCATAGCAAGACGAACTGACGGCAGACGCTGCGAATCGCTTTGCCGTTGTCTTTACGGAACCGCGCAATGGTCTTGAAGTCAGGCGCCAGGCGGCCCGCGAGCCACATCCGTTCGACGTTGCGCTGGGCCTCGCGTTCAAGGCGACGACTGGGTTGAATACGGTTCAGGTAACCGTAGATGTAGATCTTGAGCATCACCTCGGGGTGATACGACGGCCGACAGGTCAGCGCCGGTTCAACGCCTTCAAACCCGAGCTTATGAAGATCAAGCTCATCTACAAAGACATCAACTACGCGCACGGGATTCGTGTCCGTCACGTTGTCATCAAGCGCTTCTGGGAGGAGAAAGCTTTGCGTACGATTGTCGCCTTGAACGAACCGTTTCATCTTGCTCATCCCCCGCTATCGGATGGAAAATTTTAGCGCTCCAAAAATTCGTTTTGACACAATCTGGGACAAAAGCAGACACTGACAAGCGTCCGCTTTTGCGGGGCGCAAAGAGGCACCAAATGGATACAGTCAGCCCCACCTTTGGCATGCAAGCGTGACTAGTATTGGGGGGGGGGGCTTGATGGCCCCGATGGGAATCGCAGCTAGGCGGAAGCTGCCGGAATTCGTTTCCGCGGTCGCTGCTAGAATTCGGCGCTAGAAGCTTGGCTCGACCTCACCCATTTTGATGTGCATCTATGTCGCGCGCTTGGAGGGCCAGCCGGGTTCACCGAAAACATCGAGAGGTCGCGCATGCCCAGCGCCGTCAATGAAGCCTTTGCAGATCAGAGCGTGTCACCTTCGGATGAGATCACCGCTCTTATGCGACATCGGATCCTGCGGTACCTGGACTCAAGGTCCGATCCCGACATTTATCAGAGCCTGCGCAATATGTCGGAGTTCGTTTCCGACGACTACGGCAGCCGGTTCCTCATCGAGCTGATCCAAAACGCGCACGATGCGCACGACAGCAAGCGCTGCGATGGCGAAATTGCGATCGTTCTCGATCCGGATGATGGCCCGCACGGCTGCCTGTACGTCGCCAACCGGGGGGCGGGCTTCATCTGGGACAACGTCAAGTCGATCAGCAACATCGCGCTGAGCAGCAAGCCTGTCAACGCCGGCATAGGCAACAAGGGGATCGGGTTTCGCAGCGTCTTACAGATCTGCACTTGGCCGGAGATTTTCTCGGCGCACGGAGTTGCGGACACTGGCCGCTTCGATGGCTACTGCTTTCGCTTCGCAACGGAAGATGACCTGCGAGAACTAGTCGGCGCGCATCCATCGCCAGCATTGGACGCCCGGGACATGGCCCGCGAGATGGCCGAGAACATGCCGTGTTGGCACATTCCTTTGCCGGCGGACCTGCGCCCGGACGTTGCCCGGTTCGCCGCGGCCGGGTTCGCGACGGTAGTGCGCCTGCCGCTCAAGTCCGACGACGCACTGTCGCTCGTCCGCACCGAGATCGACCACTTGCTGCAGCTACAGACGCCGCTGCATCTCTTCCTCAACCGCGTCGGCTGCATATCGATCTCCCGCGATGGGCTCGGCGAAACGCGCTTGGAGCGCAAGGTGCTGCAGACTTGGTCCATCCTGCCCCGAGGCTGGAAGGCCGACACACCGATCGAGTACCGGCGCGTACAACTAGGCTCCGAGGCCTTTCTGCTGGCGGACTGGAACATCGACGAGGAGCTCTTTCGTAAGACCCTAGAGTCAAGTCTCGCAAAGAAGGAGATCCCGGAGGCTTGGCGCAAGTGGGAAGGTGCCGCGTGTGTGAGCGTCGCCGTGCCACTAGGCCGATCGATCGACCTCGGCAGGCTCTACTGCTTCCTCCCCCTAGGCCCCGAAGGCAGAGCGCCGTTCGCTGGCTACATCAACGCCAACTTCTATACGAAGATGGATCGGCGCACTGTCAATGATGCGATCGGGCTCAACAGCTTCTTCCTTCGCATGGCCGCGTGGGTCAGCTGCCAGGCTGTCGGCTTCCTGATTGAGCAGAACTGGGCCGAGTCGCCGGCGGCGGCAGTGAGCCTGCTGTGCTGGGATGATGCCTACTTGGCGCAGCTGCGCCACGGTCTCGGCGACGATGGCAAGGGAATCCTGATGCGAGCGCTGCTGCCCGTGCGTGGGCTTGGTAACACTGTTGCCTGGGCGCCCGCCGAACGCACGGTCGGCTGGACTGCCGCACCCGACGCGTGGCTGTCGACACAGAGCCTGTGCGAGGTGGCCGGTGTATCAGTGCTGCTCGATGCCCTGACAGTCACGCAGCGCAACGCACTAGATCATCTGTACCAACGGCTGCGGGGCACCGGCTTCGCGCCGACGCCAGCGATGATCGCCGACTGGGTCGAGAAGATCGCGATCCGCGCACATGCGGACGGCGTGCCTGCTCTGCAGTGGGGCGCGTTCTACGACGAGATCGCGCACGCACTCGCAGACCATCCCCAGGTGCTGTTTGGCAAGCGCTTCCTTCTGAGCGTGAATGGCGATCTCATCCGAAGCGATCCGCCGACCG
Source organism: Paraburkholderia aspalathi (assembly GCF_900116445.1). Classification (GTDB taxonomy): domain Bacteria; phylum Pseudomonadota; class Gammaproteobacteria; order Burkholderiales; family Burkholderiaceae; genus Paraburkholderia; species Paraburkholderia aspalathi. The sequence continues at coordinate 264,985 of NZ_FPBH01000003.1, forward strand.
CGACGCCGCGTGGTCGGCGCGCTGCGGACGTATACTTTGCGCCGGTAATGGCCGTCGATGCGGACGCCGACGATAGCGAGAGCAAGCGTGCGCTGCCGTTGGAAGAGATGCCCGCGCGCTTGCGCAGTGGCTTTGCGTTGCTCAGCCGCGATGTGCCGTGGTCAATCGATGGGGGGCAGCGGCCGGGCCGGCTCTTCCTCGTCTCCGGCAAGCTCGCTCGCGATTACGACACGCGTGACGTGATCCGCACGCTCGCCGCCGTCACGCGCAGCGAGGTCGCCGACAGCACGCGTCAACAAGCGCTTGAGTGGTCCTTCCGTTTGTTGAACAGCGCTCGATCCTTGTCCGAAAAGGAGACTAAGGGGGCACAGTTCTTCCTTCCCTGTGTGGGCGGCTGGCAGTTGGCAGAGTCGGCAATGTTCGGCGGGGGTTGGAGCGTGGATAACGGTAAGCGCCTCGAGACTTTCTTGGGGCATGCCGAGGCTCACTCGAAAGATCTCGAGCAGGTTCGCACGCGCCTGCTTCCTGCGTTTGAGGATTGGCCGATCCGGAATGGCGCCGAAACGGCCTGGATTCACTTCCTGACGGCGGCCGGCGTGACGGACTGCCTTCGGCCCATCGGAGGGGAAAAGCTTGCGCCCGAGCAGAGCGGCACGCCGCACGCGCTGGCATGGTCTATCTCCAGATCGGTGTCTGGCATGGACGAGACGCTCTGTGTGTCGTGGCGCGATCAGATGCTGCAAGCAGCCGCGCATTTGTACAGCTCCCGCAACTATCGCAGTGAGTTGGCTGCTTGGCGCCTGCCGGGACAACACGAAGCGACCCGATTCTCCGCCGAGCTGCGCAGGGACTATGCGGTTCAAATAGCCCGGTCCATCCGGGCACTGAATTCAGACCATCTCGAGTTCCGGGTCATGCGCGCGGGCGTCGGTGCAGTGTCTTCGGAAGTTCGGCGATGGCCGACACCGCTGCACGCCTTCCTCACGCGCGGGGCGTGGTTGCCGATTGTCCGGCAGGGCTCGGCTCTCAACTTCGTGGCGCCCGGTCAGGCGTGGTTCTTCCAGGAAGATGAGGAGCGCCCACCGCGCTTCATGGATCTCATGGCCTCCCAGGTGGCACTGACGTTGGATGCGACGACGTTGCAGTGGCTCTGCGAGCATGCGTCGTTGAGCGTCTTCAACAATGACAAGTATGCTGGCCGCGCGATTGCTGCCATGGCCACCGCCGCGGCCCACGGCATCTCGGACTTGCGCGAGGTGCGGCGGTTCACAGACCTGTTCCGCCGGCTGTGGATGCGCGCGCAGACGCTGGGGCAAGTGCCCGCGCCCTCCACGTGCGTTCCAGTGCGCCACGGTGGCTCGATCACTGCCGTCCACAAGACCGGCGGAGCAATCACTTCCGCGTACTTGGACGACCAGCATGACGTCTTGCGGACCCAGTTGCTCGAGGAAGTGGGCGAGGCAGTATTCGACTTTGTCCCCGGCGATGCTGCCGGTGTCTGGGAATGGGTCCTCGCCACGGCGCCCGGCCGGTTCAAGCAGATTTCCACGGAGGCGCTGGAAGTCTTCCTGGACGGCGTCAAATTCGATGAGGCGGCGAGATGGCCGTTGCTAACCGAGGTTGTGGGCCCTTGGATCATCGACTTTCTGTTGTGCGTGGCGGAGCACAAGGGCGGCTCGTTTGTGAAGGCAACGCAGAACTCGCTTGGACGCCTGCGGCGCACGGCGATGAGCCTAGGCATCGCCTTCGCCGAGAACATCCAGATTGCCCACGGGGAACGTCGCCTGGCGCTTCCGGGCTTGCTACGCGGAGCCTTGGTGTTGCCGACGCCACAGGGCTCCGTCCTCGCAGTGCAGGCCAGCCGGTCCGACATGAGCCTAGAGTCGCTGGCGTCGATTGCAGGCCATCTGGCAGCTGCACTCTCAATGCGGGAAATGGCTCACGGCCTGGAGGCGGCCCTCCTGCGCCTCGCAAGGCTGCAAGGGGACGCACCGGATGAGCCGCCTGGGGACGACACCGTTGCGTCGGCACTGGGGATAGAGCCTGGGTCAATCAAGAGGACGCGGGAACTGGCCAGCGGCGATCTGAGAAGCCTGCTGCATTTCGCGCTGCCGTTGGCGGCCTGTCTGTCGACGCCGCAGGTTCTGGACACCTTGGTGCATTTGGTCGACGACCAGGATCCTCCGCACGATACTCTGCACGCCGCGCTTGAGACATTGGCGACAAACATCGGCATGCCGCTGGCAACGTTCGAGCATCGCATGATATCGGTCAATGACATGCGTGACTTGATGGTCGAGTTTGGGTTGCCAATCGCAAAAATGAATGCAGCGATGGAGCAGCTCGGCGGCGTGTATAAGCCCGTCAGCAACGAAGCGCAGCACCGGGATGAGTGGAGCCGCTACCTGCGCTTGCATATGACGGCGATCGTGGAGCAGCTGCGCCAGCGCATTGCTGGCCGCTTCGATCGCGGCGAGTCACTTGAGGCCTATGCGAAGGCGCGCGAGGCTGTCCTGAGTATCGCGCCGGACGTCGCATGGTTCAGGCGATATGACGAATTGCCGGAACCGGTGATGGTCGGGCAAATCGACCAATGGATTGCGGAGCAGCTACCGAGCGATCCGTCGCAGAGCCCCCTCGACCTGTCGATCGCCGAATGCCGGACGACGAACAGCGGCCGCCTACGCGATTTTTGGGAACGCTTCGGGCCGGTCCTGTCTGCTTGGGTTCGCGCACGGACGTCTGGAGTGTCTGCCGACCTCAGGCAGGCTTGGCTGGACCCCATGCTGACGCGCGAAGTCGAGGCCGCTCGCGCGCGCGATCACGGCTGGCTGGACTTCCGAACCCTTGACGACGCGACCATTGCCAAGTGGCTGACGATGGATGGAATTTGGCCGAGTGGTCAGCCGGTCGTCGCGGACCCGCTGGCCTGGGGGCTCACGCCCGACGCCGTCCTTACCAGCGCGCAGCGTGCGCAGCGAGAGCGCGAGGAACAACAACGACGCCGCTCGGACGTCAGTTTCGCGGGCCAGGCGTACTCGGGTCACAAAGAGGCTTACGCTGACATCGCCGCCGCTGTGGCAGGGACAATTGCGAATGCGCCGGCGCTGTCGAAGGTGACGCCGACCGAGGCTGCATTGAACGACATGGTGCCGCCATCCGGTGGAGCACCGGGAAGCGGATCGGGCGGCGGAGGAACGCGCACGCCGCCTGAGAACCCGATGTCCGAGGTCCAGAAGAAGGCCGTGGGTCTGCTTGGCGAACTATGGGCGCGGGAATGGATCCGCCGCCGACACGGACTCGATGCCGTGGACGAAAGTATGTGGGTCTCGGGCTACCGCGACACAGTGCTGGGCGTTAGTGGGGGCTTGGACACACTGGGCTACGACTTCATTGTCGCCACCAAGAGCCGCACGTACTACTACGAGGTAAAAGCGAGCACGGGCGATCCGCGGCGTTTCGAGATTGGTCCAACAGAGATCATCACGGCACAGCGGTATCGCAGTGATCGCGAGCATCGGTACCGCATCCTCTACGTGTCAAATGTGGACGATCCTGAACGCGCGCGGATCAGCATGCTGTTCAATCCGTTTTCGATGCGGGGGGAGGCGAAATTCAGGATGGTGGGCAAGGGCAGTGTGATCTACGAATTCGATCCGGCATAGCACACGCTTGGCATCGTTGGCGCCGGCTCAGTGTGGGAGAAGACGGCGCCCGCCTGTCGCCAGGCCTAGCGCCATCGCTGGAAGCAAGAGTGTCGCCGCGGTACCGCGCCGTGCCCTGCCTTTCGGCGCGCTCCCCAAACCGAATCCTTTGGCAACGAACTCAACAAGAAGCAAAACACCTGCGAAGGCTGCGTCCAAGGCAGCACAATTAAGCGAAGACAGGCCTGAAGCGCAGGTACCTCAACGAACCTGCACCGAGGCAGTCGGCTTCCCCGTCAATGATCTGGAAACTAAGCGGAAGTGCCTCACGGCGATCTTGGCGTGCAGAGACTGGTGATGATGATCATGCCGGGATTGCTTCCCGCTTCCACGGTCGGCCGCGGTGATTGCGTCGAGGATCTCTCACACAACGTCGGACTTCGCCTGGCGGTGCATCGCCCAGCACTTGTTTGCCACGACTGTCCGCTTTCAGGCGACCAGTCTGAGGGTGGCTTGTTCTGCTTCGGGTCGCCTGCTGTCGATTGTGAGCGCGTGGCATTCAGGCGATCCATGCCGCTTGCATGAGGCAGTGATCGGACATGAAGGGACGGTTGTATCCATATGTTTGACGAGCGTCCGAAGCCGACCTCAGTGCGACCGCTGCAGCGCTTTAACCGTTTATCGCTGCCTGACTTGACCTACTTAACCTCCACGAAACCCGAGGCGACTTATCTTCTAGTCTCCCGTCCATGAGGTATGATTTTGGGAGTGCACGGCACGAGCTGATTCCGGGGATTTTTTATGTTTGCAATCGGACAAGAGAATTCAGTCGCGAATTAGATCGATTTTCGGCTTAAAAATAATGAGAATCTCTATGACTGATGGCGCTGGAACCCAGATTACGTTGTGCAGGCAGTGTAAAACTGAAATTCCAGTTGGCGCAAAAATTTGCTCCACGTGCAATTCATATCAAGACTGGCGCAGTTTTATTCCATTTTCCAATACTGCCCTCGCGCTAATTACTGCGTTGATATCTGTAGCAGGGATTTCTGGCCCTTTACTTTACAAAGCCGTCCACACGCCGCGCTCAGAGGCTTCGATAACTATGCCATCCGTAGATGGGACGACACTCAGGGTTGTTGTCATTAACCGCGGCGATGCTCCAGCATCGCTTGGCAGAGTATGGGTTGACAGTGAATATTTAGCGGGAGCCACAAAAGTTAGGCTTCGAAATGATTCGGATGCCATTATTCAGCCTGGAAGCAAGCTACTCACATTTGATATTATCCCCCTGCTGGACGAGGATGATTCTTATAGCAGTTCTGTGGAAATGATGTCCCTCGTCTTACAAAAAAAATCCGCGCCACGCACGGAAATTCGTTTTCAATTGCTTCAATCAGATGGGCGATTTGTAATTCAGACAACATCGTTGGATGCAGAACAGCTGTTCCAACTGTTACGAGCTAATTCCGACCGCTGCTCATCGATCAAGACGCCTGATTTCGAAAATGGGTGTATCGGTAGAGGAACGCCTAATGAGGCACGACTTCCAGCGTCGTAAGTCACAGTACCGTTAGGCTTGGATCAATAAGTATGAAATTCGCATCGTGCTCCTTATGTGACGACTCTAGCAAAAATTTTGACAAAAGCAGTCGCTTCCACTCAGAGTCAAAAACTAAGTTCAAGGGCGTCGGACATACTTACGCCTGCGATGTCCGCTTTCCGGCGCGTTTCGGTCGTTCTCGTAAGCCATGCCAGATGACTGTTATGGTCGATAACTTGCCGGCGGCTACGAGGCGCTGAATGTCCGATGTACTTTGCAAGCTGTGGCCCAAGCCAAATTACGGCGGACGGCAGTTGTGGGTCGACTACGGTCCAACGCAACTCCATCCCCGGCGAGCCTCCTATGCAAACAGCATCGGATCGTAATCGGCCAGAAGCGAGGACCTCCCTGCCGCCCGGCCGGACTGACCATCGAATTTCGCCGTGGCGATCGATGCAGTTCTGCCGTCATCACTATGTGACATGCCAGAACGTCCAAGGTGTCAGGCATCGCCGTCACAGCCTTCGTGACGATGCTCGCAGCGTGCGCCTCACTCAACCAAGACCGAGCGATGGCCGAAAATCTGAACGGGAAGGACATCAGCGATACTTCTAGAGTCCACCGTCGTCCGCTTCGCAGGCCACATCGACCGCTGCCAGCATATCGCGCAACGTTCCCTTGACCGTGTCCAGAAACTGCGTCGCGAGCACTGAGGCAGCCGTGTGACCCGGATACACCAGGTCCACCGCCAACGCCACCCCGGGCGTGAAGTGCCGGAGCACGATCCCGCCGGCTCGCCAGGCATCGAGTGCAGACAGCGGATCAAGCACGGCGATGCCCGTGCCGGCCGCGACCAGCGCACACGCCGCCGCGGAAGAGCCCACCTCGACCACGATACGCCGCGCCACGTTCCCGGCCTTGAACACCTCGTCCAGCTGGTGCCGGACGGCCGAGTCGCGGCCAAACGAGACGAAGCGCTCTCCGGTCAGGTCGTGTGCCCGGATCGCCCGGCGCGCGCTCAGCGGATGACCGGCCGGCAGCACGCAGACGCCCGACAACGTCTCGAACGGCACCAGCTTTACCCGGCCGTCGACCGGTGTCGCCGTCGCGAAACCGATATCCGCTTGGCGATTGCCAATCCGTTCGACGACGTAGGTGGACGCCAGGATGTTGAAGTCGACGGTCACGTCCGTCCGCTCACGCAAGAAGCGCCCGACGGCGCGGGGCAGCAGCCCCAGTCCGAAGGCGGGCATCGCGACGATCCGCAGGTGCCCCACCTGCCCGTGCGCGAGCCGGCGCGCATCGCGCGTCACCTCTTCCAGGGCCGCGAACATCTTGTCGACCTGCTGGAACAGGCTGACCGCTTCCGGCCGTGGCACCAGCCGGCCATGTTGCCGCTCGAACAGGGTCAACCCCGAAAGGCGTTCGAGTTCGGAGATCAGCTTGCTTACCGTCGGCTGCGTGATATGGAGCAGCTTCCCGGCTTCTGTCACCGAACCGGTCACGTAGACCGCGCGGAACGCCTCAAGCTGGCGCGCGGAGAATGCAGCACGCATGCGCCCTCCCCATAGATTGGATGCATGGATTATCGCATTTTTCCACTTTGACTCTATGGTGATCGGCGGCCTACCATGAAATCTCTGAGAATAAGCCAGCATTAATTAAGGAGATATGCGCATGGAGGCGCAGACCAGAACCACCGTCGCGGGTGCGCTCACCGCTGCTGTCCTGCTCGGCAGCGGCGGCATGCCGGTGACCTCGGCTCACGCACAGGACCGCCTGGTCGTCGCCGGCTATGGCGGCAGCTCGGAAGCGATCTTCCGCACGCAGATCCTCGCGCCCTTTGCCGCGCAGCACCATCTCCAGATCGATTATGTGGCCGGCCCCTCGGCCAGCAACCTGGCTCGCCTGCAGGCCGAGCGCCACCAGCCGGCGATCGATCTGGCCGTGCTGGACGATGGTCCGATGCAGCAGGCCGTCACGCTCGGCCTCTGTCAGCCCACCGCGCCCGCGCCGGTGATGCACGATCTCTACGACATCGCCACGCGCTACGGCGACGGCAAGGCGGTGGGCATCGGCGTGGTCGCGACGGGACTGGCCTACAACACGGCGGCCTTCGCGCAGCACCGCTGGCCCGCGCCGACCTCATGGACGGATCTTGCGAACCCGCTCTACCGGGGCCATGTCCTGGTGCCCTCGATCATCAACACCTACGGCCTGCAGACCCTGCTCGCGCTGGCGCGCCAGGGCGGCGGCGGCGCGCAGAATATCGAGCCCGGCTTCGCCTTCCTGAGCGGACGCGTGGCCCCGAATGTCCTCACCTTCGAAACGTCCTCCGGCAAGATTTCCGAACTGCTGCAGACCGGCGAGGTGGTGCTCGGAGTCTGGGGCAACGGCCGCACCCAAGCGCTCGCGCGTACCGGCTTTCCCGTCGCCTTCGTGACACCGCGCGAAGGCGCGCAGGCATTGATCACCAGCGCCTGCGTCGTTGCCGGCAGCCAGCATGTCGCGCTCGCCCAGGCCCTGCTCCAAGAACTGCTCTCGCCCCGCGTGCAGGCGGTACTCGCCGCACGCGCCGGCTGGGGACCCGTCAACCACACGGTCCGCCTCGATCCGGCGGTCGCACGCACGGTGGTCTATGGCGACGCCGCCATGGCGGCGCTCGTGCCGGTGGACTGGGAAACGGTCAATCCGGCGCGCGTCGCCTGGACGCAGCGCTGGATGCGCGAAGTCGAACGCTGACGTTGGCCACCGCCACGTTTCCTCTGTGCCCTCGCCGCGGCATGAACCTCTCACTCGACGAACCCCTATGGCCTTTCTCGAACTGCTTGCCCTGACCCGGCGCTATGCCGGCACCGTGGCCGTCCACGAACTCTCGCTCAGCGTCGAGCGTGGCGAATTCGTCTCGCTGCTCGGTCCGTCCGGCTGCGGCAAGACCACCACCCTGCAGATGATCGCCGGCTTCGTCGCGCCCAGCGCCGGCACCATCCGTCTCGCGGGACGCGATCTGTCGTCGGTCAAGGCCAACGCGCGCGGCCTCGGCATCGTCTTCCAGTCGTACGCACTGTTTCCGCACATGACGGTCGCCGAGAACGTGGCGTTTGGCCTGGAGACGCGGCGCATCGCCCGCGCCGAACGGACGCGACGGGTCGCCCGCGCGCTTGAGCTGGTCCGGCTCGATGCGCTGGGCGACCGCTACCCCGCGCAGCTGTCCGGCGGCCAGCGCCAGCGCGTCGCGCTGGCCCGCGCGCTGGTGATCGAGCCACCTGTGCTGCTGCTCGACGAGCCGCTCTCCAACCTTGATGCCAAGCTGCGCGACGACATGCAGGGCGAACTGCGCCGCATCCAGCGCACCGTCGGCACCACCACGATCATGGTCACTCACGATCAGGCCGAGGCGATGGCACTCAGCGACCGCGTTGCGGTCATGCACCGCGGTCGGCTGGAGCAGGCCGGCGCACCGCTTGAGGTGTACGAGCATCCCGCGACCGCCTTCGTGGCGGACTTCCTCGGCAAGACCAACCTGATCGACGGCCAGGCCAACCTCGGCACGAACGGGACCGCCATCCTGATCGCTGCCGGCCAGCGTTTCCCGATGCTCGACCGGCCGGCGGCGGACGGACCGGTCCGGGTCAGCCTGCGCCCCGAGAAAATCGAGTTGATTCCCGATCCCACCGCGGCCCCCGTCGACAGCAGCGCAATCACCGGCACCGTCCGCGCACGCACTTATGGCGGCGACCACTGGCTATACGACGTCGATACCCTGCTTGGCGCGATACGGGTACGCTGTGCCACAGGTACGGCCGCCGAAGGTCATCGGGTCGGTCTGCGCTGGCACGCGGGGGACCTTCGGATCGTGGAGAAGCACGTCCATGGCTGACCATCCGCACCGCCTGACACCTTATGCCCTGAGCGGCCCGGCCCTGCTCTTTTACGGCCTGCTGCTGGGGGTGCCGCTCCTCTCGACGCTGCTCTTGAGCCTGCGTGCCTTCGATGCCGGCGAGGCGACGCGGTCCGGCCTCAGCCTGACCCACTACCTGGCGATCCTGAGCGATCCCTACTTCCACGCGATCTTCGCGCGCACCTTCATGCTGTCGGCGATGGTGGCACTACTGTGCGTGCTGATCGGCACGCCGGAGGCATATATCCTCTCGCGCATGCGCGCGCCATGGCGCAGCCTGTTCCTGATCGCGACGCTGGGACCGTTCCTGATTTCGGTGGTCGTGCGCACGCTGGGATGGGCGGTACTGCTCGGCGGGCAAGGCGTGCTCAGTACCGTCCTGCAGGCGCTCGGCCTGGCCGACGGACCCGTGTCGCTGCTGTACACCATGCCGGGCATGATCATCGCGCTGGTCCATGTGCTGGTGCCGTTCGCCGTGATCTCGGTCTGGGTGTCGCTGCAGAACTGCGATCCCGATGTCGAGCGGGCGGGCGCCTCGCTCGGCGCGAGCGAGGCGATGATCTTCCGCCGCCTGGTGCTGCCGCAGATCGTACCGGGCATTGTGTCCGGCTCGGTGATCGCCTTCTCGCTCGCCGCCACGGCGTTCGCCACACCGTCGATCATCGGTGGCCGGCGTCTGAAGGTCGTCGCCACCGCGGTCTACGACGCCTTCTTCGGCACGCTGGACTGGTCAACGGGCGCGACCCTCGCGATCCTCTTGCTGCTCGCCAACCTGCTGATCGTCATGAGCTACCACCGGCTGGTCGACCGGCGCCACCGCGCGCGTCATCGGGTGCCGACCGCCGCCCTGCAGGAGGTCAGCCCATGAGACGCAACGGTCTGCTGGCCTGGGGCTTTCACGGCCTCTTTATAGCCTTCATCGCGGCCCCGCTGATCGCTATCGTGCTGGTGTCGTTCACCGGCAAGGGCTATCTGTCGATGCCGTTCGACGGCGCATCGCTGCGCTGGTACCGCGCGCTGCTCACAGCGCCGGAGTTCGGTGCCGCGTTGCGCGTCAGTCTGGTCCTCGGCGTGTGTTCCGCCTCGATCGCGCTGGTCCTGGCGGTCCCGGCCGCGCTCGCGCTCTCGCGGTGGTCGTTTCCGGGCCATGCCACCGTGCAGGGCATCCTGATGTCACCGCTGCTGATTCCCAACGTCGTCCTCGGCGTCGCATTCCTGCGTTTCTTCACCGACCTCGGCCTGAGCGGCACGCTGCTGGGCCTGGTGTGTGCCCATGTCGTGGTCGTCATGCCCTATGCGCTGCGCCTCTCGCTCGCCGCCACGGGCGGCTTCGATCTCGCACTGGAGCAGGCCGCCCTGTCGCTCGGCGCATCCGCCTTCACCGCGTTCCGCCGCGTCACGCTGCGACTGCTGCTACCGGGTCTCGCCAGCGGCTGGATTCTGGCCTTCATCCACAGTTTCGATGAGCTCACCATGAGCACCTTCATTGCTTCGCCCTCGTTGACGCCGCTGCCGGTACGGCTCTACCTGCGCATCGAGGATTCCATCGATCCGATGGTGGCCGCCGTCTCCACGCTGATGATTGTCGGTGCGCTGGCGCTCGTCATCGCACTGGACCGGCTGTACGGTCTCGATCGCATCTTCGCGGGCCGGCCATGACGCACCGGCCCCTGTTCGCGTCCCTCGACACCCCGGAGACGATGGTCGTGCTCATCGTCAACGGTGAACCGATCCACGTTCCTGCAGGCATCAGTGTCGCCGCCGCACTGCTGTCCTATTCCGATCAGCGACCGTTGCGCCGCGCAGCCTTCTCGGGCAGCCCGCGTGCGCCGTACTGCCTGATGGGCGCCTGCTTCGAATGCGCGGTCTGCATTGATGGCCAGCCGGACCGGCGCGCGTGTCTGACACAAGTCCGCGCGGGAATGCACGTTGACCTGGGAGACCGCGATGGCGACCTGTGACCTGGTCATCGTCGGGGCCGGCCCGGCGGGCATGGGCGCCGCGGTGGAAGCACGCGAACGGGGCTTGTCGGTGATGGTACTGGACGAACAGGCCGGGCCCGGCGGGCAGATCTATCGCGGCATCGAAGACCACGCCCCCAACTTCACGCGACTCGGCACCGACCCCTCGAAAGGCCTCGACCTTGCTCAGTGCCTGCGGCGCAGCGGCGCGCACTATCAGTCGGGCGCGAGCGTCTGGTTTATCACCCCCGATGGCGAGATCGCCTATTCGGTGAACGGCCGCGCGCAGCGCATCACCGCGCAGCACGTGCTGCTCGCCACCGGCGCGATCGAGCGCCCCTGCCCGCTGCCAGGTTGGACGCTGCCCGGTGTAATGACCGCCGGCGCCGCGCAGATCCTGCTGAAGACCGCGAGCATCGCCTGTCCCGACGCAGTGTTCGCGGGCTCGGGTCCGTTGCTCTACCTGGCGGCGGCGCAATACGTGCGGCGAGGCATCCCGGTGCGCGCCGTGCTCGACACCACCCCGGCGAAACACTACCTGCGCGCCGCCGGCCAATGGCGTTCGGCGCTCGGCGGATTCGCGTATCTGCGTCAGGGCTGGCAGTTGCTCGCGCAGCTACGGCAGGCGGGCGTGCCGATCCTCCACGGCGTCACCGGCCTGCATGCGGTCGGCCGCGACCAGCTCGACTCGATCCAGTTCCAGCGGCGGCGGCGCTGGCTGACGCTGGACGACGTGTCCGGCCTGTTCCTGCATCAAGGGGTCGTGCCGAACATCCAGGCGGCGCTGGTCGCGCAATGCGATCGTCTGTGGGACGAACGCGCACAGTGCTGGCGTATCGTGACCGATGCATTCGGGCGCACCTCGCAGCCGGCGATTTACCTGGCCGGCGATGCCGCCGCGATCACCGGCGCGACATCCGCACCGATGCGCGGACGACTGGCGGCCCTGGCCATCGCGCATGCGCTGGGCCGCATCGGCACGGGTCAGTTCCAGACCGAAGCGCGGCACCTGCGGCGCCAGCTGGATCGCGACGCGGCCGTGCGCCCTTTCCTCGAAACCCTGTACCAGCCGGCGGCGACCTTCACCGCGCCACCGGATCTCGAGACCGTGGTCTGCCGCTGCGAGGAAGTCCGGGCACGCGAGGTCCGCGGCTTCCTGCAGGCCGGCGGGCGCGATCCCAACCAGTTCAAGAGCGGCCATCGCTGCGGCATGGGACCCTGTCAGGGACGGATGTGCGCGCTGACCCTGGGCCGTCTGATGAGCGCGCACGCCGACGACGGCACGATGGCAGGCGCCTTGCGCATCCGTCCGCCAATTGTCCCGGTGCCGTTCGCCGAACTGGCCAGCCTGGTGGATGACGAGGGGACGCCATGAACCCGCCCACCGATGTCCTGGTGATTGGCGGCGGCCTGTTGGGTTGTTCGACGGCCCTGCACCTCGCGCGCCGCGGCAACACCGTGCGCGTGCTGGAGAAGGACTACGTCGCGCGACACGCCTCGGGCGTCAACGCGGGTGGCGTGCGCAGCTTGGGCCGGGCGCTGCCCGAACTGCCCCTGTCGCTCGCCGCCAAACAGCAATGGCTACATCTGGCGGACCTTGTAGACGACGACGGCGGATTTCGCGCGGTCGGCCAGATCCGTGTCGCCGAGACCGAGGCGGAACTGGAGCGGCTGCGCACACGCAGCCGGACCGTTGCCGCACTGGGCCTGGATTACGCCGAGACGGTCATTGGACGCGAAGAGCTATACGAGCGACTGCCCGCGCTCGCACCTCACTGCGTAGGCGGCCTGTACGTGGCCGATGACGGTTACGCGCAGCCCTACCGGACCACCGCCGCGTTTCGCCGGCAGGCCGAACGGCTCGGCGCGGTGTTCCATGAAGGAGTGCAGGCGACGACGCCGACCTACGCGGCGGGCACGTGGACCGTCCATAGCCACGCCGGCGACGACTTCCGCGCGACCGTCCTGGTCAATTGCGCCGGCGCCTGGGGCGGCCAGCTGGCTGCGGCACTCGGCGATGCCACGCCGCTCCAGCCGAACGGCTCGATGCTGATGGTGACAACCCGCATGAAACCCTTTGTCGGACCCGTCGTCGGTGCCGCAGGCCGCTCGCTGTCGTTCAAGCAGTTCGAGAACGGCACCGTGCTCGTCGGTGGCGGCCATCGCGCCCCCGTCGATCTCGACACGAACCACACCTCGCTGGCGCTGACGGGCCTCGCGAAAGCCGCGCGCACCGCCACCGACCTGTTCCCGATCATGCGCTCCGCCCAGGCCGCCCGCTGCTGGTCCGGCATCGAAGGGTTCACCCCGGACGGCCTGCCCGTGATCGGACCGAGCCCGTCGTCGCCAGCGCTCTTCCACGCGTTCGGCTTCTCGGCGCATGGCTTCCAGCTCGGTCCGATCGTCGGGCAGATCCTGGCCGAACTCATCCATGGCGAGCCGGCTTCCTTACCCATCGACGCCTTCCGCGTGGACCGTTTCGAATCAGCCTGTCGCGGTGCCGGACGCACCGCCCCGTAACCGCAAAACGCCGCCGAGTGGCCCGACCATCTGTTCACCGGCACTGCTTCGACACTAGAAATTAGTAGGACGAATCAATGCATAGAAAACGCACGTGACGTCATCGCCAGCGATGCGCCGCGTCGCGACGACATGCAACGAGGCATCACCGCATCAGAAGAGGTTCCATCAACACCCCTAGAGGAGACTAGATATGAGGCACGGACGCTTTATCGTTATGGGAAGTACGCTGTCGTTGCTCGCATCCGGCGCACAGGCACAAAGCTCAGTCACGCTGTACGGCATCATCGATGCCGGCGTGTCCTATACCAACAACGTTAAGGGCCACGCCCTGTGGCAGGAAAGCACCGGCAAGCTGGGCGGCAACCGCTGGGGCCTCAAGGGCAGCGAGGATCTCGGCGACGGCCTGTCGGCGATCTTCGTGCTGGAGAACGGCTTCACCTCGACCAATGGTGCGCTCGCCCAAGGCGGTCGCGAGTTCGGCCGCAATGCGTACGTGGGACTGTCCCGGCGCGATGTCGGCACGGTGACCTTCGGTCGCCAGTACGACCCGCTCGCCGATCTCGTCGCACCGTATTCGGCGTCCAACTTCTGGGTGCCCGCGACGCATATCGGCGACAACGACAATCTGGACGTGACCTACCGGATCAACAACGCCGTCAAGTTCCGTTCCGACTCGTTCGCTGGCTGGCAGTTCGACGCCCTGTATGGTTTCAGCAACCAGGCGGCGGGCAGCGGCTCCCAAGGCTTCGCCAACAACAGCGCGTGGGGTGCGGCGCTTAACTACACGCAGGGACCGTGGTCGGCCGGCGGCGGTTACGTCCAGCTCAACCATCCCGACGCCGCCAGCAACACCAGCGGCGCCGTCGGCGGCGCGTCCTCCACGAGCGGGGACGACTACAGCTCGGGATTCTTCTACGGCATCGACGGCGGCGTGGCACGGCAACGGATCGCGGCGGCCGGTGGCAAGGTCGAATGGGGCGCGGCCATCGTCGGGCTGACACTGAGTCACGTGCTGCTGGACTACAACGATGGCGCCGCACGCAAGCTCACGAATGCTGACGTCAACCTACGCTACCGGATCGGCCCTGCCTGGATGATCATGGCCGACTACACCTACACCGACGGACGGGCCACCGGCTTGCCAGGCGCGAAAAACCAGCCGCTCAAGTCCTCCTGGCATCAGATCAATCTCGGGCTCGATTATCTGTTGTCGAAACGCACGGAACTGTATCTGACGGCAGGCTTCCAGAAGGCGCTAGGGGATGGGTCCATCAAGGTCGGCACGCAGTACCTACCGATCGCGGCGATGACCACGGCCGGTGGTGCCTCTGCGACGAACGCGCAGGTCACCGTGGCAACGGGCGTACGACACCGTTTCTAGGGATTGCTCACTGACCAGCCAGACGTACGGCGCGGGATCACGCGAAACACGCGGTGATCCCGCGCGCGATTTCATCCGTCATGGCAACGTGCCCTGGCGACGACCCTTCCATGGTGCCCCTTCTTTCGTGCGGGCTCGAAGGCGGTCACTGCTCGTTGGAGTCAGGTGAAATCAAAGAAGTCGGCGAGCACCAGTCCATTCCTATTCCGTTTTCGCACGTCCAACGCTACGACTTCCACCCGATCGTCGATCGAGTGCATGTCGGCGAGTAAATCACGACCCGGCAGGAATCCGTCCAGATCAACACCTTTGTGATTCGGGCAAAGGACCGCCACGCGAACCCGCTCGGGTTCAAACGCCTTGATGAACGCCCCGATTGTGGTCATGGCGTCCGGCATCTGCTTAAACGATCCGGGATGCAGCGGACTCGCGAAGCACCAACGGCCGCTTGGCATCTTGTCCCTCGTCTTCGCAATGAACTCAGGAAGGGTTTCGGTGGATTCGTGCGGCGAAGTGAGGCGCAGATAAAGATGTCGATCATTGCCGATAGCGTAGTGGTCGGGCAACTTCAGCTTCGTCGGAATCTTGCCTTTCGTATGGAACCGATGGTCGAGAAACATCGACCGTAACGTCGTGCTCTTGCCGAAGTGTCGAGGCGCGATCACAAAGAGCGCACGCTCTAAATACAACCCCATACTCTCCCCCGAAAAACTACACGTTGAACAAGCGTTGCTAAGCGGCACTCAGCGGCACGCCGACCGAACCCCAAGGGGCGGCGGATTTGTGCGCTAAATAAGTAGTTTATAACAACGATTTTTCGAACAACCTATGATGGCTTCATGGCTTCACGACGAAGACGCCCGGCGGATCACACCGGCGACGGAGTGATGCCGTTCGCCGTTTCATAGACATGTTGGGCCAGATACAGGTCGAGCACCGGCATGCCGACGCAGGTGACCAGGACCGGCGTGCGACACACGAATACGGGGTCGTCGAAGATCTCCCAGAAATTCAATATCTGGTAAGAGTTCGCGTAGTCCTCCAGCGACTGTCCCATGCGTGAAAAGTACAGCGCCACGCTTTGTGAGTTGCGATGCGCAACCGTATGCACGTCGTCGCAGATGACGGTCCCCGCTTCCAGCACATGCCGGACCCATTCGGCGGGCGTCTCGTCGCCACCCAGGTGCAACACGACGGCATGCGGTCCCACCTGCTGCGCGGGAAAGAGCGGTGTGATCGTGTTGGAGGCCGTGATCACCAGCGCACATGCCGGCATCATGGCAAGATCGCGCGCGGCGCGGACCGGAAAATCGACCCGTCGTCCGGTCTCCCGCGCGAACTTCTCCGCACTCGCGGGCGACCGGCTTTTCACATGGAGCATCCGCACGCGTCCGGCATGATGCGCCTGCAGATCATCCGCGATCGCCTCGGCGACACGCCCGGTGCCGAACAGGAAAACATCGAAGACCTCATGCCGGCGCAGCAGGCAATCGACGACCAACGACGCATAAGCGCCGGTTCGCTGGGTCGAAAGCATCGTGCCGTCCATGATCTCGACAATGCGCATCGTCAGCTTGTCGTACAGGATCAAGGTCGAGGTTGAGCGCGGCAGGCCGAGGTGCAGGTTGTAGCTATGCGAACCGACGACCTTGACCGCGCCATAGCGCGCGTTGATACCGAGCAGCGTGCTCAGTTTCCAGTTGGCGCGCTCGTTCACGCCATAACCCGCCGAAGCGTCCGGAACGAGCGCGCGGAATTCGTGAGCGGCCGGTTGCAGGACGGCCTTGGTGCCATAGGCGACCCCGTCGCGAACGGCACGCAGGGCATCACGCACCAACCGGCCCACGACGGCCGCCTTGAGCGTCGTGACATTGAAGGCTGGCGCCAGCCTGGTGCGTTGGAGCCGTCCGGCCGATGTTCCGGGGATGTAATCCGGAAATGCCCAATCATCCGGGCACGTATCGGCCATCATGCAGGTGTCGCCCATGTCGTGCCTCCTTATCCCTGCGGCGCATGGCCTGCCGGATGCCCACCGATCTTCGGACCCCGGTCCAGGGCCGTCGTAATCTACCGGTCGTTCGCGTCGATCCGCTCACTGGATAGTCCCGTGGTCGCGGCAGCGCATCGATCACGCCACGCGCCCACGTTCGCAACAATCGGAAAATCGTCGTGTCCCATTGACCGGGGTGCGTCAACCTCCTTATCAAGCAGCATGCCTTCGTCACCCGACGAAGGAACGCGCTGCCATGCTACAAAGCCCCCGAGTCGTCAAACGCCTACTGGGTCTCATTGTCGCGAGTTCGGCCATCGCGAGTGTCTGGGCCGCGCCACCGGAGCAGGCGGGACTGATCGTGGTCGAGGATCTTGGCGGCGACCCCGCTCTGCCGTATTACCGTGCGCTCAACCTGTTGCCCGAGGCCATCATCGCGTCGGCACCGCCCATGGGAAGCCCCCCGTCGCAATCGGCCACCGATGGGGATATGCTGCCGGTGCGCTCCACGCGGCTGACGCCTGGTGATGTCGTGGCCCGCGCGATCCGCGCACCCGGTCTGCCGCCTACCTTTGTGATCGGCGACGACCCACGATCGCGCAACTGGCTGCAAGTGCGGAGCAACACCCTGCGTGAACTGGGCGCTGTCGGGCTGGTCGTCAACGTCGATTCGCCGGCCGCGCTCAAGGCATTGCGCAAGCTGGCACCCGGTGTGACGCTGGCACCGACGTCCGGCGACGACCTCGCCGAGCGCCTGGGTCTGCAGCACTACCCGGCGCTCATCACCGCGACCGGCATCGAGCCATGACATGGCCCAGCACGCGACGGTCGAAGTCCTGTTGCGCCCGGCGGTCGAGCTGTACACCGCCGGGGTCTGTGGCGTCGCCGCCGGTCTGTGCCTCGCCGCCCCTTGGTCACTCGCACTGAATCCATTGCTCGGCCTGGGCACCGCCCTCGCCTTCGTGGCCTTCGGCGCCGTACGCCTGCGCGAAGCGTGCGCGATCCTGCGTTATCGCCGCACCATTCGCCGCCTGCCCCGCTACGTGATGACCAGCAGGGAGGTGCCCGTCAGTCAGCAACGCCTCTTCATCGGTCGCGGCTTCCTGTGGGACCAGCGGCATACGCATCGCCTGATGCAGACTTACCGGCCGGAATTCCGCCGCTATGTCGATCCCACCCGCGCCTACCGGTTCGCCCGCCGGCTCGAAGCACGGCTGGAGTTCGCGCCATCACCGCTCCCTGCGCTGGCGCGCGTGACCGGCTGGGACAGCCCGTTCAATCCGGTACGGCCGCTGCCTCCACTGGGTGGCCTGCCGCGCCTGCACGGCATCGAGCCGCACGAGCTCGACGTGACGTTGCCGCTCGGCGAGCGCGTCGGCCACACCCTGGTGCTCGGCACCACGCGTGTGGGCAAGACGCGCCTGGCGGAACTGTTCATCACCCAAGATATCCGGCGCAAGGTGCACGGCGATCACGAGGTCGTGATCGTGTTCGATCCGAAGGGCGATGCGGATTTGCTCAAGCGGATGTACGTCGAGGCGAAGCGTGCGGGACGTGACGGCGAGTTCTATGTGTTCCACCTTGGCTGGCCCGACATCAGCGCGCGCTACAACGCGGTTGGCCGCTTCGGCCGCATTACCGAGGTGGCCACGCGCATCGCCGGCCAGCTCTCCGGCGAAGGCAACAGCGCCGCGTTCCGGGAATTCGCGTGGCGATTCGTCAACATCATTGCCCGCGCACTCGTCGAACTGGGACAGCGTCCCGACTACCTGCTGATCCAGCGCCACGTAATCAACATCGACGCGCTGTTCATGGAGTACGCGGCACGGTTCTTCGCGCGCACGGAGCCGAAGGCTTGGGAGGCCATCGTGCAGTTGGAAGCCCGGCTCAACGAGAAAACTATTCCACGCAACATGATCGGCCGTGAAAAGCGCGTCGTCGCCATCGAACAATACCTGTCACAGGTCCGTGTCTACGATCCCGTGCTCGACGGTCTGCGCTCGGCGGTGCGCTACGACCGCACGTACTTCGACAAGATCGTCGCCTCGCTGCTCCCGCTCCTGGAAAAGCTCACCACTGGCAAGATCGCGCAGCTCCTGGCACCGGACTACGCCGACGTGAACGACCCGCGGCCGATCTTCGACTGGATGCAGATCATCCGCAAACGCGCAGTCGTCTATGTTGGACTCGATGCACTCTCGGATGCGGAGGTGGCCGCCGCCGTCGGCAATTCGATGTTCTCGGATCTCGTCTCCGTCGCGGGGCACATCTACAAGTTCGGCATCGATGATGGCCTGCCGGGCGCGTCGACCGGCAAGCGCGTCCCGCTCAACGTGCATGCCGACGAGTTCAACGAATTGATGGGCGATGAGTTCATCCCGATGGTCAACAAAGGTGGCGGTGCCGGCGTCCAGGTCACTGCCTACACGCAGACGATGTCGGACATCGAGGCGCGCATCGGCAACCGCGCGAAGGCCGGTCAGGTCATCGGCAACTTCAACAACCTGCTGATGCTGCGTGTGCGCGAGACGGCCACCGCCGAACTGCTCACCCGGCAACTCCCCAAGGTGGACGTCCATACGGCGTCGCTGATGAGCGGCGCCACCGACAGTTCCGATCCGAAAGGCACTACCGCCTTCACATCGAACACGCAGGATCGCATCAGCACCGCCAGCGTGCCGCTGATCGAGCCGGCTCACGTCGTCGCGTTGCCCAAGGGGCAATGCTTCGCGCTGATTGAGGGCGGACAGCTCTGGAAGGTCCGCATGCCCTTGCCGGCGCCCGATCCGGACGAAGCCATGCCGAAGGATCTCCAGGAGCTCGCGGGCTACATGCGCCAGCACTACGTCGAGGCCGCCGACTGGTGGGAAAGCCGGGCGCTGCCGAGCCTGCAGGACCAGCCGTTGCCCGCGGACCTGGTGGAGGACTTCCGCCAGATGGCCGCCACCGACAGAGGCGCCGCATGACCGATCCGGCCGTCGCCGCGCAGCGCCAGCAGGCGCATCAGCAGGGCCTGCTGGTCAGTCTCATCACGCTGCCTTTCCGGTTCGTGGGGGTGATGTGCGGCTCGCTGATGCTGTGCATCGCGATCGAATGCGTCGGCCTGCATTGCTTCTGGCCCGAGCAAAGCTGGCATCACGCGCAGGCCATGCTGGACTTCGAGCTGGATCAGATCGGTGGTGCCTTCCGGCGCAGCCTCGTCGTGCAGGAACCCGGCAGTACGATCCACTGGGTGGTGGAGCACGCGTACGACTGGCTGTTCATCAAAAGCGGGCTGCTGGCGTGGATCCAGGAGTCGTCAGCACGCGCCGAGCTCGACAGCCAGCGCCATGTGAAGGATTTGCGTTACTACCTGGGCTACGTGGCCGTCCATCTGCAGGCCGATCTGATCGCAGCCGCCTATACCGTCCTGGTGTTCCTTGTCCGGTTGGGGGTGCTCTGCCTGACCTTACCGCTGTTCGCAATGGCGGCGTTCGTCGGATTGATTGATGGCCTGGTGCGCCGGGACATCCGGCGCTTTGGCGCGGGGCGCGAATCAGGTTTTATCTATCACCGTGCCAAGGCGAGCCTGATGCCGCTGGCCATCCTGCCATGGGTGACCTATCTCGCGCTGCCTGTCAGCATTAGTCCGTTGCTCGTGCTGCTCCCCGCAGCTGCGGCCCTAGGCCTGGCTATGGATATCGCGGCGGGAAGTTTCAAGAAATATCTCTAAGTGCGACATGGGCCCCATTTGACCAGTGCCTACAGC
Organism: Paraburkholderia aspalathi; assembly: GCF_900116445.1. Lineage (GTDB taxonomy): Bacteria > Pseudomonadota > Gammaproteobacteria > Burkholderiales > Burkholderiaceae > Paraburkholderia > Paraburkholderia aspalathi. The sequence continues at coordinate 285,676 of NZ_FPBH01000003.1, forward strand.
GGTCGTCGCATCACACCGTTTTATTGCCATACCACTGCGGTTTTATCTCAAAAAGCATGGCATCCACCTGGGCTCGTTCGATCTCTGCCTGTTCGATTTGCAGACGGTCCGAAGCCGCAACGGAAACGGTAACAAGTGCCTTGATTTCAAACGCCTCTTCTTCGCTGTACGATCCACCGCCGATTGGACCGCCTCCTTGTGTTGCATTGTTTCGATCAAAGAATTCGAGTTCCCATGTGATTTTTGCATTCGCGGTGGCGCTGATCTCCACCACTGTCTTGCCATCTTCTTCACCAACAGCCTTGAACTCGTCTGAACCGTGCTCGAAGAGCGGAAGGTCCACGCCGAGGATCTCGATCGTCTGCGCCAGAGGAGTCACGTCATACGGTGTATCGTGAACATCAAGGCTCAATTCAATGCGATCGCGGCTTTCATCAAGCGTCGCGAGTAGCTTTTCCCTGAGCTGGAATGGATCGCCGTCATCAACGGACTTGAACAGAGCACGACAGATGGTCGCGGCAGTGTTGGTCTGAAAGGCCGCCAGAGCCGCCCCCAAGTCCGCTATGACATACACCTCGCTTGATGTATCACCGAACCGCTCCCAGTCGGGATCCTCGGCAACGGCAAGAACATAGGTCCCATTCCTTTCAGCCCATCCCTTGAGCGTCAGCAGGGCAATGGCATCCGGGAATTCGGATTTCTTCTTTCCGGCCGGACTGAAAGGTGCACCGCCGGCGAAGTACAGCGCGTTCAGATCGCCGACTTGCACGTAGTCATCTGCATCAACAACTTCGACAGAAGCACTGTCTATCCAACGTTCTAGCCGGCGAGAAGCTCTGCCCTCCGCCTCTGCACATGCCGCGATTGCGGCATCACTCAATCCCTTAAACGTCTCGGCGGACGCAAGGTTGTGTCGGTGTACCTCAGTGATGGCCTTATTAAGGGATCCCATGATCTCGGTTGCAGATTCGGATAGATGCCTGTGCACCTCACGCTTGATCACATCCGGCAGCACAATCGTCACACCACGCGCTCGCAGGTGTCCGACCTGCTCCAGCAGACCATTTTCGAACGCATAACCCTTCGCTCTCAAAGTAGAAGTGTCGAGTGCGAGCGCGCTGATTTGACCGTCGTCGATAAGGCGGCGAATTTCTTCTTTCATAAGTGGCTAGGTGGTTTGACAGAGAGCGATTGCTAATCGGCGAATCGTTTTACCTTCGTTTTCGTAACCAAGTTGCGCCTTAAAGAACGGCGCCCTATCGTTCTGACGTTTGGCCGTTGAGCCTTCCTGCTGCTCACCGCCGAGACGGTCTTGTGGCTGGCTATGGATATCGTGGCGTGAAGTTCCAAGACATATCTGTAAGCGTCGTCTACCCGTTTCCCTCTAGTCACGATGCTACGCGTCAATGTCAATCCGATGCTCCTGATCGGGTTCGGCGTCATCGCCGGAAAACCTCCTGCAGCCATTCCTGAATGCCAAAGAAGTCCTTAAGGCTCATCTGATGGGGAATGCGCTCTTGAAATTTCTGAGCGTCTTTAGTGAAAAACGACGTGGTGATAAAAATCCCCGCCGTAGCCTGCTCTGCCTGGACTACACCACTGAGTTGTCGAATGAGTCCGACTCCGACACGGTTTTCGGGCGCGTACCGCTTGCACTCCACAACGTAGAGAAAGCTGCCTAAATGGTCTTTCTTTGCGGCATAGATGTCCTTCCCCCCGTCCTTCGAGGGCGGCGTCAAGGTGATGGAATAGCCGAGACGGTCGAGGACATCGGCGACAAACTCCTCGAATCGGCGCGATGGCAGCTTGTACATCACCTCGGGGTTCGCGTGAACCCGCTCCAGCAGTTGATCGCTGACACTCGTGATATCGACGATGATCCGCTGAGCTTCCGGTGCGTCAGAGGCCATGGGATTCCCATGGGCATCCACAATGCCGCTTTGCGAGAAGCCCTGGAGCCTGAGAAGTATTTCGCGCGTCGACAGGCGCTGTGTTTGCAGCAAATCAGCGACGATATGTGTCGCCAAAACATTGCCCGACAGCGCCTCGAAGAGCTCGCCTTGCGATTCGGCGCTTTGCGCAAAGGTGCCAGCCTTCGCAAGCAGCTCCATAAACTCACTTTGACTCAGCCCGGAAAGTCGTATCGTTGAATCGAACGCAGGTATGGAGACCTGCCGTCTCGAAATGCAGATAAGCCGTGCGCTAGGTCGAACTCTTCTTAGCTCTTGAATCTCGACTTGCAAGTCGTCGACGGGACGCGCCTCAATCTCGTCCAGCACGAGCAGATATGGATTCGACGGATGACTGACATTCGCGTCAACCGTTCTGTCGAGTGATTCAACCGGAGAAGCGTGTACGTGGTACACACCGGCCGAAAAGAAATCCCGATACATCTGTCCAAACATCAAGGCGAGGGCCGTTTTCCCCATGCCCCCGCTCCCGACGATGGCGACAGATTTTACTTCGGGCGCCAGAAGTTCCCTGCGAAGAAGAGCAAGCTCCTGGCGTCTGCCGGTGAAAACACGATCGGCCGTGAAACCGTCCCACGCTGAATCCGGGAGCCAAAGGTTGGGTGTGCGCATGCGATCAAATGTGTTCTGGGGTTACGTGGAACGGCACATATACGCCGTTTGGCGCGTCAGGTCATGGAACCATCCACGGCTGCGGGCACGATCAATTTACGCGCTTCGTTCTCGTGGGTCTGAAAAGTCCATGCCAATGACAGTCAATCCGTGGACCGATTCTGTACGCTCACAAACCAGCTCGCGGGCTCTCGTCTGAAGCAGAGCGACGAGCTCCGCAAAGCTCATGAGCTTCTTGTCGCCGGGACGTTGCCATCGGCGCTTGGGGTCGGTGTTACCGATGACATACACGCCGTAGTTGACGCCGAACGCACGTAGATATTGACCGACCAGTTGAACCTCCAGGCGCTCAAGCAATTTTTCGGCGGTCCAATCGAGGTTCGCCAATTTCACTTCGACAGGCAGCGCCCCGATGTCCGGCATTTCGATGCGTAAGTCCGGTCGTTGGTTGAGGTCGACCGTGCTTTCCTGCGTCACGGCGAACCACTGCAGCGACCGTTGGTCAAGTTGACGTTTAAGGAAACCCTGGAACTGCGCCTCCCTGTCTTCCTTGCGAACTTGAAGTCGGTCTGTTGCATTCTCGGACATCTCGACGTTCGCCTTGATGTCCATCAAGAGACGCGTTCCCAGTTGATACAGTTGATAGTCGGAGCGTGGGCGGTGCCTATAGTGCATGCCAAACGTCTGAACGTCCTCGGGCAACCACGCTGCGGGGTCGGCCTGCTTCCCTTTTCTCGCTTCAAGAATGCTCAATATCCAGTCGCGCTCCGTGGGCACCGCATCCTCGTCGAGGAAGCCTTGTAGCACCCCGTCGGCCTCGTGAGCGTCCGAGGTACGCAGCGCTTCCCACAACCGAGAACGGAAATCCTGAGCATCGTCGCGCGGTAGCGGAGAATACACACCGTTGCCCAGGCGGTCGATGTCATTTTCCCGACGAACATGACGACATACCAAAGGGATCAGCAGCGCCAGCGATGAGGGAGCGAGAAAGGAAGCACGGCCCAAAGGCAACGCCGCACCGTAGCTCCCGCCAAGCATCGAGCAAAGGCGAACGACCAACTCATCAGCATCATCGGTGGTGCAACCATTGATGGTGGTTTCAAGGTACCGAACTGCCGGCGTGGCATCCAGTCGAAGCCATAGGCTCATCCACGTCAGCCAGTGACTCTCGCCGGCACCATATAACTGTACTCTTGAAGGTGCCAGCGCCAGAAGGTCATCGAAACAAGATGCCCCGGTTCGCAGGAGTGTCGTCGCGGCCTGCTCAAGAACGCGGTGGTTCAGCGGGTCGTGCCGCGACAGGCAATGATGCACCGCATTTGCCGCCGCAATGGTTGGCGACTTGGCTCCGGCCAGCTTGGCAAGCACCTCGTGGATATGCGCCATGTCTGGTGGATACTTGAATTCGGCATCGACAGCGAGCATCAACGTGTTCGCGACATTGTCGGGGTGCGCATCCGCCAACGCGCCGAACCAGTCTGGCAATCCATTAAGTTCACTGCAGGCATACCGCACCGCGCGGTGCACATCCGTTCCATTGAATTGCACGAACTCCGAGTGTCCGGCTTCCCAAGCCGTCTGAAGTGCAATCAGGCCGAGCATGACCCGGCCATCGACCGAGTTCTTCGCTTCCCGCTCATACGGAAGTGGTGGCGAAAACTGTCGCCAGACATTGGCGCACCCGTCCCGCGCTGCGGAGGCAAGCGTAGCGCCCCATCGAGCGCGCACCTTGTCCCATGCCAGGACACTGTATTGCGTCGCTCCGCTATCGAACATCGATTCGACCAGGTACTTGATCGCCTGCGGATATTTACCCGAGCGAACCCCGGCCAGATGGGTCCACAACCAGAACTGTGATTTGGCGGCGTTCCTCCATCGCACCATCGCCATGCGACGCATCGTCCACCAATGGGGATCCAGCAGGCGATGACGTCCATACTTCTGATAGCGCAACCAAACCGGTGCAATGAGCCGGTTGCGAAAGTGCTTCAGTACGAGCGGCCGGAGGTCTCTACGAGCGAGAACCGGGCGAAGTCTCCAAGCCACGGCAAGGAGCGGTTTGCGCTCCGTCCACCACAGGCTAAGCAGCGCCTCGATGACGACTTTCCGGTCGAGGTCATCCACACGTTCGAGACTGTCCGTGACCATCCAGTCAACATCGGCCAGTGTCCATGGCAGCAGACTGACGTGCGGATTGAGGATATGGCTTGGAGGCTCTTTCCCGTGCTGCGATGTTCTGTAACGTGCGACCCGTCGCCAAAAAATCGCCCGCCTGAGCTCCGCACTCTTTGCAAACGCATCGCGTATTTTTTCCCGATCCGCCTTTACATCCTCATAGCCCTGACCATCAAACATGATGGCTCGCTCGACGTACAACTCGGCTTCAAAGATGATGTCGATGTCGGCTTCCGAGAACGTGGACCGTACCAGCGCCGCCGACAAACATAGGGGCATCAGCTCGGTCACCCAGTGATACTCCACTGACACGCCTTGCGAGACACTCAATGGTTCGTGAGCCATCATGGCTACCATGCCCCGCAGAACAAGCATCGCGTTCGCGTCATCAAACGATCGTGCCAACTGCGCTTTGACGGTAGTCAGAAACTCCAGCTCATAGCGACTAACCGATGTGGCTCGGCGTAGCAGTTCCAGAGCCTGTTCAACGGATAGACACGCCGGGAACAGCGTCTCAAACAGGCATCCCAACGTTTTGTTATCAACGTCTTCCAGGCGGCGGTAACTCTCCGATAACCGCTGTAGATGCTCATGCGTGCCAGCATCCCGAATGGCAAGGACCGCATAGCGTCGCAGGGTCTCCGATGTATCCCCGTCTTCGAACAGTTCGAGCACGCTACCGATGCAGTCCGGAAGCTTCCCTTCCATGATGATCATCAGCAGGTGAGCCTTCAGCGAATCCGAAACGTCCCTGTCCGTAAGGTAGGTCGAGATGTCTTCTGCAAGGCTCGCGTCCGCGACCCTTGCCAGCGCGTCAAGACTGACCTCGATCGCGACATATTCTCGTCCACGGTACTTGCTCACGATGGCAGCAAGGACCTGCTTCCGATAGGAGATCGGAAGAGCGGCCGGGTCGCCCCAGTGAAAGTGGATCTCGGGTGCCGTCTCCACTAACAAGGCCGCCAATCTCCCGCGCCAGGATGCGGCGCCGGATTTGACCAGCCATGCGGCGACTGGTGCCATCGAGGCACGCAATGTCATCGCACCGTCGATATGTACAAACAGAAGATCCTGCAGCGCCTCGAACGGACAGTTGTGCTCCATGAGTCGCTCAATCCACGACGCGGCCAGATACTCGACGTGCGACCGGTGATGAAATGACAGTGCCCCACGACTTTCAGAATCGAAGATGGCGCGGTCCAACAATGCCCGTCTTTCGCCAGGCTTCCAGTCACCGGGCAGAATGAGTTCAGCGGAAAGGCGTTTTTGATCGGAGATGTGTCCATCGTCCGGGACTTCGAATTTTAGGTTTTTGCATAACACCGCAGCAGCAGCGAGGTATTCCGCGCCGCTTCTGGCTCGCTCCGGCGTCAGCGGGTCCCTCTTCTCCTTGTTTGATACCTCGGCAAGCAGCTTCTTGACCATATACTCCGTCAATGCGCTCAAGCCGCTCAGCGTTTTATTCTCTTGCCAGTATGCGTACAAGTTGGAAACGTCCAGAGGACGACCAGCAAACGGCCACGCGTTATGCTCCTTCAGCGCATCGAGAAAGCGCTGCGCATCCCGAATATCCCGGCTCTCCGCAAATAGGCGAACCTGCTCCGACGTAAGCGGGAGAATGGTTGTAACGAGAATCTTCCCGTCATCGCCTGCGGTTGACGTGCCGCCATCAACCAGCGCGACGAATCGCTCTCGAATCGCCCCGCGATCGGTCTGTGGCCGCCATTCGCTAATCCTCGAACTGACGACCAGCCGCGCTCGGAAGCGGGCACGCCCTAACGCGCTGCCAAGCCGGTCGAGCGCGACAACGAAGTCATCATCGCGCTTGAGCTTTGACTCATCAACGGCGTCCAGAAAGAATAAGGCAGAGGTGTTTGAACTTATCCAACGATTTAAACGGGCAAGCTCCTCGGCGGACAGGATCGTGTCGATGTTCTCGGTGACCAGTTGCTCGAGTCTCAGGAAAAAACTATCGGTATGGCGACGATGTTGGGCGCGTAGCTCTTCAGACTTCCCGCTGCCCGGTTCACCGAGAACAACGACCAGCCGGTAGGTCAGAAGAGACGGCCAATCCAGTTCATTCTGATGATCGACGAATTCAGCGATGTAGCTCCGTCTCGCGGCTTCATCGACAGATTCTTCCTCCCGATAAACCTCGAACTTTCGTCCGAGCTCAACAAATCCTGTTTCTGCATCCAATTGAGGTCCCCGATGGATTGGACTTGTCTATTGTTCAATTCTACGATGCTGCAATGTTTCGGCGCTGTTTAGCCCCGAAGACGGCTGTTCGCATCAACAACCAAAACTTTTAACAGCGACCACCCGACGCGCTTGCGTTGCGTTCAGTTACCGATCGAACTGGCGCCCTGCAAAAGATAGTCGCAGAACGTATCGAAGGCGTCGCCCATTACTACCGTCAGATCGGGACGAACGCCAGGCCACTGGGAAGCGCGAAACGCATGGAACAGGGTGTAGCCCTGTCCGACGAACGACTTGTGGATGTGCAAGGCCGCGCCACCCCGATGACCCGGCGTGCGCACGCTTCGATGACTCGTGCTGGTCAAATAGCCGCCCCACGTGAGGTTCGGCGGCGTGCGCAATGGAGGACGCACATAGTATGGAAGGAATACCAGTTCCGCATCTTCCATGGGCCGCTTTCTCGGCTGGTCGCCGACCGTGATAAACGGACGCCAAACCTGACAGAGCAGAAACTGAAGCGTCTCGATTTTGTGGAACGTCGCCTGGGGTCGCGTCACGCACAGTTCGATACCGGAAAGCGCTTTCAGCATACTGGTTTGGTTGCTGTACGGAAGTGCTCCAGGCACGGTCGCCTCCTGAACGGCACACTCAAAAACGCCATCCACATGGGCTGTGTCGCGGATCTGTTGCAGTTGAACCATCAACCAGTCCATCAAGGAGCGCTGGGTCGAACCGAGCACTTCGGTTTCCGTTCGACGCGTTTCCTGGTTCTCTGCAATGACCCGCTGAGCGTCCAACTCGCGTTGCTGCAGGCGTTTGATGGCATCGAGTGAAGTTGAGGTCAGGGGCGTGATCTGCGCGCGCGCTTCCCAGGAGGCGATCTGTTCCAGCTCCGAAGCCACCTCGGTCATGCTTTTCAGCCGCCTATCTTCCAGGCAGATCATCTTGCCCAGCAGCATCCGGAGCAGGTGGTATCGCCCGCCTTGCGCGAACACCTGCGCGTAGGGCTCCTCGTGAATGGCTTCGCGCGGCAGCAAGACCCCGCCGGAAATCATGTAGTAAATCAGTTTGCCCAAGGAGTACACATCGGCCGCAGGCCTTACGTCGATGATGCGGCCACCCTCCATTTCCGGCGCCATGAAAATGCGTGGCCCAACCGCTTCGTCGACAGGGGTGATCCGGTCGTCCGCATGCATATAGCAGATACCGAAATCCGTCAGGAGCGCGTGTTGTCCCACGTCCCGAAACAGCACGTTCTGCGGCTTGACGTCCCGGTGGACCACGCCCGCCCCGTGGGCCGCGGCGAGCGCCGATGCCAGTTGCCGTGCAACGATCAGGGTGCTGTCGAGCGAATCCTTGTAGGCCAGCACCCGCCTGCTCAGGTCACCGCCAGCTGCCAGGGGCATGACAATGTATAGCGACTGTTTCGGATCGTCGCTGATCGGCGAATGGTCGATCAGCTTGACGACGTGCTCGTGGTCCACACGCTGGATCGCTTCGATCTCCCGGATGAACCGGTCCTCCCGGTTACGGTTCCTCAGGCGTTTGAGCGCGACCGGGTCCGGATACTGTCCCGATCGATCGGAGGCATGGAAAACATCCCCCTGTCCACCGCCACCGAGGGATCCTCCCAGGATCCAGCGATCACCATAGGTCGTTGCCATCCGCGTCCTTGCAAGTCAGCACTCCCGTTGACACCCTCGGTCGACTCACGAGGATGAGGAGCGAATATCCGTGCTCGCTGCACGGGTCTTCCGCTTCGTTGGGCGATCAACGCCCTTTGCACGCTGCCTCGATCCGTCCTTGAGGTCGCGGCTCATTTTACCTGCTTGACGCGCCCGCGCCGCGCGTAAGGAGCCAGGTATCGGCCGAAATGTGCGGCCCACTTGCGCGCCAGGTACCCCGTACCGCGTGCTCGCAATGCCGCGGACCCTCACTGCGTAAATCGGTTGCCGCCGCAATCGCTTTGTTTGCGGCGACGACCGGATCAACACCGCACGCTGCTGCCATCGAAATTGATGCAGGGGCTTGCTCCATGTCAGGAACCAGGACGTCGATGCGCCGGACCCGCGCCCTCGGTCGGGCTGTGTGCGTCGGCCTGCTCGTCAGCGGACCCGTGCTGGCAGCCGGAACCGATTCGGCAACCGGCTCGCTGGCGACCATCGAGCGGCAACTCGACAGCATCGACCGGCTCGCCGCCGCCTCCGAGCAGTTGCCCGAGGACCGCGGCCGCTATCACTTCGACTATCTCCGCCTGCACGCCGACGTGGCGCGCATTCGCACGGGCCTTCACGACTACCTGAGTCCGCCTCGCGCGCAGCCGCGCGATTCCGCCGACCTGCTGGGCGACTACCGCGAGCCCGTCGAACCCGCGCAGGCGCAGCCATGAACCTCACGGGCGACCAGGCGACGGCCTTCCAGAGCAACGGCGGCTTCACGCCCGCCGCCGTGTCCACGCTCATGTATGGCGTGGTGTTTGCCACCGTCCTCGTCTGGGGCGTCTGGGCCATCCGCACCGCCTATGTCGGCTGGGCCGACCACCGCATCTCCCAACGCCAGTTCCTCGGGGTCGCCGTGCGGTTCGCGGCGATCTATGTGGTGCTGACCTTCTTCCTGCTGTCGTAACCCGAGGAATGTCGCGATGAAACGTTCAACCTTGTCTCGTGCCGTGCCGTGGTTCCTCGCACCCTTCGTCCTGCTCCCGTTCGCCGCGCACGCGGCCCTGCCGGCCATCGAGGACCCAAGCCGCGGCGAAGGCAGCGGCATCCTGCAGACGATCCAGAATTACGGCTACGACATCGTGATGCTCGTCGCACTGCTGGTCATCGCCGCAATTTTTATCGGCGTCTGCTACCACGCCTACAGCTCGTATGCGGAGATCCATACCGGCCGCAAGACCTGGGGGCAGTTCGGCATGACGGTCGCGGTGGGCGCACTGCTGCTCGTGATCGCCATCTGGCTGCTGACCAAAGCGACCGGCATTTTGTGAGCACGGCGTCATGTCCGATACGCCCGAGCTTCGCGGGGACGGCACGGTGACGTTCCTGCCGCACCGCCTCAACCGGCAACCCGTTATCGTGCGCGGCATGACCGCCGACGAACTGTGGATGACGGTCGGCCTGTCGGCCGCCCTCAGCCTGATCGCCGGCATTCCGCTCGCGTGGCTTGCCAGGAGTCTCGCCGTCGCGCCCACGCTGGTCGTCGTCGGCATCGCGGCCGGCCTGTTCCTCGGCGGTGGTGTCCTGCGCCGACGCAAGCGCGGCCGCCCCGACACCTGGCTGTACCGGCAAATCCAATGGCAGCTGCGCTGCCGTCTGCCCTCTTTCGCCCGCCTGCTCGGTGGCCAGGACCTGATCGTGCGCGCGGGCCGCTGGAGCACGCGACGGGGTCCGGCATGAGCCGCTTCAAGAACGAGGTTGCGCATCTGCAGGCGCACGTCCGCACGTTGCGCGTGGGCGCCGCGGCGCTCGCCATACTCGCGCTCATGTTCGGCTTCGGCTGGTGGAGCGCCCCGAAGAATCTCACCATCCATGTTCCGCCCGACCTGCGCTCGGGTAGCACGCGACGCTGGTGGGATGTACCGCCAGAGTCGGTCTACACGTTTGCGTTCTACGTCTTCCAGCAACTCAATCGCTGGCCGACCAACGGCGAGGACGATTACCCGCGCAACCTGCATGCGCTGTCGTCCTACCTGACGCCCGCGTGCCAGACCACACTGCAGCAGGATTTCGCACTCCGCCGCGATAGTGGCGAGCTGCGTCAGCGCGTGCGCGGCGTCTATGAAATTCCCGGTCGCGGCTACGGTGACGATCCGACCGCACGGGTCAAGGTGGTCTCGAACAGCAACTGGATCGTGACGCTCGATCTCACCGCCGACGAGTACTTCGGTGCGGAACAGGTCAAGCGCGCGCTGGTTCGCTACGCCCTGAAGGTCGTGCGGGCCGACATCGACCCGGAGAAGAATCCCTTCGGCCTCGCGCTCGACTGCTACGCCGGTCCCCCGCAACGCATCGCCGTCCCGCCACCGCCCGCACCGGCGTCCGCCGCCGCGCCTCAGGGAGTATCCCCATGAAACGCTTCGTCCTGAAGGGAAGCGTCGCCGCCGCGCTCGTGCTCGGCAGTATCTCCGCGAGCCACGCGGTCGAGATCCTGCACTGGCAGCGACTGCCGCTTGCCGTACCGCTGGTCGTCGGCCAGGAGCGGGTAATCTTTGTGGACCGCAACGTGCGCGTTGGTGTCCCCGCCACCGTCGCCGATCATCTGCGGGTGCAGAGCGCGGGCGGTGCGATTTACCTGCGCCCCAGCGCGCCGATCGAGCCGACCCGCCTCGCCCTGCAGGACGCCAGCAATGGAGCGCTGATTCTGCTCGACATCGAGGCCAAGGAAGCGAAGGCGGATCAGGCGCCGCTCGAGCCGATACAGATCGTCAGCGATCCCTTGCCCGCCACGCATTACGGCACCCGCGCACCCGCCGCCGACGATGCGGCGACACCGGCCACCTCGCACAGTGCGCCGGAAACTCCGGTGTCGGTCGTGCTGACCCGCTATGCCGCGCAGACGCTCTATGCGCCGCTGCGCACGGTCGAAGCCGTCAACGGCATCGCCCGCGTCAATCTGCGCCGCGACCTTGCACTCGATACGCTATTGCCCACCCTGCCGGTGCGAGCCACCGCACTCGCCGCGTGGCGGCTGGACAACGCGTGGGTCACCGCAGTCCGGCTTTCGCATACCGCGCCCGGCTGGCTGGCGCTCGATCCGCGCGCACTGCAGGGCGATTTTGTCGCCGCGACGTTCCAGCATCCTGATCTCGGACCGGCCGGCCAGTCAACCGATACGACCGTGCTGTACCTGGTCACGCAGGGTCATGGTCTCGCCGAATCCCTGCTCCCCGCGGTCAGCCCGATCGACCCCTCACTGAACCTCCCGCCCGCCGACGAGGCGAGCGCCGGCCACGGAGGCGACCATGAAAAGTAATGGCCTGTTGAAGTGGCTGATGATTCCGGTCGTCTTGCTGCTGGTGTTCGTCGGTATCCGTCTGTTCTCCGGCGGCCACCCCCGTGCGCCGACCACGGGCGCGACGGACAGTCAGCTGACACCCGACGAAATGAAGGCGCTCGGCATCGAAGGCGATACGCCGCGCGACACGGTCGCAACCCTCGTCGGCCAGGTCAAGCAGTTGCGCGGCGAACTGCAGAACGTGCTCACCGACAACAAGACGCAGAAGGCCGAGAACGATCGGCTGCGTCAGCGCGAAAGCGATGTCGACCAGCGCGTGCAGAGCGCGCTCAACGGCGAGCGGGACCGCCTGAAGCACGAACGTGATCAGACCAGCAGCGACCAGCAGCAGACACAGGGGCTCCTCCAGGATCTGCAGCATCGGCTCGATACGCTGGGCAACAAGGGCGGCCAGGCCGATCTTCCGATCGGGCTCGGCCTTCGCGAAGGTGATGGGCAAGGTTTCAGTGGTGATGGCATTCACTGGATCGAACCGCAGGACACCAAGCCGTCCCCCCAGCATGCTTCGGCATCGAACGGTGCGTCCGCGCCCGGTGGCGACACGCCCTTCGCGACAAGTTTTGCGCCGGCCCCCGATCGGGTGCAGAAACCGCTCGACGGACCGGAAGATGCCGGTAACGATGCCGGTGCGGCGACAAAGACGCCCCCGGCGACACCGGTCTACACGGTACCAGCCAACGCGACCCTGCTCGGCTCGGTGGCGATGACGGCGCTGATCGGCCGCGTGCCGATCGACGGCACGGTCAATGACCCCTACCCGTTCAAAGTGCTGGTCGGCGCGGACAATCTCACCGCGAACGGCATCGACCTGCCCGACGTGGCCGGCGCGGTCATCAGCGGCACCGCGTCGGGCGACTGGACGCTGTCATGCGTGCGCGGCCAGATCCGTTCCATCACCTTCGTGTTCAACGACGGTACCATCCGCACCCTGCCGGATGGGAAGAACCAGGGCAACAGCGGCGGCTCGACCGCGCAGACCGGCAACACCAATGCCATCGAAGGTGGCCTCGGCTGGATCAGCGATCCCTACGGTGTGCCCTGCGTCAGCGGCGACCGTCACAGCAACGCGCAGCAGTACCTCGGCTCGCAGGCCCTCATCACCGCCGCCGAAGCGGCCGCCGCATCGCTGATCAAGTCGAACGATGGCAGTGCCTCCTACATCACCAACAGCAACGGCACTCTCGGCACCGTCGGCATTTCGGGTAACGAAGCGATGGGTCGCATCCTCGCCGGCGGCGTCCAGGAGATGTCGCAGTGGGTCAACAAGCTTTACGGCCAGGCTTTCGCCGCGATCTACGTACCGCCCGGCGCGCCGGTGGCAGTGCATATCGAACGGTCGCTCGACATCGACTACGACCCGAACGGCCGTCGCGTCAACCATCGCCTCGGAGGCACTCATGCATCGGACCTGGATTAACGCGGGGAGCTTGCTGCTCGGCGCCGCCGTGCTCAGTGGCTGCGCAACCAGCAAGGACAAGCTGCTGCCGCATGGCGATGCCGACATGCGCGCGATCTGGGACCAGCAGACCGGGGGCACCCCCCGCGACAACCCGGCGTCGCGCCAGTTGCTCGACGCGCGGCAATCGTTGCGTCGCCCGTTGACGGCGGGCGATACCCAGACCGCCCCCGCGGACAACGCCCGCTACACGCGCACCGCGCAGAACGAAATCTACCGGCAGTTCCAGCGACTGCCGAACCCCGACCTGGTTATGTATATGTTTCCGCACCTGGCCGGCAGCGATCCCGCACCCGTGCCGGGCTATACCACGGTGTTTCCGCTGTACCAGCGGGTGCAGTACGCGATGCCGGGCGAGCGCACGGAGAGCTACTGATGAACTGGCGCGAACTCGCCGGGCGCCTGCGACGCCGGGCCTCCCGCTGGCCTGCGAACGCGGCGCCCGCCGATGCAGCGTCGCCCGATGCGTGGGAGCGCCACATCGCGCACCTAGCGTCGCACGGCATCCCCGAACCGGGCGCGAACGCTGGCGCGAAACGCAGGCCCGCGACACACGACGACGAACAGGCGCTCTACGATGTCGTGCCGTCGTTCGTCGAGCTGCTGCCGTGGGTCGAATTCCTGGCGGAGTCGAAAAGCCTGCTGCTGGACGACGGCGAATCGATGGCCGCGTTCTTCGACATCACACCAATCGGTACCGAGGGTCGCGAGCCGCAATGGCTGAACCAGGTACGTGACGCCGTCGAGAATGCCCTGCAGGACAGTCTCGATGAGCTCGAGGACAACCCGTGGGTGGTGCAGTTTTACGTCCAGGACGAAACCGGTTGGGACGACTACCTGCGCACGTTGCACGACTACGTCCAGCCGCGTGCGCGCGATACCGCGTTCACCGCGTTCTACCTGCGCTTCTTCGAGCATCACCTGCGTGCCATTGCGAAGCCGGGTGGCCTGTTCGAGGACACCGCCGTCACGCGCCTGCCGTGGCGCGGGAAAACCCGCCGTGTGCGTCTGGTCGTCTACCGGCATATCAGCGGCACGGGCGGACGACGCGGCACGTCAGCCAGCCAGGCGCTGAACGCTGTCTGCGATCGCCTCACCGGCGGCCTTGCGCATGCCGGCGTTCGCACGCGGCGCCTGGATGCGCCTGAGATTCACGCATGGCTGCTGCGCTGGTTCAATCCACATCCGACCCTGCTCGGCGACACCGCCGAAGCCCGCGAGCGCTTCTATCAGCTGGCCGCCTATCCGGAGCCTGCGGCCGATGGCCCGGACGACGATCTGGAGCTGGCCAGCGGCACCGATTTCGCACAGCGCCTGTTCTTCGGGCAGCCGGTCTCCGACGCGGCCCATGGCGTCTGGCACTTCGACGACCGGCCTCACCGGGTCGTCGTGCTTGACCGCCTGCGCCTCCCGCCAGCGACGGGACACATCACGGGCGAGACGCGCAAGGGCGGCGATTCGATCAACGCGCTCTTCGACCAGATGCCGGAAGACACGGTGATGTGCATCACGCTGGTCATCACGCCGCAGGACACCCTCGAAGCCCACCTCAATCACCTGAGCCGTAAATCCGTGGGCGAGACGCTGGCCTCCGAGCAGACCCGCCAGGACGTGCAGCAGGCGCGTGCCATCATCGGTCGCGCGCATAAGCTTTACCGCGGCGCGGTCGCGTTCTACCTGCGCGGTCACGATCTCGCCGAGCTCGATGTGCGCACCCTGCAGCTCTCGAACGTCATGCTCAACGCGGGCCTGCAACCCGTACGCGACGAAGACGAGGTCGGGCCGCTTAACAGCTATCTGCGCTGGCTGCCCTGCGTCTTCGATCCGTCGAAAGACCGCAAGCAGTGGTACACGCAACTGATGTTTGCGCAGCACATCGCGAATCTCTCAGCGGTGTGGGGCCGCAACCAGGGCACCGGACATCCCGGTATCACCGTGTTCAATCGGGGCGGCGGTCCGGTCACCATCGATCCGTTGAGCCGTCGCGACCGGCAGATGAATGCGCACCTGTTCCTGTTCGGACCCACCGGCTCGGGCAAGTCGGCGACGCTGAACAACCTGCTCAACCAGGTGATGGCGATCTACCGGCCGCGCCTGTTCATCGTGGAGGCCGGCAACTCCTTCGGTCTCTTTGGCGACTTCGCCACCCGGCTCGGCCTAAGCGTGCATCGCGTGAAGCTCGCGCCGGGCTCGGGCGTCAGCCTCGCGCCGTTCGCCGACGCCTGGCGACTGGTGCGGACACCGAGCATGGTGCGCACGCTCGACGCCGACGCGCTCGATGAAGAATCGTCCGAGGCAATCCAGGAGCGCGACGAGCAGCGCGACGTGCTGGGCGAGCTGGAAATCACCGCGCGGCTGATGATCACCGGTGGCGAGGACCGCGAGGAAGCACGCATGACGCGCGCGGACCGCAGCCTGATCCGGCAGTGCATTCTCGATGCCGCCTACGGCTGCGCCGGCGACCATCGCACCGTGCTGACCCAGGACATCCGCGATGCCCTGCGCGCACGGGGTCGTGACGCGTCGCTGCCGGACAGCCGGCGCACGCGGCTGCTGGAAATGGCCGATGCGATGGACATGTTCTGTCAAGGTGTCGACGGCGAGATGTTCAACCGTCCAGGTACGCCGTGGCCGGAGGTCGACATCACGGTGGTGGATCTGGCGACCTTCGCGCGCGAGGGCTACAGCGCGCAACTGTCGATCGCGTACATCTCGCTGATCAACGCGGTCAACAACATCGCCGAGCGCGACCAGTTCCTCGGGCGGCCGATCATCAACGTCACCGATGAAGGCCACATCATCACGAAAAATCCGTTGCTCTCCCCGTACATCGTCAAGATCACCAAGATGTGGCGCAAGCTCGGCGCGTGGTTCTGGCTCGCCACCCAGAACATCGACGATCTGCCGAAATCGGCGGAGCCGATGCTCAACATGATCGAGTGGTGGATCTGCCTGTCGATGCCGCCCGACGAGGTCGAGAAGATCGCGCGCTTTCGCGAGCTGAACCCCTCACAGAAAACCCTGATGCTTTCCGCGCGCAAAGAAGCGGGCAAGTTCACCGAAGGCGTGATCCTCTCCCGCTCGATGGAACTCCTGTTCCGTGTCGTCCCGCCCAGCCTCTATCTCGCGCTTGCCATGACCGAGCCCGAGGAAAAGAACGAGCGCTACCAGTTGATGCAGCAGTTTGGTTGCAGCGAGCTCGATGCGGCCATCCGCATCGCGGCACGCATCGACCGGGCGCGCGGCATCGAACCCCTGCCCTTCGATCTCTAGCCTTCCCCATGACCTATCTCGCGACCCAAGCCCTCGATCGTATCAACACGCCGGTTCGTCTGCGGCGGCGCGCGCCGCGGCTGGCTCTTGTACCCACGCGCCGTCGTCCGATCCAGCATCTGGTCAATGTCTCCGGCGGAAAAGACTCGGCCGCGGTCTATCTGCTCGCCCTCGAATCCGGACGGCCATTCCGCGCGGTGTTCGCCGATACCGGTAACGAGCACGAACTGACGTACGAGTTTGTGAGCCGCTTGCATGAGCGCACCGGCGGTCCGCGAGTCGAGGTGGTGCGCGCTGACTTCAGCGCGGATCTCGCCCGGCATCGTGCCTACGTCCTGCGTGTCTGGCCGAAGCTCGGCATGTCCGACGAAGTGGTCGCCGAGGCCGTGGCGCTGCACGAGCCGACGGGCAATCCGTTTCTCGATCTCTGTGTCAGTAAGGGCCGTTTTCCGAGCACGATGGCGCGGTTTTGCACGCAATCGCTCAAGGCCTCCCCGATCGAAACCCAGATCGTCGGTCCCATGTTGCGCGATGGACCAGTCCTGCAGTGGCTCGGCATTCGCGCGGACGAAAGCCGGCACCGCGCGACACAGCCGCGCTTCAATCACCACGAGTCCGGATCGATGCTGTGGCGACCGATCTTTCGGTGGACCGTCGACGATGTGTGGGCCATGCATCGCCGGCACGGCCTGACGCCTAATCCGCTTTACGCGATGGGGATGGGGCGCGTCGGTTGCATGCCGTGCATCAACTGCCGCAAGGACGAGTTGCGTGCGATCGCCGAGCAGTTCCCGGAACACATCGATCGCATCGAACGCTGGGAGCGCGTCGTCGCGGCCGCCAACAAGCGGCACGCCGCTACGTTTTTCCCCGCGGTCAAGGACCCGATGGATGTGACCCGTCCTGGCACGTACGCGACGATCCGCACCGTGGTCGAGTGGAGCCGGACGACACGCGGCGGACGACAGTACGCCCTGTTCTTCGACAACCAGACGGGCGGCTGCACGTCCGAGCTGGGCCTCTGCGAGGGTTTGCCATGAAGTATCTGCCGTCCTGGCTCGTCCGCGCCAAGCTTCGCCGCCTGTTCTGGCCGGCGGCCTCCGCCATCACGGTCCTTGCGATCCTGCTCGTCGCTGCCATGCAGCTGACACCGGGGTCCGGCGCTTCGCGTCACGCCTTCGGGCCACCCTGGGTGTATGGCGCGCCGACCGCGCGCTTTACCCTCATCGAATATGCCGACCTGGAGTGTCCGTATTGCCAAGCGTATTTCCCGGTCCTGCACCAGTGGATCGATGCGCATCACGACGTCAACTGGCAATGGCACCACCTGCCGCTCGCCATGCACGACCCCGCCGCGCGTCAGGAAGCGCGCTTGGTGGAGTGCGCCGGGCGTGTCGGCGGACAGACCGAATTCTGGAAGGCCGTCGCATGGGTTTATGGGCACACGCGCGCGAACGGCGACGGCCTGCCGGCCGGTACGCCCTATCCCAACGTCAGCACCGGGATCAAGACGTGCCTCGCGGGGACCCAGGCCGACGACGCGATCCAGCGTGAGATTGACGACGCCCAGCGCGATCAGATCCAGGGCACCCCGATGCTACGGTTGATCGACCGTCAGACCGGACAGACCCTGGTCATTCGCGGGGCGGCCGACGGCGACACCCTGCTCTCCGCGATCGATCAGTTGGTCGCATCCGGCACTCAAGCCCGTTCGAGCGGGTCTGTCGCTGCGGCAGAGACGGGCCGCTAACCCGTCGCGGAAGATCGAAGAGGATCGCGGCGCGGTCCCGCATCCCAAGCTGACGACAAAACGGAAACGCCGCCCGTATGAGGGGCGGCGTTAGTCCGGGTGTCGGTCATCCTTGATGTGGTGGCCTTCCACAGGCGCCTGACGGTTGGACACGGTTAGTGTCCACAGGGCGATCCATCCATGACAGTCGGCGCACTACGTCATTCGTTGTAGGCGAAAGCCTACACGTCCCGTCCGTCGGTTGGATCATCGCTAGTTCGGCACGCTCTCGACGATGCCACCGCCGCATTCCTGCACCGGCGTGCAGTCGGCACTCAGCACCTTCGGCGGTGACTGCGCCTGGTTGCCGATACCACCGCCACATTCCTGAACCGGAACGCAGGCACTCGGGGCCGGCTTCTGCTGCAGGGACAACTGGTTGATGATGCCGCCGCCGCATTCCTGCACCGGCGTGCAGGAAGCTGCCGTCACCCCGGTCCCCGAAAGCGCCGGTTGTACGGCCCAGTGCAGGCCGTCGGCTTGCGGAATCATGCTCACCTGAACATGCGTGTCACGGTAGACCATCTCGCCCGCCGATGTGGTGTTTGCAGCGGACCGATCCGGTATCGATACGCGCGAGGCATCGCCCCCCATCGGCAGCGTGAGAACTATCCCGCCCGCGTAGGCGAAAGCGGCCCGCACGTCGCCGTTGACGGCGTTGATCTGCACATAGGCGACGCCATCGCGATCGAAGCGGTAGGCGTGGAAGTGTGGGTTCAGGCTGACATCCTGCGCATTGGGCCATGCCTGGCCGAAACCGGTCGAAGCCAGAACCGGTGGAGCGGCATGGGCCGACAAGGCACAAGCAAGCAGACCAGCGAGCAACGCCAGCCGGGAATGATAGACAAACGATGTGCGGAACATGGTGTGATCCTCTTGGACTTAAGGTTAGTGAGATCGTCCTGACAGGGAGTCTCCGTCGTAAATCACTAACGATAGTCGCGTTGCATGTTCCGTCGCACGTGCATGGACCGTCCCGCGATAGATCCGCGCGTTATGCCGGATGCCACCGACGCCGTCGGCCGTCGCACCCAACCGCTCGCGGAACTGATCGCACTCGCGGCGCGACGGCAAGAACGTGTCGTCGCTGCGCAGCGGCGTGCCGGTCATCTGCAGGACCGCCCAGTGCGTGCCGCGCACGCGACCCGCACGCACGCGCAGGCGGAGCGACGAGAGCGATATCTGCTCGTGCACGTAGACCGCCGCTTCGCACGCGAGGCGATACAGGGCGAGCTGAAATCCAGGGGAGAACCCGGCCAGTCCCGTGCCCCGGATGTCGCACACATAGGTGATGCCGAGGTTCTGCAGGGCATGGGCCAGCGAACCCTCCTGGAGGAGGTGCGCCAGTCCGTTCGTTTGCCAGGCCCGTGGGGCGAGACTGTTCACCCGGTTGAATACTTCCTGCCGGGTGGCGATCGCCTGTCTGCTGTAACGGCGCTCCTCGCCCTCGGGCAGGAAGAGACGCATGCGATCGAGCAATCGTTCGTGGGCGTGGTGAATGGCTGTACCGACGTCCTGCAGCGTGTCGGCAGCCTGCTGCATGCGTAACTCACCGAGATAGAGGCCATGCTGGGCGCTTTGCAAAGCCAGCCGACTGTTCATGCGCTCCATTTCTTCGCGTGCGTGCAGCGTCGCGATGCGCGCGCCAAGCATCAGCAGGACGGACAACGTGAACGCCATGAACACTTCCGCCTGCAAGGTGACCGGGTCGTATGGCGCAGGTACTACCACGACCAGCGCACTACTGGCGACGAAACCGCCCAAGGCAGCGCCACGCCAACCGTGGCGCATCGCCAGCACGGCGACGGGCAGGAACATCGCCATACGCGCTACCTGCCCCAGGTCCTTGAAGCTGACCGCGATCCACGCCAGCAGCAGCAAGCTGGGCACCAGCAGCGCCAGTCCCTCCAGGGCAAGACGGCTACCACCAAGGCGCGTGCGTGCCGCGCGCCATGTCGGCGTTTCACCCGCGATCTGCCACAGCATCAGGACCAAGGGAACCATCGTCAGGATGCCCAGGTAGTTGCCGATGAAATAACGCGGCGCCCATACGAACGACGTCGGCGATTGTCCGGGTTGGACGGGCATGATGCGCAGAAAACACCAGTCATACGTGGCCGTGACGAGAGCCAGCAGCATCGCGCACAGTAGCAGTGCATTCATGCGCACCTGCCGTCTCGGTCCAAGCAGGGAAAGGCGCTCACGGCACCAGCGCACGATCGGCATGACAAGCGCAATGCGTGGCACCAAATTGAGCAGCGCACCGGTCAGGCCGAACTCTTCATAACACTGCAGGCTGAACCGCCCTAGCCCGAGCATCTCGCCAAGGGCGAGCGCCGGCCAGTAACGGTACGGCAGCAATAGCAGGCAAAGCAGGCGCAGGCTCGCCGGCAGGAACCAGTAGGAAAACGAGACATAGCGCAACGCGCTGTAAAGTGCAAAGTAGGTAAGCGCAACCGCCAGATGGCGTAGCCAGTTCCTTTGCCTGATGGTCTCACGCATTCCCTTAACTCCCCTGTGTCGAGCGTGGTCGAGCATTGGTCCAGGCTGCCTGGAACGAGGCTAGCAGCCCCTCCCCGGTTGTTTTACGAATTGGGTCACACTTCATAGCGATTCGTGGGCGCCTCGCGTTGGGGCATATCACCCTCGCAAGAACGCGGTCGGCGCCGCATTCCGTTTCCCTGTCGCTTGAGCCAGTTAACTCAGGCCGACTATGCGCACCGTTCCTCGTGGTGCTCATCGCCTCCCATGTTCCCGACGCCTGTTACCCGACACCTTGCGTGGCTCGCGATCACGCTTGCCTTTGCATGCGCGCTCCCCTCCGTGCGTGCTGCAGATCGTTCGGAGTCGACGGATATCCAGGTGTTCACGGACGGACAGCATCCCGCCGTGCATGCATCGACCGCTCGCGTCGTGCTGCTCGATGCACCTGCCCGCCTCGAGGCAACGCTCTCCGATGGGCTGCCACCGGATGCCACCGCCGCAACGGCGATCGTGCAGCAGCGCCTTAAGCAGCATCCCGACCTGCAGCGCGACCTCGCCTCGGCCTATCAGGGCGTTGCCGATGCGTGGAGCCTGGGCATCGCGAAGGTGCCGGCGATCGTTGTGGATCGGCGCTACGTGGTGTACGGCACGTCCGATGTTGCCCGCGCGGCAGCGCGTATTTCCGCTTATCGGAGTTCGCATCCATGAGGTATTTCCGTTCGCATCGCCTGCGCCTGGCGCTGGCCTGCCTGTTGCTCGGCGTCGGTACCTCGGTGCTGGCGCTCGATACCGCGACGATCATTGCGTCCGCGCTGTCACCTGACTGTCTCGCATGGAAAGTGGTCGGCATCTGCTACTGGCTCGAATGCGGCGCATTCGGTTGCAGCGTACGCACGACGGTCAAGGTCCGGCACTACATTCCCGACGCGGTCGTCTCCAGTTACGCCAACACGGGTGCCAACCCATGGACCGAGATGCGCCTGCTGAGCGCGCCCAATCCCTCGGCCCACGCCGGCGGCGAAGGCACGACGAACCAGAATCACGAAAACAACCTGATGAAGTTCAAGAACGCGGACGTGATCGGCCACCCGGCCGGCACGGTCTTCAGTCGCTTTGCCAGTCAGTCGGGCTATACCTGTGCCGGCGCCGCCACGCCATTCATGCCCTATCTCCTCAGCACCCTCGACACGGTGGCCTGGCGCTATGGCATTCCCGAAGCGGTCTACCCCGAATCACTGATCCCCGGGCGTCGCGAGATCGGCAGCCGCCTGTCGGACAACCTGTGGGGCAACGTCTATCCACGCGGCGGATTTCTCGACCAGGCCAACGACTACGAAAGCGGTGCCGTCGTCGCGCAGCGCGCGGGCGACATCGTGACTCGCCGCGGGCAGGTTCATGTCTATCAGCCGCTGCTGGCCAATGCCCAGGACGGCTACTGGCCTGCCGGCGCGCTGGTGGAAAGCGATGCCTCGACCGGCCAGTGGCAGGAACTCACGCCGACGCTCTCGACCACCTGCGCGGTCTTCCCCCATCGCAACAAGCAGGTGCAGGCGACCCAGGCCGATTACGCCTGGACCTTGTGGCGCCCCTACGCCTGCTGCCAGCGGCGCGGCCAGGTGTTCCTCGGCAGCACCGACTTCAACTGACGGAGTCCATGGGATGAACCTCATGATGTTCAGCCATATCCGGTCCTGCCTGCTCCGTTTCGCCATGGGAGCGGGTCTTGCCGGCACATGCACCCTCCTCGGCGCGCAGACCCAACTAAACAGCAACGGCGTCGATGTGTCGGGAAACGTCATTGGCGATGACGTGCTCTATCACGTGGGCGGCGGACGCGCGGTCTCGATGAGCAGCGCGGGCAACATGCAGAGCCTCGGCGTGGGTTTCGGCTGGAACAACAATCTCATCTGCGGCAACATGAGTCTGACGACGACGCTGCAGAACCAGCTCAACGGCGTCACCAACGGCTTCCAGTCGATCATGTCGACCGTGATCCAGAACGCCACGGGAGCGGTCGCCTCGTTGCCGGCGCTGATCATCCAGCGCGCCGATCCTGGTCTCTACAACCTGCTCACCAACGGCATCCTGCAGGCGCGGCTCGATTTCGACCGCTCCAAGATGACCTGTCGCGCGATCGCCAACCGGATGGCCGACATGGCCGGCGGCCAGATGAGCTGGGACCAGCTCGCCGAAGGCATGGAACTGAAGCAGGCGGTCGCCAGCACGGACGCCGTGTCGGCGATCACCCAGGCCGAATCGAGCCACGGTAATCATGGGGTGCCCTGGGTCGGTGGCGGTAATGCGGGTGGCTCTGGCCAGAGTCCGATCAAGATGGTCAGCGATGTCACCAAGGCCGGCTACAACCTGCTCAATGGCCGTGGCGTGACCGAGACGTCATCGATCGACAGCGGAAGTTGCAACGGCAGTCTTACCTGCCAGACGTGGAGCTCGCCGCAGGCCGCCTCGGACTTCGCCACGCGCGTGCTGGGCGAGCGCGTGGCACAGACCTGCGAGGACTGCACAAAAACGCAGACCACGCCCGGCGTCGGACTGACACCGCTGATCGACGACGAATACAAGACCAAGCTGCAGGCGTTGAAGGATCTCATCAGCGGCGCAAAGCCGACCACACCCGCCAATCTTGATGCGGCCGGCAGCGATGCGCTGCCAGTGACGCGCGGTGTGATCGAGGCGCTGCGCGACGAACCGGACCAGGACGTGCTGGGGCAACGCCTCGCCTCGGAAGCGGCCCTGTCGAGCGTGCTTGAAAAAGCCCTCCTGCTTCAGCGCACCTTGCTGACCGGCAAGA
Organism: Paraburkholderia aspalathi; assembly: GCF_900116445.1. GTDB lineage: Bacteria > Pseudomonadota > Gammaproteobacteria > Burkholderiales > Burkholderiaceae > Paraburkholderia > Paraburkholderia aspalathi. Next base: position 309,459 of record NZ_FPBH01000003.1, read on the forward strand.
ACGAACCGAACGTGGCGGCCAACCAACTCGCCCAGCAGGCGGTCGACCAGGAGAACGGCACGCTGGAACAGGAGATCAACAACCTCAAGACCGAGCTCGAACTGCGGCGCGAACTCGCCGGGAATTCGCCGGCCACGATCATCGAGCGCAACACGGCACGAAGCGCCGGCTCGCGGGGCATCTACCAGGGCGACACGCTGCGCGATCGTCTCGATACGATCCAGAAGCCGAAGGGCGGGACGCCATGACCAGGGGCGCGTGGCTGCGGTGGGCATCGCGGTTCAACCGGTACACGGTGCGCGGCCTGCTCTGGATCGCCGCGATTGTGGGCGTCGCCGCGGGCGTGAACGTCCTCGGCATCGGCCTTGTCGGTGATGTGCGGGGCTGGAGCCAGTGGCTGCAGGCGCACGCCGGAGCCTTCCGGGTGTGGCGACTCTGCCTGTATGCCGGCACCGCGTATGCCTGGTATCGAATGCATCGCCGGCTGCGGCATCGGGAGCCTTCGCCGGAAACCCGTCGGCGACTCATTCGGATTGAACTGGCTGCCGTGCTGGCGCTCGTCGTCATGGAAAGCAGCGCCCTGCTTCGGCAAGGCTGACCGGGATCTACATCATGACGCTCTACACCACGGATTATCTGGAGTACTACCTGACGCTGGTCGGGTGGGTCGTCAACAACGGCATCTGGAATGTACTGGTGGCGAGCGGCGTGTTCGCGCTGCCCTTTCTCGCAATCGTTCTGCAGGAGTGGCTGCGCGCCCGGGCCGAGGGCGCCGACGAAGGCAACAAGGGTGTGCTTTCGTCGATGCGTATCGAGAACCGCGTCTTTGTCGCGATCGTCGTGATCATGTTCGCCGGCATTCCTTACATTCCGATGAACCTCTCGACGATCCAGTTCGACCAGACGCGCTCCGTGCAGTGTCAGGTCAATGCGCCGGCCCCGGCCGACACGAGCTGGGCGACGTCATTCACGACGCTTAACAACCAGAGCGCCCAGGTGCCGGTCTGGTGGTTTTTTGTGCATGCGATCTCGAAGGCCATCACGGGCGCCGCGGTCGCGGCGATTCCGTGCGGGACCGACCTGCGGCAGATCCGGATGGATATCGACAGTACGCGCATCGCCGATCCGGTCCTGGCACAGGAAGTGGCCGACTTCACGCACGACTGCTACGGACCCTCGCGCGCAAAGCTCTTCATGAACCGGCCCACCCTCTCCGAGGATCAGACCAACGACGTGAACTGGATCGGCTCCAGCTATTTTCTGAACAGCGCCGGCTTCTACAACACCTACCATTCGAGCACACCACGTGCCGCCTGGCCCTATGACACTACACGCGATGCGGGACTGGCTCAGGTGCCCAACGGCGGCGGCTATCCAACCTGCAATCAATGGTGGGCCGATGGGGACACCGGACTGAGGTCGCGACTGCTGGCGCAGGTCAGTCCTGACCTGCTCAGCCGGATCGGCAAATGGGCCGGCTTCCTGTCGCCGACCCAGGTCGACGATGCGGTGATTCGCGACATTGTCGCGCCCCAGCAGCAGACGATGAACCAGGGGCAGGTCTATACCGACTATGGCGGCCAGGTCGACCGGACGTTCTTCAACGACACCAACCGGATGACCTCCGACCTTGGCCTCACCGTTGGATCGATGGGCTTCTTCCCGGCGATGGACGTAGTGCGCCAGGCGCTGCCGATGGTGCTTTCGTTCCTGAAAAGTGCGCTGGTGATCTGTATTCCGCTCGTGCTGTTGATCGGCACGTACGATCTCAAGGCGGTGGTCACGGTGAGCTGCGTCGAATTCGCGCTGTTCTTTGTCGAGTTCTGGTTCCAGCTCGCGCGCTGGATCGACAGCACGATCCTCGACGCGCTCTACGGCAGCGGTTCACCGCATCAGAACTTCAATCTGATGATGGGGCTCAACAATGGCTTCGGCGACATGCTGCTGAACTTTGTCATGGCGGCGATGTTCATCGTGTTGCCAGGATTCTGGGTCGCTGCGCTTGGTTGGGTTGGCGTGCGTGCCGGAAATCTGGTTCAGATGTTCACGGCAGGAGTTGACGGTGCGAAATCAGCAGGCGGCAAAGGTGGTGACGTAGCGATGAAAGCGTTGAAGTAGTGGTGCTATTCGTCGTCTGCGCTGCCGCCATCGATGCGCACTTCGCCTCGATAGAGACCAAACCCATCCCACCCGCTTCGCCATTCAGCCTTATCGTCGTGGTCATGGTCCCAGTCAGTGTTGCGTGCTGCCCAGGCCGCCACGATTGCAAACACGACAAGCAATGCCAGCCAGAACGCCGCATAGAACAGCACACCGAGCACAACCAGTTTGACCAGCCACAGCATGGTGCTGGCGAAGCGGGCGGGCACACCGTGCGCCATGAGCGTGCGGGTGAGTTGCTGATCCCGACGGGCAGCCCAGCGCCACACACGACCTGCTCCCCGGCCCAGCCGGTGTGCCCATGGCTCGTTGTGCGTTTCGGTGATCATCGGTGCACCTCGGATTCCGCTGCTCCAGTCACGGCCCGCTTGTCGGAGGGCCTCCTGACTCATCGTAGATTACGAATCAGCTGACCGCCGTTCAATGTTATCTGCGGCGCAAAACGGGTGTGGCATCAGCGCAAATGACAGATTCGATCTCGCCAGAAAAATATACCATGCGGCTATTTCTCCCGCTGAACCCTATTCAAATCATTTTGGGAATTTACGGTCGACATGCCCAACCCTCCTTCCATCCTGCACTACTCCTCCGGCTTCCCCATGGTCATCGGTCTGCACCACGTCGAGGACTACAAGGAGATCAAGGTCGCTGATCCATCGCAGCGGATGATCTTCAAACGTGACGATGGCAGCGAGGTCCAGGGGGTCGGCGTCATGCATGGTTATCATCATTACGTGATTACCACACGCCCCCGCTGCATGTTTTCGCGGGAGAGCTTTTACTGGTTCGCGGACCAGAAGAAAGCCGTCGGGCATCTGGAGTTCGAGGTCGGCTACAAGGACTGGAAACGGGTTCCCTTCGAGCTGTTCCTTGACGGCAAAACGTCACCCTACCCGCTGCCACTCTCAGAACGCATTCCGACACCGGATCACATCAGGCATGTGGAGATTGCCTGCGGTCCCATGGGCCACCCCAATCGACTGCTCATTCATGGCGAGGGCGGATCCATCGGATTATTTCTTGAGCCGGACCTGCTGCATTTCATTCGGGTCGACGACAGCACCTGGCCCACCTGTCTCGATTTCCGGATCGAATACATCGGCATTTCGACCGGCAAGAAAGGACAGCTCGACTACGCCGACCGGCTGTGGAAACACGAGAAAGTACGCGCGATCGCCGGCAACCTCCAGCGCGACGCGCCCAATCTTCAGGTCTACGTCTTCGGCTACCAGGCCAGCTACATTATTGAGCCGGCCCCAGGACGCTTCATTACCGGCAGCGGCATCCTCGAGGCCATGATCGGCATGCCGGATTTTGCCAAGGTCCTCGAAGCGGCTCTGATTGGTCACTTCCGCCCCACGTTCAACGAGGAGTTCAAGACGTTCCCCCACGGCGATCCGCCCTACTGGATGAACACGCTCAAGGACATCGTTCGCCCCAGCTGGGAGCCTGCCGGCCGGGCACTTCTCTCCGTCGTGCTTGCCTCGGATAACCGGCACAACCCCGAAGGTGCGTGGACCTTCGGCCGCTTCTACACCGATCACACGCGACTGGATGGGCCGACGGATCTCTGCACGATCACAATCGATCTGTCCGCAATCAACGTCCAGGCAGATCCGACACGCTGATGTCACGTCCTCACCGCGATCCCGTCAAGCATCGCATCCTCGGGATGGAGGCGTCACTGGATCATCCATACGGAAATGCATGACACCGCGTACCGGCGCAATGCGGTGACGGTGTAGCTCGTATTGTTCGTAGCGCCCCGAATCTCCCTGGCCTCTACTTCGATCGTTGCACTCGACGGCGCGCCCCGCACGCTCGTCGGTTCACGGCCGGTCTGCCCGTTGTAGACCCGCACGTCGCTGCGTCATGCGACGCCCTGCGGCTCATCCGGCACCGTCTCTGGTGCGGTCGCCACGTGTCGGATACCCCGACACCTGTCCGGAATGTTGTTCCCTCACGATGGGGCATTCGATGCCCTGTCGGGCCGGATGCTCCCTTTCCCAACCGGAGCATTCCGACGTCACCCGAGCTGCTCGACAGCCATCGGCCGTCCATGCACCCGGACGGATGCTCCACGACCCGAGGAGTATCCAAATGGGTATGGACGTTTATGGCAAGGCGCCGAGTTCGGAGATCGGCGAATATTTTCGAAACAACATCTGGTGGTGGCATCCGTTATGGAGCTATTGCGAGGACATCGCCCCGGACATCATCCCGCTCGACAACCTTGGCCATTTCAACGATGGCTGGGGGCTCGATGCTATTGACTCGGTGAAGCTGGCCGATCGTCTCACCAGAGAAATCGCCTCCGGCAGGACGCAGCGGCACGCGCAACGTCGTCAGGAACGCCTGGACGCATTGCCTCTTGAGCCTTGCACCATTTGCGGCGCAACGGGAAGTCGTGCCACGCCGCCCGCAATCGGCCCCGGAAACATGAGATGTAACGGCTGTGATGGAAGCGGGCGCGTAGCGAACGATGCAACGCACTTTGCACTCTCGGTCGAAAACGTCCGCGAGTTCGAGGTCTTTCTGCGACAGTGCGGCGGTTTCAAGATTGACTGAAAGCGGCTTCATCCCGGCGGCAGGCGCGCAGCGACGAACTCGCTGCGCGCCTGTGCATCATTGCCGGATCAAGAGGGCCAGCCCGGAATCGCGCGCACTGAACGTTCGGGCACCCGACCCATTGCCCGACGCGAACACGCCACGACCTCATGGATGCTCGCGTCGACGGAGTCGCGCCGGCTATACCGAAAAGGGCCGAAGGCCAAAAGGTTGTAAGGGTGCAAGGGAACGGGAGGCAAGGGGAATGGCCCTACCCGGAAAAACAAAAGGCTCTCCTTCCGGTCACCACATTCGGGTTCGCGATGTTCACTCTGTTCCGGCAAAAAAAGGCGCCCACTGCAGCCACTACACCCGCCGCCCCACCGGTATCGTCGTCCGAAACACCCAAGGGACTGACGCGACCGGAGTCGGCGGCGGCGCTGCTGAATACCCCGCGTCGCCAGCGCCTGCTGGAACATATCTGGCAGCGCACGTCGCTGTCTCGGTCGCAATTCGCACAGTTATACCGCACACCACTCGATCGCTACGCCGAGCTGGTTCAGCAATTTCCCGCATCGGAAAGCCATCATCACGCCTACCCGGGCGGCATGCTCGATCATGGACTCGAAATCGTCTCCTACGCCCTGAAGCTGCGTCAGTCGCACCTGCTTCCCCCGGGCGCTCCGCCCGAAACCCAGGCGGCACAGGCCGAGGTGTGGACCGCAGGCCTCGCCTACGCCGCCCTGCTGCACGACATCGGCAAGATCGCCGTCGACCTGCAGGTCGAACACGCCGATGGCACAGCCTGGCATCCGTGGCATGGTCCGCTGCAGCGCCCCTATCGCTTCCGCTATCGGGACGATCGCGAATACCGCCTGCATGGTGCCGCGACAGGTCTGCTCTATCACCGTCTGCTCGATCACGCGATTCTCGACTGGCTCAGTGGATTCCCCAACCTCTGGGCGTCGCTGCTGTATGTCCTCGCGGGCCAGTACGAGCATGCCGGCGTGCTTGGCGAACTGGTGATCCAGGCCGACCAGGCCTCCGTCGCACAGGAGCTCGGCGGCGACCCCACGAAGGCACTCGCCGCGCCACGGCATGCGCTGCAACGCAAGCTGCTCGATGGTTTGCGCTACCTGCTCAGGGAGGAGTTCAAGTTGAACCAGCCGCAGGCCTCCGACGGATGGCTGACGCAGGATGCGCTCTGGCTGGTGAGCAAGACCGTATCCGACAAGCTGCGCGCTCACCTCCTGTCGCAGGGCATCGACGGCATCCCGACCAGCAACACAGCCGTGTTCAACGTGCTGCAGGACCACGGTATCGCACTGCCCACCCCGAACGGCAAAGCCATCTGGAAAGCGACGGTCGCGAGCGCGGGCGGATGGTCGCACAGCTTCACCTTTCTCCGACTCTCGCCGGCACTGATCTGGGAAACGGATCAACGTCCGCAGGCATTTACCGGTGAGGTGCGTATCGAGGCCGACGAAGCATCGCCAGTGGAAGCCCGGCCGGCGGACCGCACCGCACCGTCGCCGACGATGGTTGGCGCGGACAATGTATCACCAGCGCCATCGTCCTCGCCGTCATCGGGGCCAAGCGCGGCTCCGTCCGATGCGCTCGCCGGCATGCTCGATCTGATCGACAGGGCACCGTCCGTTTCGGCGCCAGCACCATCGGATCATGGTATCGCCACGGACACATCGCCCATGTCCACGGCCGATCTCGCAGCCCCCCTGAAAAACGACCTCGCCGCCGCACCTACCCTGCCCATCGCCACAGCGGCCGAACCATCCGGCGAACATTTCATCGCGTGGTTGCATACGGGCATCGCCAGCCACAAGCTCGTTATCAACGACGCAAAAGCCCTGGTGCATACGATCGCGGACACGGCCTATCTGGTCAGTCCCGGGGTGTTCCAGCGCTATGCACAGGAACATCCGAACATCGGCCCGCTGGCGCAGGCCGCGGAGCTCGCCGACTGGCAGTGGGTGCAGAAACGCTTCGAGCGCCTGCAGATACATCGCAAGCATGCGAGCGGATTGAACATCTGGACGTGTGAGGTCACGGGGCCACGCAAATCGCGTCGACTGCACGGCTATCTGTTGACCGATCCCACCGGCCTGTTCGCCGAGCTACCGGCAAACAATCCCTATCTGAAACTACTCGAATCATCCGTAGCATCGTGAATACCACTTGAGACGCCCACGAATCCCCAGGCGATGCACTGGAACATCCAAGGGGCTCGCCAGCCACACTGACTTGGCGTCACAATCTCTCCCCAACAGATCCGTCCGATGCGATCTGTGTAGCGGATGAGCGATGCAGCGGACAGCCTACTTTGACTCAGCAGGAAGAGGTTTCCATGTCAACTGACGTACTGGCGGCCGAAGAGCGTCTGGTCCTGATTCAACTGCGCTGGGGAGCGGCGGCATCTCCGGGATCCGACGACGAAAAAATTTGCCGTCGTCTTGAGGCGCAAGGTCTGATCACCAAAATTGCCCATGGCGGCTGGGCCTTGACGTCCCTAGGCCAATCGATGACCGCACGGGATTCGTGAGGCACCCTCTCGTATGTCGACGTTTGACCCCACCAAGCGGGCCACCTTGAAGAGTAATCGCCGTGGCGGCCACGCCATCACCAACGCCCTGTTACGCATCGAGGGCGAGACAATCAGCTACCTCGATCTGAGCGAACGCTTTCAGGTAAGCGAAGAAACGATCCGACTGGCGGTGCGCAAAGCGCGGGGGCTCAAAGCGGGACTTAGCTGGACCACGCTTCATCTCGTCATGGACGCTGAGGTACAGACCGGAATAGTTCCGCGCTGAAAAACACGCGTGTTTACACGATCCGGTGATGAACCCGTACAACTGCCGCTAGGCCGTATACGCTATCCGCTCGGATGAGTCGATTCGTAAAACCGCTTGGTCCGTAGACGATTCAATCAACGCCTTCTGCCGCGGCAGGCACACGCCGTGGAGGTCATAGCCTTCCACGATCGTACGCCGTGCCGCCTCGCGTAGTTCCTGCATGCGCGTCGGATCGTTGCAGACGCGCCGGATGGCATCGACCAGTTCGCTCGTCGAAAAGAAATCCACCAGCAGCCCATTCTCACCGTCCCGAATCACTTCCTGGACCGGTGCGGTGCGCGAGCCGATCACCAAGCATCCGGCAGCCATCGCCTCCATCATCGACCACGACAACACGAACGGATAGGTCAGATAGACGTGTGCGGTTGAGACCTGCAGCACGCGCAGGAACGTGTCGTACGGTAGCTTGCCGACGAAGTGCACTCGTTGCAGGTCGATGCGCCCGTTGAGCTCGGCGAGGTATTTCTCACGGTAACTGCCCTTGGCCAAGCGACGACCGTAGGAAACACCGTTCCCGCCCACGATGACGATGTGTGCCTTCGGTCGTGCTTTAAGCAGTTCCGGCAGTGCACGCATGAAGGTATGGAAGCCACGATACGGCTCCAGGTTCCGGCTGACGAAGGTGATCACCTCATCCTTCCGAGTCAGGGTGAGGTCGTGCTTCGGAAAGCGCAGGAAGGCTTCCGGATCGGGGGCCACTGCGGTCGTGTCGACGCCGTCGTGGATGACCGCGATCTTGGGCTGGTAGATCGTCGGGAAGCGGGTCTGTTGCCAGACCGTGGGCGCGATGCCGATGTCGGCCTGTTCCAACGCCATCAGGTGATGCAGATTGTTGATGCGCAGGCGCAGCACGTCCTCGGCATTGCAGGGAAATTCCGGATCGAAATTAAAGTCCTGATCGGTAGCGTGGTAGTAGAACTCGCAAAAATGGATCAGCCGTGCACGGGGAAACACATCTTTCAGGAACAGCGTCTCGCCCCAGCCGGGGTGGGCATAGACCACGTCGGGCGTGAAGCCGGCCTGCTTGAGCTTGAGCAGGGCGACCAGGACTTTCTGTCCGCGTTGGACCGCGGCCTCGGTCGTGCGCAGCGTCGCCAGCGTGGTCGCCGTGGGCGTCGGCGGGGTGTCGTAGCCAACCAGTCGCACGCCGGGAATCGGCTTCCGGATGTTCTCCTTCAGGCGCTTCATTTCGCCCAGGCCCACCACCTGGCAATCCGGCTGTCGGCCGTAGTGGACCAGAAGGTGTCGGTACTGGCCAGGCAGGTTTTGATGGATCAGCAGAAGGCGCACAGCGAGGGACCGTTGGATGGAAAGTGAGGGGCCATAGCGGGTGCGGGCGTCATCAACGCTCGTGCAGGCTTTCGCTGGTGTGCTGGATCAGCGGGCTGAGCACATAGCTGATCAGGCGCCGGCGGCCGGTCTTGATCTCGGCGGTCACCGCCATGCCGGGGGTTAGATGAATCAAGCGATCGTCGACCTGCATGGTGTCCTCGGGCAAGCTCACTTCCGCGGTGAAGATCAGCCCCAGCTTGTCGTCCTGCTTGGCATCGTTGGACACCTGCACGATGGTGCCGTGCAGGGTGCCGTAGCGTGCGAAGGGGAAGGTCTCCACCTTGATTTCGGCGCGCTGGCCTTCCTTCACGAAACCGATGTCCTGGTTGTCGACGATGGCCTCCACCAGCAACCGCTGCCCCTCGGGCACCAAGGTCAACAGGGTCTGCGCGGGAGTCACCACGCCGCCCACCGTATGCACGGCGAGCTGCTGCACGACACCGTCCACCGGCGCGGTCAGCCGCATCAGGCGCCGGTGCTGGCTGGCCTTGGCCAGGTCTTGCGCCAAGCCCTCGGCCTTCGGGCCGTCATCGTGGATCTTCTCTAGCCAGGTCCGCCGCACGTCGGCCACGTAGGCGTCGCGTTTCCGCGACGCCGAGGTCAGCGCCGCCCCGGTCTCCTGCCGCTTGGATCGCTGCGCGGCCAGGTCCTGCTCCATCTGGATCACGGCCTGCTGCTCGTTGTAGTAGTCGTGCTTGCCGACGTAGCCCTTGCCGACCAGCTCGGCATAGTCCCGTTCCTTGTGTTGCTCGATGGGCAAGGTGCCGGTGAGCTTGCGGATCTCGTCGTCGGTTTCATGCAGGCTGGCCTCGCTCTGGGCGATATCCGCCTGCAGCTTGGCCAGGTTGCTGGTGTAGTCCGCATATTCCCCTTCCAGCACATGCTGTTCCGCGCGCTGGGCCTCCGGCGAGCCCAGCGAGGCGGAGGCCGCCAGCGTCGGCGCATGATCGTGGTCGATCGCCTCGAGCATCGCCTGGGCGCGGGCGATCTCGTCGCGCGTCGCGGTGAGGTCGGATTGCGCGTGCGCCGCATCGGAGGTCGCATCCGTCGCGTCCAGGTCGATCAGTGGATCGCCCTGCCTGACGCGCTGGCCGTCCTTGACGTGGATGGCCGTCACCACCGCGGTGTCCTGCGGCTGGATGGTCTTGACGCTGCCATTCGGGATGATCTTTCCCGGCGCGGTGGCGACCACGTCCACCTTGCCGACGCTGGCCCAGACCACGGCGATCAGCAGCAAGGCGATGATCGTACCCATCGCGATGCGCGGTGCCGGATGCACCGGTGTCTCGCGCAGTGCCAAGGCCGCCGGCAGGAACTCGCTCTCATGGCGCAGCCGCGGCACCGTGTCCAGGCTGCGCCGGGTCGACCACGCCGCCGTGAAGACCTCGGCATAGCGACGGCGCAGGTCGCGTAACGCGTGCAAGGCACTCATACCTGCTGCAACCGGTAGAGCCGGGCGTAGTGGCCGGCCTGACGCTCGAGCAGTTCGCCATGACTGCCCTGCTCCACGATGCGGCCATGGTCCATCACGATGATGCGCTGGGCGTCGCGCACGGCCGAGAGGCGATGCGCGATGATGATGACCGTGCGGCCCCGGCAGATGTCGCGCATATTGGCCTGGATGATGCGTTCGGATTCGTAGTCGAGTGCACTGGTCGCCTCGTCGAAGATCAGGATGCGTGGGTTGCACAGCAGGGCCCGGGCGATCGCGATGCGCTGCCGCTGGCCGCCCGACAGCGAGGAGCCCTGCTCCCCGACCATCGTGTCGTAGGCCTCGGGCAGTTCCAGGATGAACTCATGGGCGCCGGCCAGCTTGGCGGCGGCGATCACATCGTCCAGCGGCGCGCCGGGATCGGCCAGCGCGATGTTCTCGCGCACGGTGCGATTGAACAGCACGTTTTCCTGCAGCACGACGCCGATCTGCCGGCGCAGCGAGGACACCTCTACCATCGCCAGGTCCATCCCGTCGATCAGGATGCGACCGCGCTCCGGCACGTACAGGCGCTGGACCAGCTTGGTCAGCGTGCTCTTGCCCGAACCCGAGCGGCCGACGATGCCGATCACCTCACCCGGCTGGATAATTAGGCTGACACCCTGCAGGACTTCCGGGGTGTCCGGACGGTAGCGGAAGCTCACCGCGTCGAGCTCGATGTGACCGTCCAACACGGGCAGCGGGCTGCGGTTCGAGGCGGGGGCCTCGGTCGGCGCATTGAGGATGTCGCCCAGCCGCTGCATCGAAATACCGGTCTGCTGAAAGTCGGTCCACAGCTGCGCGATGCGCATGATCGGCTGCGCGACACGGCTGGCGAGCATATTGAAGGCAATCAGTTCGCCCACGGTCAGCGCGCCATCAATGACCAGTCGCGCGCCCATCCAGATCGTTACCACGGTGACCAGCTTGCCGACGAAATTCACACCCTCGCGCGCGGCGGTGCCCAAGGCCACGGTGCGGAACCCGGAGCTGACGTAGCCCGCGATCTGGTTATCCCACTGGCGCGCGATCTGCGGCTCGACCGCCATCGCCTTCAACGTCTGGATGCCGCTGATCGTCTCAACCAGGAACGCCTGGTTCTCCGCGCCGCGATTGAATTTCTCGCGCAGTCGCGCGCGCAGGGCCGGCGTTAGCAGCACCGACAGCAGTACGTACAGCGGCAACGAGGCGACCACCACCAAGGTCAGCCAGCCGCTGTACACCAGCATCACGCCGATGAACACGAACGAGAAGAGCACATCCATCACCAGGGTGATCGCATTGCCGGTCAGGAAACTGCGGATGTTCTCTAGCTCACGCACCCGCGCCACGGAATCGCCGACCCGGCGCGCCTGGAAATACGCCAGCGGCAACGCGACCAGGTGCCGGAACAGACGCGCGCCGAGTTCGACGTCGATCCGGCTGGTGGTATGCGAGAACACATAGGTGCGCAGTGCACTCAGCAGCGATTCGAAAATCGAGCAGAACAACAGCCCCACGGCAATGACGTCCAGCGTGGTCAGGCCGCGGTGCACCAGCACCTTGTCCATCACCACCTGGAAGAACAGCGGCGTGACCAGCCCGATCAATTGCAGGAAGAACGACACGACGAGGATCTCGCCGAGCAGCTTGCGGTACTTCACCACCGCCGGGATGAACCAGCTGAAGTCGAAGCGGGCGAACTCGCCGGCAATCGAGGCCTGCGAGGCCAGCAGGATCAACCGACCCGCCCAGCGCTGCTGCAACTGCGCGTGGGAGAGCAGTTGCGGCTTCGGTTGCTTCGGATCGTGGATCAGCACGCCCTGCTCGTCCGCACGCGCGAGCACAAAGAAATCGCCCTCGGCGCCCACGGCGATCGCCGGCAGCGGCAGCTTCATCAGCCGATCCACGCTGGACGACACCGGCTTGGCCTTCAGCTGCAGCGACTTGGCGGCCAGGAGAATCTGCGGCGTCCCGAAGGGGCGGCCGCTCTCCTGGAACGTATGCGCCAGTTGCACCGGGTCCGCGGCGACGCCATGGAAGCGCGCCAGCACCATTAGGCAGGCCAGGCCACTGTCGACGGCGGTAGCCGTCTCGGGGATATCCATAAATCTACCGTCCTTCACATCATGCCGGGGGCGGCTCAGCGAGCCCGCCCCCTCCTTCTCGTACTTACCGCCTTATGCCTAGGGTCTAGTGCGCCCGAACCGCCAGCGTGATCGCGTCGGCGTCGGAGACCGTCGGCGGCAGCGAGCTGCTCGCCGATGCCACCGGACCGAACGCGGCCATCGCGCTGATCAATTGCGCGTGCGCCAGATCGGCCGAGCCGAAGGCAGTCGGAGTCACTGATCGTGCACTCCGACCGGCCGTGGCCGATGCCGACAGCGCCTTGTCCAGCGTGCTCAACGACCACACGGTGCCGTCCTGCATCTGGATCTGCGACGCCCGCCCTTCCGTGGCCGATTCCAGGCCGGACAGTCGCAGGCCACCCTGTGCAGTCAGCGCCTTGATCATGTCGTTGGCGGCATCGGCGGTACGGCCCAGCAGCTGGCGGCGTGCCTGCGGCCGCGAGACCGTGGCGTCCCGGTCGAATCCGCGGGCACCACGCGGTGCGGTGCCGCCCGCGTCTGCGTTCCCGGCCTCGTTGTCTGGCGCCATCCACGCATCGGCATCATTGGGGTCGCGGGTGATCGAGTCCGTCGGCGCGCCGGTGGTGAGCCGAGCACCTTCATCGGGCTCGGCCACCGGGCCGGGCGTGGAAACATGAAGACCCGGCGCGATGAAGGCCGTCGCCGCCAGCGGCAGCGGCGAAAATGCGGGTGCATTGTCGCGCGACGACGTGGCCGACACAGCCAGCAGTGACGCAGCGTGACCGCCACCTGTGCTGGGCGCCTTGGCGGATGTTGCATGCGACGTCGCTGGCGAGGTCGATACAGGCAGGCCATGGCCGGCGGCAGACGCTGTGGGTGCCGCGGCGCCGGATCCCGGCATCACGATGTTGCCCGCGCCGATGACGTGATTGATCGCGGCGGAGGATGCCGTGGTGGATGGCGGAGTAGCGACAGCCGTGGTCCCGCCGATCACCGGCTCTTCCGCACCGTTCGCCGGATCAGCGACACTAGCGAGCATCTGGTCCGTCGACGTCGAACGCGCGACCGGCGTCGTCGATGACGCGGAGCCGCCGCCCTTCTGGATCAGCTGGGCGCGCGTCAGCGTCGTGCCATCGGCCAGCATGACCGAAGTGACGCCACTGGTGCTGCTGCTCCACATGCCGTCCAGGGTGATCTGGTCGCCGCTGACGCCATCGGTCAGGATCAGGTTATTGCCGCTGTGCGTTACCTTGATCGCCGTGGAGGAGATGCCTGTTCCCAGCTTCAGGACCGGCGTCTGTCCGCTGCTGAAGGTATTGTTGATTTCCAGGTGACCGTACTTGCTGTTGAAGATGAAGGTGTCGTTGCCGCCCGCCCCGTAGACCAGGTCGCCGCCACCTTTGCCGTCCAGCGTCTCGGCGCCCGCGGTACCGTACAAGGTGTCCTTGCCGGTCGTGCCGCCGGCCATCTCCATCGCGATCAGCTGTGCCCGGGTCAGCGACGAACCATTGGACAACTGCACCGTCGCCACGCCATGGGTGGTGGAACTCCACATGCTGTCCAGCGTGACCTGGTCGCCGCTGACCCCGTCCGTCAGCACAAGATTCGTGCCGTTGGTCGTGACATGCAGCGCCGCGGCCGTAATCCCCGTGCCCAGTTGCAGCACGGGCTGCGCGCTGCCGCCATAGGACTCGTTGATCTCCAGCTTGCCGTAGCCGCTATTGAAGACAAAGGTATCGCTACCGCCGCCGTCTCCTACCTCGAGGTCCTTGCCACCTTTGCCGTCGATCTTGCTGCCACCGTACATGCCATAGAGCGTGTCGTTCCCTGTCGTACCGGTGATGACCACCTCTTTAATCAACTGTGCGGCGGTCAGCGTGGTGCCATCGGCAAACTGCACTTGCTGCACGCCCGCGCTGCCGTTGCTGTAAAGCATGTTGGAAAGGAAAATCTGGTCGCCACTGATGCCATCGGTCAAGGTCAGGTTCGTTTCATTGCCGTCGGTGGTGACGATCAACGTCGCTGCCGTGATCCCCGCGCCCAGTTGCAACACGGGCTGCTGACCGCTGGTGTAGTTCTCGTAGATGCTGAGTTGGCCATAGCCCTCGTCGAAGACGAAGGTATCGCTGCCGCCATTCCCGGTGACCGTGTCGTTGCCACCCTTGCCATCGATCAGGTTGGCGTCTGCGGTCCCCGTTAGATTGTCCGGTCCGGAGGTACCAGTGATGGTCTGCGCATCGGTGACCTGCTTCTGCAGCAGCTGGGCTCGCGTCAAGGCGGTGCCGTCGGAGAACAGCACTTCCGAGACACCGGCGGTGCTGGACGATGCCATGCCTTCCAGAATGACCTGATCGCCGCTGATGCCATCGGTGAGCAAAAGATTGTTCGGCCCACTATCGGCCACATGCAGCGTGGCGGCCGTGATGCCCGCGCCAAGCTGCAATATCGGCTGCTGACTGCTCGAATAATTCTCGTTGATGTCCAGCGTGCCGTAGCCGGTGTTGAACACGAACGTGTCATTGCCGCCGTGACCGACCGCGTAATCCGTGCCGCCCTTGCCGTCGAATTGGTCCGCACCCGACGTGCCGTAGAGTGTGTCGTTGCCGGTCGTGCCGGTCGTTTCCATCTGGACCAGTTGCGCCGCGGTCAGGGTCGTACCATCGGCCAACTGGACGGTCTGTACCCCCAGCGAGCCAATGCCTTCAAGCATGTACCCCAAAGTGACCTGATCACCGCTGATGCCGTCCGACAGCACCAGGTCATATCCGTTAGGCGAGGTCACATGCAACGCCACGGCCGTGATGCCGCTCCCCAACTGCAGCACGGGCTGCTGTCCCGCTGAATAATTTTCGTTGATGTAGAGTTGCCCGTAACCGGCATCGAAGACGAACGTATCGTTGCCGCCTTCGCCCAGGATGGAGTCACTGCCGCCCTTGCCATCGAACAGGTCCGCGCCGGTACTGCCGTAGATCGTGTCATTGCCGGTGGTCGCCTGCCCGGCGATCGCCAGCGGAACCAGCTGCGCCGCGGTGAGCGTCGTTCCATCCGCCAACTGCACGGCTGCGACGCCTCGGTCGCTATAGCTCCACATGTTGTCCAACGTGATCTGGTCGCCATTGACGCCATCGGTGAGAATCACATTCATCCCATCGGTGCTCGCGTGCAGCGTCGCGGTGGTGATGCCTGCGCCGAGCTGAAGTACGGGTTGCTCGCCATTGGCATAGATGTTACTGATCGCCAGTTGGCCGTATCCTTCATCAAACACGAAGGTGTCATTGCCAGCATTCCCGTTTACCGAGTCGCTGCCACCCTTGCCGTCGATCCGATCTGCACCGGTGGTGCCATACAGGGTGTCGTTCCCCGACGATCCCGTCATCTCCATCTGGAACAGCTGCGCCTGGGTCAAAGTGGTGCCATCGGCCGGTGCCACCGACGCGACGCCGTAGTTGCTGCCGTTCCACATGCCATCCAGCGTGATCTGGTCGCCGCTCACGCCATCGGTCAATACGAGGTTGATCCCATTGGTCGTGACATGCAGCGCCGAAGCCGCGATGCCGACCCCAAGTTGCAGCACCGGTTGCTGGCCCGCGGAGTAATACTCGTCAATGGTCAGATCGCCATATCCGGCATCGAACACGAACGTATCGTTACCGCCTTGACCATTGACGGTATCGTTGCCGCCCTTACCATCGAACAGCTCGGCACCCGAGGTTCCCACCAGCATGTCGTTGCCGGTGCTACCCCCCGCCGCTTCCAGCTGGATCAACTGGGCGCGCGTCAGCGTCGTCCCATCGGGCAGCTGCACGGCCGCTACGCCTGCACTACTGTTTTGCATCATGGAATCCAGCATGATCTGGTCGCCACTGACGCCATCGGTCAGGTAGAGGTTGCGACCCAGCGCATCGGTCGTCACATGCAACGCTGATGCAGTGATGCCCGGACCCAGCTGCAACACGGGCTGCTGGCCATTCAAGTAATTCTCGGAAATCTCCAGCTGCCCGTAGCCGGAGTTGAACACGAAGGTATCGTTGCCGCCGTCGCCGTATTCGACATCGTTGCCACCCTTGCCGTCAAAATCGTTCGCGACGGACGTACCGCTCAACGTGTCATTGCCCGTCGTGCCATTGATCTGACGAGCCAACTGGGCCAGCTGCGTCGCGGTGAGGGTCGTCCCATCGGCCAAGGCCACGCTTTGTACGCCATCGCCGCTGTATACCAGCGCGTCGTCCAGGGTGACCTGATCGCCGCTCACGCCGTCGGTCAGGATGACATTGGATCCATAGGGATCCTGCGTAACCTGCAAGTTGGATGCCGTGATACCCGGCCCCAGTTGTAATACCGGCTGCTGGCCCGTCGTGTAGGTCTCGTTGATCTCCAGATGGCCATAGCCGCTATCGAACACGAAGGTGTCATTGCCGCCGTGGCCGGTGATCGAATCGTTACCACCCTTGCCGTCGAGCAGGTCCGCGCCTGTCGTGCCATACAGGGTGTCATTTCCGGTCGTGCCCGCCATCTCCATCTGCAACAACTGCGCCGCGGTCAACGTGGTGCCGTCCGCCAGCTGCACCAGCGCGACGCCGACGTTGGCCGTCGCCTGCATGCTGTTCAATAGAATCTGGTCGCCACTGATGCCATCAGTAAGATAGAGGCTGGCCCCATCGGAGGAAACGTGGAGCGCCGATGCGGCAATCCCCGTGCCCAGTTGCAGCACAGGCTGCTGTCCGTTGACATAGCCCTCGTTGATTTCCAGATGGCCGTAGCCGGCATTGAACACGAAGGTATCGTTGCCGCCGTAGCCCACTTCGTCGTCGTTGCCGCCCTTGCCATCGAAATAGTTCACGCCCGCCGTACCGGACAGATTGTCGTTGCCGGTCGTGCCGTCGATGGCGCTCGCCTGTTGCAGCACCTGCAAATACGACATCGTCGTGCCATCGGCGAACGTAAACGCCGTGATCCGGTGCTGATCGGCCTGTGCCGAGAAGAAATTGGCGACCGTGATCGTCGATGTATTGGCCGAGCCGAGATGAATCAACAGGTCGTTCGATGATGTGCCGTAGCCGTAGGTCACCGCAGAAGCGTCAATGCCCGCGCCGAAACGAAGCGTGTCCGAGCCGGCCACCGTGGCGTTTTCCCAGATGGTGTCAGAGCCGCCCCCTGCATTGAAAAGATAGGTTTCCCGGCCCGCACCGCCGACGATTTGCGTCGTACCCGAGCCACCTGTGATCAGGTCGGTGCCGCTGCCACCCTGGATCGTGTCGTTGCCAGCGCCACCACTCAGCGTATTGTTACCCGAGGTGCCAACGACCCAGGTATCACCGAAACCCGCCGTGATGCTGTCGTTACCATCGGAGCCCACCAGCGTGTCATTGCTGCCGTCCGCACTCGGTGTCGTTGTTGCCGCGAGGATCTGCGAAGCCCCCCAGGTTGTACCATCCTCGAACTGCAACGAGACTCCCGCTTTGTTCGCGAAGTAGCCCGCTACGGTGATTTGCGCGTCGAAGCCATGATCGGACAAAACCAAGTCACCATTCACGTCACGGGCGATCAACGCCGATTCGTTTAATCCATCGACCAGTTGCACGGTCGCGCCGCCGGTACCCGCCTGAATTGTGTCCGAGCCCGCGCTGGTGCCGGCAATGACGGTGACATAGCCGCTACCCCCGATAATCTGCGCCGTGCCTCCATCCGCTTCGATCGTGTCGTCGCCGGCACCCGCAGTAATCGTCGAGAGACCACTCGCGATCTGCACATAAGCGTTGCCGCTGCCGGTCTGAATGGCGTCACTCAGGCCATCGACGACGATCGTGTCGTTACCTGTGCCACCGTAGACACTGGCGTTGCCGGATCCGGTGTCGACGTACGCGTTACCGTTGCCCGTATGAATGTTGTAGTCGCCGGTACCGCCATAGATCACGTCGTTTCCGCCCGACCCATAAATGTAGTCGGCACCCGATCCGCCATAGATCGTATCTGCATGGCCCGCATCGAGGTCGGCCCAACCTGAGACAGCACCGGGATTCATGTCGGCATAGATGAATTCGGTGCCCCCGCCGGCGTGGATCGCGTCAGCGCCAGCGCCTCCTGCCAACACCTCGTCCAGGGTGCCGTTCACCGGGGCCAGGGGATCGCCTCCCACAATCGTGTCGTTGCCTTGATTGCCGATCAACCAGTCCTGTCCACTGCCGCCTTCCAAAAGGCTGCCTGGTAAGGACGATGAGCCACCGGCCACACCGGAATCGAGCGCGGAACCCAGCAGACCGAACGGATCGGCATAGCTGCCGTCGACCTGATACGGCGACAGATTGATCTGGAAATCGTCGGCAGTTGTCCACGACCACGCGATTTGCGGCAGCGAACCCAACGTGTACGACTTGCCGTCATCGGTCTGCGAACTGTAGGCATCGCCCCAGAACGATAGACCGGCCATTTCGATCGTGAACGGATTGAAGCCAGCGGGAGACGTTTCGCTCGCAGAACTCGCCATGAGCGTGTCCGCGCCGGTACCGCCGTAGATAATGCTGTTCTGGCCGCCGCCCTCGAGCAATCCCGTGGCGCCACCGCCATCGATATCTGTATGGGCTGAGGTGTTGCTGCCAATCGCGCCACCGGCAATGGTTTCGCTACCGTTCCCCACCCCGATCAGAGTTTGATTGCCCGTGCCGCCCTGCACTGTGGCGTTTATGGCCGTCGGCAGGGCAACCGTTGCCCGTTGATCGAAGCGACCCAGCAGCACCGTATTGTTGCCGTTGCCAGCCGATATCTCGTGCGCATTGCCGTCGCCAATGATCTCGTTGGGGAAGTTGCTGACGGAACTGTCTCCCCCATAAATGGTATCGACAGGACTGCCGACCACATCGTTCTCATACACATGTTGAGCATCGCCGCCTGCAGTCGTATTCCCTACCAGCCCAAGATCGTTGAGCTGCGTGAGATTGCTTGGACCACTTGGTTCAGATGTGCCTTCACTCAGCTGGATGCCAAATTCACCATTCGTAAAATCATCAACGTAGGCGATCTTATTCTTGGAAAGAACCTCCAGCTCATGGCTGCCGTCAGCCGCGAGGTCCATGGAGTAGGTGATCGAGCCATCAGAAGAGGTCCAGGTCGAGGCGCCGTCCTCTGGGGTCCCTCCAGTCAACAACTCGGTTACTCCTCCGGATTGCCATTCGATCTTGCCCTGACCGTCGGTATCCAAAATGGAATCCACGCCAGAACCGTCGCCGTCAATAATGTAAGTGTCTACACCAGCCCCGCCCTCCAGCGTACTACTCGCCGTACCGCCGCTTAGAGTATCGGCTCCGCTGCCGCCAAAAAGCTCTGCAACCGCGCCAGCAGCGGCTGACAGAACATCACCCGCGTCGTCCCCGAAGACAACATCATAGCTATTGCCATGACCGTTTCCGATGATCGTGTAGAGCGGGCTGCTCGATTGCGAGAGATCGGAGAAAACGTAGGAATTGGGGGTGTTGGTATGAAGGGAACCACCCGCCGTCTGGCCAGTTCCGGCCAACATCACCATGGCGGACACCATGTCGTTTCTGGCTATCAGATAATGCGCAGTCAAACCCGAGGTCTGGCCTGGGGTCCACAGTGAAAAAGGCGTCAGAAGACTGGCATCCACCCCTTGCAGCGCTACCGGACTAAGCGCCACCAAGGCCGCACGGTAAGTGTTATTCGACGCGGACGGGTTCAGCGCATTCGTCAGCAGCGCTGAATCGGTCGGCACGATCGCCTGAATGCCCGATACCGCATTGCCGCTAAGGAGCTGCCAGGCTTCCGCCGCCGCCTGCGCTACGCTTAGGTTGCCGACGGGTTTGTTACCAAGCAGTGCAAGCTTCAGCGACCCCGCAACCCCCGCAACATAGTCTTCCGTAAGCGCGACCAACTGGCTCGACGGGGGAGGCAGGTTGAAGGCGGTCGCTTCCGCGAAGATATGATCCCCGCCATTGTCTGATCCGGATACATCGCTATTGGGATCAGAGAAATTGACAATGCCATGGTCACCGAAAATCGTCGTGATCAGATTTTGGACACCTGATGGCGATAGAAAATTCTGTGAATCAAGCAAAGCACGATCTGCTGGAGTTTCGATCGTGATGGGGGAACTCCCGAGCTGCGTCGAGACGTCAGACACCACATCGAACATGGTGCGGTAGTTCGTTATGTTGGCAGCTGGGCTAAGGGGGAAATTCAGCTGATTGAAGACCTCGCCCGCGCCATAAGCATTAAATGTCACGCCGACCCAGCCAAACTTTACGGCCTGCAGTTGCGTGAGAGTGCCGCCCAAGGAATGACCAACGGAGTAGACTGTGCTTATCTCGTGAGACGAAGCGTAATTCGCGGCTTCTTGCGCGAGACTGAGCGCATCCGGCCACTGGTTGTTGACAGCAGTCAACGCCATTTGGGTGTCGGTATAAGCGTCAAAAGGCTCTTGCGTACCGCGATTGACGACGATCATGGAGTTGGTCGTTTGATCGAGCAGAATCATGCCTTGATAGCTCGTCGACGCATCATCCTTGGTATCGTAAACCTGATACTCATCACCGTTGAGTGTAAGCGTAGAACCAACCGTCGGGAGCGGATTACCGTAGACAAGGTTGGCGAAGCCGATGAAATTGGCCAAGGGGATGGTCATTCCATTTCCTCCACAGTAATGTTAAATACACCTTTAAAGTGACTTCTAAGAAAAGCTTCTTTTGATCTCAAAAAACAGGTAGGAAAATCGGGTGGCGGCACACATGTTAATTCCCGCGTGTCAGATTTTTCAAAATCATTCGGCGCGGCACCAGCTGTTGCAAGCAGTGTGTTTCCATGCATTAGTCTTATCTCATAGCTATCTCCGATCCATTTACACGCATCGGGCAGGAAACGATCATTGATGACAGTGGCCAAGTAATACGATCCGACTTTCTCTACCTTTTCAGGAACCTCGACTTGCTTGGTCACATAACTGCCCGAGGGCTGTCGAATCGGCGCACACGCGAGATGGCCCACTACCCATATCGACTTCACCTCAACATGATCAACACCCGAACCTTCTTCCACGGTGATCTTCACATGCGAAGTTACGCGCGGGTCGGGATTAGCTTTGGGCTCCGGCGCCTGCGGGTTGCTGCATCCCTGCAGCAAGAGAATGTCCAGGCATATACACAGCACCAGAATTATTAATCTTGTTCTTCCATTATTTGATCGATCACGGCTGAATAATGAGGCAGTATTTTTAATCAAAATTTTCATTGCGCCACCTCTACATTTGCGTTGAATACGACCTTAAAATGACTTCCATCGAATGCTTTTTCTTTTTTCAATTCACACACAGGAATGTGAGGCGGCGGCATACCCGGGCGTATGCATGCCGCGAGTTTTCTGCATCTTTGTTTCCCACGACGGAACCGGCGGCGACCTACTGATAGAGCAAGATCTGGCATTGAGATTGTCACCACGTCATCTCTGGAAGTGCATGGAAATACCGGGGAAAACGACTCTAGAAAAGACGAGCGATGCGGCGTCACTGCGTGCTCTCGATGCGACCGCACAATTTCCACAGGCGGTGTCAGAAACCTGGTTTTGCACAGAGATGGAGACTGGCAGTACTGAAACATTGGCGGTGCTGCGTGGGCGTCAGATTCGATCGTGCCGAGATCTTGGCGCTATCAGTGCCCACAGGCACGGCCAAACGCCTGCTGCTCCGCCCAATCCTTGTCCCACAACGTCCGTTGCCCACCGTTGTCACGATTGATCCTTCCATGCACCCGGATTGCCCGGCAGATTTAATCTGGCCGTAAACCTGGAACAATTGTCAACGCGCAAGATTTTGCGAATGGCCGGCACGGCCCCGGCCCAGCGACTGGATCATCAATTTAATTGCGGAGTTATGGAATGCTCAGCTTCGGCGTGTAGGCGAAATCTGGCAACACGACACGGCGTCGGCTGACAGGGTCCACGCCCATTTTTGCAGGAAATTGCACGCCTCAATTTCGCCTGATCGTGCAGAAGGGGCGTCACTTGGTGCGCAGCGTGTCTCGCTCAGACACAGCGCCCCTGCCTAAATCGCCGAGCTTTGGATGGGCAACGAACCGTGCCGTAAGAGCGGTGAACCTGCATGGAGTGCGGCGACTCCGGCTGCCGTGTTGAGCGCGAGGATGAGTGACTGATGTGGACTCACTGATAGATTTCTTGCCGATACACCTCGACATCCCCGACGCCGCGTAGCCCACGCTGACCTGCTCTCCTTTGATCTTGACCACCGCCATCTCTATGTCATCCCCGATTTTCAGCTTCTCGGCGATATAACGCATTGAGATTAGCAAGGGTTCCTCCGTTGGTGCCCGGGAATTCGATGGTCATAAGTATTACGACATGGTTTCCCGAATCGATGCTGCCATCCAGTTCTCAGTTTCAACACCGCATCTAGACGGGCTAAGCGCGCCACGAATGTCCTCTCGCCGAGCACCGCGTACTCGTCTGCCTGACGATCAAAAGAGAGGGTGCGTGCCGACGTAGTCCAATCTGAAGCGCCGGCACCTGATTTTCAAAGATGGGAGTCGGGGCGTGTCCCTCATTGAAGAACAGGAGCACGTGCAAATCGTGTCTCGTCGCCGCGCTGAGCGCCTGCTTGCCTTTGCCTTGCGTGCCCAACGCGTCAGGCCGCCAGAGCGTCGCCCAGCTGATCGGTCATCGTCTCCAGCACGACCGCCTTGAACTGGGCCAATGCCGGCTCCATCGTCCGGTGTCGTGTATGCAGACAGGCCCTGAGTGGTCCACTCACAATTTGCGGCAAACCGCTCGCCTCACTCCACACGCGAAGTCGATCCGGCAGGCCCAACGGTGTGCGCACCGTGACGCCGAGACCGGCTTCGATAGCCGCCCATAAACCGTGAAGACTCGGGCTGGTGAAGGCGATGCGCCATGCGATCCCGGCCTGGTCCAGCGTGTCGAGTGCCCGTTTGCGGAAAAAGCAGGGTGCCTCAAACGCGACGAGCGGGACCGGTTCGCCCGGCTCCCAGATCGGTGTGGACGCGGCGGGACCGATCCAGACAAACGGCAACGCGGCAA
Organism: Paraburkholderia aspalathi; assembly: GCF_900116445.1. Taxonomy (GTDB): domain Bacteria; phylum Pseudomonadota; class Gammaproteobacteria; order Burkholderiales; family Burkholderiaceae; genus Paraburkholderia; species Paraburkholderia aspalathi. The sequence goes on from NZ_FPBH01000003.1 coordinate 332,960, forward strand.
CGACTTCCGCGTCCTTGCGGCTGTCGCTTCCGAGTGCAAGAACCAGGTCCAGTTCCTCGCTGTCGAGGCGCTCAAGGAGCCGTCGATTGGCATCCACCACAACGTCGATCAGGACCGACGGGTGGGCCCGCTTGAAACGTCCCAGCGCTGCCGGCAGCCAGGCTTCCGCAAAGTCCGGGGGCAAGCCGAATCGTACGCGGCCGGCCACGGCCCGCCCGCGTATCGTCGCCACCACCTCGTCATTCAGATCGAGCATGCGCTGCGCGTACGCCAGCATGACATCGCCTGCTTCGGTCAAAGCCAGCCCGCGTCCCTGCTTGACGAACAGCGGCACCCCCACCTGCTCTTCCAGCTTGTGAATTTGCTGACTCACCGCCGATTGTGATCGCCCGATGTGTTCCGCGGCCTTGTTGAAGCTACCAAGCCGATGGGCGATGACGACGGTACGCAGGACATCCATGTCCAGATTCGTTGGCATCGTTCAGTTTTTCCGATATATGCGAACGGAATTATTGTATTTTATTCTTTGTCTGCTTGGCGTAATTTTCCGAGCGTGGACAACATTATTCCCAAATCTAACTGTCCCCAATAATCGTGGCCTATTTAGATTTGTTATGCAGTCACGCAATCCTCATAACTATTAGAAGGACTCCTGATCATGAAAAACCATGTATTTTCCAAGATCAGCTGCGCTGCTGCCCTCGCGGGACTGGCGATCGCAGCGGCACCGGTCCGCGCCGAAATGGGTGCCATCGACTCTCCGCTCGTCGGCACCTGGACCCTAGTGAGCGCCGACGTACAGCATAAAGACGGTACGCGTACCCACGACTACGGCCCGGCGCCGAAAGGCATGCTCTTCATCGACGGCCAAGGACATTATTCCCTGCAGATCTTCAACAGCGAACGCAGGCCGTTCGCGTCCGGCGACAAGGAAACGGCAACGCCGGACGAATATCGGGCGGCCGTGCTCGGCCTCAGCACGCATTTCGGCACGCTCAGTTCGGACCCGCTTCGCAAGGCGTTGACGTTCCATATCCACAAGGCGTCCTACCCGAACTGGGAAGGCACCGATCAGGTACGCATATACGAGTTGAAGGACGGCACGCTGAGCTATACCGTTCCCGCACGATCCAACGGTGATGTCCCGGTGTCGGTCTGGCGTCACGTGAACTGACGCAGCCCCACCGCATATCGCGCCACCCGGCATGGTCCGGGCGGTACTCCCTAAGCCATCCACGCATCGCCATCCGTATGAATGCACCGCTCTCCCCCGCGTCGCTGACACCCGGCCTCGGCAGCCGGATTCGCACACGCCGACGTATCGTCGACCTTACGCTGGATCAGATCGCGACGGCCGCCGGTCTTTCGACCTCGTTCCTGTCACAGGTCGAACGGGATCTGGCGACGCCTTCGGTCCGGTCACTCGCCAAAATCGCCCACGCGCTGAATATGCCGATGCAGTACTTCGTCGACACCGCCGATGCATCCGTATCGCGTTCGGAGCAGCGACAGTTCTTCGGACTTGCCGGTTCGCCCTGTTCGTTTGCGCACCTCACGGCCCCCCTGCCACACGGTCAGTTGCAAAGCATCCTCGTGCGGATGCCTGCAGGATCGCAACAGCCAGCCGTCACCACCCATGCCCTCGAAGAGTCCCTGTTCGTGATCGCCGGCGAGCTCACGCTTGCGCTGGAAAGCGAGACCCTCGTCCTGCACGCCGGGGACGCAGCGTATTACCCATCGAACCAGGTGCATCACTGGACAAACCGCGGCGCTGTGGAAACCACCGTGGTCTGGACGGGCACCCCGCGGCTCCTGTAGCGCGACAAGACACGCATGCGACCGCGGTTCACGCGACACGTGGCCCCATCGCGCACGTGATGCTGGCCTCGCGCGCCGCTAGGCCAGCGCAAGCTGTTCGGCCAGATACGAGTAGACCGTCGAGATTCGGCGAATATGCCCCGACTCCGGATGCCTGAGCAGCCATAGCTGGGTTTCGCACTCATCCAGCGGATCGGACAACTGGATGAGGTCGCTCCGCCCCTCGGCAAGGAATAAAGGAATCAGTCCCACACCCAGGCCCGCGGCAATCGCCTCGGCGACGGACACGATGCTATTCACCTCGTATCGCGGCTCAAGCTTCGGGTAGTGCCGCTTCCGCCACAGCACGGACGGATGCTCCGGCAATGCCTCGTCCGGCGCAATCCAGGCATAACTGGATAAATTAGCCATGCTTAACTTCGGGATGTAACTCCCCTCGGAACCGAAAAGGGCCACGCGTATGCGCCCGAGGCGCTTGCCCACCAGGTGATCGGGTGGCTGCTTGGTCGCCCGCACCGCAATATCCGTATCGCGCTTGCTCAGGCTCACCTTTTCGTTACTGGCGTTGAGCTTGATCTGCAGCAAGGGTTGGCTCGTCGCCAGTCCTTTCAGTGCCGGCAGGATCAGCCCATGCAGAATCGTATCGGTCGTGGTGACTCTCACCGTCCCGGTGATCAATCCATCCTGCCGCGGCAGCACGACGGTATGAATGCTTTCCAGCACCGCCTCGATCTGCTCTGCGCCCTGCACGAGGTTCAATGCCAGCTCGGTCGGTAGTGAGCCCGCACGCGACCGCTCGAACAGGCGCTGGCCGAGTCCCTTCTCGAGCCGGCGGATCGTCCGGAACACAGTGGAACTGTCGACGCCCAGCCGCTTGCCGGCCTCCACCATGGTGCCCGCCCTAGTCAGGGTCAGCACGACTTCCAGGTCCGATGGCGCCAGTTTGAATTGCGTTTTTGCAAGCATTGGATGCATCCATGTCCATTTACGAGGCCCGACTGCAATGTAATCGTACTGCAGACCCGTACTTTCGACAGGATAAAAAATGGATGCATCGAACCGCCAATGGGGCATCACGCTGCTTCGCGTTTCACTGGGCGTGATGTGGATTGCCCATGCGATGTTGAAGCTGCTGGTGTTCACATTGCCCGGCACGGCGACGTACTTCGAATCCGTGGGATTCCCCGGCTTTCTCGCCTACCCCACCTTTGCCATGGAGCTTGTCGGCGGCACTGCACTGATTCTCGGTCTCTACGCGCGGCAATTCGCGCTGATCCTGACGCCGCTGATGCTCTGCGCCGCCTCGGTGCATTTTCACAATGGCTGGGTCCACACGAGCCCCGGCGGCGGATGGGAATATCCGATCTTTCTGGCGGTGTCGCAGATCGCGCTGTGGCTGATGGGCGATGGCGCCCTGGCGACCCGGCGAACCCCTCGCTTCACGCTGGATACGCTCGTTCGCGCGTAGACGCGCAAACGGCCCATCCGCACGAATACGCATCGTCATCTTCGCTTGTGAGGCAAAGCATGTCTATGAAGCTCTACCTATCCCCTGGCGCCTGTTCCCTGGCCGTCCATATCGCACTGCGCGAAGTGGGCACGTCGTTCGAGATCGTCAAGGTCGATCTGGCGACCCATCAGGCCGGATCCGGCTCGGACTATTACCAGGTCTCGCCGAATGGCTATGTGCCCCTGCTGGAAATTGCCGACGGTTCGCGCCATACCGAGACAGCCGCCCTCCTGCAGTACATCGGCGACGTGTTTCCCGCGCAGCGGCTGATCCCGCCATCCAGCGACGCCGAAGCGCGACTGAAGGTCGTCCAGTGGCTGGCTTTCATTGCCACCGAATTGCATAAGACCTTCAGTTGGCTTTGGTCGAAGGAAACCGCCGAGTCCACGGCCGACGCCTGCCGGAAGAAACTGGCCGACCGGCTCCAGATGCTCGATCGCCACCTTGCCAATCATCGGTACCTGGCCGGACCTGACTTCACGGTGGCCGACGCGTACGGATTCACCATCGTCAACTGGGCGAACTTTCTCAACATTAGCCTGCAGCCCTTTCCTCACGTCATCGACTATCAGGCCCGTGTGGCGAAGCGCCCCGCGGTTCGCGATGCGATGCTGGCCGAAGGCCTGCTCAAATCCTAGCTCCACGATCACACATCGATGGCGTGGAACGCCGTCGATCCCTCAGGGGGATATAGCCATGTCACTTGTACTCGTCAGTCATCACCTTTGCCCCTACGTCCAGCGCGTCGCCATCGTACTCGCCGAAAAAGGCGTGCCGTTCGAACGGCGCAACATTGACCTCGCCAATAAGCCCGCGTGGTTCTCGGCCATTTCTCCGCTGGGCAAGACCCCTTTGCTGCTGGTGGACGACCAGCCGATTTTCGAATCGGCGGTGATCTGCGAATACCTGGAGGATGTGTTCCCTCCCCGCCTGCATCCGGCCGATCCGCTTGAGCGCGCACGGCACCGGGCATGGATGGAATTCGGTTCGACGATCCTTAACACGATCTGGAAATTCTACGTCGCGCCCAACCGGGCCGCGCTCGACCAGCAGTGTCGGGAACTCGTGTCGCAATTCGGGCGGGTAGAGGCGGAACTCCGGACGCCACCGTTCTTTGCCGGCACGCACTTCAGCGTGGTAGACGCCGTCTTCGGCCCCATCTTCCGCTATTTCGATGCCTTCGCACGCATCGCTGATTTTGGCATCTTCAATACGACTCCCAAGGTGAATGCCTGGCGTCACGCGCTTGGCGCGCGCGCATCTATCGCCAACGCCGTCGGGGCGGACTATCACGATCGACTGGACGATTTTCTGCGGATGCGCCATTCGGAGATATCGAGACTCATGGAACAAGGCACATCGAAACAACAAGCCTTGGCGTGATGATGATCGCATAGCGACGAATCATCGTACTGGATTCCATTAACGGCAACACCGCTCCGATCACCCCTTCCGCCCGGTCATCGTCCGGGCAAAATGCCCCTCTGACGCTTCTCAAACGTGCGCTGCTGGTCATCCGTGCATGGTCCACCATTCAGTTATTCCGATAGATACCCATCACAGAATTGCATTTTGTTATTTCCTGAACTGGCGTAATTTTCGAGGCGTCGATGGCGCGATGTATTTTCAACACCTAACCCACCTGAGCGTCGAGATTTTTTAAGAGTAGAAATGAATCGGATTAATCATCCTACGATTTTAAGTACCACATATTAATTACATTGAAATCGCGAAGACGCGATATCCATGCGTCTTCGCCACTTAAAGCAAGCGGTCTTCTTTAAAGATTCCAACAGGGAGGGACTCCATGCAACCGTATCATCGTGAGGAGTTGTGGTTTCCATGCTCACTGGACATTCTCGCCTGGGATGAACACTTTCATGCGCTGATGCTCGGCGATCGCTTGCGCATGACCGCCTACGAGGCCGCAATCAAGTGCGCCGTGCGCCCTGGCGATATTGTCGTCGACCTGGGTACTGGCACGGGGATCCTTGCCCATTGGGCCTGCGAGGCAGGCGCGCGCCGGGTCTACGGTATCGAATGCAGCCATAGCGTCCTCGAAATGGCAAAGCAGCGCCTGGCGCAAGCCGGCTACGAGAATCGTTTCATCGGCATCCACGCGCTATCGTACGCAGTCGAACTGCCCGAGAAAGCCGACCTCATCATCTCGGAGATCATCGGCAACATCGGCGACAACGAGGATTGCACCGCCATCCTCGCCGACGCCAGGCGCCGCATGCTTGCCCCGGGCGGTCGCATGCTGCCGCAGAACATCGCGACGTACTTCGTGCCGGTCAGTGCACCCGCCGTCCACGGACAGATCCTCAGCGGCGTCTGCCAGTCCGTCAGCGAGACGCAGGATGTGCGCAAGCTGCTCGATACCCTCGGACTGGCGTCGCCGTTCGACGTGTACTACGACGTCATCTTGCCCCGTTCGACCTACCTGGCCGAGGCAAGGCCCGGGCTCTGCTTCGACTTCTGCCAGGGCGTCAATCCCACGGCCTATGCGATCACGTTGCGATTCACGGCAAAGACGTCCGGATCGGTGACTGGTTTCAAGGGTTTTTTCGTCGCGCAACTCGCCGATACGGTGATTCTCGATATTGAAGGCGAGGATCACGGCGACGGGCAGTACTCGGACAGCTGGAAGCATTGCTATCTGCCGCTCGAACATCCGCTCGACGTTCAGACCGGCGACATCGTCGTGTTCACCCTCGTGCGTCGCGAAGCGGATCGGTCGACCTCTCCGTTTTCCTGTCGCTACACCTGGCGCGCGACGGTGGCACCTCCCGATGACAGCAACACGTTTGCATCAACCCCGAAGCGGCAAGAGCAACACCTCGGGATCGCGGCCGGCTGACGGACGGACGTTATTCATTCGCGTTACGTGCGGCGCGTTTTACGGAATACCGCGCATAAATTGTATCTCCGATCCATAGACCAATCAGGATATTAAGGTATGCAAAACATATTCGCCGAACAGGATAGGACCGTGTTCTCCGACACCCGTATCGTGCCGCTGAAAAGTCACGATCCGGAGGGACTCGCCGATATCACGCAGCATGAAATCCTGGCGCTGCGCACCGACCACAACCTGGCCGATGCCCACACCCATCAACGCCAGTCGGCCACGCAACGGAACATCGTGAACCGTTTGCCGCAGCTATGGTATGAGTCGGAGGAATTGACCCAGCACGCGCTCGAACAGCGCTTCATCCAGAAGTTTTTCGCGCTACACCAGCAGAAAACAGCACTCGAACTCAATCGAAGCATGCTGTTCTACGCGGCGTCGATCGCCATGATGGCGGTGGCCACATTCATCATGCGCCGGCGCATGACGGTCAGCCTGATAGATCCGTGCTTCGACAACCTGCATGACATCCTCGCGAACATGCACGTGCCGCTATTGCCGTTGAAGGAAGAAATCCTGACCTCTGGACCTGGGCTGTACACCCGCCTGGAAAACACCGTGACCGGTGATGTCCTTGCCCTGGTCGACCCCAACAATCCGACGGGCGCCAGCCTGCTGACCCGGGGCGGCGAAACGTTCGACGAACTCATCCGCTACTGCAGAGACCATCACAAGATTCTGATGATCGATCTGTGCTTTGCCTCCTTCGCCCTGATGGACCCGCAACTCGGCCGGCTGGACATTTACCAACGCCTGGAGGCATCGGGCATCAGCTATCTGGTGATTGAAGACACCGGCAAGACGTGGCCGGTACAGGACGCGAAGTGCGCCCTGCTGACCTGTAGCAGCGATTTGCACGCGGAGGTCTACTGCATCCAGACCAGCATCCTGCTGAACGTCTCCCCGTTCATCCTCAACATGCTGAGCGCCTACCTGGACGACTCGAAGGCGGACGATTTCACGTCGATCAAGTCGGTGCTGGACGAGAATCGCACCTACCTTCGCCACACCCTGTCCGGGTCGCGGCTAGGGCTGATCGAGCCCGAGGTCCCCGTGAGCGTGGCGTGGCTGGAGATCAAGTCGCCGGAGCTGACGGCCACGACGCTGCGCGAGCTGGCCTATGGCAACGACGTGTATGTGTTGCCCGGCACCTATTTTTTCTGGAGTCGCCCCCGTGTGGGCGAACGCTTCATACGCATCGCCCTCGCCCGCGACCCGGCCCGGTTCCGCGCCTCGATCGACAAACTGAAAGAGACCCTCGATGCCCTCTGAGAACACCCCACGCGTGATCGAGTTCTTCGATGCCTCGGTCTTTCTTGGAATGAACAGCGACGACGAAATGGCGCGGGTGGCCTGCAAGAACTTCTTCGCGTCACGGATGGATCGCTCATTGTCGACCAGCCTCGAGCAGGTGGGGTTTTGCGACAACGTGATCTGGCGCTACGCCCGCGAACTGCAGGATGTCTATTACCCGTTCATGGATCTGCTCCACAGCATCGTCGCCATCCAGCGGCGCCCCTACAGCGATGAGCAACTGCATCGGGCACAACATGACGAAGACCTGACCGGATTGCCCGCCAGCGATCGCCTGCTGTGCAGCCAGGTCCATACCAGCGGCGGTCGACTCTACACCCTGCGGCCGCACCTGATACGGCACCTGCAGATCGCGGCCTCGCCACCACCAACGGGCCATGAGCTTACTTTTCCGCCACCCGCCGAGGCGCTTTACCGGGCCTCGCTGGCCCTGCGCGTCCCTCTATCGGAGTTGCGTGAATGAACAACCGGATCGAAGGCATCATGGCACCGCTGGTCACGCCGCTGCGCGAGGACGGTTCGGTATGCGAGGACAGCGTGCGCCGGCTCATCGACAGCCTGCGAGGCGATGCTACGGCGCTGTTGCCGACGCTCAGTTCCGGCGAAGGCGGCCAGCTAAGCCGAATCCAGTGGGAGGAAATGGTTCGTTACACCGTCCATCACGCCGAAGGACTGCCGGTGTATCCGGGCGCGATCGTCCTGAGCGATGACGAATTATTTTCGCGCATCGAGTTCGCGACGCAGGAAGGTGCCGCCGGTATGACCGTGGTGATCCCGCCGCTGGGCGGCGACGCCACGGCGTCCGCGCAGGCGCATCTCGAACTCGTACTGGAGCGGTCGCCGCTGCCGCTGTTTCTGTATCACCTGGGTACCGAAGGCGACGCCGAGATGCTGGTCGATGCGCTGAGCACCATCGGCCGCCTTCCGCGCGTACTCGGCCTCAAGGAATCGAGTCGCCGGCCAGAGATCGTCCAGGCATTGAATGCGCGTGGGCTGCCCTGCGGCATCCTGCAAGGTTGGGAGGATCTACTCTGGAAGGCGCCAGGCGCCCATGGACTGGCCGTTGCGTTAGCCAATCTCGAGATCGGCGTCTGCGCCGAGATGTGGCGATCGCCGACACCGGCCGGACAAAGCCGGATCATGACGTATTGCAACCGGTATGGCCTCTTCGACGACGACTGGTACGCCGGCATCAAAGCCGAACTGTACCGCCGGGGCGTGCTATCCACGCCGCTCACTGCCACCACGGCGTGCGCCTAAGGAGGCCGCCATGGAAGCAGTCCAAGGCTTCGCCCCTTTATGGTCGCAGCGCCACCTTTTCCAGTGGAATGGCGCGTGCCTCGATCCACCCACCTATGACTCGCTCGTCGCCTACGAATCACCTTGGATCGACGCCCTTATCGGCGCGTCGTGCGATCCGCGACCGGTCAATTCCTACCGTGATTTCCAGACCGCACTGGCGGGGCTGATCGACAGCGATGCCAGTGCGCCGAATGAAAGCGTGACGTTCCTGGCACACGAGGCGACCCGTCGACAATTTCAGGTCATCGTGGAACAGTTCGCCATCGACGGATTGACCGAGGCACTTGCATTCCTCGCCATCCTGCCGCGGCTCCCGCTGCGCGCGCAGATGGCGGTACAACGCATCCTGCTCGATGAGTTCGGTTGCGGGAACATCGAGATGGCCCATTCGCAGCTCTACTGCGATCTGTTGCAGGAACTCGGCTCGCCCGTCGTACTTGAACACTTCGTGGCCTTGGCACTCGACCCCGTGTTCGAGTTCGTCAACGTCTTTCACTGGATGACCAAGCGGGCGGCACACGTGGAGTATTTTCTCGGCGCGCTCGCCTGGTTCGAAGGCGTCGTGCCCACCCTGTTCGCTCCCTATGTTTCCGCCTGCCAACGGCTGAAGATCACCGCGCATCATTACTACAGCGAACACGTGCATATCGATGTGTTCCATGCGCGCAGCGCCCTGATGGCGATCCGCGAGACCGCGCGCAGCCAGCCGTTCGACTACGCCCGGGCTTGGCAGGGCGTGCGCCTGGCCCACGCCACGGCGAACCAGGCGTTCGAAGCTGCCATCGCGCTGGCCCGTCAGGACCGGAGTACCGCATGACCGAGCGCATCCGTATCGACGTCGGCGAGGAGAGTTTCCTGGTCACTGCCGAATGCCCACATCGCAAGGCACTCCTGAAATACGCGTCGTTGACGCGCGATGCCAAGGGGCGCTGTGTCATTACCTGTCCGCTGCATTTCTCGCGCTTCGATCTCGCCACTGGTGAGGTACTCAACGGTCCTGCCACCCAACCCCTGGACGTGACGCCATGATCCCACGCAACCGCTTCCAAACCCTGATACTGGCACTGCTTCTGTTGACCGGCACCGCAGCCGCGCAGCAGGAAAACGCTGATCGTAGCCACCCCAGCAGTCCGCTGGACGACCTGCTCCAAGCCAATCACCTGTCCGCACTGAACGCACCGGACGAAACGTCCTGGCTGCTATTTACTTATGTGGCGACGCCAACTGACGGCCGCGATAGTCATCGCAGTCGCTTTGAGCACTGGGCCTCCGATCACGACACGTTCAACCGCCATCCGCAGTGGCCGAGTGATGCTGGCGTGATGCACCCCCATGTCGCCGTGTTGCAGGCCGAGCAGGCCCGACGTCTGGAGGCGATGCCAGGAGCTCATCCACTGGTCTCGGCCCAGAACCTCGAAGAGGTCCGGCGCAACCGCTCCACATTTGATTTCATTGTCAACCATCAGCTTTATACGCAGGAAGGTCTCGCCGCAGCCTTTGCTGCCGGCAAACCGATCGTGTTCCCACTGGACTCAATCGAAGTAAAGGGCGACTGGATTCCGGCCGACAGCCCCGGTGTGGACGCGAACCGCTATCACATCAGCGTGGGCGCGGACGGCAAGCGCTACGCACTGGCCTCGATGCATATCACCACCAAGCTGATTCCGAACTGGACCTGGGCAACGTTCGAGCACGAAGATAACGCGGGCCGCTGCGACTACATCGGCTGCCATGACAGTTTCGGCGCTGCGCTGCCAGAGGTAGCGCCCTTGTCCGCCCTGGGTCAGCGGTATCCAGCCTGCCGCAAGTCGCCGGCCCTGCGCACGATCTTCGCGAAGGCCGGCCTTGACGAGGCATGGCAACACTACTGCCTGAAGGGATCGCAGATGGATTTCACGGACAGCACGGGGCAACCCATCCTGCTCGGCAACACCATCCCCGAGAAAGGCATGGTCAATACGGCTTCGTGCATGACGTGTCATGCGCGCGCCGCGTTCGGCAAGGATGGACTGAAGACCTCCGAGGACGGCTCGCTTGATCCGGCGCCCGTCGCCGCCTGCCCCACGGGTGCGCCGTGCAGCCCGAACGGTGCGCCAAACCCCAGCTGGTTCTGGCTGCGCAACGTGCCCGTCGCAATTCAGACCGATTTCGTCTGGGCCATTCCATATTGCGCGGTGCCGAGCGGTCAGGAAACCGGGCGCTGCGGATAATCATTCCCCGTTGCCCAGTTATCATACTGGCTTGATCCGATGACCGCTTTTCTCGGTGCACTTGACCTGCGGTCATCGGATGGGACCATCACTTTCATCGGGGCTGCAATGGGCACGAACAATAATCTGGGCGATCACGAAATCGCCCAACTTCAGGCACTGGACACGGCGCGGCGAGAGTACGCGAAGCGATGGGAAATTAGCGCCGCCGCCCATCAGCAGGAAGGTGACTATGCCTGGCTCGCGCTTGACCTTGACGGATACACGCGTGCTTGAAATAGGCTGTGGTGCAGGTCACTCAACCCAGGCATTACTCGCCTTAGGCCACAAGATAACCGCCATCGAAGAGAACCCGCATTGCATCGAGGCCACGCGAAACCGGCTGGAGCAAAACGGCTATCGCGTGCAGGTCGTCTCGCGCGGCACGCCGAAGGCGTTGGGGCCGGCGCAAGGCTTTACGTACGAAACCGAGTATGCAGATATCGGCGTACTAGCCAACGTCGACTACACGCTCATCGAAGGCGACGTATTGCAGGATACGAAGCTGGTCGCGTGGCTAAGTACGCAACCGCGATTCGATGCGTTGGTCTGCTGGATGATCGGAACGCACACGTACCGTGGACACAGCGCCGTCGCGACCGCGCGGGGTATCACCGAAAACGGGGTCCATCGTGTGCTGGTGCAGAATGAGGTCTACGATCTGGCCAAAATCGTACTGCGCGCGGGCGGAATACTGAGCGTTGCTGACCGGCTTGAAACGCCTTCGACGGCATCCGTGCGCGACGCAATCATGCAGCATCATCGCGAGCAGGCTAGCACCACGACACTGCGAGTGGACAGGCTACGTCATAAACCCTACGCGATCGATCGCGTCGCAGGCGGGATCACGATGGTGCCTACCCCGCCGACGGATGGTTCGGCGGTGGATCGACCATACACGCAGTCGCTCTGCGCTGTGACATCGATCAAGCCGTAACGCACGTTCCTGCTTCGACTCGCGATTCAAAGAATTCCGGCGCGAGACATTCAGGTTTGATCCGATGGCGACGACGTGTGCAGAAAAAGCCATGCCTCCGTGCCCACGTACATATTCGCTACCTTAAACTCCATTGCCAGCGCGTACATATCGGCCGATGACGTGGCCTGATCTTCCAGCACATGCTTCGTCCGATAACGCATGACCGGATTCCCTATCTCCTGAAAGAGCGCGCCGTGCACGGCGGCATTCCGCCGGCCTATCAATTCGATGAAGCTCTCGAACCTGGCGGTATGAATCTCCAAATCGGGCCGACCGCCGTAGCAAGTTGTTATCCATTTCGCACAATAGCCCAGCCTGTCGACGATCGGTGCGCGCTCCACCTTTCTGCTGAAAACTAGCGACGGGATGAGCGCGGTCATACCGCGCAGGAAGTTTTCGATTAAACGCTCGAAGTGAGCCGCCTCGTACGTTATGGCACCCAAGGCACGCAGTAAGTCGCCATCGTCTGGATACGAGAGGAAGTCGATATCCGCTATCGCTTGACTACCCACGCTCGCCTCCGTCCGTTGCGTCCTCAGGCCAACTCTCCGGCAAGTCGAATACCTCGAACGACAGGCCGTCTCGCTCGGAAAGTTTGCCTTGCTCAACAATTGCATGTGGCAAGACGTAGGTCTCTTCACCGAGAGGGTGGAGCGCGTCAGGATTAAGGTAGAGCAGGTGCGAACTGCGGGACACGAAGTGCCAGACGTCAAACCTTCTAAACATCCAGACACCGCTTAAACGTGTGTACTGCGGCCCGTGTGGCCCGAACCAGACACCGTCGCGGCATCGTCTAGCACGATGCTCCGCATTGGGGTCTTCGCGATCAAACACCAGCTCAAGTTGACCAAACAGGGCGTCCCGCTCAACCGATGTATCTACCTGGCGGTCCTCCACATTGATCGCCACAATCAAAGGCAGATCCAGTTCGCCGTAACGGCCGCCTTTCGACTTTGCTGCGTCACGAATACCTGGTAGAACTTTAACTGGTCGCACTCCGCCTCCGAAGGCCCCGATTGCACGGCGCCCGCTTCCTCGACGTTCAGGGCCACGTGGAATTGGCTTGAATCGAATCTTCCAGCCGTCATGCTCGTAGTCGTATTCGGGCAACCGTTCACGGTTCCGGTATTGCTCGAACGCTATGTCATAGTCGAGCGATGCGATCCAACGGCGAAGGCCACGCCGAAGGTTTCGGCGTGGGACCGTGGATCGAGGAGAACCCGAGAGGTATACATCGAGGAGAAAATCCGGCGATGGGATGTCGTCAATCGCGCGAATTACCTCATTCTTGCGCCGCTCAACAGCCTGCTCTTGCTCGCTGAATTGGCGAACCAGTGTGGCCTCCAAGTAGAACGCACCACCTTCGGGTGTATGCACAAGAAAATCTGGACGCTTAGGGCTGCCGTTTGGCAACTCGGGATGAACCGTGACAGTCCAGTTCAGTAGCGAAAATAATCGATTCAGAAAGAGCTCAAACGTTGCTGACGCAAACTGAAGATCAGAGGCCTTAAGGCGAGCGACGATTTCGGGACGATGTTCGGCTGGATAACTACGCAAACATGCTTCAATGAAGTCACGAACGCGAGCGGCCTCCGGCCGCCCCGAAAGGTTCAGGTATTCGAAATCCCCCTGATCCGGCCTCTTTCCATGATCCAACTGCCGATCAAGGGTATCGAAAAGCATATTCTGGCCGTCCTCTATCTCAATGGGTCGCGTGCCAGACCACCGCGGCGAAGAGCAACAGAAGCACTCCGATCAGTACGTCGCGCCATCCGAGCGTATTCTTTGCCACAGGAACGGGGGCCACCTGGCCTGCAATCTTCTCGCGCAAGGCGACCGCATCCTGTTCCAGTTGCTTGTTGCGTTGCGCGAGCTGTCGATGCTGCAAATCCAGAGCCCGGCGCTCCTCAAGTGCGTGACAGGCCACGGCGAGAGCGTGGCCCAGGCTCGACGGCGTTGCAAAGGTCTGGTCCGCATATTTATCGACCAGTAGCATATCGTTCGCGTGCCCCATCGCCACGTAAAAAGGCAATCCGGTTCCGATGAGTGCCTTCAGCACGGGCAATGAACCGCCTATCGTGTCGAGTGCGTCGCCGCCGCCTCGAGCGACAACGATGCCGTAAACGCCCTCTGTTTCGCACAGTGACTTCAAATCACCGATGAAAATATCTGCCCGTGTAAAATTGGTCCGCCGCTGGGGGCATTGACGTAGGTCATTCAACTGTGACGTCATCAGGAGATCATTCCAGGCGGTCTCCGTCACCAGGAAACCAAGCCGCGCGACGTCGTGTTGCTGCGCGATGAAATCACCGAGCGATCGGGGCGGCGCCTCACGTACGGGCAGCGGCCCGTCGTGCCCTTCGGGCTTGCGCGGCAGCCATGTCCCCAGCACATCTCCCACAAGTTTGACCTCGTGAGTGGCCTTGCCTTCGTTGGTCGGTGCAATCTCCAGCGTGCCGTGCAGCACGACCGGCTCATCGAGCCGCACACCGGCTTCCGGTGGAATCCGGAACTTGATTGACGCGGCGCCGAGCGTCAGCACGCCATAGCAGTGTTTAGGTGCCTCGTCAGATGGCCAGTACGTCACTCGGGTGACGACGCCCTTCACGGTGACGGCGCCGGAAGGCCCCGCCACGCGCAGCAGGCGAATCAATGCTTCAGGTGTCAGCGCCTGCACTGATCCATCCATTACCAGTTCCGATGACATCCGCATATGCCTCAAGATTAGGCCGCCCCCAACGACGGCAAGATCAGGTCGCGATTCTATCGTGCCGCTTCATCATCCAAGTTCTTGCGTGACGGTGAGGGCATCATTTCCATGACGGTCAACACAGGGGCGAGTGCCAACCCGTGCAACCCGTCAGATCCGAGAAATCTCGCTCGGAAAAACGAATTACACGACGTACACAATCGGCCTCCAATGGTCGCCGGATACGATCCTCGTGTTCCGTACGTTCCGAGATAGGAAGACCTCGGTTCATCAGAAAACTGCGCACCACCTTGAAGGCGAGTCCTCCGTGTCTGCCGATCGACACAATAGGAACTTCTGCCTCCACGAGACATGGGACGCCAATGCGCTGAAGAACCGACGACATCTGCGGATCGCTTTCGTGAGAGTTATAGAGCGCCTCGCCACCCCAATGACGAAAGAAGCGCCCAATACCGCTTTCGCCAGCGAGACGTGGTGAGAAGAAGCAAAACCAGATCATGCCGGCCCGGTTGCTATCGTCGGCCTGATTCGTTTGGAGTAACTGCAAAGCGATGTCTTTCGTCAGTGAGCCCGCTTGCATGAGACGTTCGACGCGCCGGCGAAGCATGGCTCCGTCAGGCAACTGCATGCCGCCGTGCTGGACATGCGCGATCTCATCTTCCGTGAGCCTGGTGCAATGCCAGCCAACCATCGCATAGGCCTGCAACAGATCGATCAGCCCATAGATGGCCGCGTCATAGGTGGCAGTTCGTACCTCACCTGTGCCCGCCTGCCATTTCACAAACAGATCGCAATGCACATCGAGATACTCGCGCAGTTCGTGCGGCCATCCGGCTGGCTGTGCCAACGCTAACAAGACACGTGACATCCGGCCCCTTTGCAATAGTTCGCTTGCCTGATGTGATGTCGATCAGCGACCTGGCCGAAGCTCCAGCCGATCGATCTGTTCCAGGCTGCGTATGATCAATCCCACCTGCTCCCGGTCGAAGTCGTCCCGATCCGCTTCTTCATGGGTCCCCTTGTTGAGGTACGTCCAGATCAGGTTCGAGGGAATGCCGAGAATCGTCGCTACCGAAAGGAGCAGTGGCTCCTTGCTCGGGTGTGCAAAAGTCGGCGTTTCCCGCAGCTTCTTCCGAAGGCCCTCGCACAACGCTCGCAACGTCGGTTCGTTGCCCGGTCCGTCCACCAGCAGCGTCAGCTCACCCACATCGTGTGACTTCAGCCATTTCCAGCTTTTCTTTGCGAGCATTTCAAGGGCTTTGCGCGCATACGATAGTGCATCACGCGGATCGAAACGATCCAGCGCTTCCTGTGCGCGTCTGAGGTAATTGCCACTACCCGCGTCCGGACGAACGCGCGGATGATGATCACCATCGTGATACATCAGCAGGTATTCCTGGCAGTCTGCGCGTCGGTCGTGCGGCAGGCTGTTCTGGATATCCTTGATGAACTCCGGGCTGTGGCAGGTGACCAGGATCTGCGACTCCATGAAACGGTCGCCATCGAAGATGGTTTGCCGTATGCCATTACGGTGATCGTGGTCGATCGCGTTGATTGCATCGTCGAAGATAACAACCGGACTGCCAATATGGATGCTTTTCGCCAGCAGGATCGCGAGACCGAGGCAGCGTATATGCCCTTCGCTGAGAACGACGAGCGCGTCAACGCGCTGTTCCGGTGCGCCCTGAAACGCAATCTCGATACGCTGTTCGCCCGTCAAGGGCAGGTACAAGGCCGCGAGCTTGTCATCATCGTGATCGAGATGATTGAACTCGTTGTACAGCGCCATCGTCAGGTCGTTGAGGCCGGCAATCAACAAGCCCGGCAGCTGATCGCGAAAGCCCCGCAGTTGCCTGAGAAAATCATCGTAAGCGGCTTTGATAGGCTCGTCCCGTTCGATGTCCCGCCGCTCCTGATCCGCCTCCGTGATGAGCGCGGCGTTTTCCACCTCGAACTGTTCAATCCGGGTGCGTGCTTCGGTGGCCGCGTCCACGATGATCTTTCGCTGCAAATCACGCGCTTCGACATGGCGCTGGCATTCCAGGAGCCCATCCCGCTCCCGCACTCGTGCGGCACGCTCGTCGATCTGCGCACGCGCCGCCACGTCACGCTGTTCCATTTCGTCCCCGACGGCTGCGATCTGCTCCAGTGATGGAGCGATGCCTTCGTTGATGGCGGCCGGCGCGTAGATCTCCGTCCACCATGTGTCGCCTTGGGGTTGCCTCGGGAGCCGAGCAAGATACTGCCCTACCTCCGATTGGGTGCGATCCTGCCCAGCAAGGTAAAGAGATATCTGGCTTAGATGCTCTCGAAGCTCCCGTGACGCCGCATCCAGTGATTCCTTCGTTGTCGCCTGCCGCTCCTGCAGGTCAGCTAGGTCGCGGAGCTCGCCCAGACCGGCACGCGCTTTTTCGTACGGGTCGTGCACGACCTGGGCAAGCGGTGTGTCGCATGCCGGGCAATGATCGCCTTCACCGGCCTGCAATGCAGTGACGGCCGTGTACAGGTCCTTAAAGGACACCTGACTGCTTCGCCGCGTCAGTTCCTGGGTTATCTGACGCAGTTCCCCGGCACGCGCATCGATCACTTCATAGGCATGGGTCAAGATTTCTCGGGTAAGCCCGATGACGCTTGCCGGAACCGCATCCAGAAGCTGGTTGAGCTCCTGCAGCCGACCCGGCACCTCCGGCGTGCCAATGATTGCCTTCAGGTGCACATAAGTCGTCCCGGCTGCGTAGCCCGCCGCGTAGACAGCATCTTCTTCATCATGCAAGGCCAACGTCTGGGCCTCGTCACGGGCGGTTGCCTGGTCGCGGGCAATGCTTTCGCGCTTGAGCTGCAACGCCGCCTGTTTGTCGTTTCGAAGCACGAGTTCGGCATCCATCTGCTCGTTGAAATGGCCGACAAAGTCGTTGAACTTGTCCATGCCAAACAACGCGGCGATAAGCTCAGTGCGTTGCGCCGGAGGCCGTGCAGCCATCCGCGAAAACGCATCAATCCGGTTTTTCTCGATGAAACTGAACCGATAGAGGTCGGCGTCGCCGACCACCGGGACGTCGTCGCCATTCGCCGTCGTCGCGACGAGGCGCGGCTCGACAAAGTTGCCTGCGTGGATATTCGTCAGATAGCGTCGTTCGTCGATTCGCTTGAGTTCCGCTTCCTCGACCGAACCCAGTAGGCCCCGCTCCAGCGCCTCGCAGAGGCTGGTCTTCCCGCTACCATTCGGTCCATAGAACAAGATCACCCGTTTGCGGAGGTCAAACCGTTCCTCGCGCCGAAAGCCTCGAAACGGACCGACGGTCAACTCCTTGAATCGCCTCCATGGCCACTCTCCTGCCGCCACGGGCGCGTCAATGTCCGGAAGTACATCGGGGTTCATCGCGAGGTTCAGGCGGGCAAGACGGGCCAAGGTTGCCGACCGCGCATTCCGCTGCCGGAACGTGGCGGCGATTTCGTCAAAATGGCCTAGGACCATATTGGCGAAACGCTTTGCTGGCTCGCCGACATCGCGCTGCGGATCGTGAAGCCAGCGTAAGAAGCGGACGTAGTCCTGCCGCGCAGTGCCCATTTCCTTATCCCCCGAAGTCACCGCAAAAGCCTTGCGGCATTTTTTCCTTAAGGCCTGAATAGCAGGCCAGTCGGATTGCTCGACAGCCGTCGACGCTATCCGAGTGCACCAGCTGTCCTGTTTTAACGTCCCCCAATGCTGCGGAATCGGGACAATCCAGCGGCCAATTAATCTGCGACAGCGTTATTCTATGTCGACGACATGACGTCGGTCGGACTCAATCGTGCAGCGCATCAGCGCATTTTGATGAAGCGCGCTGAAATTTGCCGGGCGGTTTCTAGCACCCAACCAAACCGCATCGGCAGTTACTCTTTCCGACGTTATCTTGGCACAGCGCGGACATGCCTCATAGGGAACGTTATGAAGGGTTTGAATCGCAGACTGATGGCAGGCATTCCACACGTTACGCCAGGACACGCGGTCGAAGTATTCAATACCGCCGGCCAGCTGATCGATACGATCGGTGCCGGGGAACTGACTCCCTCGGATTTCGGGGCCGTTTATGAACGACTCGTCGGGCTTCATTTCGAAGCCGAGGGTTATCTGGTCAAGTATCGCGGCGCAACACTTGGTTTCTACGACCAGGGAGTGGATCTGGTCGCTCGCAGGGGATTGGAGACCCGTTTTATTCAATGCAAGTCAAAGATCCGTTCCCTGAGCAGACAGCAGATAGAGTGGATTCTTTACAAGGCATCTGCGTACATCGACAAGCATGCGCAAGGCCCGGATCAATTCTTTGAACTGGTGATCCCTTCGATGTCTCGGGTCTTCCCGACGAAGGTAGGCAAGCAAAGCGGCAAGGTAAAACCGAATCCGTCAAAGCAACGATTCCTGGTTCACAATCAGCGACAGAAGCGGGTTCGCCTGGTAATCACCGAAATTCCGTTTGCCTGCATTGAGCCGCCTGAACCCATCATGGCCTTCGATCCCACGAAGTCCCCCCTCGCGGCAACGTAGGCGCCTCATCGGGGCGCCCTGAACCTGAACTAGCGAACAACACGGTGGCATATCCGAAAGCGCCAAACGGCTCAAGCCGACGACACCGATCCGCTCAGGCGGATGGTTTTTCGTTGCCGGGTACCCGCCCACCGCTTGGGGTATCCTTGCCACTGGAACCCATGGAGGTCCATGGAGATTCACTGGGAAACCGCTTCGCTTGGTCGCTCGCGTTTGATAGTTGATTTGCGAGTCCGCTAAAAACAAAAACCCCGTAAGTCCTAGAACTTACGGGGTTTCGCCGCCAATCACTGGCGGAGACGGAGGGATTCGAACCCTCGATCCAGGTTTTGGCCCAGATGCTCCCTTAGCAGGGGAGTGCCTTCGACCTCTCGGCCACGTCTCCCAAACTTTCGGTTGCGCAGGGAGTCAGCGCAACGAAGCCAAGATAATAGCGGGCCGAACCGCGAAGGTCAATGTCTACCGTACATTTTTTGTGCCAGTTTTGTCACCGACGACGCAACTAATGACATTACCTGCGTCACATGAGCCGCGCATACGGCCATGCAAAAAAGACGAGGCGAAGACGAGGCGCGCTGTTCGTCCAACTCGGCGCCCCACCCCATGCAGCAAATTACGCCTGATCCAGTTCGAAAGCCTTATGCAGCGCGCGCACGGCGAGCTCCATGTACTTCTCGTCGATCAGCACCGAAATCTTGATTTCGGAGGTCGAGATCATCTGAATGTTGATGCCCTCTTCCGACAACGTGCGGAACATCGTGCTCGCAATACCCACATGCGAACGCATGCCGACGCCGACCACCGAGACCTTCGACACCTTCGGATCGCCCAGCACCTGCTCGGCCTGAACATGACCCTTCACCTGGCCGGTGAGGATGTCCATGGCGCGCTGATAATCGCCGCGGCCGACCGTGAACGTGAAGGCCGTTTTGCCTTCGACGCTCTGGTTCTGGATGATCATGTCGACGTCGATATTCGCGTCCGCCACCGGGCCGAGAATCTGATATGCGATGCCCGGCTTGTCGGGTACACCCATCACGGCGATACGAGCTTCGTCGCGCTGAAACGCGATGCCTGAGATGACTGCTTTTTCCATGGTCTCGTCTTCTTCAAAAGTAATCAGGGTGCCCGACTTCATTTCAGTGTCGAGCGGGATCAGCGGATCGGTCAGGCTCGACAGCACGCGCGTCTTGACCTGATATTTGCCGGCGAATTCCACCGAGCGGATCTGCAGCACCTTGGAACCCAGGCTTGCCATTTCCAGCATTTCTTCGAACGTCACGCGATCGAGGCGGCGTGCACCATCCACCACGCGCGGGTCGGTCGTGTAGACGCCATCGACGTCCGTGTAAATCAGGCACTCGTCGGCCTTCAATGCGGCAGCGACTGCAACAGCCGACGTATCCGAACCACCGCGGCCGAGCGTGGTGATGTGGCCGTCAGGGTCGATACCCTGGAAGCCGGTGATCACCACTACTTTGCCCGCTTCGAGATCGCGCAGCACGCGCTCGCCGTCGATTTCGCTGATGCGCGCTTTCGTGAATGCGCTATCCGTTTTGACCGGCACTTGCCAGCCGGCATAGCTGACCGCGTCGACGCCGGCTTCCTGCAGCGCGATGGCCAGCAGCCCCGAGCTGACCTGCTCGCCGGTGGCGGCAATCATGTCGAGTTCGCGCGGGCTCGGCTGGCTCGTGATTTCTTTCGCGAGACCGAGCAGGCGGTTGGTTTCGCCGGACATTGCCGACGGCACGACGACCATCTTGTGGCCGGCCTTGTGCCATTTCGCGACGCGCTTGGCGACGTTCTTGATGCGCTCGACCGAGCCCATCGAGGTGCCGCCGTATTTATGTACGATGAGTGCCATTGTCGTTCTGAACTGGAGGAGAAAACGCGCTGGCGCGCTGGAGACGACCGCACAAAAGCACAGGAGCGCAACGTCTTGTGAACGACGGCAAAGTGTGTGGCGGCGTAGATGCAGCGCGCGTGTAACACGCGCGGATTTGCCCGGGAATGATCGCTAGTGACTTACCGGAAACGACGGATCACGCACGGAAACCGCAAAAGCGACGGCGAAATCGGGTCGGGCAAACAAGCTAAATTACCCGATCGAGCGCAAAAAGACAAGCCGAAATGGCCGTCGAATGGCCCTTATTCGCGGCTGAAAAGGCTTATCCGGTGCGGTTTTGCGCCCTTTTTCAAGGATTCACCGGATGGGTAAGCCGTGTGCCCGACCGGCCGGTCAGGCGATCAGCAGATCGTCGCGCCAGATGATCCGGACGCGTTGGCCGGCGGCATCGGCCGGTTCGGGCAACGCCGCGCGGTTCAGGCCGAGCAAGGGCACGAACAGCAAATCGCCGCCGACGTAAAGGAGCGGCACGTCGCGCTTCCATGCCGGAATGCCGCGCTCCTGGAACAGGTTTTTCAGCGTGCGGCTCGGGCTGCCCGGTGCGGCGCTCATGCGCATCCGTTCGCCGCCGCTGCGCGAACGCGCGCTTAGCAAGGCCCGGCGTAGCACGCTGACGGGAAGCGTATCGTGATCGGCTGGCGCTGCATTGACGCTGCGGGAGGTATCGCCATCGGCAGCTGAATCGACATTAGAAGCGACGGCGACAAACACAAAAGTGCCCCGCCATTGCGGCAAACGCCAGATCGCTTCGCCCTGCCATGCGAGTTCGCTCACTGCGCGCGCAGCGAGCGCGGTTTCGTCGGCGGGTTCGCTGCCATCACCCGCTTCCCAGTAGATCAGACCGCGATAACTACGCAACGCCTGCCCCGCATGATCGATGCGCAGGCTATGGCCCTCGCCTGCTTGCCCAACTTCGCGCAACTGCCGCAAAGCATCGGTGAGACGTGCAGTCGATGCCGCAACGAGACCCAACGTGCGCATCCAGTAGCGCAGCAGGTTGAGCGCGCGATCGTCGTCGAGGGCGAGCAGCGCGTCATGGGATAGCGCACGGCCGTCATCGCGCACGGCTTCGTTCAGATCGATGCGCGCGAGATCGTCGAGCAGACGCTGTGCCGATGCCGCATGCGCCGCCGTGCGCGCGAGTGCGTCGCGAAAACCAGGGAAGTGAACGGCCAGCGCCGGTGTCACCTCGTGACGCAACGCGTTGCGCGCGTAACGTGTATCCGCGTTCGATTCGTCGTCGATCCAGCGTAGACTCCGGGCACTCGCATACTGCTCGAGTTGCGCACGCAACAGATGCAGCAAGGGCCTCACGCGCACCGCGGAAGCGCCTGCCGGCAAGTACTCCGGCGCCATCGCCGCAAGTCCCGCGAGACCCGCGCCGCGCAGCAGTTGCAACAGCACCGTCTCCGCCTGATCGTCCGCATGTTGCGCGAGCCATAACGTGCGAACGCCGCGTGTTGCGCACATGGCGTCCAGTGCGCGGTAACGCGCATCGCGCGCCGCGGCCTCGACACTCACGCCCGCGTCACGCGGCACGTCGACACGCTGTGCCGCGAATTCAACGCCGCGTTCCCGCGCAAAAGCGTCGCAATGCGCGAGCCACTCGTCGGCATGCGCACTGAGGCCGTGATGCACATGCAGCGCAACACAACGCGACGCCCCCGCGACACGCACCACAGCATCGAGCAACACACTCGAATCGACGCCGCCGCTGAACGCCACCGCAATGCGCGCATTCGCAGGCAAGGCGGACAGCGCAACGCCGACCGCCTCGAGAACGAGGCGGTCGGCGTGCGAATCTGCGGTGGGAGTCACGTCGCTAGCGCGTCACGCGCTGAAGGACGAAAGAAAACGCGCGCGGGCTTAAGCACCCGGCGTCGTTTCCTTGAACTTGCCGTACGCCATCAACCGTTCGAAACGGCGTTGACGCAGGTCGTTGATGCTCATGCCCTGGAACTGGCGCAGCGAGTCGGCGAGTGCACGGCGCAGCATGGCGGCCATGCCCTTCGGATCGCGATGCGCGCCGCCGAGCGGCTCGTTGACGATCTTGTCGATCAGACCAAGCGCCTTGAGACGATGCGCGGTCAAGCCGAGCGCTTCCGCAGCTTCCGGCGCTTTCGCAGCGCTCTTCCACAGGATCGACGCGCACCCTTCCGGCGAAATCACCGAATAGGTCGAGAACTGCAGCATCAGCACGCTGTCGCCGACGGCAATCGCGAGCGCGCCGCCCGAACCGCCTTCACCGATGATCGTGGCGATCAGCGGCGTCTTCAGTTCAGCCATCACGTACAGATTGCGGCCGATCGCTTCCGACTGACCACGCTCTTCCGCGCCGATGCCCGGGTAGGCGCCCGGCGTATCGATGAACGTGAAAATCGGCAAGCCGAACTTCTCGGCGAGACGCATCAGGCGTTCGGCCTTGCGGTAGCCTTCCGGACGCGGCATGCCGAAGTTGCGCAGCGCGCGCTCCTTCGTGTCACGCCCCTTCTGATGGCCGATCACCATGCAAGCCTGGCCGTTGAACCGCGCGAGGCCGCCGACGATCGACAGGTCGTCCGCGTAGTTGCGGTCGCCGTGCAGCTCGTGGAAATCGGTGAACAGCTCGTTCACGTAATCGAACGTGTACGGGCGTTGGGGATGACGGGCAATTTGCGAAACCTGCCACGGGGTGAGGTTCGCGTACAGATCTTTGGTGAGCTGTTGGCTCTTCTTGGACAGCCGCTCGATCTCTTCCGAAATATCGACGGCCGAATCGTCCTGCACGAAGCGCAATTCTTCGATCTTCGCTTCGAGTTCAGCGATCGGCTGTTCGAAATCCAGAAAGGTGGTCTTCATTGGTTGTAATCCTTGGACTTACCGGCAGCGCGTATTCTAACCGCGCTCGCCGATGTCAAAACCATCTCGCAACTATCGATTTTTAACAATCGATAGTTTTTTGAAACAGCATCGCTTCTTATTCTTCAGTAGTCGACCGGCAACGGATCGAGACTACGCCACATATACCAGGTGGCGACAGTGCGCCACGGCTCCCAGTTTGCCGCGACCTCACGCGCTTCACTGCGCGTAACCGGTTCGCCGCTGAAGTAATTGACGCTGATCGCGCGGATCAGGCCGAGATCGTCGAGCGGCAGGACGTCCGGGCGCGACAGATTGAAGATCAGGAACATTTCCGCGGTCCAGCGGCCAATGCCGCGGATCTGCGTGAGTTCGGCGATCACCGCTTCGTCGTCCATCGAGGTCCACTTGCCGACGTGCAAGGCGCCCGACACGAAGTGCTGCGCGAGATCGAGTACGTATTCGGCCTTGCGTTTGGACAAGCCGCACGCGGTCAGCTTGTCCTGACCAAGCTTGATGAACTGCTGCGGCACGAGCTTCGGGCACGCTGCCTCGACTTTCGCCCAGACCGCCTGCGCGGAAGCGACCGAGATCTGCTGCCCCACCACCGAACGCGCGAGCGTGACGAACGGATCGCCACGGCTTAGCAGATGCACCGGGCCAAACTTCGGAATCAGTTTCTTCAGGATACGGTCGCGCTTGACGAGGTCCGCGCACGCCTTGTCCCAATACGCCGGACGAGTGACTTCAGGCGTGAGCCCGCCGATCTGCACCGGCACCGCGAGTTCAGCAACATCGGCTGCTTCGCCGCCCGCACTCGACGACGCACGTGTCTTGCGAACGACTTCGCCTTCGTGTCCGTCTTGCGTAACGCGCGCGAGTTCCTGCACGTCGCCGGCGAGTTCGGCAGGCAACGCGCCATTGCTTTTTGCACGCGGCGTTTTGGCGCGTGTCGAAACAGGCGCGTGCGCCGACGAACCGTTCAGCGCGCGCTTGACGGTGGCCTTCTTCGCCGCTCCGGTCGTTGCCGCTGCACGCACGCCAGCCTTCGGCGCCGCCCCGGCGGCTTTCGATGATGCATTCTTTACCGCGCTGCCGCCCGCACGAGCCGACGTTCGTGTCGACTTTACCGCGGTTGCAGCGTTTGTTTGAGACGTGGCTCGTTTAGCCGGCGTCTTCGTGGCCGTTGCCATCCTGCCTCCTGCCTGGCGAGTCGATCAGAGGGAAGTACGAGGTGCGCTCACACGCGCCGCCACTCGGTCAACCCGCCGGGTTTGTCTTCAAGTGCAACGCCGGCCTCGAGCAATTCGGCCCGGATCCGGTCTGCTGCTGCATAGTCTTTCGCCTGCTTGGCGGCCACGCGCGCGGCGATCTTCGCTTCGATCGCGGCGGCGTCGAGCGCGCCTTCTGCGGCAGCGCCCGCAGCCTGCTGCAGGTATGCACGCGGCTCCCGGCCGAGCAAGCCGATCACAGCGCCCAGCGAGCGCAATTGACGGGCCAGCGCGGGGTCGCGCGTGCGGTTCACTTCTGTTGCCAACTCGAACAACACCGACACTGCAACCGGCGTGTTGAAGTCGTCGTTCATTGCTGCCTGGAAACGCTGCGCATGCGCTTCGTTCCAGTCGAGCTCCGCGCCATCAGGCGTGACGTCTTTCAGCGCGGTGTATAAACGCGTCAGCGCACTGCGGGCGTCGTCGATATGCACGTCGCTGTAATTCAACGGCGAGCGGTAGTGCGCGCGCGCGATGAAAAAACGTACGACCTCGGCATCGTACTGCGCCAATACTTCGCGGATCGTAAAGAAATTGTTCAACGACTTCGACATCTTCTCATTGTCGATCTGTACGTAGCCGTTGTGCATCCAGTAATTGACGAAGGTTTGTCCGGTCGCAGCTTCGCTCTGCGCAATCTCGTTCTCATGGTGCGGAAACTGCAGGTCCTGACCGCCGCCATGAATGTCGAAATGCTCGCCGAGCAACGTGCAGCCCATTGCCGAGCATTCGATATGCCAGCCGGGGCGGCCGCGCCCGTACTTCGACTCCCAGCCGGTGTCGGCTGGTTCGTCGGGCTTCGCCTGCTTCCACAGCACGAAGTCGAGCGGGTCCTGCTTCGCGTCGTTCGCGGCGACGCGTTCGCCGGCGCGGAGATCTTCGAGCGACTTGCCCGAGAGCTTGCCGTAGCCCACGAACTTGCGCACCGCGTAGTTCACGTCGCCGTCGGCCGCCTGATAGGCGTAACCGTTCGCCTCGAGCTTCTCGATCATGCCGAGCATCTGCGGGATGAAATCGGTGGCGCGCGGTTCCAGATCGGGCCGCTCGATGCCGAGCGCGTCCGCATCTTCATGCAGGGCCTTGATGAAGCGGTCGGTCAACGATTTGATCGTTTCGCCGTTCTCCACTGCGCGCCGGATGATCTTGTCGTCGATATCCGTGATGTTGCGCACGTAGGTGACGTCGTAACCGAGCGTGCGCAACCACCGCTGCACGATGTCGAACACGACCATCACCCGCGCATGACCGACGTGACAATAGTCGTACACGGTCATCCCGCAGACGTACATCCGCACGACGCCATCTTGCAGCGGCACGAAAGTTTGCTTGTCACGCGCGAGCGTGTTGTAGATGCGCAGTGATTCCATAGAGAACGGTGCGTGGGCCGAAAGAAATCCGCAATGTGTTTCGTGCTGTTTCGTGCATGAGGCGCCCCGCGAAAAGACGGCGGGTGCGTTCTGTACTGCCGCTTTGCACTACCTTTGCACTAAAACACGCACAGCAGCAAACCGGTGCATCTGGTGCGGCGGTCAGGCTGCGTTCAAGGCGGAGACGACCACGAGTGGCGAAAAGACAGTTTGCGGTTCGACGGAACGCGCAGACCTTTTGTTAGAATGGGTCGGAGTATAACATCCAGACCCGAGCCTATGAAACCTTCCAGCGGCCGCGCGCGCAGCGCTGCGACCCTCGCCGCGACGGCATTCTGCGCCGTCGCCCTCACGGTCTTGCCGGGTGCTCCCGCGTACGCGCAGAAAGGCGCCGCGACCATGCCGCAGGGCCCCGCCGTGCGTGACAACACGCCGGAAATCGACGCGTCGATTGCGCAGAAGAACTGGGAAGCCTCGCTCACCCAGCTCGACGCGCGCATCGCCTCGAATCCGCACGACGCACAAGCCAAGTTCAAGCGCGCCACGGTGCTGGCCCACCTGAATCGCGACGACGAAGCCATCACCGCGTTCACCGAACTCACGCAGCTGTATCCGGAACTGCCCGAACCGTATAACAACCTGGCCGCGCTCTATGCAAAGCACGGCCGTTATACGGAGGCACGCGCCGCGCTCGAAACCGCGACCAAGGTGAATCCGGCCTACGGTCTCGCGTACGAGAATCTCGGCGACCTGTATCTGCGCATGGCCGACTCGGCTTACCGTCGCGCGCAAGGCCTCGGTAAAGCGAGCGCCACCACCACGCAGCGCATCGCCGACATCCAGAAGATCGTTTCGCCCCCCAAGAGCACCGGGCCGGCGAAAAAAGCCGCGGCGCCTGCCGAGGCCAGCGCCGCGCGCTCCTCCGCGGACATGACACAAACGCCGAGCTTCCAGTACGGCGGCGCAAATGGCTCGCTCGCCATGCCGCCCTACATGGCGCCGTCGCAGTAACACGGTCACCGTTTTCGGCAACACGTTTTTTCCAACCCTGAGGATCTTCATGAAATGGTTGATGTTGGCGCTCGGCAGCGCCGCCCTGATCGCAAACGCCCCCGCCTTTGCCCAGTCCGGTTCGCAGGCCGCGCATCCGTCCGTCCTCTTCAAGACCACGGAAGGCGACATCCGCGTCGAGTTGTATCCTGAGAAGGCGCCGAAAACGGTCGCCAACTTCCTCGACTATGTGAAGTCCGGCCAGTACAGCGGCACGATTTTCCATCGCGTGATTCGCGGCTTCATGATTCAGGGCGGCGGTTATACGCAGAGCTTCGCTGAGAAGCCCACGCGCGCGCCGATTCCGCTTGAAAGCCGCAACGGTCTGAAGAACGCCGCCGGCACGCTCGCCATGGCGCGCACCAGCGATCCGAATTCGGCCACCGCGCAGTTCTTCATCAACACGGTGGATAACGCCGGCCTCGACTATCCGAATCCGGACGGCAACGGCTACGCGGTGTTCGGCAAGGTCACGAGCGGCATGGACGTCGTGAAGAAGATCGAAGGCACGGCCACCACCACTCGCGGCCCGATGAGCGACGTGCCGCAAAAACCGATCGTGATCGAATCGGCCACGGTGGTCAGCAAGTAAGCAATAGAACAGGAAGCAGCACCCGGCACGCTGCACAGGAAAGCAACTCAATCTACGCCCCCGGCGCGGCCCGTCGTCATCACACTTCGTGACGAACGGCTGCGCCTTTTACCCACCCCGTTCATCAAAGGATTCCATCATGGTTGAACTGCATACAAACCACGGCGTCATCAAACTCGAACTGGACGCTGAAAAGGCGCCGAAGTCGGTTGAGAACTTCCTCAACTACGTGAAGGCCGGTCACTACGACAACACGGTGTTCCACCGCGTGATCGACGGCTTCATGATCCAGGGCGGCGGTTTCGAACCCGGCATGAAGCAGAAGCCGACGGCTGAGCCGATCACCAACGAAGCGAACAACGGCCTGAAGAATGTCAACGGTTCGATCGCGATGGCTCGCACGAACGACCCGCACTCGGCAACCGCGCAATTCTTCATCAACGTGAACGACAACGACTTCCTGAACCACTCGTCGCCGACGCCGCAGGGCTGGGGCTATGCGGTGTTCGGCAAGGTGGTCGACGGCATGGACATCGTCGAGAAGATCAAGAAGGTCAAGACGGGTTCGAAGGGCTTCCATCAGGACGTGCCGGCCGACGACGTCGTGATCGAAAAAGCAGTGATCGTCGACTAAGCGTCCGATCAGGGCTAACCTGTTTGAACTGATATCAGGCACCTTCAATGCTGCAAGAAACGCCGCTGCGAAGCGTCGCCGCGGGCGTGCCTGGCGAGGGCAAACGCCCGCACGCCGCACGCCCGTTTTTTTTCCTCTCCGATATTCATCTGAGCGAGGCGATTCCGCACACGGTCGCCGCGTTCGAACACTTCGTGCGCGTCACGGCCGAGCAGGCGGATTCGGTTTTCATTCTCGGCGATCTGTTCGAGTACTGGATCGGCGACGACATGCTCGTCGAGCCGTTCGTCGCGCGCATGGCGGCGTTGCTGCATACGTTGTCGGAGCGCGGAATCGCGCTCTACATCATGCACGGCAATCGCGATTTTCTGCTCGGCAAGCGCTTCATGAAAGCGGCCGGCGCGATCTGGCTGCCCGACCCGTTTGTGATCACCGCATTCGGCACGCGCATCGTGCTCGCGCATGGTGACGGCCTCTGCACCGCGGATCGCGGCTATCAATTTTTCCGGCGCTTTGCGCGCAACCGTGTCGCGCAGATGCTGTTTCTCGCGTGGCCGTTTCGCTGGCGTCAGGCGCTTGCAGAAAACATGCGCTCAAAGAGCGAGCAAGGCCGCTCGCGTCCGGTTTCGCCGAAGTATGACGTGACGCCGAAGGCCGTCGCTGCGTTATTCAAGGTGTCGAAAACGGCCACGATCATTCATGGGCACACGCATCGACCGGCGCTGCATCGCGAGCCAGGCGGCACGCGCTGGGTATTGCCGGATTGGGATCTCGACCACGGCGAGCGCCGTGGCGGTTATCTGCGAATCGATGCGGAAGGAATTCGGGCGTTGCCGCTGAATTGACCTAGCTAGACTAGCGCTCCGCCACTGCCCCTTCCACCTTTCCCGCAATCGCAGCCGACAGGCGCCGCAGATCGAGCAGCGCCGCATCGGCGCCTTGCAAACCTTCCAGACTGGTGCCGAGCCGCTCCAGCGCGTCGACGATTTCGTCGATACGCTTCGATTGCGTGGCAGCGTGATCGATCAGACCGTGAATCGCCAGCGATACCGGATCATCCGCGTTCGGCGTGATGCCGTAGGCGCAGAATCCGCTCTTTTCTGACGTGGTTTTCAACTCACGCGACGCGCCATTTGCCGATGCGCTCGCCGTGGCTGCCACGGCAGCCGCTGCCGGGACGATGATCCGCGCGGGATTCCCCACTGCCGTACCGCGTGCCGGCACCGGCCTCGTGACCACGGCATTCGAACCTATCTTCGCGTCCGCGCCGATCGTAAAGCCGCCGAGGACCTTCGCCCCCGCGCCCACGATTACGCCGCGTTCAAGCGTGGGATGCCGCTTCGCCCCCCGCGTGAGCGACGTGCCGCCAAGGGTTACGCCCTGGTAGATCGTGCAGTCGTCGCCGACTTGCGCCGTCTCGCCAATCACGACGCCCATGCCGTGATCGATGAACACACGACGGCCCAGCGTAGCGCCCGGATGGATTTCGATGCCGGTCATGAAACGCGCCATCTGCGAAATGAAACGCGCGAGCCAGCGGCGTTTAGCCTGCCAGCAGGCGTGCGCGAGCCGGTGCAGCACGAGCGCGTGCAGGCCGGGATAACACGTGAGGACTTCCCAGGCGCTGCGGGCGGCGGGATCGCGCTCGCGGATCGTGGCGATGTCTTCGCGGAGTCTCGTGAACATGGCAGGGACTAGGTTGTGGGGGAAAAGACCGCCTGCGTGAAACACCACGCACGGCGGATGCTTGCCGTATAGCAGATCGGCAGCTTTGCTTAGAACGTTTCGAGCGATTGTAGGGCGATTGCGCGAAACCTGCCGGAAGCCCACGCTGCCGGCAAGGTCGTAGATTGATGGGCGGGCAGCCCTTAAGACGCGTCGCCGCCGGGCGGCCTGGTCTTCAGCAGAATATGTTTGGCGATGCCCCGCACGATATTCACTTCCTCGCGCTCCAGACCTGAACGTGCGAACAGACGCCGCAAGCGGGACATCAATTTCTTCGGATTGGCCGGATCGAGAAACTCGAGGGCGACCAGCGCACTCTCCAGATGCGCGTACATGCTTTCGATTTCGTCGCTCGCCGCTCGCGCGCCGACCGGCTCGCCCTGCCCGGCCGCCGTCTGCGCCACCGCGGATGCTGCCGCCGTTACCTCGTCCGAGGACAGATACGCCGTGCGCAATTCATACGCCAACACCTGCACGGCCTGCGCGAGATTGAGCGAACTGTAGGCGGGATTGGCCGGAATATGCGCGAGCGCGCTGCAACGCTCGACGTCTTCGTTCGACAGCCCCGTGCGCTCGTTGCCGAACACCAGCGCGATCTCGCCATGTAGAGCCTGCTCACGCGCGGCGCCTGCCGCGGCACGCGGCGTCCATTGCGGTGGCCCGTATTCACGCAGCCGCGCGGTCAGCGCAATCGACCAATGCACGCCATTCAACGCATCGGCAAGCGTCGGGACGACGTGCGCGGACGCCAGCACGTCGTCGGCGCCGCTCGCCATGGCGATGGCTTCCGGATCGCTTTGCACGTGGGGCACACGTGGCGACACGAGCACGAGGCGCGAAAACCCCATGGTTTTCAGCGCGCGCGCTGCGGCGCCGACGTTGCCCGGATGGCTGGGCTCGACGAGCACGAAGCGCGTCGACGTAAAACCGCCGCGCAGGTCCGCCACGGCGGGATCGGAAGAATGGTGGGGGTGGTCCACGATGAAACTCGGCAAAGTAAAGAACGCGTATGGTAGCGCCAACGCCGCATCGGCTCTGAAATGCGCGCGTGCGCCGCGCCAGAACCGCGCCGTTGGACCGTGGCACGCTATACCAGGCAGCAAGCGCTGCCGCGGCAGCCCGGACTCAGGTAAAATACCAATATTCGCGCCCGGTTTTCTCCTGTGAAAGCTCCGGCGCCTCGTTCTTATCCAATTCGTCTCCGTCGGCGGAATGCGCACCCGGTCCTTTGCCGGACGTGCGTTCCGTGCTGTTTCCGCGCCCTTTGATGGCGCTCAATTAGCGTCCATCCCGCGCTCATTTACCGGTAAGCAGCCGTGCTGCCCCGGCACAAGGATCCAGTCTCATGCATCCCATGCTCAATATCGCTGTGAAGGCCGCGCGCCGCGCAGCCCAGATCATCAACCGCGCGTCGCTCGACCTCGATCTGCTCCAGGTCAGCAAGAAACAGCACAACGATTTCGTCACGGAGGTCGACAAAGCGTCTGAAGCGGCGATCATCGACACGCTCAAGACAGCCTACCCCGATCACGCCATCCTCGCCGAAGAATCCGGCAAGTCGGACAACGAGTCCGAATATCAGTGGATCATCGATCCGCTCGACGGCACCACCAATTTCATCCACGGCTTCCCGTACTACTGCGTGTCGATCGCGCTCGCCCACAAGGGTATCGTGACGCAGGCCGTGGTCTACGATCCGACCCGCAACGACCTGTTCACCGCCTCGCGCGGCCGCGGTGCGTTCCTGAACGACCGCCGTATCCGCGTCGCCAAGCGCGACCGCCTGGCTGACGGCCTGATCGGCACCGGCTTCCCGTTCCGCGAAAAGGACGGCCTCGAAGCGTACGGCCGCCAGTTCGCTGAAATGACCGAAGCCTGCGCCGGCCTGCGCCGTCCGGGCGCTGCTGCGCTCGATCTGGCGAATGTTGCCGCGGGCCGTATGGACGGCTTCTTCGAGCAAGGCCTGAATCCG
Source organism: Paraburkholderia aspalathi (assembly GCF_900116445.1). Taxonomy (GTDB): domain Bacteria; phylum Pseudomonadota; class Gammaproteobacteria; order Burkholderiales; family Burkholderiaceae; genus Paraburkholderia; species Paraburkholderia aspalathi. The sequence continues at coordinate 365,633 of NZ_FPBH01000003.1, forward strand.
TGGGACGTCGCCGCGGGCAGCCTGCTGATCACGGAAGCCGGCGGTCTGGTCGGCAATTACACGGGCGACTCGGACTTCCTGCACGTCGGCGAAATCGTCGCGGGCAATCCGAAGGTCTACGCGCAGATGATCCCGATCCTGTCGCGCTACAGCCGCACGCGTCAGCAAGCGGCTTAAGGTTCAGGTCTTAGTTCTGGACTGGCCGGCTTGGCGCCGGCATCGGTAATACATAAAGCGGCTTCGGCCGCTTTTTCGTTGGGCCGCCAGCATCCGGCGGGCGTTCGTGCTACAAAGCGGAATGCCGCGCCGGCACGCTCGATCGCCGGCTGCGTTTTGCGCGCTTCTTGCAGCGCCCTGCTTCGCGTCAGATTTCCGCGCAGCTTCCGATCCGCTTCATGAAAAAAGGCTTCTACACAATCATCGCGGCGCAGTTCATTTCGTCGCTCGCGGACAATGCCCTGCTGATCGCCGCCATCGCCCTGCTATCGGTGATCCGTTCGGCCGCCTGGGTCACGCCGCTGCTGCAGATTTTCTTCACTGTCTCCTACGTGTTGCTCGCCCCCTTCGTCGGCGCCTTCGCCGACGCGCTGCAGAAGCGACACGTCATGTTCATCTCCAACGCGCTCAAGGCGAGCGGTTGCCTGATGATGATCGCCGGCGTCCATCCGATGATCGCGTATGGCGTGGTCGGCTTTGGCGCGGCCGCGTATTCGCCGGCCAAATACGGCATTCTCACCGAGCTCCTGCCCGCGGAAAAACTCGTCAAGGCGAACGCGTGGCTCGAATCGGCCACCGTCCTGTCGACCATTGTCGGCACGATGGTCGGCGGCGCATTGATCAGCACGCTCGCCGACCGGTTCGTCGCGCATGCGCATCTGCCGCTGATCCGCTCTTCCGCCGATCTGGCGATGTTCGCGGTGATGGTTACGTATGCCATCGCGGCGGCGATCAACATCTTCATTCCCGATACCGGCGCGCGTTATCCGAATCGTTTGAACGAGCCGAAGAAACTGGTCGGCGATTTCTATCATTGCTTCAACGTGCTGTGGGCCGACAAGCTCGCACAGATCGCGCTGTGGGTCACGACGCTGATGTGGGGTGGCGCGGTCACGCTGCAATTGCTGGTGCTCAAATGGGCGAACGTGAATCTTGGCCTGTCGCTCTCGAAGGCGGCGGTGATGCAAGGCGTGACGGGGCTTGGCATCGCCGTCGGCGCGGCGGCCGCGGCGGCGCTGATTCCATTGCGCAACTCGCTGCGCGTGCTGCCGATCGGCATCCTCACCGGCGCGGTGGCAATCGCCGTGGCGTTCTACAACCGGGACCTGTTTCCGGCGGGCGCCGGCCTACGTATCGGTTCGTACGTGCTGCCGATTTATATCCTGCTCGCCTATCCGCTGATGATCCTGCTCGGCGCGCTGTCCGGCTTTTTTATCGTGCCGATGAACGCGATTCTCCAGCATCGTGGCGCGACCTTGCTCTCCGCGGGGCATTCGATCGCGGTGCAGAATTTCAACCAGAATCTGGCCGTACTGCTGATGCTCGGGGCTTATGCGATATTGCTCACCGCGAAGATGCCGGCGCAATGGATCATTGTCGTGTTCGGCAGCTTCATCACGTTCATGATGTGGCTCGCAAAACGGCGCAGCGCCGTGAATGAGCGCACGGTGGATATGCGAGCGCTCGTTGAAGAATGATGGCCTGGCGAGAATCGCCCGGCTGGCGCGAGAATCTGTCTTACGACAGGTAAGTTGCGTAGCGACTGGCCATCCGGCCAGGGTCCGCTCGCCGCGCTGGCGGGTTAAACTCACGCCCTGAACAGCTAACGCAAAAAGACACCACGGATGGGCATTCAAACCGCAGCGGCCAATGACGTCGCACAACACACGCCGATGATGCAGCAGTACCTCCGCATCAAGGCGGATCATCCGGGCACGCTGGTGTTCTACCGGATGGGCGACTTCTACGAGCTCTTTTTCGAAGACGCGGAAAAGGCCGCGCGTCTGCTCGATTTAACACTTACGCAGCGCGGCGCCTCGGCGGGCAATCCGATCAAGATGGCGGGCGTGCCGCATCACGCCGTCGAACAATATCTGGCCAAGCTGGTGAAGCTCGGCGAATCCGTCGCGATTTGCGAACAGATCGGCGACCCGGCTACGTCGAAAGGGCCCGTCGAGCGCAAAGTGATGCGCGTGGTCACGCCCGGCACGCTGACGGATGCAGCGCTCCTGTCCGACAAGAACGACGTCTACCTGATGGCGCTGTGCGTCGCGCATAACCGCCGCGGCGTCGCCACGAGCGTCGGGCTCGCGTGGCTGAATCTGGCGAGCGGCGCACTACGCCTTGCCGAAGTAGCGCCCGACCAGGTGGCCGCCGCGCTCGAGCGGATTCGTCCCGCGGAAATTCTGGTGGCCGACGCGCCCGCCGACTCCGCAAGCTGGACGCCGCCGGTCAACGTCGGCGCCCTTACCCGCGTGCCGGTGTGGCACTTCGATATCGCCTCGGGCACGCAGCGTCTGTGCGACCAGCTGGAAGTGGCCGGCCTCGACGGCTTCGGCGCGCACTCGCTGACAGCCGCATGCGGCGCGGCCGGCGCGCTGCTGCTGTATGCGGCGGCCACACAAGGCCAGCAATTGCGTCACGTGCGCAGCCTGAAGGTCGAGTACGAGTCGGAATATATCGGGCTCGACCCCGCCACACGCCGCAATCTAGAACTCACCGAAACACTGCGCGGCACCGAATCGCCCACGCTGTGTTCATTGCTCGACACCTGCTGCACGACGATGGGGAGCCGTCTGTTGCGTCACTGGCTGCATCATCCGCCGCGTGAAGCCGCCGTGGCGCAAGCACGTCAACAAGCCATCGGCGCACTGCTCGACGCACCGCTGGGCGCAGGCGTCGACACGCTGCGCGGCGCGTTGCGGCAAATCTCCGACATCGAGCGGATCACCGGGCGTCTCGCGCTGCTGTCGGCGCGCCCCCGCGATCTGTCGAGCCTGCGCGATACGTTCATCGCCTTGCCCGAGTTGCGCACGCAACTCGCGGCCGTTTCGTCCAATGCGGATTCGCTGGCGCGTATCGATGCGTCGCTGGAACCGCCGCAAGCCTGCGTCGAACTGCTCAAGCGCGCGGTCGCGCAGGAGCCCGCCGCGATGGTGCGCGACGGCGGCGTGATCGCGCGTGGTTACGATGCGGAACTCGATGAGTTGCGAGATATTTCGGAGAACTGCGGGCAGTTCCTGATCGACCTCGAAACGCGCGAACGGGCGCGCACCGGCATCGGTAATCTGCGCGTCGAGTACAACAAGGTGCACGGCTTCTATATCGAAGTCACGCGCGGCCAGACTGACAAGGTGCCGGACGACTACCGCCGCCGTCAGACGCTGAAAAACGCCGAGCGTTACATCACGCCTGAGCTGAAGACGTTCGAAGACAAGGCATTGTCCGCGCAGGAACGCGCGCTGGCCCGCGAACGCTCGCTTTACGACGCGTTGCTGCAAGGGCTGCTGCCTTTTATCCCGGACTGTCAGCGCGTCGCGGCGGCACTCGCCGAACTCGATCTGCTGGCTGCTTTCGCCGAACGCGCTCGCGCGCTCGATTGGGTCGCGCCGACGTTTTCGCCGGATACCGGCATCGAAATCGAGCAGGGCCGGCATCCGGTTGTCGAGGCGCAGGTCGAGCAATTTATCGCTAACGACTGCACGCTCACACCCGAGCGCAAGCTGCTGCTGATCACCGGCCCGAACATGGGCGGTAAATCGACCTTCATGCGGCAGACCGCGCTGATCGCGTTGCTGGCCTACGTCGGCAGCTATGTGCCCGCACGGCGCGCGGCATTCGGTCCGATCGATCGCATCTTCACGCGGATCGGCGCCGCGGACGATCTGGCCGGCGGCCGCTCGACCTTTATGGTGGAGATGACCGAAGCCGCAGCGATCCTGAACGACGCAACACCGCAAAGTCTCGTTCTGATGGACGAAATCGGGCGCGGCACGTCGACGTTCGACGGCCTCGCGCTGGCGTGGGCCATCGCGCGGCACCTGCTCTCGCACAATGGCTGTCATACGCTGTTCGCCACCCACTACTTCGAATTGACGCAGTTGCCCGCTGAGTTTCCACACGCGGCCAATGTGCACCTTTCGGCAGTCGAGCATGGGCACGGCATCGTGTTCCTGCATGCGGTCAGCGAAGGGCCAGCGAATCAGAGCTATGGTTTGCAGGTCGCGCAACTGGCCGGTGTGCCGAACGCAGTGATTCGTGCCGCCCGCAAGCATCTTGCGCATCTCGAACAACAATCGGCGGCGCAACCCGCACCGCAACTCGATCTGTTCGCCGCGCCTATGCCCATGCTGCTTGAAGACGCCGACGACGGCCCCAGTGACAAGCAGACAGCAACGGCAGCGTCGCCGGCCATGCAGGCGCTCGTCGAACGTCTGCGTGCAATCGATCCGAACGATCTGCGGCCACGCGAAGCGCTCGATCTGCTGTACGAACTGCACGACCTGGCCGCCGCGCCGGATGCAGATCATTGACGCACACAGGCCCTCGCAGCGCCCGCGCAAACTTTGCGCGGCGCTGACCAATGCTCTCACGCTTACGGGCGGCTTTGCGTCTCTAGCGTCGTTTGTGGTGCTCGTGGTGAGTGCCCCGCTCGCGCACGCCGAAGCGCCGCGCTTTGCGTTCGCGGTCATCGCCAGCACGATGCAAAGCCCCGCCGACGAAGCGCCCACCCAACGTCTGATTGACGCAATCGGCCGCGACCGCGACGTATCGTTCGTCGTCTATGACGGCAATCTGAAGGGCGCGAAAGAAGCCTGCCGCGATGCGTTATACGAACGGCGCCACGCGCTGCTCGAAACATCGCGGCCCGCCCTCTTCTTCATTCCGGGCCAGCACGACTGGGCCGACTGCAGCACGGCTGAGGCCGGCGGCTTCGACCCGGTCGAGCGCCTCGATCAACTCCGCCAGACCCTCTTCACCGACTCCACCTCGATGGGTCAGAACCCGATCGCATTGACACGCGAGAGCGAAGTGTCGCGTTTCCGTCCGTTCCGGGAAAACGTGCGCTGGCAAGTCGGCGATACCGTGTTTGTCGGTCTGAACGCGCCGAGCCCGAACAATCACTATCTGACCGCGGGCGGCCGCAATGGTGAGTTTGAAGATCGCGTTATCGCCAATGCATTCTGGCTCGAACATGCCGGCGAATATGCGAAACGCCGCGACGCGCGTGCGATTGTCGTATTCATTCAGGGCGACCCCGATCCGGAGCGCTACGAACGGCCCGACCGTTTCGCGTGGCTGCGCTTTGCGCGAAACACGCGACGCGACGGCTTTCTGGAATTCAAACGCAGCCTCGTCAAACTCGCGCAGATTTTTCGCGGACCGGTGCTGGTGATTCATTGCGACGACGAACGCGCGAGCGCCGGCTTCGTGATCGATCAGCCGCTACGCAATGACAAGGGGATGCTGGTGACGAACCTCACGCGTGTCGCGCTTGCGCCGCATGATCGTCTTAACCAGTGGATTCAGATTGAAGCGGATCTCGGCAAGAAACCGCCGTTCCGCGTGAGTGTGCGCGACGTGCCGAAGCAAATGCCAATGCCGATAGCAGCACCGGCGCCGCAGCGCGAAGAGCCGGCCGCTTCGATGCCGGCCGTGCCCGCCTTGGGCCCCGCTTCCGAGTTGCCGCCGTTGTTGCAAACGCCCGGGCAGCAGCAACCGGACTCGCAGCAACACAGATCGACGGACGACGGCAACGGCGAGTATGGGCCTGCCATGTCCGGCCCGCCCGCCTCGACCGTTTTGCCGCACGCACCGAGTACGCCCTCAGGCGCGCCCAGTACGCCCGCAAGCTCAGTGCAGCGTGGGCCCTGACTTGTCGTCTTCGGCTTCGTCGTCATCGTCATCGAGGACTTCGAGGCCGTCGGCGCCATGCGCGTGTTCGTGCTGGATTTCGTCTTCCGTAGCCGGACGCACGTCCTTGACGGTCAGCGCGAAACGCAGCGCCATGCCGGCGAGCGGATGGTTGCCGTCGAGCACGACTTTGTCTTCCGCCACGTCGGTCACCACGTAGACGAGCGAATCGAGATCCTCATCGCCTTCTTCCGGCGTGCCTTCGAATTGCATGCCGACTTCGAGCGGTTCCGGGAAGCGATCGCGCGGCTCGATCTTCACGAGATCGGGATCGTACTCGCCGAACGCGTCTTGCGGCTCGAGCTGGATCTGAGTCTCGAAGCCGGCCTCGTGGCCGTCGAGCTCTTCCTCGATCTTGGGGAACGTGCCATCATAGCCGCCGTGCAGATAGACCATCGGCTCGTCGCTTTCTTCAATCAGATTGCCCTGCGCATCCGATAGCTTGTAAGCGACCGACACGACGGTGTTCTTTGCGATTTTCATTCGATTCTCCAGAATACAACTCACATTATACGATGCCCAAGCGGCCCACTGACCACCCGGCCGATGCAGCTTCGGCACGGAATTCTTCGCCGGCTTCAAAGCCGGCTCGCCCTATTCTCCCGCCCTCGCCCGACACGCCCACGCCCTTGCTCGGCAATCTGACACCGTCGCAATTCATGCGCCGGTACTGGCAGAAGAAGCCGCTGCTGATCCGCCAGGCGATCCCGAACGTAGAGGCGCCGCTGTCGCGCGAGGAGTTTTTCGAGCTGGCCGATCAGGACGAAGTCGAAGCACGTCTGATCACGCACTTTCGCAACAAATGGCAGTTGGAGCACGGCCCGTTCGCGCCGGATGAACTGCCCTCGCTCAAGCAGCGCGCCTGGACCTTGCTCGTACAAGGCGTGGATCTTTACGACGATCGCGCGCGCGCCTTGCTCGACCGTTTCCGCTTCGTGCCGGACGCGCGTCTGGACGACCTGATGATTTCGTATGCGAGCGATGGCGGCGGCGTCGGCCCCCACTTCGATTCCTACGATGTGTTTCTTTTGCAAGTAAAAGGCAAGCGCCGGTGGCGAATCAGTGCGCAGAAAGATCTGACACTCCAACCGGGTTTGCCGTTGAAAGTTTTACAGCATTTCGAAGCAGAAGAGGAATGGCTGCTCGAGCCGGGCGACATGCTGTACCTGCCGCCGCATATCGCTCATGACGGTGTTGCCGAAGGCGAATGCATGACCTGCTCGATCGGTTTTCGCGCCCCGTCCGCGGGCGAATTGACCGCGCAGTTCCTCTATCATCTGGCCGAACGCGGCGACTCGGCCGCGCGGCCCGATGCGCTTTATCGCGACCCGCAGCAAGCCGCAGTAGACCGTCCGGCAGCGCTGCCCGCCGCCTTGATCGAACGGGTTGGTTCGATCCTTGCTGGCGTCAAGTGGAGTGAGCAGGACATTGCGTCGTTCCTTGGCACGTACCTCAGCGAACCGAAGCCGAGCGTCGTGTTTGATCCGCCGCAACGACCGCTCAATGAAGCACGTTTCATCAGTCAGGCATCCAAGTCTGGCATTCGACTGGACCGCAAGACTAATTTGTTGTACAACCGCCGTTTTTTCTTCCTAAATGGAGAGGAAACGCCGTTTAATGGGGCCAAAAAGTGGTTGATTGACCTCGCTGACCACCGGTGTCTGAGTGCGAAACGCTTTGTAACACTCTCAGACGATTCGTCGGTGACAGCACTGCTTCACGAGTGGTATTGTGCGGGCTGGATACAAGTGGGCGAGCTTGCGTAACTCTGCCCGCCTGTTATACCGTACTGTGAAATTTTGTATGAGAAAGACAACGTATTGACCCCGGATTTATGGATTGTCAGTACGAAAGTGCATATAATTTCCGCCCAAGCCGTAGGGAAGATTCTAGCTCGTCAAAAGAGCGTCTCCACCAACGGCCCAGGTCGATGTTGGAGCACATTACCGGTATTATTTTGCGCTGTTGCTTACCTTTAACCATAAAAGGACGTGATCATGAAGAAATCCCTCCTCGTAGCATCCCTGTTGGCAGCTGTGGCACTGGCTGCATGCAACAAGAGCAACGATCAAGCCGCTGCCCCGGCTAGCGACGCAGCTGCTGCTTCGGCACCGGCTGCTGCAGCTTCGGATTCGGCTGCTGCTGCATCGGGTGCGGCTGCTGCTGCGAGCGACGCTGCTGCTTCGGCTACGACCGCTGCTTCGGACGCAGGCGCTGCTGCTTCGGCTGCTGCTCCGGCTTCGGGCGCAAGCCAGTAAGCTGTCGCATAGGGTTCGCCTCTGGGCGAAAACTGCTCCGGGAAATCATCTCGATTTCCTGGGCAGTAAAGCAAAACGCCACGGATTCAAATCCGTGGCGTTTTGTCATTTAAGCGCCGTTTTTTACAACGGCATTCGCTTAATCACCTGCTATTCAGCCGGCGTTGCGTTCTCTTCGAAGAATTCACGCACGACTTCGATCTCTCGTGTGCGTTTAAATGGCGGCAGGCTCTGCCATATGCGGCGCCCATACGGTTTGTCGACGAGACGGGTATCGCAGATCATCAGCACGCCGCGATCGGTCTCAGCGCGAATCAGACGACCTGCGCCCTGCTTGAGGGTAATCACAGCCTGCGGCAACTGGTGGACCGCGAACGGGCTCAATCCCTTCTTCGTTAGCGCATCGAGACGCGCCGACAGCACCGGGTCATCAGGCGGCGCAAACGGCAGCTTGTCGATCACGACCAGCGAGAGCGCATCGCCCCGCACGTCCACGCCTTCCCAGAAGCTCTGGCTGCCCACCAGAATCGCATTGCCATACGCACGGAAGCGATCGAGCAACTCAGTGCGGCTCGCGTCACCCTGCACGAGCAACGGATAGTCCCAGCCGCGTGCTTCAATGGTGTCGCGCAGTTTGGCCGAGATGCGGTCCACCGCGCGCAACGTCGTGCACAACATGAATACGCCGCCGCCCGATGCTTCGATCGCGGGCAATGCCGCGTCGAACACGGCGTCGGTAAACATTGGCGACGAAGGCTGCGGCAAATTGCGCGGCACGTACAGAAGCCCTTGCGTCGGATAGTCGAAGGGGCTCGGCAGCGTCATCGAGCGCTTTGCGTTCAGGCCCATCTGCGCCGCGTAGTGCGTGAAGTCGCCACGCACCGACAATGTCGCCGAGGTGAAGATCCAAGCGCGCGGCACACCCGCGCGCTGCTTAGCGAAGATCGGCGCAACCGACAGCGGTGTTTCGTGCAATTGCACCGTATGCGCGAACACTTCGATCCAGCGCACCTTTTCGTTCGGATCGGTGCGTTCGGCCTTGGCGTCCTCCGCGGCGGCGTCAGCGGCTGCGCGTTCGGTCTCGGTGGGCGGTGTGGTCCAGCCCGCGAGCACGCCTTGCAGTTCGCGTGCGCGGCGCAGACACGCCCCGATCGATTCGGCTCGCTCGGCCTGACCCGCCAACGCGGACGTCAATGCGTCGAGCTCGGTCTCAAGTGTTTCGAGTGCGGGGAATAGCGGATGATCGTCGGGCAACTGACCGATCGACAAGCGCACCGTATCCTCCTTGAAAGCGAGCCGCACGTCACGCGCCGCGCGTTCGAGTGTCGAGCCGAGCTTGACCCAGTCGACCGATTCACGCGCATGACCCAGGCCCTCCGCCACGGAATCGCGCGCGAGCTCGAGAAATTGCGTGGTGGAAAGCGTCTCGCCGAAAAACAGCGTCGCGGTTTCCGGTAGTTGATGCGCTTCGTCGAAGATGATGGTGTTGGCCGTCGGCAGCAATTCAGCCATGCCGGTATCGCGCAACATGATGTCGGCGAAAAACAGATGGTGATTCACCACCACGATATCGGCCTGCTGCGCCTCGCGGCGCGCCTGCATCACGAAGCATTCCTTGTAATGCGGGCACTCCTGGCCAAGACAGTTCTCACGCGTGGACGTAACCATCGACCACACTGCCGCCGTTTCCGGCACGCTCGCGAGTTCAGCCTTGTCGCCGGTGCGCGTGATCTTGGCGAAGCGAATGATGTCCTGCAGATACGAGGTTTCCTGGCGCGAAGGCAGGCGACCGTTATCCGCTGTGCGCTGCAGATAGTAATGGCATAGGTAGTTCGCGCGGCCCTTGAGCATCGCCACCGACACCGGCACGGCGAGCGCATCGCGCACGGTCGGAATATCGCGCTGAAAGAGCTGATCCTGCAGATGCTTGGTGCCGGTGGAGACGATCACCTTGCCGCCCCACAACATGGCCGGCACGAGATACGCATAGGTCTTGCCGGTGCCGGTGCCCGCTTCCACGATCAGCGTGTTTTCGCTGCCGTCGAGAGCGCTCGATTCGTCGTTTTCAGGGGCACCAGTTGCAGCCTCAGCGCCTGGCGCTTGCAGACGCCGCGCCGGACGCTTTTGCGCCTCGAACATCGCGGGCTCGGGCATCGCGCGGCCCGACGCTTCCATGGCCGCCGCGACGGCGCGCGACATCTCGATCTGCGACGCGCGCGAACGATAGCCGTCGATCTGACGGGCGAGCAGGCCGTTGTCGGCGAAGATATCGTCCAGTTCGGCAACGCGGCGTGGATTCAGCGACGCGGAGAGCGCAGACGCGGGAGGACGCAGCGCGGGCGTGCCGGCCGCCGGAGCGTCCTCGCCCGCCGTGGCGCGTGGTGAAGTTTCAAGCGGTGAATTCAAGGCAAGCGTTTCCTGCAAAGTCCGGCGCGCGCGGCGCGACCCGGCACCTGCCAGGGCGCGAACTCAGGCGCGTGCGTCCGGTTCGAGCTGCAATTGCAGCAAGATGATGGTGTCCTTGACTTTGAGTTTGCGCTTTTTCAGGCGCTGCAACTCGAAGTCGTCGATGCCGGGCTCTTCCGACATTCGGTCGATCAAGCGATCGAGCCCACTATGCTCCGATTCCAGTTGCAGAATACGGTCGCGCAATGTGTCCGCGGTGATGACGTGATGTTGATCGCGCATGCTCGCCTCCTCTCGTATGCGGCACAGGGCTGCATATGCAGCCCAATGCCTGAGGTTGCTGTCCGGCTTAAAACGCGTTACGACGACTGCTGCCTGGCTACTACCCTACCAGAACCCGCTACAGCACACCTACTGTTGTTCCTTTTGCTGCTTTTGCTGTTCTTCAAGCTGCTGTTGCTCTTTCAACTGGTCCTGACGTTTCTGCTCGGCTTTCTCGGCCGCCTGCTTCTGACGAGCCTCGACATCGGCCTTGTGCTGCGCCGCGTCAGCCTGCTTCTTCTCGAAGGTCTGCTGCTTCTCCACCCGCTCCTGCGCCTTTTGCGCGCCCTGCTGACGCGCCTGGTCGAGCTTGCGTTGGAAGTCGCCCTGCTTCTGGTCGTATGCCTGGCTGTTGGCAGCGGCCTGCGACGGGCTGATGCCGCGCTGCGCCTGATCCAGCGCGTGCTGTTGTTGCTTCTGCTGATAGGCTTGCGCGTTGGCGCTGCGTTGCGGCGCCTCGGCCGCGCGCTGCGCCTGGTCGAGCTGGTGTTGGCGCTGCTTGTCTTCGTAGGCCTGGGCGTTGCGCGCGTCGTCAGCGGCACGCTGCGGCGCGCTGGCTTCGTCTTGTGCGCGTTTGAGCGCTGCCTGCTCGTCACGCTGGCGAGCGTGCTGGACACGCTGTTCACCGTCGAGCGCGAGCTGTTCCTTGCGAATATCGGCCTGCACCGAACGCATGCTGTCGCGCGCTTTGTTCAGACAGTGGTTGACAAAGAACTTACTGTAGCAATCGTGTTCGGCGACCGCGTAACGGTAGTTGTTTTCCTCGGTACGCTGATCGAGGACTTTCTGCCGCGCGTCGAATGCGCTGTTGGGCGATGCCGCGTTATCGGCATTGTCCGCGCCCGTGGCGCTCATGGTGCTCGTTGTGCCCGAAGCCGCTGCCGGCGCGAGGCTGCTGGCGGCCACGAGCGGCGCTGCGGATTGCGCTACGGCCGGCGCGGACATGGCCAGCGAAGCTGCCATGACGCACGACGCGCACGAAACGAAAAACATCCCATTGGACGGAAGCGCTGACCTGAACAGGGACCGCAACACCGACGTGAGCGATGTAAGCGGCGAGCGCGACACACGCGGCGTCAGAAAAAGCGGTAATTGTGACAAGCGAGAGACCAAGCGGGAGTCCAGGCGGTTGAGGGACAGGGAGGTTGGCAACGTCGTAATTGGTCAACGGAACATGCCCGAAATTCTATCACCCTGCGGTTGAGCCCTTTTGCATTTATGGCAAAATGCCCCGCTCCAGCAACCTGGTCGCAGCGCGCACGCCCAGCGTACACCGGTGTGCCCGACGTGGGCCCGGAGTATGCCTGGCATGTGCCGGGCATGTGCCACTACGGCGCGACCTTTGATTGAGCAGCAGGAACACCAAGACCTTATGACGGAAACCGTAGCACTCAAGATCGTACAGCGCATCGCCGCCGAACTGTCCGTCCAGCCGCGCCAGGTCGCGGCCGCGGTGCAACTTCTCGACGAAGGAGCGACTGTTCCGTTCATCGCCCGCTACCGGAAGGAAGTGACCGACAATCTCGACGACACGCAACTGCGTAATCTCGAGGAGCGCCTGCTGTACCTGCGCGAGCTGGAAGACCGGCGCGCCACGATCATCGCGAGCATCGACGAACAGGGCAAGCTCACCGACGAACTGCGCGCCGCGATCGAAGGCGCCGACAGCAAGCAGGTGCTGGAAGACCTGTATCTCCCGTATAAGCCCAAGCGCCGCACGCGCGCGCAGATCGCCCGCGAAGCCGGCCTGCAGCCGCTCGCCGACGCGCTGCTGGCCAATCCCCTCCTCGACCCGCAAACCGAAGCCGCCGCCTACGTGGACGCCGAGAAAGGCGTCGCCGACGTCAAGGCCGCGCTCGATGGCGCGCGCGACATCCTCTCCGAACAGTTCGGCGAAACCGCGGATCTGCTCGGCAAGCTGCGCGATTACCTGTTCAACCAGGGCGTGGTGTCGTCGAAGGTGGTCGAGGGCAAGGAAAACGCGGAAGAAGAAAAATTCCGCGATTACTACGATTACGCGGAAACCATTCGAACCGTGCCGTCGCATCGCGCGCTGGCCCTGTTCCGCGGCCGCAATGCGGGCGTGCTGATGGTCAAGCTCGGGCTCGGCGAAGAACTCGACGCGCAAGTGCCGCATCCGGGCGAAGCGTTGATCGCCCGCCACTTCGGCATCGCCAATCAGAACCGTCCGGCCGACAAGTGGCTCGCCGACGTGTGCCGCTGGTGCTGGCGCGTGAAGGTGCAGCCGCATATCGAAAACGAACTGCTGACCAATCTGCGCGACGAAGCCGAACATGAAGCGATCCGCGTGTTCGCGCGCAATCTGAAGGACTTGCTGCTCGCCGCGCCCGCCGGACCGAAGGCCGTGATCGGCCTCGATCCGGGTATGCGCACCGGCGTGAAAGTCGCCGTGGTCGACCGGACCGGCAAGGTGCTCGCCACCGACGTGATTTATCCCCACGAGCCGCGCCGCGACTGGGACGGCTCGATTGCGAAACTGGCGCGCATCTGCGCACAAACGCAGGCTGAGTTGATCAGTATCGGCAACGGTACGGCGTCGCGCGAAACGGACAAGCTTGCGAGCGAGCTGATCGCGCGTCATCCGGAATTCAAGCTGCAGAAGATCGTCGTCTCGGAAGCCGGTGCGTCCGTGTACTCCGCCTCCGAACTCGCGGCGAAGGAATTCCCGGACATGGACGTGTCGTTGCGCGGCGCGGTGTCGATTGCACGCCGTCTGCAGGATCCGCTCGCGGAACTGGTGAAGATCGAGCCGAAGGCAATCGGCGTCGGCCAGTATCAGCACGACGTGAATCAGCGCGAACTGGCCCGCTCGCTCGACGCGGTGGTCGAGGATTGCGTGAACGCAGTCGGCGTGGACGCCAATACGGCGTCGGTCGCGTTGCTCGCGCGCGTGTCTGGATTGAACGCGACGCTGGCTCGCAACATCGTCGACTATCGTGATGCAAACGGCCCGTTCCCATCGCGCGAACATCTGCGCAAGGTGCCGCGTCTGGGCGACAAGACCTTCGAACAAGCCGCCGGTTTTCTGCGCATCAACAACGGCGAGAACCCGCTCGACCGTTCGTCGGTTCACCCGGAAGCGTATCCGGTCGTTGAACGCATGCTGGCGAAGATCAGCAAGCATGTCGGCGAAGTACTCGGCAATCGCGACGCACTGCGTGGCCTCTCGCCGGCCGAATTCGTCGACGAACGTTTCGGCCTGCCGACCGTGCGCGACATTCTGCTGGAACTCGAAAAGCCGGGCCGCGACCCGCGCCCCGAGTTCAAGACCGCGACCTTCCGTGAAGGCGTCGAGAAGGTCAGCGATCTGACGCCGGGCATGGTGCTCGAAGGCGTCGTGACGAACGTGGCGGCCTTCGGTGCGTTCGTCGACATCGGCGTGCATCAAGACGGTCTGGTGCACGTGTCGGCCATGTCGACGAAGTTCATCAAAGACCCGCACGAAGTGGTCAAGGCCGGCCAGATCGTCAAGGTGAAGGTGCTGGAAGTCGACGTGAAGCGACAGCGTATCGCGCTGACCATGCGTCTGGACGACGAGTTCGGCGCGGCAGCCGCGCCGCGCAGCGGTGGCGGCGCCCAGCAGGATCGGGGCGGTTCGAGCCGTTCGGGCGGTGCTGGCCGCGGCGCGCAGCAACAGCGCTCGCGTGAGCCGGAAGCAGGCGGCGCAATGGCCGCGGCATTCGCCAAGCTCAAGCAGAAATAAGCGGGTTCGTCAGTGCGTGATTCGCCCACGCACTGACATCCGCGATGACTGAGCAGAAAAAAGCCCACGCAATTGCGTGGGCTTTTTTTATCTCTTTTCGCTTGCCGCGCCTTCACATGCAAGGCGCGTCCGAGCCTCGATCCGTCGCGTCAGATCTCGATCTTCGTCCCCAACTCCACCACCCGGTTGGCGGGAATACTGAAGAAGTCGGTCGGCTTGGCGGCGTTCTGATGCATCCACGCGAACACACGTTCGCGCCACACCGACATGCCCGGCAACTGCGTAGGCACGACCGTTTCGCGAGCGAGGAAGAAGGACGTGTCCATTATCTCGAAGGTCATGTCGTGCGTGCGGCCGACTTCGAGCAACACAGCCTTCACGTCAGGCGTTTCGTTGAAACCGTACGCTGCCTTGACGAGGAACAAGCCGCCGTTCAGATCCTTTACCGTCACGCGTTCCGCATCGTTCACATACGGAATATCCAGCGTCACGAAAGTCAGGAAAATTGTGCGTTCGTGCAGCACCTTGTTGTGCTTCAGGTTGTGCAGCAAGCTCACCGGCACGAGCGAATCGCTACCCGTCAGATAGATCGCGGTACCCGACACACGATGCGGAGGATGCGCGAGCAGACCCTGCAGGAACGGCATAAGCGGAATACCGTCAGCCGCCGTACGCTCCTTGACGATCATCCTGCCCTTGAACCAGGTCATCAGCAGGAAGAACAGGAGCGCGCCGATGCCGAGCGGCAACCAGCCGCCTTCGGCCACCTTGAGCAGATTGGCGCCGAAAAAGCCTAAGTCGACCGCCATGAACACGCCGATGATCAGCGCCACGAGGAACTTGTTCCAGTTCCACACATTCACCATGACGACGCAGGCCAGGACCGTGGTGATGACCATGGTGGCCGTCACCGCGATACCGTACGCGGCGGCGAGGTTATCCGAGCTCTTGAACGCGATCACGATGCACAGAATGATGAACAGCAGCATCCAGTTCACCACCGGCACATAGATCTGGCCGATCGCCAGTTCCGACGTGTGCAGGATCTTCATGCGCGGCACGTAGCCGAGCTGGATCGCCTGGCTCGTCAACGAATAGGCGCCGGAAATCACAGCCTGCGACGCGATCACGGTCGCCACCGTCGACAGCACCACGAGCGGCAGCAGCGCCCAATCCGGTGCAAGCAGGAAGAACGGGTTTTCGATTGCCTTCGGGTCGTGCATCAGCAGCGCGCCCTGGCCGAAATAGTTCAGCACCAGCGAAGGCATTACGAGGAAGTACCAGGCCATGCGGATCGGCTTCGCACCGAAGTGGCCCATATCGGCGTACAGCGCTTCGGCGCCCGTCAGCACCAGCACGACCGAGCCAAGCACCACGTAAGCCTGCAACACGTGCGCGGCCATAAAGGTGTAGGCGTAGTACGGATTCAGTGCGCGGATCACATTCGGCGACTGCAGGATGTGCCACAGACCGAGCGCGGCGAGCACCACGAACCACAGCACCATGATCGGGCCAAACAGGCGGCCGACGGTGGCCGTTCCGTGCCGCTGAATCCAGAACAGCAGCACGAGGATCACCATCGTGAGCGGCAGCACCAGATGAGACAGATTGGGCGCCGCGATCTCAAGGCCTTCGACCGCGGAGATCACCGAAATGGCGGGCGTAATCACCGCGTCGCCATAGAACATGCAGGCGCCGAAAATGCCGAGCATCATCAACAGGCCGGCCATTTTCGACTTCTGGTCGAGAGAGCGCAGCGCCAGCGCCATCAGCGCGAGGACGCCGCCTTCGCCGTTGTTGTCGGCGCGCATCACGAACAAGACGTACTTGATGCTGACCACGATCACGATCGCCCAGAACAGCAGCGAGATCACACCCAGAATCGATTGGTTGGTCAGCGGAATGCCATGTGCCGGGCTGAAAGCTTCTTTCAGCGAGTACAGCGGGCTCGTGCCGATATCGCCGAACACCACTCCGATCGCAGCAATCGCGAGGGAAGGCAGAGGCTGTTTGTGCACGTGATTGTTATCTGTCATAGACGCGAGGAAATCCGTTCCCTGAGCGGAAAAAACGACCGCTATTCTAAACTGCCCGCCTAGCGCCGCCCGGCTTGTTGTGGATACACCACGTGGATGGTCCGCGCAGTGTAGCACTGCGATTTAGGCGCGTCTGCTGCGTCAGGCGTTTCGCCGGCGCGGCAGGCGCGTTTTGCGAGGCACCCTTCGCGGGACATACGGCGGACACATAACGCACATAAAAAAAACGGAGCCCAATCGGGCTCCGTCTTGCAGACACTGCACGGGATACGACGCGATACACACGACGTCGTAGCGCGCATCACGTGCCCGACGACTCCTGGTCCTGCTGCATGCCGCGCTTGATCCACGCGCCGAGGTTATGCGGACGAACCGTGTCCCATTCCTCGAACGGCTGGTGAATCCACGGATTGGTCGGCAGATACTGCACATGGTAATCAGGCCTCACTTTCGAGCAGCCCTTGTACCAGAGTACCGCCGAGCGCACCGCGGTGATCGCCGGATAACGTTCTTTCAGATGTGCCTGCACGCGTGCCAGCGTCACACCCGAATCGACCAGATCGTCGACCAGCAGCACGTTGCCGTGCAGCTCGCCGCGCGTCATCGTGATGTATTGCGCGATGTCGAGCTCGCCCTGCTCCGTACCGGCCGCTTCGCGGTACGAACTGGTGGCGAGAATCGCCAGCGGCAGATCGTAAATACGCGAGAGCTGGTCGCCGACGCGCAAACCGCCGCGCGCGAGACACAGAATCTTGTCGAACTTCCAGCCCGATTCATGCACCTGCAACGCCAGCAGTTCGATCAGCCGGTGATATTCGTCCCAGCCGACCCACAGGTTCTTGTCGTCGTTGCGCGGGTCTTTCATCGCAATCATGGGTACACCTTGCACCATGGCTTAAACCTTGAACGGATGACGAAGCAGAATCGTTTCGTCGCGATCCGGACCGGTCGACACCATGTCGATCGGAATGCCCGCGACTTCCTGCACACGCGTCAGATAAGCACGCGCGGTGGCCGGCAGCTTGTCCCATTCCGTGATGCCGACGGTGCTTTCCTTCCAGCCCGCGAAGGTTTCGTACACCGGTACGCAACGCGCGACTTCCGATGCACCACGCGGCAGCAGGTCGATATTCTTGCCGTCGACCGTGTAGCCGACGCACAGCTTCACTTCGTCGAGGCCGTCGAGCACGTCGAGCTTGGTCATGCACAGACCCGACACGCCGTTGATCTGGATCGAGCGGCGCAGTGCGGCGGCGTCGAGCCAGCCGGTGCGGCGCGGACGGCCGGTGACCGAGCCGAATTCCTTACCGACCTTGGCGAGTTCGAGGCCAATCGGTTCCTGACGCGCGGCGTTATCCGCGTCGTACAGTTCGCTCGGGAACGGGCCCGAACCGACACGCGTGCAATACGCCTTGGTGATGCCAAGAATGTAGTTCAGCTTTTGCGGACCCACACCTGCGCCCGCGGTAGCCGCACCGGCCACGCAGTTGCTCGACGTGACGTACGGATAGGTGCCGTGGTCGATGTCGAGCAGCGTGCCTTGCGCGCCTTCGAATAGCAGATTGTTGCCGGCGGCGTTTTCGTCGTACAGACGGCGCGACACGTCGGTCACCATCGGCTTCAGACGGTCGGCATAGCTCAGCATCGTGTCGAGCGTTTGCTGGAAGTCGACTGCGGCGACGCCCAGGTATTGCGTCAACACGAAGTTGTGATAATCGAGATTTTCACGCAGACGTTCGGCGAAGCTTTCCGGCTCGAACAGGTCCTGCACGCGCAAACCGCGGCGCGCTACCTTGTCTTCGTAGGCCGGGCCGATGCCGCGGCCGGTGGTGCCGATCTTGCTCGCGCCACGGCGCGCTTCGCGGCCCTGGTCGATGGCAATGTGATACGGCAGGATCAGGGTGGTGGCTTCGGAAATGAAGAGGCGATTCTGAACATCGACCCCGGCGGCTTCGAGCTCGCCAATTTCCTTGAACAGCGCTTCCGGCGACAACACGACGCCATTACCGATGTAGCACGCGACGCCGGGATGCATGATGCCCGACGGAATCAGACGCAAGATGGTTTTCTTGCCGCCGATGATAAGCGTGTGACCGGCATTGTGACCGCCCTGGAAGCGAACGACGCCTTGAGCGTGGTCCGTCAGCCAGTCGACGATCTTGCCCTTGCCTTCATCACCCCACTGGGTTCCCACGACGACGACGTTGCGCCCGGGGTTCACATTCACTGCGCTGGCAGACATGTTGTTTCGTAAGCTGGTTAAAAACGTATTCTACCTATGTTCGCGGAACCTTCCGAATTTTTCCGTTTCCGCTCAACGGTATGCACGTTATGGTGGGTATATCGAAAATAGCGCGGCGAGTGGCCGCGCCGGGTTCGGCGACGCTTTGGACGCCTTCTGAAATGCCCTTGGGATGACCCTCGGGCGGTCTATCGATTCACGCTCAGGAACGGGGTTCGACGACCCACGCGCCGTTGCGCTCGACCAACACGCGGTCGCAGGCGAACTCGTCCAGATCGTGCTCGTGGCCAGGCAGCGCCTGGATCACGACTTCACCGGCATCGCGCAGTGCGGCGACGCTCACGCGCAGCGCGTCGTCATGCTGCCACGGGGCGAGAATCGCGCTGCTGCGCGCCTCTACTGGCGAAATTCGAGCAACTTCACGCAGATCGAGCGAGAAGCCGGTTGCGGCACGTGCCCGGCCATAGGCCTGGCCGACGTGGTCGTAACGGCCGCCGCGCGCAACCGCGTTCGGCACGCCGTCCACATACGCCGAGAACATCACGCCGCTGTGGTACGCGTAGCCGCGCAAATCAGCCAGATCGATCATCACTTCGGCGCCGTCCACCTGGCTCGCGAGGAATGCGAGGTCGTCGAGCGCGCGGGCGATAGCTGGTGCGTTCGGCAAGCGTGCCCGGGCTTCGTCGAGTACCGACGCGTCGCCGTAAAGTGTGGGGAGCGAGCGCAATGCGTCGCGCGTAACCGGCGTGAGATTGGCGGTCAGCTCGACGAGGCGCGGCACATCCTTGCCGGCTAACGCGTCGTACAGCGATTGGCCCAACTCCGCAGCAGCAGGTTCCGCTTCGATCAGCGCGGCGAGCACGCCGGCATGGCACAGATCGAGCCGCACTTTCGCGAGGCCGGCCAGACGCAGCGCGTCGAGCATCAACTGCTGGATTTCCAGATCCGCTTCGAGACCGGCGTGACCATAGATTTCCGCCCCGATCTGGATCTGTTCACGCGTGGCGTGCAGGCCGCGCGGACGCGTATGCGCCACATTGCCGGCATAGCAAAGACGCGTCACGCCCTGACGATTCAGCAGGTGTGCGTCGATACGCGCGACCTGCGGCGTAATGTCGGCGCGCAGACCGAGCGTGCGCCCGGACATCTGATCAACGAGCTTGAACGTGCGCAGATTCAGATCTTGCCCGCCGCCGGTCAGCAGCGACTCGATGTACTCGAGCAGCGGCGGCATCACCATCTCGTAGCCGTACGAGCGGAAACGGTCCAGCAAATGGCGCCGCAACTCTTCGATCTTGCGGGCTTCCGACGGCAGCACGTCGGCGATATTCTCGGGAAGTAACCAGGTCGACATCGATACAGTCCTACGACGTTGAACACGGCGGCTGGGTGCGCCGGTAAATGTGTGTGAATGGCGGGCGACGGCTCTATTCTGGCGGCTGTCGCGGGTATCGGGGCGGGCCTTTACGGCCCTGCATAACCCTTCCTGGCCCGCGCCGCTGAACGCTCGCTGTTGCCAAGCCGCTGATGCCGCGCAAATGGAGCGCCAACGCAACGGCGCGCAGCGGCGGCGCTATGCGACGCCCTCAGGTCACGATAAACAGCAGGATCAATCCGAGCACCATCACGACCAGCCCGCCGACGCGAATCTGATGCGGGGGCCGTTCCGCTATTTTACGGAACGTGTCGCGCCAGGCGCTCGGAAAAACGAAGGGAAACATCCCTTCGATAATCAGCATCAATGCGATCGCGAGCAGTAACGAGCCGGCTATGTCCATGCGAATGAAGGGGCCGCGATGCGGATGCCGCGGCCTTCCGGTTATCAGTGTTTGCGCGGTACCGCGGGAGCGTCCGGGGCGGCGCCACCGGTCGGGCTACGCATGAAGCGGAAGAACTCGCTGCTCGGGTCGACCACGATCACGTCGCCCGGCTTGAAGGTGTTCTTGTACGCCTGCATGCTTTGATAAAACTGGTAGAACTGCGGGTCGCTGCCATATGCTTCCGCCGCGATTTCCGCTGCCTTGGCATCGCCCTCGCCCTTGATGGTCTGCGCCTGCTTATAGCCGTCCGCGAGAATCGCCTGTTGCTGGCTGACGGCATCCGCCTTGATCTGGTCGGCCTCGGCCGTGCCCTTCGCACGTTCGTCGGCCGCGGCCTGCTCGCGTGCGGCGATCATCCGCTTGTAGACCGAGTCGGCCATCGCTGCCGGGAAATCGACGCGCGTCAGTTGCACGTCGAGCACCGAAACGCCCAGCGATGCCGCGGCTTTGCTCATCGTGCCACGTGCTTCGTCCGCGACGGCTTGTTGCTTTGCGAGCGCATCGGTCAGCGTGACCTTGGCGAACGCGTCGCCGAGCGCGCTGCGTGACAGCAGCGCAAGGCGGTCCGCCAGACTTTGCACGTCGCCGCGGGTTTCGGCGAGCAGCTTCAGCGGATCGGTTACGCGGTATTTGATGACCGGGTTGGCCAGCAGGTCGGTTTTGTCCGACGTGACATAACGGTCTTCATCCGGCGCGTCGAGCGACTGGATGCGGTTATCGACCAGCGTGACCGTCTGCAACGGCGGCGGCAGCTTCACATGCAAGCCCGGGCCGAGCAATTCGGGCGCGGTGTCGCCATGCGAGGACAACACAGCCATATGCCGCTGGTCGACCACGAATACCATCGACGACGCGGCAAACAGCACGATGACGACGGCTACGACGAGCGCAATGATCTTGTTCATGATGTGCGCTCCTTATTGAACGTCGTCTTCGCGCATACGGCTGCGGAAGGAGTCGCGTGAACGCAGTGCGTCGCTGCTGGCGGCGGCCTGACTGGCAGGCGTCGCAACCGCGGCGGGCGCGGAAGCAGCGGCAGCAGCAGCCGGTGCGGCAGCGCTGCTCGCGGCTTGCGGCGCGGCGGCGCCCGACGTAACGGCAGCACCGGAAGCGGCTGCAGCAGCGTCGGCTACGCGCTGGCGAGTCTGCTCGACCAGCTTGTCGAGCGGCAGATACAACACGTTGTTGCCGCTCTTGCTGTCCACAAACACCTTGGTCGTATTCGAATAGATCTGCTGCATGGTTTCCAGGTACATGCGCTCGCGAATCACAGCGGGCGCTTTCGAGTACTGCGCGTAGACCTGCTTGAAGCGCTCGGCATCGCCTTGCGCCTGGGCCACCGTCTTGTCGCTATACGTTTTCGCTTCGTCGACCTGATGCGCCACATCCGCTTGCGCGCGCGGCAGCAGCTCGGCGGCATAGGCCTGCGCGTCGCGTTTGGCGCGTTCGTTGTCCTGGCGCACTTTGGCGGCATCGTCGAAAGCGGCCTGCACCTGGTCGGGCACCTGCACACCCTGGATCGTCACACCGGTCACGGCGAGGCCGGACTGGTATTCATCCAAAGATTGCTGAATCGACGCCATCAGTTGCTGGCGAATTGTTTCGCGATCCTGATAGAGGATGTCGCTGGTGCTGCGCGCACCGACGATGCTGCGCACCGCCGCCTGCGCGGCCTGCATCACGCTCTGATCGGGATCGACGCTGCGGAAGAGATAGTCGGTCGGCTTGCTCACCTGGTACTGCACGGCGAAGCGCACGTCGATGATATCGGCGTCGTGCGTGAGCATCGACGCGTCTTTCACGTTGGCGAGACGCACCACGTTGTTACGGCCGATCTCCACCTGGCGAATCTGGCCGATGTTGACGAGCTCGTGCGCTTCGAATGGATACGGCAGGCGCCAATGCACACCCTGCCCCGCGGTGTAGCGATACTTGCCGAACTGCATCACGACGCCGGCCTGGCCATCCTGCACGACGAACACACCGCTGCCGAGATAGATCGCGATCAACACGCCGATCACGATGCCCACGCCAATGCGCGCGCCGCGGCCGTTGTCCGGACGGCCACCACCCGCACCGCCGCCCTTGCGGCCGAACACGCGGCTCAAACGGCGGTTGAAATCGCGCCACATCTCGTCGAGATCGGGCGGGCCTTCACCGTCCTTGGCCGGCGGCCGCTTGGGTTCGTTAGGTCGTTGGCGTTC
Source organism: Paraburkholderia aspalathi (assembly GCF_900116445.1). Classification (GTDB taxonomy): domain Bacteria; phylum Pseudomonadota; class Gammaproteobacteria; order Burkholderiales; family Burkholderiaceae; genus Paraburkholderia; species Paraburkholderia aspalathi. Next base: position 388,554 of record NZ_FPBH01000003.1, read on the forward strand.
GCCATTGCCGTCGCCCCGGCCCCAGCGCGGATCGTTCAGTGAAAGCATGGCGCGCATGCGCAGCCAGATACTCCGCTCGTTGTAATCGTTCACCTGTGTTCGTTCACCAGAGTAGACAGCGGGTCAGTGCAATTGGAGCGGGTCAGTGCCCGAGTTCTGAGACCTTACGGTCCTCGCGTGGTGCTGCCGACCGGTCTTCTTCCGATAGATCGACCAGCGGATCGGAGAGAGGTTCGGCAGTAGCGATTTCAGCGATGGCAGCGCGCAATGTATCCAGCCCTTGCCCCGTGCGCGCGCTCAAAAAGACGCGCGAAATATTACCATACTCATCCCGCTCGACCGCGTCGCCACGGGCCGCCAACTCCGGCACGGCGTCGATCTTATTGAACACCAGCACCTGACGGATCGTATCCGCACCAATTGCGTGCAACACCTCGTTCACCTGATCGATCTGATCGAGACGCACGGCGCTCGACGCGTCGACCACATGCAGCAGCAGGTCAGCGTGAATGGTTTCCTCGAGCGTGGCGCGGAAAGCCGCCACCAGCTGGTGAGGCAATTCGCGGATGAAACCGACCGTGTCGGATACCACCACCTGACCGGCTTCGTCGCCCAGATAGACACGGCGGGACGTGGTGTCCAGCGTGGCGAACAGCTGGTCGGCGGCGTACGCCTGAGCCTTCGTCAGCGCATTGAAGAGCGTGGATTTGCCCGCGTTGGTGTAGCCGACGAGCGACACGGACATCGTCTGATTGCGGCTGCGCGCGCGGCGCTGCGTGCCGTGCTGGCGGCGCAGTTTTTCGAGGCGGGTTTTGAGCGCCTTGATGCGCTCACCGATCAAACGGCGGTCAGTTTCGAGCTGCGTTTCGCCTGGGCCGCGCAAACCGATACCGCCCTTCTGGCGTTCAAGGTGGGTCCATGCGCGGATTAGCCGCGTCGATAGATACTGCAACTGCGCGAGCTCCACCTGCAGCTTGCCTTCATGGCTGCGGGCGCGTTGCGCAAAAATATCGAGGATGAGGCTGGTGCGATCGATCACGCGGCGGTTAAGCGCCTGCTCCAGATTGCGCTGCTGCGCAGGCGCCAGTGCGTGATTGAAAATGACGAGTTCGATGTCGTTCGCCTCACAGGCAAGACGCAATTCTTCGGCCTTGCCGCTGCCTACAAACATCTTGGCATCGGGACTGGACCGGCGCCCCGTGAGGGTGACTAAGGGATTGGCGCCCGCGCTTTGCGCGAGCAGGCTGAGTTCTTCCAGACTGGCTTCGAAATCGATCTTACCGAAGTCGATGCCGACAAGCGCTGCATTGATCAAATTGGAGGGTATCAAAATAAGGCGGCCGGGAGTAATCGCCAACGGGCGACGCTACGCCGGCCGCGGACGGGGGTTAGGACTGTTCGGAATCCGGGTGGAAATTCACCGGACGGGCAGGCACGACCGTAGAAATTGCGTGCTTGTAAACCATCTGGGTGACCGTATTCCGGAGCAACACGACGTACTGGTCGAACGATTCGATGTTCCCTTGAAGCTTGATGCCGTTGACCAAGTAGATCGACACCGGCACATGCTCTTTACGCAGTGCGTTCAAAAACGGGTCTTGTAACAATTGCCCTTTGTTGCTCATAGCAAACTCCGTATTTTTTTGCAGGTTGACTGAATTGACGACGAAGAAAAAGAGATCCGCCGTCAACCGCTACACTATAGCCGATTTTCATTTTTGCGCGAGCGGGCCGGCCTTGCGGCCAAACCCAACACACACGCGGGTTTCAGCCTGGATTTAGCCTTTATCCGCGTAAGGGTTCGTCGACGATCTGAACTCTATGCGCAATGGAGTCCCAGTCAGCTTGAAAGTTTCCCGGAAGCGGTTTTCGAGGTAGCGTTTGTACGTTTCGGTGATCGCATCGAGCGCATTGCCGTGAATCACGATGATCGGCGGATTCTGTCCGCCCTGGTGCGCGTAACGCAATTTCGGGCGCACCGGACCGCGTCGGCGCGGCTGCTGGAATTCCACTGCCTCGATCAGCGCACGCGTCAACTTCGGCGTCGGCAGCTTGGCCATGGCGGCGGCGTAGGCGTCGTCGACCGAGCGCATCAGCGGGCCGATTCCGGTTTTTTCCGCGGCGGAAATGAAGTGGAATTTGGCGAAGTCGAGAAATTTTAGTTTGCGCTCGATGTCGGCCTTAGTGCGCTCGCGCACATGCGAATCGAGCCCGTCCCATTTGTTCACGCCCACCACCAGCGCACGGCCCTGCTCCACCACGAAACCGGCAATGTGAGCGTCCTGTTCGGAAATATCCTGTTGCGCGTCAAGCAGCAGGATCACGACGTTCGCGTCCGAAATCGACTGCAGCGTTTTCACCACCGAGAACTTCTCGATCGCTTCGAACACCTTGCCGCGACGGCGCAAACCGGCCGTGTCGATCAGCGTGTAGGGTTTGCCTTGACGCTCGAAGTCGACGTAGATCGAATCGCGCGTGGTGCCCGGCATGTCGAACGCGATCACGCGCTCTTCGCCCACCAGCGCATTGATCAAGGTCGACTTGCCGACGTTCGGCCGGCCGACGATCGCGATCTTCACGCCGTGCGCCTGTTTTTCCTCGTCGCTCTCTTCCGGCTGTCCGGCATACGCGACACCCAGCGCGTCATTGATCATTTCGGTGACGCCGTCGCCGTGTGCCGACGAAATCGCGCGCGGGTCGCCGAGACCGAGTTCGTAGAAGTCGGCGGCCACTGTGCTGTACTTCATCCCCTCCGCCTTGTTGACGACGAGGAAGATCGGCCGGCCGGTCTTGCGCAGGTAGTCGGCAATCGTTTTGTCCTGCGGCGCGAGGCCGTTGCGGCCGTCGACGATGAACACGACGACGTCCGATTCCTCGACCGCCTGGCGGGTTTGACGCGCCATCTCGTGCAGGATGCCGTCTTTCGCGACCGGCTCGAAGCCGCCGGTATCGACGACCAGATACGGCCGGTCGCCGGCGCGCCCCTCGCCGTAATGGCGATCGCGGGTGAGACCGGGCAGGTCGGCAACCAGCGCATCACGCGTGCGCGTGAGACGGTTGAATAGCGTGGATTTCCCCACATTGGGGCGCCCAACCAGGGCAATAACGGGTTTCATCAGATGTTGTTCACGGTGAAACGCGGGATCGAAATCGACGGCCCGCGTAGCGACGCCATGCGGCCGCTACACGGCAGCCTTTGACGAAAATTATCACGAATTCGGCCAGCCCCGGATGTGCTGTCAATATGCGCACCCGGGCGGACGGGGGTTTGGCTGTATGGGGCAGCGCCAATGGGCCGCCAGCTTCAGTCTTTCTTGCTCAACGGCTCACACGCCGGTTCGATACGATTCTCTGCGTATCGACCAGGATGCCGTCGAAGGTGGCGCCGCAAGCAGCCACCGATGGCCACATGGGCCGTTTCTGATCCGACTTGCCGGACCAGCCAGTCCGGCGGAATATTTCTAGTTGCCCAGCTATACAACAAAAACGCGTGCGGCCGGCGAAGCCGGCCTGCACGTTTGACGACGCTTGACTGCCAATAGTCTGCGCGATCAGCGCGGACGGTAGCCGTACAGATCGCCGTCGTGTGTCAGCACGACCAGCGTTTCGCCGGCCAGCACCGGCGCTGCGGTAATCGGGGTGCCGTCGGTCTTCACACGGGCCACGAGTGTACCGTCGTCGCGCGACAGGAAGTGCACGTAGCCCTGATAGTCGCCCAGCACGGCGGCATGACCCAGAATGAACGGGACGCTGAGTTCGCGATTCTTCAGCTTGTCGTTCTTCCACAGGGTCGCGCCGTTGCTGACGTCGAACGCCGACACCACCGACCAGTCGTCGGCCGCCACCACGGCACGGTCATCCTGCGCGAGACCGCTCGTGCTCGAAAACGCCTTTTCCCACACCGCGCGGCCCGAGTTCGCGTCGAAGCAGCCAATCTGACCCTGGAACGTCACCGCACAGGTTTCCGAACCAAGCAGCGTGGGCGGGCCTGTCACGTCATTGATACGCTCCACTTCCGTCACCCCCTTCGGATACGACACCGGGGTCTGCCAGTAGTTGTCACCGGTCTGCAGGTTGATCGCGGCGAACGCGCCGCCCGGGAAACCGGCCAGCACCGCCGCGTCGCCCGCGAACGTCATGCCCGAGGACACGCGCAGGTTGAGCGGCACCGCGCGGTTGCGATAATTCCACTTCTGCTCGCCAGTTTGCGCGTTGAACGCGACGATCTGACCGTCGACCGTGCGCACCACCACGAGGCCGTTGCCGACCAGCGGCGGCGAGATGATTTCGCCAGGCGCCTTGGCGGTCCACAATTGTTTGCCGTCCGCGCCGAGCACGTAGACATCGCCCTTCAGGCCGCCGACCGCCGTGAGCGTGCCGTCGCTGCCGACACCGGCCGACAGATCGTCACGCAACTTGACGCGCCAGATGTCCTTGCCGGTTTGCGCGTCGATCTTCGCAACCGAGCCGTTCGCGCCCGCCGCGTACACCGCGTTGCCGACCGCGACCGGCGAGAACAGGTAACGACCCGCCTTGCCGACGCTCGTCTTCCACGCCTGCTGCACGTCGAGCACGGGTTTGAACTCGGTGAGCGGCGTGGGCTCGCGGCGCTCGTCTTTCGTGGATGAGCAAGCCGCCATGGTGAGCACGGTCATCGCACAGGCAACGGGCACAGCGTAACGTTTCAGCAGATTCATCGGTGGACGAAGCATTCAGGAAATGAGTTAAAGGAGACCGGTTGGTCGTGTCATGCGGCGCGCTGCATGCGGCGATTAGCCGCCCAGCGCATCCAGCTTGAACTGAATCAACTGGCGAGCCGAGCTATCGTTTTTCGACAGCGAGTCGAGGGCAAGCTTGTAGGCAGCGCGCGCATCGTCACGCTTGCCTTGGGCGGCGAGCAGATCACCGCGGCCGTCCGCCACAATGCCCTTGAACGCATCGGACTGCGGTTCGGCGAGCAGTGCGAGCCCCTGGTCGTAAGCCTTGTCGTCGAGCAGCAGCGAAGCCAGACGGAGCTTGGCGATCTGCTTGAACTCGTCGTCTTTTGCGTGATCGATGGTCCATTGCAACTGGGCCTTCGCGGCGGCTTCGTCACCCGCGGCGTACAGCGCCTTGGCGGCGCCCAGCGCGGTCATCTGCGCATACGCGGTGCGGCTGAACTTGTCTTCCATATCGGTGGCAACGCGCGTGATCTTCGCCTTGTCGCCCGATGCCACGGCCTGCTGCACCTGGTCATACAGCACCGCGGCTTCCGCGGCCTGGCGCCGTTGCCAGAAATTCCAGCCGTTCCAGCCGGCGGCGGCAACCAGGGCCACCAGCACGATCCACGTGGTTGCATTGCCCCACTGCGTCCACCATGCTTTCAGACTTTCAATCGATTCTTGTTCGTCGTGGTAACTCATCGCCCGGCGATTTCCTCTTTCTTGATACGTGTGCGTGTCGAGCCAAGGGGCCCGACGACATCGCGATCAGTCGTCGCCGTCTTCGGCGGTTGCAACCATCGCATTGATTAGAAATTCGGTCAAGTCTTCGGCGGGCACGTTATGTTGCTCGTTTTTACCGCCGTTAGAACTTGTATCACGGAGCGGTTTGACGCCGACCGTGCCGTTCGCAATCTCGTCTTCGCCGAGGACCACCGCGAATGCCGCGCCGCTCGCGTCAGCACGCTTCATTTGCGACTTGAAGCTCGCCGTCTGACCGTCCGCGCTGCAATGCAGGATCACGTCGAGACCCGTGTCGCGCAAACGCTCGGCGATGATAAAGGCCTGTTCGCGCGCCGCGTCGCCCTGATGGACCACGTATACGTCGCAGCCCTCGTCTTCCGGCACGAGCTGATCTTCTTTCAGCAATTCGAGGATACGCTCGACGCCCATGGCCCAGCCGCATGCGCCCGTCGGCTTACCGCCGAGCTGTTCGATCAGCGGATCGTAACGGCCGCCGGCCGCGACCGTGCCTTGCGCGCCGAGCTTGTCGGTCACCCATTCGAACACGGTCAGGTTGTAATAATCGAGACCGCGCACGAGACGCGGATTGATCGTGAACGGAATGTTGTTCGCCTTCAGAATGCGCTGCAGGCCTTCGAAGTGCGCGCGCGATTCTTCGCCGAGAAAATCGATCAGCTTGGGCGCGTTCTGCGCGACTTCCTGCATGGCCGGATTTTTCGTGTCGAGCACGCGCAGCGGGTTCGTGTACAGACGGCGCTTCGCCTCTTCGTCGAGCACGTCCATGTGCTTTTCGAGGTAGGCGATCAACTCGACGCGATGCGCCGCGCGCTCTTCCACGAGACCCAGCGAATTGAGCTCGAGCTTGATGCCCATTAAGCCGAGGTCGTCCCACAGACGCTGGCACATCATGATGATTTCGGCGTCGGCGTCCGGACCGGCAAAGCCCAGCGCTTCCACGCCGACCTGATGGAACTGGCGATAACGGCCGCGCTGCGGACGCTCGTGACGGAACATCGGGCCGATGTACCACAGGCGCTTCGGACCGTCGTACAGCATGTTGTGCTCGATCGTCGCACGCACCACAGCCGCCGTATTTTCCGGGCGCATCGTCAGATTTTCGCCGTTCAATGCGTCGGTAAAGCTGTACATCTCTTTCTCGACGATGTCGGTCACCTCACCGATACCGCGCTTGAACAACTGCGTATGCTCGATGATCGGCGTACGAATATTCTGGTATCCGTACGAGCGCAGCATCGACTTGACGGTCGCTTCAAAAAATTCCCACAGCCCGGCGTCCTGCGGAAGGATGTCATTCATGCCCTTCACACCGGACAACTTTTCGAGCTTTTTCTTCTGTTCAGTCATCTGTCTTCGATTGGCGGTATTTAGTTGAGTGCTTCGGCGCGGCCATAGCGGCGCTCGACGTAGTCACTCACGATTTGCTGGAATTCTTGCGCGATGTTCTCGCCGCGCAGCGTCTTGACCTTCTCGCCGTCGATGAACACCGGCGCGGCCGGATTTTCGCCCGAACCCGGCAAGCTGATGCCGATATTCGCCTGTTTCGATTCGCCCGGACCGTTGACGATGCAGCCCATCACCGCGACGTGCATCTTTTCGACGCCAGGATATTGATCGCGCCACACCGGCATCTGCGTGCGCAGATAGGTCTGGATTTGCGACGCCAGCTCCTGGAACAGCGTGCTGGTGGTGCGGCCACAACCCGGGCACGCGATCACCATTGGCGTGAACGAGCGCAGGCCCATGGTCTGCAGAATTTCCTGGCCGACGATCACTTCACCCGTGCGCGGGCCACCCGGCTCCGGTGTGAGCGAGATACGGATCGTGTCGCCGATGCCTTGCTGCAGCAACACCGACAACGCAGCGGTCGACGCCACAATGCCCTTCGACCCCATGCCCGCTTCGGTCAGACCCAGATGCAGCGCGAAGTCGCAACGGCGTGCGAGTTCACGATACACCGCGATCAGATCCTGCACGCCGCTGACCTTGCACGACAGAATGATCTTGTTGCGCGGCAGGCCGATTTCGACCGCGCGCTCTGCCGAGCCAATCGCCGACTGGATCAGCGCTTCGTACATCACGCTCTGCGCTTCCCACGGCGTGGAACGCGCGGCGTTTTCGTCCATCATCTTCGCGAGCAGGTCCTGGTCGAGGCTGCCCCAGTTGACGCCGATCCGCACCGGCTTGTCGTACTTCACCGCCGCTTCGATCATTTGCGCGAACTGCGTGTCGCGCTTCGCGCCGTGGCCGACATTGCCCGGATTGATCCGGTACTTCGACAACGACTCCGCGCACGCGGGGTAATCGCGCAGCAGCAAATGGCCGTTGTAATGAAAATCGCCGACCAGCGGCACCGACACGCCCATGCGGTCGAGCTGCTCGCGAACCGCCGGCACGGCCGCCGCCGCTTCCGGCGTATTGACCGTGATACGCACCAGTTCCGAACCGGCTTGCGCCAGTTCCTTGATCTGGATCGCCGTGCCGATCGCGTCCGCGGTGTCGGTGTTGGTCATCGACTGGACGCGCACGGGCGCATCGCCGCCGATGGTGACGAGCTGACCGCCCCAGCGCACATCGACTGCGTGCGACTTGCGCCGCGCAGCGTGGCCGCCGAACACCGGCTCGTTTGAAACGATCTTGCTACTGGATTGGGATTGAGCTTCGGATTGCATCGAAAAACCCATTTACGCCGCATGCGCCACACAAAAGACGTAGCGCCTGAATTGAAAAAGCGCCGCGAACCGGTTGGCCGCGACGCATACCGTATCTATCAAGGCAACGCGAAGCGCGCCACGTTACCCTTGGCTGCCGAATATTTCGACGGATCGACTGGCTGACCATCGAGCGTAAGCGACTCGAGACCCGCCTTGTTGCCGACCGTGACCTTGAAAGGGGCCGCGCCCGTCACTTCCTTCGTATCGCCTGCGTGCACGAGGCCGGAGAACACTTCCTTGCCGTCCTTGCCACGCACGCTGAACCAGCTGTCCTGCGTCACGCGCAACGCAATGATCGCCTCACCCGCGGCCGGCGCCGCCGTATCCGCTGCCGCCGATGCGCCTATCGCGGCGACCACCGGCGCGCTCGCGCCTTGCGCCGCCGCCTGAACCTGCGAACCGGCCTTCGGGGCGACTGCTGCTGCCGTGACCGCCGGAGCGGGAGACGGCGCTTCACCGGTTGCCAGCGGGGCGGGCATCGGCGTACCCGACGCTGCGTTATCCGTTGCGGCCTGCGCTTCCGGGGCCGAAGCCGCGTCTTCCGCGGTTGCCTCGGAACCTGCCGGCTGACCCTGCGCCACCGCGCCCGATGCACCGGTCGCGCCACCCGCCGCGCCGTTGGCGCTCGCCTTCAATCGTGCGAGCCACGCCGACGAATCACCGCCATTGGTATGCCACATACCGAGCGCGATCACCGCGACGATTATCGCTGCAATGCCCCACAGCCATGAGCGGCTCTTTTGTCCACTGCCGCCGAGCGACAGCGATACACGACCGCGCGGCAAATCCTTGCCCGACGATGCCGGCATCGACAGATCCGGCGCGGGCACACCCTTCTCGCGGCGCAAAGCCTGCGTAAACGGCGTGGGATCCGCGCCGAGCATCTTCGCGTAGCTGCGCACCACGCCGAGCGCGAAGGTCGTGTCCGGCAGATGGCTGATGTCGCCCGATTCGAGCGCACGCAGCTTGGTGACGGAGACCTTCAGGCGCGCCGACACGTCTTCGATCGTCCAGCCCTTCAATTCACGCAATTGGGTCAAGCGCGCGCCAACTGCCGCCAGGGAATCGAAACTCGCCGGGCCCGGCTGCTCAACAGGCTGCACTACCGCCCGGGCGACTGGCGCCGGATGGCCTTCGTTTGTGTCTGTGTCCTGCGGCTGCGGCTGCGGGTGCTGCGGCTCACTCATCCCAAATCCTTTCGCGTCGATTCTTTTTCACTTGTGCAACCCGGACGGGCCAAAGCCTCACGCCCGAATCGCAGACCGTTTATAACAAAATGCGCGGCCTTGTGTGCCGCTTCCGATCGCTTCTGCAAACTTTCTTTTCAACCGCGGAGGCGTGGAGCGTTTTCACACGCCCGGATCGCTTTCCTCCGAACGGTCGCGCCCCACTATCTCGCGCGATTACACGGCGCGCACCTCGATAATCTTCGCTGCCTTCCCGGTGCGCTCAGCGAGGCGCGTGCGGTCTTTCACCGCACCGGCCAACTGACCGCAGGCAGCGTCGATATCATCGCCGCGTGTCTTACGCACTGTGGTGACGACGCCCGCGTCCATCAACACTTGTGCAAACCGCTTGATCTGTTCCGGCTTCGAGCGGATGAGGCCCGATTCAGGGAACGGATTGAACGGAATCAGGTTGAACTTGCACGGTACGTCGCGCGTAACCGCCAGCAATTCGCGCGCTTGCGCTTCGCTGTCGTTCACGCCGTCGAGCATGCAATATTCGAACGTAATGAAATCGCGCGGCGCGACTTTCAGATAGCGCTGGCAAGCGGCCATCAATTCGCGCAACGGATACTTCTTGTTCAGCGGCACCAGCATGTCGCGCAGCGGGTCGCTCGGGGCATGCAGCGAGACCGCGAGCGCCACCGGCAGATCGGCGCCAAGCCGGTCCATCATGGGCACGACGCCCGAAGTGGATAGTGTGACGCGGCGGCGCGACAGGCCGTACGCGTTATCGTCCAGCATCAGGCGCATGGCGGGCACCACCGCGTCGTAATTGAGCAGCGGCTCGCCCATACCCATCATCACCACGTTCGTGACGACACGCTCGCCTTTGCCGTCACCGCCCGTGGCGCGGCCGCCATCCGTGCCGCGCGTCGCGCGCAACGCGAACTCGGCCATACGCAGCTGGCCGATGATTTCGCCGGTGGTGAGATTGCGGGAGAAACCCTGTTTGCCGGTCGAACAGAAACGGCAGTTGACCGCGCACCCCGCCTGCGACGACACGCACAGCGTGCCACGCGTTTCTTCGGGAATGTAGACGGTTTCAACCGCGTTGCTGTTGCCGACGTCGATCAGCCACTTGCGTGTGCCGTCGGTCGAAATATTGTCGCTGACGATGCCGGGCATCGTGATCGTTGCGCGCCCTTTGAGCTTTTCGCGCAAGGACTTCGCCAGATCGGTCATGCCGTCGAAGTCGGCGGCGTTGTACTGGTGGATCCAGCGCTGCAATTGCTTGGCGCGAAACGGCTTCTCGCCCAGGCTGTCGCAGTAAGCGACAAGCCCTTGGGCGTCGAGGTCGAGAAGGTTGACGGTGGGACTGCTCGTCATATCGAATCCTGCCATTTCAGTGCGAGACTACGTTCATGCAACAAGCTGCATGAACGCAATGCCGTTCGCGCCCATTCCTGCTGCTTTACCTTACTACTTTGCCGGGCTGTTCGTGCGGATTCGTGCGACAAATCCAACGGCAGCGCACGAATCGCGCGGATAGCGCCTTGCAGGGCAAGCGCGTTCAGACGCGCTCAAACCTGCCTAAACCCGCTTAACGCGAGTAGACGTTCACTTGCGGGAAGAAGAACGCGATTTCAACTGCAGCTGTTTCAGCGGCGTCCGAACCATGCACCGCGTTAGCGTCGATGCTGTCAGCGAAGTCAGCGCGGATCGTGCCCTTTTCTGCCTTCTTCGGATCCGTTGCGCCCATCAGGTCGCGGTGCTTCAGGATCGCGTTTTCGCCTTCCAGCGCTTGCACGACCACCGGGCCCGAGATCATGAAATCGACCAGGTCCTTGAAGAACGGGCGTGCAGCGTGCACAGCGTAGAACTTCTCTGCGTCAGCGCGCGACAGGTGGACCATGCGCGAAGCCACGATCTTCAGGCCAGCGTTTTCGAAACGGCTGTAGATCTGACCGATCACGTTCTTGGCCACTGCGTCCGGCTTGATAATCGACAGGGTGCGTTCGATCGCCATAAAAACTCCAAAAAATTAAGAGGTTACAGATTCAAATGAATCCGCTATTGTAGCATGTTCCCGTGTATGATTGCGATTGAACCCTTACAACATTGAAAGACTCCAAGCAGGAGTTTCTGAATACTGGTAGCGTAGGTCGTGTGGACATTTTCTGGGTATTGAAACTCCCTGCCACCGCGCCAATCTTAGGGATGAACACCCTGCGACTGGCGGCAAGCATTCCGGCCGGCGCCGCACTACCTGACGCACCACCTGCTGCGCAACCCGCGGCACAACCATTACGCAACATGCTTCTGAGGTAAGGAGAGACCATGAACGATCATCCGTATAGCTTTGGCCGCAATGGCGCAGTCAGCACGGTCGAAACACGCAACCGCGTACTACGGAACACCTACTGGCTGCTAGCGCTGTCCATGATTCCGACCGTGCTCGGCGCATGGGTGGGCGTGGCAACCGGTTTCTCGCTGTTCGCCGCCACCAGCCCCGGCATGAGCATGCTGGCGTTCTTCGCGATCGCCTTCGGTTTCATGTTCGCCATCCAGAAAACCAAAGACAGCGCCATTGGCGTGTTTGTGCTGCTCGGCTTCACGTTCTTCATGGGCCTGATGCTGTCGCGCATCCTGAGCTTCGTGCTCGGTTTTTCGAACGGCCCGTCGCTCATCATGCTGGCCTTTGGTGGCACTGGTGTGATCTTCGCCGCCATGGCAACGATCGCCACGGTCAGCAAGCGTGACTTCTCGGGCCTCGGCAAGTGGCTGTTCATGGGCGTCATCGTGCTGCTGCTGGCTTCGGTCGCCAACATCTTCCTGCACCTGCCGGCGTTGATGCTGACGGTGTCGGTGCTGGCCATCGTGATCTTCTCGGCCTACATGCTGTTCGACGTCCAGCGCGTCGTGAACGGCGGTGAAACGAACTACATCACCGCTACCCTCGCGATCTACCTGGATCTGTACAACGTGTTCGTCAACCTGCTCGCGCTGCTCGGCATCTTCGGCGGCAACCGCAACTAAGTCTGACGCAAGGCGCGGCGCCCGAAACGCCGGCCTTGAAGAAAAAGCCCATGGCGAGCAATCGTCATGGGCTTTTTTCTTTGCACTGCCGGCAAGTCAGCGGTGAATCACCGAGCCTGGCAATGTCAAATGCCAGTCAATCAGAGACGGATCACAAGCTCAGCCAGGCGAAGCCCTCATCCTGAGAGGCGACCACCACTTCGGTTGGCGCGGCGCCCAACACACCCGCTATGGCGGCCTGCGCGAGTTCCGGTGTGTTGTTCTGCTGGCTCAGATGCGCGGCCACCAGATGGCGCAAGCGCGAACGGTCGAGCGAGGCCAGGATTTCAGCCGCGGCTTCGTTGTTCAGATGCCCGTGATTGCCGCCGATACGCGCCTTCAGCGATTGCGGATACCGGCTACCCGCCAGCATTCGCACGTCGTGATTGCATTCGAGCACCAGCGCGTCGCAGCCGCTCAGCACCGCGCTGATATGCGGCGTGGAAGTGCCGACGTCGGTCAGCACGCCAAGCCGGCTCGCGCCGTTGGAGAGCACGTACTGCAGCGGCTCGCGGGCGTCGTGAGGAACGGTGTAAGGGAGGATGCTGAGGTCGCCGATCGCCACCGCCTCGTCGCCCCACAGCACCTGCAGGTCGACGTCGGCTTCGTCGGCGCCCACCGCGCGGGCGGTGCCCCAGCTCATGTACAACGGAATCGACCACTTGCGCGCCAGCGTCAGCGCGCTGCCAATGTGGTCGCTGTGTTCATGTGTAATCAGAATGGCGTCGAGACCTTCGACGCCCGCGCCGAGCCGCGTTAGACGCCGCTCGACTTCCTTGGCCGAAAAGCCGCAATCGAGCAGAACGCGCGTGGTGGTCGCGCCGCATTGCGCTTCCACCAGCAAGGCATTGCCTTCACTGCCGCTGCCGAGACTGGCGAAGCGCACAGCCCGCTTAGTTCAGTTGCGCGTGCAGCAACGTCACGATGCGCTGCGCGTCGGACGAGTTATCCACCTGCCCGTTCGCGTCCAGCACCGCCACCTGCGTCACGGCGTCGCCCTTCGAGCGCACATTGACGAGGAATTCCTGACCCGGCTTCTTCACCGAATTGCCGCTGTAGAACAGCTTGCCGAAGAGCCCCTCCTTCTTCAGCTCCTGCATCGAATCCGCGTAACGCACGTAATAGATGCCTTTCGCGCGATCGCGGTTGTCGACCGTGAAGTTGGTGCGGTCAAGCGCGAGACCCACGCGCAGCCATGCACGGTCGAACGATTCCTGCAAGTCGAGCGTCGATGCGCCCGCGCTCTGGTCGATCGTAGCCGGCGCGGTGGCCGAACGGGCATCAGTCAGGAGTTGCTTCGACTGCGCTTCGGTCAGGCCGAACTTCTGCATCAGCTTGGTCAGGAACAGCGCTTCCAGCGCCGGATCGCGCGGACGCTCTTCCCAGCGCGACGACGTCTTGTCCTGGCCCGTCAGCATTTCTTCCATCGCGCTATGCGTGATCGAGATGTCCGTCGTGTCAGCCGGTCCGCGCGACACGAGCGTGCGGAAGCTGTCACGGGTGCCCGACGAGTAAGCGAAGTCGATCACCTTGCCGACCGTGCGACGGAACCAGTCGTCCGGAATATTGGCGCGGTTTTCAGCCCAGTCGGTGGTCATGATGCCCGTGGCCGGCGCATCGGTTTTCAGCGCGAAGCCGTTTTCCTGCCAGAACTCCTGCAGCTGCGGCCACAGTTGTTCGGGCGTGCGGCCGTCGACGACCAGCCAGCGACGATCGCCGTCACGCTCGATGTGCATGCCCAGCGGGTCTTGCGCATTCGGCTGGCCTTCGGTGGAATTACCCGCCGCCGTGACCGCGCGTTGCTGCGCGCCGCCCAGTGCCAGGTTGGCCGGCGGCGCAACATAGCGCCCGTCGGTCGGCGCGGTGCTCAGGTCACCCGGAACGGCGAGCGGCGGTGCGCTGCCCGCGCCCTTGTAGTTGACGCGGTCGGAGGCGAACCAGTCGTTCAGCGTGTCACAGCCGGCGAGCGTTACCAGGGCAAGCGCCAGCGCCGCCATGCGGGTTGCGTGGAGGGAAAGTGCGGAACGTTTCATGAGGTCCTTCGTGATGCTGGAACGCGGTGCCTGGTTCTGTGTGCCGGGAACGTGGGCTGGATCGACGTCGGTTTAAGGGAATGCCGGTGGCAGGCTTTCTTGAGCGCTGGGGGCGCGGGTTTGAGCCCGCTTAACCCAGCAGACCCGCTTCGCGCAGCGCGCCGCGCACCACTTCGTGGTATTGCGCGTCGAGCGGTGTGAGCGGCAGGCGAATTCCGCCCTGCACACGACCCAGTTGCTGCAACGCCCATTTCGCCGGAATCGGATTCGACTCGATGAACAGGTTCTTATGCAGCGACAGGAGTTTCAGATGAATCTCGCGGGCGGTCTTCGCGTCCGCGGCAAGCGCAGCTTTGCACAGATCGCTCATGGCGCGCGGCGCGACGTTCGCGGTGACCGAAATATTACCGTGGCCGCCAAGCAGCATCAGCGCGATCGCCGTGGGATCGTCACCGCTGTAGATGCCGAAATGGGCCGGCGCCGACTTGATCAGGTGCGCGGCGCGATCGATATTGCCGGTCGCTTCCTTCACACCGATGATGCCCGGCACCTGCGCGCAACGCAGAATCGTTTCGTTGCTCATGTCCGCGACCGTGCGGCCCGGCACGTTGTACAGGATCACCGGCAGATCGACGGTTTCGGCGATCTTCGCGAAGTGGCGATAGATGCCTTCCTGGGTCGGCTTGTTGTAGTACGGCACGACCTGCAGCGTAGCGTCCGCGCCGACGTCTTTCGCCTGCTGCGTGAGCTCGATGGCTTCAGTGGTGGAATTGCCGCCCGAGCCCGCGATCACCGGAATCCGGCCCGCTGTGTGCTCGACTGCGGTTTTGACCATCAGCACGTGTTCTTCGACCGACAGCGTGGCCGACTCGCCGCTCGTGCCGACCACGACCAGTGCGTTCGTGCCCTCTGCGATATGCCAGTCGATCAGTTTGCGAAACGCCGGCAGATCAAGGCCGCCGTCTTCGAGCATCGGAGTAATGATGGCAGGGATGCTGCCGCGAATCTGAACGCCGCCAGTGCTGCTTTGATTGCCGTTAGTCATGAAACGCCATGAATTTGATCAGGTAAACCGCGATTGTAGCGGATTAGCCAGCCAGCTCGTAACAACGCGGGGGTGCCGCATCTGCACGCTCGGCTGAGCGATCCGCCTCCATAATTGCGCATATCCGCTGGACGTAGGCCGGGCGCGGCTGCGCGAGAAATCCGTCTTGAAATGCGACCACGCGAAGGTGGCCGCGCACCACCTCGAGCAGCTCGCCCGGCGCAAGCAAAAACGCCGGATTAGACGGTTTGCCGACCCTTTCGTTGCCTTGCGCGAAGGTCTCGTAAACCAGTACGCCGCCGGGCGCGAGCGAACTCAACAGCTGAGGAAACAGCGGCCGGTGCAAGTAGTTCGTGACCACGATCGCGGCGAATTTCGCGTCGGCAGGCAAGGGCCATGCGGCGCCTTCGATGTCGGCCGCGAGCGTGGTAATGCGCGGATCGTCGCACATCAGGTCCAGCGCGGCCGCATCGCGGTCGAGCGCGGTCACCGGATGGCCCAGCGATGCAAAGAAGCGCGCATGCCGCCCGGCCCCCGACGCCACGTCGAGCACCGCGCCGCCCGGCGCGACCAGATGCGCCCAGTGGCGCACCCAGCGCGACGGTTCGCCGTTTCCGTGCGAGGGACCGTCCGACGTGGCAACTGAAGTGCTCATCGCTTCAGCGCCGCGCTCAGTTGTACGACAGGCCCATTGCCTCACGCACGTCGCGCATCGTTTCCGTGGCGAACTTGCGGGCCTTGTCGCAGCCGTCGGCGACGATTGCGCGCAACAGCGACGGATCGTCCATGTACTTCTGCGCGCGCTCGAGCATCGGCTGCTGCTCGCGCAGAATGCCTTCGATCACCGGCTGCTTGCACTCGAGGCAACCGATACCCGCGCTTCGGCAACCCTTCTGCACCCACTCGTGGGTGGCTTCGTCCGTATACACCTGATGCAGCTGCCACACCGGGCACTTGTCCGGATCGCCCGGATCGGTGCGGCGTACGCGTGCCGGATCGGTCGGCATGGTGCGGACCTTCTTCGTGATCGTTTCCGCGTCTTCGCGCAGGCCGATCGTGTTGCCGTACGACTTCGACATCTTCTGGCCGTCCAGACCCGGCATGCGCGACGCTTCGGTCAGCATAGCCTGCGGTTCGACCAGAATGATCTTGCGCGAGCCTTCGAGGTAGCCGAACAGACGCTCGCGATCGCTCATCGACAGGCTCTGCGATTCCTGCAGCATCGCCCGCGCCTGCTCGAGCGCTTCGTCGTCGCCTTCCTGCTGATAGGCGTTGCGCAACTCGTGATAAAGCTTGGCGCGCTTGCCGCCCAGCTTCTTCGCGGCTTCATTCGCCTTCTCTTCGAAGCCCGGTTCGCGGCCGTACAGATAGTTAAAGCGGCGCGCGATTTCACGCGTCATTTCAACGTGCGGCACCTGGTCTTCGCCAACCGGCACGAGCGAGCCGCGGTACAGCAGAATGTCTGCCGCCATCAGCACCGGATAGCCGAGGAAACCGTAGGTGGACAGGTCCTTGTCCTTCAGCTTTTCCTGCTGCTCCTTATAGGTCGGCACGCGTTCAAGCCAGCCGAGCGGCGTGCTCATGCCAAGCAGCAGCGCCAGTTCCGCATGTTCGGGCACCTTGCTCTGGATGAACAGCGTAGCCTGCGCCGGATCGATACCCGACGCGAGCCAGTCGATCAGCACGTCCCACACGTTCTTTTCGATCACTTCGGGCGTTTCGTAGTGCGTCGTCAGAGCGTGCCAATCGACCACACAGAAGAAACACGGGTACTCGGACTGCAGCCGCACCCAGTTTTTCAGCACGCCGTGATAGTGGCCGAGGTGCAGCGACCCGGTGGGCCGCATGCCGGAGAAGATACGGTCTGGGAACATGGTTATTTAGAAAAGCGAAACAAGTGGAGTCAGAATTGCGGTAATCGCACCGTAGCCGAGCGTGACGAGCGGGCTCAGCCAATAGCGCGTGAGCGTGCCCGTCATGACGAGCGCCATCACGATGAAAAAGCCGTACGGTTCGAGGCGCGACAACGCGATCGATTGCCGCGGCGGCAACAGCGCCATCAGCACGCGGCCGCCGTCGAGCGGGGGCAGCGGAAACAGGTTGAGCACGCCGAGCACGAGGTTCACGCCGACGCCGGCTGCCGCCATGCGCGTGAAGAAAGGCTCATCAACCCCACCCACGGCAAGTGCAACGCCGATCAGGCCCCACACGAGCGCCTGCACGAAATTGCAGCCCGGTCCGGCGGCCGCGACCCACAGGCTGCCCCAGCGCGGATTGCGCAGATTGCCGAAAGCGACCGGCACGGGCTTCGCATAACCGAACATGAACGCGCCGCTGGTCGCGAAGTACAACAGCAAGGGAATCGCGATCGTGCCGAGCGGATCGATGTGCCGCATCGGATTGACGGAGACGCGGCCGAGCACGTACGCGGTGTTGTCGCCGAGCCAGCGCGCGACGTAGCCATGCGCGGCTTCATGCAGCGTGATCGCGAAAATCACCGGCAACGCGTAAACCGCAATGGTCTGTATCAGGGAAGAATCCATAACTCGCTATTGTAACAACGCGATTGCGTGCGTCTGTCCGCTTTCACTCATGCCGTCTCTTCGAGACCGAAGGGCGCGAGAGAACCGCGCCCTGCCCGCACCAGCACCGGTTCGGCGCCGGTCAGATCGATCACGGTGGATGGCTCGCACACACACGGGCCGCCGTCGATCACCAGGTCCAACTGTTTCTCGAGCCGTTCGCGGATTTCTTCCGGGTCGTTCAGCGGCTGGGTTTCGCCCGGCATGATCAGTGTGGAGCCGAGCAGCGGCTGGCCGAGTTCTTCAAGGATGGCCAGCGTGATCGCGTGCTCCGGCACCCGCAGGCCGATGGTCTTGCGCGACGGGTGCGACAGGCGGCGCGGCACTTCTTTGGTGGCCTGCAACACAAACACGTACGGGCCCGGCGTGACCGACTTGATCAGGCGGTACTGGCGGTTGTCGACCATCGCGAAGTTCGACAGCTCCGAGAGATCGCGCACCAGCAGCGACAACAGGGCCTTCTCGTCGAGTCCGCGAATCCGCCGCAGGCGCTCGACTGCGTCCTTGTCGTCGAGGTGGCAGGCGAGCGCGTAGCTCGAATCCGTCGGCAACGCGACGACGCCGCCGTCATTGATGATCTGCACGGCCTGTTTGACGAGGCGTGGCTGCGGGTTATCCGGATGAAGCCGAAAGTATTGGGACATTTTGACTAACGGTGGCTGCGGGTGACGGCGTGGCTACGGGCGAAAAAGCGGCCGAGAAAGCAGACGGAAAGCCGGGCGGAAGATCGGGCGAAAGCCCGCCCCTCGGACGGGGACAGTCGCGCATATCGTGCCGCCGCGGCACGGCGCGCGATCACAGCCAGCGTTCCCAGACGGGCTTGAGATCGGCAGGCAGCGGCGGCAGCGTGCCGAGATCGACACGGCCTTCGCCGGGTGCATGGAAGTCGGAACCGCGCGAAGCTTCGAAGCCAAAGCGGCGCGCGACGTCCGCGTATTCGCGGTACTGATCCGGCGTGTGGCTGCCTGTCACCACTTCGATCGCTTTACCGCCGAGGTCGATGAATTCGGCAAAGAACGCGTCGAATTCCACCGGCGAGTACGCATAGCGCCCCGGGTGCGCGATGATCGCCTCGCCGCCGGCCGCCTGAATCCAGCCGACCGCGTCCGCCAGTTTCGCCCAGCGATGCGACACGTAGCCGGGCTTGCCGTCACCGAGATAGCGGGTGAACACGTCCTGTGTCGAGCTGGCGTAGCCGTTTTCGACCATGAAGCGCGCGAAGTGCGTGCGCGAAATCATGTCCGGGTTCGAGACGTATTTGAGCGCGCCTTGATAGGCGTCGGGGATGCCGAGCGTGGCCAACTGCTCGCCAATCGCTTCGGCGCGCGCGGCGCGGCCGTTACGGGTTCGCGCGAGGCCGTCGATCAGGATCGAACTGGTCGGATCGATGCCGAGCCCGACGATGTGCACGGTGCGCGACGCCCACGTAACCGAAATCTCCACGCCGCTCAGGTAGTCCATGCCGAGCGCCTCAGCGGCGCTGCGCGCTTCGTGCTGGCCACCCAGTTCGTCGTGGTCGGTCAGCGCCCACAGCGTCACGCCGCCCGCGTGCGCGCGGCGCGCAACATCGGCCGGCGCGAACTGGCCGTCGGAAACGGTGGAGTGGCAATGGAGGTCGGCGTTCATCTTTGTCTTGAGAAGGTTCTGCACTCATTTTACTGCAACGCAGTAAATGGCCGCAGCGCTATCTCGCGATAATGGCCCGTGCGCCGAAACCCTTTTGCAAGGTTCAGGCGCAGAAGCCCTCGATCAGCGCGGCTACCTGCTCGGGCTGGTCGTGATGCACCATATGCCCCGCCTCATCGATGATCTTCTCGCGCCAGTTCGGAAAAGCCTGGAAGCGCGCCTTGAACTCGTCGAGCGGAATCTCGCCAGCAATCTGGGCGAGCGTGGGCGAGTTGGCGGCCTCGACGTGCAGCACTTTCGCCGTGACCTTGCGCCAGACGGCCATCACTTCGTCGAGGCGGTACAGCGTCGGCCCGCGCAGTTTGTGCGCCGGATCGGCGAGCAGCATGAAGCGCCCTTCTCCGTCCGGCTTGGACCAATGCTGGGCGAGGAACTCCGCACGCTGCGGAGCGAGGCGCGGGTTGGTCTTGATCAGACGGCCGGCGACGTCGTCCAGCGACGCATAGCGCTTCAACTGGGGCGGATCGCGCAACTCATCGAGCCAGTTGCGCAGACGCTTGGGCGCTTGCGCCGAGTGCGACGGCGCGAGACCGAAGCCCTCCAGATCGACCACGCGCCGCACCCGCTCCGGCCGCACGCCCGCATACAGGCAGACGATATTCGCGCCCATGCTGTGGCCGACCAGATTGACTTCGCCGGTCGGCGCATAGTGGTCGAGCAACGCGTCCAGGTCGCCGAGGTAATCCTGAATCCAGTAGTTGCCGCCGCCGCGTTCGGCGACCGGCCAGTCCGACAGGCCGAAGCCGCGCATATCGGGCGCAATCACCTGCCAGTCGCCGCCCAATGCGTCGACGACGAACTGGAACGATGCCGCCACGTCCATCCAGCCGTGCAGCATGAACAGCATCGGCGCATCCGGATTGCCCCAGCGCCGCACGTGCAGACGGATGCCGCGCACGGCGACGAATTCAGACCTGGATGTATTCATGAACGGCGCGCCCGAAAAAAGAATGGTCGTTCGATTATAACGAGATAGCCGGACGATGCATGGCGTCCGGCTGTGGAAAAAGGCTTCAGTTACCCGAGGCCTGAGTGGCCGGCGGGGCCGACTGTTCAGCCTCGAGGCCGGCCAGGGCGACCAGCGCGGTCAGTTCGGCTTCGTCAAAACCGGCGTCGCGACGCGCCTCGAAATTGAACGGACCGCGTAATTTCGGTGCGTGATACTGATCGGCGAGACGCGCGTAGGTGGCGTGCGGATCGAGGCCGCCCGCGTCGCACAGATGGCGGAACCAGCGATTGCCGATCAGCACATGACCGATTTCGTCGCGCAGGATCACGTCGAGAATCGCTGCGGACGCCTGGTCGCCCGCTTGCTGCAGGCGGGCGCGAATCGGCGGCGAGGCGTCGAGACCGCGTGCTTCGAGGGTGCGCGGCACCAGCGCCATGCGCGCCAGCACGTCGGCACGGGTGCGCTCGCACATGTCCCAGAGGCCGTCGTGTGCGGGAAAATCGCCGTAGGCATGGCCGAATTCCGCAAGCCGCGCGACCAGCAGCGAGAGGTGATGGGCCTCTTCGGCGGCGACTTTGAGCCAGTCGGTGTAGAACGCAGCGGGCATGCCGGCAAAGCGCCAGACGGCGTCGAGCGCGAGGTTGATGGCGTTGAATTCGATGTGCGCCAGCGCGTGCAGCAAGACGGCTCGCCCTTCGGGCGATTGCATGCTGCGGCGCTTCAGTTTGCGCGGATCGACCAGTTCCGGACGTGAAGGACGGCCCGGCAGGTCGGTCGGCTCCGCGAGTTCGAGGTCCGCGGAGCATGCGAGGCTGCCTTCGAGCACCGCTGCATATAAGGCGCGTGCTGCGGCTGCCTTGCTTGCCGGATCGATTTCGCGCAATGCGGCCAGCGCCGCGCTGCGCGCGCAGTTCGCGCGATTTGGGCAATGCTCAGGATTCGTCGACATCGGCAGAGCGGGCGGAACAGACGAAGCAGCGGAAATCATGGCAACCAGGTTGGCAAAGGGAATGGCAACAGGCAGGACGAAAGGCGCGACGGTTGCCGAAGCTCGGCGCCTGACGGCTCGCAGCACCTCCGAGCGGCCTAAGCACACAACCGTTTACAATACTCGATTCGACCATCTCGCGTGCCTATGGCGCGGGGCCGGCAGGACAGCCCGGTTCATCGGGGGCCTTTTGACCGCTTTTTGGGCGTTTAGCTTTATGCCCTATTTAGCTGCCTCATTTAACGGCCCCACTTCGTAACCGGTTTCGCAGCCCCGGCCCGCCCGCACAGCATGTAGCGACCGATCAAGAGGAGACAGCGTGACAATTTACAAGCTTGGCGAAGCAGCCCCGACCATCCATGAAAGCGTGTTCGTCGCGGATTCGGCGAACATTATCGGCAACGTGACGCTCGAGGAAAACTCAAGCGTCTGGTTCGGCGCGACGCTTCGCGGCGACAACGAGCCGATCACCCTCGGCGCCGGCAGCAACGTCCAGGAAAACGCGGTGCTGCACACCGACCCGGGCTTCCCGCTGACGATCGAGCCGAATGTGACGATCGGCCACCAGGTCATGCTGCACGGCTGCACGATCAAGGAGGGCTCGTTGATCGGAATTCAGGCCGTGGTCTTGAATGGAGCGGTAATCGGCCGCAACTGTCTGGTCGGAGCGGGCGCCATCGTCACTGAAGGCAAAGTGTTTCCCGACAATTCGCTGATTCTCGGCGCGCCCGCCAAAGTGGTGCGCGAACTGACCGAGACGGATATCGCCAATGTGCAGCGCGGCACGGCAAGCTATGCCGAGCGCCGCGAATATTTCAAGGCGCAGCTCGTGCGCATCGGCTAGTCAGCCGGGCGCGCGGCGCGCACGGCGCAGCATCAGGCTGCGTCATTCGACCGAGGAAAAGTTGTGAGCGACCAGTTGCAAAAATTCATGTTCAGCGCGGCGCCGGTACGCGGCGAGATCGTTTCGCTGCGCAATACGTGGCAGGAAGTGCTGACGCGCCGGGATTATCCTGCGCCCGTCCGGACGATTCTGGGCGAAATGATGGCCGCGTGCGCGCTGCTTTCGGCGAACCTCAAGTTCGACGGCACGCTTGTCATGCAGATTTTCGGCGACGGCCCGGCCAAGATGCTGGTGGTGCAATGCAGCTCCGACCTGTCGATGCGCGCCACCGCCAAGCTCTCCGGCGAAGCAGGCAATACGATCGACGACACCACCTCGATGATCGACCTGGTCAACGCGAGCGGCCATGGCCGTTGCGTGATCACGCTCGACCCGCGCGACAAGCAGCCCGGCCAGCAGCCGTATCAAAGTATCGTGCCGCTCTCGGGTGTGGACGGCCCGCTCAAGTCGATGTCCGAAGTGCTCGAGCACTACATGCATCACTCGGAGCAGCTCGACACGCGCCTGTGGCTCGCAGCGAACACCGAACGCGCAGTCGGCATGCTGCTGCAAAAGCTGCCGGGCGACGGCGGCATCGTCCCGCATCCGGGCGATCTGGATGCGGACACGTGGGAGCGCGTCTGCACGCTCGGCGGCACGATGTCGCAAGACGAGCTGCTGAAAGAAGAACCGGCAACGATTTTCCGCCGTCTGTTCTGGCAGGAGAACGTGCAGCATTTCGAACCGGCCACGACGCGCTTCGAATGCAGCTGTTCGCGCGAAAAAGTCGGCGCGATGCTGAAGATGCTCGGCCGCGAAGAAGTGGACGGAGTGATCGAAGAGCGTGGTCACGTCGAGATTCATTGCGAATTCTGTAATCAAAGGTACGAATTCGATCCGGTCGATGTGGCGCAACTTTTCGTCGCGAATGCGCTCTCACAAGGCGTGACACCGGCGGCCGACCAGCGGCACTGAAGCGGCCAGCGGCTGCGCGTTAAACGTGCTTTACAGGCAGTAAAATGACGCGTCGCCTGCTGCTTTTTTTGGGGCTTGGGCGGCGCGTTATCGTCGATCGTTGAGTTGGATCCCGGGCGGTGCGCGTTGCGCAAGTTTTGCTTAGGCATCCGACCGATGGAGATCAAAAATGAACATTCCTACTTCGCTCAAGCATTGCATACGCTCGTTGACCGTGCTGGCAGTCATCGCCGGCAGCGCCGCGCTTACGGGTTGCGTGATGGACCCACCGGGGCCATCGCCGATTTATAGCCGCCTGCCGGCCGACCAGTCGGGTATGGCCAGCACCGCCCGCCCGCTCACGCCGGAAGAACGCCAGCGCTATGATGCGATCGACCGTCAGGTGCTCTCCGATCAGAATCAGGCCATTGCCGCCGAGAACGCGGCTCAAGCGTACTCGCGTTATTACTCGCCGCCTGTCAGCGTGTACGGCAGCTATTACGGCGGGGGCTGGGGGCACGGCTGGGGTACGGGTGTCGGCGTAGGCTACTCGCCGTATTGGGGCTGGTAAGCCGAAACTGGCACGCCTAAAGTGAGGCATTAACGATGCGGCGATTGAGAGGTATGCCGTTCTTCTTATTCCAATGCCGATAAAAAAGCCGCCCCACGGGCGGCTTTTTTTCTTTCTACGCGCTTTTACGCTCGCGTTTTCGTTCGTTTCTGCGCTCAGTGCGCGGGCTTCTTCTCTGCCGACGCTTTGCCGCCATGCTTGCGATCCGGCTTCGCGCGCGACTCCGGGTTCGGCACCATATGCAGCGGCGCCGCCGACACCACGCCACGCGTAGACGTGGTAACCGAAGGCGTGTTCGCAGCCGGCAACGGCGCGTTCGGCGCAACGAACTGCACGAACACTTCGCTGTCCTTCACCATGCCCATTTCGTAACGCGCCCGCTCTTCCACCGCCGCGGTGCCGTTCTGCAAATCCTGGACTTCGCCTTCGATACGCTCATTGCGCAGCTTCGAGTCGGCATTCTTCTGCAGTTGCTGCGCCAGTTGCTGCTGCAACTCGTGCACGCGCAACCAGCCGCCATGCCCCCACCAGAGCGGATACTGGATGAGCGCCAGCAGAACGATCAGGACAGCAGTGACAAGCCGCATGAAGTAAGCACAATAAATACACGCCGCCCTGCGCTATACGCAGGGCGGCGGGGTCAATCAGAAACGAAAGATAACCGGTTCATCGGTCAGCGCTAGCGAACAATCCATTTAGCGCAGATTGTAGAACGCCGACTTGCCCGGATAGCTGGCGATATCACCGAGGTCTTCTTCGATGCGCAGCAACTGGTTGTACTTCGAGATCCGGTCCGAACGCGACAGCGAACCCGTCTTGATCTGACCGGCATTCAGGCCGACCGCGATATCCGCGATCGTCGAATCTTCGGTCTCACCCGAGCGGTGCGAGATCACGGCCGTGTAGCCGGCGCGCTTCGCCATTTCGATCGCCGCGAAGGTTTCCGTCAGCGTACCGATCTGGTTGATCTTGATCAGGATCGAGTTGGCGATGCCCTTCTCGATGCCTTCCTTCAGGATGCGCGTGTTGGTGACGAACAGGTCGTCGCCCACCAGTTGCACCTTCTTGCCGAGCTTGTCGGTCAGGATCTTCCAGCCGGCCCAGTCGCTTTCGTGCATGCCGTCTTCGATCGAAACGATCGGGAACTTGTCGGCGAGGTTCGCGAGATAGTCAGCGAATTCCGTCGACGACAGTTGCAGGCCTTCGCCCGCCAGCTGGTACTTGCCGTCGTGGTAGAACTCGCTCGCTGCGCAGTCGAGCGCGAGCAGCACGTCTTCACCGGCGCGGTAGCCCGCCTTTTCGATAGCTTGCAGGATGGTCGACAGGCATTCGTCGTTGCTGCCGAAGTTCGGTGCGAAACCGCCTTCGTCGCCCACGGCCGTGCTCATGCCGCGGTCGCTCAGGATCTTCTTCAGCGCGTGAAACACTTCAGCGCCGCAGCGCAGTGCTTCGCGGAAGGTCGGCTGGCTGACCGGCACAATCATGAATTCCTGGATGTCCAGGCTGTTGTTCGCGTGCGCGCCGCCGTTGACGATGTTCATCATCGGCACCGGCAGTTGCATCGCGCCCGAGCCGCCGAAGTAGCGGTACAGCGGCAGGCCGGCTTCTTCAGCAGCAGCCTTCGCGACGGCCATCGACACAGCCAGCATCGCGTTCGCGCCGAGGCGCGACTTGTTGTCCGTGCCGTCGAGTTCCAGAAGGGTCTTGTCGAGGAAAGCCTGCTCGGAAGCGTCGAGGCCCATGATCGCTTCGGAGATTTCGGTGTTGATGTGCTCGACAGCCTTCAGCACGCCCTTGCCGCCGTAACGGCCGGCTTCGCCGTCGCGCAGTTCGATCGCTTCGCGCGAGCCCGTCGATGCACCCGACGGCACCGCAGCGCGGCCCATCGTGCCCGACTCGAGCAGCACGTCGCATTCGACGGTGGGGTTGCCTCGCGAATCGAGAATCTCTCGACCGATGATATCTACGATAGCACTCATGGTTTCCTCAAGAAATGACGTTGAATTCTTTACTGTGAAACTGCACCGGACGCCTGTGTCGATCCGGAGTTAGTGCTTTAGCTGTCGACCAGAGTTCGCGCTTTAGCGCGCTACTCTGGTCCCATGCAGAGCACTGGTCTCCCCTGCAGACTGCCTGCACCCCGATGCTTTCGACGACCATTGCGTGCATTCGCCGCGTGCCAACTGAGCCGATCGGGCCAATTATGCGCGCCGATCGTGACACCCCGCGAACGCCTGAATCAGTTGAAATCGCTTTCGAGGAACGGCGCGCGCTTGACGGCCTGATCGAGCGTCACCAGCGTTTCGAGCAGATCGGCCATGCGATGCAACGGCACCGCGTTCGGGCCGTCCGACTTGGCTTCCGAAGGCTTCGGATGGGTTTCCATGAAGAGACCCGAGACGCCGACGGCAACCGCGGCGCGCGCCAGCACCGGCACGAATTCGCGCTGACCGCCCGAGCTCGTGCCCTGCCCGCCCGGCAACTGCACCGAGTGGGTGGCGTCGAACACGATTGGCGCGTTGGTTTCGCGCATGATCGCAAGCGATCGCATGTCCGACACGAGGTTGTTATAGCCGAACGACACGCCGCGTTCGCACGCCATGAAGCGGTCTTCCGAGAGACCGGCTTCACGCGCCGCATCACGCGCCTTGTCGATCACGTTCTTCATGTCGTGCGGTGCGAGAAACTGGCCTTTCTTGATGTTGACCGGTTTGCCCGAACGCGCGCAAGCGTGGATGAAGTCCGTTTGACGGCACAGGAAAGCAGGCGTTTGCAGGACGTCGACCACCGACGCAACCTGCTCGATCTCGTGCTCGGCGTGCACGTCGGTCAGCACCGGCAAACCGAGCTGACGCTTCACTTCCGACAGAATGCGCAAACCTTCGTCCATGCCCAGACCGCGGAACGACTTGCCGCTGCTGCGGTTGGCCTTGTCGTACGACGATTTGTAGATGAACGGAATGTTCAGCTTCGCGCAGATTTCCTTCAGCCGGCCCGCCGTGTCGATCGTCATCTGTTCGGATTCGACGACACAGGTGCCCGCGATCAGGAAAAACGGCTTGTCGAGCCCGATTTCGAAATCGCCCAGTTTCATGCTTTCTCCCCAACTTCCGTCGCCACGCGCGGCTGCTGATGCGCGAGCGCCGCTTCGACAAACGACTTGAACAGCGGATGGCCGTCACGCGGCGTGGACGTGAATTCCGGGTGGAACTGCACGCCGACGAACCACGGGTGCATGCTGCGCGGCAATTCCATCATTTCCGGCAGATCTTCACTCGGGGTACGGGCGCTGATGATAAGGCCACCGGCTTCGAGCTGGGGCACGAAGCGGTTATTGACTTCATAACGGTGACGATGGCGTTCGTTCACATCCTTGCCATAGATCTCTTCGGCCATCGTGCCGGGTTTGATCGGGCAGCGTTGCGAACCGAGGCGCATCGTGCCGCCCAGATCCGATTCTTCGGTGCGCTTCTCGACCTTGCCTTCGCGGTCGTACCACTCGGTGATCAGTGCGACCACGCGGTTTTCGGTTTCCTGATCGAACTCGGTGCTGTTCGCGTCCTTCAGGCCGACCACGTCGCGGGCGAATTCGATCACAGCCAGTTGCATGCCGAGGCAGATGCCGAGATACGGCACCTTCGCTTCGCGTGCGTAGCGGATCGCAGCGATCTTGCCTTCGGTGCCGCGACGACCGAAGCCACCCGGCACGAGCACCGCATCCAGATGCTTGAGGCTCTCGACGCCTTGCGTCTCGATCTCTTCCGAATCGATGTACTCGATGTTGACCTTGGTCGACGTATGCATCGACGCATGGCGCAGCGCTTCGATCAGCGACTTGTACGACTCGGTCAGATCGACATACTTGCCGACCATGCCGATCGTGACTTCGTGCTTCGGGTTCTCGAGCTTTTCGACGAGATCGGACCACATTGCCAGGTCGGCCGGCTTCGGCGTGAGCTTGAGCTCTTCGCAGATGATCGCGTCCAGACCCTGGTCGTGCAGCATTTGCGGGATCTTGTAGATGCTGTCGGCGTCCCACACGGAAATCACCGCGTCTTCCGGCACGTTCGAGAACATCGAGATCTTCGCGCGCTCGTCGTCCGGAATGCGACGGTCGGCGCGGCACAGCAGCACGTGCGGCGAAATACCGATTTCGCGCAGCTTTTGCACGCTGTGTTGGGTAGGCTTGGTTTTCAGCTCGCCGGCGGTGGCGACCCAGGGCACCAGCGTGAGGTGCACGAAGCACGCGCTGTTGCGGCCCATACGCAGACTCATCTGACGCGCGGCCTCGAGGAACGGCAGCGATTCGATGTCGCCCACGGTGCCGCCCACTTCGACGATGGCGACGTCCGGTTCACCGCACGTCGCGGAAGCCGCGCCGCGTTCGATGAACGCCTGGATTTCGTTCGTGATATGCGGAATGACCTGCACCGTCTTGCCAAGATAGTCGCCGCGGCGTTCCTTGCGGATCACCGATTCGTAAATCTGGCCTGTGGTGAAGTTGTTGGCCTTGCGCATCTTCGTGCTGATGAAGCGCTCATAGTGGCCAAGGTCGAGGTCAGTCTCCGCTCCATCTTCCGTCACGAACACTTCGCCGTGTTGAAACGGACTCATCGTGCCGGGGTCGACGTTGATGTAGGGATCGAGCTTGAGGAGGGTGACTTTAAGACCGCGCGATTCGAGGATCGCGGCGAGGGAAGCGGCGGCAATACCCTTGCCGAGGGAAGATACTACGCCGCCGGTGACGAAAACATATTTGGTCATCGCTGGATGCTCGCGGGAAAAACGGATTATACCGTAAAGCAGGGTCTCAACCCAGCAAAATCCGAGCGACATCTGCACGTACCGATGCTACGGCGGCAGCAATTGCCGTGCGCCGATCATGCACCGTTTTTTTGCCCCGGCGAGGCGTGCGGTCAGGCGCCCCGCTCCAGTTCGCGCAGCATCCGCTGCACCGCGCGCGCGGTTTCGAGTGGTTTTTCCATCGGATACAGATGGCTGCCTTCGATCCATTCCACATGACCGCCAGTCGCGCGGCGCGTGGCGTCCAGACCCGCCTGGCGCACCTCCTTCGAACGCGTGCCGGCGATGAAGCCCACCGGCACCGGGGCGCCGCGCGCAAGCCGGGGGCCGAGCGTATGCGGCAAGGTCTTGTAGATCTGATACTCAGTGCGCCGGTCGAAAGCGAGCGAACGGCCGCCGTCGAGTGAGCTCTGCGGGATGCCGAAGTCGATGTAGTCGGACAGCATGCGCTCGTCCCAGCGCGCGAACGCCGGCTTCGAGTGGAAATGCCGCCATGCTTCGTCCCGGCTCGCCCACTGCGTGCGGCGTGTGCGGGTGGCGGCCGCGGGCGACAGGCGCTCGTCGAGTCCGGTCCATTGCGACACGCGCAGCATGCTGCTGCGCCAGCCCGCGATTACTGGCGAATCGAGCATCACCACGCCCCTCACCCACTGCGGCTTTTTCAGCGCGGCCATCAGCGACAGATAGCCGCCGAGCGAATGGCCGACCAGCCACACCGGCTGCTCGTACGAGCGGCCGATGTCGTCGA
Source organism: Paraburkholderia aspalathi (assembly GCF_900116445.1). GTDB lineage: Bacteria > Pseudomonadota > Gammaproteobacteria > Burkholderiales > Burkholderiaceae > Paraburkholderia > Paraburkholderia aspalathi. The sequence goes on from NZ_FPBH01000003.1 coordinate 418,216, forward strand.
GCAATTGCTCGACCAGATGCGGCCAGTCTTGCGTGACGGGATAACGCGCGTCGTGACCGATGCGCTCGATCGAGCGCAGTTCATAGTCGTCGGCGAGTTCGGCGAAGATCGTCCGGTAGGTCGACGCCGGAAAACCGTTCGCGTGCGAGAAGTGGATGATGTTTTTCAACTGCGACTATCTCCGTTCTGTTTTGGCACGCCGGAATGGCGCCTGGCTTTTCATCCTGGTTCCAAGTCCAGCGGCGCGTTTGTTCTATCTGTACGGTCAGTGATCCATCAGCGATCCATCCAGTAGCGGCGTTGCGTGTCGCGATAGCGTTCGAGCGTCAGTGCGGCGCTGTTCAGGTCTGGGGCGGTTCCCGTGCTGACTCCCGGGCTTCCCTCGGGCGCGACGCTCAGGTTGAGACCTGGGCCGAAATCCATTTTGGAATCCGGGCTCACATCGACCCGCACCGCGCCGTCCGCATCGCTGCGCGCAAGCTCGATGTGCCGTGCCTTGTAACGCTCGAACACACCCGTATTCGGATGATGAAATCGGTTGCGATAGCCTACCTGAAATAGCGCGACGAGCGGGTCGATAGAGTCGAGGAACGGCTCGGTCGACGAGGTCTTGCTCCCGTGATGCGGAACGACCAGCACCTGGGCGCGCAACGCGTCGCGATCGCGCGCGAGCAGGATGCGTTCGACCGGCGCTTCGATGTCGGCCGTCAGCAAGGCGGTTATGCGTAATGGCGTCGGTTTAACATTTCCGGCTGACGCCCTCGTCTCAGCAGACACCGTACTCACCCGCAACACGCAGCAATGCGCATTCGGCTTGCCTTGCAGCGGTCCGGCATCGGGCCAGAGTATTGCGAACTCGACGCCGTCCCACTGCCAGCGCTGCCCCGCCGCGCAGGGCAACGTATCCGCGGCGCGCTGCTTTGCGTTCGACCACAACGGATTCGTCGGCGCCAATGCCGCCACCATTTGACGCACCTCGATCGCGTCCAGCACAGCCGGCGCGCCGCCCGAGTGGTCGGAGTCGGCGTGGCTGATGAGCAGCGTATCGAGCGTCCTGACGCCATGCGCCTGCAAAAACGGCACGACAACCCGTTCTCCAGCGCGCGTCGATTCAGGCCCCGGCCCGGCGTCGAACAACAGCGCATGGTGCGCGGTTTCGACCAGCACGGAGGTGCCTTGACCGACGTCGAGCGCCGTCAGACGGAAGCTGCCATTCGGCGGGCCGGGCGGCGCCGGTAGCAGCAGTGGCAGCCACGTCAGCGGTGCGGCCCAGCGCAGCGGCCAGCCGCGCGGCGCCAGACACCAGAGAACGCCTACCGCCGCCGCGGCAAGGGTCCACGCGTCCGGCTGCGGCAATCGCCAAAGTGTCCATGCCGGGCCGGACAGCATCTGCAAGCCCGCAGCGAGCAGGTCGAGCAAGGTGTGCGCGGCGCGAAAGGCGTAGGCATCGAATGGCGCGGGCAACGCGACGCCCGCCAAAACCGCCGGCGTCACCAGCAGGCTCACCCATGGAATCGCGAAAGCATTCGCAAGCGGGCCGATTAGTGGAATCTGCGCGAACCAGTAAACGGTGAGCGGCGCAAGCGCGACCGTTACCGCGAACTGCACATGCGCGGCGCTGCGCAGGCGCTCACCGAAAGCGCGAACGCGACGGCACAGGCCGGACCACAGGCGCGAGAGCCTTGTCGGCGTCACGACGCCTTCACCCTCTTCGTCACGGCGCTGCTCATGATCCTGCACACGAGGCCGTCCCGACATCGCGAACAGAATCGCCGCCACCGCGCAGAACGACAGCCAGAATCCCGCCGATACGACCGCCCAAGGATCGATCAGCAGCACCAACCCCAGTGCCCACGCCAGCACCACCGATCGCGCGACGTTGCGCCCGCTGATAAACGCGAGCGCAACGACACCCGCCATCCATAGCGCACGCTGGGCCGGCACGTTGAAACCGGCCAACGCCGCATGCAGCCCGGCGAACAACGCGCCGCCCGCCACCGCAACTACCTGAGCGGGTAGCAGCAATGGCCAGTTGCGGCCGATGAACCCCGAACGCCGCCACACCGCACCGGCGAGCCACGCCGCCAGTCCCGCAACAAAGCCGATATGCAAACCAGAAATCGCCACCAGATGACTGGTGCCGGTGCCACGCATTAACAGCCAGTCGGCCGCGCTAACTTCGTCCTGCGCGCCGATGGCGAGCGCAACAACGATCCCACGATGTGGCGCATCGGCGAGCACCGTGCCGATGCGCGCACGCAGCGCGGCGCGCCAGCGATCGACCGTCACGCCTACGCCGCGCGCGTTGCCCGGCAAACGCACGGCGTGACCCGGTGCGCTCACATAGCCGGTGGCGCGTACATTGCGCGCCAGCAAACTGGCTTCGGCATCACGCACGCCGAAGTTCGCATTGCCGTGCGGGCGTTTGAGCCGTACGGTCAGCTGCCAGCGCTCGCCCGGTTCGAGCAACGGCGCAGGCGCATCTTCAGCAATCCACGACAGTTGAATCACGCGCGGAAAAGCGGTGATCGGCGCATCCGCCGACTCGACTGCGAAGAGAAAACGCGCGCCCTTTTCATCGCGTGACGGCAGACCCTTGATACTGCCGACGACGTCGATATCGCGGCCTTCCCAGGCGCCGGGCAAGCTCACCGCGAGCCGGGTCTCAGCGCGCCAGGCGGCGTAACCGAAGCCCACACATAAGGCCGCGATCCACACCGCGCTCCAGCCGACATGCGAACGCAAGCGTGCGCTGAACAAGACATGGCTCACGCGCGGATTTGCAACCACCGCACGCGTGTCGGCAATCAGAGAAGCACCGCAGCGCAATCCGCCCGAAAGACCGCTGCTCCCTTCGCCAGAAGCGCCGCGACGCAATCCCCACACCGCTGTAAGTAGCGCAACGCACCCCAGTAGGATCAGCGCGCACCATCCACCCCCATCCGGCAACACCGCCTGCCGCTGCAGCCAGAACACGCCCAACGCAAACCCGCACCACCATGCCCGCATCCGCCCTCCGCCCCTTCCGCCCAACCATCGCCGGACGGCGCAACGCACAGCGAGCAGGCGTCAGCTATCCCGCCAGGCACGTGTTCCGCCCGGCGCGAATCACTCAAACCATCGCGTTCAATTATGCAGAGGAAAGTGCGAGCCGCGGCAGCGCGGCGAGCGCGTTAGCCGTTGTGCCTAGGGCGGTTTCGTCGGCGCTCATGCCGCGCAGTTGCGCGAGGCCCGCGCCGATGGCTGGAATCTGATCCGGCGAGTTGCGCTGTTTGTACATCCAGGAAGGCGCGATGTCCGGCGCGTCGGTCTCGACGACCAGCGCATCGAACGGCAATTGCTCGGCAAGACGGCGGATTTGCCGCGCCCGTTCGAAGGTCAGATTGCCACCGAAACCGAGATGCATGCCCTGGTCGATATACGCCTGAGCCTGCTGGAAACTACCGTTGAAAGCGTGTGCGATGCCGCGATGGATCTGATGCCGCCGCAGCCCTTTGATCACCTGATCCTGCGATTTGCGCACGTGGCAAATCACCGGCAGATCGAATTCGCGCGCCAGTTGAAGTTGACCGTTGTAGAAGAACTGCTGGCGCACATCGTCGAGACCTTCGACGAAATAATCGAGACCGATCTCGCCGATGCCGACGAACAGCGGATCGTCGAGACTCGCCTCGATTTCCATGCGCAGCAGGTCGAGATCGCTCTCCTCTGCGCCCGGCGTGAAGAGCGGATGGATGCCCAGCGCATACGCGCCGCCGTCGACGCGGTGCGCGAGTTCACGCACCATCGTGAAGTTCTCGCGACCGATCGCGGGAATCACGATACGCCCCACGCCCACTCGACGCGCCGCATCGGCGACTTCGTCGCGATCGGCGTTGAATTCCGAAGCGTCGAGATGGCAGTGCGTATCGATCCACATGGCGCGCCTCGTTAGTGACAGAGGTGGCGGAGCAACGCTTACGTTCCGCGCGGTGCTTAAACCGGCACCGGCGGCTCTTCGTACAACACGCCGTCGCGCAAGCGCATGATCCGGTCGCAACGTCCGGCCAGTTCCGGATCGTGCGTGACGATCACGAAGCTGGTGTCGAGCGTTTGCGACAGTTCGAGCATCAGGTTGAACACGGTGTCGGCGGTGCCGCCGTCCAGATTGCCGGTGGGTTCGTCGGCGAGTACGCAAGCGGGTTTTGTCACCAGCGCCCGCGCGATCGCGACACGTTGACGCTCGCCGCCCGACAGCTCACCTGGACGATGCTTCGCCCGATGTCCCATGCCGACGCGCTCCAGCACCGCGAGCGCTTCGCGCCGCGCGGCTTCGGTCGTCATCCGGCGGATCCGCAGCGGCATGGCGACGTTGTCGAGCGCGGTGAATTCGGGCAGCAGATGGTGGAACTGATACACGAAACCGAGCGCGCGATTACGCAGATCGTTGCGTTCGCGCTCGGAGAGCTTCGTAAAGGGCTTGCCCATTACCGAAACATGACCGGCACTTGGGTCGTCGAGGCCGCCGAGCACATGCAGCAGCGTGCTCTTGCCGGACCCCGACGCGCCGACGATCGCCAGCTTTTCGCCGCGCCGGACATTCAGTTGCGCGTTGTTGAGGACCTGCACATTGAGGCCGCCCTGCACGAACGACTTCGAAATGCCGGTCGCTTCCAGCACATAGGGATGCAGCGCGTTATTTTGATCGGCCATGGCCAGGCTAGTGGAACGGTCATTCATAGCGCAGTGCCTCCGCAGGACGGACTTTCGCACCACGCCAGCTCGGATAAAGCGTCGCCAGCGCCGACATCACGAACGCGATGATGCCGATCCGCGCCACGTCGGCGGGAATCAGTTCAGACGGCAGTTCGCTGATGAAATACACAGACGGCGGCAGGAACTGCACGCCGAGCAGATGCTCGATCATCGGCACGAGCCACGGAATGCTCCAAGCAATCAGGCAGCCGAGCGCGACGCCGGTCGCCGTGCCGATAAAGCCGATCGTCACGCCCTGCACCACGAATATCTTCATGATCGAGCCGGGCTGCGCCCCGAGCGTGCGCAGAATCGCGATGTCAGCCTGCTTGTTGGTCACCGTCATCACCAGCGACGACACCAGATTGAACGCCGCGACCGCGATGATCAGCGTGAGAATGATGAACATCATGCGTTTTTCGATCTGCACCGCCGAGAACCAGGTCTTGTTCTGCTGGGTCCAGTCGCGAATATACAAATCGCCGGACAGGCTGCGCGCCAGTTGATGCGCGACCTCCGGCGCCCGCTGCATATCGGTCAGGCGCAGCCGCACGCCGGTTGGCGCGGATAGCCGGAACAGCGCCTGCGCGTCCTTGATATTGATCAGCGCGAGCGTGCTGTCATATTCGTAATGCCCCGACTCGAAGATGCCCACCACGGTGAACTGTTTCAGCCGAGGCAGCATGCCGGCGGGCGTGATAGTGCCTTCGGGCGCGACCAGCGTGATCTTGTCGTTGACCGCCACACCGAGATTGGTGGCGAGGTCCGCGCCCAGCACGATGCCGAAGTCGCCCGGCACGAGGTCGGTCAGCTTGCCGCCCTTCATTTCCTTGCCGATGTCGGACACTTCGGGTTCGAGCGTCGGCTCGACGCCGCGCAGCGCCACGCCGCTCACGGCGTCCTGGCGCGTGAGCAGCGCTTGCGCTTCGACGTACGGCGCCGCGCCGATCACTTCCTTGTTCTGGCGCGCTTCCTGGGCGGTCAATTGCCAGTTGGGCATCGAACCGGTCGGCGAAAAGATTTCGACGTGCGCCAGCACCGACAGCATCCGGTCGCGCACCTCTTTCTGGAAGCCGTTCATCACGGACAACACGACGATCAGCGCCGCGACGCCGAGCGCAATGCCCGACATCGACACGAGCGCGATGAAGGAAATGAAGCCGTTACCGGTCGTGCGTTTGCCGGCGCGGGTGTAGCGCCAGCCAATCTGCCATTCGTAGGGAAATTTCAAGCGAATCCTTTTCTGCGTTCTTCGTCTGCTCGCGGGCCTTTTGCCGCGCATGGCGGCGGCAGCTTGCGGCTGTCACGCCTGTCATGCGGCCCCGAGCGTCGTGATCATTGGTGTCGCGGCAACCCGGATGGTTCCGGTATGACGTTCCGGTGCGCTCCAGTGCCCCAAGCAACCCCCGCGCCACCGGAGCCATCGCCCCGTCCCTGCCGCCACTGCCGTCAATCAAGCGCGAAGTTTGCCATACAATGCCGCGAACACACGCAAAGGCCTTGCACGCGGGGTTCACGGCGAACGCACAGGCCTGCCGGCGGCATCGAGCACAACGCTCGCGGCGACAACCGGCCCGCCCGCCGCCTCGAGCCGCCCACACCCTAGCGCAGGTTGTAGCGACTCCTAAGACCATTGATGATCCCGGCCGCCTCGCTGGCCGCCACGTCGCGCACTTCCGCATCCTTACGGTCGCGATGCAGATGGGTGATATCCCAGTTGCAGCCGTCCTCATCCTCGACGGTCTCGTGGAATCCGGTCGGGATCCAGCCGGCCGTGGCCGGATTGGCGTCGAGCGCCTGCACGACCAATCCGAGCAGTTCCTGCTCGGTTTTCAGTTCACGCGACATGTCGGTCTCCCTCGTCATGGGCGCGGTGCCGCCGCGCGCGGCTGCTGCCATCGGCGAGGCCCGGATGGGGGTGCCCGAATCCGCCGATATGGTCTGAATACTCGCACTCTTTGCCCTACAATGCGCAGCATCATGCACGCCAACCGTCTTCATCTTCTCCTGCCCTTCGCGCTGCCCGCCGCAGCGGACGCCTCCACCGCCCTGCACGATATTCAGAGTCCAGCCCTCGACCGGCTGATCGCCCGTGCGACGCTGGTCGAACGGGTGGTCGGTGAAGATTTTCAGCGCACGCTGCCGCACGAGCGCTGGGTGGCGCGCCAGTTCGGCGCGCTGCCGAGCGGCGCAGCTGCCGCCGACGAAGCGCCGCTTGCCCCGTACATGCTGCGCGCAGACGGCGGCGAACCCGGCAACGCCACGTGGGCCTGCGTGCAACCGGTGCACGTGCGTATCGCTCACGACCATCTGGTGCTGATCGATCCGGCCTCGCTCGAACTGTCCGACGGCGAAGCCAGCGTGCTGCTGGAGATCGCCCGGCCGTTGATCGAGGAGCTCGGCGTGCGCATCGAAGCGCCCAAGCCCGCACGCTGGTACCTGTCGGGCGACGGCTTCGGCACACTGGCCGGAGCGTCGCCGTTGCGCGCGAGCGGCCGCAACATCGAAATCTGGCTGCCGCACGAGGCCCATTCCGGCGACCGTTCACGCGCCTGGATGAAGCTGCAGAACGAGGTGCAGATGGCGTGGTTCGAACATCCCGTCAATGAAGCGCGCGAAGCGCGTGGCCTGCCGGCTGTCAACTCGATCTGGTTTCACGCGCAAGGCGCGGCGCAGCCGGTGACGAGCCCGTTCGCGCGGGTATTTTCCGACGCGGCGGCCACGCGTGGCCTCGCCATGACTTCGGGCGTCCAGACCGCGGCGCCGCCGGCGTCGTTTGCGGCGTTCCAGGCCGCTACGGCGGCAAACGGCGCCTCAGGCAACGCGTCGGTTGGCACGTCCGCCGACACACATGCCAACGGCGCCACGCTGGTAGAACTCGATCCTTTCTCCACGCCCTACATCGAGCAGGACTGGGCGCGCTGGAACGACGCCTTCGCCGCATTGCAAACCGACTGGTTCGAGCCGGCACTACAAGCGCTGCAATCCGGCCAGTTAAACGAACTCGCCCTGACGCTGTGCGGCGACACCGGTTCGGTGACGCTCACGATCACGCGCGGCGACCTGCGCAAATTCTGGCGACGGCGCGTGTTCGCCTCGCTGTTTATCGAATGACCTATCGAATGATCCACGGCCTCTCCGAATGACTCGAATCGTTACGCGCGCCTCGTCACCCGTCGACGCCGAAGTCCTCACCCGCCACGGCCTGCATCCGGTGCTTGCGCGCCTGTACGCCGCGCGCGGCGTGTGCATGCCCGATGAAATCGAAACCGGTCTCGCGCGGCTCGTGCCGCCCGCCGGGCTCAAAGGCTGCGACGACGCCGCCGCGCTGCTCGCCGATGCCATTCAGAACAAGCGCCGCATGCTGGTGGTCGCCGACTACGACTGCGACGGCGCCACCGCCTGCGCGGTCGCGGTGCGCGGCTTGCGCATGTTCGGCGGCCAGATCGAATATCTGGTGCCGAACCGCTTCGAATACGGCTATGGCCTCACGCCTGAGATCGTCGCACTGGCCGCCCGCAGTGCATCGGGCAAGCCGGAACTGCTGATTACGGTCGACAACGGCATCGCCAGCGTCGACGGTGTGGAAGCGGCGAACGCGCTCGGCATCGACGTGCTCGTCACCGACCATCACCTCCCCGGCGACGAACTGCCGGCAGCCCGCGCCATCGTCAATCCGAACCAGCCGGGCTGCACGTTCCCGAGCAAATGCATCGCCGGCGTCGGCGTGATGTTTTATGTGCTGCTGGCATTGCGCGCGGAATTGCGCCGCCGCGGCGCCTTCAACGACGACTTCCCCGAGCCCCGTCTGGACGGCCTGCTCGATCTGGTCGCGCTCGGCACGGTGGCCGACGTGGTCAAGCTCGACGGCAATAACCGCGTGCTGGTCGCGCAAGGACTGCAGCGGATTCGCAAAGGCAAGATGCAGCCGGGCATCGCCGCCCTCTTTCGCGCCGCCGCGCGCGACGCCCGCAGCGCGTCGGGCTTCGACCTCGGTTTCGCGCTCGGGCCACGTCTGAATGCGGCCGGCCGCCTGTCGGACATGTCGCTCGGCATCGAGTGCCTGACCACCGACGACATCGGCCGCGCATGGGATCTCGCACAGCAGCTCGACACGATGAACCGCGAGCGCCGCGAAATCGAAGCCGGTATGCAGCAGCAGGCGCTCGAAGACCTCTCGGCGATCAATCCTGAGGGCGCGACCACCATCACCCTGTTCAATCCGAGCTGGCACCAGGGCGTGATCGGCATCGTCGCCGGACGGTTGAAGGAGAAATTCCACCGGCCGTCGTTCACATTCGCGCTCGCCGACGATAGCGGCCTGCTCGTCAAAGGCTCGGGCCGGTCGATCTCGGGCTTCCATCTGCGTGACGCGCTCGATCTGATCTCGAAGCGCGAGCCAGGCCTGATCGTCAAATTCGGCGGCCACGCAATGGCCGCGGGTTTGACGATGGCCGCCGCCGACGTGCCGCACTTCACCGCCGCGTTCGAGGCCGTGGGCCGGGAATGGCTCTCTGAAGAGGCGCTCTCGCGCACGGTCGAAACCGATGGCGAACTCGAAGACGCCTACTTCACGCCGCAATTCGTCGAAATGCTCGACGCCGCCGTATGGGGCCAGGGCTTCCCGGCGCCGGTGTTTTCCGGCGAATTCGACATTGCGTCGCAGGCGCTGGTGAAGGACAAGCATCTGAAGCTGCAACTCGTGCGCGGCCGCCAGCGCTTCAACGCGATCTGGTTCAATCACACCGATACACTGCCTGCGCGCACCACCGTTGCTTACCGGTTGGCCAGCGACACGTGGAATGGCGTGTCGCGAGTGCAATTGATCGTCGAGCACGCGGCGAGTTAGCACGTTGCCCGAGACGCCCGCAGGATGCGCAACGGCGTCGAAAATCACCGCAAAATCAACCCCAAACCCGCGCCGGATCGCTCAAGAGCCTCCGGCGCGGGGCGCCGATCGGCTATAATTTCCCCTTTTTACGAAGCTATAAAAGATCGACATGGAAGCGGAACGTCTCAACGCGATCGAAGCCTCACTGGCGGACCTGCGCACGCGCGCGGACTCGCTACGGGGGTATCTTTGACTACGACGACAAGGCATTACGTCTGATCGAAGTCAACCGGGAACTCGAAGACCCGGACGTCTGGAACGACTCGAAGCACGCCCAGGCCCTCGGCCGGGAAAAAAAACTGCTCGACGACACCGTCGGCAAACTCACGTCACTCGATAACGACTTGCGCGACGCGCAGGACCTGTTCGACATGGCCCGCGAAGAAGGCGACGAGGAAACCCTCCTCGCCTGCGAATCAGACGCGCAAGGCATCGAACAACGTGTCGCCGACATGGAATTCCGCCGGATGTTCGCGAATCCGGCCGACCCGAACAACGCCTTCCTCGACATCCAAGCCGGCGCCGGCGGCACCGAAGCGTGCGACTGGGCGTCCATGCTGCTGCGCCAGTACCTGCGCTACTGCGAGCGCAAGGGCTTCAAGACCGAAGTGCTGGAACAGACCGAAGGCGATGTCGCGGGCATCAAGAACGCCACGATCAAGATCGAAGGCGAATACGCATACGGCTTTCTGCGCACCGAAACCGGCGTGCACCGCCTCGTGCGCAAGTCGCCGTTCGATTCGTCGGGCGGCCGCCACACGTCGTTCTCGTCGGTGTTCGTGTATCCGGAAATCGACGATTCGATCGAAGTCGACATCAATCCGGCCGATCTGCGCATCGACACGTACCGCGCGTCCGGCGCGGGCGGTCAGCACATCAACAAGACCGATTCGGCCGTGCGGATTACGCACATGCCGTCGGGCATCGTCGTGCAGTGCCAGAACGACCGTTCACAGCACCGTAACCGCGCCGAAGCCATGGCCATGCTGAAATCGCGCCTGTACGAAGCGGAAATCCGCAAACGTCAGGCCGAGCAGGACAAGCTCGAAGCCGGCAAGACCGATGTGGGCTGGGGTCATCAGATCCGCTCGTACGTGCTGGACAACAGCCGTATCAAGGATCTGCGCACAAACGTCGAAATCAGCAATACCAAGAGCGTGCTCGACGGCGACCTCGATCCGTTCATCAGCGCCAGCCTGAAACAGGGCGTCTAAGCGCAACCGGCGCGGCATGCCTGACATCGCCGCGCCGTATCCTTGCATCTTTGTTATAGCGCCTGAGGTTTTTACTGACTGGCCACCCGCATGCGGACCATCCTGGTGCGGGCCACCGAATACCAAACCATCATGACCGAACCGACCCAGCCTAATGCCGCGCCCGAGGGCGACGACAACAAGATCATGGCCGAGCGCCGCGAAAAGCTGCGCGAACTGCGTGAGCAAGGCGTCGCCTATCCGAACGATTTCCGCCCCACGCATCACGCCGAAGATCTGCAAGCGAAATACGCCGAGATCGACAAGGAAGCGCTCGAAGCGAATCCCCTCGAAGTCGCGATCGCCGGCCGCATGATGCTCAAGCGCGTGATGGGCAAGGCGAGCTTCGCAACCGTGCGTGACGGTTCGGGTCAGATCCAGTTCTTCATCACGCCCGCCGACGTCGGTCAGGAAACGTACGACGCCTTCAAGAAGTGGGACATGGGCGACATCGTCGCGGCGCGCGGCGTGCTGTTCCGCACCAACAAGGGCGAACTCTCGGTGCGTTGTACCGAACTGCGTTTGCTGTCGAAGTCGCTGCGTCCGCTGCCGGACAAGTTCCATGGCCTCGCCGACCAGGAAATGAAGTACCGCCAGCGCTACGTCGACCTGATCGTCACGCCGGAAACGCGCAAGACCTTCGTCGCGCGCACCAAGGCGATGTCGTCGATCCGCAAGTTCATGGCGGACGCCGACTTCATGGAAGTCGAGACGCCGATGCTGCACCCGATTCCGGGTGGCGCCGCGGCCAAGCCGTTCACCACGCACCACAACGCGCTCGACATGCAGATGTTCCTGCGCATCGCGCCGGAACTGTATCTGAAGCGCCTCGTGGTCGGCGGCTTCGAGCGCGTGTTCGAGATCAACCGTAACTTCCGCAATGAGGGCGTGTCGGTCCGCCACAATCCGGAATTCACGATGATCGAGTTCTACGCGGCGTACACCGATTACAAGTGGATCATGGACTTCACCGAGCAGCTGATCCGCCAGGCGGCGGTCGATGCGCTCGGCAGCGCGACGATCAGCTACCAGGGTCGCGAACTGGATCTGGCCAAGCCCTTCCATCGCTTGACGATCAGCCAGGCGATCCAGAAGTACGCGCCGCAGTACACAGACGCGCAACTTGGCGACGACGCATTCCTGCGTACGGAACTGAAGAAGTTCGGCGTCGATGCTTCGCAGCCGCAGTTCCTGAACGCAGGCGTGGGCGCGTTGCAACTGGCGCTGTTCGAAGAGACCGCCGAATCGCAGTTGTGGGAGCCGACTTTCATCATCGACTACCCGATCGAAGTGTCGCCGCTGGCACGCGCGTCGGATAAGTTCGATGGCATCACCGAGCGTTTCGAGCTGTTCATCACGGGCCGTGAAATCGCCAACGGTTTCTCGGAGCTGAACGATCCGGAAGACCAGGCCGCCCGCTTCAAGAAGCAGGTCGACCAGAAAGACGCCGGCGACGAAGAAGCGATGTTCTACGACGCCGACTACATCCGCGCGCTGGAGTACGGCATGCCGCCGGCTGGCGGTTGCGGCATCGGCATCGACCGTCTGGTCATGATGCTGACCGACAGCCCGAGCATTCGCGACGTGATTCTGTTCCCGCATCTGCGCCGCGAAGACTGATCGTTGCGTGGTTCGTAAAAGAAAAACGCCCGGCTTGATGTCGGGCGTTTTTTCTTGCGGTGCGTGAAAAACACTGGCAGCCGAAAGCTGACAGTTTGTAACCATCGGTAAAAAGCGCGTATTCCCCGCTGGGCCGGGGTTTTCTTAAGTTGCTGCGGACCCGCAAGGAATCAGGCGCCCCGCTGCGCTGCGCGCGCTTTGACGCGAAAGCGCTGCGATGATTGCCCGGAAATGGTTACAAATTGAAACCCTTGCGGGATCGATTTGCCCGACACTCAGTCTCAATAACAGTCGACTCTGCTCCAGACGGAGGCCAATATGGATAATCCAGATACCAAGCCCACGCAACAACGTCGTCTTCACCCGCTCGTCGCTACTGCTGCGGGCGCAGTGATCATCGCAAGTCTTGCCGCGACAGCGGCCGTCACGGGCCTGTTCCCGAAGGCGTCGAGCAGCGGCTCGCAAACCGATCAGACCCAGGCTGCGCAAGTGAGCGCCCAACCGGGTGTGGTCGATTCGGCGGCGCCGGCAAATCCGGCCGCTCAACAGGCAGCCGCGCAGGCCGAAGCGCAACAGCAGGCAGCGCAGCAACAGGCGCCTCAACGCGCTCCGGCGCCGACACAGCAGCAACAACAGTACGCTCAACAGCAGCAGGCACAGCCGGCACCGCAGTACGCCCAGCAACAGCCGTCGCAACCGGCCTACTGCTCGACCTGCGGCACGGTCGAAGGCATCTCGGCGGTCCGTCAGGAAGGCCATGGCACGGGTATCGGTGCGGTCGGCGGCGCCGTGGCCGGCGGCGTAGTCGGCAACCAGTTCGGCAGTGGCAACGGCCGTACCGCGATGACGGTGCTGGGCGCCCTCGGTGGCGGCCTGGCCGGTAACTCGGTCGAAAAGCACATCCGCAGCACGACGTCGTATTCGGTGCGGGTGCGGATGGAAAGCGGCAAGACGCGCTACTTCACGTATCACGAAGCGCCGCCGTTCCAGCAGGGCCAGCGCGTGCGGGTCGAAAACGGCACGCTCGTGGCAAGCTGACCACCTGAAGATTCTCCAGGCGTTAAAAAAAGGCGATTCCAATGGAATCGCCTTTTTCTTTGCCGCAGTCGGAGCGGAATCAATCGCGCCCCGCCGCCACGGAACCACCGAGCATACTGCCCGCTCAGTAATCCGCGTCTTCGATCCATGCAGCCTGAATCGCTTCGAGGATCTTTTCGTTCGACCGGTTAGGATCGTCGTCGAAACCTTCCAGCTCGGTGACCCAACGGTGCAAATCAGTGAAGCGCACCTGCTGCGGATCGATGTCCTGGTGCTTGTCAGTCAGGGCCATCGCGATGTCTTGCGTATCGGTCCACTTCATGGCTGCATCCTCCAGTTAGTGATTTTCCTTCGCGTGATTGATCGAGTAGCGCGGGATCTCGACAACCAGATCCTGCTCGGCCGGCACCATCGCCTGGCACGACAGACGCGAGGCCGGTTCGAGCCCCCACGCCTTGTCCAGCAGATCGTCCTCGTCTTCCTCGGACGGCGTCAAGGCGGCGAAACCCTCACGCACGATCACGTGACAAGTCGTGCACGCGCAGGACTTCTCGCACGCGTGCTCGATTTCGATGCCGTGTTCGAGCAGATTGTCGCAGATGCTCTTGCCGGGCACGGCATCGATCACCGCGCCTTCCGGGCACAGTTCGACGTGGGGCAGCACAACGATTTGAGGCATACATTTTCCGTTTGGGTCTGCGGCACGGCGGCCGCAAACAGGCTCCGTACCATTTTACTGGCGCCACGCGGACTTTTTAAGTCCGTGCGGCGCGGTTCATTGCCGGCTGGCGCGCATCGCGCGGCCACGCCGCAAGACGCTCAAATCTCGTCGAGCTTGCGGCCGGCCAGCGCGCGGCGAATGCCCTTGTTCATGCGGCGGGCGGCGAATTCGTCGGTGCCTTCGGCAAGCGTTTTGGTCGCGGCTTCGATTGCGTCGGCGTCGTCGCTTCCGGCGATGTTGCGCAATGCGGTGAGCAGCGTGTCGAGTTCGGCGCGTTCGCTGTCGTCGAGCAATTCGGCGTCGGCGGCGAGGGCCGCGTCGGTGGCTTCGACGAGACGGCGCGCTTCGACTTGCGCTTCGCGCAGCGCGCGAGCACGCATGTCGACTTCGGCGGTCGAGAAGCTTTCTTCGAGCATGCGGGCGATGTCGTCGTCGGCGAGGCCGTAGGACGGCTTGACCACCACCGACGCTTCCACGCCCGAGCCCTGTTCACGTGCGAACACGGACAGCAGGCCGTCCGCGTCGACCTGATACGTGACGCGAATCCGCGCCGCACCGGCCGCCATCGGCGGAATGCCACGCAGCTCGAAACGCGCGAGCGAACGGCAATCGCTGACGAGCTCGCGCTCGCCTTGCACGACGTGGATCGCCATGGCCGTCTGGCCGTCCTTGAAGGTCGTGAAATCCTGCGCGCGAGCGACCGGAATCGTCGAATTGCGCGGGATGATCTTCTCGGTCAAACCGCCCATTGTTTCGACGCCGAGCGACAGCGGAATCACGTCGAGCAGCAGCCAGTCGTCGCCGTCGGCGCCGCGATTGCCCGCGAGCAGATCGGCCTGGATTGCCGCGCCGAGCGCGACGACCTGATCTGGGTCGAGGTTGATCAAAGGCGGCTGGCCGAAGAACGACTCGACCGCGCGGCGGATCACCGGCATGCGCGTCGCGCCGCCGACCAGCACCACGCCCTTGATGTCCTTGGTCACAACCTTCGCGTCGCGCAGTGCTTTTTTCGTCGGCCCAAGCGTGCGCTGAACCAGTGCCTGAGTGATGGCCTCGAAAGTGGCCTCGTCGACCGTCAGATCGATCTGGGTGCCGTTCGAGAGCGTTGCCTGCACCTTCGCATTCGGTGTGTCGGACAACGCCTCCTTGGTCACGCGTACGCTGTCGAGCAGCAGGCGGACGTCTTCCGGTGCGAGCGTTTGCGGCGCGATGCCCGCCTGCTCCAGCACGTGACGATACAGGGCATGGTCGAAATCGTCGCCGCCGAGCGCGGAATCGCCGCCCGCCGCGAGTACTTCGAACACACCTTTGGTGAGCTTCAGAATCGACAGATCGAAGGTGCCGCCGCCGAGGTCGTAGACCGCGTAGAGACCTTCGGAACCGTTATCGAGGCCGTAGGCGATCGCGGCCGCGGTCGGCTCGTTCAGGAGACGCAGTACGTTCAGGCCAGCGAGACGCGCGGCGTCTTTGGTCGCCTGGCGCTGCGCTTCGTCGAAATAGGCGGGCACGGTAATGACGGCGCCGACCAGTTCGTCGCCGAGTGTGTCTTCGGCACGCTGGCGCAGCGTCGCAAGAATTTCCGCCGAGACTTCGACCGGGCTCTTCACGCCGTCGACGGTGCGGATCTGCACCATGCCGGGCGCGTCGATGAAATCGTACGGCGCGTTCTCGGCGCCTTCTACTTCCGCCTTGCCGCGGCCCATGAAGCGCTTGACGGACACGATCGTGTTGCGCGGATCGGTCGCGGCTTCGGCCTTGGCCGTGCGGCCGATGCGGCGGCCGCCCTTTTCCAGGTAACGCACCACCGACGGCAGCAGCGCATAGCCGTCTTCGTCGGGCAGCACGTCCGGCACGCCGCTGCGCACGGCGGCAACGAGGGAATTGGTGGTGCCGAGATCGATACCGACCGCCAGACGCCGCTGATGGGGCGCCGGCGCCATGCCGGGTTCAGAGATTTGCAGTAGGGCCATCTGGATCTTCTCGGAGCCGCTGGGCCCCGTCCTGAATTTTTGCGTTGCTGGATGTATTGCTACGGCTGTTATCGCTGCGTATTCATGCGCGGCGGCACCGGGCCGCCTAACCGCTAGTTCTCGAGCCGCTCGATCTGCGTGCCGATTTCCGACGCCACCCGCTCGATGAACATCAACTGCCGCACTGCCTCGCCCGCCGCCTGATTTGCGCCGCTGTCGAGCAGCGCGCCGAGCTTGTCGAACCGCATGCGCTCTTCGTCGCGCAGTTCGGTCAGCAAGGCGTCGAGCGCGTCGACGTTCTTCGCCGCGGCCGCGTCTTCAATGCCTTCGCGCCACTCCATCTGCTGCATCAGGAACGCCGGCTCCATCGCCGTGTTGTCATGCGCGCCGACGTCGATGCCGCGCAGGTGCAACAGATAGGTCGCGCGCTTCAACGGATCGCGCAGCGTCTGATATGCCTCGTTGGTGCGCGTCGCCCATTGCATCGCGATGCGCTTTTGCGCGTCGCCGGCCGCCGCGAAGCGGTCCGGATGCACTTGCGCCTGCACCGTGCGGTAGGCGTGATCGAGTGCCGCTGCGTCGAGCGCGAATTGCGCCGGTAGATCGAACAGGTCGAAGTGGCTGTCGTTCAGCGAGGCCATCGGATAAAAGGAGTCCGTTCAGGAAAGCGCACCGGAGTGCAGGCTAAAAACGCGGATCGAAAGCGCTGTGGAGACTCGCCTGCGGATTCAGCGACTAAGTCAGCCGAAAAAACCAACCCGGATGCGCGGATGAAACTAAAAAGGCGGCACGCGCCGCCTTTGA
The DNA here is from genome assembly GCF_900116445.1 of Paraburkholderia aspalathi. Classification (GTDB taxonomy): domain Bacteria; phylum Pseudomonadota; class Gammaproteobacteria; order Burkholderiales; family Burkholderiaceae; genus Paraburkholderia; species Paraburkholderia aspalathi. The sequence goes on from NZ_FPBH01000003.1 coordinate 435,247, forward strand.
TCCGCTGCACGCGGAGTGAGCCGATTTACACGCGGAACGATTCGCCGCAACCGCACTCGTCCTTCACGTTCGGGTTGTTGAACTTGAAGCCTTCGTTCAACCCTTCGCGTGCGAAGTCGAGTTCGGTACCGTCGATATAAGCGAGGCTCTTCGGGTCAACAATGATCTTCACGCCGTTGCAGTCGAACACTTCGTCTTCGGGCGCGAGTTCATCCACGTACTCGAGCTTGTAGGCCAAACCCGAGCATCCCGTGGTGCGCACGCCTACGCGCAGCCCGACACCCTTGCCGCGGCGAGTCAGATACTTCTGGACGTGCTGTGCTGCCTTTTCGGTCAACGTAATTGCCATAGCGTTTCTCATTGCGCCGCGCGTGTTCGTCACTCCTGTGCCTACTGACGCGCTGCTACCCTGCCTGCTTCAAATATCGCTCATGCCGGACGGTGTTTTTTGCTCGCACCGTCCGCTTCGACTTACCCAAATGCGCACTCTAACGAGCACCCACTCGCCGCTTACGCGTGTTGCTTGTCGCTTTCGACGACTGCTTCACCGTGACGTTGCTTGTAGTCGGCGACCGCTGCCTTGATCGCGTCTTCCGCGAGGATCGAGCAGTGGATCTTCACCGGCGGCAGCGCCAGTTCTTCGGCGATCTGCGTGTTCTTGATCGACATTGCCTGATCAAGCGTCTTGCCCTTCACCCATTCGGTGACGAGCGAGCTCGACGCAATCGCCGAACCGCAGCCGTACGTCTTGAACTTCGCGTCTTCAATGATGCCGTCCGCGCCCACGCGGATCTGCAGCTTCATCACGTCGCCGCATGCCGGCGCGCCGACCATGCCGGTGCCGACTGCATCGTCGTCCTTCGCGAAGGAACCAACGTTGCGCGGGTTTTCGTAGTGGTCCAGAACCTTGTCGCTATAAGCCATGATGACACTCCTTGATCCGTTTCAACCTGCAATTTGCAATTCGATAAATTCGACGTCGTCCAAACTGGCGCGTCAGTGCGCTGCCCACTGGATCGTCGAAATATCGATCCCGTCCTTGTGCATTTCCCACAGCGGCGACAAGTCGCGCAGCTTCGAAATCTTGGTCTTCAGCAGGTTGATCACGTAGTCGACATCCTGCTCGGTCGTGAAACGGCCCACCGTGAAGCGGATCGAGCTATGCGCCAGTTCGTCGTTACGGCCCAGTGCGCGCAGCACATACGACGGTTCCAACGAAGCCGACGTACACGCCGAACCCGACGACACCGCCACGTCCTTCACTGCCATGATCAGCGATTCGCCTTCGACGAAATTGAAGCTGATGTTCAGGTTGTGCGGCACACGCTTTTCCATGTCGCCGTTCACATACGTTTCTTCCATCTCCGACAGGCCGGCCAGCAGACGGTCGCGCAGCATGCGGATGCGTTCGTTTTCCGTTGCCATTTCTTCACGCGCGATACGGAACGCTTCGCCCATACCGACGATCTGGTGCGTAGCCAGCGTGCCCGAACGCATGCCGCGCTCGTGACCGCCGCCGTGCATCTGCGCTTCGATACGGATACGCGGCTTGCGACGCACGTACAGCGCGCCAATGCCCTTCGGACCGTACGTCTTGTGCGCCGAGAACGACATCAGGTCGACCTTCAGCTTTTGCAGATCGATCGCGATCTTGCCGGTGGCTTGCGCCGCGTCGACGTGGAAAATGATGCCCTTTTCACGGGTGATCTCGCCGATCGCCTCGATGTCCTGGACCACGCCGATCTCGTTGTTCACCGACATGACCGACACCAGAATCGTGTCCGGGCGCAGCGCGGCTTTAAACTTTTCGAGGTCGATCAGGCCGTCGTCCTTCACGTCCAGATACGTGACTTCGAAGCCTTCGCGCTCGAGTTCGCGGCAGGTGTCGAGCACAGCCTTGTGCTCGGTCTTCACCGTGATGATGTGCTTGCCCTTGCTCTTGTAGAAGTGCGCCGCACCCTTGATCGCGAGGTTGTCCGATTCCGTTGCGCCCGAGGTCCAGATGATCTCGCGCGGATCGGCATTCACCAGTGCGGCGACGTTCTCGCGCGCTTCTTCGACCGCGCGCTCCGCGGCCCAGCCATACGAGTGGCTACGCGACGCGGGGTTGCCGAACTGCTCGCGCAGGTACGGAATCATCTTGTCCACCACGCGCGGATCGATCGGCGTCGTCGCGCTGTAGTCCATGTAAATGGGCAGGTGGAGAGTGTCGTTGTTCATCAATTGCTCCGGGGACGTCATTGCTCTGGCTTCTGGTTTCCTGATCAGGCTGCGGTGCGTTCAGATTGCCGCGCCTAGGAACCGGCCATGTTGAAAACTGAATTAGGCCCTTTCGGCACGACGCGTGCGGGTTCGACCGCCGGCGCCTCGTTGCGCCGGTCGCGCAACACCGCCGGCGCGCCTTCGCGCGAACGCTGCTGATCGACCAGATCTTTCAGGGACACCGAATCGAGGTACTCGACCATTTTCTGGTTCAGCGTGGACCACAATTCGTGCGTCATGCAGTGGCCATCGTGCTGTTTGGTGCCCTCGCACGAGCCCTTGCCGCCGCATTGGGTGGCGTCGAGCGGTTCGTCGACCGCGATGATGATGTCGGCGACGGTCACGTCTTCAGCACGGCGGGCCAGATTGTAGCCGCCGCCCGGTCCGCGCACGGACTCGACGATTTCGTGACGACGCAGCTTGCCAAACAGCTGCTCGAGATAGGACAGGGAGATATGTTGGCGCTGGCTGATACCTGCAAGCGTCACCGGGCCCTGCTCCTGGCGCAGCGCCAGGTCAATCATCGCCGTGACGGCGAAACGGCCTTTCGTGGTGAGTCTCATATGGTGTGGGGACCGCAATTCTCGACAAGTTTGGTCAAGTATAAATACATGACTGAATTAGTCAAGTATCCCTATCGTGATTTGGGTCATTTGCTTAATTGCTGGATAAGCCGGTCCAGACTTCGGCGATGACCCGCCAGTCTTACGTGATCAATTGGGGACGCAACGCTGCGATCAGTCCACGGCAGGCTGCTTCGCATTGATCCAGTACCTGCTCGAACCCTTCGGCGCCACCGAAATAAGGGTCGACGACTTCACGGGCGCCGCCCCAGCGGCCGTCCGTCTCAGGCACGAATTCCATCAACAGACGGATTTTGTCGCGCTGCTCCGCCGGGCAGATCTGGCGCAGCGCGGCGACGTTTTTGTCGTCCATTGCGATCAGCAGATCGAAGCGCTCGAAGTCGGCTGCCGCGACCTGGCGGCCGCGCAAGGCGGCCAACTCATAACCCCGCTGTTCGGCCGCATGCTGCGCGCGGTCGTCAGGCGGTTGGCCGATGTGCCAGTCGCCCGTGCCGGCGGAATCGATCAGAATGCGCTCCGCCAGCTTCGCCTCGTCGACCAGACGGCGCATCACGCCTTCCGCGGTCGGCGAACGGCAGATGTTCCCCAGGCAGACAAAGCAGACAGACACGGTTTTCATCAGAGGCTTTCGGACGCTGAACGCCCGCGGATCGGCAGTTAGGAAACGGTGGCGCGATTATACAAAGGTCGACCAGATCGCGCCGGAGGCTACGCGCGCTCAGGGCGCCGCTAAGACGCTTAAGACGCTTCAGCCGCCGGCATTGCCGTGACAGCGTGCATGGGTTTGGCCGGCAACGTCGTCGTGTTGTCGACCATGCCGTACGAGACGGCGCGCGCCAGTTCCGCGGTCAGTTGGTCAGCCGCGAGCGGAGCCTGCGAGGCGCGCGAAGCCGCGTCGCCGCAAATGTGCAGATAGGCAGCCGCAGCAAGCGGCACAACGATGGCGAGGGGCCAGTACACCGATATTGTCTTTTTCATGATGTGTTTTCTTCCGATTAGGGGCTCGTGAGTTCGTGACCCACTATGCCCAGTCGAAATGCTATAGGAATTTACAATCGGGAAAAACCTACTGGCGCGAGATACAGCGTTGCGCTGGGTGGAACAGTCCATTAACTGGCCTGTCTCTGCCGCGTACGACGCTGACCTGCGTCATGGCATGAAAAAGAATTCCTTACAAACGAATACAAAGCTGGTGCGACGCTTAGCGATAATAGCTGTCTTACAGATATGAAATCTTCGCACTGGTCGTTCCAATGAAACGTATTGCTCCACTCGCCGGTTTGATGGTCGCTGCTGCGTTGCTAGCCGGCTGCGCGGTCTATCCGGACGGCTCGCCGATGGCCGGCTACGGCGGCGGTTACAGCGGCTATGACGGTTACGATGGCTATGCCACCGGCGTGCCGGTTGTGCCGCAGACCAACGTCTACATGGGCTACAGCAATTACGGGGGCCCCGGTTACTACGATGGGCCCGGCCGCTATTACGGGCCCGGGCCCGGCTATCGGGGCTACCCGGGTTATCCGGACCGCGGGCGGCCGAATAACGGCAACGATGGAAACAACAACCGGGGAGATAACGGCTGGCATGGTCAGCCGAACGGCGGCGGGCAGCATGGGGGGCCGCCCCCTCAAGGTGCGGTTGGCGGGCCGAGAGGACCGAGTGGATCGAATGCTCCGCGGCCGGGAGCAGGCAACCCACCGCCGCCTCCGCCACAACAGGCAGGCAACAACGGTAGTCGCGGCAATGGCGGGAATTCGCAGGCCAGAAGCAATAACGGCCGCCAGCCAGGGATGACGGACCATTGATCCGGCGGGGAGCGACGCGGGCGTAGTCTCGCGTCGCGCCTCCTGTATGAGCCGCGCAAAACCTCAACGCTGCGCTGCTCGCTCAACCAATATGGCTGCGTTGCGCGGCGTACAACTCTCTGAACGTCCGGCCGACCGGCGCCGGCATATCCCGCGTGTTGGTCCAGCCCGCTCCACCCAGCGCCAACCTGGCAATCGAACGATTTCGCCCGCCCATTCTTTCAAGCACGCGAACCGCCAGCTTGGTGAAGAGCGCATAAGCGTCCGGGTGCAATGCGAGGAAGCCCCACACTGCGAACCCTGCCCGCTCGCGCCATGGTCGCAGATGCCGCTCGACCTGCTTCTCGCGCAGCTTGCGCAGCAGATCGGACAACGGAATGCCTACCGGACACACGCTGTTGCACTCGCCGCACAACGTCGCCGCCTGAGGCAGATCCAGTGCCTTGTCGATCCCGACGTAGCTCGGCGTCAGCACTGACCCCATCGGCCCCGGATAAACCCAGCCGTAGGCGTGACCGCCCACCTTCTGATACACCGGGCAGTGATTCATGCATGCGCCGCAACGGATACAGCGCAGCATGTCCTGGAAGTCGCCGCCGATCAGCCCCGTGCGCCCGCCGTCGACCAGCACCACGTACATATGCTCGGGGCCGTCCTGATCGCCGGCGCCGCGCGGCCCGGTCAGCACGGAGAAATAGTTGGACGTCGCCTGACCGGTTGCCGAGCGCGGCAGCAAACGCATTGCAGTCGCGAGATCTTCCAGCGTGGGCAACACCTTTTCGATGCCGGTCACCGCCACATGCACGCGTGGCATCACCGTGCACATGCCCTCGTTGCCCTCGTTCGTGACCAGCACAACCGAACCCGTCTCCGCCACCACGAAGTTGCCGCCGGTCACGCCCATGTCCGCGGTCATGAAGTGCGGACGCAGCATCTCGCGCGCTTCGCGGGTCATGTCGGTGATCTCGGTCAGACGCGGCCGGCCATGCGTCTTCGCGAACAGGTCGGCGATCTCGTCCTTATCCTTATGGACGACCGGCGCGATGATGTGGCTGGGCGGCTCGTTGTCGTTGATCTGGAGAATGTATTCGCCCAGATCGGTTTCGATCGATTGCACGCCCATCTGCCCGAGCACTTCGTTCAGGCGCATTTCCTCGGTGACCATCGACTTGGTCTTGATCACCTTCTTCACCTCGTGCCGGCGCGCAATATCGCCGACAAGGCGCGCGGCCTCCTGCGTCGTCTCGGCGAACAGGACCGTGACGCCGCGCCGGGTCGCTTCACGTTCGAAGGTTTCAAGCCAGACGTCGAGATTTTCCAGCGCGCGATTGCGGCGCTCCTTCAGCGCTGCGCGGGTGGCGGGGAAATCGATCGCGGTCATGGCCGCGGCGCGGGCGGACACGAACTTGGTCGACAGCTTGGTCAGGTTCTGCTGCAGACGCTGGTCGGCGAGTTTCTGGCCCGCACGGGCCTTGAAATGCATCGATTGGACTTGCATGGCGGCCTTGAGCGTATTCGAGTGAAAGCGCGAATGAAAAGCGCAAGTGAAATGCGCTGTTGAAATGCGCGAGCGAAAAGCGAATCAAATGAACGAGTGAAGCGCGCGAAATGGCGTGTACCGAATCAACTGCGCGTTCTGGATGCTGCGACGATCGTTACGCGTCGCCGGCCAGCACCTGGGCGATGTGCAGCACGCGTGTAGCGGTATCGCCGGTGCGTCGCAAGCGGCCTTCAATATTCAGCATGCAGCCGAGGTCGCCGAGCACCACCGTGCCGGCGCCGCTCGCGCCGATATTCGCGCATTTCTCATCGACGATTGCCGTGGAGATGTCGCCGTACTTGATCGCGAAGGTGCCGCCGAAGCCGCAGCAATGCTCGCAATCCTTCATTTCAGTCACCGCCACGCCCACCTGCGCCAGCAGCGCGCGCGGCTGCGTTTTGACACCCAGTTCGCGGAGCCCCGAACAGGAATCGTGGTACGTCACCTGGCCCGCGAACTCACCGGGTTGCAATTGCACCTTGGCCACGTTGACAAGGAAATCAGTCAACTCGAACACTTTGGCGCGCAAGCGGCCGAAGCGGTTCATCAACTCCGGATCGTCGGCAAACAGGTCGCCGTAATGCGCGCGGATCATCCCGCCGCACGAACCGGACGGCACCACGACATAGTCGAACTGTTCGAATTCACGCAGGGTTTTCTCGGCCAGATCGCGCGCGATGCGCCGCTCACCCGAGTTGTACGCGGGCTGCCCGCAACAGGTCTGCGCGAGCGGCACCACCACCTCGAAACCGGCGCCTTCGATCAGCTTGATGACCGAAAAACCGATTTCCGGACGCATCAGGTCGATCAGGCAGGTGACGAACAATCCGACTCGCATGAGCCCTCCTTCGGGAAAACGTCCCTGATTATCCGCTGTTTGCCGCACAATACCAACGGCCGGAAGGCATAAGACGAATGCCACGTTAAATTGGAATAGACGTTCCAACTGCTTTCCATCTTTTCACAATACGGGATACAATCAATTTCCGCTGTTTGACGCGTCAACCGATTCCTCCCCATGAGCGATACGAACCCGGATCCCAAAACTTCGATCCAGGTGATCGAACGCATGATGCGCTTGCTCGATGCACTCGCTGCGCATAGCGACCCGGTCAGCCTGAAAGAACTCGCCATCCGCACGGAGCTGCACCCGTCCACCGCGCACCGCATCCTGAACGACATGGTGATGTGCCGGCTGGTCGACCGGTCGGATCCCGGCACTTACCGCCTCGGTATGCGCCTGCTCGAACTGGGCAATCTGGTGAAGGCGCGGCTCTCGGTACGCGACGCGGCACTCACGCCGATGCGCGAACTGCACCGTCAAACCGGGCAGACCGTTAACCTGTCGGTGCGCCAGGGCGATGAGATCGTCTATATAGAACGCGCCTACTCCGAGCGCTCCGGCATGCAGGTGGTGCGGGCGATTGGCGGGCGGGCGCCGCTACATCTGACCTCGGTGGGCAAGCTCTTCCTCGCTGCGGACGAATCAACCCGCGTGCGCGCCTACGCCACGCGTACCGGACTGTCCGGCCACACGCAGAACAGCATCACCGATCTGACCAAGCTCGAACGTGAGTTGTCGCACGTGCGCCAGCAGGCCTGCGCGCGCGATAACGAAGAACTGGAACTGGGCGTGCGCTGCATCGCAGCGGGGATTTACGACGACACCGGCAAACTGGTTGCGGGCCTGTCGCTGTCGGCTCCGGCGGATCGCTTGCAGGACTCGTGGTTGGGGCAGCTCAGCCAAACGGCGCTGTTGATTTCCGCGTCGCTGGGTTATCGCCCTCAGACGCCGCAGGAGCATACGCATCCCCAGCACGCTTAAGCGGGCGGTCGCGCGCGTCCTCCGACGTAATAAAAAAGCCTCGCATCAGCGAGGCTTTTTTTCTGGCCGGTTCGAAAACCGGCCGCGAGATGATGCCAGGGCGGCTTCAGGTACCCGAGCCGCCAGCATCCGCGCTGGTGATGCGCGGCTGATCGCCACCGTTGTCGAGCCACGTGCGCAGACGCGTCGCATCCGCAAAGCGCGAGTACTTACCCGACGAATCGAGCAGCACGATGATCATCGGACGGCCGTGAATGGTCGCCTGCATCACGAGGCACTCGCCCGCTTCGTTGATGAACCCGGTCTTTTGCAGACCGATGTCCCACGTCGGGTTACGCACCAGTGCATTCGTGCTGTTGTACGCCAGCGAACGCTTGCCGGTGTACACCTCGTAGCTGTGGTCGGTCGAGAACTTGCGGATCATCGGATACTGATACGCCGCGTTGACCATCTTCACGAGGTCGCGCGCGCTCGAAACGTTCTGGCTCGTCAAACCCGTGGGGTTTTCAAAGTGCGTATCGGTCATGCCAAGTTGCTTGGCCTTCGCGTTCATTGCCGCGAGGAACGCCGGACGGCCGCCCGGGAAGTAGCGCGACAGCGCGGCGGCGGCACGGTTTTCCGAGGCCATCAGCGCGATGTGCAGCATGTCTTCACGCGAGAGCACCGAGCCCACCGACAGACGCGAGCCGGTGTTCTTCTCGTAATCGCGGTCTTCGTCAGTGACTTCGATCTGGTCGGTCATCGGCTCTTTCGAGTCGAGCACCACCATCGAGGTCATCAGCTTGGTGATCGACGCGATCGGCACCACGGCGCGCGAATTCTTGTCGAACAGCGATTCGCCGGTGTTCTGATCGATTACGTAGGCAACGCTCGAACGCAGCATCAGCGCGTCCGGCGTGTCGTGCAGACCGAAAGCCTGGCCGACGGTAGGCGGACGCGGTTCGTACGCGACGCGGCGCATCACCGAGTGGTGACGACCGTTCGACGAGTACGTCACGCGCTTGCGCTTGACGCTCGCGCGCGGCGCGTCGTCATCTGCAGCGGCCACGGTCTTCGCAGCGGCGCCTTTGGCGGCCTTCTTGCTCGACACTTTGTCAGCCGGGGCCGCGGCGGGCTTTTTGGCCGCTTTCGCGTGTTTGGAGGTTTTTGCCGTGGTGGCGGGCGTGGCGGCAAAAGTGCTGACAGGCGTAGCGAACGCCGCTGCGATGACCATGGAGACGGCCACCGACAGAGCGGTGCTGCGAGCCGCGCCGTGGATCACTTTTAGCGACGAAAACATGTCGGTTTTCATGGGTGTTCAGTAGGGAGCGGCAAGAGGTTTCCGCAAGTGTAGTAAAACAACGAAAAATTAGCAATTTGAAGCACTTATACGCGCTCCTTAAACCGGCTTGTAAGCTCCGATCGCAAAAACACAAATAAGTGCCACGTTCCGATCGAAAAAAACGATCGCCAACGCGCTTCACCTCGCCTTTGCCGCCAAATGCCGGAATCGTACCGATTCTTTCAGCATAACGGCAATTTCGAGACAACCTTGATCAGGGGAAATACGGTCAGAGCGCAGGCACGTAAAGCCTTGCCGGCACGCCGGGACATCGAGCGAGTCCTGCCGCAGGCTGTTAAACACCTGCTGGAGACCGCCAACGCGCATTCGACCGGCATAGAGCATTAACGTTCCGTGACACTTTCTGGTTTACATCGGGAAGGGCAATCGACGGGTTTTTTGTCAAACGCCGATTTGCCATTCCACCCGCACCGGGTCGCATCGCGCGGTCAAAATCCCTCCTGAAATCGGTAACAAATGCAGATTTATTCTGCACCAGAGCGGTGCGACGGACAAATCAACCTGCGTCAAACGAATGTCATGCCCACCGCATAAGGTATTGTTTTATCAGTAATTTCTTAATATTGTGCGACGCACAAAAAACACTTGACATTCGTTAACACCATCCTAAAATGGGAACCATTGCTGCGATGCACAAAACATCGCGGTCCGGGGAGACGATCTGAGAGCGTCTCGCCACCAACCCAATGCGGTCCGCACAGACAGACCGCGATCCAGGAGCGTAAACCATGACTCTGCTGACCCCTGAGCAATTCGCTGCAGCCCAGAAAGCCAACTTTGAAACGCTGTTCGGCCTGACGACCAAAGCATTTGAAGGCGTCGAAAAGCTGGTTGAACTGAACCTGCAAGTCGTGAAATCGACGCTCGCGGAAAGCCAGGAAAATGCCCAACGCGCCCTGTCGGTAAAGGACGCGCAGGAACTGCTGGCACTGCAAGCTAGCCTCGCACAGCCGGTGGCTGAAAAGGCGCTGTCGTACGGCCGTCACGTGTATGAGATCGTTTCGGCAACGCAAGGTGAGTTCACCCGCGTCGCAGAAGCCCAATTCGAAGAGCAAAACCGCAAGGTCCAGTCGCTCGTCGAAAACGTTGCGAAGAATGCCCCGGCCGGTTCGGAAACCGCTGTCGCCGTGCTGAAGTCGGCAATCACCGCCGCCAACACCACGTACGAAACGGTCCACAAGGCAACCAAGCAAGCTGTCGAAATCGCTGAAAGCAACTTCAATGCAGCCGCAACGGCCGCATCGAAGGCAGCATCGCAAGCCGCTGCACAAGCATCGCGCTCGGCAAAGAAGGCAGTCTAAGTTTCAAGCCGCACATCACGCCGGCCCCGCCTCATGGCAGGGCCGGCGCGATTGCAGCAACAACATGCAAGCAACTGCGTCGTGCCGTTGCCGCTCACACGGTTTCATCTGGCCGAACGCTCCGATACGTTGAATGACGTATCGTTTGCCCGGCGAAAGGCCGGGATTTTTTTTCCCGCTGCCTGAGATGCGCGGCGCATGTTACATGCGTCGCTTCGCGATAAACGCTCTACGCTGCTTGCTGCACAAAAAAACGGCGCGCCCCTTGCGGGGCGCGCCGTTTTTTTTGCCTCTACTTTTTCGACCCCGCCTGTCTGCATGCAGGCGGGGTCAGCAGCATTACTTCTTTTTCTGCGGCGGCAAGTCAGTGCAGACGCCTTCGTACAACTCGGCGGCCATACCGATCGACTCGCCAAGCGTCGGGTGCGGATGAATCGTCTTACCAATATCCGTTGCGTCCGCTCCCATCTCGACTGCGAGGCACACTTCGCTGATCAGGTCGCCGGCGTTCAAACCGACAATCCCGCCGCCGATCACGCGATGCGTTTCTTCGTCGAACAGCAGCTTGGTGACGCCTTCGTCACGGCCGTTGGCGATAGCGCGGCCCGAGGCTGCCCACGGGAACACCGCCTTGCCGTACTTGATGCCCTCGGCCTTCAGCTGATCTTCCGTCTTGCCGGCCCACGCCACTTCCGGATCGGTGTAGGCCACTGACGGAATCTGCAGTGCATCGAAGTACGCCTTCTCGCCATGAGCGACTTCCGCAGCGACGTGAGCTTCATGCACGGCTTTGTGCGCGAGCATCGGCTGACCGACGATATCGCCGATAGCGAAGATATGCGGCACGTTGGTGCGCATCTGCTTGTCGACGTCGATGAAGCCGCGATCCGTCACGGCCACGCCTGCCTTGTCCGCCCCGATCTTCTTGCCATTCGGCGTACGGCCGACAGCGACCAGCACGAGGTCATAGCGTTGCGCTTCGGCCGGGGCCTTTTCGCCTTCGAACGACACGTAGATGCCGTCGTCTTTCGCTTCCGCCGCGGTGGTTTTGGTCTTCAGCATGACGTTGGCAAAACGCTTGCTGTTGTACTTCTCCCAGACCTTGACCAGATCGCGGTCCGCGCCGGCCATCAGGCCGTCGAGCATTTCGACCACATCGATCTTGGCGCCGAGCGTGGCGTAGACCGTTGCCATTTCCAGGCCGATGATGCCGCCGCCGATCACCAGCATGCGTTGCGGAATCTGACGCAACTCCAACGCGCCGGTCGAATCGACCACACGCGGATCTTCCGGAATGAACGGCAGCTTCACCGCTTCCGAGCCTGCGGCGATGATGGCCTGCTTGAACTTGACGACCTTCTTGCCGCCGTCCGTCACGATTTCCATGTGATATGGATCGACGAACGAGCCGGTACCCGTCACGACTTCGACCTTGCGCATCTTGGCCATGCCGGCGAGACCGCCGGTGAGCTTCTTGACGACGCCCGACTTGAAGTCGCGCAGCTTGTCGAGATCGATTTGCGGCTTGCCGAACGTGATGCCATGCGAGCCGAGCGCTTCCGCTTCATCGATAACAAGGGCCGTGTGCAACAGCGCCTTCGACGGGATACAACCGACGTTCAGACAGACGCCGCCGAGCGTGGAATAACGTTCGACGAGCACCGTCTTCATGCCGAGATCGGCCGAGCGGAACGCAGCCGAGTAACCGCCGGGGCCCGAACCAAGCACGAGCATGTCGCACTCGATATCCGCGCTGCCGGAGAAGCTACCGGCTTGCGGCGCGGGCGCTGCCGCTTTGGACGCAGGCGCCGGCGCCGGTGCAGGCGCTGCTGCCGGAGCTGGCGCTTTCTCAGGCGCCTTAGCCGGTGCTGCGTCTGCGGACGTTTCGACTAGCGCGATGACTGTACCTTGCGAGACTTTGTCGCCGGCCTTGATGCGTACTTCCTTGACGGTGCCGGCGGTGTCGCTTGGCACTTCGATGGAGGCCTTATCGGACTCGAGCGTCATCAGCGCCTGCTCGTTCTCGATGACATCACCCGGTTTGATATTGACTTCGACGACATCGACGTCCTTGAAGTCACCGATATCCGGCACTTTTACTTCGACGAGACTCATAGTGTCCCCTTCTCTTATTGATCGTGATGATGAAGCAGCGCGAACGGAACCATGCAGTCTAAAAACAGCGCAAAAACTGGCAGCGAGCTGGACAGAAACATCCTTTGCCGTCCGCCCAAGGACGCGCCTTTCTTTTGCTTACTTTTCTTTGGAAGACAAAGAAAAGTAAGTGCCGCCCCGCACAGGGGCGACGCTAATAGACCGACACGAAAACAAGTTCAACGAGAGACGTGGATTACCAACAAACCCCACGCTCCCGGCGCTACAGCGACGTCACTCGATCAAAGAATCACACGCCGAAAATCGGCAAGAATCGCACCCAGATACGCATTGAACCGCGCCGCCGCAGCACCATCAATCACCCGATGGTCATACGACAACGACAGCGGCAGAATCAGACGCGGCACAAACTGCTTGCCATCCCAAACCGGCTTCATCGCGCCACGCGACAAGCCGAGAATAGCGACTTCCGGCGCATTGATAATCGGCGTGAAGTTAGTCCCGCCAATCCCACCCAGCGAAGAAATCGAGAAGCAGCCGCCTTGCATCTGATCCGGCTTCAGCTTGCCGTCACGCGCAGCCTTCGACAGCTCGGTCATTTCCTTCGCGATATCGATCAAGCCCTTCTTGTCCGCGTCGCGAATCACCGGAACGACCAGGCCGTTCGGCGTATCAGCAGCAAACCCAATGTGGTAGTACTGCTTGAACACCAGGTTGTCGCCGTCGAGGCTCGCATTGAACGTCGGGAATTGCTTCAAGGCAGCAACCACCGCCTTGATCACGAACGCCAGCATCGTGAACTTCACGCCGGCCTTTTCGTTTTCCTTGTTCAACTGCACGCGCAGCGCTTCGAGATCGGTGATATCCGCTTCGTCGTTATTCGTGACGTGCGGAATCATGACCCAGTTGCGATGCAGGTTCGCGCCCGAGATCTTCTTGATGCGCGACAACGGCTTCGGATCGACCGGGCCGAACTTGGTGAAGTCGACCTTCGGCCACGGCAGCAGATTCAATTCGCCGCCACCCGCAGCAGACGGCGCAGCAGCGCCTGCCGGTGCAGCACGCTGACCCGTCATCACACCCTTGATGAAGCCGGTCACATCCGCTTGCGTAATACGGCCCTTCGGACCCGTGCCCTGTACCTGCGTCACGTCGACACCGAGTTCGCGCGCGAACTTGCGCACGGACGGCGAAGCGTGGCTCGCGCGGCGAGCACCACCCTCGCCAGCTTGAATCAGCGGCGCTTGTGCAAGCGCAGACGGCGAAGCCGGCGCAGGCGAAGGAGCAACCGGCGCATCCGACGGCTTCTCGAGCGCTTCCTGCTTCGCCGCAGGTGCGGCAGCCGCAGCCGGCGCAGCCGCGCCATCCGCTTCCAGCACGACGATGACCGAGCCTTCCGACACGGTATCGCCGACCTTGACCTTCAGTTCCTTGACGACACCGGCGGCCGAGCTCGGCACGTCCATGGTCGCCTTGTCGGATTCGAGCGTCACCAGCGACTGCTCTTTCTCGACGCGATCGCCGACCTTCACCGAGACTTCGATCACGGGAATGTCTTTGTAGTCGCCGATATCCGGCACTTTGACTTCCTGCAGGCCACCGCCGGCAGCAGCGGGTGCGGCAGCCGGGGCAGGCGCAGCAGCCGGAGCCGGTGCAGCAGCAGGCGCCGGAGCCGGTGCGGCAGCCGCCGCGCCCGCGCCTTCCAGCACGACGATCAGCGAGCCTTCCGACACGTTATCGCCAACCTTGACCTTCACTTCCTTGACGACGCCGGCAGCCGAGCTCGGCACGTCCATGGTCGCCTTGTCGGACTCCAGCGTAACGAGCGATTGCTCTTTCTCGACGGTGTCACCCGCCTTCACCAGCACCTCGATCACAGGAATGTCCTTGTAATCGCCGATGTCCGGCACCTTGACTTCGATCGCTTGACTCATTGTTAGTGTCTCCTGGGCCGCGCACGCCGCCCGCTCCTGTCGATCAGGAGCAGGCGCGCACGCCGTGGCACACGGGGAATGATGCCTTAGACGGTCATCGGGTTGGGTTTGGCGGGATCAAGGTTGTACTTCTTGAGCGCCTCGGCGACGACCTTGCGTTCGATCGTGCCTTCATCTGCCAGTGCATTCAACGCGGCAACCGTGACCCAGTAGCGGTCGACTTCGAAGAAGTGACGCAGCTTTTCGCGCGTGTCCGAACGGCCGTAGCCATCCGTGCCCAGCACGACGAACTTCTGCGGCACGAACGCGCGGATCTGCTCGGTCAGCGCGCGCACGTAGTCGGTCGAAGCGATGACCGGACCTTGTGCGTCCTTCAGCAGCTTCTCGACGTGCGAGACCTTCTTCTCTTCCGTCGGATGCAGCAGGTTCCAGCGCTGCACTTCGTGACCTTCGCGAGCGAGTTCGGTGAAGCTCGGCACGCTCCACAGGTCAGCAGCGACGCCCCAGTCGTTCTTCAGCAGATCCGCAGCGGCGATCACTTCGTTGAAGATCGTGCCTGCGCCCATCAGCTGAACGCGCGGTGCCTTCTTATCGGCATCGGCCTTCCTGAACGAGTACATACCCTTGATGATGTCGGCCGCTACAGCATCGCCCTGCGGAATCGCCGGGTGCTCGTAGTTCTCGTTCATCACCGTGATGTAGTAGTACACGTCTTCCTGGTCAGCAACCATGCGACGCAGACCATCCTGCATGATGACCGCGAGTTCATAACCGAACGTCGGGTCGTAGCTGATGCAGTTCGGCACCGAGGCCGCCCACAGCAGCGAGTGGCCGTCTTCGTGCTGCAGACCTTCGCCGTTCAGCGTCGTGCGGCCAGCGGTGCCGCCCAGCAGGAAGCCGCGCGAACGCATGTCGCCCGCCGCCCATGCCAGGTCGCCGATACGCTGGAAGCCGAACATCGAGTAGAAGATGTAGAACGGGATCATGATCTCGCCGTGCGTCGAGTACGACGTCGCGGCTGCGATCCAGTCACACATACCGCCGGCTTCGTTGATCCCTTCCTGCAGGATCTGGCCGGTTTCCGATTCGCGGTAGAACATCAGCTGGTCGGAATCTTCCGGCACGTACTTCTGGCCTTCCTGATTCCAGATACCGATCTGACGGAACAGGCCTTCCATACCGAAGGTACGCGACTCGTCCGGCACGATCGGCACGATGCGCTTACCGAGCGCCTTGTCTTTCAGCAGGATGTTCAGGATCCGCACGAACGCCATCGTCGTGGAGATCTCGCGGCCTTCGCCCGTGCCCTTCAGCAGCGGCTCGAACGCGTCGAGCGCCGGCACCGGCAGCGACTCGGCCTTCTGACGACGCGCCGGCAGATAGCCGCCGAGGTCCTGACGGCGAGCGCGCATGTACTCGAGTTCTTTCGAACCTTCTTCGAACTTGAGGTACGGCACGTTGACGAGGTCTTCGTCGGGAATCGGCAGACGGAACTGATCGCGGAATTTCTTCAGCTGATCGACGTGCAGCTTCTTCTGCTGGTGGGTGATGTTCATCGCCTGGCCGGCTTCGCCCATGCCGTAGCCCTTGATCGTCTTCGCGAGGATGACGGTCGGCTGGCCCTGCGAGTTCGAAGCTTCCGAGAACGCTGCGTAGATCTTGTGCGGATCGTGGCCGCCGCGGTTCAGGTTCCAGATTTCTTCGTCGGACCACTCGGCAACCAGCGCCTTCAGTTCAGGCGTATTGAAGAAGTGTTCGCGAACATACGCGCCCGACTCCGACTTGTACGTCTGATATTCGCCGTCGACGACTTCCATCATCCGGCGCATCAGCGCGCCCGACTTGTCGCGTTGGAACAGCGCATCCCAGCGGCTGCCCCAGACGACCTTGATGACGTTCCAGCCGGCGCCGCGGAATTCGCTTTCGAGTTCCTGGATGATCTTGCCGTTACCGCGCACCGGACCGTCGAGGCGCTGCAGGTTGCAGTTGATCACGAACACGAGGTTGTCGAGGCGTTCGCGACCGGCCATGCCGATTGCGCCGAGCGATTCCGGTTCATCCGTTTCGCCGTCGCCGAGGAAGGCCCAGACCTTGCGGCCTTCGGTCTTCGCAATGCCGCGCGCCTGCAGGTACTTCATGAAGCGCGCCTGATAGATCGCCATGATCGGGCCAAGGCCCATCGAGACGGTCGGGAATTGCCAGAAGTCCGGCATCAGCCACGGGTGCGGGTACGACGAGATGCCCTCGCCGCCCACTTCCTGACGGAAGTTGTCGAGCTGGTTCTCGGTCAGACGGCCGAGCAGGAACGCGCGCGAGTAGACACCCGGCGACGAATGGCCCTGCACGAACACGAGGTCGCCGCCGTGTTCAGCCGACGGTGCGTGCCAGAAATGGTTGTAGCCGACGTCGTACAGCGTGGCAGCCGACGCGAACGAAGCGATGTGACCGCCGACGTTCGTGTCCTTGCCCGCGCGCAGCACCATGGCGATGGCGTTCCAGCGCGTGTACGAGCGAATCCGGTGTTCGAGGTCCTGGTCGCCGGGAATCGGCGCCTGACGCGACACGGGAATCGTATTGATGTAGGGGGTGTTTGCAGAGAACGGGAGATGTTCGCCATGTACGCGGGCGAATTCGATCTGTTTCTCGATCAGGTAGTGAGCGCGATCGGGGCCCACAGCAGAAATCACGCCATCCAGCGCTTCCAGCCATTCGCCGGTTTCCTGGGGATCGTCGTCTTTTTCGGCAGCGACATATTTCATGACTTCGTCGGGTACAGCGGACATGCTCGTCTCCTGGATATAGAGGAACGCTCTTTGAACAGACGACGCGGACGAAGCACGGCCGCGGCAGCTTCGGCCGATTGTAAAAGGGGTCCCGACGTCTGCGCAACAAAAATTTCGAATCACGAGATCGAATCTCATAATGCGGAAAATTGTTGCGGCGCAACCTGATTTGACTGCCGATCGACCGATACGTCGGCTAGTTTGCGCCGAATAACGGTTCTTTCAGCGCTTTTTTGCGCCATTTGCTAGTGACTCGCTGCGCTACAATGCCACGCATGTTGACCGAACGGCTTTTCGCTCGCTCGGCGCGCACCGCTGGTTCGCCGGCGGATTCGACGCCGTCCTCCCGCTGGCACCACGGACCGTGGTGGTCGAACTCCTATTTGCTCACGCCGCTGCTGTCGATCCTGGTTTTCCTGGTCGTCATGAGCCTGATTCTGTGGAGCCTGAACCGGCGCGAACAGCAGCAGCAGGAAGACACGCTCTATCGCAACGTCGCGTGGGCGCAGCAGCAGATCCGCCTGTCCATGACGGGCGCGCAGGAACAGATTCAGGCCCTCGCCCGCGATCTCGTCGCCGGCCACGCCGATCCGCATTCATTCCAGGTGTCCACCACGGACATCATGCAGGGGCATCCCGAGATCCTCTACATGAACTGGTACACGAGCCTGCAGCAACCCCGCTGGCCCAATACCGCACTCCCCGTGTTCGGCCAGCGTCTTGCCAAGCCGAACGACGCGCAGATGGACGAGGCCGTCAAAGCCGCCTTCAACGAGGCGCGCAATACGCGCCGCCAGGTGTACTCACCGCTGATCTACGACGACCTCGGCAACGGCTACATCACGCTGCAGACGCCGGTCTACCGCGACCGTGACTTCCTCGGCACGATTGCCGCGGTGTTCTCGGTGGAAGGCATCCTGAAACACGACATTCCGCCCGAGTTGTCGGCGAAATACAAAATCTCGATCATCGACGTGAACAACCGCGAGTTGACCACCACGTCGACCCGCCCGCGCCTGCCGCGCGACATGTTCTACGATCTGCCGCTCGACCCGCCGGGCCAGGGCGTCTCGGTACGCGTCTACGCGTTCCCGCAGATGACCAACTTCACCAACAACACACTGGTATGGCTGGTGGCCGGCCTGTCGTGCTTCGTGTTGTGGAGTCTGTGGAGCTTGTGGAAGCACACGCGGCAACGTTTCGAGGCGCAGCAGGCGCTCTACGCCGAAGCGTTCTTTCGCCGCGCAATGGAAAACTCGGTGCTGATCGGTATGCGCGTGCTCGACATGCACGGCCGTATCACTCACGTCAATCCGGCCTTCTGCCGCATGACCGGTTGGGACGAAAGCGATCTGGTCGGCAAGAACGCGCCGTTCGCTTACTGGCCGCGCGACGCCTACCCTGAAATGCAACGTCAGCTCGACATGACGCTGCGCGGCAAAGCACCCTCTTCGGGCTTCGAATTGCGGGTGCGCCGCAAGGACGGATCGCTCTTCCATGCGCGCCTCTATGTGTCGCCGCTGATCGACAGTTCGGGCCGCCAGACCGGCTGGATGTCGTCGATGACCGACATTACCGAACCGAAGCGCGCGCGCGAGGAGCTCGCCGCAGCACACGAACGCTTCACAACCGTCCTCGAAAGTCTTGACGCCGCCGTCTCCGTGCTGGCCGCCGACGAAGCCGAGCTACTGTTCGCTAACCGCTACTACCGGCATCTCTTCGGCATTCGCCCGGACGGCCATCTGGAATTGGCGGGCGGCGGGTTCGATAGCGCACAGGCGTCGTCTGATTCGATCGATATGGTGGATGCATACGCGGGTCTGCCGGCCGCCGCATTGACCGAAAGCACCGCCGACGCGCAGGAAGTCTACGTGCAAAGCATTCAGAAATGGTTCGAAGTGCGCCGCCAGTACATCCAATGGGTGGACGGCCACCTCGCGCAGATGCAGATCGCGACCGACATCACCACCCGCAAGCAGGCTCAGGAACTCTCGCGTCAGCAGGACGAGAAGCTGCAGTTCACCAGCCGCCTGATGACGATGGGTGAAATGGCCTCCTCGCTCGCGCACGAACTGAATCAGCCGCTCGCCGCGATCAATAACTATTGCTCTGGAACCGTGGCACTGGTTAAATCCGGTCGAACGACGCCTGACAATCTTCTGCCCGTGCTCGAGAAAACCGCCCAACAGGCAGTGCGGGCTGGCATGATCATCAAGCGCATTCGCGAGTTCGTGAAACGCAGCGAGCCGAAACGCCAGGCTACGCGCGTGGCCGATATCGTCGCCGATGCCGTGGGTCTCGCCGAACTCGAAGCGCGCAAGCGCAAGATTCGCATCGTGACCGATCTGCGCTCGCGCCTGCCGGTGATTTACGTCGACCCGGTGCTGATCGAGCAGGTGTTGGTGAACCTGCTGAAGAACGGCGTCGAGGCCATGCACGATGCGCGTCCGAATGCGGTCGACCCGGTGATTCGCGTCGTCGTGCGGCTGGAGAGCGGGTTTGTCTGCATCAGCGTCGTCGATCAGGGACCGGGTGTCGACGAAGCGACAGCCGAGCGTCTGTTTGAACCGTTTTACAGCACCAAGTCCGATGGTATGGGCATGGGGCTGAACATTTGCCGTTCGATTATCGAATCGCACCGCGGCCGTCTGTGGGTGGTTAACAACGTCGAATCTGACGGCCACATCACAGGCGCCACGTTCCATTGCAGTCTGCCCATTGGAGAGCCTGACGGCCCGAGCAACGGCGGGTCAGAGGCGCCGAAACCACAAACCGTTACGGGAGAGATATGAACAGCCCAGTCACCACACAGGAAACGGTATTTGTTGTCGACGACGACGAGGCCGTGCGAGATTCGCTGCGCTGGCTGCTGGAGGCGAACGGCTACCGCGTGCAATGCTTCTCCAGCGCCGAGCAGTTCATCGACGCATGGCAGCCGCATACGCATCCGGGCCAGATCGCGTGTCTGATTCTCGATGTGCGGATGTCCGGCATGAGCGGGCTCGAGTTGCAGGAACGCCTGATCGCCGACAACGCGTCGCTGCCGATCATCTTCGTGACGGGCCATGGCGACGTGCCGATGGCTGTGTCGACGATGAAAAAAGGCGCCATGGACTTCATCGAAAAACCTTTCGACGAAGCCGAACTGCGCAAGCTGGTCGAGCGCATGCTCGACAAGGCACGCAGCGAAAGCACCAGCGTGCAGCAGCAACGCGCAGCGGCCGAACGTCTCGGCAAGCTGACCGCGCGTGAACACCAGGTGCTTGAGCGCATCATCGCCGGCCGCCTGAACAAGCAGATCGCCGACGACCTCGGCATCAGCATCAAGACGGTTGAAGCGCACCGCGCGAACATCATGGAAAAGCTCAACGTCAACACGGTCGCCGATCTGCTGCGACTGGCGCTGTCGAACAAGCCGCAACCGGCGCAATAAACTTAACGACCGCGGCGCGGCCCGCGGCTCGTTACTGAGTTTCAACGGCCGGACTGTCGAAAAGTCCGGTCTGTTCCATTCTCCTTCCCCCTTCTCCCGCTTCGCTACAGCGATGCGCGGCATAGTTCGACGCGTGCGCATCCGCACCGCATTTTTATCCCGTAATCATTACGCATTACTCAGCAAACGCTTACGCTGCGCAGCAATAACTTCTTTCCTCCGACAAGATTGACAAGCTTCACTGCGCCCCTTAATTTATAAAGAACTCCTTAGCAGGAATCTTTGATGCCCGATGAACGCAGGACACATGTGCTGTCGTTGTCGTATGCGGCGTCGCCTTGCGGCTCAAATCAGTTGAAGCGATTCGACCGCATTGCTGAGGCATCAGTCTTATCGAACGGTTCAAGCGAAGCTGCGCCGACCTTTACTCGCTTTATTCGCTGCCTTCTCCATTCCATCGCGCGAAAGCAACGCAGCATGCGCTGCGCATCGATCTCGCGCGTCTAACGCAGCCGGGAGGATTTCATCGTGAAACGATCCGGAACACACCGTTCGCGTGTGTTGCTTGTGTGCGCCGCACTTGCGGGCGCACCATTCTTCGTCGGTCTGACCATGCCGAGCGCGGTCTATGCGCAAAGCGCCGCGAAGCTGTCGAACCAGCAACTCGATTCGCTGACTGCGCCCATCGCGCTTTATCCCGATGCACTGCTTGCGCAAGTGCTGATGGCCGCCACCTTCCCGCAAGACGTGCAGGCCGCAGCCGCGTGGTCGAAAGCAAACTCGAAGTTGCAAGGCGACGACGCCGTCAAAGCGGTCGCGTCGGAGCCCTGGGACCCGAGCGTGCAGTCACTCGTCGCCTTCCCGCAGGTCCTCGCAACGATGGCGTCGAAACCCGATTGGGTCGCGCAACTCGGCACGGCCTTTCTTGGCCAGTCGAATGACGTGATGGACTCCGTGCAACGCCTGCGCAAACAGGCGCAAGCAGCAGGCAATCTGAAGACGAGCTCGCAACAAAAGGTTGTGGTCGAGCAAAGCACGATTCAGATCGTGCCGGCCAATCCACAAGTGGTCTACGTGCCTACCTATAACCCGACTGTGGTCTACGGCACATGGCCCTATCCCGCCTACCCACCCGTGTATGTGCCACCGCCGCCCGGTTATGCAATCGCAAGCGGGTTGGCGGCCGGCCTCGCGTTCGGCGCCGGTGTCGCGGTTGCCAATTCGCTGTGGGGAGGCTTCAACTGGAACACGCACGACGTCAACATCAACGTGAACCACTACAACAACATCAATGTGAACAACCGGCTCAACGTGAATAGCAGCACGACGAACTGGAACCGCAACACCAACGTCAATCGCAACGTCAACAACGCGAACATCAACCGCAACGTCAATAACAATATCAGCGGCGCACAGCGTGATGCCTATCGCGGACGTGACGACGCCGCGCGTGCCCAGGCGCAGCAGACCTTGCAGAACCGAACCGGCCAGAACCTGAGCGGCAATGCGAGCCAACGCGTGCAAGGGATTCATCAGGGTGGCACGCAGAACGCCGATTTGGAGAACCGCGCGCAGAACGCCAATCGCGATAACGCGTTACGCGGCGCCGGCGACGGCAATGCCGCGCGCCAGGATACGCAGCGTGGCGAGGCGAGCCGCAACGCTGCCGCGAACCGTTCCGGCGGCGGCCTCGGCGCCAATGGCGGCGGTCAGCAACGCACGGGCGGCGGCCTCGGTGCAAACGGCGGCGGCGTCCAGCGCGGCGGTGGCGGCAACTTCGGCGGTGGTGGTGGCAGACTGGGCGGTGGCGGCGGCGGTGAGCGCCATCTCGGCCGCAACCGTTGAACGATCAAGAGGAGTTTCTGATGATTCGCTTATTCCCACGCGGCGCCTTGCGCGCCCACGTTCTGACACTCGCCGTCGCCCTTGGCACGACCGGCACCTTGCTGGTGGCGCCGGTACTTCTGCTTGGCACGACCGCCGCACACGCGCAGGCGGTCTATCCCACGGCCGACGACGCTGCCAATGCGTTCGTCGACGCCCTGGCCCGCAACGACGAAGGTGCACTCAAGCACGTACTCGGCAATGATTTTCATCGCTACATTCCTTCCGAAGGAATCGGCGAGGACGACATCTACCAGTTCCTCGGCGCATGGTCGAAGGGACATCAGATCATCGAGGACCCGGCGAAGAGCAAGGGTCGCGCAACCGCGCATCTGGCCGTCGGCGACAGTGGCTGGACCTTGCCGATTCCGCTCGTGCAGGCTGGCAAGGGTTGGCGTTTCGATCCGCCCGCCGCGCAGGACGAGATGCTGACGCGCCGCATCGGCCGCAACGAACACGCGGCGATCCTGACCTCGCTCGCCTATCTCGACGCGCAGAACGATTATCACAACCTGACCCAGCACTACGCACAGCGCTTCGTCAGTACGCAGGGCCAGCATGACGGCCTGTATTGGGCAACGGCGCCCGGCGAAACGGAAAGCCCGCTCGGACCGCTCGCCGCCACCATGCCCAACGGCACCCTGCCGAAAGAGGCGTACCACGGCTATCACTACCGGATCCTGACGGCGCAAGGTGCGCACGCGAAGGGGGGCGCGCAGAACTACGTCGAGAACGGCGTGCTGACCAAAGGGTTCGGTCTGGTCGCCTCGCCGGCCGAGTACGGCAAGACCGGCGTGATGAGCTTTATCGTCAATCAGGACGGTCAGGTCTATCAGAAGAACCTCGGGCCGCAATCCGCGCGTGCCGCGGCCGCCATTAAATCGTTCGACCCGGACGATAGCTGGCAGGCAGTGCAGGAGTAGCGGGAAAAGTCGCTCGACGATTGGAGGCATCGCGGATTCCGGCGCGCCGGCGCATCCGGAATCCGTACATGGCACGGCAAGCCGGGCCGGTATAATGACGGACTTTGCAGCGCTGCTTATCCCTGATTCGCGCCGCGCGCTTTTCATGTGCCGACCCGTTTCCGGTGAAAAGCGCCATCGCACGTGCCGCGCACGCGCGCCTGTGCCCTGCTCCGCTTTCCAAACCGCCCTTCTCGACCGACCATGACAGCCAAACTGATCGACGGCCTAGCCCTTTCCAAGACCCTGCGCGCCGACGTCGCCACGCGCGCCGCAGCCCTCACCGCCCGCGGGCATCAGCCGGGCCTCGCCGTGGTGCTGGTCGGCGACAATCCAGCCAGCGAAGTCTATGTGCGCAACAAGGTCAAGGCGTGCCATGACAACGGCCTCGGTTCGTCGTTCGACCGCTATCCGGCCGATCTGCCGGAAGCCGAGCTGCTGGCGCGCATCGACGAGCTGAATCGCGATCCGCGCATCCACGGCATTCTGGTGCAACTGCCGTTGCCGCCGCATATCGACGGCCACAAGGTGATCGAGGCGATCGCCCCGGAAAAGGACGTCGACGGTTTTCACGTCGCCAATGCCGGTGCGCTGATGACCGGCCGCCCGCTGTTCCGCCCGTGCACGCCCTACGGCGTGATGAAAATGCTGGCGGCCTACGAGATTCCGCTGCAAGGCGCGAACGCGGTGGTGATCGGCCGCTCGAACATCGTCGGCAAGCCGATGGCGCTGCTGCTGCTCGAAGCGGGCGCTACCGTGACGATCTGCCATAGCAAGACGCGTGATCTGGCTGCCCATACCCGCAACGCCGACGTGGTGGTCGCCGCGACGGGCCTGCGCAACATTCTCACGGCGGACATGGTGAAACCGGGGGCGGCCGTGATCGACGTCGGCATGAATCGCGACGAAGCCGGCAAGCTGTGCGGCGACGTCGATTTCGCGGGTGTCAAGGAAGTGGCCGGCTACATCACGCCGGTGCCGGGCGGCGTCGGTCCGATGACGATCACGATGCTGCTCGTCAACACGATCGAAGCCGCCGAGCGCGAAGCGGCGGCAAAGGCGTAAAGCTGAGGGTTCATGCCGGCGGAGTGATTTCGCCGGCGTTCAAACTGTCAAACCCCGGCGTCAAACCGGGGCAGCCAGCGCCAGTTGCACACGTCGGCGTCAAACACGACTCTCACCGCGTCACTACCCCAGCGCCAAGCGTCGTTGACCGGCGCGCAAGACGCCCGCGGCACCACCTCAGCACCGGCCTCTCCACGAAGTGCCACGACAGCGCCGCGCACAGCAGGATGAACGGCGCCGCGATCAGCACCGCCGTCACATGGCTCAACTGCGGCGCGATATTCGCGACGCATTGCTGCACCATAAAACCGTACAGATAAATCCCATACGAGTAATCGTGGCGCGGCACGAAGCGCCGCAAGAGCGGCGTCGCGCCCACCCATAGCACGCCGTAAACAAACGCCAGATAGAAAAGCGGTTGAGCGCCGGCCGTGTCGCGGAACACCAGAAACACCATCACCAGCGCGACGGCCGTCAGGCCGTTGATGTCGATCCGTTCGCGCCAGCCATACAGCAGCATCCCCAGCATGAAAAACGGCTCCGGCCAGAATGAATAGCCGCCGGGCGTTTCGCTGAAGTCACGCAGGCCGATCTGCAGATGCGGCAGATGCACGCGCAGAACGAACGCGGCGCACCCGAGCACCGCCGCCAGTGCCGCCCCCCGCGCGCTGGACAACAAGCCCAGCATGCCGGTCGCCATCACGATCAGATAGCAGCGCACTTCGAGCGGCAACGTCCACAGCGGCGCAGCGACGTCGACTGGAAAGCGGTTGTGCTCGAATACACCGGGCACCACCCAGCCGGTTTTCAGCACGATGCTGGAAAAGTTGTCGAGGTTGGCCCACGTCATGCCGGAAGCAAAATAGTCGCGCAGCGGCAGTGTCGTGAACAGCGGCCCGACGATGAACACGGTCACCAGCGAGCCGCCCGCCACCGCCGGCCACAGGCGCGCGATGCGCAACGCGGCGAAACGCGGCACCGAGCGTTGCCGGTCGAAACTGGCGGTCACCAGCATGCCGCTCAGCAGAAAGAACGCATAGACGCCGAGTGCGCCAAAACCGTCGAAACCGAGCGCGTTCCGGACCCAATCCGTCGTGCCGTCGGGCGCCTGTATCAGATATGAATTGCCATACACCACGGCGATGGCGGCAAGGAGCCGCACGAGATCGAAATTGTTGCCGTTGCGCGAAAGGGCGTGCGAAAGCGGGTTCATCGATACCTCTTACAGAAAGCGTCACTAATGGGTGCCGACGCGCCAGAATGTGGCATGGCAGCAATTTGCACCGTTCGCTTTCGCACAGAGCGCCGCGGCACTGCGAGAGCGGTTCTGGCGGCGGCAACCCGCTGGCGCATTGCCTGGCGCATTGCCTTGCAGCCGCCGGAGCCGCGTGTGGCACCGGCTCCTCCGCGCACAGTCACGCGACATCTGATAATTTGTCTACCGACGGATTGGAATCGGCGCGCCCAGCCCCAATAATGTCTCTATGGAGTGTCATTGGGGCGCCATCGCGCGCCCGTCGATGCACCGATTACCCGTTCACCCGCGTCAGACAGGAAGCCTTATGTCCAATACCCCCTCGAAGCACGACAATCCGCTCCTCGATTTCTCCGACCTGCCGCGCTTTGGCGAAATCCGCCCCGAACACGTCACCCCCGCCCTCGATATCCTGCTCGCCGATGCGGCCGCCGCCGTCGAGCGCGCCGCCCAGCCCATTACGCCCGCTTCGTGGGCCGACGTGGTCGAGCCGGTCGAACGCGCCACCGAACCGCTGTCGCGCGCCTGGGGCGTGGTCGGCCATCTGAACGCCGTGGCGGATACGCCGGAGCTGCGCGCGGTGTACGGCGAGAATCTGCCGCGCGTCACCGAATTCTGGTCGAGCGTCGGCCAGAATCTCGCGCTCTATGAGAAGTACAAGGCGCTCCACGCCAGCAGCGATTTTTCCTCGCTGACCGGCGAGCGCAAGAAAATCCTCGGTAATGCGCTGCGCGATTTCCGCCTGTCGGGCGCGGAGTTGCCGGAAGACCAGAAGCCGCATTTCGCCGAATTGCAGGAAAAGCAGGCGGGCTTGTCGAAAGCATTTTCGGATCACGTGCTCGACGCGACCAACGCGTACGCCTACATCGTCGAAGCCGGCGATGAAGCGCAACTGGCCGGCCTGCCCGAAGACGTGATCGAAGCCGCGAAGGAAGCAGCCGAACGCGAAGGCAAGACCGGCTACAAATTCACGCTGCACTTCCCGTCGTATTTCCCGATCATGCAGTACTCGGAAAATCGCGCGATGCGTGAAACGATTTACCGCGCGTATGTGACGCGCGCATCGGAACTCGGCCCGCAATATGGCAACGGCAAGCCGGATTGGGACAACACGGCCGTGCTCGCCGATCAGTTGAAGCTGCGCGCCGAAGAAGCGCACATGCTCGGCTACAACAACTTCGCCGAAGTCTCGCTCGCGCCGAAGATGGCCGAGTCGCCGGCGCAAGTCATGGCCTTCCTCGAAGACCTCGCCACGCGCGCGCGGCCGCACGCTGAACAGGACTGGAAGGAACTGCGCGAATTTGCCGCGAACGAACTCGGCATGGCCGAGCTGCAGCCGTGGGACATGACGTTCGCTGCTGAGCGTCTGCGTCAGAAGCGCTATTCGTTCTCCGAGAACGAAGTTAAACAGTACTTCCCGGAAGACGTCGTATTCAAGGGCCTCTTCAAGGTCACCGAAACGCTGTTCGGCGTGCGCATCCGTCGCGACGAAGCAGCCGTGTGGCACCCGGACGTGCGCTTTTTCCGCGTCGAGAATCAGGACGGCGGCCTCGTCGCCCAGTTCTATCTCGACCTGTATGCACGCGAAGGCAAGCGCGGCGGCGCATGGATGGACGATGCACGCGGCCGTCACAAGCACACGCACGGCAGCGTGCAAACGCCGGTGGCGTATCTGACCTGCAACTTCTCGGCGCCGGTCGGCGGCAAGCCCGCCTGCTTCACGCATGACGAAGTGATCACGCTGTTCCACGAGTTCGGCCACGGTCTGCACCACATGCTCACGCGTGTCGATGAACTGGGCGTGTCGGGTATCAACGGCGTCGAGTGGGACGCAGTCGAACTACCGTCGCAATTCATGGAGAACTTCTGCTGGGAATGGGACGTATTGAGCGACATGACCTCGCACGTCGACACGGCCAAGCCGTTGCCACGCGATCTGTTCGACAAGATGCTCGCCGCGAAGAATTTCCAGAGCGGTCTCGGCACGCTGCGCCAGATCGTGTTCTCGATGTTCGACATGCAACTGCATACCGGCTTCGATGCGTCCGGCACGAAGAACGCCACCGAACTCGCGAGCGAGATCAACGAGCGTTTCCACGTGGTGCCGCAAGCTTCGTTCTCGCGTTGGCCGAATACGTTCAGCCATATTTTCGCGGGCGGTTATGCAGCAGGCTACTACAGCTACAAGTGGGCTGAAGTGCTGTCCGCCGATGCGTACGCCGCGTTCGAAGAAGCCGCACAGGCCGCGAGCGGCAGCGTGCTCGATCAGGCAACCGGCATGCGCTACCGCAAGGAGATTCTGGAAGTGGGCGGCAGCCGTCCCGCGATGGAATCGTTCAAGGCGTTCCGCGGCCGCGAGCCGAATATCGACGCCTTGTTGCGGCACAACGGCATGGCGCCTGGCGCCGCGCATTGAGCTTGTGGTGAAGCATCGGTCGGCTTTGTAGATAGCGCCGACATCGATAAAAAAGCCGGTGACCTGCGAGAGCAGGCACCGGCTTTTTTCATGAACGCGCGCCGCGAGCGGTGCGCTGCGGCTAACCGCGATGCAGTTTGAAATCGACCTCTGCAGGACGCCCTTCCAGCGACAACGCCGCGCGCGCAGCAGGCGCACGGCTCACCACCTTGCCGCGGCTCACCACTGCAAGCCGCGCGGCGCGCAAGCGGATCGCTTCGACCGGATCGCGCGCATCGAGCAGCACGAGATTCGCCGCGCAACCCGGCGCGACGCCGTAGTCTTCCAGCCCGAGAATACGCGCGGCATTCACCGTGACCGCGTCGAAACACGCATGCATGCCGTCGACGCCCGTCATCTGCGCAACATGCAAACCCATGTGCGCGACTTCGAGCATGTCGCCCGAGCCGAGGCTGTACCACGGATCCATCACGCAGTCGTGGCCGAACGCGACGTTGATGCCCGCCGCCATCATCTCCGGCACGCGTGTCATGCCACGCCGTTTCGGATACGTATCGCTGCGGCCCTGCAGGGTGATGTTGATCAACGGATTGGCGATCGCCGCGACGCCCGACTCGCGCATCAGCGGCAAGAGCTTGCTGACGTAATAGTTGTCCATTGAATGCATCGAGGTCAGATGCGAACCGGTGACGCGCCCATGCAAGCCGAGCCGGTGCGTTTCGGCGGCGAGCGTTTCGATGTGACGCGACATCGGATCGTCCGATTCGTCGCAATGCATGTCGACGCGCAAGCCCTGCTCCGCCGCGAACTCGCACAACATGCGCACGGACTGCGCGCCGTCGGCCATCGTGCGTTCGAAATGCGGAATCCCACCAACCACGTCGACGCCCATTGCAATCGCTCGCTTGAGATTCTCGAATGCGCCTGCGCTGCGCAAGACGCCGTCCTGCGGAAACGCGACCAGTTGCAAGTCGAGATAAGGCGCGACGCGGCGCTTCACTTCGAGCAGTGCTTCGACGGCGAGCAAGCGCGGATCGCATACATCAACGTGGCTGCGAATCGCCAGCAGACCGCGCGCGACAGCCCAATCGCAGTACTGCAGCGCGCGCTCGATCAGCGCCTCCTGCGTGAGGTCCGGCTTCAGTTCGCCCCACAGCGCGATGCCTTCCAGCAAGGTGCCCGACGCATTCACGCGCGGCAGACCGTACGACAGCGTCGCGTCCATGTGGAAATGCGGATCGACGAATGGTGGCGTGACGAGCGAACCGGCGGCGTCGATTTCTTCATGCGCGCTCGCGGCCAGATTCGGTTCGACGGCGACGATGCGGCCCGCTTCGATGCCGATGTCGACCGGCTCTTTGTGCTGCTTGTGCTGTGATGTGGCGCTCGGCGGCAGCGTCGCGCGGCGGATAATCAGATCCATGATTCGCTCCTGTTGACCGCTCTTTGACTGATTGCGATTTTATCGGCGTCAGAAAGTGTGTGCCCGCGTTTTAGCAGGACGCCGTACCGGCAGGCGGAGAGGAATGCGTACCGGCTACGAATGACAACGCCCGCCTATACTCGACTTTCCACACGTTCGATGCCTGGCATTCCACATGCAACGGCCTGCATCATCCACCAACGGAGCAAGACCATGAAAACCATCGGCGTGATCGGCGGAATGAGTTGGGAGTCGTCCACCGAGTACTACAGGCTCCTGAACCGCCACGCCAAGGCGCGCCTTGGCGGCCACCACAACGCGTGCAGCCTGATGCTGACGGTCGACTTCGCGCCGATCGAGGCCAACCAGCGCGCCGGCAACTGGACGGCGCTCGGCGATCAGCTGGCCGACGCCGCGCGCCAACTCGAACGCGGCGGCGCCGACCTGGTGATACTGGCGACCAACACCATGCATCGCGTGTACGAATCGATCGAACGGGCGATTGACGTGCCCTTCCTGCACATCGCCGATCCGACCGGCAAGGCGCTGCGCGCCGCAGGAATCGCGCGGGTGGGCTTGCTGGGTACACGCTACACGATGGAGCAGACGTTTTACACGGGGCGCTTGAGCGAACGCTACGGCCTCGAGACGCTGATTCCCGAAGAAGCCGAACGCGCGGATGTGCACCGCATCATCTATGACGAACTGTGCCACGGCAACGTGAATGACGCCTCGCGCGCGGTCTATCAACGTGTGATCGAAGGACTGGCCGCGCGCGGTGCGCAGGCAGTGATTCTCGGCTGCACGGAAATCACCTTGCTGATCAAGCCGGAAGATTCGGCGTTACCCGTATTCGACACGACCGAATTGCATGCGCAAGCGGCAGTGGACTGGGCGATCGAGTCGGAGGAGTGAATGCAAGTGCACGCGGCGCATGCACGCGTGAAAGCGAACGCCAGAAGTTAAAAAGCCCGCGTAGCTTGCGCTAGCGGGCTTTCAACAATGCTTGGTTGCGGGGGTAGGATTTGAACCTACGACCTTCGGGTTATGAGCCCGACGAGCTGCCAGACTGCTCCACCCCGCGTCAGAGAAAAAGAGTATATAGGGTGGTTCGCGAGACGTCAAACAATCGGACGAAATAATTTCAAATGCGGTGCCTGTTGCGGGTCGCGCTCATGCAGCAGGTGAACGCCGCACATAAGCGGACCACTCAGAGATCCTCGACCGTCGCGCCTTCCACTTTGCCGTCGATGATGTCCGCGCCGTACTGGCTCGCGCTGCGTTTCGCGACACCGAAATCGGAGAACGTGGACGCCAGCACGAGACGGAATACGCGGCTTGCCTTCGAGCCGCTGATCGCGCCCGGCCGGCACACGCGTACTGCAACGTCGTAACCTTCGGCATGACGCTTGTGACCGTCGAACTTGTCGAACTGCCGCGAAAACACCAGCGGATGCACTTCGAAGTCCTTATAAAGGGCTGGATATAGTTGGGCCATGATGCGTTCCCGATGCGCGTAAATGTGATCCCACTATACGCCGTGGCATGACGGCATCGGGCTTTTATTTTTGACGGCCGCCGGGGCAATTTTCACCGTCGGTCGTCTCGCGCGATAAGATGCGGGACTATCGGAATCGACCCGATCCTGCCAATCCGGATCCGGGTCGCCAGACGGGTCGTCGCTGAAGCAAAAATAAAGCGGAACGCGGGGCCAGCGCCCCACAAAGCCTTGCCCAGCAAGAATGTGAGAACTTTATGAAAATCGCCACCTGGAACGTCAACTCCCTCAAAGTGCGCCTGCAGCACGTCATCGACTGGCTCGAAACCAGCCACGCAGACGTGCTGTGCCTGCAGGAATTGAAGCTGACCGACGACAAATTCCCTCGCGCCGAACTCGAAGCGAAAGGCTACCGGAGCTGGTTCGCGGGCCAGAAGACGTATAACGGCGTCGGCATCCTGGTGCGCGACGGCCTGAACGTCGACGAAAGCAGCATCGTGCGCAATATCCCCGGCCTCGAAGACCCGCAGCAACGCGTGATCGCCGCGACCATCGAGGGCGTGCGCATCATTTCCGCCTACTTCCCGAACGGCCAGGCGCCGGGCACCGACAAATTCGCCTACAAGTTGGGCTGGCTCGCCGCCCTGCACGACTGGGTCGCGAGCGAAATGGCGCTGTATCCGAAACTCGCGCTGCTCGGCGACTACAACATCGCGCCGGAAGATCGCGACGTGCACGATCCGAAAGCGTGGGAAGGCCAGAATCTGGTGTCGCCCGAAGAGCGCGCCGAGTTCGTGCGGCTGGTCGCACTCGGTCTCGTCGATGCGTTCCGTCAGTTCGAGCAGCCGGAGAAGATTTATTCGTGGTGGGACTACCGGATGATGGC
The DNA here is from genome assembly GCF_900116445.1 of Paraburkholderia aspalathi. GTDB lineage: Bacteria > Pseudomonadota > Gammaproteobacteria > Burkholderiales > Burkholderiaceae > Paraburkholderia > Paraburkholderia aspalathi. The sequence continues at coordinate 467,560 of NZ_FPBH01000003.1, forward strand.
ATTCCGCCGCAACGCGGGGCTGCGTATCGACCACATTCTGCTGTCGAAAGCGCTTGCCGAGGCGTGCTCGTCCTGCGATGTCGACAAGGTGCCGCGCAAGTGGGAGCAGCCGTCGGACCACGCGCCGGTCGTCGCCCAGATCGGCTGAACGCACGGCGAGCGGAGCCTACGCCGCCCCGCTCAAACAGCGCCACAAGAATTCGAACACCATCGCATCGTGCTCGGCCTGCTCCAGCTCATCGGAGCCGCCGTGTCCTCCTTCCGTGTTCTCCCGATACCAGACCTTTTCTGCGCCCAGCGCCTGCATGCGCGCGGCCATCTTGCGGGCGTGTCCGGGGTGCACGCGGTCGTCCGCAGTCGATGTGGTGAACAGCACCGGCGGATACGCGACGTCCGCACTCACGCGGTGATAGGGCGAGTAAGCGGCCAGCACGCGTGCCTCGTCTGGCTCGTCCGGATCGCCGTATTCATCGATCCATGATGCGCCTGCGTGCAAAAGGTGATAGCGGCTCATGTCGAGCAGCGGCACCTCGCACACTACGGCGCCGAACAACTCGGGACGCTGCACCATGCACGCCGCGACCAGCAGGCCGCCATTGCTGCCGCCCTGAATACCGAGTTGCGCGGCGCTGGTCACGCCTGTGCTGATGAGCGCCTCGGCCACCGCGATGAAATCGTCGAACGAGCGCTGCCGATGCTCGCCCTGCGCCGCCGTATGCCACTGCGTGCCGAACTCGCCGCCACCGCGTATATGCGCCACAACGTACACGCCGCCGCGCTCCAACCAACCGATCCCCGGCCCGGTCAGATAACCCGGCAGCAGCGGAATCGCGAAACCGCCGTAACCGTTGAGCAGGCATGGGCGTGGTTGCTCGTCTGTCTGCGCCGTCTGCCCTTGCACAGCGTGTTGCGCTACCCGCGGTCCGATCACGGTGTACGGCACCCGCGTGCCGTCCGCGGACACCGCGTGCCCATGCGTCACCGCGAACGGCGTCGCATCGAACTGGGTCGGCCAGCGGTCGAGCAACGTCCAGTCGGTCAGGTCGTTCTGGGCAAGATCGGTGAGCCAGTACGCAGGCGGCTGCAGATAGTCGTCGGTATCGACGAACACTTCGTCGTTCAGCGTCGGCTCGATCGGTGAGACGTCGGCCTGCACATCGTCACGTGAGGGAAAGAAACGTTGATGCCAGTGCCAGACTTGATCGGCCGCTTGCGACGGGATCCACAGCGAGGTCCTGCTCTGCACATCTTCCAGGTACGACACGATCAGGTAGTTGCGCGTGTGCGTCCACTCGCAGGCGGAGGTTTGCGATGTCGGCGTGAAAAGCGGCACCACGTCACGCTCGCCACGCAAAAACGCGGCTTCGCGGATCGCCAGCAACGCGCCGCCCGGATAGCGCACGCCATTGCAGTCCCAATCGAGACGCGGCTCGAGCAGCAGCCAGCCTTGCCAGCCGCCGACCGCAACGTGCGAGGGTACGTCGTACCGGTGCCATGCATCGGCCCTGTCTGCGGCGCCGTCGTTGGTATCGATATCGAGGTAGTACGTCTGCGAATCGAAGAAATCGACGCTGCTCACCACCGTGTGGCGCCGCTCGATCGGATCGTAGTGGGCCTCGACGCCGATGTCGCCAAACGCCCCCTTGAAGACCACCGGCGCGTCGGCCAGTGCACTCCCCCGCGTCCAGCGCCGCACTTCGCGCGGATAGCCGGAGCGCGTCAGCGTCTTGCGGCCGTTGTCCCAGCCGACGTAGAGCGTGTCCCGATCGATCCACGAAGCCGTGTGCTTGCCGGCCTTCGCAATCACGAAGCCGTCGTCCACGAACCGTCGCGCGTCGATGTCGAACTCGCGTACAACCAGCGCATCCGAGCCGCCCGGCGACAGCGTGACCAGCGCGCGATCGCCATCCGGATAAAGAATGTCGAGTTCGGCGCAGACCCATGGCGTGCCTTCGGCCGCACCGAGCGCATCGAAGTCGAGCAGGTTCTGCCAGACAGGTGCGCCGCTGCGCCAGGCCGCCCACGCCGTGCGCCGCCAGATGCCTTTGGGATTGCGTTCGTCCTGCCACAGATCGTAGGCCCAGTCCTTCCAGCGATCGGGGATGACCGGGCGCTCGCGCGGCAGATAAGCGTCGGCAAGCCGCTGTTTGAGCGACTCGAATTCCGCGCTGCTGCACCACGCGGCGCGCGTGCGGGCGTTCTGCGCTTCGACCCATGCGAGTGCGTCAGGGTCGTCGAGCGCTTCGAGCGACAGAAAGGGATCGGGAGAAAGCGGCCAGGAGAAAAAAGCGGCAGAAGCGGGCATCGTCAGCTGTTGAATGAAAACAGCGTTGATTATGCCTTGTGGGAGCCGGAGAGCCTTTGACGCTGCGCGCCGGAGCGGCTGCCAAGCCGCCCCGGCTGACCGCGCAAACCTCAGGGCTCAAGATTGAGTTCCTGAATCTTGCGCGTAATCGTGTTGCGGCCAATGCCGAGCCGCTCCGCCGCTTCAACCTTGCGGCCACGCGTGAAATCCAGCGCCTCGCGAATCACTGCCGCTTCGAAACGGCGCGCGAGTTCGTCCATCACGTCGGCCGCATTCTCGCGCAACATCCGCGCGACTTCGGTGCGCAAGCCGCCTTCCCAGGCAGCAACAGCAGTCGCGACGGGCATGCCGGCAGCACTGGCCGGATGCGCGGCTGCGCTGATGCCGTTGATCGGCGCACCGCCGGCGAGCCCTACTTCACCGGTACCGATCACGCCGGTGCCACCGCCCGTGAGATCGGCCACGCCAACTTGCGCGGGGCCCAGATCGGGCGGCAGGTCTTTGATCTCGATGGTCTGCGCCGGCGCCATCACCGTGAGCCAGTTGGCGAGATTCTCCAGTTGACGCACGTTGCCCGGAAACGGCAGCGATGCCAGATAAGCGAGCGCCTCTTCCGACACGCGCTTAGGCTCCACGCCCAGATCGCGCGCACTCTTTTGCAGGAAGTGGCGCGTAAGCAGCGGAATGTCTTCGCTACGCTCGCGCAAGGCCGGCAAACGCAAACGGATCACATTGAGCCGGTGATACAAGTCCTCGCGGAACAGGCCCTGACGCACGCGCGATTCGAGGTTCTGGTGCGTCGCCGCGATCACGCGCACATTGGCGCGCAACGGATTGTGGCCGCCGACGCGATAGAACTGCCCATCCGACAGCACGCGCAACAGGCGCGTCTGCAGATCGAACGGCATGTCGCCGATTTCATCGAGAAACAGCGTACCGTTTTCGGCCTGCTCGAAGCGCCCCTGGCGCATAGCCTGCGCGCCGGTAAACGCTCCGCGCTCGTGACCGAACAGTTCGGATTCCAACAGATCCTTCGGAATCGCCGCCGTATTCAACGCGATGAAGGGACCATTCGCGCGTGGGCTATGTCGGTGCAACGCGCGAGCAACGAGTTCCTTCCCGGTGCCTGATTCGCCGGTAATGAGCACGGTGGCCGCAGAATGCGACAGCCGGCCGATCGCACGAAACATGTCCTGCATCGCCGGCGCCTGGCCGAGCATTTCCGGTGCATCGGCGACGCGGTCGTCCCACGTCTGTTCGCCGCGCATGCTTTCGTCGACCGCGCGACGGATCAACTCGACCGCCTTGTCGACGTCGAACGGTTTGGCGAGGTATTCGAATGCACCGCCCTGGAATGCGGCGACCGCGCTGTCCAGGTCCGAGAACGCCGTCATGATGATGACGGGCAGGCCCGGCACCTTGTCACGAACGGTCTGCAGCAATTCGAGGCCGGAGCCGCCAGGCATCCTGATGTCGGACACCAGCACCTGAGGGCTGTCGTGATCGAGCGCGGCCGATGCCTCGCGCACGTTCGCGAAGCTGCGAGTCGCGAAGTTTTCGCGGGCGAGCGCTTTTTCGAGCACCCAGCGAATCGATTGATCGTCGTCTACTATCCAGATCGGCTTCATATAGGTCGTTCAGAAGTCTTGAGAGGCTTGTGGTGTTAGCAGTCGAGCGGCAGCAGAATCTGAAACTCGGTGTGGCCCGGCCGGCTTTCCACTTCGATCAGCCCGTCGTGCTGTTGCACGAAAGTCTGCGCGAGCGTCAGGCCGAGACCGCTGCCGTCCTCGCGCCCCGACACGAGCGGATAGAAAATGCGGTCACGGATTTCTTCGGGAATGCCTGGCCCGTTGTCAGTGATATGCAAGTCCAGTGCCAGCTTACATAAACGTTTCGACACGGTGATCTTGCGCGCAATGCGAGTGCGCAATTCGATGCGCGCATCGCCTTGCGAGATGCGTTCGCGCAATGCTTCGGCAGCGTTGCGCACGATGTTCAGCAACGCCTGGATGAGTTGCTCCTTGTCGCCGCGCAGGTCCGGCACGCTCACGTCGTAGTCGCGCTCGATCGTGAGACCGCGCGGAAACTCCGCGAGAATCACCTGACGCACGCGCTCGCACACTTCATGAATATTCACGTCACCGACGATATGCGGATGACGGTGTGGCTCCAGCAGGCGATCGACCAGCGTTTGCAGCCGGTCCGATTCCTTGATGATGACTTGCGTGTACTCGCGCAACTCGTCGCGCTGACGCTCGCCGAGTTCGAATTCGAGCAGTTGCGCCGCGCCGCGAATCCCGCCGAGCGGATTCTTGATCTCGTGCGCGAGGTTGCGGATCAGTTGTTTGTTGACCGCCGTGAGGTCGTTGATGCGCTCCTCGCGGTCGGTGCGGATATGCCGCTCGTTCTCGAACAGTTCGAGCAGCACATAGTCTTGCGCGCTTTCCAGGTGACCGACGACCGCATGCACATGCAGCGGCTCGTGGCCCGGACGCTCGAGTACGGCGTCCAGATGCGTCGCGTGAAAACGGTGGGCGGCGATCGCCGAAATCGTAGCGAGCAGTTCGTCCGCGTTCGAGAAGATGTCCGGCCACGCCATCTGCGTCAATTGCTTGCGCGAGAGCTCCAGCATCGACTCCGCCGACGGGTTCGCAAACACCACGCGCAACGTGCGTTTCTCGAGCACCAGCGCGACCGTCGGCAATGCCTCGAAGCCCGGCAGCAAACCGGAACCCACGAGCTGAGCGTCGTCCGACAGCGTCTGCTCGTGCCCTTTCCTTGCCTTCATCAGATTCTTCAGAACCATCTTGCAGTCTGGCCGATAGGAGATGGTGATCAATCAGGTGTACCGCTTATTGTCCTGCCTGATGCGCTACTTCTTTGCCCCTGTACGTCACGAACGCCGCGAATGGACTCATTCGCGCCTAACAAAAAAGGGACGGCGCCGCCGTCCCTTCGTGACCGATCGCGAGCGTCGGGCAAAGCGCTTCGCCGTTTGAAGGGCGAAGCGCCATTGCCGCTTACAGCGAGTAGTACATTTCGAATTCGATCGGGTGCACCGACTGACGATAGCGTTGCAGCTCGCCCGTCTTCAGTTCGATGTACGCGTCGAGCATCGAATCCGTGAACACGCCACCGCGCGTCAGGAATTCGCGGTCCGCGTCGAGTGCGTCCAGCGCCTGATCGAGGCCGGCACACACGGTCGGGATCTTTGCATCCTCTTCCGGCGGCAGGTCGTACAGGTTCTTGTCGGCAGCTTCGCCCGGGTGAATCTTGTTCTGCACGCCGTCCAGACCCGCCATCATCAGCGCGGAGAAGCACAGGTACGGATTCGCCATCGGATCCGGGAAACGCGTTTCGATACGGCGGCCCTTCGGGTTCGACACGTGCGGAATGCGGATCGATGCCGAACGGTTGCGCGCCGAGTAAGCCAGCTTCACCGGTGCTTCGAAGTGCGGCACGAGGCGCTTGTACGAGTTGGTCGACGGGTTCGTGATCGCGTTCAGCGCGCGAGCATGCTTGATGATGCCGCCGATGTAGAACAGCGCGAATTCCGACAGACCTGCGTAACCGTTGCCTGCGAACAGGTTCGTGCCGTCTTTCCAGATCGACTGGTGAACGTGCATGCCCGAACCGTTATCACCGACCACCGGCTTCGGCATGAACGTTGCCGTCTTGCCATACGTGTGCGCGACGTTCTGGATGATGTACTTCATTTGCTGCAGCCAGTCGGCGCGTTGCACCAGCGTCGAGAACTTCGTGCCGATTTCGTTCTGGCCCTGGCCCGCGACTTCGTGGTGATGCACTTCGACCGGGATGCCGATCTGTTCGAGCAACAGACACATTTCCGAACGGATGTCCTGGAACGTGTCGACCGGTGCGACCGGGAAGTAGCCGCCCTTCGTGCCCGGACGGTGGCCGGTGTTGCCGCCTTCGAAGTCCATCGCCGACGACCACGGTGCTTCTTCCGAACCGATCTTGACGAACGTGCCCGACTGGTCCGTACCCCACTTGACCGAGTCGAAAATGAAGAATTCAGGTTCCGGACCGAAGAAGGCCGTGTCGCCAAGGCCCGTGCTCTTCAGGTACGCTTCAGCGCGCTTTGCGAGCGAACGCGGGTCGCGTTCATAGCCCTTGCCGTCAGCCGGTTCGACGACGTCGCAGGTCAAGACGAGGGTCGACTCTTCATAGAACGGGTCGATGAAGGCAGTGTTCGCGTCCGGGACCAGCAGCATGTCCGATGCTTCGATGCCCTTCCAGCCGGCAATCGACGAACCGTCAAACGCATGGCCGCTTTCGAACTTGTCTTCATCGAATGCCGACACCGGCACCGAAACGTGTTGCTCTTTGCCGCGCGTGTCGGTGAAACGGAAGTCGACAAACTTGACGTCCTCGTCTTTGACGAGTTGAACGACGTCGGCCACGGATTTACTCATAACCTATCTCCTGATTAACGAATTCGGCGGATTCAGCCGCCGCCCAATCTAGCTGACCCGTCCCGGCGCGTCCACCCCTCTATCGTTGAGGATGAACATAAAAGCCTGCTGGAACAAATCGATCGGCACCAATAAAGCAGCTTCTGTGCCATGTGTGCGCCAACCCGGCGCAGAACCACACTGCGCGCGCGTTTGCGGGGAATGGGCGCACCGAACCGCATGCGGCCCCGAAATCTTCACGTTGCGCATCGCACCGAATTAGTGCATTCACAAAATCGACAACGGGTGACATCTCTATTCTGGTGCATTTTTCGGAATATGCACCATTACAGAGCGCACATCTCCTTGCTTCGTGCGGACTGGACGCCCGCGCTGAACCGCATGCGCGTTGCACGCCGCGCGCTAGAATGTTCATTTGGTCCGACGGAGATTTGCGCTCATGAGCACGCTCGAACAGTTGTACGCCCAGGCGGACAAGCGCCGCACCGAGAACCAGTTGCCCTACGCGGGCGCGGTATCGCCCGCCGAGGCGTTCGAACTGCTGCAACTCGACCCGCGCACGCGTCTCGTCGACGTGCGCACCCGTGCCGAACTCGATTGGGTTGGCCGGCCGGTTATCGGCGACGGACAATACGCCCACGTGGAATGGACGCGCTACCCAGGCGCCGTGCCGAACCAGGAATTCCTTCAGCAACTGAGTCATATCGCTTCGCCCGACACGCCGGTGCTGTTCTTGTGCCGCAGCGCCGCGCGCTCGAAGCTCGCCGCGATTGCCGCTACCCAAGCCGGCTTTACCAAGGCGTACGACCTGCTGGAAGGCTTCGAAGGCGACAAGGACGGCCAGGGGCATCGGAAGACGGTGTCGGGCTGGTGCTTTCGCGGGTTGCCGTGGATCGGCGCCTGATTGTTGATCCGCAGGGGCCTTCGGGAGATGGGCGGGACAATTAGACGCATCGTCGGCGCTGCATGTGACAGGCCGATGATGCGTTGAGTGTTATGTCAGGTACGGACGCAAGCGCGCCCGAAGGAAGGATGGTGTGCGCGGCGATTAACCGCTGCACGACCAGCGCTCAAGCGCGCGGTTTAGCCCCAGCCGCCTCCGGCTCGACGATATCGCCGCCCAGCAGGTGCACGCCTTCACGCAGCTTCACAAACGCCGCTGCCACCGCTTCCGGTTCGCCCTTCACACCGAGATCGATGTGATGCCGCGCATACACGCCGCCACGCTCCGCATCGCCCACGCTCGGCAGGCTGAACACCCGCACACCCGGAAAATCGTGTTCGATTTTTTCCATCAACGGCGTGAGGCGTGACTCCGGCAGCTCGAACACCAGCAATGACTTTTCCGCGTGCGGCATCGCATGATGCAGATGCGCGTATTGCGTATCCAGCACCCACTCGATCATCGGCCACGCCATCACCGGAAAGCCCGGCACGAAGTAATGCTGCTTGATCGAGAAGCCAGGAATCTTGTTGTAGCCGTTGGGAATGATCGACGCGCCCTGCGGATACGTGCCCATATTCAGACGATGCCGGTTCTCGGCCGAATTCAGATCGAGCGGCGCTGCGGCGTTCGCCGGATACATATCGCGGATACGCTCCTGAATCAGCTTCGCGGCCTCCGGATGCAGTTCGAGCGGCACGCCGAGCGCGGCTGCCGCGCACTGACGGGTGTGGTCGTCCGGGGTGGCGCCGATGCCGCCCGTGGAAAACACGATGTCGCCCGACGCGAACGTGCGTCGCAACGTCGCCGTGATGCGCTCCGGCTCGTCGCCGATATATTCAGCCCAGCCGAGCGACAACCCGCGCGCGCCCAGCAATTCGATGACCTTCGGCAGATGCTTGTCGATACGTCTGCCCGACAGGATTTCGTCGCCGATGATGATGACGCCAAATGCCATTGCCGCCTCTTTCGCTTTGTCAGTAATTCATCAGTAGGGAACCGGCGCCGCGTGCCGCGGGCCGTGCTCTTCCGCACGCATGCGTTGCAGCGCGCGCAGACAGTAGTAGCCGAACCACAGCGCCGAAAACACGAGGATGAACGCGTAGATCCAGATCGTCACCGCGGTGATCACCGGGAACAGCACGATCAGCCATACCGACGATGCCCACAGCAGCGTCGGCAGTGAACCCAGCAGTCCGCTCGCGATGCCGATCAACAGCAGCGGCAAACGGAAGCGTCTCACCAGCGCGCGCCGCTCGTCACGCGTGGCATGCAGCGCGAGCGCGTCGTAGCTCATCACGCGATACGTCAGCCAGCCCCACAGGAGCGGCGGAATCAGCGCAAAAAACGGCGGCACCAGCCAGAGCGGCAACGTGACGATCAGCAGCACCAGACAAACCAGCGTGGTCCACAATGCCTGGCCCAAGCTACCGTACCACGTTCCGCCGCGACGCATTTCAAGGCCGGGGAATTGCCGCGCCGACAGAAAGCGGATCACGGCCGGCATCGACAGCGTGGCAATCAATAGCAACACCGTGACGACGATCAGCGGAATCGCCATCGCAATCACGATAAACGGCGCGATTGCCGTGTGCAGCGCCGAAAAGCCGAGCCAGTCGAACAGATGATAGAGCGTGACGGTGAACGACCAGCTTTCGAGCCACGTGCGGGTGGCGCCGATCAGCGTCTGCCAGGAAAACCACAGGATCACGCCCCACCCGACCGTTGCCGCCAGAAACGGCAGGAAGGTCAACCAGAGCATGCGCGGGTGGAGCGCGCTTGCGAGCGCACGTCCGAACGAGCGCAACAAATCATTCATGCGAGCCAGTGCCGGTGGACGAAACGATGGAATAAGGAGAATGCCGCAACGCACCGGCCACGAGGCCAAGGCTGCGCGCACAAACGTGAACAGGATAAACCACGTGACGCGCCGCCGGGAAAACCGACGGCGCAAGAGGAAGAATGCTCAAACCGGGGCGGCGTCGCTGCCTTCGGTGCGCCGCTTCGGCGAAAGCCGCCCGGCGATGCGCACGAAGGCAAGCCAGTGCTGCGCCCAGAAACCGTCGCCGTAGCGTCGGCCTTCGAGTTGGTCACGGATGCCGGTGGGCTCCATTTCGCGGCTCCACGACACGCTGCGGAACAGCATGTCCCACCAGGGGAACAGCACGCCGAAGTTGCAACCGTACTTCAGCCCTTCGTGGCCATAGCCGATTGCATGATGCCGGCGATGGAAGGTCGGGCTGACCAACAGGCGCTCGCCGAGCCAGCCGAAGTACAGACTAATGTTCGCGTGCTGCACGCTCTGCGCGAGGTTCGTGATTGCCACCAGCACGACGAATTGCGACGGTGGCACGCCGATCACCAACGCGATCGCTGCAAAAAACGAAGCCTGCAACAAACTGTCGAGCAAATGGTTACGGTCATCGGACCACAGCGACATTTGCTGCTGGCTGTGATGTACGGCGTGCAATTCCCACCACACACCGATCCGATGTTCCCAGCGGTGATACCAGTAGCCCGCGAAATCGAGTACGAGCAGGTACATCACGAATGTGACAAGCGGCTGCGTGGTGACGCCCGGCCACAGATTGTCGAATTCGATATTCGCGATGTTGTGCAGCCGCAGCCAGGCCTGCACGTTGTCGAATAATGGCTGCAGCGCGAAAAAGAAGAACAGGTTCAGGATGCCGAGCTTGGCGATCCACGTGTAAATCACGTCGACACGCACGGCCTTGCGGTTTTCCCACCGCTCCACCGGGCGGAGCATTTCGAGCGGGCGCAGGATCGCGTACATCGCCAGCACCTCGAAAACGCCGACGATCACCCAATACAGGCTGTCGTAAGTGTCTTCGTCATAGTCCATCAGATTGAAGTGGAACAGCAGCGGCTGCACCACGTCGACGTACAGCAGCGTCTGCACGGCTGAGACGAAGCTGTCGAGAGAAGAAAAAATCAGATGGAACATGGTGCTGGCCTGTTACTTCATTCCTCGCGGTCTGCCTGTTACAGCGTCACGCGCCGTTCGGCGCCGTAATCGGCGCGCGATTGAAGAAATAGATACCGTGCGGCGAACGGCCGACGGCTATCGTCTGGATCAGCTTACGCGTGTTCAGGTCGATGATGCCGACATGTTTCGCAAAGCGGAAGGTCACCCACAGATAGCGTTTGTCCGCGGAAAGTTCCATGTCGTCCGGCCCCGGCATCAAACCGGTGATATCGCCGACATTGGTGAGCGTGTCTTCGTCGATGATGCTGATCGTGCTCGCGACGCGGTTCGATACCGCCACATGCTTGCCGTCGACCAGCGAGCGGAAGTTGTGCGCGCCCTTGCCGGTCTGGATCGTCTTGACGATTTTCTGGTTGCGCCAGTCGACCACCGCGACGTAATCCGCCCCGGTCATGCCGATCAGCAGATATTTCTCGCCCGGGGTCATCCACAGGCCGGCCGGCACCTTGCCGACCTTCATCTTCCACTTGACGGTTTGCGTGGCCAGATCGATAGCGGCCAGCTCGCCCGAAACCTGCAGCGTGACGAACACCGTCTTGCTGTCATTGGTGAAGGCCATGTGGCTCGGCATCACCGCGAGCGGCAGACGCGAGGCCAGCGTCATCTGGTTCTTCTGGCTGTCGTAATGATAGATGTCGAGGCGGTCCAGACGCAGCCCGGTGGTGACGAGCCACTTGCGGTCGGGCGAAAAACCGATCTGGTACGGATCCTCGATGTTCTCGACCCAGCGCTGGACCTGGCCCGATTTCGGATCGACGAACATCAGGTTGTTCGACACCGAGTTGGCGACGATCAACGACGAGTTGTCCGGCGTGGCCATCAGGTGGTGTGGTTCCTTGCCCGTCGGCACCGTGCCGATGACCTGGCGGGTGGTCTCGTCGATCAGGCTCAGCGTGGCTTCGCCGGAATTGAGCACGATCACGTTGTTGGCGAGAGCCGCCGGAGAAAAAAAGCCTGCGGCGGCGACCAGCGCTGCGCCTGCGGCGAACGTGGCAGTCACGCCGGGAAGAAAAAATTTACGCATGAAAACTCACTTCGGAGAACAACCGTCATTGTAGAACGTTTGCTGTGACCAGCGGTTGACCTGGATGCGGGTACGACGCGTGGAAAAACGAAGGGACGCGGCGCATCCGGCGGCAAATCTGTCAGTGAATTCCGAGTCACTGACAACCCGACGACGGTTTTACGTAGAAAAATCCGTGGCGATTCATATCAATCCATTTTAATCCACATAATAACAGCTCATTAAATTCTTATGCCATTCCGTTTTTCATAAGACAAAACAAGATTATTCTTTACTTTATACAATTAAAAAACACTTATCCAAACCCAATTACATCCCGCCATTTATTTTCAACGATTTAAGAATTGGCTTATTTCGGCTTCGCCCCACCAGAACTGACAATTTCGCCGTTCATCGCCCATGCACTTAATCCCGTGGACATGAAAGCGTGATGCAGGTAATTCGGACGCGCGAGGAAATCAACAGAACACAAAAAGCGGTCGGAATAAATAACCGTAGCCGACGTGTTCTGCCTATGCGCGACACACTTGGGGCGATGACGCCTTTTCCGACTCAGAATGCTTTCGTGTGCCGTCCACGATCTAATTCCGGCGGAGTTTTCTGAAAAATGAATAAAATCTACAAATCGGTTTGGTGTGAGACGACGGGCTCGTGGGTCGCCGCGTCGGAGACGGCTCGCTCGAAAACGAAACGCGGGGCATCGCGGAAGTTGGTCATGGCGCAGGCTGTGCTGGCTGCGGCAACTTTGCTGGGCGGTGTGCCGGTGGCGCAGGCGGCTACGGTTTATTTCGCTGCCGGCTCGGTCATTCCAGGTGTGGATCCCGATGCGACAGCCTCGGGACCGGGCTCGGTGGCGGCGGGCGTTGGATCGAGTGCATCGGGTTCGGGGTCCATCGCGATCGGTAACTGGGCAACGGCAACGAACACGGCCGCGACCGCGATTGGGTTCAAGGCGGAAAGCCGGGGCGAAGGTGCATTCGCGGCCGGGATGACAGCTCTGGCCGACGCCGATTTCAGCACCGGCATAGGCAACTATGCTAGCGCGACGGGCGTGGGCGCAACGGCGCTCGGCGCCAACGCGCTCGCGAATAGAAGCGGCGCGGTCGCCATTGGCCTTGACGCTAGCGCCTTCGCCGACGGCAGCGTTGCGCTCGGCCAAGGTTCGATCGCCGATCGTGCTAACACCGTCTCTGTCGGCGCAAGCGGCGCGGAACGTCAAATCACCAACGTCGCAGCCGGCACCGAAGCAACGGATGCCGTCAACCTGAGCCAGTTGAATGCCGTTGCCGCCGACGCATCCCGCTATTTCAAGGCAGACGGCCTCAATGACCGCTCGGATGACGCCACCGCAAGCGGCGACCACTCGGTTGCGATCGGCGCCTACGCCAACGCTTCCGGCGCTGAGTCATTGGCGCTCGGCACGTCTTCGCGGGCACAGGCAGACAACAGCACCGCCGTTGGCACCCTCGCGACGGCTGCGGGCGACAATTCGACGGCGCTCGGCTATCAGGCAAATGCCAGCTCCGCCAACTCGGTCGCGTTGGGCAACGGTTCGGTCGCCGATCGCGTCAACACCGTATCTGTCGGTTCAGTGGGCGCAGAACGCCAGATCACCAACGTCGCAGCCGGCACCGAAGCTACAGACGCCGTCAACTTGAGCCAACTGAATGCCGTTGCCGCTAACGCCTCGCGCTATTTCAAGGCAGGCGGCGCCAATGACGGCTCGGACGATGCCACCGCAAGCGGTGACCACTCAGTCGCGATCGGCGCCTACGCCAATGCTTCCGGCGACGCCTCTTTTGCAGCCGGCACGTCCTCCTGGGCACAGGGAGACAACAGCACGGCTGTCGGCACGCTTACCACGGCAGCAGGCGACGGCTCGACGGCGCTCGGCTATAACGCTAGCGCCGTCGCGGCTAACTCGGTCGCACTGGGCCAAGGCTCGATCGCCGATCGTGCGAACACCGTCTCGGTCGGCGCAAGCGGCGCAGAACGTCAAATCACCAACGTTGCAGCCGGCACCGAAGCTACAGACGCCGTCAACCTGAGCCAGCTGAATGCCGCTGCCGCCGACGCATCGCGCTATTTCAAGGCAGGCGGTGCCAATGACGGCTCGGACGACGCCACCGCAAACGGCGACCACTCGGTCGCGATCGGCGCCTACGCCAACGCTTCCGGCGACGCCTCTTTTGCAGCCGGCACCTCCTCGTGGGCACAGGGAGGCAACAGCACGGCTGTCGGCACCCTCGCGACGGCTGCCGGCGACAATTCAACGGCGCTCGGCTATCAGGCCATTGCCAGCTCTGCCAACTCGGTCGCCCTCGGCAACGGCTCGATCTCCGATCGTGCCAACACCGTCTCCGTCGGTGCAAGCGGCGCAGAACGTCAAATCACCAACGTCGCAGCCGGTACCGCCGACACCGACGCCGTCAACGTTGCCCAGTTGAAGGAAGTTACGTCACAGACCGACGCCAGGCTCGACGGCGCCGTGATGTACGACAGGAACGCCGACGGCAGCGTCAACAAGAACAGCGTCACGCTCGGCGATGCAACAAGCGGCGGCACAGTGATCCATAACGTCGCCGACGGCGTGGACACAAACGACGCCGTCAACCTCGGCCAGTTGAACGCGGCCATCAACGGCGCGGTCAGCGACATCACGGTCAACACGGCCAATCCGTTCTACAGCGCGGAAGGCGACCGCGGGACAGAAGGCGCGCTGGCAAGCGGCGCGCACTCGGTCGCTTCGGGCGCGAACGCACAAGCGGCAGGCGCCAATACCGTGGCCATCGGCGCGAACTCCGTCGCAAGCGGCAACAACGCCACCGCACTCGGCGCAGCAGCAAACGCCAGCGCGGACAACTCAGTGGCATTGGGTCAGGGCTCAGTCGCGGATCGGGCGAACACAGTATCGGTTGGCGCAGCGGGCCAGGAACGTCAGATCACCAACGTCGCAGCCGGCGTACAAGGCACGGACGCGGTCAACGTCAATCAACTACAGCAAAGCGTAAGCGGCGCGGTCGGCCAGGCAAACAGCTACACCGACGACCAGATCCGCTCGGCTCGCCGCGATTCGTACGGTGGCACGGCATCGGCGCTGGCCGCAGCAGGTTTGCCGCAGGCGGTCTTGCCGGGTCGCGGGATGGTGGCGATTGCGGGTGGCACGTATGGCGGCCAGTCGGCGATGGCCATCGGCGTTTCGCAACTGTCGGAAACCGGCAAGTGGGTCTACAAGGTGCAAGGGACGACCGACTCGCGTGGCCAGTTCGGTGCGTCGGTCGGCGCGGGCATGCACTGGTAACAGCTCGGCGGAAAACGTGATTGGCTCGATCTGAATCAGTCACGCCGACGCCGATAGCATTGCCGTACTTAGCGAGCAGGCGCGGGCCCGCAAGAACTCGCGCCTTTTGCGCGTGACAACATTCTCAAAAGGAGTGGCGTCGCGCGTTTTTTTGCTCGACACCACGTGTAGAACCGCATCGGCTAACCCTGGACGAACGAAGCGGACAGTTGCGCCGCCCCACTTCCTGTGCCGCCAGGCGCCGCATCGGTCCCGCCCCAGCCATCGCTCAACGCTGCATCGACTCCCACACCTTATAGAGACGCTTCACCGACACCGGCATCGGCGTCCGCAACTCCTGCGCGAACAGCGAAATCCGCAATTCTTCGAGCAGCCAGCGGAATTCCGACAAGCGCGGATCCAGCACACCGCCGCGTTGTGCAAGCGCACGCTGGTAGTTCTGCAACAGCGGATGGAATTCGGCGAACTGCCGTGCGTCGCGCGCGGAGTCCGCCTTCAGCTTGTCGATGCGCAACGCAATGCCCTTCAGATAGCGCGGAAAGTGCGCCAACTGCGCGTACGACGTATCGACCACAAAACGCTTGCCGATCAGCCCATCCAGCTGGTTCTGCATATCCGCATGCGCGGCCGCGAACGACTTCGCCTGCACCAGTTTCTTCGTCACGGTCGCGTACTCGGTCAGTATCTGGCCGACGAGCCGGGCGATTTCCTGAGCCAACAAAGTCAACCGGCTGCGGCCTTCGTCGCGGCGTGTATGGAAACTGACGTCATCGGCTGGCAGCGGGTCTTGCAGGCACGCGCGATCAAGCGCGGTGTCGATCAGTTGATCGCGCAGTTCCTCCTGCGTGCCACGCGGCATGAACTGCATCGCCATTTCGCGCAAACCCGGCAGATTTTTCTCCAGATACTTGATCGGCTCTTTCAGTTGCAACGCGAACAAACGCCGCAGCCCTGCACGATGAATGCGCGCGGCTTCGTCGGGTGAATCGAACACTTCGACGTCACAGTGCGTGCCGCGATCCACCAACGCCGGATAACCGAACAAGGTCTGCCCGCCACGGCGAATTTCCAGCAACTCGGGGAGCTTGCCAAAATTCCACGTCGTCAGCTTTTCGTACAACGCGGTGCCGGCTGCGCCTTCTTGCGGCGCAGTTTGCGGACCTGGCGCAGTAGTGCCCTTACCTCGCGAAACCGCACCGCTTGCCGCGCCGGCTGCTCCGCCCGCTTGCGCGCCAACAGCCACGCCGCCACCGCCTCCGGCATCCGCCAACGCCACCCCAGCCGCACCCGACGCGATCTTCTGGAAGTGCTGCTGCGCCTGACCGCCAAGCTCGGCACGCAGTTGCGACATATTCCGGCCCATCGCAAGCTGCCGCCCGTGCTCGTCGACGACCTTGAAGTTCATGAACAGATGCGGCGTCAGCGTCTCGAGCTTGAAGTCCGATTGCTTCATCGCGACCTGAGTCTGCTCGCGAACATCGGCGATCAAGGTCTCAAGCAAACCGCCCGCGCCGAAGCGCGGACCACTATGCCGTTCGACGAAACCCGCCGCGAACTCAGGCAGCGGCACGCAATGGCGCCGCAGCTTCTGCGGTAACGATTTCAGCAGAAGTTGCGTCTTCTCTTTCAGCATGCCGGGCACGAGCCATTCGCAGCGCCGCGCATCGACCTGATTCAGCGCATACAGCGGCACGGCGAGCGTCACACCGTCGCGCGGCGAACCGGGCTCGAAGTGATACGTGAGCGCCATCTCGACGCCCGCCATCGTCATCCGCTTCGGGAACAGATCGGTCGTGACGCCGGCAGCTTCGTGCCGCATCAGATCGTCGCGCGACAGGTACAGCAGACGCAGCTTATCTTCCGGCTGACCGCTCTTCTTCACCTCGTCGCGATACCAGCGCTCGAACGACGCGCCCGTATAGATGCCTTTCGGCAGCGCCTGATCGTAGAAGCCGAAAATCAGCTCGTCGTCGACCAGCACGTCCTGGCGGCGCGACTTGTGTTCGAGCTGCTCGATATCGGCGAGCAGCTTGCGGTTGTGCGCGAAGAACGCAAGCTTCGTATCGAACTCGCCTTCCACCAACGCGCCGCGAATGAACAGCTCGCGCGCCCGCGCCGGGTCCTGTTTGCCGAAGCTCACGCGCCGCCGGTGGTAGATCGGCAGACCGTACAGCACCGCGCGCTCGAACGCCGACACCTGTGCCGCGCGCTTTTCCCAATGCGGCTCGGACAACGATTTCTTCAGCAAATGCTCGCCGATCTTTTCGATCCATTCCGGCTCGATCTTCGCGATGCAGCGTGCGTACAGACGGCTCGTCTCGACCAGTTCAGCGGCCATCACCCACTTACCGGCCTTCTTCACCAGCGCCGAGCCCGGCCAGAGATAGAACTTGATGCTGCGCGCGCCGAGGAAATACGGCTCGTCGTCGGCTTTCAGACCGATGTTGCCAAGCAGGCCGGTCAGCAACGCGAGGTGAATCTGCTCGAAAGTCGCTTCGGCTTCGTTCAGACGCCAACCGTGCTCGCGCACCACGGTCAGCAGTTGCGAGTGCACGTCGCGCCATTCGCGCAGACGCAGTTGCGACAGGAAGTTCTTGCGGCACTCGTCCTGCAATTGCCGGTTCGACTTCTTGTGCGCAATCGCTTCTTCGAACCAGTTCCAGATCTTCAGCCATTGCAGGAACTCGGAACGCTCGTCAGCGAAGCGGCGGTGCGCCTGGTCGGCTTGCTCCTGCGCCTCGATCGGCCGGTCACGCGGGTCCTGCACAGACAAGGCGCTGGCGATGATCAGCACTTCCTTCAATGCCTGCTGATCGCGCGCGGCGAGAATCATCCGGCCGACGCGCGGGTCGAGCGGCAAGCGCGCGAGTTCGCGGCCGAGCGGCGTGAGCTGGTTGTCGTCGTCGACGGCGCCCAGTTCGTTGAGCAGTTGATAGCCGTCGGCGATCGCGCGGCCCGGCGGCGGCTCGATGAACGGAAAGGTTTCGATCGCCGTCAGATGCAGCGACTTCATCCGCAAAATCACCGACGCCAGCGACGAACGCAAAATCTCCGGGTCGGTGAAACGCACGCGACCCTGATAGTCGCTTTCCTCGTACAGACGAATACAGATGCCATCCGCGACGCGGCCGCAACGCCCTGCCCGCTGATTCGCGGCGGCCTGCGAGATCGACTCGACCTGCAACTGCTCGACCTTGTTGCGATACGAGTAGCGCTTCACACGCGCGAGTCCCGTATCGACCACATAGCGAATGCCGGGCACTGTCAGCGAAGTTTCGGCGACGTTAGTGGCCAGAACGATGCGGCGCGCGTTCGAGGTGCGGAACACGCGTTCCTGCTCGGCCGCGGACAAACGCGCGAACAGCGGCAGAATTTCCGTGTGCGGCGGATGATGCTTGCGCAGCGCTTCGGCGGCATCGCGAATCTCGCGCTCGCCGGGCAGGAACACCAGCACATCGCCGGGGCCTTCGCGGCACAGTTCGTCGACCGCATCGACGATCGCTTCCATCAGATCGCGATCCGTTTCGCGCTGCGTCTTCGGCCTGTCACGCGATTCACGCGACGCGGAAGAAGAACCCTCCGCCGCCTTCACCGCCGGGCTGTCCTCTGCGACCGGCCGATAGCGCACCTCGACCGGATACAAACGCCCGCTCACTTCGATCACCGGCGCTGGCTTGTCGTCGCGGCCGAAATGGCGCGCGAAGCGGTCCGCGTCGATCGTCGCCGACGTCACGATCAGCTTCAGATCGGGCCGCTTGACGAGGATTTCCTTCAGATAGCCGAGCAGAAAATCGATGTTCAGGCTGCGCTCGTGCGCTTCGTCGATGATCAGCGTGTCGTAGGCGTTGAGCAGCGGATCGGTCTGCGTTTCGGCGAGCAGAATACCGTCGGTCATCAACTTGACCGACGCGCCCGGCGACAGATTGTCGGTAAACCGCACTTTGTAGCCGACCACTTCGCCAAACGGCGTGCCGAGTTCTTCGGCGATGCGGCGGCCCGTTGCCGATGCCGCAATCCGGCGCGGCTGCGTGTGGCCGATCAGACCGGAGCCACCCGCGCCGAGGCCGCGCCCGAGTTCGAGGCAGATTTTCGGTAGCTGTGTTGTCTTACCCGAGCCGGTCTCACCGCAGACGATCACGACCTGATTCTGTGCGATGGCCCGCGCGATCTCCTCGCGGCGGCCGGACACTGGCAGCGCTTCGGGAAACGTAATCGGCGGAATCTGATTCGGCTCGACGACGCGCTGAACGCGCGGCGGACGGGGCTCGCGACGCGGCTGCCCGTTTTGCGCATTGCCTGCTTGCGGCGATTTTTGCGCGGGCGCACCGCTTTGCTGATTGGCACGCCCATCGCCACGCTTCGGCTGATTTGGAGTCCGCGCGTTTTCGGACTGCGCGCGCCGTTCATCGCCCTGCTGCTGGCGTTCGCCGCGAGGCGCGTTCTGCGCGCGTCCATCGTCGCGGCGCGCGGGCTTCTCCACGCCGCCGGAAGTCGGCTGACTGAGCGCAGCGTCGCCCGGTGGCGCGTGCTTCTGCCCCTTATGAGCGGCTTTCGGCGCCTGCGCGCCCGCTTCGCGGCGCGCCTCTTGCGGCGGATTATTTTTCTGTGCGGACACGCGCGCGTCATCCGCCGAGCGCAGGGACTCACGCGCGGCGGGTGGCGTGTTGCGGTTAGCGTCCTGCGCATCGCGGCGGCGGGCGTCGCCGGGCTTCGCCCGATCGGCGGCCGGCGTCACATTCTCGTTCGCCGTAGCGGGACTTTTGGGTACATTCGACATGGGGGCGCATTATAATCCCCGGCATGAATTCCCAAACCGACCTCGTCCCCGCGCCCGCGAGCGTTCCGGCCCCCGCCGGAGCAACGGAAGACCTCGCACAGCACGCGCAATTCGTCGACTGGATGCGCTCAGTCGCCCCTTACATCCATGCGTTCCGTAACAAGACGTTCGTCGTCGGTTTCGGCGGCGAGGTGGTGCATCAGGGGCTCCTGAATGCGCTCGTGTCCGACATCGCGCTGCTGCAGGCCATGGGCATCCAGATCGTGCTGGTGCATGGCTCGCGACCGCAGGTCGAAGAGCAGATGAGCCTGCACGGCGTGGAATCCGAGTTTTCGCACGGCATGCGCATTACCGATGCACGCGCGTTGGAGTCCGCGAAAGAAGCGGCCGGCGAAGTGCGTCTGGATATCGAGGCGGCGATCAGCCAGGGCTTGCCGAACACGCCGATGGCGCACGCGCACATCAGCGTGGTGTCGGGCAACTTCGTGACGGCGCGCCCGGTCGGCATTCTGGACGGCGTCGATTTCGCCCACACGGGCGTAGTGCGCAAGATCGACGCGGATTCGATCCGCCATTCGCTCGCGAGCCGCAAGCTGGTGCTGCTCTCGCCGCTCGGCTTCTCGCCCACCGGCGAGGCATTCAATCTGTCGATGGAAGACGTCGCCTCGGCGGCGGCGATCGCCCTGCGCGCCGACAAGATCGTGTTCCTGACCGAGACCCCGGGCCTGATGGAGACCGGCGAAGACGGACCGGTGCTGGTTCGCGAACTGTCGCTCGACGACGCCTACAAGCTGCATGAAAGCGGCGAGGTCACCGGCGACGCGGGCTTCTATCTGAAACATTCGATCCGCGCCTGCCGCGGCGGCGTGGCGCGGGCACACATCATCCCCTACGCGCTCGACGGCAGCCTGCTGCTCGAACTGTTCCTGCACGATGGCGTGGGCACGATGATCTCGTACGAGAACCTCGAAAGCCTGCGCGAAGCCACGCCGGACGACGTCGGCGGCATTCTCTCGCTGATCGAGCCGCTCGAATCCGACGGCACGCTGGTGCGGCGCGGCCGCCACCAGATCGAACGCGACATCGACCATTTCTCGGTGATCGAGCACGATGGCGTGCTGTTCGGCTGTGCGGCGCTGTATCCGTACCCGCAGGAGCGCATCGGCGAAATGGCCTGCCTCACGGTCGCGCCTGAAGCGCAAGGCACCGGCGACGGCGAGCGCCTGCTCAAACGCATCGAACAACGCGCCCGGGCACGCGGCCTCACGCGGATTTTCGTGCTCACTACGCGTACCGAACACTGGTTCCTCAAGCGCGGCTTCGTCAAGGTCACGGTCGACGACCTGCCGGAAGACCGCCGCCGACTCTATAACTGGCAGCGCAAGTCGCTCGTGCTGATGAAACAGCTCTGAGCGTCCCCATATAAAGCGACTGCCCGCCCCACATCGATATAGGAGAAGCACAGCATGACTCGTACGGTTCAATGCGCGAAGCTCGGCAAGGAAGCCGAAGGCCTCGATTTCCCGCCGCTGCCGGGCGAACTTGGCAAGCGGATCTACGAAAGCATTTCGAAGGAAGCCTGGCAGGCCTGGTTGAAGCAGCAAACCATGCTGATCAACGAAAACCGCCTGAACATGGCCGATCCGCGCGCACGCCAGTATCTGATGAAGCAGACCGAAAAGTTCTTCTTTGGCGAAGGCGCGGATACGGCGCAGGGCTACGTGCCGCCGGCAGCCGAGTAAGCGCTTTTCTGAGCTACAAGCCAGAATTGGCGACCAGCCTGACAAAAAATCCGCGCCGCGAGCGCGGATTTTTTTCGCCTGTCTGGCCGCGAATTTCGTCGCGCATTTCGCCACTTTCAAGCCTTGGAAAAATTCACTAACCGGACCATTTCCGGCCACTTTTAAGCCTCTTTTCCATACCGCCACAATCCGCCGAATCCCCCGCCACGCAAGGGATTGAGCGCCCTCCCCGGGCTGTCGGCCGAATCCCAGGTTTGCACGATCGTCCGTCATCGTGCTATCATGTGCACCGTTCCAACAGCAATTTACCTTCATTCACATTCAGTTCACACTTGGCATGCAGTGCGTACCAAGGGCCGGATTGAATAGTTTTTATACAAGAAGGCTTGTCGGTCGTTTCCCCGCTTGAGCTCGCACTATGAGCGGCGATCCAGCACCGGCCTTTTTCGTTTCGAGCCTTTCAGCGGCGCATGGGCCAGCTTTCAGCCACCCCAGCGTCCTCATGCATCTGCCCCCCTTCCACGGCCACGCAGATGCAACAGTCAGCACAATCTAGACGAGTGTTTTTTCGCGAATGATTCGCGAGGCACGGGCGTTCCGTTTTCTTTTTTCACGCCCCCTTCTATCGCCTTCGGGCGAGAGAGACGCCATCGCTCTGCTCGCGAAACTGCACTTCCCCAGCACCCGTGGCGGAACGTTCATGCGCGTTTTCATGAGTTTCGTCGCAGTCATTGGAGTTTTCACCTTGACCGCTTCCAGCAACGGCTTCTGGCGACATCACAAAGAAGAACAACGCCTCTCACTCGACGACATCACCGTCGTCGACAAATCTCTCCTCAAGCGGGCCGTCGGCGCCATGGCGCTCGGCAACGCGATGGAATGGTTCGATTTCGGCGTGTACAGCTATATCGCTGTCACGCTCGGCAAAGTGTTCTTCCCGTCGTCGAGCCCGTCCGCCCAGTTGATCGCCACTTTCGGCACGTTCGCCGCGGCGTTCCTCGTGCGGCCGGTCGGCGGCATGGTGTTCGGGCCGCTGGGCGACCGCATCGGCCGTCAGCGGGTGCTGGCCATGACCATGATCATGATGGCGCTCGGCACCTTCGCGATCGGCCTGATTCCGAGCTATGCGACGATCGGCATTTTCGCGCCGGCGTTGTTGCTGGTCGCGCGCCTCGTGCAAGGCTTCTCGACGGGTGGTGAATACGGCGGCGCTGCGACCTTCATCGCCGAATTCTCGACGGACAAGCGCCGCGGCTTCATGGGCAGCTTCCTCGAGTTCGGCACGCTGATCGGCTATGTGCTCGGCGCCGGTACGGTTGCGGTTCTGACGGCAACGCTCTCGAACGAGGCGCTGCTCTCGTGGGGCTGGCGTGTGCCGTTCCTGATCGCGGGTCCGCTGGGTCTGGTGGGTCTCTACATCCGGATGAAGCTCGAAGAAACGCCCGCGTTCAAGAAGCAGGCCGAGCAACGCGAAGCCGAAGACAAGGCGCTCCCGAAGCAATCGTTCCGCGAGTTGCTGATGCAGCAATGGAAGCCGCTTCTATTGTGCGTCGGCCTTGTGCTGATCTTCAACGTCACCGATTACATGGCGCTCTCGTATCTGCCGAGCTACCTGTCGGCCACGCTGCACTTCAACGAAACGCACGGTCTCTTCCTCGTGCTGCTCGTGATGGTGCTGATGATGCCGATGACGCTGGCGGCCGGCCACCTGTCCGACACGATCGGCCGCAAGCCGGTGATGCTGTTCGGCTGCGTGGGTCTGTTCGTGCTCTCGATTCCCGCGCTGCTGCTGATTCGCATGGGCACGGTGCTGCCGGTGTTCGGCGGCCTGATGATTCTCGGCGTGCTGCTGTCGTGCTTTACCGGTGTGATGCCGTCGGCGCTGCCGGCGCTGTTCCCGACCAAGATCCGCTACGGCGCGCTCGCGATCGGCTTCAACATTTCGGTGTCGCTGTTCGGTGGGACAACGCCGCTCGTAACGGCATGGCTCGTCGACAGCACCGGCAATCTGATGATGCCCGCGTACTACCTGATGGGCGCGTCGCTGATCGGTATCGTGTCGGTGTTCGCGCTGCGTGAAACGGCCCGCAAGCCGTTACTCGGCTCCGGTCCGTGTGTTGCAACGCGTGCCGAAGCGCATGCGGTGCTGCGCGGCGAGCGTGAGGCGGCGGAAATGGATGAAGGTTACGCGTCTGCGGCTACGGCGCGTGCCTGATCCTGGCTTGTGCCTAGGTTGCTCAGTAACTAGCCGCCGAAGTTGTACGCGTATCGTCCGCGAGCGCTACAACTAGCGGCTGCGTTCCACAGCTATAAGCGTGAACATGTTCGAAAGCGGGCCGGCAAATATTTGTCGGCCCGCTTTTTTATGTCACCAGAGAATCGAAGGTTGCGCTGACGTGCGTACCTTCAACGATCAGCGTGCCGGCGGAAATCGGCAACTTGAAACGTCTCGGCCCTGCGCTGCCTGGATTGACATACAGCACGCCGTCGCGCTCGCTGATTGCGGGTTTGTGCGAGTGGCCCGTCACGACCACGTCGATGCCTTCGCTGCGCGGATTGTCACCCACATCGGCAATGTCATGCACGACGAGGATCGTCACCTGCTGGACGGTCAGCTTGACGTGCGTCGGTAGCAAGGCAACCGGGTCGCCGATATCGTTATTGCCGCGCACGGCGGTGACCGGCGCGATCTGCGCGAGCGCATCGAGCACCGCCTGATTGCAGATATCGCCCGCGTGGATGATCGCGTCGCACCCTGCGAGGTACTGCAGGGCCTCAGGACGCACGAGGTTATGCGTGTCGGAAATCAAACCGATTCGGGTGGCCGGAAAGCTTTGGGTGCGCGAAGTCATGATCTCAGTATCGGCCAAACGGCCTCAATCCGCTGACTGCTGTTCAGCAAGCTCACGCGTCACAACCTGCGCCGGCCGCTTTGCGCGAAGCAATCGCCTGGTCGCCCCTTGCACCACCATCGACACCACCGCCGCGCACGCAAAACTGACCCACACACCGTAGTGTGGCAACATCGTCGCGGTCACGGCGAAGAACGCCGCGAACGAGCCGCGGCCGATCACCATGCCGCGCATCAACAACGCAACGAAGTCCGAGCCATGCGCGCGCTGGGCCGATACCGCGAGCACGATGCCGAGCAACGGAAACACCGACAGCAGCCCGCTCCATGTCGCGCCCATCGACGCGGACAGCGTCGTCACCGCCAACGTCAGCACCGCGCCGGCGAGCATGCGCAGCGCAAGATCGCCGAGCCCGAGACGCGTCGCCCGCACATGGCCGGTGACGCGCGGCAAGCCGCTTTGCGAAATGGCGACAGCCACGCAACTCGCGGCCACCGCCCACATCAGTCCACCCGGCAAATGTGTGAGTAACATCGCCACGCCAACCCATCCGAGCATGCCGGCCACAAGCGCAAGCGGCCATGCTGAACGCCGGCAGGTCCACGCATACGCAAAATTGAACGCCTCGGAGGCGGCAATCGCCGCAATCGATGCCACCGACGCCAACGCCGCGAACGCCGGCCCACGCTCCAGCGCGAGCAGCAACACGATCGGGCCGGACACCACCGGCAGCCCCGCGAGCCATCCCGCCACCGACGGTCCCCACACCCGCCCCGCCACAGTCAGCGCGGCGAGAAACGCGGGCACCAGCGTGAGCTTGAGCGCAAGCAACATGCTTACGCTTCCATCAGGTGTTCGATACGGCGGTCGGGAATGAGCCACCAGGCCGCGGCGAGCGTGTAGAGCGCGGCCGAGAGCCACGGCTGAACAAATGCCAGCGCCATGCCCACCAGATAGATGACGACCGACACCTTGCCCTTGAAGTCGTTGCCGACCGCCTTCGCGAGCGTCGACTCCGTACCGTGCTCGCGGATCAGCACGCGGGTCAGAATGAAATACGCAATCGCCGACATGAACAGCACGGCGCCGTACATCGCGGTCGGCCAGGCGGCGAGATGGTTTTCACCGACCCAATGCGTGACGGCCGGCAGCAGCGATAGCCAGAACAACAGATGGAGATTGGCCCAGAGCACCGCGCCGTTGACCTTCTGCACGGTATGGAACAGGTGGTGGTGATTGTTCCAGTAGATGCCGACGTAGATGAAACTCAGCACGTAGGCGCAGAACACGGGGATCACGGGGCGCAGCGCGGCGAGATCGAAGCCGTCCGGCACCTTCAATTCGAGCACCATGATTGTGATGATGATGGCGATCACGCCATCGCTGAAGGCTTCGACGCGTCCCTTGCCCATCGGTCGGTTTCCTGATTGTGTAGTCGTTACGCCGCCGATTATCGGTGATGACAACCGGACTTGTCGAATGCGGCCGGCGGCGCATGCGCGCCTCACCTGATCAGCGCGCCCCGCTCGTCCAACAACTGACGAAGAATGCTGCGATGGCAGCGGCTTTCGTCGTCGCAGTAGCAACCGACCGAAAAGTTGGTCGTTTTTGACAAGGCCGCAAGCAGGTCCAACACCTTGCTGGCATCGCCACCATTCATCTCCGTGCGGAATTTCTTCGCGAACGCGGCCCAATCGCGGTCGCTCGTCACCGCCTTTGCTTCCTTGACCAGCTCCGCGTCAGGCGAGAGATTGGGCAGCCACACGTCGTAATAGTCACGGGTGGCGAATTCGGCCCGGGGTACGCCGCGCGGCGGCCGCCGAACGGTGCCGATACGCAGCCCCTCGTCAGCCGCTCTCGGAGACCCAAGCTGAACGATGCTGATGCTCATGTTGTTTTCCTGATCCGTGGTGGACTCGCGACCTTCTCCCGTCGGGTCGATCAACGCCGCTCGTCAGTGGTTCTGCAATGCAATGCGTCCTGCAATCCAGGCTCAGCGTCTCAAGCCCTTCATGGCCTCGATTTCCATCGCGGCGTTGCGCTCTTCGCTCGCCTCGATCGGGTCCATCGCCTCGTCGATCGAGGCCGCTGCACGTTCCGCGGCGGCTTTCGTTTCGTCGAAGTCGGGATCGAATTCTCCGTCGTCATCGCCCGGCGGTTCCAGCATGTCGCGAAGCATGGACGCCAGTTCCGGCGTGTCCCACGCCGCGCCCTGCTGCTTCTGCTTTTTTATGTAGTGTCTGACTTCCGCGTCCTGTTCCGGGGTCAACGGAAGACCGCGAAAAGTGCTTTTGGGGTCAGCATCATTCATGATCTCGCTCCAGGATACGTGCCAGTTCGAGTTTAATCCCGTTATGGCGACGTGATCTCAGCTATCGGTCACTGGCAAACGCCAGGGTAGTACACCGCCAGCCACACGCTCGGCTCCGTGTCGCTGGTCCATGCCACCCGATGCCGGCAATGTGCGTCGATCAGCACGTGGTCGCCGGGTTTCATCGGATGCAGTTCAGGCTCGCCTTCGAATTCCAGCGCCGCCGCGCCGCTCAGCAGCACGACCCACTCTGCGCGCGGACTGTCGTACCAGAAGTCCGGCGGGCTTGCGTGCCCTCGGGAGACGATCCGTTCGATGGTCACGCCGACCTGTTCCACGAGCGCGTCGACCTGCTCGTCAGGGCCTGCTGGCGCGCCGGGATCGAAGAGGTTGCCGCTGCTGATCGTGCGTTTCATCGCTTGTGCTCCGGCTAGGCTCGCTATCTGAGTTCGCTACACGCTTTCGCCGAGCACGCTCGCTCCCGGAATACCACCGGTGCGGCGCTCACTTCATCGGCTTGAGGCCATCGAGCAAGGTCGGCACCAGTTCGCTGATGGTCGGATGAATGTGCATGGCGTACTGCAAGGTCGGATACGGCGCGCCGGCCGTCATGATGTCGATGAACGTGTGCAGCGCTTCGTCGCCTTCAATGCCGTGGATCGCCGCGCCAAGAATCTGCTTGCTTTGCGGGTCGACCAGCACCTTCATGAAACCATCCGTCTCGCCGCGTTCGCGCGCGCGGCCCACCCGCGTCATCGGCATGGTCGCGATCAGCGCCTCACGGCCGGCTTTGCGCACGTCGGTTTCCGACAGCCCGACGCGCGCGAGAGGCGGGTCGACGAACACCGCGTACGTCATGATCCGTGTATCGACGCTGCGCGCGCCGCCGTCGAGCAGATTAGCAGCGACGATCTGAAAATCATCGTAGGAAGTGTGGGTAAAGGCGCCGCGTCCGTTGATGTCACCAATCGCCCAGATGCCCGGCACGTTGGTGCGCAACTGGCCGTCGACGGGAATCATGCCGTGCTTGTCCGTCGCGATGCCGGCAGCGTCGAGGCCAAGGTCGTCGGTGTTCGGTTCACGGCCGGTGGCGAACAGCAGGTGCGACGCTTCGAGCGCGGGCACGTTCTGCTCGAAGCCGATGCACACCTCGTTCTCGTGATGTGGATGCGGTTCGACCCGCGCAGGCTGTACGCCGAAGACAAACTCGATCCCTTCACGCGCCAGCACCTTCTGCACCGAGTTGGCGAAGTCGGCATCTTCGCGCGTCAGCACGCGCTCGCCGCGCACCAGCACCGTCACCCGGCTGCCGAAGCGGCGAAAGATCTGCGCAAATTCGAGCGCGATATAGCTGCCGCCGACAATCGCCAGATGGTCCGGCAATTCCGTCAGTTCAAGCAGGTTGGAGTTGGTGTAGTAGCGAACGCGCTCAAGCCCTTCGAGCGGCGGCACGACGGCGCGCGTACCGGTATTGATGAAGATTTCGTCAGCGCTGAGTTCGTCGCGCACCGAGCCGTCCGGGCCGCTGATGGCAAGCGTATGCGCGCCGGTGAAGCGCGCATGGCCGGTGAAGACGGTGACGTTATCCGTGCCGCGCAGCCATTTCTCGACGCCGTCGCGCGATTGGCCAATGATCTTGTCCTTACGCGCCTTGACCGCTGCCAGATCGACGCTGACCGCCCCACTCACCTGCACGCCCAGGTCCGCGGCGTGGCGCGCTACGTGGGCCGCGCGGGCGCTAGCTACATACGACTTGGTGGGTGTGCAGCCGACATTCACGCAAGTCCCGCCGAAAGCCGCGCGTTCGATCACCGCGGTTTTGCGGCCGCTTTGACCGAGACGGACAGCGAGCGGCGCCCCGCCTTGTCCCGTACCGATCACGACTGCGTCGAAGTGCTGTGGCATGGCAGATCTCCCGAGGCTGGGGTGCTGGTCGTAGCATCTTACCCTCAGCGCCTCGCGTTGCCGCTATCGCTCCTTCTGTTTGCTTCTCGTTGTTTCTGTCACGCGCGGTGGCGTTCGCGCACCGGCCGCAGATCTGTTTTCGCGCCGCCAATGGGCCGGCGCGGCCAATTGCTGCAAATTGCGCCCGCTTAGGTTCAGGCGTGGCAATGCACGGCGCAGATCAACTCGCGCGAGCGTTGCAGCGCGGCCTGCGCGCCGCGAGCGGCCACAACCCAGCCGACCTGGCCGAGGTTGAAATCCTGCGAGACCATTACCTGCATGAGCGCGACCATCGGCAGAATCACCGCGGGTCGATAAAGCTGGTTCTGAATTAAGGCTGGCATAACGGCTCCCATCGCGCTGGGCCGTTCTGGCACGACGCGGAATGTACATTCGATGGGAGGATTTTAGGGAGACCGGGGCCGCGGATAAATACCGGGAACGCGAAGGCACTTGTTTGGGAATCTGAACAATCGAATCTGGATCCCCGCGGCAGTGAGCAGTGAGGTCCGATTGCTGAATTAGTCCCTCGGGCGAAATGGGTTTGCGGCGCCTACAGCCGTGCCCCGAGACGTCAGGGCAGCTATGAAGCGCTGGCCAGCCCCACCTGCGCGTCATGCAGGCTGCGTGCATAAGCGCTCGCCCCCACAGGCCTGCTATAAAAATAGCCCTGCTGCTTGTCGCAAGCGATCCCGCGCAAAAACGCCGCCTGCTCGGCGGTTTCCACACCTTCCGCCGTGACATTCATGCCGAGCGAATGGGCCATTGCCACGACCGCCTGCGTGATCGCGATCGAATCGCGATGATCCGGCAAGCCCGCGACGAAGGAACGGTCGATCTTCAGGTTATGCAGCGGAAACCGCTTCAGATACGACAGCGACGAATAACCGGTGCCAAAATCGTCGACGGAAATCCGCACGCCCATCGCGCTCAACGCGGTGAGCATCGGCAGGACGGCGTCGCTGTCGCTCATCAACAGCCGCTCGGTAATCTCCAGCTCCAGCGCCGCCGGCTCGAGCCCGGACTCCTCGAGACAGCGCTCGATGCGCTCCACCAGTCCGCCTTTGAACTGGCGCGGTGACAGATTCACCGCGACGATCAGATCCGGCGCCAGCGTGCGCCGCCATTGCGCGACCTGCTCGCAGGCCCGCGCCAGCACCCATGAGCCGATCTCGACGATCAGGCCGGCATCTTCGGCCACCGGGATGAACTCCACCGGCGAGACGTTGCCCAGCTCGCTGTTGTACCAGCGCAGCAGCGCCTCGGCGCCGATCGTACGGCCGCACTGGCTGTCGACGATCGGTTGATACACGAGGCTCAGTTCATCCGTGGCGAGCGCGCGCCGCAACGCCTGCTCGATCATAAAGCGGCGTTGCAGATGCCGATTCAGCTCGGCGGTGAAGAACTGAAAATTGTTGCGGCCGCATTGTTTCGCGTGATACATCGCCGAGTCGGCGTTGCGCATCAACGTGGGCACGTCCTGGCCGTCCTCGGGAAACAGACTGATGCCGATCGATGCCCCCATGTAGTACTCGTTGTCCGCCACCGCGAACGGTACCGCGATCGTATCGAGAATACGCTGGGCAAGCGCGATCAGCCGACCCGTGTTTTCGTAAGCGCTGACCACGATTACGAATTCGTCGCCGCCCACGCGCGCGAGCGTATCGTCGCGCGCGACACACGCCGACAGCCGCTCCGCCACGCTGCACAGAAGCGCATCACCGGCCTCGTGACCGGCGGTGTCGTTGACCTTCTTGAAACCGTCCAGATCGACAAACAGCACGGCGACCCGCGCCAGCTCGCCCATGCCTGCCACATCACCCGGCGTGAACAGATCGCGCATCCGCTCGGCCAGGTAAGCGCGGTTGTAAAGGCCTGTGAGCGGATCACGGGTGGCCAGAAACTTGAGCTGCCGTTGCGCCTCGCGCACCGGCCCGATGTCGGTGAACGAGATCAGCACGGAGCTGGGTTCGCTGTCGCCCGGTTTGATGATCGGCACGACATTCTCAGTAATCCAGACGACATCGCCGTCCGTCAGTTCCAGACCGATCGTGATGCCGAGCCTGGATTTGCCGGTCTCCAGCACCTGACTGGTGGGACGATCGGCGTCGGTGACGATTGAACCGTCCTCGTGATATGCACGCACCATCACCGTCTGAATGTCGCGGCCGACCAGGTCGGCGCTCGCCCGCAGAATGCGTTGCGCACTCGGATTGCAGGCCAGCACCACGCCTTCGCGCGACTGCACGATGATGCCTTCGTTGAGATGGTTCACGACCAGCCGGTGATGCTCCTCGCTGTGCGCGAGGCGTTGCGCCATCGCGTCCTGATGAACAGCGAGACCGACACTGTGGCTGATGTCGTGGAGCATCGCCGCTTCTTCGGGGGTCGGCCGGCGCGACGTGCGGTGATAGACCGCGAACGCACCCAGCACCGCGCCGGCATCGTTTTCAAACGGCACCGACCAGCACGCGCGCAAACCGAGCGGCAACGCGAGGTGCCGGAAATCGGCCCACAGCGGATCGGTTTCGATATCTTCGACGGCGACCATGCGCCGCTCGTACATCGCGGTGCCGCAGGACCCGGCTCGCGGGCCGATCGGGACACCGTCGATCGCGGCGCTGAAGTCCGCCGGCAGAGAAGGCGCGCCGCCCACGCGCGCGCGTACGCCGTCCGCGTCCAGTAGAAGGATCGAACAGGTCGCACCATCGCCTAGCAGCGCTTCCGCGCGGCGGCATACTTCGTCGAGCAATTCCGGCAGCGGTGTGTTGCGCGTAATCAGCCGCAACACCGTACGCTCCGACGCCAACACCCCCTCGGCCCGGTCCGGCCCGTAGCGGGTGCCCTCAGGCGTTGCTCCCATCGTGCTATCTGATGTCGCTTCGCGTGTCATATGTGCGCCCCCTAACCCCACATCGGCAAGTTAGTGTAAGCGGCACACCGGGGTTTACGCGAGGCTAGCGCACTTTAATTACGATGCATAGCGTGCTAAGCGTGTGACCGGCTAGTCGGTCAGCCAATGAAGCGACTGCCCCGTTAACACGGCGAGCACGGTGAAGCCGGCGATCGCGGCCATTGTCAGCGCCAGCCCTGCCAGATGCGCGGCCAGCGCCACGCGGATATCGAGCGGCGCTAACCGCACGGGTTGAGCGGGGGCCGCCGGAACGGCTGCCGGACCGGTCTCAGCCGCTCTGCCGTTGAACGCCCCGCTAGCGCTCACTTCAGGCTCGCGACGCCGGGCCGCGCGAGATGCAGCACCTCGTAGACCGTGCGCCCCGCCGTGGCAACCGGCGGCGACGACGACAGCGTGAAACGGATCAGCTTCCAATTGGCGACATCGAGTGCGGAGACCACGGCGACCGTGTCGTCCTGCTCCGCGATGCGACGGTTCTGCTCGATCAGTGCGGCGCGCAACTCGGCGCGGTTGTCCTGCTCGCCGATCGGCTGTTCCTCGCGATACAACGCGAGCGCCCGTTGCGCCGGCCCCTTGCGGGCATCGAGCGGCAGCCAGGTTTCGACGTCGGGACGGCCAAAGTCGTCGATAACGTTCTGAAAGCGCGAGCCCATGAAGAAGTCGGCGGTCTGCTCAGCATCGAGCCACAGATACACCGCGGAATACACGTTCGCGGTAGCGCCGTAGTGGCCCCGTTCGCGGACGACGAAAGCCTTGAATCCCAGCCCCTCGGTCGCGTCCCACAGCGGGCCGCGCCGCGTCGCGCGCTCGCGGATGATCCCCATGTCATAGGTGGACGGCAGACGGTGCGAATACTGTTTGGCAAGCATGGCGAACTCCTTGTGGTTTCGACTGAAGGTGAGCTTGCGCCGGCGCAATCATTACATCAAGATATGGTGATTTATATCTGCGATAAAATTTCGATATGAGCACTCTCGCACGTCCTCTCGATCTGGATGCGATCCAGGCCTTCGTGCTGGTCGCGGATCTCGGCAGTTTCACGCGCGCCGCCGAAGTCATGGATACGTCACAAGCTGCGATGAGCCTCAAGCTCAAACGGCTCGAAGCGCGTCTGGGTTACCGCTTGCTGGAGCGCACCCCGCGCGCGGTGAGACTCTCGCCGCGCGGTGACGCCTTCATCGGCGCCGCCCGGCAATTGCTGCTCGCTCATGAGCGAGCGCTGGCGGGGACCGCCGACGCGCCGGAGCGCCGGCTCAAGCTCGGCATCAGCGACCACGTGGCAGGGCCGAATCTGCCGGCGCTGCTGGGGCGGCTCGCGGCTTACGATCCGCTCCTCGTCATCGAAGTGCGCATTGCCGCGTCACGCGACGTCCTTGCATGGTTCGAGCGCGGTGAAGTCGACGCGGCGATCGGCCGTCGCGAAGGCGATCGCCGCGATGGACAACTGCTGGCCGAGGAGCGGCTCGGCTGGTTCGCGGCGCCGGGCTGGCAGCATCGCGAGGGGCAGCCGCTAAAACTGGCGACGCTCGCCGCGCCATGCGGGATTCGCGCGATTGCCACGGACGCGCTCGATGCGGCCGGGATTGCGTGGACCGAGGTGTTCGTTGGTGGAGGCGTGATGGCTGTCGGCGCTGCCGTGAGTGCAGGGCTCGCCGTGGCCGCGCTGGCGCAGCGCGTGGCGCCGGCGGGAGCTGTGGAGGTCGGCGAACAACTCGGTTTGCCGACGCTGCCGAATTCGAAGGTCGTACTGCATACGCGGCTGAGCGACCCACGCTCGCAGGAAACCTTGCGAGCGGTCAGCTCGGCGTTTATGAACGCAATCTACTGAAGAGAATGGGTGGACCGGACGGACCGGTCCACCTTGCCTCAGTTGTTTCCGCTTCCGGGCGGCCGATCGCCGCCCCGTTGAGACCCACCTTGAGGCCGGTTATTCCCGCCGCCTTGCTGCCCTCCCTGTGGACGGCCGCCTGCATTGCCCGGCTGCTGCCCGCCTGACGGGCGTCCGCCTGCATTGCCCGGTTGCCCGCCCGGTGGACGTCCGCCTGCATTGCCCGGCTGCCCGCCCGGTGGACGGCCTGCATTGCCCGGTTGCTGGCCGCCCGGTGGGCGTCCACCTCCATTGCCCTGCTGCCCGCCCGGTGGGCGTCCGCCTCCATTGCCCTGCTGCCCGCCCGGTGGACGTCCGCCTGCGTTATCCGGTGGCCGACCGCCTGGCGGCCGACCACCCGCATTTCCGGGCGGCGGACCTCCGGGCGGACGCCAACCTGGTGGCCGTCCTGCACCTGGTCTCGGGGGTGGTGGCGGTGAATGATGCGCCCAGCGCGATTGCTGCCCGTACCACGGCCGGCCCCGATAATAATTGCCCCAGTAGGTGCCGATCGAGAACGTCACGATCGGCAAGCCGATCACCGTGCCGTAGCTCATCACCGGCACATTGCTGCCCTGATAGGGATAGCTGAGTCGCGCTGCGTAGACCCAACCGCGCAGATTCTCAGCCGCGACGTCACACCATTGGTAGTTGCTGATGCAACCCATCACGCTTACCGGGACACCGCCCGGCAATTGCGTCACGACCGGGTAATCCGAAGCCGGCCCGGCGCGCACGTTGACCGTGCCATTCGTATAAGCCTGCGACTGCGCGGACGCCACTGCTGGCAGCGCCAGCAAGCTGACCGCCGCATACATGCATCGAACGAGGTGTTGTTTCATTTTTTCTCCCGTTTTTACGTCCCGTACTCATCCACGTCGGCAATGCGCATGCCTGAAACCAGCCGGCAAATGCTTATGGAATTGCCCTAGCCGTTCCAGTGCACCCCGAGCAAAGCAAGATTTGGTAATCACCCACCCGAATTCACGCTGTTTTCGGGCCTCTGTATTCCGGCGACTCGGCCGATCATCCATTGCATGAAAAACCCATGCACTGCCGGGAGCACCATGAAAATTTTCCGCCCTATCCTTGTCGCCGCATTGATGCTCACGTATCTGCCCGCTCACGCTACCAGTTTCGACTGCACGAGGGGACGCTCGCTCACCGAACGGATGATCTGCAACGACCCTGCGCTCTCGAAGCTCGATGACACGCTTGGGCAACTGTACTGGAAAGCGCGGCGACGGGTCGTCAACCGTCGCGCCTTCCTCACGGACAGCGACAGCAAGTGGGCGTGGCGGGAAGCGAATTGCCGCGATGCGGCGTGTCTGGGGACGTGGTACGAGACCCGGATCGAGGAACTGCAACGGCTGATCGAAAGCATCCAAACGGGAAACCCGGATGGGCCGACTGAACCGAACACTCAGCGTAAGGTGGTGATGCCTGCGCTACAGCAAACCGAAACCGCGATGCTTCGATGCACCGCGGCAGATCCGGGAATCGTCGTGAATGACCAGTGCTCCACTGTGATCAAGGAGAACAACGGTAAGTGGAAATATCAGCCGCACGGCGGCGACTGGTTCTGCGGACTGGCGATGCTCGCGCCAGCGGACGTGCAATAGCACTACCTGCCGCTCCAGAACTTCCGCTGAACTTCCAGCACCTCAGTCTCCACTTCGGCCACCGGCCCGATCACCTCGACGGGCTTCTGGCAGTGATCGAACACATACCGGCAATCCACGCTCATGGTCGGATTCTCGGCATGATCGCCGGTCGCCTCCAGAAGGCGCTTCTCGGTCATGCCAAACACGACGCGGCCGATATTGGCCCAGTACATCGTGCCGGCACACATGCAGCAGGGCTCGACCGACGTGTACAGCGTACAACTCCACAAGTACTCCGGCGTGAAGTTCAACGCCGCCACGCGAGCCAGCACCGACTCGGCGTGATTCACCGTATCGACATTGCCCTGCTCCATCAACACGGTCTCCTGATCCGGGCCGACCAGCACCGCGCCGAACGGATGGTGTCCCAGCAGCGTCGCCCGCTCGGCCACCCGGCTCGAATGCCGCAGATGCCGCACGACCTGCTCGTGCGTCGGCGTTAAACCCTGCGGCGGATAAGCTGGCGCCACTCCAGCGGCGCCGGCATCGGTCGGGACGGTAAGACTCACGGGCGATCTCCTTCAATTTTTTAATAATAGTTAGGCAAGCCAATCAATGCATTACTTCGGCAGAGTACCGTCGACGCCTTGCACGAACCAGTTCAAACGCAGCAGCTCGGCATCGCTCAACGACTTGCCCGCGGCGACCTTCACCACACCGGACTGATCCGCGATCGGACCGGCAAACGGATTGAACTTGCCGGAGATGATGTCGTCACGCTTCTGGCTCAACGCCTTTTGCGCGGTCGGCGACACCGCATTCGTGTTGATGTTGGCGAGATCGATCGCCTTCTCTTTCAGCCCCCACCACACGGGCGAGTTGTTCCACGAACCCGCCATTACCTGCTGCACCAGATGCGTGTAGTACACGCCCCAGTTGCTCACGCATGCGCCCAACTGCGCGTTCGGCCCGAACTTCTTCATGTCGGAGTCCCAGCCGAATGCATGCACTTTCTTCTGCTCGGCGGTCTGCATCGTCGCCGTCGAATCGGTGTTCTGGATCAGCACGTCGGCGCCCTGGCCGATCAGTGTCTCGGCGGCCTGCTTTTCGAGGCCCGGGTCGAACCAGCTATTGATCCACACGACCTTTACGCGCGCATTCGGGTTGACCGAGCGCGCACCCATCGTGAACGCGTTGATGTTGCGCACCACCTCCGGCACCGGTACCGAGCCGACAAAGCCGAGCGTGTTGGACTTCGTCGTATAACCGGCGACCAGTCCGGCCAGATATGCGCTCTGGTAAGTCCGCACGTCATAGGTGGCGAAGTTGGCGGCCTTCTTGTAGCCGGTCGCATGTTCGAATACGGCGTCAGGGAAGTCCTTGGCGACCTTTAGTTCGAAATCCTGGAAGCCGAAGCTCGAGCCGACCACGATCTTGTTGCCCTTCGCCGCCAGATCGCGAAACACGCGTTCCGAATCCGCCGACTCCGGCACGTTCTCAACGCGCGTCACCTTGATCTTGTCGCCGAATTTCGCCTCGACCTCTTTCACGCCCTGTTCGTGCGCGTAGGTCCAGCCGGCGTCGCCCGGATTGCCGAGGTAGACGAAGGCGATGCCGAGCGGCTGCGCAGTCGCAGCGGCTGCCGCCCCGGCGCCGAGCGCGAGGGACGCGCCGAACGCTGCAGCAAGAACAGTGCGAACGGTTTTGATGCGCAATGAGTGATGCAGCACTCGCGCCAGCTTTGCTTTCATGAATTCTCCGAAGATGGTTTCCAGGTGCCTGCCACAGTGCCCGGGACTGTCCCGGGCAAGGCTCCAGCATAGGGGGCCATATTCGAAGGTCAATTTCCGCGGAAAAATTATTTCTCGTTATCCCGCCCATAACGGAATCTGTATTTTGGTAGCCAGAACACTTAATGAACGCGTGGCGGCGGGTCCGCCTCGTCATCGTCGGGCGAATCGCCCTCACCGAACAGATCCGCACACAAGTCCTGGCCGATCTCGCTCAGGCGCGCCGTTCCCGTGCCTTCCTCGTTGAACGTGGTGTCCACCAGGCCGCCGTCGACCAACGCCGTCAGTTGCCGTCGCAAGCCGCTCATCGGCACATCCGCCTGTTTGGACAGCTTGGCGAGCGACCACGCGCCACCAGGCGTTTCCAGATGCGCGCGCCACAACTGCGCCAGCACGGCGACCAGTACCGGATCGAGTTCATCGTCTTCCATCGTGAATGTCTCCTCGCTTTTCTGAAGGCCGATCAAGCCATCTGCGCCACCAGTTCTCCCAGCGTCTTCAATGCCGCCTCGGTCTGTGCCGTCCACGGATAGCTGTAATTGAGCCGCATGAAGTGGCGAAAATCGTCGCGCATCGAAAACATCATGCCTGGCCCGATCGTAATACTGCGCGCGAGCGCCGCCTGATAGAGCCGCATCGAATCGACACTTTCGGGCAACTCCACCCACAGCACGTAGCCGCCTTGCGGCGTCGACATGCGCGTGCCTGCCGGAAAAAACCGCTGCACCATCGCCATCATGATGCTCGCCTGTTGCCGGTAGACCTTGCGCACGTGCCGCAAATGCCGGTCGTAGCCGTCCTGTTTCAAGTAATCGGCGACGGCGACTTGCGGCACCGAAGGCGTAGTCAGCGTATTGAGAAACTTCAGCTTCTCGACCTGCGCGCGGTAGCGCCCCGGCATCGCCCAGCCGATCCGGTACGACGCGGTCAGGCTCTTCGAAAACGACGCGCAATGCAGCACCAGTCCCTTGGTGTCGTAGTTCTTCAAGGTCGACGGCCGCGCTTCGCCGAGGTACAGCTCCTGATAGACATCGTTCTCGATGGCGGGAATGTCGTGCGCGGCGAGCAGTTCGACCAGTTGCCGCTTGCGCTCATCCGGCATCTGGAAACCGAGCGGATTCTGGAAGTTCGGCATCACCATGCACGCCGCGATCTTCTGCCGTGCGATGACCTGGGCCAATGCCTCGATATCGATACCGTGGACCGGATGCGTCGCCACTTCGATGGCGCGCATGCCGAGACGCTCGATGGCATGCAGCATCGCGTAGTAAGTCGGCGACTCGACGGCGACCGTGTCGCCCGGCTTGGCGACCGCCTGCAAGCTGAGGTTGATCGCCTCCGTCGCGCCAAGCGTGATGATGATTTCGTCCGGGTCGACCGGCACGCCGTTCTCGGCATAGCGCCGCGCGATCTGCCGGATCAGCTCGGGATTGCCGGGCGGCAGGTCGTCGATCAGGTTCCAGCTCGCGTGCCGCCGGGCAATCGCATTCGCGTACTGGTTGATGCGCCGCCACGGGAACAACGACGGATCGGGATACGGTGAGCCGAGCGGTACAGCGTCATGTGCGCGGATGCTGCGCAGCGTCGACAGCACGAGGCGGCTCACGTCGACCGCAGCGGCCACCGGCGGCGCCTGGGCTGCCGGCTGGCGGTTCAGACGCGGCTCGTCGAGCGCGGCGGCCGTCGCCACCGCGTCGCGCACGAAATAGCCCGACTGCGGCCGGGTCTCGACTATCCCCCGGCTTTCCAGCAACGCGTACGCGTGCAGCACGGTCTTGATACTGACGCCGTGCTGCTGACTCGCCTGCCGCACCGACGGAATCCGCTCGCCCGCCGCGAACACGCCGCGGCGCACGGCTTCGGTCATTTCGTCGGCGAGTTTTTCGTACAGTTTCAAGGACCTGGCTCGAACAAAAACATGGGCGGAACGCCAGTCTATGACAAATTTCCCACAACTGTATCCCTCTCCTTTCCGTTTTTCTGTATGCTGCGCCGTTTTTGGAACACAGTAGGCTTTCATGCATCGGCATAAAAGCCTCGTCCAAGCCATATCCGGCGGCAGATCATGAAGAAACCCGAAGCTCGCATCGAACCGTATACCCACCCCGCCGCTGGCTGGGGCGCGCTCAAATACGTCGCCATCAACCTCCTCAAGGAAAAGGTGACGGGCGGCGATTACCGCATGCTGTTCAAACAGAACCAGCCGGACGGTTTCGACTGCCCGGGTTGCGCGTGGCCGGACCGCGAGCATGCGTCGACCTTCGAGTTCTGCGAAAACGGCGTCAAGGCGGTGGCGGCCGAAGCGACCAGCAAGCGCGTGACGCCGGCGTTCTTCGAGGAGCATACGGTTGAAGAACTGATGGCGCAGTCGGATTACGAGCTCGAACAACATGGCCGTCTGACCGACCCGCTTGTCTACGACGCGATGCGCGACCGTTACGTGCCGATCGGCTGGGACGAAGCCTTCGACCTCATTGCCGACCACCTGAAGCGCCTCGACGATCCGGACAGCGCCGCCTTCTACACCTCGGGCCGCGCCAGCAACGAAGCCGCCTTCCTGTACCAGTTGTTCGTGCGCATGTACGGCACCAACAATTTCCCCGATTGCTCGAACATGTGCCACGAAGCGACCAGCCGCGGCTTGCCGCATACGGTCGGCATCGGCAAGGGCACGGTCACGCTCGACGACTTCGAACACGCCGATACGCTGCTGATCTTCGGCCAGAATCCGGCAACCAACCATCCGCGCATGCTCGGCGAACTGCGTGAATGCGCGAAGCGCGGCGCGACCATTGTGTCGATCAATCCGCTGAAGGAACGTGGCCTCGAGCGCTTTGCGAGTCCGCAGCATCCGGTGGAAATGATCACGATGGGCAGCACAAAAATCAGCTCCGTGTTCATCCGGCCGAAGGTGGGCGGCGATTTCGCCTTGATCAAGGGCGTCGCCAAACGCGTGATCGAACTCGACGACGAAGCGTTGACGTCGGGTCTCGAACGCGTGCTCGACGTCGCGTTCATCGCCGAACACACGGTCGGCTTCGATTCATTCGCCGACGATTTGCGTGCCGAAAACTGGGACACCATCGTCGCCGAATCGGGCGTGCCGTTTGAAGACGTGCTGAAGCTCGCCGACATCTACGTGAAGGGCCGCGCAGTGATTTCAACGTGGGGCATGGGCCTCACGCAGCACAAGAATTCCGTGCCGACGGTGCAGATTCTGTCGAACCTGATGATGATGCGCGGCAATATCGGCCGCCGCGGCGCGGGCTTGTGCCCGGTGCGCGGACACTCGAATGTGCAGGGCGACCGCACGGTCGGCATCGAAGAAAGGCCGACTCAGGCGTTTCTCGATCGGCTCGGCGAAGTCTACGATTTCGAACCGCCGCGTGAGCATGGTCTCGACGTCGTCAACACGATCCAGGCGATGCTCGACGGCAAGGTGAAGGTGTTCATCGGCCTCGGCGGCAACTTCTCGATCGCGACGCCGGACACGCCCCGCACGTGGGAAGCGATGCGCTCGTGCGAGTTAACCGTGCACATCACGACCAAGCTGAACCGCAGTCACCTGATACATGGCCGCGACGCGCTGATTCTGCCGACGCTCGGACGCACCGAAATCGATCTGCAGAATGGCGTGGCGCAAGGCGTGAGCGTCGAGGATTCGATGAGCATGGTGCACATCTCGTACGGCATGAACAAGCCGGCTTCGGAGAATCTGTTGTCGGAGATTGCAATCGTCGCGCGCATGGCGCACGCCACGCTCGGCAGCAACAAGGTTGATTGGCTCGCTCAGGCCGCTGACTATGCATTGATTCGCGACGGCATTGCGCAGGTGATCGACGGCTTCCAGAACTACAACGAACGACTCAAGAACCCGGGCGGTTTTCACCTGGGCGTGGCGTCGCGCGAGCGGATCTGGAAAACGCCGAGCGGCAAGGCGCAGTTCCTTGTGCATGCGATCGACGTCGACACGCCGATTCATCAGGCGCGCGCCGAGCATGGCGAGCGTCTGATGACCTTGATGACGACGCGTTCACACGACCAGTACAACACGACGATCTACGGCCTCGACGACCGTTATCGCGGCGTGTATGGGCAGCGGCGCGTGCTGTTCGCCAACAAGGACGATCTCGCGATGCTAGGTTTCGTTGCGGGCCAGCGCGTGGATATCAAGAGCGTGTGGGCCGATGGGATCGAGCGTCACGCGGCTGGGTTCCTGCTGGTGGAATACGACATTCCGCGTGGGTGTCTTGGCGCCTACTATCCGG
Organism: Paraburkholderia aspalathi; assembly: GCF_900116445.1. Taxonomy (GTDB): domain Bacteria; phylum Pseudomonadota; class Gammaproteobacteria; order Burkholderiales; family Burkholderiaceae; genus Paraburkholderia; species Paraburkholderia aspalathi. The sequence continues at coordinate 508,645 of NZ_FPBH01000003.1, forward strand.
AAACGAATCCGTTGGTGCCGCTCTCGTCGGTTGCCGACGGCGCGGGGACGCCGACTTCGAAGTCGATTCCAGTGCTGTTGACGGCGTCGGCGGTTGTTGAAGCGGTTGCTGCTTGATGCTCTTGATGCGGAGCTTCGGACGACCGCTCGTAGGCGTCACCCGAAATTCCGCATCTTAAACTTGGCGCTCACGGCTGATTTTTCGTCAGATCCCGGTGCGTGAGATACAAGCGCAGATCGAATTCAATCTGGTGGTAGCCCGGCTGCATGAACTCGCAGAGGCGGTAGAACGCCTTGTTGTGGTCGCTTTCTTTCAAGTGAGCGAGTTCGTGCACGACAATCATTTTCAGGAATTCCGGTGCAGCCTCCCTGAATAGCGAGGCGATGCGGATTTCTTTTTTCGCCTTCAGCTTGCCGCCCTGCACGCGCGAGATGCTCGTGTGCAGGCCGAGTGCGTGGCGCACAACATCAAGCTTGCTGTCGTAAGTGACCTTGTCGATTTGCGCGCCGTTGCGAAGGTGTTCGCGCTTGAGCTCCGAGCAGTACTCGTACAGGGCCCGATCTGTTTGTACCTGGTGCGTGTCAGGGTAGCGCTTCACGAGGTACGAGCCGAGTTGTTCCTCGGCGATCAGCTTTTTGACTTTTTCCTGCAGCCCGGCTGGGTAGCCTGTCAGGTATTTCAGGTGTTGCATGGCAATGGGGTTTGCTTGTGACGATGGCCTCGCGGCGACGGACTTTTGTTGAGCCGAATTCAACCGCGATTGCCTTCGCAATCCGTCCACAGGCGCAGCGGATCCCGGTGAAGCGGATACTGCTTGTCGAGCCACGCCGACAGCCGTGTCCAATCAGGGTGGTTGGTCCCGGTCTTCGCGGACCACGTCGACGACCTCTCGAGAATCTGTCCGCTCTCACGATCACGGACAAGCAGACTGCCAAGACCGCTCGAACTGTTCTCCTGCGTTTCGACCCGATATCGTGGCAGGAGTCTCACTTCAGCATCTCCTGCCCAGCCGTACACGGCCCGGACCACGCCAGTTGCGTCCTTTAACTCCACTGCACCGCTGGGTGGCCGAGCGGCCGTCCAGCCTTCAGGAAATTCCGCCACAACCTCATTGCCGCTTTCCCGGACCCATTTCATACGCCAGGCGCGCTCCATTGCATCGCGCACGTGCGACACCGACTCGTACCCTGGCGGCAACTCGATCGCAGCAGGCAAGGTAACGAGGTTATCTTTCCAAAGCTTGGCCTCGCCACGATCGCGTCGATCGGTTGTTCTGGATACTTCTTCTCCGAACGGGTTATCAGGCCGGCTAGCGAGACGGGCGCCGCTTTGCTGCAGGTCGGGGAAAAGACCGTCTGCATCACGACGCGTTAGTTTTGGTTTTCCGTTTTTCATGGTGTTTCGCTAAAAGGCGCTCTCAAGAACGACCAATTTACATTAAACATGGCGACGCTCTGTGCAACGGCGCAATTATCCGGGCCACGGCGACCGCCAGTTCGATATTTTCCGCATCGAGGGCAAGCAGGAAGGCGCGTCGCCTTGCACGTCAATTTACGGTCTTTGCGAATGATTTTCGAGGACACCACGACCTTGCGCAGCGGCAGCACCGCTACGCCAAGGTCCGCCTGACCGGGTGTGTGCGGTCAAACGTGCGGCAAATCGTCAATACACTTTTCGACGTGCTCGCCAGGGACATCGGTGTCAATCCCGTCGTGGCCGTCGGCGTGAGCAACCGACACGATTTTTGGCCCCAGAAACCGTATGCCGCCGAGCGTAAAAAGGGACCAAACAGCATTCCCCCGACGGATCGCGGCCACGACTTCGGCCACCTCGACAATCGACGTGGGGGACAACCAGTCACGCGTCGCCGGGTCGACGGGAGCCCAACGCACGTGGGTAATCCTGTCGTTCGTCGGATTGATGCGAATGGCGTCTATAGCAAACGTAGCCATATCTGCCTCCATCATTCTGCCAAAGGGATTTCACCATTATGCGCTGCTTCTTTTTCTGGTTCATTGACCAATTTTCTTGCCGGATCATCTGCGACGGCGACGGCGCCGCGCCTCGAGCGCGATTAACTGCGGAATGTGTTCGGCAGCGTTGTCTTCAGTCAGACTGATCGTCAGGCGAGACCCCGTCGTCGCTCTGGACAAGCTTAGGGCGCCCTATTGCGTCAGGACCTGAATCCACCAGTTGGTTGCGGTAGTCACAGGCAGGACAGAGGAAAAAGAAACCTTGTTTGTCGGCTTCCGGCTCGACGCGATCAAAGGGGAACGACACATTGCAGTTTCGACAGGTCCACATAGCGGCCTCCGTCGGTATCTTCGAAGAATCTTCGTATGAAGGATACTAGCCGCAAGCCGACTCTCCTGCGCAAGAGAATCAGTGCTGCCCCGCGTTCAGGAGCATCCAGATCTGCCGCGTGGGGGCACCTGCAAGAATGCGGGCAAACACGCCGCCGCACCGCACGCAGGTGTAGTGCTCTTCTGCTCGCGTATCCTTCACAGTGCCGACGCCGTTGGGCCTCAGGTCGTCGTGCGCAGCCGCGGTAGCCGGCTGCCCGTAGAGATCAGCGCACCGTGCGCATGGTTGAATCCAGAGTTCCATTGTGAACAACTAGCGCGGTGATCAGCCGTTGCCGGCGACCGGGCCGCCTTCGACCATCATGTCGACGCGCCGCTTGCCTTCGACATACCCAGCCTCGCGGGCCTCTTCTTCACTGCCGAACGTGGCGACAAGTTCCTGGAAGCGAATGCTCTGCCCGGCGAGGTGGGCATCGGAACCGTGGCGACAGATGTACGCCGAGTAATGCCACAAGGTGGTTGGGGCCGGGGGACCGTATGCAAGGATCGGCAGGACCCAGACTTCGTATCCGTTATGTTCGATCTTGTCCCACATGGCTGTCTCCATCGTGATCGTCGAGGCATCGTAGCATGTAGCGGCTGATCGATAGGGATCGCGCTTCAAACATGACCACCTACCCGCTTCCCCGTAGCGACCATTGCGTTAGCAAGAACTGTTGCGCGTTCCGACATCACCCCCTCCCAGCAGATCCCCATAGCTTACGACAGCGTTGATCCATTTCCTGAGTTCCTCGCGCTCCAGATCGAGCAAGCGTTCCGGCAATCCCGAGTCATTGGCGGCGCCCAGCATATTGTGAAGCGCGAGGAACGCCAGAGTTTGCGAATACATCACATGGGAAAGACGTAGGCGCATTTCCGGGTGCGCCTGCCCGGCCGCATGGGCATCTTCAATCGCATACGCCAGCTTCTCGCTGATATAGGCCAGCGGGACACCGTTACGGGTTTCCCGAGCTGTATACGCTGCGCCGTTGGATAACAGTGGTAAATTCATAGGTAGCTGGATGTTGTTGATTTGATTCTGGAGCGCCACAGTGGTCACGGGTGTTCAGCACACTCGCTCAATTACGACGCGCTTTAGGCGGTGCGCCCCCGCGTCACCCGTTGAGCGAGACCTTTTTCTGCTGCCAACGGCGAGACTCTTGATAAGCACTCGACGTAGACCGCCTCTGTACGGGCCGCGAAAGTCTGCAATGAAAACTCCGCCTCGCTCTTGGCACGTGCAGCGGCGCCGGCACGCTCGACCTCGGACGGATTGCACAGTAGAAGCATGAGAAGCTGCGCGATGTAGCCGTGTCCACCTGGCGGGACAAGCCAGCCATCCTCGCCAGGGGTCACATTCTCCGGCAAGCCACCGGTATCGGAGACAATCACCGGCTTGCCCATCGCCATCATTTCCCGGCACGCGAATGACAGCGTTTCCCGCTGGGAAAGCACAAAACCCACATCCAGAAGCGCTACTGCCGGCCGAACGTCCCGAAGCATTCCGGTGTAGATCACCTGCCTCGTCATCCCCAGTGCGGCCACTCTTGAGCGCTGTGTTGCATCGGGTAAGTGACCCGCGAGAACAATGCGGACGCGCTTACGTAATGCATCGGGCAACATGGCAACCGCCGTCACCATGTCCAGCCACGCTTTGTTGTCATCCATGCCTGCAGTGCTCCCGACCACCAGCGCATCCTCTGGAATCCCAGGCAAAAATCGGCTCCGAATCCTGCTAACGGCAGCTGTGTTCAAAGGTGCGAAGCGCCCAAGATCGATACCGTGCCGCACAACCCAATTAACCTTGCGTCCATAGACAGTTTGCGCCAGCCGGCGCCGTGTGTACGCTGAAACACAAATTACCGAATCGGTCCCCAACGTGCCTTTGAGCCATGTGGTCACGCTCCTCGCAGGCAGATCATTGTGTTTCGTATAAACAATACAGGGGCAGCTTTTCCCCAATCCCATCGTAGCTAGCATCGCGATCCGATGATCCGCGGAGCCATTGACATGCAGGATATCGAACCCGTTCAGTTCGATCAGACGGCGCAGCGCCAACCCGGTTCCGACCATCGATGTCAGCGTATTGCGAAAACCCATCGCCACCACTTCGACACCGGGGATCTGCCTCCCGTACAGATAGAGCCGGCTTGACCGGGGTGCCGCAATCGTCACGCGATGGCGCCCGCCTAGTGCTACAGCCAGGTTGAGAATATAGGTTGTATGACCGCCGCCATCACCCGTGTGAAAGTTGGTGTAGAGAATCTTCATAACAGCAGGTCGCCTCAAAATTTCCGATTTGCTCGAGCCGGTAGTACGCGGGTTTCCAGACTGCAAGTGCTGATAACGCAGTACCTACGCGGCGATTTCATTCACTACATTAGGACCGTTATCAGGGCTGCAGCCACGCGCCCGACATGACGATCATCGACAGTAGCTTGAGCGTATTGCCGTAGTAGTCGTTGTTCTCCAGGCTCTGGCCGCGCAGGTTTTCCCAGATCGCGTTCAGCCATTCCTGGTTGTCCGAGTTAATCATCGCCGACACGCCTAACGCGGAAACAAAAGCCAGGCTGTTCCTGCCCTCAGCCGCGACGGGCACGCCATTCAGATGGTAGGTACTGGCGAACGACGCGGGGTCTCCACCCGTGGCGGATCGCGCCCAACGGTTGAACGTGCCGAGTACATTAAACGCACGCGGCTCGCCGTAGAGTAGATAATCCATCCCGACCCGCCACGGATAGCGAGCCGCGTTCCACGAATACTCGCCGTCTCTCGGGTCCCCGACCAAACGTGGTTTCGCGGGCCTGGGCTCCCCATCCAGGTGGAAGATAAAGTCCGGCATCAACGCAGTTTTCGGGCTGTAGTGTTGCTGGATCTCGCTGACGATCACATAGGTTCGGTCACGGACCGCCAGCCATCGTGCATCGCCGCTGTCGGTGAAGAAAGCCGTCAGGTGCGACTGCATGAAATCGGATGACCGTGTCGTGTATTCGATCTCCGGGTCGCCATCTGTTCCGGCCCAATCACCGATCATCAGGTGTTTGCCTGCGGGGTGCACTTCATACTGCAGAATGGCTTGCATCACTTCCCGCGCTTCCTGGCGGTAGTTGATCGCGCCGTCGCTGCCCCATTGGCGGTCGGCCAGCAACAATGCATACGCAATGTCCAGATCGCCGTCGGTCGCACTGACTTTCCCGCGGAACGTGCCGCCCGAGTTGGCGCAACCTTCTACCTGATTCCAGGCCATCAGATGCGGGCTCGACACCGCGGGGTGGTCGCGGAAGTACCGGACCATACCGTCGAAGATGTCGCGAGCGTCGTTGTCATGTGCCGCCATCATGACGGTGATCAACATGCCATAACCGTGGGCTTCCGATACGGTGATTGTCTTCGGCGCCGTATCGCCGCCAACAGGTCGGTGGTCCGCATTGACCTTGACGAAATAGCGCCCGTCTCCACATTCCTGCACCACATACCTGGTTCGCCATTCTCTATAGAATGCCCGCACCTGGCTGTCACGTTCAGCCGCTGAAATATGGTTGGGCAGAATCGTGCCCCCAACATAGGGTTTTGCCGTCAAGACTTTCTGCACCCTGCGCTTTGCCGGTTCGGGTCTGGCAGTCGCATCATCGCCGCCACCGCAGGCGCCGAGGCACGCTGTTACGCAAAGAATCATGAACTTTGATTTGATGTCCCGCATGAGCTTCCCAGTCGGTTCGTTGCAGACAAGTTGTGATCGAGCGTAGCATCAACATCGCAGTCAGCGCACAACGTCTGAAACGAGCATAAGTGACAGGCATACGCAGTGTTGTCACCGCGCGTAACAGGGCAACCGCCGCGGGGTCATGCGGGCAACGGCAGGGTCACACGGAAGCACGCACCGCCCAAAGCGCTGGTTGAAATGCCGATGCTGCCGCCCTGCAAATACACCGCGCGCCGTACCAGCGCGAGTCCGAGTCCGAATCCCGAGCTCTCTTCACCACCGGCCGCGAGCCTGACAAAAGGTTCGAACACGCGTTCGCGGTCTTCCGCGGCAATGCCGGGGCCATCGTCCTCGACCTCCAGGATCATCTGCCGCGTCTCGTCGAGGCGGGCACCCACAATGACGTGGGAGCGACCATGCGCGAGCGCGTTCTCAAGGAGATTGCGGGCAATCAGATGCAGCAGGTCTCTGTCGGCAGTGAACTGGAGATGTTCCGGTTGTGCGGTGACGTTGATCACAAAACCTTTGTCGTCGACATCCATGCGCTCTTCACGCAGCCATGTCAGAACCGCGATAGGTTCGCGGGCAACGCGCGCTGGTGCATCGGTCAGTCTGGCGAAACGTAGACTCGCGCGTACAAGCGATTCGAGTCGGTCGACATCCAGTTGCAGTCGTTCCTGGAGACGGTTCCGGGTTGCGACGTCCTCGCTCCTGCCGAGCAGCATCATGGCAAAGCGCATTCGCGCAAGCGGGGTACGCAACTCGTGCGAGACCGCTTGCGACACCTCCTTGTGACGCTCGCTCATCGCAGACAGGTCTTCGACATGCCTGCGCATAGCGAGCACCAGCGGCATCCATTCCCTGTCGACGGCGGGCAGCATGATGGCCGGCGAGCGCGCCATGTCAGAAAGGCAGGCAGTGATCTCCTGCAAGTCGCGGCACCATCGTTGCTTGCGCCGCCAGGCGACGACTGAAAAGCCCAGGATGGGAGCACTTGCGGTTACGGCGGTCAAAAGAAAAACCGGAGAACCCAGTACATCCGTCAGCGCAGCGCTGCCCCACATCGGCCCGAACTGAATCAACGTGTCGTCGTCGAGTGAGAAGTAGGCGATCTCCTCATCACTGTTCTGTGCGGCCTGCTGATGCAGGAGCATGGTGCGCGCTTGCGGCGGCAGCTCGACGCTGTCGGCTGCAACTAGCTCGATCGGATACTGGAAGTGCTGGCGTAGCAGTATCAACCGCTGCTCGCGCTGCGCCGTCGACAGCGGTCGAAGTTGCTCCGCAAGCAGGTAGCCGGGTCCGGTCATCAACTGGCGGAAACTGTACTCGCTGATGCCGACCGCAGCGGAGGCCGACAGCCACAACAGGCCAAGGATTGAGCCAGTCCATCCGACGCCGATCACAATGATCGACCAACGTCTCAGTGAAAGCCGCATGAACTACTCCTCGCCCGATAGCTCGGCAAACAGGTAGCCCTGCGTAGTGATGGTGCGGATCGTCACAGGGCAATCCAGGTTCGCCAGCTTCTTCCGCAGCCGGGACACACGCATATCGATCGAACGATTGAGGCCGTCGTACTCCACGCCACGGAGGTTCTGAAGCAATTGTTCCCGATTGAGCGGCGTGCCGGCATGGCGAGCGAAAATCGACAGGAGGTCGAACTCCGCCACCGAAAACGCGACAGCTTTATCGTCCAGCCAGGCCCTTCGAGCATGGAGGTCTAGCCGGAAATGCCCGAACGTGTGGTCGAACACCCGGCCAGGTTTGGGACGGCGAATGTCCCTTCGCAACAAGGCGCGAATGCGGGCCACGAGCAAGAGAGGATCGATCGGTTTGACGACAAAGTCGTCGGCGCCGACATGGAAGCCCATCAACTGTTCTACGTCCTCGTCCAGTGCCGTCATCATGAGAATCCGCCCTGAATAGGAGGACCGAATCTCGCGGCATAGGGAGAATCCATCCATGCCCGGCAACATGACGTCCATAACGAGCAGGTCCGGGCGTACTGCATCGATCATCTTCACAGCCACGTCGCCGCGGTGAGCTATCACAACCTCGAAATTTTCGGAGCGCAGAAACTCAGCCGTCAATGCTGCGAGCGGAAGGTCGTCTTCGATCAACAGGAGCGTGTCTGGCATGGTGGCGCAGCGTCCATCGTGTAGAGAATTCTCATAGACGCACGCCCTTTCTGAATTCTCTAAGTCGTTTGAACCAGTAATAAGCGGCGCCCCACTGCGGATGCTGATAGCGGCGTACTTTTCGCGCCAGCCACTCCGCGCTCTTGCCGTTGTCCGCCATACGATGAATCTCGTATGGATCGCTACCCGCGTGATTGCGGCGAGTGTTCCTCGTTGTGTATAGATATTCGAAACCAGCGACCCGAGCAGCCGCGATATAGTCGTCGTCGTAATAGCCTTCTGGCCAGCACAGATGCGTCGATACCATACCCAGGCGATCGGCCAGAATACATTTAGATATTTCGATATCCTGTGCGATGCGATGCCGCTTGCTGACCGAATCACTGCACAATATGTCCCAGCGGCGATGACTGTGCGTATGGCTGTGGAACTCGAAAGTTCCGGCCTTACGCATGAGTTCGATCTCGCTCCAACGCACCGTGACATCGTCCGATCGGCCAGCCTGGACGCGTTGCTCGCACTCTGCGTGCGACATGCTCCTGGCCGCGCGAGCTGTGATGACGGGTCGAACTGGACCGTCATGAATGCGACCAGTCACCAGAAACATAACGGCATTGAAACCGTAGCGCTCGAGACATGGATGCGCGTGAATATAGTTGTCCAGGTATCCGTCGTCGAATGTCAGAAGAATCGATTTATCAGGCATGGGCGCACCGCGCAGGAAGCGCGCGAATTCGTCCGCGGTGAGCGTGACATATCCGTTGTGTGCCAGCCAGTGCATCTGTGATTCGAAACACTCGGGTGAGATATTCAGCGAGCCATTCGACTCTGAAACATGGTGGTACATGAGTACCGGCAGCGAGAGAGCGAACGATTCCATCGATGATTTCATCTACTATGAAATTCCAGATTTTCAGAGCGATTACCAGGCGGAAATCCAGACCTCTCTGTTGACGAGATCGGGCAAATCAACTATTGCTGTCGACTGTGTATTACCGTTTTTTACAAGAACGGGCGAATGTTAGACGGAAGTATTTCTTCCGTCCACGAGCCGTTTGTCTGGATTTGTGTACTTTTGTCGCGAGCTATGCGCTTGATGCGGCATGGACGAAAAGTCGTCCAGATTTGACGCGGGGTGCGTTACGACGATTGGTCGTAACGCACCCGCATGAGGTACGTATCGCTACGGCGTTGCATGGTCAGAACGCCGCTATTTTGCCGACACTTGCAGTCAGACTTCACTCATACAGAGCCAAATATTCATGCAGCGACTGAAGGACAGCGGCGCCCTCTCCGACAGCAGCTGCGACCCTCTTCACCGAACCACTGCGAACGTCACCAACTGCAAAGATGCCCTGTCGGCTCGTCTCCAGAAATCGAGGCGGACGATCTGGCGGACACGCCTTAAGTGCATCGGTGCCGGTGAGCACGAAGCCGTTCTTGTCCAGTGCAACACAATCGCCGAGCCAGCCGGTACTGGGCTGCGCACCAAGAAACAGGAAGACGTGCCGGATCGGCTTTTGTTCGACCTGCCCTTGCCGGTCCCATTTGACCGATTCAAGCCGCTCATCGCCGTACAGTTCTACGACCTGAGTCCGCTGATGAACGGTAATGTTGGACGCCGCATCGATCCGTCGGATCAGATAATTCGACATGCTCGTAGCGAGTCCGTCACCGCGAATCACGATGTGGACATGCCGCGCAAATCCCGCGAGGAAAACGGCTGCCTGACCGGCTGAATTTCCGCCGCCGACGATGATCAATTCTTCGTTGGCACAAAACGCGGCTTCCATGAACGTGGCGCTGTAGTAAACGCCGCGCCCCTCGAAATTCTCAAGGCGGTCGAGCGGCGGTTTCCGATAACGCGCGCCAGTCGCAACGACAACAGCGCGGGCATATACGTGCTCGTCGTAGTTGAGCCGAATGTGAAAAGGCGGTGCGTCCTGGCAATCGATGCCGAGCGCTTCAATGGGCACGCCGACCTCAGCGCCGAATTTTCGGCATTGCGACAGGCCGCGCCCGGCAAGCGCTTGACCCGAGATACCCGTTGGGAACCCGAAGTAATTTTCTATCTTCGAACTTGTACCCGCCTGGCCACCCGGCGCTTTGGTGTCGAGAACCGCGACCTTCAAGCCTTCGGAGGCCGCGTATACCGCGGCCGCAAGACCTGCCGGTCCGGCGCCTACCACGACCACGTCGAACCGCTCGCCATTCAGCTTGTCGGGACTGAGACCAACGGCATCGGCCACGGCGCGGTGGGTCGGGCTCTTCAGGACGTGACCTTGTCGCGTGATGACCACCGGAATATCCGCTTCCGTCGCGCCATTGCGTTCGAGAAGCGCTTGCGCCTCCTGATGGTCGACGATATCGAAGTAGGCCGATGGCTGACCGTTGCGGCTCAGAAAATGCCGAAGACGGAACGTGGCCGCGGACGCCGCACTGCCAATGACCAGAATACCTCCGCTCTGGTCCTGAATAAAAGCGACCCGGCGCAGAATGAACGCACGCATGATCGTTTCGCTCAATTCGGCTTCTGCGATGACGAGCGCGCGCAGCGATTCCTCGTCGATTACGATGACTTCGCAATCACTGGTGGCGCGCGCCGATGCCACCGCGGCGCGGCCGGCAAGTGTTCCGACCTCACCGGTGAAGCAGCCTGGACCGTGCGAACCCAGCACGTGGAGAGCGTCTCCGGAGCCTCTCGTCGCCTCGATCGTCCCTGAGACGATCGCGAACATGGGAATGTGCCGGTCACCTTCGGAGAACAGCACGTCGCCCGTGTTCAGCCTGCGGCGCTCACCGTACCTCTCCAATAGTGCAAACTGTCTTTCATTCAGTATTGGAAAAATCTGGTGGTGGCGGCTGCCGCCTGACACCAGGTCTCCAAATCCGCCTGACGATTTATCGCTCATGGTTGCGTTTCCTCAGCTTTGGCGACGCGATCGGGGTTTACGCGGACGGCCTTCCGGCTCTGGCTCAGAAGGGATCACGTACGGCTCGAGTTCCATCAGGATCTCGTCGAGCCTGATGCGCAATTCCTTTGGCACTCGCGCCATCATCTCAGCATAGGCCTCGGTTGTTACCTGGCGCATGGCTTCTATTCTTTTCAGGCCATCAGGCGTCAATTCAACACACTTCTGCCTGCGATCCTCGGCCGCCTCCTGACGATCCACCACGCCTTCCCTATACAGCCCGTCGACCATACGACTGGCCGCAGCATGACTCAGGCCAGTTGCCTCGGCCAGTTCAGCAATGGTCTGCGAATCGTGGTGATGGAGGTGAAACAGGGAGATGACGCGCGCGAAGGTCACGTCGCCGCTTAACATCGTCGACGCGTGGTGAAACACCCGCGAGGCAACCAGTCCATACAGGAGTTCGAGTTTGCGCCCGATGCCGGTTGCACTACCTTTCATGCGCCTGTCCATTTCCGACGAATATTTGCATTGCGATACCCTGTGTTGACAGATTCCTCGCCACGGCCTGCCGCGTGAGCGCAGCGGGAAGGCGTGCATGCCGGCACACCTTCGATGCGTGGGGACTGTTCAGGTTGGATTTTCGCAGATATTCGCGGAAAGGACGTCAGTTGTATGCGCGCACACATCTAGTGCAGTCTGACTGTTCTCGCAGGTAGGCATTGTGTCCAACATGGGTTGGGCTGGTGCCGCGTGCTCGACACCAGTTCACTCCAGGCACAGCACGGTTAGTCGTTGCGCAACTTCCACTTTCCGTCGACGATCTCGACGATTACCCTCGCGCGCCGATCAAGACCATTGTGATCCGCTTTAGTCGTGTTCATGACGCCATGAGACAGGGGCAAGTCCTTGACGCAAACGCGCAGGAAATCGTTATTCGCTATTGGCAGGTATACACGCGTGTCTAGCTTGCGGCGCAGGTGTAGCTGGCCGCGGCGCTCACGCTGCCGGAGCCCGAATAGTGCGGCACGGTTGGGTACGGGCAGTCCGGCAGGGACGACGTCACATTGCCGTTGGAATCGAATTTCGTCAGTACCAGTTGCCCTGGGGCGGTACCCTGTTCGACCCACGCGATCATCGCGCCGAGATAGTCCGTCTGATCAGGACCGTTGCCACCGAGTACGTGGCCCACTCCTGGTTCGAGATAGAAGCGCGCATTGCCTCCAGCGGACCCGGCAAGCTGCACGACGGTTTGCCAGTTACGCAGATGGTCTCGTGGTGAAATCAACGGGTCGGCTGCGCCGTTGAACGAAATCAGTTTTTTGCCTGCCATCAGGTATTGCGCGATGGCCTGCAGGTTGTGATCCGCTCCGACGTTTTGCAGCCCTGCGGCAATGACCGGATACGAGGTGTCGACGTTGAAGTTCGCTTGCAGACTGCCTGATACCGTTGCGGGCAGCAGCCAATTCGCATTGCCCGTGGCAATCGCCGCGAAGCCGCCACCCAGCCCGCCATACGAGCCGACGCCGAACATGGAGCCGAAGTCCGCCCAGTTGTACCCGGAAAACAGTAACTGGCCGCCGCTTGTCGACAATGGCGCGACTATTCGCTGCACGGTTTGCAACTGCGCTGCCGAAAGACAGGTTGCCGCGGGCGCACCGGATGCACCACACTGCAGGGTCGATGGATCAAAGGTACAGGCAGCAGGATTCAGAATCACGCCGTTGGCATTCCCGCATTGCGCGACTGCCGCGGAATACGCTGCTGTCCACTGAGCACTTGAGGGCATCGCAGCGGAACCGGCAAGCGTTGCAATATTGAGCATCGCCGTTACCTGGGTTCCCATATTCATGGTCTCGTCGCCGGCGATAATGCCGTCGTAGTCTCCCGGCTGATTCTGGGCGGCAAGATAGGCCTCGCGGCCACCGTTCGACGCGCCGCTGAAGTACGTATATTTCGGCGCGGAACCGTAAAAGGCGGCAATCACTGCCTTGGCGAAATGAACCGTGATTCCCGTCGATGCATACGCGTAGTCCTTCTCCGCCGTTGCATTCGTCAGCAGATCCGCCGGATTGCCGGTGCGGTTTCCGCCATTCGAAGCGGTATAGGCGATCCCACGGACCAAGGGCTTGATGAGCGGAAATTGTGCGGATGTTGCTTCGACCGTGGGGATGCTTCCGTCGAAACCACCGCCACCTTGCTGGAGCAGCCGCTTCGACCAGTTGTCGGGAAGATCGACCTCGATGTCGAGTGTGGTACTGGCAGCTCCCGTTGCGCTGACCTTGCAATAACCCGGGTTGCCACCTGCGGCAGCAATGCGTGAAGTTGCCGTCACCGTAATGCCATTGAACTGCTGGCCGTTTATTTTCGTGCACAGCGCTGCATAGTCGACTGGCGCCGGCGACGCGACATTGTCAGAACTGCCACACCCCGAAAGTGCGAGGACGCACCCTCCCACCGCCAGTGCGACAACGAGTCGCCTGGCATTGCATTCAATCCAGCTCTTCACGTTGGTATCTCCAGATATAGGTGTCGTATTTATTGCCGTCGCGGCCGGAGAGTCGGGTTCTTCGCTTTCGTCGGGACGAGCAGGATCGCTGCCCGGCAACGGGAAGTAGATGGGTAATCTGAAGGAACACATCCGCCTGATTGAGCGGGTCGGACATTAATAAACCGTCCGGTCGTTCAATCAATGTGTGTAACGTTAGGATCGTTTTGGCTTGACGCCAAGCGGGGTTAACCCGCTTGGTTGGTGGGATATGGGGTTACCCGGCGGGTAGAGTGCGGAAAGGAAATTAGGCTTAGCCGAATAATGCTCATGCACACGTACCTACTGTATGCATAATATGCGTTCATGCATCTAATTGACGCAACATATACGGCGTAGGCAGGGATCTTTCAAGCGCAGGCGGCCCGCCAGGATTTTTCCCCGATCCCTTTTTGTCGCCTGAGGCGACGACCTGTTCGTTCAGGTGCTGCGCGACAACACTCACACCGGGTGGTCGGTGTTATCGATATCGACGGCAACGACCCAATCGCCCTTCTCCATCTTCCATATCACCACGTATTTCCCACGGATTTCCACCGGCTCACCATCCCGCGTCAAGCTGATGACGTAACTGCCGACGTCATAGGCGATGTCAAGACTCGCGGATACTGTCAGCGTGGGGCTGTAGAGCGCCCTGAAGTCAGGGCGCGTGAAATAGGTACGCCATACGGCGATAACCGCGTCCTTGCCAACATGCCGCGGCTGTCCCGGTTGCATATAAACGGCGTCACTCGCGTAAATTGACGCTATCGCGTCGATGTTCTTCTCTGCTATTGCGGTCATCCATCCGTTATATCGGGAAAGGAGATGGTCCCGAATGTTCTGTTCTGTCATGGCTTCATTCCTTCAAGGTGGTCAGTGAAAGGGTCCACAGCAGGGACCGTGGGTTCTCTGCTACGCGGTGGTCAATTAAGTGAGCCGCGTTGTTGCTGATCTTTCTCCTGCGATTCGAACAGGGCCTTGAAATTGCCTTCGCCGAACCCGTCTTCACCGCGGCGTTCAATTATTTCGAAGAAGACCGGGCCTATCTGGCGCTTCGTGAAACGCTGCAGCAGAATCTTCTGCGGACTCTTGCCGTCGACCAGGATGCCGTGTTCAGCCAGGTGCTCGATGTCAAGACCGTGCCCCGGAAGACGCCCATCTATTCCGTCGTAATAGCTCTGCGATGGCGCCGCCATGAACTCGATGCCGGCAGCACTGAGCTTTTGAAGCGTGTCTTCGATGTTGGACGTCTGCAGCGCGATGTGTTGAATTCCCTCGCCACCGTAGTCACGGATGAATTCATCGTTCTGGTTGAGCACGCCGGGTTGGTCATGAGCGGCGGCAGCCACCGGAATCGATACACGACCGCACGGGCTCACCATTGAGCGCGCGCGCATTCCGGACATATGGCCTTTGACTTCGAGATACTGCTTCTCAGCGAACCCAAACGTGTCGCGGTAGAAGTTGGCCCACAAATCAAGATTCTTGGGGTGCACAATATTCGACGTATGGTCGACGGCCAGGATATTGGCATCACCCTCCTGCGTGTTTCTGGCTTCGACTGGAAGCGAGAAGATTTCGCGGAAGTCGCGGTCGACGAAGTACACGAGACTATCTCCGATACCGAGAATCGTCGGCGTGTCGAGGACAAACTCGCCCTCCTGTTCCGCAGACGCGCTGACAGCACCGCCGGATAACGCCTGCTCGTGTGCTGCCTTCGCGTCGTTGACGTGAATTCCAATCGCACGCACCGACGCACCGTGCTGGGATTCGAACGCGTTCGGATTCCCGTTAACAATGAACACGGCTGCGCCTTGAGTCATCAGGAGCATGTCGCTCTTCGACTTGCCGCGAAGGCGAAAGCCAAGGTTCTCGAAGAGTTCGACGAGTTCCATCGGCTGGGATGAGACGAACTCGACGAACGCGAATCCGTTAGTTTTCACTCGAGTGGTCATAATACCAAGTAGTAATCCAAAATATATGTCGTAGATCGAGCCCAAGGGAGCACGCTCTCATTCGACAATCAGGCCGCGGCCGGCGAAAGTGGAACTTACTTGCGGGTCGCAGCGACCACCTTGATCTCGACGATAAGCTCAGGGCGAGCCAGCGCGGCGATACCGAGAATGGTCCACGCCGGGAAGTCCGAGCGAATGTATTGCTCCTTTACTTCGCGGAACGTGGAGAGTTGCGAGCCGACATCGACGTGATAGGAAACGAGCTCGACGACATCCGTGAAATCGAGGCCCATATGCTTGAGCACGGCTTCGATACGCTTGAATGCAACGTCGATCTGTTCCTTCGGATCTTCCGGAATCGACCCGTCGGCACGCAAGCCGATTTGGCCAGCGATGAAGACCAGCCCGTTAGCCGTCACGGCCGGCGAGTACTGGAACAGGTCGAAAATGCGATTGCTTCCAAAGGTTGCGTCGTCGTCAGGAAGACGCAGGCGCTCGATTTTGCTCATGGCAGTCCTTCAATCAACTGGTGTAGTACGGGAAATTGATTCCAACGTGACCACTTTAGGTGACCAGCTAAGCTGCCGTCTGTATAGCGTGATACCAAATCAACCGAGAAGTTTGGACGAGTCGAGCACCCAGATACGACGTTGCCGGAGTTCAATTGCGCCGAGCGTCGTCAAGCGCTTCAGTGCACGGGTGACGGTGACCCGGGTCGCCCCCGTCATGGCGGCGATCTGCTCATGAGTCAGAGGGATGGATATCAGCGTGCCGTCCTCGCGCTTCTCGCCGTACAGCTCGGCCATCCGTCCCAGTAGCTCCCCGATTCGCATCTCCGGCTTTGGAAGCGCGAGGTATTGGATGCGGGACGCCAGAATCCGCTGTTTGAGCGCAACGATGCGCATCAGTGAGATGGCAAGTTCTGGACAGGACGGAATTGCCCCGGTGATAACCCTGATGTCGAACTCGATCAGTTCCGAGTCTTCGGCTGCGATAGCTGTGGCGATGCGCGGGAAGCCATCCATAGCGGGGCTTTCGCCGAACATCGACCACGGCCCCATCATTTCAAGCATGAACTCGGCGCCGTCACTCTGAAAGATCGAAACCTGGATACGACCGGAAAGCAGAAAGTAAAAGGTGAAACCAAGCTCGCCTTGACGATAAATCATGTTGCCCTTCTCGACCTTTATCTTCCGGCCGAGATGGGCTGCACGAATCCACACGCCCGCCGTGGCGTCATCCATATGCCATGTCTCGGTGGTCGCCGCGGCACTCTTGCTCAAACCTGACTCCTCTCATGTGGGCGTGTTGACGCGTGTATTGTGGCATGAACATAAGTGCTACTCGATTGCGTGCTAAGCAGCGTCGACGTGACGTTCCTCTGCACTCTGGGCAACATACCCGTCCGGGCGTATCAGTATCGCTTTCAACCCAGAGAACATCGAAGCATGCTCGACGCCCCTCACTTCCTCAAAAATTACCGCGTCTGTCGGAAGCCATTCTGGTATCGCCACTTGCGCGCCAGCGTTAAATGCGAGATGAACCCATTTTCCCGCGCTGAGAAGCGAATACAAATTCGTCCGTTCTCCATTCTTCAACTGAAGTTCAGTATCGCGGATCCGGTTTCCCAGCAGGGACGAACTCGATCCAGCACAACCAGGCAGCGCTTCGGGATAGCGCACACCGAAGCCAGAAACCTGCCGTGCAAAATAAGCGTTGATCTCGGGGTTCTTGAGCATGTCATTGAATACGTCTCGCAAAGCGCGTCCATGAGGTGAGAAGCCGGTGATCAAGTAGCCTTGCGCCATCGTCGTATCGTGAAGATAGGCACCCACCGGCCTGCGTTCCTGCTCATAGGTATCGAGCAGGTATTCGGGTGCCTCTCCTTTAACGACTGCCGCCAGTTTCCAACCGAGATTCATTGCGTCCTGGATGCCGACGTTCATGCCCTGCCCGCCTGCCGGCAGGTGAATATGCGCTGCATCGCCGGCGAGAAAAATTCGCCCCCGGCGATAGTGAGAAACGAGCCGGGTCTCGTTGTCGAACCGCGAAAGCCACAGTGGGTCCCGGGCTGAAAAGTCCGTTCCGGCGATCATCCTCGTCACGCTGGTCAGTTCCTCGAACGTCACGGGGTCGTCGCGCGTCACGCCGCGATCCACGGCCTCATTGAGAACGATGCGATAGTGGCGACCGTCACCCAATGGCGCGACCATCACGCTGCCCCGTTCATTGAATTCGGAAAACAGGGGTACGCTGGGCGGCGCATCCAGCACGACGTCCCCCATCAATGCCATCGCTGTCGCCGGATGTCCCACGAAATCGATACCCGCCTCTCGTCTGACAATGCTGCGAGCACCATCGGTTCCTACGACATAGGCGCCGGTCAGCTCGAAAGCACCTTCGGGTCCCGCCCCACGAACGCTGACCGAGCCTGAATCGACTGTCATGCCTTCGACAACAGCGCCTCTGCGGATATCAACGCCTAGTTCCAGCGCCCGCTGCTCGATGATCTCTTCGGTTGCTTTCTGCGGAATAAAGAGCGTGTAGGAAAAGCGGCTGTCGAAAATATTGAAATCAAGTCTTGTGTCGAGAACCGCATAGTGGCCCGCCGTGATCGGCTTGCCAGTCGCAATGAAACGATCCTCGACTCCTCGCAGCGACAACACCTCCAGCGTACGACCGTGGATGGTCAATGCACGTGATTGCTCGACGCATTTCGTGCGCCTTTCGAGCACGACGACGCTTAGCCCTGCAAGCCGCAATTCGCATGCCAACCACAGACCGACCGGTCCGCCTCCCACCACCACAACTTCGAACGACGTATTCATATCAACGGTATTCCTCAAAGTAAATACGCGGACTTTAATCTAACGGTGTTAGATAGTAAACTGAAACTATCGTCGATAGGCGCCGTATGCCGGGTCCTGGGTTCGTGCAATGCGTGCCATTGCTTACTTCACCGAGCCTCCAACTGCTTCTTTGCAACCGCGCGCCTGCGATAACCGTCAGTGGCTACTAACACTGTTAGCTTAGAATGTAGAATCTCCACGCACACTCAATAGCGGCAGCAAGTCTCGATACCCTCAACATTCAAAAAAGGCCCTCATGGCAATACAGAAAGAACAGGTCATCCAGGTTGCAATGGACCTCCTCGATGAGCTTGGAATCGAGGGTGTAACAATGCGCAAGCTTGCGCAGGCGCTCGATATCAAGGCAGCCTCGCTGTACTGGCACTTTGCGAACAAGCAGGAACTGATGGACGGCATGGCCGATATGCTTATGGAGAACGTCGCGCGTAAGGCGCCGCGTCATCACCAGTGGGAAGAGCGGTTGCGCCATATCGCGGTCGAAATCCGCCGCGCGATGTTGAAGCATCGGGACGGCGCGCGCGTGTTCGCCGGCAGTTATGGCGTGGCCGAAAATGTCATGCGAGTCGGCAACGCGATGATGGCCACGCTGGCCGAGGCCGGCGCAAACACCCGGCTGTCCTCATGGGGTTCGTTCAGCGTGCTCTACTACGTGCTCGGATTCGTGATGGAAGAACAGGCGCTTGGCACAGACAACGACATCGACATGGATGCGCGCCGAGCCGCGTTCATGGCGTTAGCGAACACAGGCTATCCCCACGCATACGAGGCGGCCGACGACATCTTCAATCACAACTTCGACCAGCGCTTCGCATTGGGTCTCGACCTGCTGATCCGGGGGTTCAAAAGCAGGATCGCCGAGTCTTGATAGACTAACAACTCCGGATCGTCGATAACGAAGCCGACGTCAGCGCCGAATTCGCGCGCCTGCTAGGTTAGCGGTAAAGCTCGCTGCCCGCTGGTCTGCCGACTCCCCAGACCACGCGGCGCCATCCTGTTGTTCTCCCCCACTTGCGTGCGCTGCCTGCCGGAACTGTCCGCGCAGGCGTCACCGCCACCGCCATTCGGCATCGAGCCTCACTCTCTTCACAATTTCCCTTGACGACTAACACTGTTAGCCTAGAATACCAACCTACCACTGTTAGATTAACGATGGCAGCGGTATCGGTTAAAACCAGGCTGGTGATCCGGCCTCTTTCGGAACTAATGCATATGAGTAAGAAAGTCTGGTTCATCACAGGTACCTCACGCGGATTCGGCCGCGTCTGGGCCGAGGCCGCTCTCGCACGCGGTGACAGTGTCGCCGCCACAGTGCGGGACATTGCGAACCTCAATGATCTCGTCGAATCGTACGGCGACGCGATTCTTCCACTCGCACTCGACGTCACGGATCGCGGCGCCGTGTTCGCCGCGGTCGAACAGGCGCATCGTCACTTTGGTCGCCTGGACGTGGTGCTGAGCAATGCGGGTTATGGCCTGTTTGGCACTATCGAGGAAACAGATGAAGCGACGGCACGCGCGCAGTTCGAGACGAATTTCTTCGGTTCGCTGTGGGTCATTCAGGCCGCGTTGCCGTTACTACGTTCACAAGGTGGCGGTCACGTGCTCGCAGTATCCAGTCTTGCCGGCGTGATCACTTTCCCCACGGCAGGCGTCTACGTTGCATCCAAATGGGCGGTCGAAGGTTTGTGCGATGCGCTTGCCAAGGAAGTCGCGGACTTCGGCATCAAGGTAACGCTCATCGAACCCGGCGGCTACGACACCGACTGGCGCGGCACATCCGCTCATCACGCAACGAAGCTGGACGCGTACAGCGGCTTGCGCGAGAAGCTAGCGGCAGCCCATGGCTCACGCGCCCTCGGTAACGCCGAGGCCACAGCCGAGGCGATTCTCGCGGTTGTCGACGCACAGACCCCGCCGTTGCGTCTGTTGCTTGGCGACACTGCCCTCCAGATCGCAGAACATGCCTACGCGGATCGGCTCGCCACGTGGCGGCAATGGGAAAGCGTTTCGAAAGCCGCTCAAGGCAATGCCGGCTAACGCCTGGGCTCAACTGCGCATCGAGTTGAGACGAAACGACGGCATTCTTGAATGGCTCTCAACTACGTTGCTTGGGCCTGATGAAGTTTCGTTCCCACGGCGGGCCTGTAAGGCTTTGCAGAAAATAACGTCAGGAAATCCCGGACCGCACTCGTTCCTACGCCGATGCGCCTGCTTTACTACGTGGTTGCCCGCTGGGCTGAGGGTGCGGCGGCCGGATGATCCACATCCATAAGCCATTCGCAGGTCGGCCATGGAATATTTGTCCCGTAGAATGTCTGCGAACAATTTGCCCTCGGAGAGACCCTTGCAGACACCCTTCAACGACGTTGTACCCGACAACGAAACGCTTCTGGCGATCGTGCGGGCACAGACGGAGATTGCCAAGCTCGGACTGGATCTTGGCGGTGTCATGAGTTTTGTCACCGAGCGTGTCCCGCAGGCCGATGGCGCGGTGGTCGAGCTTGCTGAAGGCGATGAAATGGTCTACCGCGCGAGTTCGGGCATTGCTTCCTCGCTGCTGGGTTTGCGGCTCAAACGCAGCGGCAGTCTGTCCGGTCTATGCGTGGAAACCGGCGACATCCTGCGATGTGCGGACTCGGAAATCGATCCACGCGTCGACCGTGAGGCGTGTCGGCGAGTGGGCCTGCGCTCGATGATCGTCACGCCACTCAGGCATGTCGATACGACGGTGGGCGTGCTGAAGGTCGTGGGCGCAGCGGCTAACGCGTTCACCGACGAAAATATTCGCGCGCTCGAACTGATGTCAGAACTGATCGCTGCCGCGATGTTTCACGCAGCGAGGCACGCAACCAGCGAGCTTTATTATCTGGCTACGCGCGATGCGCTCACGGGGTTGCCGAACCGCGCGTTGTTTTACGACCGGTTGCGGCAGGCGATTCAGCAAGCTCAACGAGCTTCAGCGACGCTCGGCATTCTCAATCTGGACCTCAACGACCTGAAACCCATCAACGACCGCTATGGCCACCGCGCGGGCGACGCGGCGATCAGGGAAGCGGCGCTACGCATGAACAAGACAGCGCGGTGCTCGGACACGGTGGCGCGCGTGGGTGGCGACGAGTTCGCCGTCATCCTGCCCGGTATCCACTCCAAGGCAGATGCCGAGAGGCTGGGCATGCGTATGGTCGAGCAGGTTCGTGAGCCCTTTGAGTTCGAGGGGCGCGCGCTCGACCTCGATGTCAGTGTGGGCGCTGCTGTTCTTCCCGACGATGGCGTCGAGATGACAACACTCATTGATCGGGCAGATCAGGCGATGTATGAGGCGAAGCGGATGCGAAAGATGGAGCGCATGTGAGTGCGTGCGGGGCAAGCGGGAGTTGGTCTATCGGCTGCGATTGCAGACACGCGAGATAGGCTGGAACACGTCGGAGCATAGAGAGCCGAAGTGCCTTGGGTCGCGGCATCTGGCGCCCCGCCTGCCGAAGCTGATCGAGTCCAGCATAGGTCCGCTCGACTTCGCGCGAGAACGCTTCTCCCTCCTTGGTCTGCAATGCGCTCCCATGCCCTCGTACAAACAGCGGAAAGCCAAGGTCCGCTTCGAGCTGCGCAATCGCGCGACTGACATGAGGCTGGCCGATGCCAAGTGCTTCCGCGGCTCTCGTCATCCCGCCGTGACGCATAACGGCACGAAACAGGTCGATATGGGCCGGGTTGGTGACGATCGACCATTTCGGATGGTTGGGCCTCGCCGAACACCCGATTGATCTCCCCCGCCTGATTGGGACCGCGCTTCTGATCGGGGGGGTGTCCTCATCCAGTGGTAAAGGAGCAGCATGAATCGACGGAGCGCCCATGAAGATCGCTGTCTTGACGTTCGATGCCTTTAACGAAATTGACTCATTCGTGTCGGCCACCCTGCTCAATCGCCTGAGTGGCCGGGGACGGCGTGCTTACATCACCGGCGCCGCGGACCAGGTGACGTCCAGGAACGGGATCGTGGTTGAGGTCCAGAAGCCATTGGAATTTGCCGGCGAAGCGGATGCGGTCATCTTTGGCAGCGGGATGAAGACCGACGAGATTGCCGAGGACCCCGCGATGTTAGCCCGCATGAACGTCGATCCTGCTCGCCAACTCCTTGTTGGCCAGTGCTCTGGAGCACTGATTATGTCGGCTCTCGGCCTGTTCTCGGGTGAGCCGGTTTGCACCGATCTGATGACTGAACCCCTGCTCACCCGGCAAGGGCCAGGCGTCTCGGACCAGGCTTTTCATGCTCTGGGGAACGTGGCAACGGCAGGTGGCTGCCTGGCTTCCCAATACATCGCGGCGTGGATCATCGGAAGCATGTTGGGGATAGAACAGGCTGCCACTGTGATTCGGTATGCCGCCCCGGTGGGTCAGCAAGACGAATACGTGAGCCGCGCCATCGCAACGGTCAGTCCGTTTCTGACCACTGAAGCAGGTCTCAAGGCGGCCTCGTCAACTTGATTCGCTCCGATGCAACATCCTCACACGCATCTTGCGTACGCGTTCACCTATCGTCAAAACGTGTTCCTGATGGTCATCGAGACTGGCGGAATCCATCGGAATACAGGCATATGAACGTGAAGTTCACTCCTCTTGAACCATCCCTGGCATGTGGCCTCCACGCACGCTCACCCGACTCGCACAGATGCTCACTGCCATCCTGTCGTTAATGGGATCGCGTGCGGCTATTCGATTAGTCAACGAACCTTCTTCATCTGGGAAGGTGTCACGCAGTACGTGACCGAGCTTGGCCAACGAACCGAGAGCAGATAGCGGCGCAAGGCAATATGTATCTCATTCTCGTGGACGGATCGAAAACTTGATTTCAGGGAGCAGCGTCGCATCCGCATCGCCCGAGATTCGGATGGGGGCCGTGTCCTCCGGCTGCCAGCCACTCGATCTTCGCCCGTACAAAGCGGATCATCGTGTCCAACTCACCCGCCTTCGCTTCCAGTCCGGCAAGTTGTGCCTTCAGGATGTCGGTCAGACGATCGGGCGGGATGCCGTTTTCGCGACGTTCCGTATCCAGGGCGGCGATTTCCTTGAGCGACAGGCCGAGGGACTGACCCACCCGAATCACCTCGGCGGCCTGGCGATCCTCATCAGTGAAGAGCTGGTAGGGGCGGCGGCCTCCCTTGCTGCTCGTGGTTGGCCGGAGAAGGCCGAGGCGCACATAGAAGCGCACCGTCTCGCGGGACAGTCCGTTGGCGCGGGCAAAATCCGAAATTAGCATGATTGAGCTATTGACTATGTAGTGTGGTACGCCCTTAGAGTGTAGTGCTCTTCCACCTGAAACAGGAAATGAAAATGGCAAAGACATGGCTGATCACAGGAAGCGCGCATGGTCTCGGCCGGGCAATCGCCGAGGTCGTTCTCGACCATGGTGACCGTCTCGTCGCGACGGCGAGAAAGACTGAACTGCTTGCCGAGCTTCAGGCGCGGTATGGCGACCGGATCGCGGTCGCTACGCTCGACGTCACCGATGCGGTGGCCGCGCAGGCCGCCGTCAAGCTTGCGGTCGATACGTTCGGCAGACTGGACGTGCTGGTCAACAATGCGGGGTTCGGCTCCGTTGCGCCGTTCGAGCAGATGGGCGAGGACGACTTCAAGGCGCAGATCGACACGAATTTTTACGGCGTCGTCAACCTGACCCGCGCCGCTTTACCGGTCATGCGTCTGCAGCGCTCGGGGCACTTCATCAACATCTCGTCGGGTGCGGGCCGACTCGGTGCGCCCGGCATGAGCGCTTACCATGCCGCCAAGTTCGCGGTCGGCGGCTTCACTGAGGCGATCGCGAAAGAGGTCGCCGGGTTCGGTGTAAAAGTGGTCGCTGTCGAACCGGGGAGCATGCCGACCAACTGGGCGCCGCTCGCGACGAAACATGCCCCAACGATCATGCCGGACTACGAAGCGAGTGTCGGGCACATGCTGTCGATGGCGCAACGGTTGGCCGGTAACGAGATCGGCGACTTGAGCAAATACGCGAAAGTGATTTTCGATCTGTCCCGCAAGGACGAACTTCCCAATCATTTGCTGCTGGGAAGTGATGCACTGTTCGCCGTTCGCATGGCGGAAGCGGCTCGCGACAAGGCCACCGCGACATGGGAGCACGTCAGCCAGTCGACAGATCGGGATGACGCGGATCTGTCCTTTCTGCAACATCTGCGGCTGGATTGACGGAAGACGACGAAGTACGGCCGACCTAAGGCGTATCGGCCGTATCTTCCCGGGCAAACATGGGTGCTACGTGAGACACCCAATGCGCCGGCCGCCGTCAAAATGGTTCGGCAATGGTCCTCGGGCTACGGGCGTTCCCGAACTGAAACATGAGCCATGCAATCGAAGCGGCTATGTGCGTCAGCGAAGCACCTTTAGCGCGGTAAGGTAAGCGGTGCGCTCGGCCGTGACCAACCGGCGACCTTCAACTTGCGGGCGGAGGATCTGTTCGAAGAATAGTCGTTCGTCCACGTGAACTGCGTTGCGAGAATGTCGCCGAGCCGCGGAGCCCAGGGGTGCGGCGAGCTGCCAAGCAGCACGTCCCAGGAGGTGACCGCGGCCGGACGGACATCAATGTGGAACTCCATATGAATATCCGCGAACCCCGCATCTAAAGCGAAGCGGACCAGATCGCGTTCGCCGTAGTTGGCAATCGGACTCGCAGAAATTTTTTCCTCGGTATCGGGAAACTGAGCGGATTTCCAGCGATGCAGCAGGTGGAAGAAGTTGTCCCCCGCTTTCTCGGGCAAACCTTCAACGATTTTCCGCAGCGAGCTTGCTTCGATTGCATCGTCGCGCAAAATCGGTTCGGCGATCGATAGCCGGCCACCGGGCTTGAGAATCCGATGAAATTCCCGCAGGGCGGCCATCTTGTCCGGGACATACGCGAGAACGGCCCGTGTCGTGACTGCATCGACAGCGCCATCCTCAATGCCATCGAGTGATTCGGCGGAGCCTTGGATGAAGACGCACTGATCCTGGATGTTCCGCTGAACTGCGAGTGCTTCAGTGTGACGAAGCAGAGGTGCCGAAATATCCGTCATAAGCACGCGCAGCGATGGGCCTATGCGGTCGATCGCGCTTAAACCGATCAGCCCATCGCCGGTACCGATGTCGGCGAGCGTCATGCCAGGGGCAAGCCTCGCGCCGGCCAGAACGCGGTCCACATGATGTTTGAGTTCGACATGGAGAGCTCGTTCGTGCCCTGGGTCATCTCCGTGCCGGATATGTAACAGCCAATCGGACCACACATCGGATTGCAGCTGGGAGTCGGAACTATTCATGTCGAAGGACGAATCTTGATTGGATAACGAGGTGTGTCGAATGACCAAAGACTCGAACCTCATCCCGGATCAGCCGACCAGCAGTTGAGCGGCATCGCCGTCGGCGCATGAATGTTAGGGACGCTACCTTATGAGAACCTGAAGGACCTGCTGTCGGAGCGGGGAAACGCTTGGGAATGTCTGTCTTCGGACTGAGGATAGACAAAGGGGTCAGCGCTATGAGAGGCTTCGCATCAAGCCGATCCGACGGCAAGGCGATCCGCACGCTGCGACGTTGACCATATCGCCCGGCCTCTGCTGCAAGTGGGTTGGGAAGCCGTCATTCCAGCACGGCGATCCTTCAAGAAAACGAGAGCTAGAACGTGAGTGAGTGGGAAGCCGGCAGCATTGATGGTATTGCGTACACGTACGGCTATTGCGACGAACTGGATCCGCTACGTCTTAGACTTCCGTTGCTACAGTCGGGAATCGCCCCTCCGACCCTGCGTACCGCCTGCGAGCTAGGATTCGGCCACGGCGTCAGCGTGAATATCCACGCAGCCGGGTCAACTACAAGATGGTTCGGTACTGACTTCAACCCGTCTCATGCGAGCTTTGCCCAGCAACTGACACAGTGCGCAGGATCCCAGGCAAGCTTGTTCGCCGAAAGCTTCGCAGAATTCTGTAGGCGAGACGAATTGCCGAAATTTGATTTCATCGGCATGCATGGTATCTGGAGCTGGATTTCCGACGAAAATCGCGCGCTTATTGCCGATTTCATTCGACGCAAACTCAATGACGGCGGCGTCGTGTATATGAGCTATAACACCCAGCCCGGGTGGGCCACGATGTTGCCGGTGCGCGAATTGATGAACTGTCATTTTCAGGTGAGCGCGCGGTTGAATGAACACGGCGGCGTACCCGCCGAAACGCAAGTCCAGACGCACATTGCTGCGGCGTTGGACTTCGTGAAGTCCGTGGTTGCGACGCAGCCCGGCTACGCAGTGGTCAACCCGCAGTTGGCTGAACGTGTCGACGCATTGTCCAAGGAGAACACGCACTACCTCGCGCACGAATATTTCAATCGTGACTGGCAGCCCATGACTTTCTCGCAGGTCACATCATCGCTTGCCGCGAGCGGTTTGACTTATGGCTGTTCTGCTGACTATCGCGATCACGTTGACGAGATCAATCTCAACCCAGCTCAACGCGCCTTGTTGGCGGGCGTTCCAGATACCGCTTTACTTGAGACCGTACGGGACTTTTGCATCAACCGGTCGATGCGGCGAGATTACTGGGTCAAAGGGAGCCAAACACTCGGTGAGGATGCGCAGCAGACGGCGCTGCGCGCGCATCGCGTCATGCTGGCGCTGCCGAGGGCTTCAGTCCTGCTGAAGATACGCGGTGCGCTGGGAGAAGCGACGCTACCGGAAAGCTCATATGGTCCGATCCTCGACGCGCTTGCCAGCCATCAACCTGCACGCCTCGTCGATATCGAAAACAGCGTCCGCGGACGCGGGATTACGCTCCCCTTCATCGTCAAGGCCGTAACGTTGCTAGTAGGGGCCGGGGTGCTGCTGAATGTACAGGAAGAGGCGCACATCGAGCTCGCTCGTCCGTCATCGGACAGGCTGAACGCCGCCATTTGCGAGCAGGCGCTCCAGCACGGGGACGTACAATTCCTCGTCAGCCCGGTGTCCGGATCGGGTGTTTTGATTCCCCGTGTGCCGCAGCTCTTCCTGTTGGCGAGGCGACGTCATTTAAGGGAACCCGCACAGTGGGCCGAATTCGCCGAAGCTGCTTTACACACGAGCCTCACGCCGGCTCATGCCATGGAAGGTGTTGCCGTTAGCCCGCTGAACACCCGCGACGATCTGATTGCGAAAGCGAATCGCTTTGCTGAAATACACCTACCGATATTGCAGGCACTGGGAATCGCTTGAGGAAGCGATACGGTCGGCAAGTGGATCGCGCTAGCTCCATGACCGCGTCCGCTCCAGCGGACAACCGGGCGTTCGGCCAACGCAATCGCCGCGCAGCTGCTTACGGCGATCACGTCATCCGGCAAATAAAGCGCGGCCGTTACTGCTGGTCGTCTGTCGGTACAAAGGCCATGCCGTGCGGACTGGCCAGATTGGTCACCAGAGGAAGGACTGCCCCGCTACGCAAATCAAGTTGGCCTACATAAGCCGGCACCGTCGGCGTGCTACTCGTAGCGGCCACGCCCGTTGATGCGGAGAACGCCGCGTCGCGCTGCCAGACATTGGCACTAATCTTGTACACCACGTTCGCCTTCGTATCGGACACGAGCAGATAGCCCCGTCGCGCAGTGGCGAATACCGTGTCGTCAACCTGCACGTTGCCGAGAAGCGGAAGATATTGCACTCGCGGCTCATCGCCCGACAAGCGCAACAAGACAAGCTGACCATCCCCCTGATCATCGAGCAGCACATCACCCGACGGCGTCAGCGTCATCGAATCCGGATCGGTCAGGTTGAGGGTTGCCACCGTGCCAAACGGAATGTTGCTGGCGTCCAATGTGCCGCGCATTACCGGAGTGACGTCGATCGTGTAGGTGTTTGCATCAAGGTGCACAACGCGGACAATCGCGGGCCCCATATTCTTGCCGCTACTGTTAAGGGAGGGATTGGACGCGCTGAAGTAGGCCTGGCCGTCCTTGAACACGATGTCGTCGTAACCGCCGCCGTGCAGCGTCTTGCCAAAGGAATACGGTTTGGATGCCTGGCCGGTTGAGGGATTGATGATGACGAGGTTTGGATTCGCATCCTCATTCTGCATCGCCCAGATCTCTCGCGTGTACGGATTGACCTTCAGGCCATCGTTGTGTCCCGCGACCTGGTAAGTCTTCACGACACTGCCGTCTGACGAGTATTCAACAATCGCGCTCATCGCGCCATTCGAGCCGTCGGGGGCGCCGTTGTTTGCATAGCCAACCCAAACGTGACCATCGAGCACGGCCAGTGAATCCGGTGCGCTCATCAACCCGCCGGAACCCGCTGCGAACACAGTCAGGCTAAAACCCGGAGTGACGATCGGCTTCGCCGAGGTTTGCGCGTCGGCGCTCCCGGCCGCGAAACAGAGAGCGGCGAACGCGAGCGCGGTGCGGCTAAAAATGCGGCTTACTGCGTGAACAGATCGAACGCTCGGCATGTTTGTCTCCTGAAACATTCATACGGGGTGGAAAGGCAGGGATACCGACATTTTGCGAGGTAGCCGGTGATTAAACGTAATAGATAGAAACATGCGCGGATGACTGAATGGTGACGGCTCGCAATGCGATGAGAAACCTTATGCCAATCTTAAGAAAGGGACGCCTCTATCAACACTCTCTTTTGGCCTTTTCTTAATTCTCCTTATGAGATCCTTAAGAAGATGGAAATTTTGAAAAAATATACTGCTCAAGCACTCCGAATCGAGGCCGATAGACAGAACGCAGTACACACGTTTTTCTACTGGGAGATTTGAATGTCCATTCAGGCAGTCGGTCAAAGCACCGCACAAGCGCCGGCCTCATCCGCCGCGTCGACATCGGGTTCAGCGTCGAGCGCGCCGGCATCGAGCACGAGCGCTTCGTCGGCTACGGGGTCGAGCACCAGCACGTCCGCTTCGTCAGCGTCGTCGTATACGGTCAACATCAGCAGCGCCGCACGTGCTTTGTTGGCCGAAGCAAGCGAGACGTCAGTTCAGACCGCGCAGGAAGCAGGAAAGGGCGATCAACAGGCGCAACGCCTGCTCGCCAAGGAGGTCGCAAACAAAGTGCATTAACGCCCCCCGGGAGTTCAGCCTGAAGGTAGGGACCGTCACGCCGGATCGGCGGCGGTCCAACAGAATTGAAATGCGTGCTGGGATGGCACGCTGAGCATGGAAGAGCGCGCCAGCAGTCGAGCACTGGCAGTTACGCTGCCGACCGCACTCAACCTATCGATTCGCGCTCGAACATATCGCCTTTCGCGCGCCGCTCCGCCAGCCAATGCGACAAACGGTCGAACCACAGGTGCACAACCGGCGTCGTGAAGAGCGTCAGCATCTGCGAAACGATCAGGCCGCCGACAATCGCGATGCCGAGCGGGACACGCAGTTCCGCGCCCGCGCCAGACCCAAGCGCAAGCGGCAGTGCGCCGAACAGCGCGGCAAGCGTCGTCATCATGATCGGCCGGAAGCGCAGCACGCATGCCTGACGGATCGCTTCCTGTGGCGATAAGCCATGCTCACGCTCGGCCACGAGCGCGAAGTCAATCATCATGATCGCGTTCTTCTTCACAATACCGATCAGCAGGATGATGCCAATCATCCCCATGATGGAGAGATCCTGGCCGCACAGCATTAGCGCGAGCAATGCGCCCACACCCGCCGAAGGCAGCGTCGAAATAATGGTGAGCGGGTGAATCGCGCTTTCGTACAGGATGCCGAGGATCAGATACACCACGACGAGCGCGGCCGCGATCAGATACGGTTCACTGGCAAGAGAGGCCTGAAACGCCTGCGCTGTGCCCTGAAACGACCCCGTCAAGCTGTCGGGTTTGCCTGCCGCGCTTTCGGCCTGATGAATCGCCGTCACGGCATTGCCGAGCGATTGCCCCGGCGCCAGATTGAACGAGATCGTCACAGCCGGGAACAGCCCCTGATGATTCACCGAAATCGGCGACACGTTGTTTTCGATTTTCGCCAGCGTGTTGAGCGGCACCAGTTCGTTCGTCAGCGGCGAACGAACATAGAGGTGCGCGAGCGCATCGGTGGTCAACTGGAAGCTCGGATCGACTTCCTCGACGACGTGGTACTGATTCAGCTGCGTGAACAGCGTGGCAATCTGCCGTTGGCCGAATGCGTCGTACAGCGTGTCGTCGATGGCTTGCGCGGTAATGCCGAAGCGCGAGGCGGTACTGCGGTCGATCACGAGCGTCGCGCTGGTCGCGGCAGCTTGCTGATCCGAAGTGACGTCGGCGAGTTGCGGCAGCTTCGACAGCTTGTCGGTCAGCACGCCAGCCCAATGATTGAGTTCACTGATATCGGGGTCCTGCAGCGTGTACTGATACTGCGCGGCGCTGATACGGCCACCTACCTGAATATCCTGGCGGACCTGCATCGACAATGAAATGCCCATCACCTTCGCTAACTGCGGCTTCAGACGATTGAGCACCTGCGCGGCGCTGTCCTTGCGCTGACCGAACGCCTTCAGGTTGATCATCACGCGGCCCTGGCTCACGGTCGGATTCGCGCCCATCCAGTAATAGACGTTGTCGACGGCGGGATCGGCTTCGATAATATTGCCCAGTTGCTGCATTTTCAGAGACATAGCGCGCGGGGAGATGTCTGGCGCGGCCTGCGCGACACCCATGATCAACCCGGAGTCTTCCTGCGGGAAGAAGCCCTTCGGGATCACGACGAACAGCGCGATCGTCGCGACGATCGTCGCGATCGTCACGCCAAGCATCAGTTTCGGCCAATTCAACACCCAATCGAGACCTCGCTCGTAACGCCGCTCCACCGCGACAAAGCCTCGTTCGAGCCAGGCTTCGAGCTTGCGCATCCGCCCTGTGTCATCCGGCTCAGGCAAACGTATCAGCCAGCCGCATAGCATCGGCGTGACGGTCAACGAGACCAGCGCCGACATCAGGATCGCCGCGCTCACTGTCACCGCGAATTCGCGGAACAGGCGTCCGACAATGCCGCCCATCAACAGGATCGGAATGAACACCGCGATCAGCGAGATCGTCATCGAGATAATGGTGAAGCGCACTTCCATTACGCCGAGCAGCGCGGCTTTCATGCGCGGCACGCCTTCTTCGACATGCCGCATCACGTTTTCGATCACGACAATCGCATCGTCCACCACGAAGCCCACCGCGATGGTCAACCCCATCAGCGACAGATTGTCTAGGCTATAGCCGAGCAGATACATCACGCCGAACGTAGCGACCAGCGACAAAGGAATCGTCAGGCTCGGGATAATCGTCGCCCACACGTTGCGCAGAAACGAGAAGATGACCATCACGACGAGTGCGACCGTCAGCATCAGCGTGAACTGCACGTCGTGCACCGACGCATTGATCGTTTGCGTGCGATCGCCCACTACATTCAAATGCGCGGCGGCGGGCAGCGTCGCTTCGAGTGCTGGCAGCTTTGCCTTGATGTTGGCGATCGTCTGCACGACGTTGTAGCCAGGCTGCTTGTGAATATCGAGGATGATCGCGCGTTCGTGCTGAAGCCATGCGGCCTGCTGGTTGTCTTCGGCGGCGTTCAGAACGGTGCCGAGATCGGATAGGCGAATCGGCGCGCCGTTCTTGTACGCGACCACCAGATCGCGATACGCCGAGGCGGTCGTGATCTGGTCGGTGGCATTGAAAATCACCGAGCGATCCGGCCCGTTCAGGCTGCCCTTGGGTGCATTCACCGTCTGCAAGCCGACGATCGAGCGCACGTCTTCCAGCGTGAGGCCGCGTGCGGTGAGCTTGTCGGGATCGAGCTGAATACGCACGGCGGGCCGCTGCTCGCCGTGGAAATCGACGAGACCCACGCCTGGCAACTGCGAGATCTGCTGCGCCAGATAGTCCTCTGCGTAGCTGTCGAGTTGCGTAAGCGTGAGCGATGGCGACGTTAGCGCGAGTGACAGCAAGGTGAAGTCCGCCGGGTTGACCTTTTCATAGGTCGGCGGATTCGGCAGATTCTTCGGTAGGGTGCCGCCCGCCGCATTGATCGCCGTCTGCACATCCTGCGCCGCGCCGTTGATGTCGCGCGACAGATCGAACTGCACGGCGATGTTGGTGGTACCCAGCGAGCTTGACGACGTCATCTGCGTGATACCCGCGATCAGCGAGAGTTGTCGTTCGAGCGGCGTCGCTACCGAAGTCGCCATGGTCTCGGCGCTTGCACCTGGCAACTTCGCCACGACCTGGATGGTCGGGAAATCGACTTGTGGCAAGGGCGCGACCGGCAGCATGAAGTACGCCACCGCACCCGCCAGCAGCACCGCGATGGCAAGAAAACTGGTCGCAATGCGCCGTTCGATGAACCGTCCCATCAGGCTCATGACGGATTGTCCTGGTTAGCCTGACTGCCCGCCGAGTCTCCGTTGACCGGTGCCTGGGCCACCGCCGGCACCGTGGTGGCCGCCACACGCACACCTGGGTTCAAACGGCTTTGTCCATCGAATACAACGAGATCCGCGGGCGCGACACCGCTGCGAATTTCCGTCATTCCGTCGACCGTCACGCCGATTTTCACCGGACGCATCTGCGCCGTGCCATTCGCGTTGATCACGTATAACTGCGTACCATTCTGCGTGTTCACCACCGCTCGGCTCGGCACGGCAACCCGCTGCGTATCGGTGCGCAACAGCACGCGCGCATTCACCAGTTCGCCCGGCCACAGCTTGCGATCCTTGTTGGTGAAGGAAGCCTTGAGTTTGATCTGACCGGTGGTGGGGTCGACCGTACTGTCGATGAACACTAGCGTACCGTCGGCGAGCGCGGTGCTGCCGGAGCGCGTGGTGACGTTCACCGCCAACGGTGCGCCCGCCTGATTGGCGAGCAAGTCGGGGAGCACGTCCTGCGGCACGGAGAACAGCACGGTAATCGGCTCCATTTGTGTGACGGTGACGATACCGGTCGTGTCGGTGGGATGCACGATCGCGCCGATGTCGGCCTCGCGCGCGCCGACGCGGCCGGTGAAAGGCGCGAATAGCGTGGTGAAGCTTAGTTGCAGGCGATCGCTCTGCACCAGTGCTGCGTCTGCCGCTACAGTAGCGGCGAGCGCTTCGACTTGCGCCTTCGCGGTGTCCACGGCCTGGGTGGTCGCCGCGCCAATGCCGACGAGCTTCGAGTAACGGGCGAGATCGAGCTTCGCGTTATCGAGCGAGGCCTGGTCCTTGCGTTGCGCCGCTTCCGCTTGATGCAATTGCGCAGTGAGCGGACCCTGGTCGAGTTGGGCGAGCAACTGCCCTGCCTTCACGTCCTGCCCTTCAGTGAAGGACACGCGCTGCAACTGGCCATCCACACGCACTTTGACGTCCACGGTATTGAGCGCGAGGACCGTACCCACCGCAGCCACGCGAATCGGAAAATCCCGGTTCACCGGATGACCGGCGTTGACCGGCACCGCAGCTGCGGGCTTCACGGCCGGATGCCTCGGCCATAACCACGCGACAAGAATCACCACAAGGACAGCGAACGCCACCACGGGCGGCGCGCGACGGCGCGCGCGAGGCGCCTCGTAATTCGGACTATCAGCAGGATTCATGAGCGGGAAGGCGTAGAAGTGGAAGCGGTGCTGCTATCGGTCACGCCGAAGCCGCCGCCGAACGCGCGAAACAGGCTCACCGAAGCTTGCAGGCGCGCGAGCCGCGCCTGCACCAGCGTGTCTTCGGCTTGATAGAGCGTGCGTTGGGCGTCGAGTACGGTCAGAAAATCGACGGTACCGAGCTCGTATTGGGCTTGCGCGAGCGTGGCGGCTTTGCGGGCAGCGTCGGCGGCGGTCTGGTCGGCGGCCTCCGCGAGCTGCTGCTGTTGCGCCGCCGAGAGCGAGTCTTCGACGTCCTGCAGCGCAGTGATCACGGCCTGCCGGTAATCGGCGACGCCCTTGGCTTCGGCGGCCTGGCTTGCGTGCAACTGGCCGCGCAACGCGCCGCCGTCGAACAGCGGCGCGGCCAGTGACGTGGCGAGGCTCGCAAACGGACTCGACAGGAAATGCGAAAGGGACTTGCTGCTGAGCCCACCGTCGGCGGTCAGCACGATGTTCGGCAGGAAGGCCGCGCGCGCCGCACCGACGCTCTCATTGGCCGACTGCAACTGTGCTTCTTTCGAGCGGATATCGGGGCGCGTTTCCAGCAGGCTGGCCGGCAGATTCGGACGCGGCTGGGGAATGGCGATACCAGCGAGCGCGGTGTCGTTGACCGTGAACTGCTCAGGCGCGGTGCCCACCAGCACGGCGAGCGCATGGATGTTGGTGTCCAGTTGCTGTTGCAGCGCCGGCACCGCCGCCTGGAAGGTGGCGAGCGCATTGCGCTGCTGCTGCACCTGCAGCTCGGTCGCGACGCCCGCCTCCTGTTGCGCGAGCAACAATTGCAGAATGTGCGCGGCATCGTCGGAAATGGACCGTGCGATCGCCAGACGGCGGCGCAGGCTCTGCACCTGGAAATACGTGTCCGCCACCGACGCGGTCAGCGTCAAAGCCACCGTATCGCGATCGAATTCGGACGCGCGCGCAAGCAGGTCGGCCGCGCTGGCGTTGGCGGCGTTGAAGCCCCAGAAATCTACCTCGTAACTTGCTTCGGCGAACAGGCTTTGGGTTTTGGTGGTCGAGCCACGGCCTTGGTGAGCGCGGTCGAAAGTGGCGCCGAGCGTCAGCGACGGATACTGCGGCGCCCCGGCCTTTTCGGCGTTGCCGCGCGCCTGCTCTACGCTCGCGATGGCGGACGCCAGCGTGAAGTTGTTTTGCAGACTGCGATCGACCAGCGCATCGAGCGCGGGGTCGTGATATTCGCGCCACCAGCCGCTCTTTACAGGAACGGTATCGGCGAGCGAAGCATTCGCCGCGCCGTCGAAGCGCTGCGCGAGCGGCGCAACCGGCCGCTGATAGGCCGGCACGAGCGAGCACCCGGCCAGAACCGCGACGCCGAGTGCGCATGCGGCAGCACGCAGGGCCCGATGAGGCGCACGAGGACTGACGACGCGCGAAAAAGGCGCCGGACGGGACAGCCCTGACATTGGAGAACACTCCGGCAACATGGGAATGTCGCCAGAGTAGTCAGCGGGTCCTGTCGGCGCTTTCGCCCAATAATGAAAAAAATTTAATGCGCCGCAACACGCCGTCGGAGCGCGTATCCACGAGGCCGTCCAGGTCGCCGCAAAGCACCTGCTAAGGTGCCGGGTTCAGCACATAACCCGCACCCACCACGGTATGAATCAGCGCCACCGGAAAATCGCGATCCACCTTCGCCCGCAAGCGATGCATGTGCATATCGATGATATTGCCACGCGGTTCGAAATCGTAATTCCACGCCGCCTCGAGCAGCATGCTGCGCGTGACGACCTGCCCTTCGCGTCGCGCCAGACATTCGAGCAACAGGAATTCGCGGTGCTGCAGGCGTAGATCGCGGCCGCCGCGCGTCGCGGTTCGCGCCCGCGTGTCGAGCATCAGATCCGCGCATTCGAGCCGCTCGCTCATCCTGCTGCGATCCGCGCGCCGTGCGAGCGCCTCGATTCTCGCCAGCACTTCGACGAAGGCATACGGCTTCACAAGATAGTCGTCGCAACCGGCGCGGATGCCCTCCACGCGCTCGTTCAACCCGCCGACCGCGGACAGCATCAGCAGCGGCGTGGTATCGCCGCCTGCGCGCAATTGCTGCACGAGGGCGATGCCATCGAGCGCCGGCAAAAGCCGATCAGCCACAATCACGTCGTAGATGCCCTCGCGCGCGTACGCGAGCCCGGTCGCACCGTCGGCCACCGCGTCGACAATGAGACCGCTCTCGCTCAACCCGCGCGCCAGGAAATGGCTGGCGCGCGTATCGTCTTCGATCAGAAGGACTCGCATGCGCTAATCAGGCAATGAGGACTTACATTAAAAAATTTTCATGTTGGCGCGAAACGCCTGTGCGGCTTCACGCGGCATACTGCGAACATCGCAGGTACGAGCGTAGTGTAAACGGCGCGGTTCGCGTGCGTTCGACACGCGCGCACTTCTGGAAAAAGGCATGTCGAATGTATTGGTCGTCGAGGACGACGAGCAAACCCTCGCGGAGATCGTTGAAGCGCTCACCGATCACGGCTGCAAGGTGCAGGCCGCGAGCACGGGCCGTGACGGTTTGATGCTCGCGGTCGCCAACAGTTATGACGCCATCGTGCTCGATCGCATGTTGCCGGGTGGCCTCGAAGGGCTCGGCATGCTGGCGGCGTTGCGCAGCGCCGGCGTGGTCACGCCGGTATTGATTCTGAGCGCCCTGTCCGCGGTCGACGAACGCGTGCGCGGCTTGCGCGCCGGCGGCGACGACTATCTGACCAAGCCGTTCGAATTCATCGAGCTGACCGCACGGCTCGACGCGCTGATGCGCCGGCGCGAAGCGGCGCCCGGTGTGCAGGAATATCAGGTCGGTCCATTGCGTCTCGACCCGCTAAAGCGCGAAGTGAGCTGCGCCGGCCGTCCGGTGTCGCTCTTGCCGCGCGAATACCGGCTGCTCGAATACCTGATGCAGCATGAGGGCCAGGTGGTGAGCCGCACCATGCTGTTCGAGGCGGTGTGGGATTACCGGCTCGACGAGCGGACCAATGTGATCGACGTGCATATCAGTCGCCTGAGAAAGAAGCTCGACCCGGACGGGACGGCTCCGATGATCGATACCGTGCGCGGTTCGGGGTACATGCTCCATGCGCCTGACTGACCTGCATCGCACCACCGGCTTTCGCCTCGCCACGCTGTTCCTGATGCTGTTCGGCGTGATCGCGATACTGTTGTTCGGTTACCTGTACCGCGAGATCACCGGCTTCGAACAGGAACGCATCGACGACTGGCTGATGCGCGAGCACGCACAGTTGACACGCGAAGAGCCGGACGAACTGGTAGCGCGATTCGAACATCAAAACCAGTTCGATCCGCGCCACCAGCGCCCGTTCGGTCTGTTCGACGCTGCCGGAAAACATCTTGCCGGCGGCTACGCGGGAGATCAACCGGCTATCCCCGTGTTCGACCAACCGTTTTCCATGCGGCTCGCGAAGCTGCCCGGCCACCCGCCCGGCCGATGCATTGCCGCGCGCGTGCCGGATAGCCGCATCGCGTTGCAATGCCAGAACACCCGCGAACTCGACCACTTCGACGAGGAACTGCTGCACGCGCTGCTTTCCACCGCCATGATCACGCTCGTGATCGGCCTCGTCGGCGCGAGCCTGATCGGCATTTCGGCGATGCGGCGGCTCGACGCGGTGACCGCCTCGATCGAAGAAATCGTCGCCGGCAATCTCAGCAGGCGTTTGCCGATGCATTCGAAACAGGACGACGTGGATCGGTTGGTCGGCGTCGTGAACGGCATGCTCGACGAAATCGAACGGCTCATGAACGAAGTCAAGGGTGTGTGCGATGCGATCGCGCACGATCTGCGCACGCCGCTCACCCGGATGCTCGGCGGACTCGAACGTGCGCAGCGGCGCGCCAAAACCGAAGCGGAGTATCGCGCGGCGATCGATGAAACCATCATCGAGACCAGCGGGCTGCTGCGCACCTTCAATGCGCTGCTGCGCATTTCGGAAATCGAAAGCGGCGTGCGCCGTGCGGGTTTCGCAACGGTCGATCTGGCCGCTGTCGCCGACGACGTCTTCGAATTCTACGATCCGACTGCCGAAGACAAGCAAATCGCCTTCGAATTGCAGCGAACGGTATCGGGGCCGCTTGAGATCCAGGGCGATCCGAACCTGTTATTCGAGGCATTGGCGAACCTGGTGGAAAACGCCATCAAGTTCGCACCGCGCGGCGGCCATGTGCGGATCACAGTGTTCCGCAACAAGACCGGCGCAGGCATCACCGTTTCCGACGACGGGCCAGGTATCGCGCCCGCCGAACAGCAAGCGGTGCTACGGCGCTTTTATCGCGGTGAAGCGAGCCGTCACACGCCCGGCAGCGGGCTCGGCCTGAGCCTTGTGCTGGCGGTGGCGGGCATGCACGGCATGTCGATCCGTTTCAAGGACACGACACCCGGATGTGAAATCCTTTTGTACAAACCGACCGAGTAGTGAAAAGGCTTATCCATTTCCAGCGATCACCGATATCGCAATCTTCCTTGCGACGGTTGCTTGTTGCTGACATTGCTATCTGTTTGTATCAAAAGATCGTTTTGACCTGATCGGTCATCACGCCAGGGCTCCATGGCCAGCCGTATCGTCCAGCTGGGCGACCTACCGGACATTTACCGTCCGAATCGCGCCGTCTGCTTCAATCAGAACGATTCACGGAGTGTTAGCGGTAAGGGACGGCAATGTAATCGCCAGGCGGCCAGTAAGTGGCCGGTAAGTGTTCCGGTCACACCATCCCATCGACTGACCTTTGCCACGGCCGCAGCGCCGCATGGCTAGTACCTCTTTTGTCATTTTTGTACCGGGAGTCCCCCGATGAAAAGGCGCGATCTGAATACTCTGGCGCTCGCCACCACGGTGCTTCTTTCATCGGGATGCGCAACGGGGCCCGGGCGCACCGCAGGCGACCCGCTTGAACCGATGAACCGGACCATCTACTCGTTCAACGACAAGGTCGACAGATACGCGGTCAAACCAGTAGCAACCGCCTATCAGAAGGTGACGCCGACGCCAGTACAGACGGCAGTCCGGAATTTCTTTTCCAATCTCGGCGATATCGGCAATTTTGCCAATGACCTGCTGCAACTGAAAGCGACAGACGCGAGCGAGGATGTAGTGCGCTTTGCGTTCAACTCCACCTTGGGGATTGGCGGCCTGATCGACTGGGCGACGCCTGCGGGTTTGCCCAAGCACCATCAGGACTTCGGCCTGACGCTTGCGCACTATGGCGTACCGATTGGGCCATACCTGGTGATGCCGTTGTTCGGCCCGAGCAGCGTGCGGGATGTCAGCGACGTCGCGGTAGGCGTTCTGCTCAACCCGTTCGTGGCCGCACCAGTCGCCGTTCAGGTGTCGGTGACCGGCACTCGTATTGTCAGCAAACGCGCCGATCTTCTAAGCGCCTCGGACCTGCTTTCACAGGCCGCGATCGATCCCTATTCGTTCACTCGCGACCTCTACCTGCAGAGGCGCCACATGCTCTCGACGAGATCCGCCGACGCCGACAAGTTGCCGGACTACCCAGATCCCTCACCTCAATAGCTGCATGGCCGACGCATGACAGTTTGCGCAGCTCACCGTTAAGTGTCTGGTAAGCCATGCGCGTCCATCATGAAGGCCGAGTTCATCTGACTGTGGGAGCGTGTCCATGAAAGCCGGTACTGCGACCGCAGTGCGCGCCAACCTCGTGCTCTTTTCGATTTCGACAGCTATCGCGATCGTTCCGTGCGTCAGTTTCGCATCGCTGCTCGGCCTGCTCGACGACGGCACGCCTACATTGCCTTACCAGGGCAGCATTTTTCTGCTCGGTGCCGTGATCATGCTGGCGCTGCGCTGGCGTGCGCGGCAAGCGTTCGACGCAGCGAGGCTCGCGCATAAGGTTCAACTGATCGGGAAGCACGATCTTGTAGCATCGATTGCCGATGACTGCCCCTTTGCGTGGCTGGTCCAGTTGCACCTCGAACTGCGTGGTCATCAATGTATCCATTGACAACAGGTGTAAGCATGAAAAGTCTCGGTTATTGGTTGCTGCTCGGTTTGCTGCGGCTACTGTCGGTTCTGCCGTACGCGCTAGTTGCAAGAGCAGGCAATGCGCTTGGCGCCGCGCTGTACAAGCTGCCGAGCCACCGCAGGCACGTGGTGCTCGTCAATCTGCGCCTGTGCTTTCCGCTGAAGACCGAGCGCGAGCGCGAAGAACTCGCGCTCGCCCATTTACAGCATGTTGTGCGCAGCTATCTGGAGCGCGGCTTTCAATGGTTCGGCAGTTTGCGCACGATCGAGCGACTGGTCGAGATGGACAGTCGCATCGATCTGCACGATCCGCACGCACCGCCCACAATATTCATGGGCTTTCACTTCGTCGGAATCGAAGTAGGTTGCATGCTGTATTCGTCGCGCCTGCCGGTCGCCGCGCTGTACACGCGCATGTCGAACACGCGTGTCTGCGAACTCGCACGGCGTCAACGGGGACGGTTCGGAGCAGCTATGATTGAGCGCAGCGCAAGTGCGAAACAAGTTGTCCGGCTGCTGCGCTCAGGCGTTCCCGTGATGCTGGCGGCGGACATGGACCACGGAACAACGGGTTCGGTGTTCGCGCCGTTCTTCGGTGTGCCGGCC
Organism: Paraburkholderia aspalathi; assembly: GCF_900116445.1. Taxonomy (GTDB): domain Bacteria; phylum Pseudomonadota; class Gammaproteobacteria; order Burkholderiales; family Burkholderiaceae; genus Paraburkholderia; species Paraburkholderia aspalathi. The sequence continues at coordinate 549,287 of NZ_FPBH01000003.1, forward strand.
TGCACGCTCACTTCCGTGTCACGCCTCGCCAAATTGGGCGGTGCACGCGTGGTGCCCTTTGTGACCGAGGTATTGCCCGCATTTCGCGGCTATAAGCTGACGATCTTCGATCCGCTCGAAAACTTTCCCACGGACAGCGAAGCGCTTGACGCATGCACGATGAACGCGTTTCTTGAAAGGCAAATCCTGCGCTTTCCCGATCAGTACTACTGGGTCCACAGGCGCTTCAAACACCGCCCGGCAGGTATGCCCGCAGTCTACTGACATTTTGCTTGCGACAGCTGCGGTGAACGACCAGAAACACACCGCGCCACCCACGAATGCGCCAGTTATTAGCGTCGGGGTGAGCGATTCCAGTTATCAGCTACATGCGCCCTTCTCGGTCAACGTCCTGACGAGGTCATCCGCAGTGGGCACAATCTTGCCGAAGTAAAGCCCGAAGTTAGACAGCGCGGCATCATGCATGACCGGATCGCAATCGGCGCACGCGTCTGAAACCAGCGCGCAGCCGAAACCCCGGTCAGCAGCATCCCGTGCTGTCGTCTCGACGCAGCAACTCGTCACCACCCCAGTGAATACCAGATTTTTGATCCCCATACGATCCAGGACGTTCTGTATTTCACTACCGTTAAACGCACCTTGCGTGGTCTTGCGAATCACAGTCTCCCCATCAAGAGGGGCGACCTCCTCGCGGAACGCATAGTCTGGATTTCCCGTCCACCATAAGTTCTCGATGCCACTGGCCCTTTCCAGCATGCCCGACCATTCGCGAAACCGTATCGGGCAATCGCGCATATCTCGATACGCCGACCCAATTGCAAGGTGAATGACCGGTCTTCTCATTCGACGAAAGGCATCGAGCAACGTGCGAATTGCAGGAATGGTCGTGCGCTCGAGCCTTTCGAGGTAGTAATGCATCGAACCCGGTTCTATCGCTTCGCATGCCTTGACCCAGCCACGGTTGGGCGCAGCGTCGCTGTACTGAACATCGACCACGACTAGCGCCGTGGCGGTGCAATCCGTGAAGTCGATGTCTGGAATCGTCGATGACAGGCTCTCAAACGCCTCCTGCGCAGGAATTGGCTCATGCATGTCGGGGTCCTCGATTCAGGTTGAACGTATCGCTCTCTTACGACGGCGGTACGCGTTCACGTCGTCCATGCGGGACACTTGATCGTGGCTGCCATTGTGCATATATCGGTTAACACGGGCATGCGTCAAAGCGACGGCCAAATATGTTGCAGCGACACCTGTATCCGTCGGCCTTGGTGATCGATGCAACCAGCCGAATTCCGCATGTTCGCCCCTGCGAGACATGCCGGAACAAAAAACCCTCGAAGCATTGCTGCATCGAGGGTTCAAGGAATTTCCGGGAATCGGACGGAATACAACTTGGTGCGGGGATCGGACTCGAATAATTGGCGCAAAGCCAAGCTAGTGAACAATTTTATAAATTAGGGTCATAATACATGCCCCCAAAAATATCCCCAAAATGGCGTGCTACTTTGGTTCGATTACCGGGTGAGATTCTCACTTCGATGGGAGACCCTATCGGGCACCCCTAGCGTCACTATTCTACAAAACCTCTTCAAACTATCGCTGATAAATAAAGTCTGCTTTCGTCAGCCCGCCTCGATTTCCTCTGAACGACTTCACGATCCAGGATCTAACTCATCCTAGATAGATAGCTTGCGCGATTCTGCGATCTCAACGTCCGTGCGGCGAACATATCCGATCCGTGATTCCCACTCGATTGACAACCACCTGCCGCAAACCAACGCTGAGCCTCGCTCGGATCCCCTTACGCCCGCCGATACCGTCAGCGATATCGGCATTCCTTCCCGCCATTCTACGGCTTTAGATGGACCGCGTTGGAAGACGAACGCCGCGCGCCTTAAAAGATCGTGAAAGCCACGCATCTCAAGACAACTTGAGAGGTTGATACCATCAGGCCACGCCATTTCTCAACACGATCAACCCCAAACCACCGTTCGAGCTTCCCTGACCGCAACGACGACTTTTAAGATACACCGACCACTCGCCTAACTGAGTCGGCCGGCGGGTGGTCTTGAGGTTTGTTCGACGCCTGCCCATGTCTGCGAGCTTGGAGGCGCGCGACGGCGCGTGCGGGCAGGCGTTGAATAAACCTGAAGGGAGGAA
>NZ_FPBH01000030.1 GCF_900116445.1 Paraburkholderia aspalathi
GAATCGTCTTCTGCAAGCAGCGACAAACCCGTGTTCCACAGCGAGACCTGCGCGCCACCGAACAAACCATCGAGGCGATCGCCCTGGCCGTAACCCGCGGTCAACGTCACCGGTCCAAATGCTTGCGACACCACGCCGTATTTCGACCGGAAGAAATGCGTCTGGCCGCCAATGTCGCTAATGCCGAACGCAATGCTCGGCTGATACTTAAAGAACTTCGGTACTTCGAGCTTGACGTCACCCATCAGGTGACGAAACAGGAAGTGATCGGCGTTGCTGAATGGCGCCGGGACATTCGCCGGGTAATTGGCGAGTCCACCGGACAACTCCACATAAGGCAGCAACCCCACCGCGCCCCAATGCATTTGCGAGCCCGTCGCCTGCTTCCCATAGCGCGGATCGATGTAGTTGTTGTACTGCGCCTCCACCGTCCCCTCGGGCAGTGCAAACGCGTACGGAATCACCAAACCACCCGCCTGACCGAGCGTGTTCAACACTGGCTCTACCGCATGCGCGGGAATCGAAAACGCCAGAACAGCGGCTAACGCCAACGTCTTGCGGCCTCCTATCGGTTCCTGTCCAATCAAGTTTCCGCTCATGTCTATAGTTGTTGGTATTAAACGCCCGGCGGCAAATTGGACCGTTATCAATCGTCACCGCAACTCATCTTCGTAATGCGCCGCTCGATCCAATTAATCAATACATATGTAGTCCAAATTAATATTGATTGACAATCGCTATATATTTTTGTGGTTGTACGACCTACCGCGCTACCTACTAAGAGCAACCCGACGAGAGTCGTGCAGCGAAGTGTCCTCTGGTTTTGGTGCATCATACATAGTCAACATCATCGGAAATGGCGACTGACGGAAAACTCCAACATGTTGGCGGATTACTACATTCATTCAATGCAGATCGCATTGACTGGCGGGCCGTTGTCATTGCGAAAATCGAGTGGGGGCAACGTTGAACACTCGTGCAACGAATCGCCGACGAATTGCAAAAAAACCGATTGAGCCGTTTCCGCACGAGTAGTCGCAGCTGCGAAATCGCGACCGTGAAGGCGCCTCTCGTCGACACATCATTCGATCTTGCCGTAGATGCGCTCGCTGGATCGCCGGAACGTGCATCGGCTTCTCGACGTCAAGATGGTCGTGGTCGGCAATTTTCGATCGGGGGCCCCGAACTGCGCGGAATCTATGACAAGACACAAATCCGGCTGACGTTTTTCAATCAATGCATTGGTTCTAAATGCGGAACTTCAAAACAGTGAGGTCTGGGAGATAAGTTCCGATGCGGCTGCGCTGTCAGCCAGCCAGTTGTGAACGCACCGACGCCGCATCCGTCTGTGTACGGCGGAGCCTGTCGAGCGGACCGTCACAGCTTACGGCACCACCTACAGCGGTGCATCGCCGGTGACACCGCCATGCATCCACGGCGAGTTAGCCGACAAGAACCACGTTTGTCTTCCGCCGACCAGCGCGGCCTATATATCGAATTTCCTCTCACCCGCAAAAGCTTTCCACCACTTCTGCCTTCTCGATCGCGCGTCTCGCCAAGCTCCGAGCGCTTTGTCGAAAAGTGAAATTATCTGGTCGTCTTTCGCCATGTTTCCCTAAAGCTGCTTTCGTTCGGTAAAGATACATTCCAACGAGCAAGCAAGCCTCGATTTAATTAATTGTACTGCTTTCGCGAGTTGCCGGACTTTTACCTTGTCAAGTCGATGAAATTCTCTATTACTCGAGAAGGATGCGACATGTCCATTTCAAAATGGACTGTGCCTCAATCAGGATTGACGCTTCTAATCTCAGGAGAGGAATTCCAGTAGTCGTTTATTTTGTATGACTCACTGCATTTTTTTAATCAATCGAATCATACAAAAATCGCAGGCCACATCGGAAGACACAGACCGTCGCCGAAGCTCGCGAGGCGACCGGCTTTCCGCCCGCATTTATTGAGTGGATAGCGCGCAATTTCTTCACTAGCGAATCTTTTCAATTCGTACACTTTTGACATGGGAGGCGAGGTCGTGGATTCGATAAATGGCGCCGCGAAGGTTGCCTGTATTGTCCCAACATACAACGGGCGCGAAGATCTGATTCGATTGATGCAGTCTCTAAGGTCCCAGAGTCAGAAATTCGACTTCATCGTGGTCGACTCATCCTCACGGGATGGGACGGCTGAGGTTGCGGCGGCGCACGGCGCCACCGTATTTTCGATCCCAACGGACGAGTTCAATCACGGCGCCACCCGGCAACGGATGATAGACAATAATCCGGGCTACGACTTCTATGTTTTCCTGACTCAGGACGCCTATCTGGAGGATCAGTACGCGCTCGAGAATATCATCCGCCCCTTCGCGAATAAGGAAGTCGGCGCTGTGTGCGGGCGGCAGTTGCCTCATCTGGATGCGTCGGTGCTGTCGATGCACGCGCGCACGTTCAATTACCCCGACGCGTCGGAAGTAAAGTCCCTCAAGACAGCAGATAAATCGGGCATGAAAGCCGCGTTCATGTCGAATTCGTTCTCGGCCTATCGCGGTGAAGCTATCAAGGCAGTGGGCGGATTCCCGGCACATGTGATTTTGTCGGAAGACATGTATGTGGCGGCTAAGATGTTATTGAATGGCTGGAAGATCGCCTACGAGGGAAGCGCTCGTTGCCGACATTCACACAATTACACGCTGTTCCAAGAATTCAAGCGTTATTTCGACATTGGTGTGTTTCACGCCCGCGAGGAATGGATCAGCAAAGAGGTCGGCGGCGCGGGGAAGGAAGGTCTTCGCTACGTGATAAACGAACTCAAATTTCTCGGAATGAAGAAAATTCATCTGTGGCCGATTTCCATCGTGCGGAATGGACTGAAGCTTATTGCGTTCCGTATTAGTCGGTTTGAGAAATACATGTCACCCGCGATAAAGCGCCGATTGAGTATGCACCACCGCTATTGGGACGACCCGTTCGTCAGGTGAAACCAACTTACGATGAACGGCGGAATAGGCCAGTTGTTAGTTCTGCCGGACGTTTCCGCATGATTATTTTTGAGCCTTACCGTTACCGAGACGCACGGAATGAATAACCCTTTTTCGTCAGCGCACAAGATCACCCTGCTCGCCGTCGATTGCCGCATTGCGTCCAGCTAGGGCCAGTTGCATTTTGCACCGCGTCCTGGCGGACGCTCATCGCTGGAAGTGTCATCCGCTGCGGCCCGCGACCATCATAAAGGCGCGCGATATTGTGGCAGTGACATTTTGCTGGTCGCTATTGGTTTCCTGGCTGCCTCCGTCACTTATCGAAGTCTGCGACTCGAATTTCCTGTCTCCCGACCCACTAATCCGAAGCTCCCTTTCTCATGCAAGAACATTCCAGCAATCGAATTGGATACGGACCTATGCGTTCGAAGGAAACCTCATGATCCTGGTAACGGGCGGTGCCGGCTTTATCGGCGCCAATTTCGTGCTCGACTGGCTCGATGCGTCGGACGAAGCGGTGCTGAATGTGGACAAGCTGACCTACGCGGGCAATCTGGGTACGCTCAAGTCGCAACAGGCCAATCCGCGGCATGTGTTCGTGCGAGCCGATATCTGCGATCGCGCCGCGCTCGACGCGCTTTTCGCCGAGCACAAGCCGCGTGCCGTGCTGCACTTTGCCGCTGAAAGCCATGTAGACCGTTCGATCCATGGCCCGGCAGATTTTGTGCAGACCAACGTGGTCGGCACTTTCACGTTGCTCGAAGCCACTCGTCAGTACTGGAATGCGCTCGGCGAGGCCGACAAGGCCGCGTTCCGTTTTCTGCATGTCTCGACCGACGAAGTGTTTGGCTCGCTGTCCGCTACCGATCCGCAATTTTCCGAAACCACGCCGTACGCGCCGAATAGCCCTTATTCGGCCACCAAGGCGGGTTCCGACCATCTGGTGCGCGCCTACCATCACACGTATGGCCTGCCGGTGCTCACAACGAACTGCTCGAATAACTACGGTCCGTACCAGTTCCCCGAAAAGCTGATTCCGCTGATGATCGCCAACGCGCTCAGCGGCAAGGCGCTGCCGGTGTACGGCGACGGTCAGAATGTGCGCGACTGGTTGTATGTCGGCGACCATTGCAGCGCGATCCGCGAAGTACTCGCGCGCGGCACGCCGGGCGAGACGTACAACATTGGCGGCTGGAACGAAAAGAAGAACCTCGACGTCGTGCATACGCTGTGCGACCTGCTCGACCAGTTGCGTCCGAAGGCAGGCGCCTCGTACCGCGACCAGATCACTTATGTGAAGGACCGCCCCGGCCACGACCGCCGTTATGCGATCGACGCCCGCAAGCTCGAGCGCGAACTCGGCTGGAAGCCGGCCGAGACGTTCGAAACAGGCCTTGCCAAAACGGTCCAGTGGTATCTGGACAATCAGGTGTGGTCTGACGAAGTCGCTTCGGGTGAGTATCGGAAGTGGGTTGAGACCAACTACGCGCAGCGCGCGTAAGGGCACGGCAATGGCGCGTAAAGGCATTATTCTCGCGGGCGGATCGGGCACGCGCCTGTATCCGATCACGCATGTCGTCTCCAAGCAGTTGCTGCCGGTCTACGACAAACCGATGATCTACTACCCGCTGTCCACGCTGATGGTGGCGGGTATTCGCGACGTACTGATCATCTCCACGCCGGAGGACACGCCGCGTTTCGAGGCGATGCTCGGCGACGGCAGCCAGTGGGGTATGAACATTCAGTACGCGGTTCAGCCTTCGCCGGACGGTCTCGCGCAGGCGTTCATCATCGGCCGCGATTTTGTGGGCAACGATCCGTCGGCGCTGATTCTCGGCGACAACATTTTCTACGGCCACGATCTCGCAAAGCAGCTGGAACGCGCAAATGAGAAAGACGAAGGCGCTACCGTCTTCGCTTATCACGTGCACGATCCGGAACGGTACGGCGTCGTCGAATTCGACAAGCAGTTCCGCGCGCTGTCGATCGAAGAGAAGCCGGTTAAGCCGCGCTCGAACTACGCCGTTACCGGTTTGTACTTCTACGACAAGCAGGTCTGCGATATCGCAGCGGATATCAAGCCGTCGCCGCGTGGCGAGCTCGAAATCACCGACGTCAATTCGCGTTATCTGGCCAACGCCGCGCTCAATGTCGAGATCATGGGGCGTGGTTATGCGTGGCTCGATACAGGCACGCACGATTCGCTGATCGAAGCGGCGACGTTCATCGCGACGCTGCAAAAACGGCAGGGTCTGGTGGTCGCATGTCCGGAAGAGATTGCCTACCGCCAGGCGTGGATCGACGGTGAGCAACTGCTTGCGCTGGCCAAGCCGCTCGCGAAGAACGCGTACGGCAAGTATCTGCAAAACCTTCTTACGGACCAAGTTGCATGGCCATCCAAGTAACCGCTACAGCGCTGCCTGAAGTCAAGCTCATCGAGCCGAAAGTGTTCGGCGACGCACGGGGATTTTTCTTCGAAAGCTTCAATGCACTTGAGTTTGCTGAGCAGGTCGCGCCGGGCATCGAATTCGTGCAGGACAACCATTCGCGTTCCGCGAAAGGCGTGTTGCGCGGCTTGCATTACCAGATCCAGAACGCGCAGGGCAAGCTCGTGCGCGTGGTTGAGGGTGAGGTGTTCGACGTTGCTGTCGACATCCGCAAGAGTTCGCCGAATTTCGGCAAGTGGGTGGGTGCGACGCTGTCGGTCGAGAATCATCGGCAGATGTGGGTTCCGCCTGGTTTTGCACATGGCTTCGTGGTGCTGTCCGAATCGGCGCAATTCCTCTACAAAACCACCGACTACTGGTTTCCCGAACACGAGCGCAGTATTGTTTGGAACGATCCGTCGATCGGCATCGAGTGGCCGATCGACTTCGAGCCGTTGCTGGCTGCGAAGGATGCAGCAGGCAAGCGCCTTGCCGATGCTGAAGTCTACGCCTAAGGGGTTGCCGCATGAGCGCACATGATGCCAAGCGGACGATTCTCGTCACCGGTGTAAATGGCCAGGTTGGCTTCGAGCTTGCGCGTACGCTGCAAGGGCTCGGCAACGTGGTCGCGGTCGACCGCGCCACGCTGGATCTGTCCAATCTGGATCAGGTCCGTGCGGTTGTTCGCGACGTGCGGCCTGCGCTGATCGTCAACCCGGCGGCCTACACCGCGGTCGACAAGGCAGAAGAGGAATTCGATCTGGCCATGCGCATCAATGGCGAAGCGCCGGGCGTGCTGGCTGAAGAAGCGAAAAAGCTCGGTGCAGCGTTGATTCACTACTCGACCGACTACGTGTTCAACGGCGAGAAAGACGGCGCTTACGTCGAAGACGATCCTTCGGATCCTCAGAACGCGTATGGCCGCACGAAGCTCACGGGCGAGCAAGCCATCGCCGCAACCGGCGTGAATCACCTGGTGCTGCGCACGAGCTGGGTGTACGGCACCCGCGGCAAGAATTTTCTGCTCACCATGCTGCGCCTCGGCGCCGATCGGCCCGAGTTGAAGGTGGTTGCCGACCAGTTCGGCGCGCCGACCTGGAGCAATACGATCGCGACGCTCAGCGCGCATCTGAGCGCACAGGCTTTTGCCGCGGAAGACAGCGCGGCATGGTGGAGCGAGCGCTCGGGCATCTATCACCTGTGCGCCGGCGATGCGACTTCGTGGCACGGCTTCGCGTCGGCCATTTTCGAACTCGCGGACCTGCCGAACCGGCCGAAGGCGCTGTCGATTCCCACTTCCGACTATCCGACGCCGGCAAAGCGTCCGTCCAATTCACGCATGTCGAACGAGAAGCTCGCGCAGGTGTTCGGGCTTGCCGCGCCGCATTGGCGCGAAGCGTTGGCGCTCTGTTTAACCGACGCGTTCCGGTAACAAGCATAAGTTTCGCTACCGGCCTAGGTCTCGCGCGTAACCAGACCGCCCGCGCATCCACCCTTTAAATAGACGCGTGGCCGGTTCGAGCAATCGCTAATTCGAAGCAAACGGCACGACAGCCGCAATCCGTCTGTCTCCCGCGAACTCTGTCCATAACCGCAATGACGAAGCGGATCCACGAGACACCAAGTGTACCGGAAAGCTTCTCATGGATTTCGCCGCGAGCGTTACACTTTGCGGCAGCCCCTGTATAGCAACGTCGTTCGGCCCCGAATCAGCTGTAATTGCTCCCGTTTGCGGCTGATCTGCGAAGTTGTAGACGTCCAACATCGCCGAACCGTCACTGCCCACGACCCGAACTCGATCCTTCACCTGAAATCCGTTATCAACTTTGAGATTGACCACGATATTGGATGGCTTGGCCTTGTCGTAGACCGCCGCGAATGCGGTGGACTCGGCCACCAGACCGTTTAAACCCCGAAGGTAAATCGCTGCACCGTCCACCGTCTGGAGATCCGTGACCGGCGTCCCCATCAGGTCATAAGCTTTTACCCTGTCACCGAGAGCAAACTTAGCGGAAAGCACGTTTCTATCCGCGACAGGAATGATCAAAACTTGATCGCTCCCTCCACCAAAAAGATATCCCGTGACTGAATTGCCCAAGTCCACAGTACCGCTATACGATTTACCTTGTAGCTGATAGTTCAGATTTGCTAGCGCGACGTAAGCCGGCTTGACGCTATAGTCCCACCTCAAGAATCCCCACACTTTATTCTTCTCATTGAGCGGCGGAAAAATAAACGAAAAACTGCGCTGACTCCCCAAAGCCATCAGCATCAACTGTGATCGCACCAGCGCGTTGGCCTGCTCGATCTCCTGCGCCGCGTCATGCTCAGCGTGGACCTGACCATTCACTTCGGTCTTTGCCCGGCCGTCGCCTTCAAAGCCCAATCCCACTTCCGTCACCCAGAATGGCTTTCGAATTGAGTGCGCATTCAGAATAGCTTGGTTGGAGTCGACCATCTTATCGAGTAGAACACTCGGCTTCCGCGACGGCAAGTAGATGTGAAAGTTGAAGACATCGAAATAGTCCGACGCTCCGTTTGAGAAGATTACATCCAACAAACTACCTCTCTTCATAGGCTGGGCCACCGAACCAAGCAGGACGGTAGCGCCCGGATTTCCCTGTTTGAAGCCGAGATAACATGCCTTCTGACCCGCCGCGAAATTCCATGCAGGGTCCGTGTTGAACCCGATATCTTCTTCGTTCCAGAACTCCCAGGCGCTAACGCGGCCCTTGAAGTGGGCGCTGGCTGCACTGCAAAAACTATTCAGGGCAAGCAGGTTATCCGGCAATTTGTTAAATTTTCCGCGAGTCCACTTGGGGGCATCGTGAAATACCCCCAGCGTCTCTATTCCATTCGACTGCATGACAGAAGCGCTCTTGTCATAGTTACCCCAGGCGAACGGGCCTGGCGTCGGCTGGATCTGCGACCAGCTAAAGCGATCGCGCACGGTTTTCAGTCCGGCTAATCTCTCCAAATCCCCAACCAGCTTGAGGTGATCCGGCGGCACGATCCAGCTATGCGCGCTATCGGACGCCACCCGGTTATCCGGCGATGAGACAATTCTTGGCAGGACACCAAAATATACGGGATCCGGATCTCCGGCGATGGTCAGCTTGTAATACCCGGTTCGCATGCCCTTGAAACTGAGCTTCCCGGAACCATTCAGAACACCCGACGCAATGATCGACTGCTTCCAGTTTGTCAGAGTCCAGCCGGTCTGATTGCCTCCAACGGTATCGAATTCCGGATCTGTCGCGACGAACACATTGGACGGCGCGCCGCTCTTCACGGTTATCTGCGGCTGCGAAGCCAGGAGGTGGAGCGGGAGCGCCAAAACCGACAAAAAATATAGGGCTCTTAATACGTTGCGTTTCATGGTTCACCGTATTGAGTAAGACTCGGCGCGGATCGCCCATGAGGCAGCGAACGCGCCAACTTCGGAGCCTGTGGACAGTTATCGTCGCGTCCGCCACGCATTTGACACAGCTAGATCACGATACGCGTGACTTTGGATTTATCGAACGCCGAAATAAGTTCCTGCTGCGACGGGCGCAAATCCGGCACCGGAGGAAACGGCGTTTTTAATGCATCGTCAAGGCTATAACGTGGGTTAGGAATACGTCCCGTCCCCGCGTAGTAGTCCATGTATTTGATGAAGCCCTCGCCGCTCAGGGTTCTCAGCCATATTGCCGGCACTCCATATGCCTCCGCCACCACAATCCCATGTAGCGACGAAGAGATAATGCATTCACACTGAATGATCTGATCGACCACATTCTCCCACTTGTCATGGACGTTAATGACATGAATATCGTTACCGTCCAGTACATCTTTATCCCTGAAATGAGGAATCAAACCCCACTTCTTATTCGGATCTCTGCTCTTTGGATAGACAAGCGCAGTCAGAACGCCCGGATCGCCGAAGCGCTCTGGGCACTCCACACCGCGATAAAGCAGGGCGTCTCTCGAAAGCGGCCCGCGTATCGCCCACACCTCGATGTCCGTCTGTCTTTCCTGCGTTTTTCGATACCACTTACGGACCGGCTTCTGCCAAAACAGATCGTGCTGCGTCGGGTGGACACCGCTACCCCATATGATATCGCCGTTACGTGCCCGCTCAAGGATTGAGCCAACTGCAACCAGCTTGTTTGCGCAATCTGTCTCCACCAGCTTGGTGGGGTATCCCGAAACCCATTCGACAACGGCGCTGGAGAGCTCATCGCCGAAGTTTTGCTCGGCTGACCAGTAAAACATGGGAATCGTGCTTTTTTTGGCGATATCGTTCATGCTGGACTGTGCCTTCTCAATTTAAATACATTCAAAACTTCAAGATAATTTTTCTTAATAAATAAGATCAACAAAGCCAGATATACCCCCGCACCAACTCCCAGCAAAGCCGGGAATTTCACATAAATTGAAAGCTCATGGTGGCTCAGGAACGACCGGCACATGATCACTGCACCGGCCATTACCCCACAAGCGAGAAAGACGGGACAGACATTCTTGAACAATCGCCCAAGATCGATGCCCAGCTTTCTCCTCGCCAGATAAAAATTGAGTGGAGTTACGAGTGCCTGGGCGATAACAAACGCAACCACCATATGGTCAAGATCGCTTCCCAGCGTCATCCACAACGAAAAGGCCGTGAAGGCAATTTTCACAAGGTTTATCGCGAGGGTTACAACCGGCATACCCAGCGCATTAAAACTCGCCCCGTTATAAAACTGGATAACCTGAACCGCGCCTAGCAGCGCCATCGGCGTCAATACCTGCGCGCTATTTGCCCACTTTTGTCCAAAAAGGCTAATGCACAATTCTGGAGCGACCGTAGCCAGAAGCACAAAGCAAGGTACCGCCAACGTCGCGCTAATTGTTGTTGCCTTGTAGTACGCCAGGTTAAATTTTTCGCGATCTTTCGCCAGCCGGGAAAAGCCGCTATGGGCAACATCCAGGATCGCGGAACTCAGTAACTGCATGGATATCTGATAAATACGTACCCCGACGGCATAGATACCGAGCACGGTCGGGCCGAGCGTGGCAGCGATGAAAATCTCAATAAACCGGGTGTTGCCAAAATCGAGTATTCGCATACCCAATATGTTCGAACTGAAGCGCAGCAGCGACGCTCCCCCTCTGAAATCAAATCTCGCGGACAATTTCCACTGCGGCTTAGCCCACAGCAGTCCGACATTGATCAGCGAGGCGCAGATGACCTGAGCAACGAGGCTCCACGCGCCTCCCCCGGCGTAAGCGACAGCAACGCCGACGATTCCCGAAATGGCCGTGGCGATCAGAAACCTTAGCGCCAACCATCTATAAGCGAAATTCCTTCGGTACATCGCCTGCTGACAAAAACCGAATGCGTTGATCAGCGTGCTGATGCACGCCACCCGCAGGATGTTGGTCAGTTGCGGAACCTTCATCAGCGCCGCCACGAGCGGCGCGAACGCGACTAGCAACGAAACTAGCGCGATCGACAGCGTGAGATTGAGAAGGAACGTTGTATTCAGCAACTCCAGCGACACATGTTCCTTCTGAATCAGGGCGTCTCCCAATCCCTGCTCGACGAATATCTCAAGAATCGAGATGACCGCGACGGCGGCCGCGAACACGCCGAAATCTCGCGGCCCCAATAGACGTGCGAGAAGCGTAAATAGAATAAACGTTACGAGCCGGCCGCCCCAGTTTTGCAACAGGGACCAGAACAAACCGCTTAAGACGCTTTGCCGTAGTGATCCACTCATCAAAATACCATCATATAAAAGACGTTAGGTTGGATTAGCAGGCCTTTGCAAATATCAAATCTGAATCACAAGACGATGCTTGCTGCCCGAAAAGATCTTCGTCAGCCCACGTTCCACAAACCAATACAAGGTGGAACCAAAAAGCGTCGCGAACAGGCAGAGGGTGACCAACACCGCAGCGGCCGGTAGCTCATGAGCGACAGGAAGCCGCGCCAGCACTTTCCAAAAGATTGAGAACGCGACGACGTGCGATAGATAAATCGAGTACGACGCATCGCCCAGGAATGTCATGATTCGTGGGGCCCTGCTCGACCACCAAGATTCGCTTCGCAGCAGTCCGGCAACGAGAATGAACGAGAACACGCCCCAAACGGCGATCCGATGCCATTCGGATGAAAAGTACGCCTTGAATCCCTGATCACGTGTCAGGAGAAATGCTCCCAGTACGATCCCGCAGTTCAATAACCATTGGGGGGGCAATTGATGCCTCAGGTACAGCTTTGCTAGAACCACCCCAGCAACGAACTCGAGCATCATTGGGCTAGCGTAGAAACCCAACACGACAGATTTCCCAGAAGCACACCAGGCAGAAAACTGAAAGATGGCGAAGACGGCGGCGACCCTTACCAGCATATGGCGTGGCGATACCAGCAGAACACATCCAAGCGCCGCATAGAAGAAAATTTCGTAATTCAGAGTCCACCCTTGCCCGACCACTGGCTGCATTAGTCCACCGGTACTGACGTAAGGAATGAACAGAATCGATTTAACAAACCCGGTGAGCGTTACCGCTGCTGACGAAGCTGATGCCGGCTGCGCGAATGAAGCAATCACAATGAAAGCAGTGATCAGCCAATACAGCGGGACAATTCGAACTATTCTTTTCTTCCAAAAAGCAAGGGTTTCTTTAAGGGTGCCCCTGTGCCCCAACGTACTGCAGTACATGATGAAGCCGCTAATGATAAAAAATATGTCGACCCCAATCGCACCGATTTTGAAATCATACCCCCCCCCGAAAGAGTGCTCGACCAGGAAATTGCACGCGTGATGTACCACGACTAGCAGCGCGGCGGCGCCCCGCAACACCTGTATCGAGTAAATTTGCCGTTGCTGTTTCATTTTTCCATCAACTTAACGTACAGATATTTCAACAACGAATAGGGCACACCCCGCCAGTGATATCGCAAATGCATCTTCAGCTCGTTACGAGACGAGATTGAACGGGTCCACTTGGGCATCGCCCCCCGATTGGGGTCCCAGCCCCTGCAGTGGTAAGCGGCGAGGCTCGGATGCAAAAGTGTCCGCCAACCTTTCCGGCGAATCCTTAGTGAAACTTCGATATCCTCCTTGTACATAAAGTAGGATTCGTCGAAGAAAAAACCGTACTCAGAGACAAGCTCTTCGATTACCTTCTTCCGTACAACCATCAGTGCCCCGCATACGGCCGGCACCTCCTGAGGTTCAGTGACCACAGAATCGGGCGCTGTGGTCGGCTGGCCCTGCTGTTTATCGAACCATTTGCCATAACTGGTTCGCCAAATCCCGAGGCTGTCTATCAGGCCTGTAGGTTCGTCGCGAGCGAACGAATAGCCGAGTAGCGGGCCCGTGAAGACCCCAACATCCCGATACTCGGGCAAATCGCAAATCTTTGAAAACGAGTCCAACCACCCCTGCGGCATAGCCACGTCGGGATTGATGAAAATAATGAAGTCGTGCGCGCCGCCAGATAGCCCGACGACGCCAAGGTTATTTGCCGCGGCAAATCCGACGTTCCTTCGTGCCTCCAGACACTTGACGCCTGAAAGATCCCCCGCGTATTTCCCGGGCGTTGAATTAACGATCAGCACCGTTTCCCCTAACTCCTGCCGGTGCCTGCACAGAAAACAATCAATGTACTTTTCGCTATGGTAGGACACGTAGATCGAAGCGCAGCGATTGAAGATGGTCATGCGCCGTGTCCTTTCAGAATCGGTTGGGGAGCAAATCTCGGTGCAAAATTGATGACGGGCTTCGTCCGGCGCCGCGCAGCTGCGGCAAGCGCCATTCCGACAACGATGGTTGCCGGCAAACTTTCAATGAAATCCATACTGAGGCCGCTAATTAGCAGCGCGAGCAGACAAAGTCCGAGACCGCGATCAAAGGGGTCTGCGCGTTTGATCAACTTGACTGCGCAACCCGCCATGTAGACGAAGAGCGCAATACCGATTAAGCCGAAATGCCCGTACATATACAAGGCAAAGTTATCCATCACGGAGGCGGAGGCGAGCGGACCGCCAGAGTCCCCAAGATATCTCGCCGCAGTGCCTACCCCGCCCAAGCCCCTTCCCATAAATGGGATTCCATAACGCCACACAATATCGATACCGTTGGGCCACGTATTGGTAAGCCGTTCGTCAAAGCTGAGGGTCAGAAAGGCGATGAACGGGTTATCGAACCCCAATGTATATCTGACGAACACCGTACTGAGTGGAATCACCATGATCAGCACGACAAAGGAGCCGGTGGCGAGGCCATAAAGCTTTCTCGGCAGCGAAAATATGAGTAAGGCCAAGACGATTGCGGCCACCACGCCCTTGGTGGTACTGACAACAGCACATCCGACCCCGACAATCACTAGCACAATGGCAACGATCTTGCTCCTGTTCCATGCCACGGGATACAGCAGACACGTACTGATCATCAGAATGGTCGCCACTGCGACCGAGCTACGCGTGAATCCGGGTGGCCGGTTGAATCCTTCATACGACCAACTTCTTACCCCCTCAACAGCGACGTCGCCAACGTTATAGGCCAATTCCGACCATGGCACGGAGACGAAGTTGGTGAGCAAAACGCCGACGCAACTGAGTGCGTAGACAAGGAGTAGCCACTTGACAACTACGGAACGAGATCTGTCGAAGTTATCGAAACATTCCGCGCCGAAAATAAGCGGCATGAATAGCGTGAAGGCAGATGCGATCTGCTCGAATCGCAATCCGTTTGCGATGCCGATCACTGCGGCAAATGCCAGGATCGCAAACGAACCGAGTTGCACAAAGGATCTCGTCTTTCTGAAAATGGAAAAAATGCCAAAAGCCACTACCAGCCCCTTCGGTAAATAGCTGACCCACACGAGCCCAACACTAGCGAGCGCGAACCGCAATATGCCTGCAGTAGCGTCGGAAAAGACCGCAACGATCCAGACACCTAGCAGCAACCTCGTCAGAAACCGGCGCTCAGCCAACGGTGGCCTCCAGAAGGTTCATATAGATGTTCTCGTAGGTGTCGAGCCACGATTTGATGTCGACCATCGCCCTGCTTGACTCTTTCGCTGCTGCGCCCATCTTTTTTATCTGCTCCGTGGCGTCCACGAAATGCTTCATAGCCTTGAGCAACGCACCGTCTTCCGTAGGTTCAAAAATCAACCCTGTCACCTTCTCGGTGATGATTTCCGGAATCCCCCCCCTTGCCGAGCCGATCACCGGTACCCCGTAGATATGCGACTCAACGACCACACCGGGATAGGTGTCATTCCAAAGCGAAGGCACGACGAGAACGTCGATCGAGGCAAAAAAGTCGCTCGGCTTCACGTAGCCCAGAAAGCGGATCGATTCGCTCTCGTATTTTTTCTTGAGCGGATCAACATAAGCTGGATCGCCACGACCTGCGATGGACAGCGTTGCTCCTGGCAACTTCCCTGAAAACTCATTCAATAGGAACTCGAGCCCCTTCGCTTGCGAGAGCGTACCAATGAAGCCGAATCGCACGTCGGAAGACGTACAGGCCTCGGACGTGCTAATGACGTCTTCGCCCGTTAGGCTTCGGGCATTGAACACGACCTTTCTGATCGACGCGTTGGAGAAAAATCCCGCCGACAGATGCTTGTCCAGTACAAAGCGGCTAACGCCTACGACAGCAGAGACCACGCTGGAAGCACTGCGGCTGCGCACTCTGAGCAGACGGCAGCTAACGCACCGCTGTTCACATACCTCTCCGCCTTTGAACATCTGCGTGGTGGGGCAAAGGTGGTAAAGATCATGCAGGACCTGAACGATTGGGATGTTCTTGTTTGCAATCGCTTGCCACGCGGCCGCGGACCAGCCCGGAAGCGTATGAACCGCAACCAGATCCGGCGCCTCCGTGTCCAGCACGGTCTCGACAATGGCGGCCATCGAAGCGTTATAGCTATCCTTGATATGCCATGTCTTTCCCTGGACGAATGAACGCTGCTCTTTCTTGTAGTGCCAGTAGACGTTATTTGTACCGGCTCGAATGACCTTCACGCCGTTGACATGGTCGATCGCAATGCCGGGTGTCGGGCCTGTCGCGAGCACCGTAACCTCATGCCCGCGCGCCAGCATCCCTTGCGCTTCTTCCTGAAGACAAATCTCCGAGCCGCCCGCGACATGAGGCGAATACAATTGATTCAAATAGAATATCTTCATGGAAAGCTCAATTAGATCGTCAGGCAAACACCGGACAATTTCACTCTATTGAGAAAAACTCTTGTGTGTCTTTCTGGAGCACGGACCAGTCGTAGATCTTTTCCGCATGGTCTCGACCCGCAAAGCACAGAGACGAATACTCATCGACGGAAAGCGCCCTCAAACTATCAATCTCGCGCCAGAACTCGTCGACCGACGTGAAGAACCGCGTGCTGGAAGTCGCATAGTCACTCACGCCGTCAATGTCACTGCAAATGGCGGGTAGCGCGAATTTGTGCGCCTCGAGCAACGCGTTGTTGGCCGTCGCAAACGTGAGGGGCAACACCATCGCGAATGACTCAAGCAGCAGCTTCTCGTACTCGCTGGCGGTCAATCTGCCGTGAACGACCACGTTCTCAGACGATCCGTTGAAATCCGCACCGGATAGGCCGGTGCCAACCAGATGCAACTCCATATTGTGTTTCTTCAGGTCGGTCGCGATCTTCTTCAACGTGTCGAAATCTCGATAGTTTTTTCCGACCGCTAGCAATTTCGACGCGTTTCGACGCGATGCTACAACTTCGCTTGAGAGCGTTTCGTTCTTAAATTCGAGCCCGTGCTTCAGGAACTTCACCGTCTTTCCGGGAAAAATATCGTGCAAACGGTGCTCCTGATCCTGACTCAAGGTGATGACGAAGTCGGCACACCGAAGATTCAGTTGTTTCAACTTGTAAAACAGACTGCGAGGCTTACCGACCCAGAAGTCCTCGCCTAGGTGGATAGTAAAAACGATCCTCTTGCCGAGCGCCTTCAGTATGAAGGACGACACGTAAGCGGTATTCTCGGGATAGATGTAGTGAATCACAGGGAACCGAAGCCCCCTGAGGAACGTCAGGATATCCACAATCAGGAAGTTGAGGCTTCGCCCTTTCGTTCCTATCCGCCGCGTTCCAAATGGCAGGACATTACCGCAGACATACGCCGCTCCATCAGGAACGACCCGGTCATAACCGGCCCCGTCATTATGATGGTCGTGTCGAAAGCCGGAATAAAGAACGTTGCTCATTGATCAGAATACCTTGCGAATTAGGCTGGTAAGGCGTTGACTGGCCCAGCGGCGTTTGCGCCCCAAGTCTGGTTCACGAACGTCCCTTCACTGGTTCAACTTTTATCCGCCGGTGCGTAGTTGTACGCGGCGTAGCGATAGCTTCCGTACTTGGAACCGTATGAATAGCGGCCAATGCCAGAACGAATGCCGTTGAACAGCACACCATTGACCTGAACTCCCACTTGCGCCAACCGCTTGGCGGACTCCGCGATCTCACCGATCTTCGTTACACCCGATCGCGCAACAAGGAACGTCGCGCCTACGCTCAGGGCAATCGTCGGCGCATCCGCCGCGACGAGAACCGGAGGGGAATCGATGATCACAATGTCATACAGAGCAGAAGCTTCCTGGAAAAGCTTAGGTACGCGTTCGTTCAACAGCAACTCGGCAGGATTGGGCGGCAATACACCTGTGGACAAAAAGTCGAGGTTTTCGACGACGTTTCGGTGCGTTGCTTGCGCCAGCGTTATCGAGCCTGAAATGACTTCGGAAAATCCACCCGCGCGCTCCAAACCGAAATATTGCTGCAAGTAACCCTTACGCATATCACCGTCAATCAGCAGCACCCGCCTTCCGGCCGCCGCGAGAACGGTGGCGAAGTTGGTCGATACGAAAGACTTCCCAACGCCAGGAGCCGGACCGGTGAGCAATACGACATTATTCCGAGCCTCGAGCATTGCAAACTGTAACGCCGTACGGAAACTCCTCAAGCTTTCTACCGCTGCTTCCTTAGGATGGGTTGTACTGAGGATCGATGGCGAGTTGCCCTTTTCCCCGAGCTTTCTCGCCAGCATCAACTGATTTTGACTGAACGGAATCGTGGCATAGACGTTGAGCCCCGTGAAACGTTCGATCTGACTCGGATCTTCAATGCCGCGAAACAGCATGTCACGCAGAAATGCAACCCCTACTCCAACAAAAATTCCCAATACAGCGGCAATCGCAAGAACGACCAGTTTCTTCGGCTTGACCGGAATTTCAGGGATTGCCGCGTGATCAACCCACCGGACGTTCCCGACCTTACCGGCCTTGACCAACTCGAGCTGCTGCGCACTATTGAGGAGCGCGGTGTAAAGGTTCGTGTTGATCTGCACGTCGAGCATCAGTCGCACCACGTCCTGCTGAATGTCTGGGAGGCGTTTGACTTGCTGGTCATACGTGGAAGCTTGCGCGGCCAACGCTGCAATCTGCTCGTTCAATGCGATGATCGAAGGATGGGAAGGGTTGAATCGTGTCTCCAGTTCGTCGCGCTTCTGACGCAGTTCGAGCATTCTGGTTTGCGCATCCGCGGCCTGACCGAGCGACAGCTTAGCCTCTTCAGTTAGATCG
Organism: Paraburkholderia aspalathi; assembly: GCF_900116445.1. GTDB lineage: Bacteria > Pseudomonadota > Gammaproteobacteria > Burkholderiales > Burkholderiaceae > Paraburkholderia > Paraburkholderia aspalathi. Next base: position 17,985 of record NZ_FPBH01000030.1, read on the forward strand.
ACCGTGCCCTTGGCATTCCGCAGTGTCGTATAACGCTGCTCGGATTCCTCAAGTTCATGCTTAAGTGCCGGCAGACGGGAATTGAGGAAATCAAGCGATTGCGCCGCATCCGCCGACTTCCGTTCGATGTTTTGCTTAATATACTGACGGGCAATCTCATTCAACTCGCGCGAGACCAGATCGGGATCCGGGTTCCGCAGAGTAGCAATCACCACGCCAGACTGCTTCACCTTCTCCTGAATGTCGAGCGCATCCTGCAAGTCCGATATGGTTTGGAGTTTGGAACTCCTGCTCAGTACGAACCTGGTTCCAGGGCGGGCGTGAATCGATTCCACCAGTAGTGTGGCGGGCCCAGCCGATGTATTGAACAGCAACGGTTGCCCGATAGTCCCAGTTAGGTCCTCATCGAGGACGGAACTTGAGATTCTGTAGTGTCCGTTCTTAACAGAAATCAGATTGAATTCTTTGTCGTAAATTTCTGCGGGAACATCGAATTGCTTGATGGCAATCTTCTCGTTGCCCCAGGCAAAGCCGCCGAACCCGAACAGCCCCGGCTCCGAGAATTGCTTGTTTTTCTTGGCAATACGTTCGCCAATCAACGGGAAATAGCGCGGCTTGGCGTTGATGTACAGCAGAAGGTTCTCGACCGCATTCGTCACGACCATGCGCGAGCCCAGTATCTGAGCTTCCGCCGCAGCCGTCGACTTGACCTCAAATAGCGAAGACACGTCACCGATCAAGCTCTTCGCGGCGGACGTGTCCGGGCTGTCCTCAACCTGGACGCTGATGTCGGCGGAGTAGATGGGCTTGGTGAGCAACGCGTAGATTCCGCCGATCACCAGGAAGACCACGGCGGATCCAACGATCAGCCAGCGATTTTGAAGCAGGATGTCCAATAGGGTGATGAAATCAAACTCATCATCACGCTCGTTCTCGTTGAACTGCGGGTTTATTTCTTTCATCTTGCTCTATTCGATGTTTGAGGTGACGTTCGACGTCATGGCCGACGCGGGATCAGTTACGCTACTGCGTGAATCCGCTTGACCCAGGCGTCCACTCCTTGATCTATCAAGTTCAGGCACTTCACAAACTCTTCTCGTCCGAGGCGAAACGGATCAAAGATCTCAAACTTGCCGAACTCTCCCAACCGAAAAACCTTTCCTCTTGCTATCGGGTGCTCTCGCTCGATCGTCGACTTCTGCTCGAGGTCCATGACGAGGATGAGATCACTCCCCGCAATGCTCGGCGGAATGACGCGCGTGGCGCGATGCGAACTGATATTCATGCCGCGTTCCAGCATGAGCTCCTGCGCCATCGGGTCCGCGAACGCGCCTGAGGGAGCCGCCAGTCCCGCCGAGGCGATCTCCAGCTCCGGCAATTTCGCGCGTAACAGTGCTTCCGCCATCGGACTGCGGCAGATGTTGCCGACGCAAACGGTAAGAACAGATCGAATCATCAGTTAGGCGTTATAGTGTGCTGCAGGTAGTAAGCACCGGTCGTCCCGCCCACTAGTTGCGACACCAGGCGGTTCCACCTGACAACGCCAGCGGCTTCAACATAGACCAGATCGCCCGCTTGCAACTGGAAGTTCTGCGCGAGACCCAGTGCCGTTGGGGAACGGCTCTCGAGGCGATACACGAGAGGGACTGCGCCGGCAGCAATCGGACGAATGACGTAGATCCCGTTCGGATCGGCGCTGACCGGATTGACTCCGCCTGCATCGCCAAGCGCCTCGCTGAGACTCAGACGGCCGTCGGAACGGAACGGAACTGCCGATTGCCGCGTGACCTCACCCATTACATAGACGCGACTATCCAGCAGTTGGGGAATATGAAGGACGTCGTTATCAAGTAAGCCGATGTCGTTGGGATTGACGCCATTTGCAACGAGTTGCGGAATACTGATCGTGTACGTCTTGCCACTGCGGCTCAACGCTATCCGGGTGGGATCTCCCGTGCTCGCAATGCCCCCAGCTTCATTGAGTGCTAGCGGCAACGTCATCGGCATATCAGTGATCGATTGAAGGCCGGCGCCCCGAACCTCGCCGTCGATAAACACCTTCTGGCTACGATAACCAATCACACGAAGGGTGATCTGCGGGCTCTTCAGGTATTTGTCGAGTTGCGCAGTCAGAACGCGATTGGCTTCAACTTCCGTCAAACCCGCAACCTTCAAGGTCCCGATATAAGGGAACTGAATGTAACCGTCCTGGCTGACAATGTAGCCCGGCAAGCTTTGTGTACTCAGGCCTGCGGCAGTCGGCAGATTGCCGCTAGTCGAACCAATTGTGTAAGTGATATTCGGCATCACCAATTCGGGGTGATCCCACACAATGATGGACAGGACATCGGCCGGGCCGATTTTATAGATCGGCGGTTTGCGCAGAAGGTCGCTATAACCCGCGTCCTGCATCTCCGTCTTTCGACGTGCGACGCTGTTTTGCGCCACAAGGGTCGGCGTTATATCGATGACGCTTGGAACCGAAGCGGGTGTTGATGCATCGAGCGGTGTACCGGCATCGAATTTCATACCGGGCGCGAACACGCAACCGCTTAATGCGGTCATTGCGCATGCGGCAATGAACATTTTTAGGTTCTCAAGCTTAAAATACATAAATTTTGTCAAAGCGATGCTCAGCGTGTTTCGGGCGTCCATATTCATGACGAAGTATTCTGAAAAACAGACTATTTGTAGCGCGATCTATGAACAGCATGGACCCATGGTGAGCGCATTGAACAATGATTGCCGGGACGCAACGAGCCCGCGGGCCGCCTTCAGAGGAAGGTGAATCCAGCCCGCTCCACTCGCCACGTTTATTCCCAGGTTCTTCAATACGCGTTGCTATGAATGAAACCCTTCGCTATGGTGGCAGCAACAATTCGCATGTCGAGTCCAAATGACCAATTGCACAGGTAATACAGATCGTGTTCGACTCTGCCCTGCATCTTCTCGATCTGGTCGGTCTCCCCCCTGTATCCGTTAATCTGCGCCCAGCCGGTAATGCCAGGTTTTATCCGATAGCGATGGATATAACCGTCCACTACCTTCTGATACACCTCGTCATGCTCAATCGCGTGCGGACGCGGCCCAACTACCGACATTTCACCGCGAAGCACGTTAATAAACTGCGGCAATTCATCGAGACTCGTCCGGCGCAGGATCGCACCCACACGAGTAATGCGCGGATCGCCCTTAGTCGCCTGAGTCACGATGCCTTTCTTCTCAGCATGAGCGCGCATGGTCCGGAACTTATAGATCTTGAACACGTGACCATCGGCGCCTTTGCGATACTGCGTAAAAAATACTGGCCCGCGCGACGAGCACTTCACCGCAATCGCGACGACCGCCAACAGTGGTGTCAATGCGACCAACGCCAGCGCGGCAAACAGGCGGTCGAAGATCTCTTTCTGCACCATCGCTCGCGCCGGCAATGGCGACGCAACGAGGCTGATCGCCGGCGCGCCAATCAAATCGACCACCCCTGGGTCGAATAGCGCCATGCTGCGTACATCTGGAATGAAGCGAATGTTCACGAGATCGCCGCGGAATTCACTAACAAAACGCAGCATGATCTGGGCTTCGGACAGCGGCAACGCCAGCCAGATTTCCTGGATTCCATCCTTGCGCACGTATTCCGAGAACTTCTCGAAGTCGTCGAATACGGGCAGCCCCTTCGGCGCGAAAATTTCTTCCGCGCCGACTTCGAACAAGGCGGACGCGCGGAAGCCGCTCGCCGGAGACGCCTGCATCTTGCCAACGACTTGCCTGCAATGATCGCCACCGCCCACCACAGCGACATTGCGCAGATTCATACCGGCATAGCGCATGCTGCGTAGCACCCCATGCAGCATCAGTCGCGCGCCAATCAACGCGGCGGCGCTGGTTGCCGTCCAATAGGTGAACCATAGGCGCGAGATAACGTCCGTGCTATGCACCGAGAGCATCAATACCAGACCGCACCCTTGGACCATTAGCCACGCCATCGACACCTGCCCGGTCAGACGCAGCATTGAGCGGCCACGCCACGAGTCGTACAAGCCGAACACGGGAAACGAGACCAAAGCAAGCGCGACCGAAAACGTAACGAACGCACCATCCACCCGAGTCTGAGCGAGATCCTCAAAGCGAATGTGAGACGCCAGCAGCGCACCGGCCACGATGAGAATCACGTCGACAAGCCGCGCCAATAACCCTTGTATTCCGAGCATGTTGCGATTTCCCCGCCAGAAGGTGAACAGCGTGCTTCGCCGAAGCGTCACGCCCGTCCGTATGTATCGTCAAACCGAACTATGTCGTCTTCACCGAGATACGACCCGGATTGCACTTCGATCAATTCGAGCGGAAACCTTCCCGGGTTCTCGAGTCGATGCATCACGCCCAACGGAATGAACGTCGACTGGTTCTCGCTCAACAGGAATTCCTCATTGCCGCGTGTGACCAAGGCAGTGCCGCTCACCACGATCCAATGTTCGGCACGGTGGTGATGCAGTTGCAGCGACAGGCGACCGCCCGGGTTGACAACGATCCGCTTGACCTGGAAGCGTTCACCGTGGTCGACCGAATCGTAGTAACCCCACGGACGACGCACCTTGCGATGGACCTCCGCTTCAGGCGCCTGCAATGCCCGCATCCGGCTAACCAAACTCTTCACTTCCTGGACGCGGGAACGGTCGGCTACCAGCACGGCGTCGTCTGTTTCAACCACCACCACGTTGGTCACGCCAACGCATGCGATCAGACGCTTCTCGGAATGCCCAAAGCTGGACGTGGCGCCCTCGAAAACAACCCGTCCGCGGGAAGCGTTGCCGTCATCGTCTTTCTCGAGTGCATCCCAGACCGCGTCCCACGAACCGAGATCGGACCAGCCCGCGCTAAGCGGCACCACGACACCTTCCGCGATGCCATGTTGCGACCCGAGGTGTTCCATCACCGCATAGTCGATCGAGTCGGCCGGGGACGACTTGAACGCTTCCGTGCCCGGTCGGAAATACGAAGCGTCGTTGTGACCCTGTGCCTGCGCCTGCAAACATGCGTCATACATTGCCGGCTGGAGCCGCTTGAGCGTCGCGAGCCACACGCTCGCGCGCAAAACAAAGATGCCGCTGTTCCACCAGTACTGACCCGACGCCACGTATTGAGCAGCAATTTCTGCCGCAGGCTTCTCGACAAAGCGCTCAATGCGATGCGCTTCATCACTAATCTCATCACCAAGCTTTATATAGCCGAAGCCCGTATCAGCCCGCGTGGGCGGCACACCCAGTGCCACGATCGCGCCACGCTCAGCGTGCTGTGCGGCCAAAGCGATTGCTGCCTGGAAGGCGGCGACGTCGACGATCGCGTGGTCCGCCGGCATTACCAGCACGATCGGATCATCCCCATCCGCGCACGCTATCGCGGCCGCCAATGTGAGTGCCGGCGCAGTGTCTCGGCGAGCCGGCTCTACCACGATGCGAGCATCGACACCCTGTTCACGCAACTGTTCCGACGTCACAAACCGGTGCTCGTCTCCACAGACGACAATCGGAGTACCCACCAATCTCCCATGCACGTTGAAGCCTTTCATCCGCTGCACGGTAGCTTGCAGGAGCGATTCCGAACCGAGTACGTCAATGAACTGCTTCGGATATTGTTCACGCGACATGGGCCACAGCCGAGAGCCAGCCCCGCCTGCGAGCACCACCGGAACGAGTCGGACAGACCTGACGGAGAACCCCTGTTCCGTCGAAACCGCGTTGCTATCGTCAGCGTGCGTGACAGCTTCACCCGTGGAGGTGTTCGCCATATGCAGTCCTATTCGTAGTTCCAACTTGAGCAGCCTTCGCAAAGCAGTTGTTGCTCTACGCTATTTATTTCGTATAACGCAACCGTTGATTCCAACCTACTTCGATGGACCTGAGCGCACCGAAAGTTGCACAGCCGAAAAAAAAGCTATACCGCAACCCTTCCGTTGCGGGTCATCGTTATCCATCAACCGGGGTAGTTCGTGGTCCCCAAAAGGACTTGTCCATCTACACAACAGCATCTGGGGCGGACCGAACCGATGTGATATTCGTGGCGTCTCCAGCCACTTCCGACTTTCGCCCGTCTATCGCGCGAGCGAGTTCAAGGTGAAAGTCGCGTACTGCTTTAGAATCCCTGCGCGCTCTTTTGACTACAAACGTATTCCGATCCAAATCGGTCAATGCTCATTTCTCTCCTACTGGCAACGCCATTGGTACTCGTGTTGCCAGAAAAAATCGTGCTTTCCCTTTCGTATCTCGGACGTTGCGCTAACCGCTTACTCGCAAAAAGTGCACTCGACCTCAGTTGCAGTGCATCATACATAGCCCGCCTTCCGACGTTGTGTGACTGACGGAAAACGCCAACATGTTGGCGCTTTAGCCCATTCGCTTATTACGCGCCGGAACAGGGATTTTCCAGCACTGATGGGCGCATTCACGTAGCCGCGGAAAGCTGCGATAAGTCGCCGGAGTAATCGCGCCGGGAAGTCGCGAGCGCCTCCTCTTTTGCGAGTGGTCGAGGCGTCTATCGGTCCCCGATCTCGCTGATTTTTTTAGTTTTATCGTCGCTTTTCCCACGTACGTCGAGGCGAAATCCGCGGACATCAAGGCTATAGGGAGCCCGGCAAACTCGCCTCACTTGACTTGCATCGGAGATTCGTCAAGTAAGCCGAATTCCGCCTTCCGCGCGCTAGTTCGAATGCCGACAAGGCACCAATGAACGAAAGACAAGCATCGACTTTTCCGTCGCTCGAAAATACGCTCAGCTCCGTCCTCTGAATCACAAAAAATTCTTGGGCGTGGCGCGTTTTGGCAAATGCCCCTGGCAGGTTACGCCACCATTCTGGCCGCCTGAGCCCAATTTCATTGCTGATTGCAGACGAGATTGCGCGAGCGGTTCGCGCTCGGGGACGATTGCTCACCATGATGACCAAACAGACTGCTCAAATCCAACGTCAGTGCCGTTTCAGGTTGGGAGGGCCGGCAGAAGCCGCGTCGGGCAGCCTCTCGACGCGGTTGTTTTCCCCGAATGACAAGGACAGATCTGGCGGCCTTTACGAAAAAAACACATACCCAGTAAGAGACGCAATTCCAATCAACACACTTAGAATTGCCAATAGCCGCAGGCGCATCATCAGTTTCGCCCGTGATAGTTCCCAGGGCCCACGCGCCCGATGCGGCTGGAACTCGAGAAATATCAAAGGCTGGTAGTGCCGCCTCCCAACCTTCAACGCGGAGAACACGCTGCAAACCAGATAGACGATCGCCCATCCGAAGCAGAGATTTGCGACGATAGAAAAAAGAATTACCATATATTTCACCGACTTAGGAGCAACGATAGAGGTTTTCAAGACTACCGGGCGATGCTTCGTGTTTCATGACAAACGTTTGGCTGTATCCGTCTTATTCGTTCATAGTCCGAACAAGAATCGCGCTCTCCTGCGCAACACGATCTACCCTTCTTGCATGAACGCGATGCCGGCGTTTTTTTTCGCTAAAGGTATCCACCAAAGATGTGGGTCCATCCGCCACACGGAACTTGGCTGTTCACAGTGATGGGTGCAGTACGGTCAGCCGACGGGACCCTATGGGAGGAGAACGTGAGGGATGTTGAAAGCTATTTTTGATACTTTCGGTGCAACGTAACCGCCCGACCACGACCACTCTCGACAGCGTGTTGATACCGTACGGTTAATGGCGGCGTTGGGTTCAGGCGGCATCGGCGTGAAGGAGATTAGCAACGATCCATCGCAACAGTTTGTCGACGCGATTGACAGTATGCTCGGCGATAGGAGCGATGATGTGGCGCAGGTAAGCCCCGGGATCAAGGCCATTAAGTTTGGCGGTGCCGGCCAGTGTGCAGATAGCGGCGCCGCGTTCGCCGCCGCTATCTGACTCGAAGTGTGGGAGTTCTTTCGACCGAACCGACAGGGCTTCAGTTTATCTCATAAAAAAAAGACCGACACATCGTGTCGGTCTAAAGAAGCTTCCGGCTATTCCGAGGGCCACCACCGGAGGCTTGAGAGAATAGTATTGTTGTCGGTAATCGCTATATGATTCAGACATACGTTTGCACTAGAGCGCCAAAAAAACTGTTGCTACTTATCTCTTCCAGATTCGCGCGCACTTCATCGGAAGCAAAGTGCTTTACACCGACACCTTGTCCCGCAAAACGTCTCCGAACGGCGAACCTCAAGCCTCGGCACCAACGGACTCTTTCTCAGCGTGAACCGACAACAATGACGCGCCGCGCCCTATTGCATGTCACGCTTTTCTCGGTTTCCTGAAGAATTCACCCCGAACATTACGTGGACTGCGCAAGCGTGGTGGGATTCTGCTACCACTGGAGACTGGTAGTCGAGGTGAATGAAGTCGACAAATGCGCCTGTTAAAGTTTCGGCGTCGAATTGCACCTTCGACACTCGCAGCACATGTGCCGCGATATCCTGCGCCCGACTGGCTAGCGTTACACGCTGCAGCAAGTCGATTCTGCCGTTAACACACATCCAAAGATGCGTGGATTCGACCACTTGCCGCTCCGTAAGCCACCTGTCGGTCAGGCTATACCTCATTAGCTGTGACACGACGAGATAAGTCAGCAGACCGATGCACACGTCGGCATCGCGATAATTTAACCAGAGCATTTTCATTCAAGAGAGCAGGTGGCATTACGCATACGGCTCGAACATGTTGTCACTCTTTTCCAGAGGAGACACACAAGAATGTTCGGCCGCGCAGCAATGTGCGATCAGAAGTGGGTACAGTCCTGCATGGCACGAACGTAGAGAAACCATCGAGGCTCCGCTTGCGCTTGCGCCTCCAACACTGCAAGAAATCGGGACCCCGCGACGGATAATCCTATGTCCGATCTGCTCCGGTCCGCCAAAACATTGAAGGATTCCGCCGACTATCGACAACTACTCTATCGACACTGTTGCGAGCCAAATTAGGCTGGAATCACCCACCCGAACCGGTCAATAGGCTATTACCGGCCGGAGTTTAAAATGGCGTATTGCACCAATCTTTTGGCGCTAGTGACCAATACCGGTCTTGTACCATCCATGGACTTAGAAGCGCCAACACAATGAAGGTTGAAGTTGTCGCCACCAGATGGCATACCGAGGCGGCCAAGATTTTGGCGATGGCGCAACGACTGGATCGCTGTGCGCCATATTCACAACACCTCCACTCGTACTGACGAGACGCTGGCCAACGCGCTGTGCTCACCGTCATTCGTCGAGCGGCAAGCATTGCAAAGTTCAATTCAATCTCTCATCCTATCTTCCACAGATGCCAATTCGGGTTAAGCACACGGCAATTCGCGACGTAAAGCTGATCGAGCCATCTATTCTCTCCGATAAGCGAGGCGTCTCCTTTGTCAGCTTCGATCAGGAAGAATTCGAGGAGCACGTGGCGCGTGGTTACCAGTTCGTGCAGGAGCGCCACTCCGTATCTACCCATAATGTGCTATCTGGCCTGCACTATCAGATCCAGCGCCCGCAGGGGAAACTGGTGCGCGTGCTTAACGGTGAGGTGGTCGGTGTGGCAGTTGATTTGCGACGCTGGTCGCCCACATTCGGCCGCTGGATCAGTGCGCGGCTATCGGCATCAAACTGCTGTCAACTATGGATCCCGCCGGGATTCGCGCATGGCTCTCTGGTATTGTCGGATGTCGCGGAGATACTTTACAAGACAACTGAGCGTGGCTTTGTCGAGCATGAACGCACGTTGCAGTGGAACGATCCCGATATCGCGATCGCCTGGGAGCTTGACAAAGCGCCGATCACGTCTGCACGCGACGCGGCGGGTACAAGCTTCAGCATGGCTGAGGTGTATTGATAGTTATCCGTTCCACCGGTGCACCCCGAATGACTTTCAAATCGGCTCTCGTCGCGCCTCGCTAAAAGACCGTTTGCTAGCCCGGTACTCAGTCGGCGTCACACCAAGATATCTGCGGAAATTTTTGGAAAGTTGTCCGCCACTGCCCATTCCGCAACGCCGCGCGACCTTGTCGACCGGAAGGTCGGTTTCTGAAAGAAGATGGCAGCACTTATCAATTCTAACGTATAGAAGATAGTCGGATGGCGTCACGCCCATTTCCACCTTAAAGCGGCGCAGAAAATTCCGCTCACTCATCGCGACGAATTGCGCGGCTTCTTCGATCGTGATCGTTCTACCGCAGTTCATTTCCAACCACTGCGCGGATGCCCGAATTTTTTCACTCGGCGCTCCAAACACGTTTTGATTCGGAGCGGCGGCAAACTGCGCCTCGAAGCGCAACCTCACCACGCCAGTAATTTCGAGCGCCACTTCCGCACCGAAGTCTTTTTCAATCAATGCTAGTGCAGCTCGCAGTGGCGTGCTGAATCGTTGGGATGTAGACACGTTCAATCCATTCCACGCAATCGCATGCGCGCCCTCCCCGCGCCGCAGTTTGCGGGATGTATCCGGGGATTCAGCGGCATCGAGCAGCAAGCGCCCCTCCGCAATGGGAAAAATCTGCTCGTGGCGCAAGTCGAGCCGGCGCAGCCAGTCGACCATGCGCTCTTCGGTGAGCATACTGTGAACAGCGGCGCCGCCGGCAATGAAGAGCGCGTGGAGATCGCCCGCGTGACCGCGCGATTCGATGCTGTCAGTCCAAACGAACATCGATGACGAGCTCGCTATCCTGCCACCGCCGACAGACAGCAAGTGGACATCGTAACGTGGTCCATTGATACGCATTGACGTACCGAGCGCATTGGCTGACTGAAAAATCTCCACAACCGTGGCTGCCTCTGGTAGCGCGAAGCCGTTAAACAGTGCGATTCCGATGCGTTTTACTGCGCGCACATCGTGCACTACCTGACGCTGAGCCGCATCGCGACTAGCGCGGGCAAAAAAAACTGCCATCCAGCCATCCCCCGAAAATAAGTGGCCTCCTACAGCTACGTTTCGAGCCGTTTTAACTGCCTCGAGAATCGTACATAAGCAGCGCGCATAGCGTCGCTAGATGGCTGATTAGGATAATACGTTGGCGATCGAGGACAAATCGCAGCAGACGACTCGAATTGCGGCGTTACGGGCTACGTCCATTTCAACAACCAGTCTTACTTCGACAGACTTTTCGGTTTCCTATGCAATCTGCAATTGTTTGATCGAAGCAAAAAAAATTGGGGCACGACGTAGCGCAGCCCGAGACACGTAGCGACGAAGATTGGGTGGACCCACGACTCGAGCGACACACCCTGACAAGTCAACCATGCGATGGCAAAGAACCTCTCTTTAGTCGATCTCGATACGCTTGCTGTGGAGCGCGCTCGGCGCCGTCAGTCAAGCATCAGGGACAGGTGTTCCTCCAGATACGCTCTGAAGTCGACGCTTACCTCGGGGTGCCGCAATGCGAACTCCACTGTTGCTTTCAGATAACCCAGCTTGCTGCCGCAGTCGAAACGCGTGCCGTGATATTTGTGCGCCAGCACCTGTTCATCGGCGAGCAGCGATTGAATGGCGTCAGTCAGTTGCAGTTCGCCGCCTGCGCCCGCCTTGATCGAGCGAAGGTGTTTGAAGATGCGCGGCTTCAGCACATAGCGGCCCACCACGCCGAGATTCGACGGCGCCACGCTTGGCTCCGGCTTTTCGACAATGCCTGACATCTTGATGATCGAGTCTTCCCACGCCTTACCATCGATAATCCCGTACGACTTGGTGTCTTGCGGTTCGATCTCTTCGACCCCGATCACCGAACTGTGATAGTGATCGAACACCTCGATCATCTGCGTCATGACAGGGGGCGTACCGTATAGAAGGTCGTCTGCGAGAATGACTGCGAACGGGTGGTCACCCACCAACTTCTCAGCGCACAGCACGGCGTGCCCGAGGCCGAGCGCCTCCGCTTGACGCACGTAAAAGCAGTCGACATGGCTAGGCTTGATGCTGCGTACGAGCTCGAGTAGCTTGTCCTTACCGCGCGCCTCCAGTTCCGCTTCGACTTCATACGACTTATCGAAATGGTCCTCGATCGCACGCTTGCTGCGGCCCGTGACGAAGATCATTTCGGTGATGCCGGCCGCCATCGCCTCTTCCACCGCGTATTGAATTAGCGGCTTGTCAACGATCGGCAGCATCTCTTTCGGGCTAGCCTTCGTGGCAGGGAGAAACCGGGTGCCAAGACCTGCCACTGGAAATACTGCTTTAGTCACTTTTAGCATGTGAACTCCGAATGTCTTTTATATGGTCGATCTGCGAGTGCCCGCATCGACGCCTCGCCGGCAGCCGACGGCGCTTCGCTTGATCGACGACGGGCCGCCCGTCAAATTGTGCTTAGGTTGGTCCTCGGGATATCTATCGGCTGCAGCCCCCGCACGGACGAACTGCTTTTCGCGCTCTTCCGCCGAGCACGCCGCAGCATAGAGCCTCATTCAAATAGGTAATCACGCATGGCGGAGGCGATTCGGCTTTTGGCCGAACTAGACGTGATTGGCGCACGGTCAATCGATGGATCAGGCAGACCGAATGCATTCGAATTACTTCTGTCCTCCACGACGGCTGCTGACGAAAGCGGCTACGTTTCACGCTCGAAACAACATTAGGTGCTCAAAGTCGCATGCCGGCGCGGTATTCTCCCGGCGTTGTCGCGAGATGTTTGCGGAAGAGTTTCGCGAGCCGGCCACCACACCCAATGCCGCAACGACGCGCGACTTTGTCGACCGGCAGATCGCTTTCAAGAAGGAGGCGGCAGCTCATATCAAGCCGCACATAGAGCAAATAGTCAGAGGGCGTCATGCCCATTTCAACCTTGAAACGTCTCAGGAAATTGCGCCCGCTCATGACGGCGACCTGCGCTGCTTCGTTGATCGAGACAGGTCGATGACCGTTCGCTTCCAGCCATTTCGCCGACTTCTTGATTTCTTCGCTAATGCCGGCCGAAGTGTTCTTGCGCACAATAGCGGTGAAACGATTGTCCCCGGACGGTGCAACCCTATCAGCGATCTGACGCGCGACTTCGGCGCCGAGATCCTCCTCGACCACTGCAAGGGCGTGTCGCAATGAGTTGACCGAGGCGCTCGAAGGGTTGCTATCTGCAGCGGGCCATAGAGTGCCACCAGTGCGTTCACCGTAGCGTTTAACGCTGCTGGCCTGCCCAAAACCCGCAACGTCGAGCAGTAACTTTCCTTCCTCGATAGGGAATACTAGTGCGCTTCTCGGATGGGTCCGGCGCAACCAGGCGATCAGGCCATTATCCTGTAGTGCATTGTTCACGCCTGCCCCGCCAGTAATAAACAAAGCGTGAAAGCCCTCTGACTGGCGGTGTGCTTCGATGTCTTCAGTCCACACAAATACCGAGGAAGAACTGTCAATCCTGCCGCCCGCAGCCGACAACAAACTGACTCGGTAACGTATGCCGTGGCGCCGGTCGCTCTCGGTGAGCGCATTCGCTGAGTGAAATACCTCCGCGATTGCCGCGGCTTGGGAAAGGGCAAAGCCACTAAACAGCACGATGCCGACGCGCCTTACGCTGACCATATCTGGCAAAACGTGGAGCGACATTTCGCTGGCAGTGTGAACGGCTGAAGAACACCCCATCAGAATTTCCCCGGCGATTAGTTGGCCCCATGCGGCTTGCCTTGAGCCGGACGATCTTGTTGGATCGATCGTACATAGGGAGGGTCCGGGCCATAAATCATTGGCTGATTCGACCAACATGTTGGCTGCTACGATCAATTCGTGGCGTCAGTTCAAAACTGATAGCCATAAGCGAACTTCGACACGCGCTTACAATTATTTTTTATCTTTGAAATTCGAAAATATTCAATCTGTTGACACATCATGTCCGTCTTTGTAAATCGTTAATTTACGGCTCGTCGCCGTGAATGCGGTACATAGGCGTGCTGCTCGCGAGTCGTGCAGCCAGACATTTTTACAGGTCATTCCCTCTTGAGCCTTTGTATATAAGGCTTTTCATTCCTTCCACAGCTTCATCGAATCGCTCTGATGCGATCGCCATTAACCGGCGAAAGTCCCCGTTGATGAAAAACAGGTGCACCAGTAATTGTGCAAGAATTTCATTCAAAGAAACTTCCAATGGCAGACACGTGAACGAAGAACTCACCGTTGCGTACGAGTACACGGGTGGTTTTGACACATACCGCACGAGCCAGACTCGCGCGCCAAATCAGCTTCCTCTTGTCTACGACAACATAACAATGGTGGTTGATGAGATGGCATTCTGAAAGTGAAGTCACGCCTCTTCGACTACAACAAAGCAGGCTTATTCACAGTCACGTTGAAGCTGTCACACACGGTCCATTGAGGACATGCTGGGAATCCCAAACAGTGCGCTCATCTGGCGCAGACTGCACCTTGACGAACGGGATACTCGTGGGAGACATCCTTCAGATGCGGATGCGAACGAAGGCTAGTGCATTTGAAGGGGGGGCGCATTATCGGTTCATCCAATACGTGCGTATCGTCTGCCAATCCCATACCGTAGTCGCCGACCTGCATCCAGGATGCAGGCGCAGGTACGGTTCGTCCGAAACAGCCTGGCCAACCTATGGCCCTACGCGCTACGTCCCAAGATTGACAGCACGTCGGCGGCAGTGATGTCGGGCAATTGCTTGCCAATCATGTCCCAGAAGATCAAGTCGTGCATCGCGATGGCATCTTCGATCGTATCCCATTCGCGCGCACCGACGATGGAATCGGCGGTTTCGCAGGCAGCATTAACGATTGTCTGAATGTCTTGTCTGTGCATGAACGCGTTAACGGCGGCACTGCAGACTTATTTAGCCCTGTCGGGAAAAGCCCTACTTCGACAGCCCCAAAGGTCCGTAGCGAAAAACACCAGTCGCACAACGCACCGACGTCAATGTTTCAATGATTTATTTATATCATTCAGAATATAAAGCATTTCAAAATGCGCTCTATACACTCCGTCTCATTTTCTAAAAATATTACCGCGCCAGTATTTCCGAATTTTTCCGCATGATGCCGCAACTCATCCGGCATAAATGTGCATCGCGACCGTGCGCTTCCTAATGATCCCGTGTCTCAAACTGCCAATGTATTGCCTAATTCAGCCATGTAATAATAGCGCCGGGATCATTTGTATAGCATGCGTTAACAAGAATAAAGACAGAGTCGTGAGAAGAGGCTTTGCAGGCCAAACATTCCGGGGAATAAAATGCAACTGGTGCATACTCTGCCGCGCTGCTCGCAGCAAAGTGCGGTGGCAACGCAAGCGAACGACATCACTCGCGTCGACATAGCGTTGTTCGATGGTTTTGCGCTGCCAAAAGTCGCAGCGATTATCGAAATCTTCCAGAGGGCAAACGCACTGGTCGCGGCGCAGCGATCGGGCCGCACACGCTACGACGTTTCGTTGCTTTCGGCTTCCGGTGGTCGCATCGCGAGCTCGTCTTCAGTGTTCGTTTGGACGGACAGCGTCGACTCGCACCGCGGCACGAATGACACGCACCTGCTCTTCGTCGCAGGCGGTGCGGGCGTCCAGCACGCGTGCCGCGACGAACGCCTTGGCAATTGGCTGCGCCGCAGGCACCCGTTCAGCGAGATCGTTCATCCGATCGCGGAAGGACGGCTGCTTCTGGAAGCGGCCGGGCTTCCCAGCCGCTATTGCGCGCTCCTGTATGGCGGCAATGAAGCGCACGATCTTTATCAAACACGCCCGCTGACTGATGCGCCGGCCGCCGTGCACACAGTACTCCGCGTCGTCGAAGAGGATTTAGGATCGGAGTTGGCGCGGCTAGTTGCACAATCCGTCGCGCCGGAGCACAGGACGCCCTTCGACGCGTCAATGATCCACAACGCGACGTCGCAAGTCAGCGAAAAGATCATAGCCTCGGCGCGTTGGCTGGATGCCAATGTTGATCGCCCTATCTCTATCGAAGACGCAGCCCAGGTTGTAGCAATGAGCGAGCGCAACTTCCTGCGGCGCTTCAAGAGCGAGATCGGCATGACGCCTTCCGACTATCTGCTTCGAGCGCGCTTGAACATGAGTTGCCGGATGCTCCTCGAATCGCGTTTGCCGGTCGACAAGATCGCCCGGCGCTGCGGTATCGGCAGCGGCGGCCAATTGGCCAAGCTGTTCAGAAAGTATCTGGCGACGACACCGACCGACTACCGGACGCGCAAAACGGCACCTCCAGGTGGCTCATCCTGAGCCTGCGCTGTAAGCCGAACCTAGCGTGGCATGCGCGCGCATCGCGCGGAAGTCGTCAGTGTTAAATCTCAGGCAGGACAGTCGCAATTGCCCATTGCGGCGCTCACTGGCACTGCGCTCGAGAAGGAGTACGTCACGCATGCGCACGAAGTTCCCGCCGGAAAGTCGGTGCGTATTCGCCTCAGCCAAAACCGATACTGCTTCCGCCATCTCGCATCAAGCGCCGGCCTGGGCCTTTATGCGTGTGCCCGGTTATCCAAACGATGATCTGATTGGCCCGCGAAGCGCGGTCTGGTCAATCTCGGACTTCAGCCTGCCCCAATCAGCGCGAGCGTTAGTCGGGGTAATCGTTCGAATCGTGCAAATTCTGGCGGTTCGCACGAAAAACATCCAAAAATCAATGACTTGCATGGGGCGTGGCAGCGAGACATCCAAGAGTCGGCAAATCCTTATGGGACAAGCCTCTGTGCCCTGCAACCGCCAGATTCGGCATGGAAAGTACGAGATCACCCCAATTTGGCGGATGTATTCCACCCTCTCGGCAAGCGTGGCGCTTCGTGCGAGCGTGCCTCCGCTCACCTCCTCACCGTCCGGTCCGCACTGACCGGCGAGGGCTTTGTCAACTTGTCGAGGCTAAGAAGGAAAGACGGCAGGAAAGAGCATTCTCAGAAAGCATAGGACGGATTTCGGGTGACTTCGGTGACTTTGCCCCACGCAACGAATCGCGCGGCGAGGTGTTTGCGATAGAGTGAAGCGCGCAGCAGATGCCGCTTGAGCGCGAAATGTTCCCGGATCGGCCCGAAGCACGATAGAAATTTCTGTGTGCGTTTCGGGTCGCGGAAGCCGCGCATGCGACGCTCGCGTTCGCGCGTCGGTTGGTGGGCGTTCTCAGCCCGGTTGTTCAGCCGGGCTGCGGCTTTGACGAACACGTGCTTCACGTTCGCAAGTTCTTGGATTTCGGCTTTTGCCGCGGGATAGCTGCGTAACTGATCCGTGACGATCCTGCGCGGCACCGGGCTCGAACGCAGCACACGTTTGAAGAAACGTTTGGCAGCGGTTTTGTCGCGCCGCTTTTGCAGCAGGATGTCGAGTTCGGCGCCATACTCGTCGACCGCACGCCACAGCAGGTACGGTTCGCCACGCAGCGTGACGAACATCTCGTCGAGGTGCCACGTGCTACCTGGCTTGCGCCGTACCGCTTTCACTCGATGAGCAAAGCCCTCACCAAACTTGTCACACCAGCATCGGATCGTCTCGTATGTCACGATCACGCCGCGCTCGAAAAGCAGTTCCTCGATGTCGCGCAGGCTCAACTGGAAGCGGAAATACCATCGAACCGCGCAGCTGATAACTCCAGGCGGGAAACGGTGACCGTGATAGAGCGATTTCGATTTCTTCATCGCGCCATCTTATCCGACGGGTCACGCAACCTGACAACGCCCTGACGACGCCTAGCACCACCTGCGCACGCATGACCAAACTCTGATGCAGCGGACTGTAGTTGACGTAATTAAAGTGATCGACGTTTAATTCGCAATCCTATGTTTACCGGGGCCGAAGAGGCTTCAATTTGTGCAGGAGGCTGCTGCACAAATTCTGGATTCGCCCGTGCCTTCAGGTTGCTCGGTGACAATTTGTGCAGGGGGGAGGGCTGGCTTGCGCTGGATCACTGCGGCGACACGCTCTTCAAGTTTCTGATAATCGAAACGTCGAGGGGGAACGATTGCCTGTCTCACGAGGCCACGATGAAGCGTCTCGAATTGACGATTGGTGACCTGCCAAGGTGTTGGATGCCGTGGACATGGAGGCTGACTGGTCGCTGGAGGAGCCTGAGCAGGCGTCAACTCCGTTACCATCGCCTGGTATGTGAATCCGAAATCAGTAGCCCCGCCAGTTCTCTTTGGAGCCTGGCGGGTTTTTCTTTGCCTGCGGGCGCGAGCTACATACGGCGGTGGAGTCGCTCAACCGTTCAGTTGCGATTCGACGTTCAGGACGATCCGTGCGACCGGGTTGTTGTCTGCGGATTGCGGCGCGAACTTGATCTGGGCGACGGTGACGATACCGAGAGCGACGACCAGGAGTGCTCCAGACGCGGCGATGCGGGTAAGGTATTTCACAGGGACCTCATTTTGATGATGTAGACAGAAACTGGACCTAGCTGACAGAGGCGTCGACTCAACTTCAGCGCATCCTCGGTCCGCAACCCGGCAACGCCGGACGCGGTCGTCGGATCGCGCTTGCCGATCGGACGAAGTTTGTGCAGTGCACTATAACACAACCATCAGTCGTATCTACCGGTCACACGGGCTTGTGCAGTGCACTATAAATGGTTTATCCGTATGCGCAGTGCGACATCCCGTCGCGAGCGGATGCTTAATTGCTTGAGTATTTCGTGTATGAAAGATTTCTGTAGCCCGTACCGGGCCGTCATGCTATGTGGGTGATTCCCGCAGGCATGGACGATGTCGAGGAAGCCGTCTCGGCAGTCTCCCCGATGGAGCCTGCTAGTTGAAGATGGGTTTGCGGAAAGTATCAATTGCGCTATGATTGGGTATCAACTGATACCTCAGTCGGGGAGTCGCATGTCACTGATCACGCCTGAGGCAGTGGCCGCAGTCATGGAACTGCGGCAGGTCCCGCATACGCTCGCGGAACTCGAGGCACTTGTCCGCGACGGCCTGCCCAAGTCTGCGCTGCGCGCGGGCGTCGAACATGCGACGCAGGGCGCTGACGCCCGGCGTGCGCTACTTGCCCGCATCATCCCCGAAGCGACCTATAAGCGGCGTCGCGATCGGCTGACGCCAGACGAATCGGAAAAGACTGAGCGGCTGGCCAGGATCGTCGCGACGACGGCCTACGTCTGGAACGACGAAGAGGACGCGCGGGAATTCCTGTCGACGCCGCACCCGGAGCTCGAAGCGCGAGCTCCACTCGATGTTGCGCTGACCGAGCTCGGCGCGCGCCGGGTCGAAGAGCTGCTCTGGAAACTGTTTTATGGGTTGCCGGCGTGAAGTTGTTTCGAATCGCCGACACTCGACATACGGTCTGGAGCGGCACCGGTGCGATGCTGGTGGGCGGCCGCTTCAATAGTCCGGGGCGACCGGTCATCTACGCCGCGTCGACCTTCGCCGGTGCGATGCTCGAGGTCCTTGTTCATGCGCGCATCGGCAAGGTACCGAAGACGCACGGATGGGTTGAAGCAGCGGTTCCCGACGATATTCGCGTCGAACTCCATTCGGCCGGATCGTTGCCAGGGGGATGGGATGCGCCAGCACTGCAGGCGGCACGGGAGTTCGGCGACGCCTGGCTGACCGAGTCGCGTACCGCGCTCCTGATGGTACCTTCCGTCGTCGTCCGTGCAGAGTTCAACGTGCTGGTCAATCCCGTACACCCAGACGCGACGCGGATTGTTGTGACCGAGCCGCAACCCGTCGTGTGGGATGAACGCCTCTTTGTGATGCCGACGGTCGGACACTCATAGATTACGGTGGCCGGCTAGCCTCGCCTCGACCCTTTGCTCTTCAACGAAAATGACTGGGACGTTGCTTCTAGTTTGGTTCGCAACTGGTTGCCAAAGCCGACACGGCCGTTGGTTTGCATAGACTTGTTCCCGTCTTTTGCAGAAATTTGTTCTTGGCGTGTCTGCCAACGGCCTGCCCTGCCCGCGCATCGGCCTTGGTCACGGCTTCGTCGGCTGCGGGAACAATATTATGCAGCTGCGATTTGCATAGTATTGTTCCCAGCCGGCTCATGGCGCCGGACTGCCCGCTGGTGGACGCGAACAACTTTACGCAAACCAACGCCTGGCGAGCCGCGCTGGATGCGGCGAAGCGCCCGTATAAGTACATTGAGGGCATTAATGGCGAGGCTGCACCGGTGAATGAACCGCAGTGGTAGGTTCGTCCCGCGCCCAAAGCTAGGAAAACGACAATGACTCAAGAGCCAGAGACTCTCGTACCTGACTACGATGACCCCAAGGAGGTGTGGGCCTATTTCGGCCTCGCGTTCTATCGCGCAAACGTTCTGGAGCGTGGGCTCGTGAATCTTGCCGTTGGGCTATTGTCGAAAAATGTCGAAGGTGTGACCGGCGACGACGTGCATTCATTGTATGAGACTCACGACTCAAAAACGTTTGGGCAGGTGATAGCTATTGCCAAACGGATGTTCGTCTTTGACGATCAGACCGCGAATGAATTGCAGCGCGCGCTCGACGACAGGAACCATCTCGCCCACAGATTTTTCGAGAGCCATGATCTGGATCTACTCACTAAGTCCGGCAAAAAAAAGATGCTCGATGAGTTGGTTGAAATTGTGGTTCGACTGAAGGCTATCGACCGGAAGATGGACCCGATCTGGATGGCTGCCTGGAGTCACTTGGGCGTGACACCAGAGTGGATCGAGAAGCAAGCGAAGCTGTATGTTCGATCTGCGACTGACACGAGTTCTTGAAAAGAACGCTTTAGGAACGGGAAAGCCCTATGACAGTGCACCGAGATCAAATGCCTGAAGTGGTGGTGATTGCCCCGATAGCCGCGCTCGCACACCATCGCATAAAGACGGCTGGCCGTGAGTGACGGAAACTTCTTCAGCGTCATCGTGGATGAACGGCAGGTATGCGTCGATCTGTGAAGGTCGTTGCAGGCCACCGATCCTGGGAAGTCCAGCTTGCGCCAGCACCCGATGAACCGTTCCGTGGTGAACATGCAATTGGCGCGCGATGGTGCCGGCACGCCACTTCTCGACGTGGTAGTAGCGCAGGATTTGCGCCTCGAGTTCTGCTCCGATGGTCATGGGTCGTGTCCTGTGATGTCTATAGCAGTACGAACATGTTGGAAGACCCGAGTACGCAGTGGCCCGAGGCGCACCAACGCCGAGCAGGCGCGTTGACAGAATTGACAGTGGGCGGGCAAACGCCTGGCGATACCGGGAGTCGTTGCTTTAGCCGATGTTGTCGGGGGCGCTTGCAGTAAAGCATCGGCGGCAGCCGCTGCATAACCCTGATGTGTCACTTTATTTAAGCGAGTGCGATAGGCGCATTCGTTCGGCGTGCGCGAGGCGTCCATTGCGGCTGCGTTGGTATCGGCGCCCGGCCTCCCGAACGCTGCTCTGCCGAGCGGCCAACGAGCAGTCGCCGTCGCAGTAGATCTGGCCTATGCGCAAGTCAGGAACGATTTCCTGATACTCGCAGGCTGTGTTAAAGCGGACACCCGCACAAACACAGCAGAGGATCTGCACGATGACGGCAAGACGAACGACCATCCGGCAACTGCCGCTGACCGAGGTCGTTGAACGCGACACACCCGGCGCGACGCCGGTCAGCATCACCACGCCTGAGGGCGGCGCCATCTATCACACGGTCCCGCTCGCAGACCCCGACACCGGCAGGCGACGCGACGCCCGCGCGCGGTGGATCGCAGGCACCTTCCCTCTCTTTCCTGTTGTCCGGCTCGCTGACGGCGCGCCGTGGGCTGAGGCGAATCTCTGGCTCATCGACATGATGGAGTCGAAGTCGTCGCCCAACATGCTGACGTTCGCCAGCATCGCTGACGACCTGGTGGCGTTCCGGCGTTATCTGGATGACGAGGGTGCCGACTGGCTGACGTTCCCCGCGAACAGGCGGCAACGTCCGACCTACCGCTACAGCGCCTCGATCAGGCTGGCTGTGCAGACAGGTGAACTGTCTGCCAGCGTTGCCAGGCGTCGTATGGGAGCGGTGGTGCGTTTCTATCGCTGGCTCATGGCCGAAGCAGGCTTCAGCCCCACGAACGCGCCGTGGGTCGAATCTGGCCGCTTCATCGAGTTCAAGGACCTGAAGGGATTCAGCAGCGTGATCGAGGTCAAGACCACCGACCTGTCGATCAGTGGCCAGCGCGCAGAAGACCCGTGGGACGATCACATTCAGGACGGCGGCCGCCTGCGCCCACTGCCCTCCACCGAGCAGTCGGTGCTGCTCGAATCGTTAGTCGCACTCGGCAACACCGAGATGACGCTCATTCATCTGTTCGCGCTGTTGACGGGCGCCCGCATCCAGACGGTATTGACCGTGCGCGCGAAACACGCAATGCGCAAGCCGGAGGAGTTTCACGGCGACGACATCCGTCTCGCCTGCGGGCCGGGCACGGGCATCGACACGAAGGGCGGAGTCAAGGGCGTGTTGCACCTGCCGCGCCGTTTCTATGAGCGGCTGTACATCTACGTGCACAGCGATCGTGCGCGCAAGCGTCGCCAACTGGCAGACGGCGGCGATCACCCCGGCCAGCCGCTTTTTCTCAGCCATCGCGGTGCGCCGCTCTACGAGGATCGCGCATCGCGCGGCCCGCTCAGCACTGGCCCGCAGGGGCGACGCCACGTCAAGACCGGACAGGCCGTGCGCCAGTTCATCAGGGACGAACTGTTGCCCATGATGCGCGTGCGGCTTGACAACCCCAGGTACGAGTTCAGCTTCCACGACCTGCGCGCCACCTTCGGGCTGAACATGGTCGACGCGATGACAGCAAACGAGACGAAGTACACGCGGGCACTCGATCAGTTGCGGCAGTTGATGTGGCACGTACGACTGTCCACGACCGAGCGCTATTACCTTAGTTACCGCGAGAATCGCAAACTGTTCGACGCGGTGCAGGATGGCTGGGGCGCGCACCTGTCGACGCTGGTCACGCGCACCCTCGACACTGCGGTGGCAGTATGAGCCGGCAGTACGAGGAAGTGCGCATGCCGCTCGCGGAGGGCACGCTGCTTCTGCACCCCGAGCGTGCGCTGCTCAGGTGGGAAGGCATGAGCAGATGTTCCGATATCGGGCAGATCTGCTACCTGACGCGTGACACGTCAAGCTCGCAGCGCACGCGACACACTTTCGACCACACGAGCTTCAGCAGCGAACGCGCCAGGGTCGTACGTCTGCTGGTGACTCAGCTTTCCGGGCGTATGACCCTTGGCGCGATGCGTCCGAAGACGGTCCACGGTGCTTTGCGCGTCGTGCTTGATTTCGTGAACTGGGCCGACAGGCAGGGCTTGCATCAGGTGCTCTGTGATGAGAAGGCTACGGCGGAGGCGGTTCATCGCTACTTCCGTGAGAAGCGCGAACAGGTCTCGCTGGGCAACGTGAACCGCAATTCCGTCGCCAGCGATCAGCGTAATCTGTTGTCGATGCTACGTGAGTTCTTCCGAAACGACGACTTCTGCGCCGATGCGAGGGTGCTGCGCTACCAACAGGATGCTTGGGTGCCGACTGCTGTGCCTGACGCCGAGGCACAAGCCGCCCTGCTCGCGTGGGCTGACGCGCTCTTCAGCAGCATCAGCACGCTGGTGCTCGCCTTCAGGCCGTACCCGGTGCGCGTCACGACGGCGCGAGGCGAGAGTCTTTGCCTTGTCCCGCACAGACACAACCGCCGTGAAGGCGACGACTCGCCTGGCCTGGCTGGCTGGAATCTGGAAACGGGCGAGCTGCGCACCCGGGAAGAACTCATAACGCGCATGGCTGAGGCTGGTGCTAAAGATCCTCTTAACCGTTCACGGGCCGTCGCCTGGTTTTCTGCTAAACATCTTGCGGCGGCGAACACGGACGCACAGTCGCCTATCCGTCACACGCACGCTTCGATGGCGGTCTATTGCTTCGCCGCGCTGTTTCTGGCCGAGACGGGCGCCAACCTTGCGCAACTTCTGTCCATGAAGTGGAGCCCGGAGCTTGCTGCGAGCCTGCAGGATGCGTCGGTTGCACGTCAGAAGTTTCGCGAGGTCAAGTACCGTGCAGGCGGGAGCGAAGTTACGTTCACCGTCTCGCTGGACTTCATGCCAAAGCTCAAGGGGTATCTGAGGTTGCGCGAGTATCTGGTGCAGGGCGCAGACTGCGACGCGTTGTTCGTCGTAGTCGGGCATTCTGCATGGCGCCGACGGCTAGTGAGTCTCCCAATCCATTTCCTCGCCCGACTTTACGATCGACTCGACACGCTCGGGATCGTGCTGCCGCGCATTACCGCACGCCAGTGGCGTGCGGCCAAACAGGATTGGGCAGTAAGCAACCACGGCCCCGTCGTCGCGGCCAGGCTGATGGGGCACTCGCTGGCCACGGCGCTGCGCTCGTACTCAAATGGCACGGATGCCGCGCACAAGGCCGAGATGGGCGCATTCCTCGCTTCGGTCGAGAAGACCGTGCTGAACCCGGCCACGACCCGGCGGGCAGCATCAGGAGCGCGGTGGGCGTCTGCATCGGGTTCCACAAACCGACGCCGATCGCGGCGTCGGTCACCGTCCAGCCTGACTGCCGCTCGACCGAAGGGTGTCTCTTCTGTGACCAGTACCGTGTGCACGCTGACGCCACCGACATCCGCAAGCTGCTGGGCTGCCGTCATTGCATCAGGCTCGTGAGCAGACGTGCGGACTCGATCGAGCAATACGACAGATCGTTCGGTGCGGTGCTGCGACGCGTTAACTTCCTGCTCGACGAATTGCGCAGACGCGATGCCGCGCTGGTCGATCAGATCGAGCAGGACGTTGATATCGACGGGAATC
The DNA here is from genome assembly GCF_900116445.1 of Paraburkholderia aspalathi. Lineage (GTDB taxonomy): Bacteria > Pseudomonadota > Gammaproteobacteria > Burkholderiales > Burkholderiaceae > Paraburkholderia > Paraburkholderia aspalathi. Next base: position 42,654 of record NZ_FPBH01000030.1, read on the forward strand.
TTGACGCTTTCTGGTCGGCCAGGCTCGACCAGCTTTACGAACTGGGAGTGGCATGAACAACACGCTGATCGCACCGCTCGCTGGGCGCCCCGACTGGTATCGGGTCGAGGACGATACGGTGGTTACGCACGACAAGGCCGGGAATGCCGTTTCGCTGTTTGGTGACGACGCCTGGGACATCCGGGCATATACGATTGGACCGCGAACCCATATCTATTTTAGAGGCCACCTGCCTGACGGCGTGAGCCGTGCCCTTTCAGGGGCGACGACGCGTCAGTGGAAGCAGGTCATGTACTTTCTGATGCACGAAGCAACTGATACGGTACCGGGGTTCGGTACGCTTCAATCTAGTTCAACTTGCCTGAAGGAATTCACGTTCTTTGCTGCCGAACGTCAGCTTACGCTCTACGAGGGGCTGTCCAGCGGCGCCGTTGTTCTGGACTATGTGGCGGATGCCGGGAGGGAGAGGAAGGCCCATCGTCTTCATTCGATTCTGGTGAAGCTTCACCGTCTGGGCGTCGGGACCACGGGGCTGCGCGTGCCGTTGGCCCAACTGCATAAGCCGCTGCTCGAACGCTTCGCGCAACGCGCCGGAAGCTCACAATACCCTGTTATCCCGACGCGAATCTACCAGCACTTCCTGTCAACCTGTGAACATGACCTCGGCGTTGCTGAGGGCACCGCTGACATTCTGTCGGACTACCTCGCACCCAAGTACGCTGGCGAGAGCCCGGGGGTCTCTGCGGAACTGGTAAGGGTTGCTGCGCACTTCGGGTGCAAGGACTCCCCTTACGTCGTGTCGTCGCTTGTGACGTCGATCAACGCGCTATGCCAGCTTGTCATCCTGTCATTCACCGGCATGCGTGCGATGGAGGCGGAGAACCTGCCGTACGACTGCCTGAGCGAGACCCGTCTGGATGGCGTGACCCACTACACCATCGAGGGCATCACGACCAAACTGTCGGGCGGTCGTCCCAGGCGCGCATGCTGGGTGACCAGCCCGCTCGCTGCCCGTGCCGTCAGGCTCGCGCAACGGCTATCGGGCGAGGCGCACCGTGCGCACGGCGCGCAAGGGTACGCCGAATCGACGGACGGTTCGCACCTGCTGTTCTGCCGGATGGGTCTGCATTACGAGTACGTGGCAAACCGGGCCGCGAGTAGGGTATATAACGAAGTCGAAGCCTTTCGTGAGCGCGTCTTCCCGACGATCACGGTCGAGGACATCGCCGAACTGAAGCGTGTCGACATGCACCGCGCGTGGGAAGACGAACCGAAGTACGCGCTCGGGCAGCAGTGGCCGTTCACTCGCCATCAGCTTCGCCGCTCGCTTGCGCTCTACGCGCACCGCAGCGGTCTCGTGACACTGCCGACGCTCAAGCGTCAGTTGCAGCACATCACGCAGGAGATGAGCATGTATTACACGCGTGGCTCGGCGTTCGCGAAGGGATTCATCGACACCGACAGGACCCACTTCGCGAAGGAATGGGCCGAGGCACAAGGCCTGTCCGAATACCTTGCGTACGCCGAGCAGGTGCTGTTCTCTGACGAGCGGCTGTTCGGCGGGCACGCAGCGTGGACGCAGAGCCGTGCCGTGCAGGCCTCGCCTGTGTCGGTCTACTCGCGCGAGCAGACGGTCAGGATGTTCGAGAAGGGTGAACTCGCGTATCGCGAGACGGTGCTGGGCGGCTGCGCCAGCGTCGAGCCGTGCAGGTCGACACCGCTCGACTGGATGCGTCTGGATTGCCTTGAATCGAACTGCCGTAATCTCATCGTCGTGCCGTCGAAGCTTCAGCGCGTGATCAAGGCGCAACAGGTTACGGTCGCGAAGCTGCGTGCCGTCGATGAGGCGAGCGTCGAATACCGTATCGAGGCACAGACGCTGCAACGACTGCTTGACGCGCAGGAGAAACTGATCAAACCGGAGGCAGCGTGAGCGACGCCATGACTGACTACTACGCCGCCCTTGAGCGGCTGAAGAAGCGCAAGGGTGCGCGTATCAACAACGACACCGTGGCGATCGAGGCGGGCCGCAAGAAGGGGAGCATCAAGAAGTCGCGCCCACAGTTCACCGAACTGATCGAAGCGATTGACGCGGCCAACGCGGTGGCCGGGCGCCCGAAGCTCGAACTGACCGAGCGTCTTAACCGCGCGAAGGGCGACGCAAAGGATCTGCAGGCACAGTTCGACGAATCGCTGGCTCGTGAACTCGCACTGCTGCGTCAGGTGTTCAGCCTGCGCAAGGAACTGGCCGCGCTGCGTGGCGGTAGCGTCCTGCCCTTGCAGCCGCGCTAGATCGGGACGGGTACCTTCGCTCGAAATCAGCATGCGAAACTTGCGAAGATGGACATTCCGACGGTCGTCGTGTCCATTTTTTTCTTCCAATTGATGGACACCCGGCAGACTGCCGATTCCTGCCTTTTCAAGGCTCCAGCTGATGTCCATTTTTTCTCTCTTGCGCGTACTGTCCGCGATCGCAACGGCGGCAAACGATGACCTGCACCCGGCAACGCGCGCACACGTAAAAGCGACCTGTGGCCGGCATTGAAGAATCCCGTCAATGCCGAGGCGATATCGACGGAGCCGGCGAGGCGTGCAATACTCATTGCACACCCATGCTCCGTGCACGCGGTGGGGTCTGACATCGGTGTAAACTTGGCGGTTTGGACCGGTGTCAGGCCGTTTCTTCGGCGGTGAACTGTTCTTCTACCCTATCTCGTATCCCTGCGTCACCCCCTGAGCAAACGCGAGTCGGGGCCCGGTGCGTCTTCACTCGCCCTTCGGGCTCCTTACGACGCACCGCAGCGCAGTCCGACTACGCCTCAACAAGCGATTCCTGAGCGAACGGCAAATACGTCTCGTTCAAGATTGCACGTACCCGCCGCCCCGCCGTCTAATGCGCTTTCTGACCGCCGGTCACAACAGGTGCAGGGCGTGGCGTTGCATGACCGGGCCGCGGAGTTCAAACGGTAAAATGGTGGTGGCGAAACGGCTCCAACAGCATCGTGACCGAGAACAGATCGTGCCCTTATTCGAGAAAATCCACCTTCGCGCTTCAAACGACGGTTCCAGGATTCCATGGGGTGATGCGTGCGGTGGGTTGTCGATACTACGGCTCGGTAATAAGTCGAGCGTGCCGAACAATCTCGATCGACGGCCGCTCAACCAGCGCGACGCATCGCAGCCCGTTCCTGCAGTTGACACTTCTTGACAATTTTGTCGAATGCTTTCGAGTAGACTCGGCCGTCGAAGCGCATTCGCCCATACAGGCATTGCCTATCAATTCGCCGACCTGCTCGCCACCGACCACTCTCGTCGCTGCTCTCCGCAAGCGCACCTGTTCACATGAGAATCGCCATCCTAGAATCCGATGCCGCAGCACTTGACTGTGCGCTCGAAATTCTGTCATCCGCTGGGCATCTCTGTTTTGGCGCGCTATGCGACAAAACATTGCACGGGCTGCTCAGCCAGGTGCCCGTCGATCTGGTGATACTCGATTGGGTGGCGCCGGATGCACTCCGATACGATACGTTGCGCTGTCTGTGCAGACATGGATCCGTGATCCCCGTTGTCTTGTGCGTGAAGTCGTGCACGTCGCAGAAAGTGATCGCCGCGGGGCTGAAGAGCGGCGCGAACATCTGCCTCGAGAAGCCGCTCGGCAGCGCGCAGTCGCTTGCGCGCATTCATGCATATGGGGCGTCGTAGCAATCCTTCTTCCACAGTTTTTTAACGAGGCCCATGTATCAGGATTGCGCAAGCAACCTGCAGTCGATCGTATCGGGGGCATGGCTGATTTTCAATTGGGTCAGCGCGGTAGCAGTGCTCGTCGACTTGACCGATCTTCGAGGCCTGGCGCGAGGTCTGCCGCACAGGGCGGTGAACTTCATTCGTGCTACGACGGCCGCTTGTGGAATGGCCAAATCCATATCAATGCCAGCCTGACCCATCGTATCGGTTGGGCATCCGCGCTCGCCTCGGCTAAAGCGCGCAGAGATTTTGAGCGCTACCCCGAGTCTCCTTTCTATTGTCACATCCAGCCAACGTTTTGGCATCATCAGTCATTCTTGCCGGCAAGGTTTGATATTGGCCTACCCTTTCCTTTGGCACTTCGAGGGGGAAAGAATGGCTCTGTCACGTTGCCGAGGTGGTCGCGTAAGATTGCGTGATGAAGACAACAAAATCGCTTTATCACGGTCATCGCTTTCCCGCCACAATCATCAGCTGCGCCGTGCGATGGTATTTCCGGTTTCAGTTGAGCCTTCGCGACATCGAAGAGTTGCTGTTCGAGCGCGGGGTGATCGTCAGCTACGAAACGATACGACGATGGTGCGACAAATTCGGCGCGGGCTTCGCGCATCGCGTCAAGGCAGCGCGTCGCAAACCCGGCACCACGTGGCATCTCGACGAGGTGTTTGTGACGCTGCGCGGTGAGCCTTATCTGTTGTGGCGTGCAGTCGATCAACACGGTGCCGAACTCGACATCCTGCTGCAGAAACATCGCGACACGGCGGCCGCCAAGCGATTTTTCAAGCGCGTGCTTGCCTCTTGTCCCGAAGGACCGCGCAAGATCGTGACCGACCAGCTGCGTAGCTACCCGGCGGCAAAGGCCCAGATTCCCGAACTGGCCAACGTCAAACACGTCTTCGTCAGAGCCAGTGCCAGGGTGAACAACCGGGCCGAAAACAGTCATCAACCTACGCGTGAACGCGAGCGCCACATGCGAGGCTTTCGCGATCCCGAACGCACGCAGGCGTTCTTATCGACCTTCGGTCCGATCCGGCAGCACTTTGCGCTAAAGCGACATTTGCTGCGCGCTTCGCTCCACCGCAAACAACTCGGCGAACGCTTTGCCGCGTGGCATCGTTTCACCGAGCTTACCCAAAATCCCTCCGACTTTTAAGGAAAGGACAGTCCATCGCATTACCGCGACGCGAACACTTTAATGTGACAACGCCGCTCCCACGGCACGATACTGCTGGCCGGCGAGACGGCGATAAGCGCCCTCGCCCGCTCGGTCAGCGCCGGGTGCGCGGCAAAGAACGCCTCAACGCGACGCGCACCGGCAGGGCCGACCCGGGAATAGCCTTCCACCACTGCCGCCGACTCGGAATCCGTACGGTGAGGTCCGCCAGCGTCGAGATAGCGTGCGCACGCAGGGTGGCGACCGCTCGCGCCGGCAGCCAGATGCCGATGTCGTCACTGATCTGCGGAGTCGGCATGCGCGCGTGCCGCAGGACCTCGATCGCGTCTGCGACCGCCTTCGCTTCCCGAAAACGCACACCGTCAGGGTGCTCAAAAACGGTGGCGAGATCCGGCCGGCCGACCTGCCGCGCGACCCTCGCCGGCCGCCGACGAACTCCGCCGTGGACACCGCGCGCCGACTGCCCTGCTCCGATGCGATCCGGCAGGTAGCGTTCCACGGCTTTGCGAACCGACATGCCGGTGTACCAGGCGCGCAGCATGGCCGCATCATCAGCTTCCGCGCTCGCAATGCACATGCAGGCTCAACCGGTAGCACGTTCACCGGAGCTCGAGTCGGTTTTTTGCTAAGACGTCCAGCCGATTGCATCAAGACGTTTCGCGTCTCCTTGAAAAGGCCCAAATGAAAAGAGGCGCAAGCAATGTGGGCTGCGCCTCTTTTAGTGAATCCGGACATCATTTGTCGCAATGCTCCGTCATTCTTTGACTGCGCACACTGCATTGACGGTCCACGGCGCCAAGCGCACATGTCCGCACTCGCATGCGTGTGACCTCATTAACCCGCGCCCGACTTTTTAAGGAACCGATATCGTGTCGAACAACTCCCCGCTTGAAAGCCTCGCCGCATTTGCGATCGTCTTCGTCGCAGGTGTATTGGCTACCACCGCATTTGGTAAATATATCGACAAGGTGAAGTGCGACGCACGTGCTTCAGCAGCCTGACCCGCACGGCCGAGGACACGAAGCTACCCGCAGTCACACTGCCCGCGTCGGGCTGACGGCCTGAATGAGCGTGTCGCGACATCCTTTACGTTGAAAGTTCGTGAGCGCCTGCATTTTCGTCCGTACCGCCTGCCACGCTTCGAGTAGATCGGTGCGCGCTCTATCCCAAGCGCCGGGGTGGTGATAGAGCGTCACGAAACGATACTTGTCACCTTTGCAGGTGAATGCCGCAGCGCCCTCGGCGACTTCTCCTTCCCATGCATCCGGCCAAACGTGCGGAAGCTCGTCATATTTAGAGAGCGGCAACTCCGGTTTCGGTCCCCTGACGATCGGACTGGCGGCGAGCTCCCAGACCATCTTCGGTCCGGATATGACGTTCTTATTGCCCATCGCATCGTTCAAATCCAGATACGCCTGAATGCGAAAGTGCTCCTTCCCCTCAGCACACAGGTGCAAAATCCCCCCTTCGAGAAACCCAACCGGTGTCACCGTTAAACGTCGCTGCGGATTCTCGTCTGCTGTCTCGCATAGAGTATCCAGTACCGCCTTGAATGCGTCGTTAAACCATTCCTGGACGCCCGCAAGCACGCTACCGCATGCCAAAAAATCGTCGTGCTTCATGCTGGAGATATTTCCTTCTCTAAAGATTTTCAGGAGCCGGGATACGCGCAGATCCGCATCGCCACCGTACGATTGGCTCAGCGCAGCAAGTGCTGGAAACACGGCGCGTGCACGATATTCCTTCTCGACATATTGCTCGGGATTCTTCACCGTGGATCGATAGTAGAGCGCCATCCTCCCCATCTCCGCCGAAAGTCGCGTAAGCAGGTTCTGTTCATCGCCGTCGGCATCGCTCACCACGACAGCGAACCATACGATGCCGGCCTCCACCATCAGATAACCCCAACGCCGGTCACGGTTCTTCGTCGCAAGCCAGCGCTGCAAGTTGCGTCCGTCCGCCGTCGAGACCACCGCCGCCGCCGCGCAGACAGCAGTACGCAACAACCAGAACTCGCCGCCAACCGACTCCAGAATCACCTTGCCGCTCCCCTGCCCTCGGCACGCAAACGCGTACGACATATCCATTGCGCGGGTCGCCGTTTTCACCAACGGATCGAGTGCGAAACCGTCCGCGTTGGCATGCTTGACCGACGACGGTTCTCCTTCAGCAAGCGCCTCGCTCAAGGAGCGTGCTTCGGCATGCGCGCCCGGTATCAGCATTTCCTCCGTACAAACGATGTCCGCATCCTTCGGACCGGTTCGTGAAAGGCGCAGCACGCCTGTTCCCGTGTCAATCGTCCGCTGTACCAACCGGCCGTCTCCCGACTTGCCAGAAACGCATCGCCGCACACGCACGCAGTTGAACGCCGGCAAGTATTCCGCCGACGTGAGCGCGCTTTCGTCAGTGGCTTGCACTGATCGCACGGCGTCGTCACCACTCTTGCATCGAATACCGTCAAGTAAGGCAATCTCTGACGGCGCGGCGTCTTTTGCGACGAGCGCCCTCGCGGAATCCGGAAAAAACACTGCGCCGGATTGCGGCAAATCATTGGTCCCCGCAACCTGAATCGACTCGTCGTCGTCAAACGTTGCGAGACTCAACTCACCGATTTCGTCCTTGCGCTTACCGAGGTCCATTCGAAGATCACTGACGATCTTGGCCTGAATCACGCGCTCGACCTGAAAGCGGTCGAGTGTGCCGTCCAGATAAGGGAAAGCGACACCAAGACGCGGCAGACCTTGCGTCCTGTCGCCCTGAGCGCTCGCGAAGCGCTCGATCCGTCGTCCGATCAGACTGCCCAACCGGTCGATACGCCCGATGCGCTGCTCGAGGTCACCCGAAGTCCAAGCTACCCCGTAGTGCACGATGTTGTCGCAGAACAGGTGCATATCGACGCCTTCTTTCAGCACGTCTGTGCAGATCAGCACGTTTGGGTAGGTCGGAAACTTGAACTGCGTGACCGCGTTCTGGTTTCGCAGGCGGCTCGAACGACCGATCACCGGCGACATCTGACGAAACGCCAGATGCACGCGTTCACGGTAAATCTCCTCCCAGTCGACTGCCGCGCCACTGCGCATACATTTGTCGACGATCAGATCAAAATGCTCGATCCAGCGGCGGAATCTTTCCTTCCAGTTGCCGATGTAATTGGCCAATGCATGGCTTGCAGCGTCGTGCGGTCCGGCCTCCAGCAGCCATAGCAACTTGTCGGGCAGTTCGGCTTTGTCCGTCGGCGTGCGTGCTACGTGCGTATGCAAAATGTACAGATCGACCAGAAAATCAGTTTGCCTTATCGATTGAAGCACGCATAGCTGCAACGCGGCGAGCTTCCACGCATCAACCGCGTTGGCGGCCGCGTTGCCGAACAGCCATTGCCGAGCCGGGTCGACCCTGAGTTCTTCAGCTCGCCTGTCACCCAGAACGATCTTCAGAAAGCGGGTCCAGCGCGCCGCATTGTTATGCCAGTGGGATTCATTCGCATTGCTCACCACCTCATCGCACGCTTGCGGACGCTTCAGGAGAAAGCCTCGCAGCGGGTTGCGCGACGCATCCTTCGCACTGAGCAGGCGCGATCCGAACGAAACCAGCATCCCGTGATCGCCGCCTTTTTTTGCGCGCTTCAGCGCTTCGAAATAAGGAAGCTTGAGCGCGTCCTTATAGGCGGTGCCGCGTGGCTCGTCAGCTGACGAACCTTCATCGCCGAGTTGCTCGATACTTTCGCGTTCGACGTCCTCGTCGGCCTTTCTCTCCGCCGCGACGACCTCCTCGTCAGCGCTCTCGGTTGGTCTCGCGTGTTCTGTCTCCCAAAACTCGCCTTTGATCCACGGCGATTTACCTTGCATGCCAAAGGCCGACCCCATCAACTGGGTTCGCCATGTCTCGATCCGCTGATCCATTTGTTGCTGGAACTTCATATTCAGTAGGTCGCGGATTTCCTCCACCGTATCGATACGCCGCACGAAGACGAGCGTCTTCTGACAGCTGGCGTCTTTGAGGCTGTGTTCGAACAGCGCGTCGGCGGCACGATTCAGTTTGGCGTGAGGAAGCGCGAAACCCTGCCGCGCGGCCGGTGTCGCGCCATCGAGCGCCTTCATCGCGTTCTCGAAGTCGCGATTCAAATCGTCGATAACGGTACGGTCAAACGCTATACCGGGTTCATCGTCCTGCGTGTGTTGTCTTGCATCACGCAGGGATTCATATTCGCGCTCGGCGATCGGCTCCGATGTGCCCTGTTTCCAGGACCCGAGCGTACGTCTCACGGACGCCGACAATGATTCAAACGACGCGCATTCGCCGAGGCGAAACTTGTTTCCTTTGCCGGCAAGCGCACCAACCAGCCGTTTCTGCACCAGCGACATCGTCAGCGACAGAAATGGGTCGTCCGCACCGGTATAACGAATCCGCTCGTATTTGCGGTACTGGATCTTTCCGTATCGCGTGTCCTGGCTATCCGCATACGTGCGGGTTCGACGCACCATGAACTTCGGCAGCAGGGGCACGACGTCGCGCGTACCTTCCGGTTGCGCGTGAAGCTGCCAGGTGATACGGCTGCACGATTCCTGATAGTTGCAGTTGCCGCAATCGCGCGGAATTTCCAACTCGCGCTTGTCGTCGGCGCTACCTGCGAACAAAGGCTTGCGGCAAAGATAGGTATCGAGACTGCGAATGTCGTTCACGCTCGAATGCAGCGGCGTCGCGCTCATGAACAACCAGCGTTCAACATTGCGCCGGAAAATCGCAGCGATATGGCTATTCTGGAAATTCCCCGTATGACGAAGATACTGTGCCTCATCGAAGATCACCAGATCGAGCGGTTGGTTGGGAACCGACTCACCATTTTCAAGCCGGGAGCCGTTCGTCATCAATGCGCCAATGCGCCGGCAATACGCCGCGCCAAGTGCATGCGTGAGGTCTTCCTTCTCGGCTTTGGACAGCTTCCGGCGTGCAGCCGGAATCGCGCATTCACCCTTGTCCATATCGTCGATCGAGGCCGCGCCAATCTTGTCCCGATATTCTTCCAATATCGAAGCCGAATCTTCGCCCTTGAACGAGAGCGGCCGGCTAAAAGACGAATACCGCATCAGATGAATCCGGGCATCGCCGAGGCTTAGCGTCTTGACGAAGTCGCGCAGGCCATGGTGAAAATGCAGATGCTCCAGCGGGCTCGCCTGTGCCGTGCTGAGCAAACGGTTGTCGAGCAACCTGTAGCAGGTTCGCAGAAACTCCGACCATTCGCTTTGCCACTGGCGCTGCAGCGTTGCGCTTGAGCAGACGATCACCACGCGCGAATCCGGCTTGCGCAGGAATTGCGTCGCGATGATGCCCATTGCCTGCCGCGTCTTTCCCATACCGACCTCGTCGGCGAGATAGGCGAACGATTTGCTCTGCAGCAAATGCCAAAGAGCAGCCACCCCTTCGCTCTGAAGAACGGCCTGCGCACTCGGGGTTGCCCGCACGGCGTCGTGACCATCGAAGTCGATGTATGAGCGAACGGCTTGCGCAGTCAGATCGGTTGGAATGAGGTCTGTTTTATTGTCCATGAACCGCCCGCGTTTGATTGCTTACTTCCCGGCCAATCTCCTTGCGAAACCAGGCAAGAAAACCCTCGACGCGTTTCGGCGTGGCCTCGCCGAACATTGAGCGGAACGACTCCGATTTGCCGAGCAGGGCCACCATCTCCGCATGAAGCGCGGCGATCTCCGCGTTGATGTTGATTCGCAACGTCTCGCGCAACTTGGAATTCGTCGTCCTGTCCAGACGCGCGACGATGTCGCCCATCTCCGAGAGTTGGATATAGCGGCCAATCTTTTCCTCGTGCGTAACCGCGGCCTGCGCGGTGATCGCCCGATAAAGCGTCACGGCGCCGTACGGCGCCAGTTTGTCGTATGGATCGCGCGTCGCCCCCGGACTTTCGGGCGTCTGGTAATACTCGAGCAGCTTCCACGCGCCCTGAAACAGGCCAAAGAAATCGAAGGTCGGGTCGGCAGGGATTTCTTCGCCGTCGCCCGCGCCGTCGGCGAGGTCGGACAGTGCGCGCTCCTTCGCCTTGCGATCGGATGGCTGCGGATTGAGGCCTCGCAGCAATTCGAGGACCTTGTTGAGCCGTGGACGGGGCTGGTAGCCGAGTTGATCGTCGTCTGCATTGACCTGGGTGATCAGCCCGCGGAAGGTCATGGGCTCGCTCTGGCCAAGGCGGTATGCGACCGAGAACGAACGCACGGGTTGCGCGCCCTTATACCGCAGCGTCATGACTTGCGGCTGACCGGTGACGGCGGCATCGAAGCAATGGCAGTGGCTGCCAATCGACAGCACGATCTCGTTGACCGGCACGTCGCTGGTGAGGGTCAGGCGTGCGCGAAATTCGCTCGCCTCCCAGTCGTACACGACGGTTGCGTCGAACGGAGGAAGGGGGGGTGCAGCCTCCTCCTCGTCCTCGCCGGTTTGCGCGAAAGCCGGCTCTTTTAGCGGCTGTAACAGCGTTCTCCACGGGTCCGGCGCGTCGCGGAGTTCATAGCGAAGCATCGCCTCGATATTCGTCAATATCTGGTCCCGCGCAGTGAGCATCGCCGCCTGGGTGAAATTCGCCGAACCGATGCAGAGTACCTGCTGCTTCTCGTTATGGAGGAGCAAGGCCTTGGCGTGTGTATAGCGTTCGCCATCATCCCTGAAGCCGGCAAAGGTATGACGCGTCAGGTCTAACGTATCGCACGGGAAGCGGTACAGGCCGTCGGCAGTGAGCGATGGCACAAAGCGGCACTCCTTGACACCGAGCGCTTGAACCAGCGTGTGCACATCGCTCCAGTAGGGCGACACGACCGTAGCAGTGTGCCAGTCGCTCTCGCCTTTCAAAGCGTGAAGCATCGAGCTTTTTCCGTACCCCTGCGGCAGCGAAAGATGCAGCGTCGGTGTAGCCGGCGTATGCGGCGGGAACTGCTTGGGCTCGTCCAGTGCAGCATGTAATGTCGCCAGAATATTCCGAACCTCGCCCTCCTCCTGATACCCTGTGTTGCCCGCGAATTCGAGTTGGCGCGCGGCCTCGGCTTGCAGCCATTTGATTAGTGGACGCAGCTCCTCAGCATGGCGGGAGGTCACGGCCGTCATTCCGACAACCTCGCGATTGATCGCCCAACCGGACAGCGTCAGATTGCCACTCCCGACTGACAGCCAGATGCCCTGCTCCTGCGTGTCTTTCAACGTGCCTGCCATCAACATCAGCTTTGGATGAAAGCGCCCGCGTGCGAGACCGACCGGCAGCAACCCGTAGCGCATGTCGCCCTTGGGCTCGGGGCAGGTCGAGCGGTCGCATACCACGAGGCATTTGACCGTGTTCAGGTCCTCATTGATCGCATAACGCGTCTCCGAAGCGCCTTTCAGATCACTGACGGTGTCGCCGACGAGCAGCGGCAAGACGTTGGCCTCGAAAAACCGCGACGCAAAGTTAAAGGTCGTAAAGAGAACGTGGCGCGGATGATCGGTTGAGAAGCGGTCACGGATATACTCGAGCGTGCCGCGCATGACGTGCTCGACGCCGGATCTCGGTGAAGTCATAGCGGCGCTCAAAATACCTGCTCGTAGAGATTCGATGCGGTGTTGAGGTAGTAGTCGTTCATCCACGGCTGTCCGCTTTCGAGACGCTTCCTGGCGTCTTCCGGGCTTCGGTCGCCGATCACAGGCAGCAACACCGCACCGCCTTCAATCAACACCATCGGGTCGCGTCCGCGCTCTTTCATGCATCGTGTGTGATAGGCGACCAACTCGTGCAGGAACGCAATCAGAACAGCCTCCGGCGAGGCAGCCTCCGCGGTTGAAGCAATAGCAAGAATTTCGGCTAACACCTGCATATGCTTCATGCGCGCAGAATCCTGTTCACCCGCAAGCATCACAAACCGCTCGGCGCGATCGCGCATAGTCGGCAACATTGCGTCCAGTTCGCGCGCGACGAGATCGAGTTTCTTGCCAGGTGCGCCACGCAGATAGTCGAACGCGTCCTGCATCACGAGAAGGAACGGCTCGCATCGCTGGACACAGTCGATCGCATGAGCCAGCTGCGGTAGTACGAGCTTGCCAACGCGGTCTTTGAAATTCAACTCCTGCGTCGCGGCCAGCTTGCGCAGCACGAGGAACTCGCGAGCCAGAGTTTGCTGATACGTATCGCCGAACAGGCACTCCTGGAGCGTTTGGCGAAGCGTGTGCTGATCGAAGACGCTAGCCAGCGCTGTTGCCAACGCACCGCCGAGGTATTGGTCCGGAAACAACGACTTGCCGGCGCCCTTGAGCGGATCAGCCAAGGCGGCTTTGAGTACTTTTGTGGCATCCGTCGTCCAGCGCTCAGCTAGCTGACTGGCGACGCCGGGCGCAACTATCCAGCTGTCATCCACAAGGCCGGCGCGTCGGCAAGTGCCGCGATAATACTGGTAAAGCCCGTTCGCAACGGTCTTGCCCATCTTCGTCGTTACACTGAAGTTCTCTCCGCCAGCGGCGAGCGCGTTATAGCCGAAACAGGCTGCATGGCCGTTGTGATACAGCCAGTATTCGATGAGCCCTTCCATCAGCCTGAAAAAGCGTCGGCGGGCGCCGTCGCGCTCGAGCAGCGATTGAAGGTCATCCAGATTGATCAGCCACTGGATCAGAACCACCGCTTTGATGCCATTCACCTGCCCAACCGGCGACGCCAGGTTTGGAACGAGTCTGCGCCCAAACGCGCTCCATACCGGCAGCAAGCCCAAGGGGTCGCGGCCGCCGGACGACCGGCTCAAGGCGGGGTCCGCATCTGTGAAATACGGAAGACCGGCCGCCGACATGGCGGCGGCACTGCTGTCGAATTCAGTCATGAAGAGCCGTCAAATGTGTGGCAGGAAATGGGTAAACGTCTAAAGACGTCTTCTTGTTGGTGGAGAACCAGATGCGTCCAGATGTCCTGAAAACCCGGGAGAAACGTTGCTTGCCTTGTCCGCATGGACGCGGGTAGGGGTCAACCTACCCGCACACCACCGGCACACAACGTTAGAAGTCTTCGGCCCACCGTTCCCAGAAACCCGGTTCGTCGTGATGCGCGTTCGTCATGGCAACATCCAGCGAAAGCGCCCAGAAACGCATGTTCGGCAAACGCGCGGTGCCGTCGGGCAGCTCGAGAAACGCAGCCAACTGCTGATAGACCAGATCGCCGGCGTCGTAGCAAACGTCCACATATATGCTCCCGCGATAGCCGCGCATCACATTCGGATTAGCTATTTCGCCGCATTCGCGCCACCCGATATCGTGTGCGTCGAGCCACTGGATAACCTGTGCGCGCGTTTCATTCTCAGACCATACGCTTCGCTTGCCCTGGGGGTCGTCGAAGAACGTCAGGTACAGCACGTCTCGCTGTTTCTGGCGAGCGATAGCATCTATATGTTCGAGTACAGTTGGCATATCAGCAGCGACCGGCCATAAAAGAAGGGGCACTCATGCTAATCCTGCAAAGAGACAAATCGTGTCCCGGCAGAATGTGCCCATACCTCTCGCTGGCCGGACACGTTTTTCACCAGAACTATTCGCCGAAAATCTTCTGCGACAGAAACGCTTCCAGGCCTTCATCCAGCACGCGGACGACACCACCATTCGGCGTGGCCCACAGTACGATCCGCTGCGCCTTGTCGTCGTATAGATAGTACTGACCGTCGCCAATCTCCAGCAGCGGCACCGCATTCGCCGGATAGCTGGCATCGCGGCTCAGGTCGTTGTACGCATTAAGCACATTGAGGTAGTGGTCTGCCGGGACGCCGAGGCCGTAGGTCTCGTAGGCGCCGAATACAATCACGCCGAAGTCCGAGAGGAAGGACTTGTATTCGCTCGATAAAGAAAATGGCAGCTTCTGCTCTAGCGCCTGGATGCTTGCCGGGTCTGCCGGACAGGTATTGGCCTGATGGCGTTCAACCAGTTGTTTGACATTTTGCATAATGAACTCGAAGTTAGCTTTGTGACTCGATCTGTGCGGCCCGGGCCTTCCAGTACTCTTCCCGCTCCTTGCCGAAATCCTCCCGATTGATTTCCGACTCCTTCAGCTTGTTGTGCAGAACGTTATCGTTGCCTTTCCCGCGGTGTTCCGCGCAGGTAAGTTCGGCAAGAGGCGAGTCCTGCTTCTGGCCGATATGGTGCAATTCAATCGGCCGGCCATTGGCATCGAGCGGCGCGCGGCCAGCCTTCATCCGTTCAAGGTTGGTCTTGCCGAAGAGGTCCACCTTATCGTAGTCGATGTCCGTACGAATCAATGCATCCTTGTCATTGACTTTCGTTGCCTCGAGATTGGCATTGTCGTAGATCTGGCCTTCGGCCTCACTGCCAATCGCGTCCAGGACGCTCTCCGGAAAGCCATCCCCCTTCAGTTTCTCACGAGTTTCGCCGCTCAGCGACGGGAGATCAAGACGGTTTTCCTGGGTCAGGAAAAGAGGTTTGTCGAGCTCGACGACATCCAGGCACAAGTCGGGCATCTCGCGAGCCAGCTCCACCAACTTGTTGGAGGCGTCGGCCTGCTCAAGCGCGAAGGTTTCAAAATTCACAGGACACTCCCTTTTTCAACACTAGCTCGCCAACCGGCATAGATCTCAAGATGGCTTCCTTTCTGCATGCTGTAGTCCTTCATCAGACACTGCTGGGCGGCAAAGGCCAGCTCACCTGTCAGACCGTCGGCGAGCGGGGACAGCAACGCGCCCAGCAGGTCACGTAGTACGTTGAAGCCACCTAGTACGTTGACGTGAGGCGCTGCCTGAATGGCCTGTTGGACGCCAGATCGGCAACCCAGGACATCCACGATCAGCGCCGCGGTGAATCCAAAGCGCTCCGGTTTCCACAGCGTAAGCGGCTGCTCACGCTTCGACTCATTGAGGGCCTGATAGAGGGGTATCTTGCTTCGCGTAAGCAAAGGCAAGCTGCGCATGCCCGCTTCGATCAGGTTCAGATCGGCAGCGTCGGCGCTACGAATACGCGTCGCCAGTAGCAGCTTGAGCACCTGTTCGTTGAACGCGCTTCGGCTTGAAGTCGCTTTGTCCGCCGGGTGGTAGACGTAAGGCGTCTCACGGCCCGCGAATTTTTTGACCTGACAAAGCACCGGCTCCAGCCAGTCGTTCTGGTAGACGATGGCGACGCCTTTCGGCAGTCTCGCGATCTCTTCAAGCTGGTCATCGCGCAGCGCAACTGATTTGCCGATCAGGCGCCGGTCCATTTCATCCGGCAGGCGCATGATGATTTTCGTATTGGTGTTGCGGATCGCGGCAATATCCACTGCGCGCGGCGATTGATCCGCAATGATGAAACCTTCACCATACGTCCGCATCTCGGCAATCGCGTTGGTCAGCATCTCAACGGATTTGCCGATCACGCTCGACCCTTCGGTACTCCCCTCGCCTGCGCTACGCTTGAGTATGTTGTGCGCTTCCTCGAGAACGGTGACATGGCGGAGCTGCTGGTTCATGCCGCCGTTAGCCATCCGGTATTCGCTCAGGCGCATCACCAGAATGCCCATGATCAGGGCCTTGGTTTCCGATGAACCAACGCGGCTCAGGTCCACGATCACGTTGCTGTCGAACAAGGTGGCACTGTCGATCTCGTCGGCGACGAAGATCTGGCCGTTCAAGCCGTTGGTCAACGATTTGATCCGCGTCGACAGTGAGCCGATATAGTTACCCTTGAGTTCTTGCGAATAGGCAGATGCCGTGATCACGCTTTCAAGCGCAATGAGCAGATCGGCGAACGTCGGAAAGAGGCTATCGCTGTAGCGGTTTGCCGACGATTCGAGATCCCATCCGCACTCTTCGTATGCCAGCAGAATGGCGTCCTTGAGCACCGCCGGCATCGCTGCGTACATCGGCCAGCAGACATTGAAAATCTCCACCAACCGATCCACGTGCTCAAGCACATGAACGGCCACGGGGAACTTGAAAGGATTGATCCGCAGCAGTTCGCAGTGCGCCGGATGCGTGCCGAACACGCTGACGTCAGGGCGTTGGCCGAAAATGTGTTTGTACTCGCCCTTCGCCGGCTCGATTACCAGAAACGGCACGCCCGCGGCTTCGATCTGGCTGAGCATTTCATAGAGCGTGTTGCTTTTGCCGGCGCCAGTCGAGCCACTCACGAACACATGGCTCGAGAGCTGGTTCAGATTCAGCGAAATAGTTTGTGGCAGGTTTTCCCAGAGATGGCGAATGTTGCCGAGCGTGAGCGTTTTTCCCGCACCCGCTTCGGCGAACGTTCCGTCGAGTCGCTGCACCTTGCGTCCGAACGCCTGCGTTTCCAGCACTGCGACCGTGGAAGTCGACCGGCGAGGCAGGCTCAATTGAATCGCCAGTTCCTTACCCGACACAAGCGTGGCCGGCGTCAGGTAACTGATCGGCACCGTCTTTGAGAAATTGGGCCGTAGTTGTGGATGGCTCAACGCGGTCAGCCAATCGATGATTGATTTCTTGCGGCCTGATTGCCAGGTCGTGAGCGCAAAATCCTCGTGACTGGATTTGCTGCCGCGGATCAATCCAAGAAAAATACTGGCAAGAGATTCGGAAGACGCGGTGCTGTCGCCGATAAAGTACGCTGCGGAATTCCAGCCACCATATGTCTTGGCCTCGTCGATACGTTCGAGGTGATGGTCGATCTTCGACAACAGGCGCTCGACGGTCTTGTCGGTCGCCTCGATCGACATTTGCCGGCTCGAACCGCTGGTCTTATTGAGCGAGCGAGTGTCTGTCGTACTCGTCGTCCTCGTGTCGGAAGTCGTTCTGGAGGCTGCTTCGCTCCATGATGTGCCGTGGCTTTCGCTACGGCCATTCGACGTGGATTGACTCGTTCCGGTGGTCTGCTGCTCATTGAATGCGGTAGTCACCGCCGTCGCAACTAGGCCACCCGCAACCATCATCAACGGTGCGAACGGCCCGGAAGCGATCGCAGCCACGCCAATCGCCAGGCTCGCAGCGGAGCCGCCGATCGACGCGGCCTTGGCCGCCGCGGTTTGCGAGCTTAGCGAACTCGACGTACCGATGGTCTCCGTTGTACTCGTTCCGACCGTTTCGGAGGTACCTTTGGTTTCCGTCAGGCCAAGGCTTTGCCCCAAGGATTGACTCAACCCCTCGCTGATACTCTGACCGACACTGTCGCTTTCCTGCTCACCAAACGACACCTGCTGCTTCAACAGTGGCGAAAGCTGGGTCGCTACCTGCTCGTACCCGGTGCGGATCAGGTCGAGATTCTGCGAGGAAACCGGCTCGGCCAGAATGATCGCTTGATAGACGCGACTTTCGGCGGCATCGATAAAGCGTTCGAGCCCTTGCATGAAGTGTTCGCGATTTTCCGTCGACAGTGCCGGCACGCCCGTGACAGCGGTGATGCTCGCAGCCGTATTGTCCTTTTCGGCCGCTACGCTCTCGAGTAACGCGTTGACCTCCTGGACATTGAGCGGGAGTAGCGAACTGCCCGAAAAATGACCTTTGAAGGTCTCACGCAAGAGTTCGCCGGCGTTTTGCCCAAGCATTCTTCCTGGCTCACCTCGCGCGCCGATGAACACCTCTGTTTCGACACCATCCGAGCGCAGAAACAGAAACACCGAATAGCCCGCAGCGCCCAATGCCGTGTAGGCCGCGGTGGTACTTTCGAGCACCGACTGCTTGTTGCCCTGGACGATCCGCTCGATGCGGAAGATCCGCACGTCGCTGGCGCGGTTGAGTGCGACGCCCTTTTCGGCGAAGGCATGGACGGAATAATGCTCGAGCTCCGCCAGATAGCTGCGGTTGATCAGGGACCGCCCGGCTTCGAGCGTGGCCGCGGTGTTCTGATTGATTGAGGGAATCTCGATCTCAGGTTGGCGTACGGATGTCAGAGTCATTGAGCTTATTTCACCAGCGAGAGATAGATCACCACCGCCGCGAGCGCGCCGCCGAATAGAAGGGCAATTTTGAAGATTGGATTGAGTTCCGGGCGCGCCGTAACTGCTTCGGAGGGCGCAGAGGGTGCCTGATCCGCCATGGGCGAGGCCGCGCGTGGGCGTGGGGCCGATTGGGAGCTCGGAGTGCTCGGTTTAGCGATGGGAGCGAAGCCTTCCACACCGAGTTGACGCAGGTGCTCCCGTACCTCCACCAGATGGAGGAAACGCTCTTCCGAGAAATTGGTCTTCAGGTATACGATCTGATTGTTGTAGTACTCCGGTAGCCATTGACTGCGGTCCGGGTCGATCGCGCGCGCAAAGTTTTTATCCGCGTACGGCTCGAGGAGGTCCGGCTGCCGCCCCTTTGCCCACGCCAACGCATTCCGAAGATCCTGTCCGGTCACCCGGTTATCGTTGAGTTCGAGTCGCAACGCCGTTCGAATGGTCAGCGGGTCGCCTTCGTCGACGAACTTCTTCAGGTTACTGGAGGGCCGATAGGCGGAAGGCGCGCCTTCGCGCTTGGCTTGAGAAACCTTATCCGCACCGGCGCCCCCGTTGCTCACTGCCTGCGGGACGAACCCTTTGTAGCCTTCCTGCCGAAAATATTCGCGAACGGCAATCAAGTGTTCGAGACGCTCTTTCGAGAAGTTGTATCCTGCACAACGCTTCTGCCGGCGGTAGTAATCGACATCCCAGTCGGACCGCGCCGCATCGATATCGGCGAGCATCTCGTCCGCAGCATACGAATCCAGCAGATCGGGCGTAGCGGTCTCCGCCTGAGCCAGAAACTGCCTCAAAAATTCACCCGTAACTTGCGTGTCGTCGAGCGCCAGCAGAAATTCACGGCGTGCATTTGCGATCGTTGTGTCTGTTGTGTTCATGCGTCCCCCGAGCTCAAACGGCCAAAGTTTGATCAAGTTTGTGCTTGAAACCCCTGATCCAATCGTGCAGGACCCTAGCCTCCTCGAGAGCAATCTCGCGCTCCTTGCGCTCAGCAATCTTTACTCTCAGCGAGTCCAACAGTTCGTTAAACTTTGGTTCGAACTCATTGTTCATGTATTCGACGAAGCGGTCGGTCAGTTTGTTCTTTCCGTTCTCGATTTCATTGCGCGCATTCTGTATGAGCCGCGTGAAGGCCGTCTCAATCTGGGTCAAGCGCTCCTTCCAGAACTCACTGAGATCAACGTATTCCTCGTCACCGTACACGTTCACGGTCTTCTTTCTTGTCCAGGAAAACGGGTTGTACCAGCGACTATCGCTCTCTTCACGCTGGCCCACGACCACGTATCGTTTTTTGATATCGTCACGCTGTAGCGTGAGATTCAACGAGATCGCACCCATTTTTCTCTTGATGCCTTCGAGAACCGGCAAATTCAAGTCCTGACTCCCCGCAAATAGTGCCTGGATGTATCGCTCGTAGTTCTTCTGAAGCTCTTCGCTAATGAGATGCTGACTGGAAGCAAAGAGTGCCTCATAAGCGTTGATGATTTTCTTGTACTCGAATCTCAGCTTCTCTTCCGCTTGTTCGACCTTCGCTTCCGCTTTCGCTTTCGTGACCGTCCCTTGGAAATCCCGTTCCATCCCGCGGATCAGAGGGACAATCGAGGCTTCAAGTTCAATGAGGTTATCCTCCACAGCGCGAGGCAACGCCATGCCCTCCGCCTGAACCGTCTCTCGGAAGGCATCTGTTTCAAACCCCTTTTCCTGGCGCGCCTTCAACACGGCGATCTCCCCCTCAACCCTGCGAAGCGTCGCTTCATCCTGATCCAGTTGCTCGATCAACCCGGTTTCGTTAAGCCCAACTTCAATCGCTTTGGAGAGTGCATCGTAAGCACGCTTAACACGATGCGGGAAGTTGTACTTGTCGATGTACTCATCGATCATCGCTTCCACAGCCGGCAAACCACTGCCCAGCAGGAGACTGGAGAGATTTTTCTCTTCCAGATTGCGTCTCACCCGCGACGTAATCGGCATGTACTGCAACATGTCCATGCGCGGCTCTTCGCTGAACAGATCCGCCATGCTCTTGTAGTCGTTACGTTCTTTACGCGTATGGCCATCGCTGGGCTTGCGAATCAGTCTCGCCAGGTTTGCCGAAATCGGGTAGATCGTCGGGTTCTGAATCCCGTTGCTACTGAGATACTGCCTGACACGCGTCAGGACCGATGCCGGGTCTTCACCGTTCTCAGGATCGAACACATCCATCTTGTTGATCACGAAGATAAAGCGATCCTTGCTCTGCTTGCCGCCTTTGCGCATCGTCTCAGCCACCAGACCGAGCAGATGCTTGTCGTCATTGGTGCCGAGCTGGCTGGCATTGAGCACGTACAGAATCAACGGATTGCGCCGCGAATCCTGCACAAAGCCCATCGTGGTGCGTTGGTGTTCTTCGTCCTGGCTGTTGTTCGGACCGGGTGTATCGGTCAACACAAGCCGCACGTATGTGCGCTCTTCGATGCCTTCGATATTGCCTTCAATATCGATGAGCTTGGTATCCGCGGAGGTATTCCAGTCTTTGATCGTTTCCGCCGTGACGTTCTCGGAGCTCGCCAGCACCTGCCCTTGTGCGCCCAGGCGTTGGGCCGTGAAGCGCTGCTTCATCGAATCGCTGTCGGTGATTCGTGCGATCGTCGCCGTGGTCGCCTCATTGGCAGCGGGGAGCAGATCGCGGCCGAGCATCGCGTTGATCAGCGTCGATTTCCCCGACGACATGGTGGCGACGACGTAGACGTCGAAATCCTTATTGAATGCTTCATCAAACGATCGCTTCGCCTCTTCGTTCTCGGAGATGAAAAGGTTGAACTCCGGGTGTTCGGTGGCTTCGTCCATCAGACGGCGGATTCTTTCAAGACGAACCTCGCTGGAGTCGATTTCTTTCCAGCTCACAGTCACCTGCATGCCACCCGCATTGGCCACGTCAGCCGCTGCAACCACATCCAGAAAGTCCGATTCCACACCTGTGAAGGTGACGTCGAAATGCTTGTCGCCGTTGAACAGAACACTCAATTCGTCGAACAGTTTCTCTACCCACACCTGAAGACGCAATTCCTTGTAGCTCGACAGCTTGCAACCTTCCGCAGGAGGTTGGCCATTGGCAAGAAACTGGGTATCGACGATGAACGGATTGTGGATGATTTCGATCTTATTCATTTTTATTCGGCCAAACGGCGTTGAAGTTGAATGAGCAGCTCTACCGTCCTGAGCCCGCTGTAGGTGATCAGTTGCTTCAGTTCGTTCTCTTCTGCGAGTGCCTCGTTGGATGCAATCGCGTCACTGCGTTGCTCCAGTTCGTCCAGTTCTTTTAACAGCCGTTTTTTTACGGCAGCGGGCGCGGTCGTGACATGGATCAGCGCGCGCTTCCGGTCGCTGAATTCATCCAGTGTTTGGTGCAGCTTCGAGCGCTGAGGACGCGTCATGCTCAATCGATTCAACGCTTTCCTCGCGTAGAGTGCCGCGTCGGCGATAGTGGGAATGACAATGGGATCGTGGAAACCGGCGTCGCTCAGATACTGGTGGACGCGCTCGACGTGTTCGCCGATATCTTCGCCCTTCTCCGGATCGAGCAAATCGATCTTATTCAAAACGAAGTAGATCTCGTGCGCGGGATCGTCTGCCAATCCGTTACGCAACATCTCGAGGCACGCGCGATCATCGACGGTGCCCAATTGACCGGCGTTCAGCACATAACACAGCGCCTTGAACGGGATGTTCTGCACGGCCTCCCGCATCAATTGGCCATGCCGTTCGTTCTGACTGTTATTCGGTCCCGGCGTGTCATAAACGACGAGCCCGGAAGCCGGACGCGGCGCAACATTAAAGCTGCCCTTGAGCTCGATACGCTTGACACGGCCATCCGAATTCCAGTCGCGAAGCAGTTCGGCGGAAGCATCGCGTTGCGTGGCCAATACGGCACCCGAGTCGAGATAGCAGGCCCCTCTGAAAGACTTGACCCCTTTCCTGTGCTCAACCCGCGTCAGACACGCGGTCGTAGCTTCATTGGCGACGTGCAATAGCTCATCGCCAATCAAAGCGTTGATGAACGAGGACTTGCCAGCACTCATTGGCGCCGCGACTAACACCTCGAACAGATCCTTCGTAGAGGACGTGGTCTTTCTTTTCCCTGGCGTACGCGCTCTCTCCTGCGCGGATCTTTTCATATTCTCACCATCAACATCACTAGCACCAGCCCGGCAATGCGCTAAAGCACAGTCGGCTGGACTAGGGACGGCTCCCAGTCGGAAAGGGCCATGCTGATGAGGGTTTCAGCGCTGTCTTAATCGTCACTGGATTTTGCGCGCTTTCTTGCGAGACCGCAGCCTCTTCCTCCACGTCGGAAGAGGCCTCTTCGCCAAACACCTGCTCAACGGTAAGCCCATATTCAATCACGCGCGCACGGACCTCATCGAGCACAGCCTGCAATTCCGCGAGTCGCGCTTCTTCAGCTTGCGCAGCGAGAGCTTCGGCTTGCGCTTTGAGTTCAAGGTAGTTTGCCATTTTGTGCCGCCTTTATAGGAGATTAAAAATGCCACTCACGCCGCAATATCGACTGCTTTTGAAAATTCTTTAATCTGTCGCGGAGAATAACGGCGGGACGGGACATTTCGAGTCCCACTCGAATTTAAATCGGATCGGCCGACGCGTCGGGATCGACTTACTGCGGGTAGAGCTCCGCCAGCGCGCGCGCTTCCTGCGCAAACTCCGCGCGCAGGTTCTGCGGCCCGATCACTTCGACGTACGGCCCAAACGAACGCAACCACCAGCGCAGGCGCTGGCTCAGCACTGCGGTGCCTTGCACTTCGAGTCCATCGCCGGTCTGCCGGGCCTCCTGATCCGCAGCGAAAGGCGTCTCCAGAAGGTGATTGCCGGCGCCATTCAGGAACAGCAACGTGAGCGTGACTTCGCCTTCGACCATGAAGTCGAACTGCCGCTGCTGCTTCACATAGTCGTCCAGCCTAAAGGCGCGGGGGTACGAAAATGACTCCAGCATCATCTTCGCGCTGCCCAGACGGTCCAGCCGGTACATCGTTGGATTCGGACGGCCTTCAGTGCCGCCGATCAGGTAGACAAGTCCGCCTACCTCGACAAGGCCGAGCGGCAAGATGACCTTGCCCTTGTCATTCGTCACATTGGAGCGCGGGCGGTAGACGATTTCCAGCTTGCGTTCGTGAAAGAGTGCCTGGGAAACGATGGCGAAGATCTCGGCATCGATCTGCGGGTAGCGTAGCGCGAACCCGCTGTTCTCCACCGCGACTTTGTCCGCCCATCGTCTGTAACGGCGCTCGTCCTCCGTCACCGCCGCTTCGAGACGCTTGTCCGCGACCTCGAACAGGTCGGCCAGCGCTTCGGCGACGAGGGTCGGGATCTGCCGCGACGTGAAGCTACGCAGCATATGCAGGGCCAGCGCCTCCTCTCGCGTCATGATCGCGCCGGATTTTCCCGCCATGCCGCCCGCGCCGGCGCCTTTGCGCCAGTACCAGGCCGCGCCGCGTTTCTCCATGTCGACGATGCCCTCGAACTGCAGCCTCTCCAGACGCCGTTGCACCGTTTTGATAACGGGCGCGTCAGACTCGATGATCTCCAGCCTTTTGTGGACCGCCGGCGTGCTGAGATACTGATTGCTCGACCCGGCATTGGGCAATACGCTAATGATCTTGCTATCAAGAATATCCATGCGGGAGAACGTTCGATGAGTTGTAGGCTGCATGACATCCTAGTTAACGGCGAAGCGCGGCGAATCTTAAGCGAATGCACCAAAGATTGGATTTCTTATTTGGTGTCAATGGTTTGCGTGCCGTTCAGATTGCCGGCGAGGCATCGCACGTCATAGCCGATCATGAATAGCGACGCTTCAAATGCATGGAGGCGCGAGTGTGGTTGTGCGCTCAACAATTGCGGAGCCTGTCTGAGCAGGTCTTCCGCGATCCAGCCAAGCCGTAGCTTGGCCGATGCCCAACGGGCGGGCATGTCGGGCTGGGTGTAGTGCATCAAGGCGCCTTTGGAAATCAGCGCCCCGGTATGCAGGCCGATCAATTTACGGCGCGCGGAGGCGTCCATGGTCGGGAACAGAAGCCGAGCCGGAACCTGCCGCCATGCACGCCGAGTTTTGATGCGGAATAGTTCGACGAGAGAGGCCATTGCGGCCGCCACGCGCGAGTCGTAAATCGGCAGCCCATCATCCGATGCCAATGCATACACCTTGGTCAGCATCGAGTTGACGTCTTCGATCGCGCCAAGTTGGTCGAGACGCCCGCTGCTCAGGCGAAACGCCTCACGCGCTGCCTTGAGATAGGTGACGAGTTGTCCGCTCGCGCGTTTTGCCTCAAGGAATGGCCGCGCACCGACGCTGATATTCCGCTCGCCGCCCCACTCAAAGATCGCGTGGCACGCTCGCATCGCGGCCTCGTCCGACTCGCTTGCCAGCGCCGCCCTCAATGTCTCTGCGAGACGCTTGAGGCTGCGCGCCGTGCTATCCCAGCACAGCGATTTCACTGACGATCCCCTATCATCGGTCCAGTCAGCGCGCCAGACATAGGTGTCGATGACGCCGTCAAAGCCGTGCACGGTCTTGACAACGCCCTGGGGCACGCGCGCCGAACTGCCGATGTCCAACTCGATCGGCACGCGGCCTGCAAAGCCGGCGAGCCACGTGACGAATTCAGCGACCTCGGGGTCGTCTAGAAATTGTTTCTGGTTCATCTGGTTGGCGCCTCTCTGATCAAATACGTCGCATGGCGAGCGGATCTTGCGGTCCTTACATTGCGCCGCGACAGCCTTATATCGGCGTCAGAGGTGACTTCTTTAGGCAGAGCCTCGAAACACAGCATGTCCCGATGCGTTGTGCGATCGGCTAGCGGCTGATCCTTATCGCTATGCGCCTAGTGCCGCGTCTATCAGCGTCAATACGTCTAGCGCGCGCCCTTCCAAACCGATCCCGATTGCAGGATCGATCAGCGGCTCGCGGGCATTGATGCGAATGACGCGAGGGCCGTGCCGCTCGCTGAAGCGCCGAACCGTAGGCAGTGCCGTGCCCGCGCCCACCTCCAGAACAACGAGGCGCTTGACCGACGCAAGCCACTGGGCACGGCGCGCCGCCTGCGCGTCAGCACGGGACGACAGCCACGCCGAGTCCCAAAACATCAGGATATTCGGCCTCGACACCGCGCCGCAGTGTTTGCACCGCGGCAACGGACCGGTGTGGCGGCATGCGCGCTCGTCTACCTGCGGCACGAAGTCCGCCGCCGAATCAATACGCGACGAACAAGGTTCGGTGCACTGCAAGTAATGAATCGAGCCGTGATGCTCCTCGGTCCGGTCCTCTGCGAAACCCGCCCGTTGGAAGTGTCCGTCCACGTTGCTCGTGAAGACAAACGCACCGCGCTCCGCGCGCTCGCCCCAACGTTTAAGAATCGCAAAGCCTGGATGCGGTTCGGTCCCGCGATAAAGTTGCAGGCGGTGTCCGTAGAAGCCCCACGCGAGCTCCGGCTCGTCTTCGAAGGCGCGTGGGTTCGCAATGGACTGAAAATCCCGCTTTGCCTCGGCAAGCGCCGGGTAAGCACGCCACAATCCCGCATTGCCGCGAAAATCCGGCAAGCCCGAGTCGACGCCCATCCCCGCACCCGCCGTGACGAGCAGACCATCTGCGTCGCGTAGCCACGCGACGGCTTGCTGCACGCGCACGTCCTGCATTGAGGTTCCCTCCAAGTCTTTGAATGACGAATACCGTCCCATCCGGTATTCGCGCCCAGGTTCCGCTCAACGCGACACCAGTGCCATTGGCCGTCATGCTAGCGCGCCATTGGGACAATCAATGTCTCGATACGACGGCGTGCCGCCAAAAAATGCATGGGACAGCCGTTGTCCGAAAGCGCCGCTATCTTCTCGCCGTGCCGACGTCGAACCACGCCGGTGTTCAAGATAACTCCGCTTTGAAAGGACACGAAACTGCTCGATTCAAACACAGTGAAGCACATTGGCATTGCCTTGTTCAACGGCTTTGCGCTCCCCGAGGCGGCGTCTATCGTCGAAGCATTTCATTCGGCGAATACCCTTGCTGACAGCGCGCCACACAGTGTCACACGCTATGACGTACGGCTGTTATCAACGACCGGCGGCCGCATCGCCAGTTCGTCGCTCGTGTTTGTCTGGACTGACAGTGTGGAGGCGCTCCGCCATGCAGACAACTTCGATGCGCTGTTCATTGCAGGCGGCGAAGGAGTACATAACGCGACTGGCGATGAGCGGTTGCTGACGTGGCTGCGCCGCGCGTATTGCCGCAGCGAATTGGTGCTCCCTATCGCGGAGGGGCGGTTCCTGCTCGAAGCAGCCGGGTTTGCCCATCCATCCAATAGCGGACGCGACGACGGGTCCATGCCATACGGCAGCCGTCGCCCAGGCCTCGAGCCGAAAGCGTCACTTGACGTATCGAACCCACTGCAGACCGCGTTGAGTGTCATCCAGGATGATCTCGGCGCGGAGATCGCGCGTAAAACCGCCGAGTGCGTCGCGCCGCCCGCAACGACGCACTTCACATCGACCCTGCGTAGAACGGCCTCGCCATCCGTCAGCGAACGACTCCGGGACTCCGCGCACTGGCTCGAGGCAAACAGCGGCCGGGCGGTTGCCATTGACGAAGCAGCGCAACTCGCGGCCATGAGCGAGCGTAATTTCCTGCGACGCTTCAAGGCGGAAATGGGCGTGACGCCGTCGGATTATCTGGCGTATGTCCGGCTTGATAGGAGTTGCCGACTCCTTGTCGAGACGACGCTTCCGGTCGACAAGATTGCCCGTCGTTGCGGCGTAGGCAGCGGTGGGCAACTAGCGAAGCTTTTTCGCAAGCACCTGGCGGTAACCCCCACCGAATACCGTGCGAGCAAACGTCCATCAGGCGCTTGGTGACAGCGCGTCCCTCAGAAGCGATCGATCAGGTTCAAAACACGACGGCGATCGACCGCTTTTTGCAGGCATGCAAGACATTGCGGATCTATCGGACACGATTTGACTCCATGGGCCGCCACACTATCAATCTACTGAACAGCAAGGAGAGCGACAGTATGCGAAATCTCAATTCAAACGCACTTGAAATCGCGGCACGTCGCGGCAGTCAGCCGGTGCGCGCCGACAGCGCCGCGTTGCGCATCGGCCTGCGGTTGTGGGGTTTTGTCGAATCCGAGGTCAATACGTGGATTCCGAATCTGCCGACACTCGACGGATTGCTCTCCTGGGAGATCGCCCGGCAGCGGGACGGCGACGGTGCCGGCATGATGATCCACCTGGTCAAGTCCTCGTCGAACGCGTTGGGATCATTCTGCTGGAACTGCGTGGGCGCCAACGAAGCTATTCGAGCGTCGGCAAATGCAGCACGCGTCGAAGCCGCGTTGTTTTCTGGCGATGAGCGCCGCTTGCCCGCCGTCCGATCCGGACTCTGGGCGATGGCAGGCACTCGTCCGGTAGAAACCGCACTCCATACCCTGGCCCATGCAGTCATCGTTCCGCGACTCATGCATGAACGCGCGCGCCAGAAAGTCGGTGCGGTTCGCGTGGCGCCGCGGTGACGTGACTGTCATGCTTGCATAGCCCGGTCTTTATAGACTTGGTTTTGGGTTTGATAAGCATCGAGCAGACACAGACAGTTAGTTGCATTATTCAGACTTTGCTTTGAACCATAAGAGTGAGCCGTTAGCCCGAAACCTGACGCACTAGCTGTTACCTTCGCGAGCGAGTCGAGCGATAACTCGTTCGTCGACACGTTCACTTCGCCTTCCAGATGGAAACATGCCTCAACCACCGCGTTCGCCGGAGACGACCGAATGCGGTCCTCCTCGGACTTTGGATGGGCATTGAATCAGTAGCGTACTGCAGGACGGCCGTGCACCGGCTGTCTCGAGGTCGGGAATGCGTTCCACCACTGGTGCCCGCGCCGAATCTGGACGGGCCAGTCTCTCGGTGTTGAAATGCCATGCGCAGACAAGCCGGTGACCGCGCGCGGCGACAGCCAGGTGCCGAGGTCTTTACTGATCTGCCGAGTCGGCATGCGCATATCGGAAGAGTTCGATCGCCTCTACGGTCGTCTTCGCCTCCCGCAAACGCTCACGGTCAGGGAGCCCAAGAATGGCGGCGAGATCCGTCCAGGCTTTCACCAACTTGCGCCGGATACCGCCGAGCACGCCGCGCGCCGACTGCCCTGCCCCAACGCGTTCCGGTAGGTAGCGTTCCACGGCTTTACGGACGGGCATGCCGGCATACCACGCGCGCAGCATGGCCAGTTCATCGGCGTCGGGGAAATCCACGGGGCGGGGTTCGGGCGAAGGTGTCGGCGTCAGGCGCGTTTTCATAGGCGCCAGTTTGGCACAAACATAAAGCTATTGTAATAAGAATACTTATCTTAATGGGGTGGTCAGCAAGCGAATCTGTAACCGCGGTCCGGCCTCCTACGAGCACTTCGCCGGGTTCGTGAACAGCTGCTGTCGGGCAGGCACGACAGCCTCTTGTCGACCCTCTACGGCCCTTCGGCTACCTGGCCACGAGTGTCCGCGCAGAGACCAATATGGGTCATTGCAGCAAATCCTGACGAAACGAATGGCGCCAGCCTAACTGACGCAGCGTCAGCGTGAGTCCACGCCGGAGGCGCCACTAATCTTGACCGACATCGGCATCCGCGGGTGTCTGTCGGCGTAAGGCGATTCGCTCGACGTCGCGCATATGTTCGGTACCCCAAACGCAAAGGGGACCAAGCGCCTTCGCCAGCGAACGCCCAAAAGGCGTGAGAGAGTACTCAACCTTTGGCGGAATCTCTTTGTAGTCGACGCGCTCTATTACCTCATCCATCTGCAACTCTTTCAGTTGCTGAATCAGCACTTTATCGCTGACGCTACCCACCGCGCGCCTCAGCTCACCATATCGATGCACACCATGCGCCAGATGAAACAACACCAGCGGTTTCCATTTCCCGCCAAGGACTGCCAGCGCGGCGTCAAGCCCACAGTTAAAGGTAATCGTAGCCATTCTGCTGCCTCTCTCAGGGTACTTACCAAAAGGTAAATACTATCCAAATGAATGGTGCAGGTCTACTGTGTGACTTCTGATTCCAACCGGAGGTGCACATGAGCAGGCTAGAAGGAAAAGTCGCAGTGGTGACAGGTGGTAGCAGTGGTATTGGACTGGCGGCTGCCACGCGATTCGCAGCGGAAGGGGCGGAGGTTGTTATCGTTGGTCGTCGCCAGGAAGAATTGGACAACGCGCTCAAAGCCATCGGGTCTCGCGCGACCGCTGTCCAAGGCGATGTCTCCCACCTGGACGACCTCGATCGAATCTTCGCCAAAGTAGAGGCCACAAAAGGACGAATCGACATATTGTTCGCTAATGCGGGACTGGGCGGCACGCAGCCGATCGGCTCCATCACCGAAGCATCGTTCGATACGATTTTCGGTGTGAACGTCAAGGGGACGCTGTTCACCGTACAGAAAGCGCTGCCGTTAATGAAGCAAGGCGGATCGATCATCCTCACCGGATCGACGACTGGCTCGATGGGCGCACCAGCGTTCAGTGTCTACAGCGCCTCGAAGGCAGCAGTCCGCAATCTTGCAAGGAGCTGGGCGTGGGATTTAAAGGGCACGGGGATTCGCGTGAACGTCCTTTCGCCGGGTCCAACCGAAACGCCTAGTCTGCTCAACGGTTTGGCGCGCTCAGGCCAGCAAGAAGCCGCTGCAGCAGCCCTGATTGCACGGGTTCCTATCGGACGCATGGGGAAACCGGACGAACTCGCTGCCGCCGCCCTGTTTCTTGCCTCCGATGAGAGCAGCTTCATGACCGGAAGTGAACTGTTCGCTGATGGCGGGTACGCGCAGGTCTAAGGAACGCGCAAGTCCGGCGGGAGGATTTGTTGTCTCAGGCGGTCGATATTTATCGAAGCGATGAAATCCCCGAATTCGCGGCTCTCGCCGGCTCACGTGCCTTGCGCGAAGATGACGCCGACAGCTTGCAGGGTAACTCTCGCGAGGCACAATGCGGGCCACGCGAGTTGGACATCGCTGTCTTGCGCGCGACCCAAAGGCTGCGGCAGCGCGGCGTGTATCCGGTAGAAAGCGGACGCTCAATGGCCTTCGATGACCGGCTGTTTGTGGCCGATCTCTGGCTGACGCGACCAGCGGACGACGACCTGCTTCTGCCGTTCGGGCCGGGTTCACCCCCGAGAACCGCTTCCAACGCTCTACGGTCATTTTTGCCGTCGTCTCAGCTGGAATGTGGTCAGCCGAACCCGACGCTCAGAATTTTCCCGGCTGTGCATATCACCGCGTTTGCGTTCATGAGAATCTAGTTTGTTGCGTTCGGAGCGGCTCTGCCGCTCCGAACGCAACAAACTTTTTCTCATTCACCTACGGGGGTTGCAATGGATCGCATCGATTCAGTTGTTTTGACGCAAAATACGGGTTATACGTCGCTCAGAGAACGGTTTAATCAGAGCACTGTAAAGAAAACGGAAAGGTTGCCGTTTACGATAAAGGTGGTAAGTACCCCGGCGGACCTCGACAAGGCCGTCGAGATGCGTCGCGCCGCCTATCGCCGCCACTTGCCGGAATTCGCCGAGACCATGGGCGTCGAGGCGTTGGATGGCGCGCCCGGCACGATCGTGCTGCTCGCGCAATCGCGGCTGGACGGCGGACCCATCGGCACTATGCGGGTCCAGACGAATGCATTCGCTCCGCTTGCGGTCGAACAATCGGTCCGGCTGCCGGACTGGCTGAGGCAGGCGAGGCTCGCCGAGGCGACGAGACTCGGCGTCGCGCGCGGTGCGATCGGTCGGATGGTGAAGGTGGCGCTGTGCAAGGCGTTTTTCATGTATTGCGCGCAGAACGGGGTCGACTGGATGTTAATTACGGCGCGCTCACCGCTCGATCGGGAATACGAAGCGATGTTGTTCGACGACGTATACGGCCAGAACGAATTCCTGCCGATGGCGCACGTTGGTGGGTTGCCACATCGGGTGATGGCGAAACCGGTTGCTTTGGTCCGTCAGCGCTGGGCGAAGGTCAACCATCCGTTCTTCGGTTTCTTTTTTGAGACGGATCACCTCGACATCGACGTCAGCGTCGCATCAAAGCAGGGCGAAGCCGGCCACGGTACTGATTGCGGCGGCCTGCCGAGCAGCGCCTCAGGTCGTCTGCGGCCACCGAGCGAAACATAAACCAGGATGTCCGCCCGAAGGCATTCGGGCGGACAAGAGGTCGGTGGCGTCAGCGCACAGTCGTGCTTTCGCTGCTCACTATCGCAACATCGCAATGAAATCGAGAAAGAAGTCACTGGGGAAGGGCAGCAAATGACACGCATTGAGCGGGCGTTTCGGGACCGACTGACCGGCTGGGCTTTCCAGCGGTTTTCGGTGTACGTCGCGCCATTTGTGATTGTGCTTGGCAGCGTTGCCGTCATGCTTTGGGCGCCGCGCCAATTCGATACTACGGGAACGGTCCCGCTCAGCTTTCCCGTGATTGCGGATCCGTCTGCGACACTGCCACCCTCCATCGCCATCGCGCGTCTACGCAATACCGTACCCACTGCACGTTTCAGTACCCATCTCGCGGAAACGCCGTTCTGGTTCATGCTCACCGCGCCGGCCCTGGCCGGTGAAGGCGCCACGTTCATCGACCTGCCGTCGCGGCACGCGCAGACACTTTCCTGCTGGCGGACGGGTCCGGCCTTAACGCTGCTCGGCGCGGGCGACCGCCACGGCACGAGCGGCGCGATCCGCGTCAACAACGCCGGCTTTGCGCTCAGGCTCGACGAGCACGCCCTCCCTGCGCAGATCCTGTGCCGAGGCACGTTCTCCGGACCCGCGTATATCACCGCTTCCGCATCGAGCCGCGACAAGCTCGAAGTATCCGCCTTCGAATTCCAACAGAGCGCCGCGCTGATCACCGGCGGCCTGCTGACGCTCGCGATCTTCGTGTTTGTTACGGCAATCATCAATCGCGAATGGACTTACGTGATTTTTGCCGCCTGGCTTGTCGGCAACCTCCGGTTGAGCGCCAACGCAATGGGCTTCGATACCGAATGGATGGGCTGGGTCATTCCGCCCGATCATATCGCGCTGTTGCGGCAATTCACGTTCGCTGCCTATTACGTGCTGACCACGACGCTCTTTGTGGAGCTGTTTCGCCGCGAGCTGAAAGCCATCGGCCTGCGCTGGAGCCTGCACGCCGTGCGGTATGGCGGCTGCCTGCTGATGGTCGCCGCATTCACGCTGAATTACGCGCACTTTATTCCGGTGCTATGGGCATGCGCCAGCTTCTGCATACTGGTGCTGACCTACTTTCTCGTACAGTTGTTCATCAAGGCGCGCTCGCGCACCGTGCTCTGGTATGTCGCGTCAATGGCCATCGTGCTGTTCGCGACGCTGTCGCAAGTACTCGCCGCCGCGCTCGGCGTGAAGGCGCTGGCGGGCGCGCTGAGCCCCGTCGTGACGGCGCTGTCGTCGAGCATGCTTTGTGCGTTTGCTATTGCGGAACGTATGCGCGAAGAGCGCGAGCGCCGCCGGCAAATGCAGGTCGAGCTGCGCAACACGTATGACGTCACGCCGATCGGCCTCTTCACACTGAACGGGGACAGCGCCTTCGTCCGCGCCAATCCGGCGCTGCACTCGATGCTGGGACTGCCTCAACAGCACCAGGGTACGCGTCGCTGGGTCGACTATTTCGCCCCGGGCGCCGAGCGCGCGCTTGGTGAGCTCCTGGAGCGCGACGACTCGGCGTCGATCGAAATTGAGGGCACAGCCGGCACGAAGACAGAGGCGCGGCGCTACTCGCTGCGGGCGATTCGCGCGAACGGCTTCATCGAAGGTTCGCTCGAGGACGTGACTGATCGCTCGAAAGCGGTGGAGCGGCTGCACTTCCTCGCCGAGCACGACCCACTCACCGGTCTGCTGAACCGTCGCGGCATCGAGCATGCAATCGGGCGGCAAAGCGGCGAAAGCGGCCCGTGGGCGCTCGCGTATCTCGATCTCGACCGCTTCAAGCTGCTGAACGACTTGTTCGGCCATGGGACCGGCGACGAAATACTACGGCATGTCGCTGCGCGCCTCGTCGAGCGTCTCGGTTCCGACGTGCCGATCGGGCGCATTGGCGGTGACGAATTCGTGTGCGTACTCGCGAACATGGCGATCGACGATGCGATCGCACGCTGCCGTGAACTCGTCACGGCATTGAACTCCGCACCGGTTCATGTCGACACGCGAGCGTTCCAGATCAGGGGATCGATCGGCGTAGTCGAGTGCTCGCAAGGTGAACGGATCCTGGACGCCCTCGCCTATGCAGACCGCGCGTGTCGCGCCGCGAAACGCGGCGGCAATGCGCGGCTCGTCGCACTGCGCAAGGGCGCGCCAGCGTTCGAGGAGCGCGCCGCCGAGATCAGTCTGATCGAGGCGCTGGGACAGAGCCGGCTGCCCGAGGGGCTGTTCCTCGTGATGCAACCGATCATGTCGATGCGCGCACCGGCAGAAGCGCTCGACTTCGAGGTGCTGCTGCGTCTGCGCATGCCGGACGGCTCGGTGGCGACCGCCGCGAAGCTGATCGCCGCCGCGGAGGACTCCGGCACCATCACCGCGATCGACCGCTGGGTGCTCTCGACGACGCTCGCATGGCTCAGGGACAACCGCGCGTCGCTCTCCACCACGCGCTTCGTGTGCGTGAACCTGAGCGGTGGTTCACTCAACGACGAACACTTCCTCGACGAGCTGTTCGCGCTGTTCTCGCGTCACGAGGACGTCATCCATTACCTGTGCATCGAAATCACCGAAAGCGTCGCGCTGCACGATCTGGAGCATACGGAGCGCTTCATCGCGCGGGTGCACGACATGGGCGCAAAGATCGCGATCGACGATTTCGGCGCGGGGCAGACATCATTACGCTACCTGAAGACGCTGTCGGCCGATGCACTAAAAATCGACGGCGAATTTGTGCGCACGATGTGTAACCATCCGGCCGACATCGCGATCGTCGAGGCGATCATTACCCTCGCACGCAATCTCGGCATGCGCAGCATCGCTGAATGGGTCGAAGACCTCGAGACCTTGCGCGCGCTGAATGAACTAGGCGTCGACTACGTGCAGGGTTTCGCGATCGCCAAACCGCAAGAGGCCAGAGACATTCTCGCGGCCTCCTCCGCCGCGAGCTTCGTGACTGACGTCGAGCTCACACGCTATCTGAAAGCACAGCAGACGCTGCACCGCGGCGCTGATGACCAGCGCATGGAACGCGAAAGCGCGGTCTGACGCGGCTCACCGCGCGGCGACCACTGGCGCGCTCGCATTCTTCGCTGCGCCGCGTATCGGTTCGCGGCCTCGAGCGTTGCTTTAATCGGGAAGCGTTCTCGCGTATTCAATCCGCTCCCATCCGCGCCGCATCCCTCCTCGATGGGATGGGTCGAGTCGAACGTACCGCAGTTCCCAGTCCACTCAACTTTCGCGTCGAACCTGGATCTGTTCTCGGCATGTTCCGCTAATGGTCATCACCTGTATCCGAAACTGGCGCACTGAGCCAGACGAGCGGCCCAGTTTGAGCGAGACGAGCCGCTGCTCGTCTCGAGGGTTGTTCGATCTCTGCCCTCGTCAACGTAATCGTAAGGTCGTGGTGATGCGTGCGGGTCGGCGTCGAACAACCATCACGAAAAGGCGTCATCCGGGGATCCGCAATCATGGCCAGAGCCTGCGTCTTTCTCGATCCCGTCATTTTTTTGGATTTTGCATAAAAAAATTTCAACACTTTTGGAACGTTTTACAGTGTTGCGTTTTTCGGGCATCCTGCAACGGCATCTGAAGGCTTCCAGCCGGATTCCACGCAACAGAAACGGCCACGCACGCGACGCAACGGTTCCTGTTGGTTTTTCCTTGCAAAACATTACTCAGGCGTCGATAGCGGCTGACACTGGCCATTCTCTCTGTCGCGCAACGCGGTGCCGTAGGTGCCAAGAACGTGCTATTGAGCGGTCGTGCTTTTCTGCTTGGATTGCAGACGCATGACCGCGTTCGCGGCCCGATCCGTAAGTCTGGAATTTCGCTGGGCGTCAGCCGCGGTGCGTTGCTGTCAATCGCTTCTAATTTAACAGAGCACGCTCGGCGGCAGACCGCCCGGCGGCAGTAGAGACGACGGATGTGGGGTGCACGGTTGGGCTCGCCCTTTGTAGACTCGGGTTTGGTGTTGTGGGTTGCGAGCTTATCCCAGACCGTTAGTTGCGTTTATAAATCATGGAAACCGTTGCATTCTCTACGAGAAAGACAGCCAGCGACTTTTCAACGGCATCAGTCCCTGGCATTCGCGAGTGACGTACCGATACCTTGATTGTTCGCGCCGGTTGCAGCACTCGAGGCGTAGATCTGGGATGCGACCGCATCATCCGACAGATCTCACGAAATCAACCGGGCAAGTTCGTCGTGCAATTCTTTTCAGGGCAGCACGCCCTTCTGAAGGCTGCGCTGTCGCGCATCAAATCATCTTTGAGCGGCCCGACGCGCGACCTGGCGCACATGCGACAATGATGCAACGTCCTTGCGGGACGATACTGTGATGGTGCATTGATGACCGAGCAAACCTGCGTCCGTTGCGGCGCGAGAACGCCACCGTACGATGCCGTGAATGCCGCGTCATCAGACGGCACCTACCGCCTGCTCTGTAGCCGGTGTTTCAACGAGGACATGGCGCAATGGGCTGACATTGTCGGCTTCGAACATCCGCAGTTCACGCCGGTTCGTCTGCTCGACATGGATGGCGGCTCGCACGAATTCCACTTCCGCAGCCTTCTGCTCGGGGACCAGCTCTCGCTTGAAGCGTTCGAACTTGCCGGCAACGACGAATCAGAAGGATACCGGTTCCAGATTCTCGACGAGCCGCGATCAGATCCCTTCGTGCTGCTCGGAAAGCTTGTGCAGAAGATGATGCGCGCATTGGCAACGAAACACCTACGCGAGGACGCTGATGGCCTGCAGGTCGCTGACACAATGGTCAGAGGCCGTATCGAGTGGAATGGGGTCGAAGACGTCCGCCAACCGTGTGTCGTCATAGATGGCCGGCGTGTGGAATGGAACGATTTCGGTGCGATCCTGATGGCCTTCGAAGGATGGCAATTCAGACTCGAACTACTCGATCCGAGTGACGAGGCATGATTCCGGAGATATCGTCCAGCCCTACTCTGCAGGAGCACCGCAGCGAGGATGTCCGTCGTTCACCGTGCCGACGATTACCCCTGACTGGTCGTTCAATGACGCAACGGGGGAGCAGACGGTTGCCCGGTGACAGTCATCCCCATGCTGGTGCCGAACAGCGAGGATGCTCGTCGTACTCGCCTCCTCAACCTCGAACAGAACAGGTGAAGGGAATTGCCTAAGGACGTTGGCAGATTTTCACAACCCGTCCGGCGCGCTCCGCGGAACAGCATATACCCGAAGTTGATCACTTTAATTATGTCAAATTAATTTCGCTGGCGGTTCTTTTGGAACACCGTTACCGTCGGTTCAAGTAATTTTGTTCCCGTTTTGCAAGCAAATTTGTTCCTAGCCCGCGCGACGAGGGTCCAGGCGCTGGAGAGCCGCAGATCCTCATCGCCTTACAGAGACGCGATGCGCGTGACAATGACAGAAAGACGTCAAATATAAAAAGGAACAAAGCAGATCTTGTCGAGCGGTGCATCTTCACGCACCTTCGCCACCGCGAATTCCGGCACGACGATGTAGTTCGAGAACGTGGACGTGCCCATGTAGTGAAACAGCGGCTTGCCGTCCAGCGAGAAGCGCGACGTGGCGTCAGGCATCAGGCCGCGGCCTTGCGTCGAACGGATTGCCTGGCAAAGATTGGTCTTGCGCGACAGACAGAATTTGCACTGACGGCATTCCGGCGTGTAGAGCGGAATGACGTGGTCGCCTTTTTTAAGCGTGCCGACGCCCGGACCCACATCGACGATCACGCCCGCGCCTTCGTGGCCGAGAATCGCCGGGAAGATGCCTTCCGGATCGGCGCCCGAGAGCGTGTAATAGTCGGTGTGACAGATGCCCGTTGCCTTCATTTCGATCAGGACTTCACCGGCGCGCGGGCCTTGCAGATCCACTTCCTCGATCGTCAAGGGAGCGCCGGCTTTCCAGGCGATTGCGGCTTTGGTCTTCATAGATATCCTGGTTGAATGTTTAAAGCTTTAGTGGCGATCATGTGGTTCACATCCTCAAAATCGGGCTCCGCCTCATCATTTACTGCTCCCTTGATGTCAGGCAG
This sequence comes from Paraburkholderia aspalathi, assembly GCF_900116445.1. GTDB lineage: Bacteria > Pseudomonadota > Gammaproteobacteria > Burkholderiales > Burkholderiaceae > Paraburkholderia > Paraburkholderia aspalathi. The sequence continues at coordinate 80,704 of NZ_FPBH01000030.1, forward strand.
TGCCGGCTCACACATCGAGAACCAGTCGCACGCCCTTTGCCCGCGAGCAACATGTGGTCAACTGATCGCCGGCCTGCTTCTCGTCGTCGCTCAGATAGACATCACGATGATCCGGTTCACCGGACAAAACGCGGGTGATACACGTACCGCAAACACCCTGCTCGCAGGAAACGTCGATGACCACCCCGTGCTCGTACAGTATTTGCACAATGGTCTTATCGGCGGGGACCATGCAGGTCACGCCGCTCTTCGCTGCCACCAGTTCGAATGCGTGACCGCCTGAAGTCAAATCAGCTGCTGCCTGGAAGTATTCGAAGTGAACGTTTTGCGACGCGATCCTGCGTTGCGCCAAAGCACCGACCGTCTCCATGAACGGTGTCGGGCCGCAGCTATACACGTGGGCGTCGGCCGGCAATGCCGCGAGGGCCGACTCGACCGCGGCCGCTGTGCCTGGCGGGGTAAGTCCATAGTGGTAATGGACCAGGCCGCCGGCTTCCACCTCTTGCAACCGGTACTGGTGCAAATAGGCTCGGGGAGTCAGTTAGAGTATCGGGACTGACAAACTGGTGGCGGGTGATGAGCAAGGGAAAGGGTCTGGAGGGGATGTTCGATGGGCGACATTTTGACCGGGAGATCATCGTTCTATGCGTGCGCTGGTACCTACGCTACAAGCTCAGTCTGCGCGATCTGGTCGAAATGATGGCCGAGCGGGGATTGTCGCTGGCTCACACGACGATCATGCGTTGGGTGAAGCGATTTACTCCGGAGTTCGTCAGGCGCTGGAATCCTTTTGCCATACCGGCGGGGCGGTCATGGCGCGTCGACGAGACTTATCTCAGGGTTCGTGGCAAATGGGTCTATCTTTACCGGGCGGTGGATCGGGCCGGCCAGACGGTCGACTTCATGCTCAGGGCAAAGCGCGACGTGGCCGCGGCGAAAGCCTTTTTCAGCAAGGCTACCAAATATCAGGGGCAACCGCCGGAGACGATCACGCTCGATGGATATGCCGCCTCGCACCGGGCAGTGCGTGAGATGAAGGCCGATGGCATGCTGGCCGAGGGCACGAAGGTCCGCTCTTCGAAGTACCTGAATAATCTGGTTGAGCAGGATCACCGAAACATCAAGTCCAGAACAAACGTGATGCTCGGTTTCAAACGATTCTGGAGTGCTGCAACCACGATTTCAGGCATTGAATTGATGCATCGCATCCGCAAGGGGCAGTTCGACTTCTCGACTCTCGAGTTCAATGACGCCACTTCGCCCGGCGTCTGGAATGCAGTGCTTTTCAATACTTAAGGAAACCTTAATTATTGGAGAACCTTTGGCCACAGCGGCTATTTGCACCAGAGCCCGGCATCAATGTCGATGCCCTCCAGGAGCCAGTGCAACTGCTCGCTCGTCAGCTTGACGACGCTCTGCTGCCGGCGCGGCCATACGAAGTGGTCTTCCTCGAGGCGCCTCAACATCATCCAGAAACCGTTACGATCGTAGAACAGCAGTTTGACCCGGTTGCGTTTGCGGTTGTGGAAGGCGAAGACGGCGCGACCAAACGGGTCGAGCTGCATGGACTGCTCGACGAGCGTCACGAGGCTATTGATGCCGGCCCGGAAGTCGATCGGCTCGCGATGCAGGAAGAGCATCAGGTCCGCCTCGAAGCGGAACATCAGCGCGCTCCCGATGCGGTAACCATCGCATTAACGATTGCCACGTCATCTGCTGAACATTCGAGCTCAAGCTTCACGCCGTTGGGCAGGCGAGCCGACAGCCGTGCCAGTCGCGTTGAGCGTGGCGAAACGCAGGGTGATTCTGCACCGGTGGCGCGGAGCGACGCGGGCGCGGACGCCATGACCGCTGTCGGCTCGTCAATCGCGACGACTGGAACAAACACTGATGATGCGACCGGCACGTCATGCCTGATTGGAGGCTGGCCCCGTTCTCGCGCCTGGACCCATTTATGCAACTGGTTGGCGTTCACGCCCGCCTTCAGGGCGAGGCCCGATAGTGAGGTGCCTGGCCGCAGACAGGCTTCGACCAGTCGTCGCTTGTCCGCCGGGTCGAAGCTTCGCTTGCCGCCGACACCGACACGCGTCACACGCAAGGGCAAAAAGCTCAGGTCATCTTCTGTCATGAATTGCGTCCGCAAAGTTGGGTTGCGGACGCAATCGTGAGCCGTATCAATAACGGAAGCTAGGTGTGCGAAATCGCGCGCTTACGTCCAAGCAGGCCGTGTGACAGTAAACGAATCGCACATTCCAAGGGAGCTCACTTATCCACATCGAGCATAGCCCGCCGCCCCCCAAGGTTGCCGATGTCGGGCTGCGCATGGCGGAATCTACAACGCTCGGGGCCGCCGACCCATCAACGATATCGCTCACGCCCTTGTTGTCAACTTGCGGACTGGCAAATCAAGGAGCCACCCATTTCCCACGCCACCTCTCCCCGTCATGTTCCAGACTCGCGCGGACATGGCAGGTTGAATACAAGTTGAGGTAGTCGATCTTCGAAATCCTTACGTCAATCAGGCAGAAATTCTCGAACCCTACCGATTCACCGTCCACTCCGGCATCTGTCTTTGCGTACGCGTCTTCCGGAGAAGCTACCGGCGTGCCGGGAATGTGCGGCGTACTGTAGACGATCAAAGTTCGAGGTCTGCTCAAGTTCCATGCCGGCTTGGTTTTTTCGGGATCTTCTATGATTCTTGCGATACCTTGAAGACGAATCTGTATCCCTGATTCGAAGTCAGAACCGACAATTGAGATCCGGGCATCTTTCCGTAACTCCGTAACCTTCTGCGAACGGACGTCCGTGTGGAATGTCACCGAGCGGTCCTCGCGACTGGCCCGACGCAGCACTACATTTCGTACTGCGGGCGCCCCGTCGACGCCCACTGTCGCAGCCTGCAGCACCATAAATGGCGAATGTTCTCTTCCAACGTTCGCACCTGCGTGAAGAAGATTCCAAATTTCATCAACGATTTCGTCCAAGGCTAAGCCCTCACTTCATTTCGTACATCGACACGAGGTTACGTTTCTCTCATAGCAAACATAGGTGATCAAACTCAGCAGTCGCACAGCACCCGCGCTTCATCCAGAAGTTTCATTCGAGTTTGGCTGCTTCGTGGCGTAATGATGTGCCGGGCCCTTCGGTGGACCCATGCTAAAACTCCCGCCCATCCGCCTAGCAAGCCGCTACAAGATAATCCGACGCCGTGCTCCTTTAGCGCGACCGCCGTGCCTGTGGCTAATTGGCCCCTTTAGTCAGCATTCTTCGCCGTCAACGGGATATACGAAGCGCTCTTGAGTTGGTACATCGTCGAACCTCCCCTTCCAAAATGCTGTCACGACGTCCACACGGTACAACAACCGCACACTGTTTCCTCGTAATGGCAGATCCGATCTCACTACTTCGCCTGCCGTCCGTTTGCGTCTTCGCCCGGAACGGCTATCGCCCTTCCCCCCAGGTATCGCTAAGCGTAAAACCCGCAGCCAACGGATCGTCTGGATCCACGCCGAGCTGCTCGATCCCATAGGTCCAAGCACGGCCTCGAATACGTGGCAGCACGGCGGGCCGTCCACCAACTTCGGTTCGGCCCAGCAATTCGACGCGAAACTCGCTGCCGATGGTCGAGCGCGATATCAGGCTTCCGCCGACGTCGACGAGTCCACGCGCAGCAAGCGTCGCCAGGTTCGCCGAGCTTCCAGTCCCACACGGAGATCTATCGATACGACCTGGTGGCAGGGTCGTACAAGTCTGATATTCCACATCGCTCAACCTTCTGCGGAACATTACGTACGCGATATTATTGATTTGTGGAAATAGCGGATGTTCTACGCGAACACGTTCATCAATAAGGCTGCGTAACGCGACACCGACATCCGCAAGTCGACGCGCGTTCTCGGGCACCAAATCAAGGCCAACCTGCTCTACATCGATCAATGCGTAGAACACACCGCCAAATGCTATATCCACCTTGATAGTGCCGAACTCCTTCGTCTCGATCGGCACGTCGAGGCGATCAACGAACGAAGGCACCATGTCCAGCGACACGCCAGTGCATCGCCCGTCAATACACGTCGCGCGAGCAGTGACGAGGCCTGCGGGAGTATCAAGCACCACAGTGGTTTCAGGCTCCTGCATCGGCACCATGCCCATCTCGAGGAGTGCCGTAACGACGCAAATCGCGTTGCTACCTGACATCGGGTGCGCCTTGTCCGCCTGCATCACGATAAAACCAGCATGCGCTTCTGGCCGCGTCGGCGGCAGGAGTATATTGACAGACATCTGCAGGCATCCACGGGGTTCGAAGATGACGAGCTTCCGTAGACTGTCATCTACCTCGTTAATGTGATTCATCTTGTCGAGCATGGTCTTACCGGGAATATCGACGACGCCGCCAGTTATGATCTTGCCGATTTCACCTTCGCAGTGAACGCCCACGATCTGCAAAGTTTTCTTCCAGCGCATAATTCTCTCCCTCGTTGATGCGTTTCATTTTGTCTGAATCGATCCACCCGGACCGTAAGACCCTTCTCAAACAGGCGTGGCTGTGGCAATGGCCCGAGCCCAGTTCAGGCACCTGTCAACTCGACGCAATTCCCGAAACCGTCCAGCAAATCTGACCTCTCACCCGGGCCGGCTTCGCCAGGAGAAACCACTCACGTCGAGAGTCAAAGGGGCGTTCGACATACAACAAGACTGTCCGCCCCGCCTGAATATCACACATAGCGTGTTTCATCTGGCCCATTGATAGCTCGCACGGCGTCAACATGGCACATTGCTTAGTCCGCGGTCGAAATCGCAAGCCACCAGCGAATTCGCCAGCCCTCTCTCAGTCCATCAATCCTGGTTGAACGCGCATCTGCAATCGAACATTACTGTCGAAAGATCATGAGCTATGTTGCTTGCCGGATCGTTAGACAGTCTTCATCCATGTGTCGGAGACGGTGAATCCCTGTTGATAAGGATCAGTCGGATCCATGCCCATCTGGTAGAAGCCAGTAAGCCATGCCTGCCCGGCTATTACCGGAACGACGGCCGGATATTTCCCAACTTCAGAAAGCCTCTCGATACTGCACGTAAAGCGACTGCCAGTGATTGACTCATGGACAAGTATCTGCCCCACCTCGATTTGCTTCTTCGCATGCAGCAATGCAAGTCTTGCAGAAGATCCTGTCCCGCACGGAGAACGATCGCAGCGACCGGGCGATACGACGACTGTGTTCCTCGAGATCAACTGCCCGTTCTCCTGCCGCACGGGTCCCATAAACTCTGTTGCCGTAATTCCCGGGATCTGGGGATTCTCGGGATGTTCAACCGCCAGTTGCTCGGCAGCGGCGAGCTTGACCTTCTCGCCAATTTCACACAGCTCCCGCGCTTCCGAGGGGTTGATTGAAAAGCCTAAGTCCGCTGCGTCAACCATCGCGAACGTCATTCCTCCATACACGACATCGACTCGAATTGTCCCCATGCCGGGAACTTCGATGTTCTTATCAGTGTGATAGCAAAATGCGGGTTGATTCACGAGGCGCACGCTTGTTACTTTGCCGTCTGAGCATTCGCAGCGAACTTTGATCAGACCAGCTGGAGCTTCCAGGACGAGCTCGGTGACGGGCTCCTGCATAGGGAGAATCCCAGTTTCGAGGAGCACGGTCGCAACGCACATGGCGTTGGATCCGGACATGGCTGGATACTCTGTCGTTTCGAGGATAACGAATCCCATATCCGCGTCAGGATGTTCCGAAGGCAACACAATGTTGGCGTTGTGCCAGACAGCGCCGCGCGGCTCAAACAACACCATCTTTCGGATGTCGTCAAGCTTCGTCTCAAGATAAACGCGCTTGTCAAACATCGTCTTGCCAGGTATCTGGCCTACGCCACCAACGATGACTTTGCCAACCTCTCCTTCTGCATGGACGTCGACCACATTCAAAACTCTCTTGAATCGCATTCCCATCCTCCTTATTTACCAAACCCGCAGGGTTCCTACCCGAATGTATTTCTTGTTGCAGCGCGAAGCTTCTTCTTCGTCGAAGTTCATCCAACATTGCCGCGTTTATGCAGTGTGCGGGTTGCTATATTGCGCCGGACAATAGCTGCCCGCCCTTCGCCCAGTTTTCCGGTCGAATTTCAGAAAGGACAACATCGACGGTACCCGGTTCGACGCACAACGACTCACAAGTCGCCTTAGTGACTGCATCTATGAATTTGCGCTTCTGCTCCGCAGACCGACCTTCGAGAAGCTGAACGTGAAGTGTGGGCATTCTTTCTAAGGCTCCATGCTGTTAGTTAATCAATTTCCGGGACAGTCCCGTTGGGGAACCGGCTCGTTCATATGAAGGGACCGCTGCGTCGTCAAGCAATCGTGACTTGATTGTGTGGACCCGAGCCGACGAAAAGGCCAGCGCCGATGCTCCCACCAATGGAGAGCATGACTACATGCCGTTGCTTCAAGCCGTCCCCCAGAGCTCCCGGTTTCGCCGGCTTATCGAGACTATCTTGGTACGGTGCGCCGTCCGTCATGTAAGACGTGAAGCCGGCAGTGTGAACGCCGACCGCCACGTCGCGACGGGGGATACTTTGGGGGGCTCGTGCATACGTTCTCCTGTTATTTCCTTAAACACCTGCAGCGGACTGTTGTGTCCGCCTTATTTGCCTGCGTGGTTACGCATGGCTCGTTTGTCGGCTCGCGATTTCACCGCCCGCATAACCATGAGCAATGCAAAAATGACCGGGATAACAAGCGCCCCTTCCACTAATTCGGGATTGACTGGCAACGAGATAGCATGCAGGGAACGGAGAACAGCGGTAATCAGACTCAGGACATAGTACGAAATAGCTGCGACCGAGAGACCCTCCACTGCATGCTGTAACCGTAATTGCGTCTGCGACGTTGCGTCCATCCGTGCCAGGAGTCCAGTCGTCTGTCTCTCCTGTTCAAGCGTCACCCGCGTGCGTAACAGGTCGACCGCTCGCGCAATGCGTAGGGCGACCTGAGCTTGTCGTTCCCACACTGCCTGACAACTCTTCATCGCCGGCTGCAGCCGTCTATCCATAAACTCACCGAACGTCGGAGCCCCGGGAATACGTTGCTCCCGCAACTCTCGAATACGTGCTGAAACGAGGCTGTCGTAGGCTTTGCACGCACTGAAGCGTGCGGCGCCTTCCCCGAGTGACTCGCTTCGTGCGGCGAGATGCGTGAGGCTAAGAAGCAGCTCGGCGTCCTGCCCCGATTCAATGTGGTCCATCCTGGCAACAACAGCAGCGACCTGCCTTGTAAGTTCCTCGACGATCTTCGTGACATTGCGTGCGACCGGAAGCGTAAGCAATGCCATCATTCTGTATGTTTCGATTTCAAAGATGCGTTGAAGCAGTCGACCGGTCTGAGCCTCCCGAAAGTCGATGTCACACACGAGCACCCTTGTGTATCCATCGTCGCCCGCGCGCCAGTCACAATAGACTTCACCGCCGCCCATTACCTGGCTTGCCGCAACCACGGACCCGGAAAGATATCTCCGAACCGCCTTTCGAGCTGGCTCAACATCCGTACCGCTGACCAATTCCGCGTGCATCGCTACCAGACGTGTGCCTCGTAGTGCCATCAGCCACTCTTTCGGGATAAAAGTGTCTGCGTCACGAGAAAACGGCGCATCCTCAATCTCGGACTCGACGAAGGTGAAAGTCGAGAACTCGCTATGTAACTCCCATCTGATCTGGAACGAAGCATGACGGCCATAGTAGTGATTCGCATCATCAGACGGCGCCGGAAACCCGAGCTGCGCGCATAGCAGCCGAAGCAGACTGACATGTATGGCGAAGTCTTCGGTTGAATACACGGCGAAATGCACCGCCGTTCCGCGACCACAGATCTTCAGAAAAGGACGCGAATGAATTTCATCATCCAGAGACTTTCTAAGCGGATGGTCAAGCGTCGCGGGTATCCTCCCATGCGTACAGTCGTGTATCAACGCTGCGGCCTCAGTTGTAGCCGCGAACAACACGCGGAATCTCGCCGCCATCCTGATTCTCTGCAGCAAGACGCACGAAGACCTTCACCACATAGCCGGGTTCGGCTGAAATCTGCGTTGAGAGATGTCGCACCGGGTAGCTAGTGAGTTCACTGTCCATATCGTCGGGCAACGCGACCATGTGCGTACTCGTATTCATTTCGAAAGTCCTTTCGGGAATGGCGAACGGCCGCTGACGGCTTGCAGACGTGGCAACCGTTTTCAAAACTACGCGTTGAGCCTACTAACGAGCTCAGGTACGACCTGAAAGAGATCAGCCACGAGGCCAAAATCTGCCACACCGAAAATCGGTGCTTCAGCGTCCTTGTTGATGGCAATAATCGTCTTCGAGTCCTTCATGCCGGCCAAATGCTGGATGGCCCCGGAGATGCCCACAGCGATGTAGACATCAGGAGCGACGACTTTTCCAGTCTGCCCCACCTGGAAGTCATTCGGAACGTAGCCAGCATCGACGGCCGCTCGCGACGCGCCCATGGCTGCTCCAAGAGTGTCAGCCAGCGGCTCCAGGACTGACTTGTAGCGCTCACTCGAACCGAGGCCACGACCGCCCGAGACGATCACCTTCGCGGCGCTTAATTCAGGGCGTTCCAATTTCGTCAACGTTCGGCTGATAACCGTCGATGAATCGCTATCGGGCGCGGCGATAGCCGCTTCTACGGGGACGCTTGCACCTCCATTCGCGTTGCTCGCTTCAAAGACGGAGAGACGCACTGTTAAAACCTTGATGGGATCGAGGGACTGCACGGTCGCAATTGCATTGCCCGCATAGATAGGTCGCTCAAACGTGTCAGCGGTTACCACGCGAGTGATATCGGAGATCTGACCGACAGCAAGCTTCGCAGCGACTCGAGGTGCTATGTTTTTCCCGTAGGCTGTTGCCGGAAAGACAATATGCGAGTAACGCTCGCCAATGCTTACCACCGTCGGCTCAATGTTCTCGGCGAGACCGTCCTTCAGGTGTTCCGCGTCAGCAAGCAATACTTTTTCAATGCCTTCGAATTTGGCGGCCTTCGCTGCGAGGACGCTTACATTGAAACCTGCGACCAGAACGTGTACGGGTTCACCCAGTTGGCGAGCCGCCGTCAACGCGTGCAACGTCGAAGTTTTCAGTTCAAAGTTGTCGTGTTCTGCAATCAGCAATGTCGTCATGGCAATGTCTCAGTTCGCCTTCACTTCGTTTTTCAGCTTCTGGGCTAACGATTCAACGTCCGGAACAATGACACCGCCAGGACGTTTTGGCGGTTCGCTAACCTTTAGCGTCTTCAGACGTGGTTTGATGTCGACGCCCAACTCGGCAAAGTCGATCGTTTCAATCGGCTTCTTCTTGGCTTTCATGATGCTCGGCAGCGTTACATAGCGTGGCTCATTGAGACGCAAGTCCGTCGTCACAACCGCGGGCAGCGTGACGCTGACAGTCTCGGCGCCTCCATCGATTTCGCGTGCAACCGTTGCGACATCACCTTCAACCTGAAGACGTGAAGCGAAAGTCGCCTGCGGAATGCCTGCCAGCGCGGCGAGCATCTGTCCGGTCTGGTTCGCATCGTCATCGATTGCCTGTTTGCCGAGAATCACAAGGCCTGGCTTCTCACGCTCGAAGATTGCGCGGAGGATTCGGGCGACGCCTAGTTGCTGCAGCTCCGTGTCAACGCACACGTGTACGCCTCGGTCAGCACCGATCGCCAGTGCCGTCCGAAGCGTCTCCTGGCACTGGGCGGGCCCGGCAGAGACTGCAATGACTTCCGTGACATGCCCCGCCTCTTTCAGGCGCACCGCTTCTTCAACGGCAATCTCGTCAAAGGGATTCATCGACATCTTCACGTTGGCAAGCTCAACGCCTGACTGATCGGCTTTCACACGAACCTTTACGTTGAAGTCCACCACCCGTTTGACCGCTACCAATACTTTCATTTCCTATTCCCTTTCCAACGCGTACGATTAAACCCGCGACGTATTTGCTGACAGCGCTTCTTCATACGCGTCACTCAACCGCCTTGCACCTTCCTGAATCTCATCGACACCAGGCGCAGCAAATGACAGACGAAGTGATGCAACGTCCAGCTTGTCTGCGAAGAAGGCCTTACCCGGGACAAAGAGAACCTTGTTGTCGATTGCGGCCTGCAGAAGTACCGAGGAATCCATACCTTCGATTCGAGCCCACACGAACATACCGCCTTCAGGTTGATGGAACCGGATGGCGTCGCCTAGTTGGGAACGCAGTGCGTCGCACAGGGCGTCGCACTTCCGTCGATACATCCCGGTGATGCGCGGCAAATGATGCTCCAGCGCACCATCTGCCAGGTACTCGGCGGCCGTAGCCTGAGTCCACGGCGCGCTGCAAAGGTCCACCGTCTGTTTGGCGATGACGCACCGGCGGGCAATTTCTGGTGGCGCGACCGTCCAGCCCACTCGCAATCCGGGCGCAACAATCTTGGAGAGGCTTGCAAAATGCACGATCCAGTCGCGCGAACCCGGCACTTCCGTCGACAAGGAAAAAATTGACGGAACCGCCGCACCTGAGAAGCGCAAGTCGCCGTAAGGGTCGTCTTCGACGATGAGGAATTTGTACTCGACCGCAAGTTTGAGCAGGGCAAGGCGACGCTCCCGTGAAAGGGTCGCACCTGTCGGGTTCGCGAACGTCGGCACCGTGTACAGGAGCCGTGGGGGGTTGAAGGCCCCGCTGGAAAGAAGCGCGGACAAAGCGTCGACATCGAGACCATGTCCATCCACCGGCACTGTGACGACTTCCGCCTGCTGCAGCTTCAATGCCTGCAAGGTCGCGGGATATGCAGGCTGCTCGGTGAGAACGACATCTCCCGGCGCCACCAGGATGCGCAGCAACAAATCCAATCCTTGCTGCGAACCTGTTGTCACAAGCAGCTCTTCTGACGCACACGTCACACCCCTGCGAGCCATCAGCTTCACCAACTCGGCCTTCAGTTCAGGCAATCCATCCGTCGGGCCATACTGCAGACAACGATTTGACGCCTGGTAAGCTCGCGCCTGAGCTGACTGCAAACCCTCGACGTCAAAAAGGTCGCTGGCTGGATAGCCGCCCGCGAATGAAATCATCCCAGGTTCGCTGAGATACTTGAACAGCTCCCGTATCGGTGAACCGGACGGGTTTTGAAAAGGAGCGGTGAACTCGTACATGTCGTTTTTGGCTGGTGACCGGGAAATAGCAGCGGTTGCTTGCCGCAAGCGCTAAACCAAATGGTCTGTCCGCCAGCGTCTTCTGCCACCGCCCGTCGATACACAAAGCATCGAATGAAATTTGAGCTTTGATTGTGGTCAGCCAAAGTGCAGCCAGCAAACGATATCTATGCACTACGTAATGCGCTTTTATCATCATGCCAGGTGCATTCGTTCATAGATGCTCACATTGATGCGTTTCTCCGGGCGCCGGTATTTACCCGAGTCACAAGTTCTTGAGGAAATTTGCACGGCTTCGCGCTCTTCCGCCTGCTAGCGAGCAAATAAAAAAGGCCCGACGATGTCGGGCCAAAATGTCGAAGCTTTCCAGGAGACGCCATCCGCCACAAACGGACGGACACGTTGACGTTACACGACGTTCTTTTCGACGATGGGACGGTTTTCGAGAATGCGGTTCCAGCTCAAATCCGACAGGTCCAGCGAACTGTATTTGCCATTGAGAATCAACTCGCTCACACCGCGGCCGGTGGCAGGTCCTTGCTGAAGGCCGTGTCCGCTGAAGCCGTTGGCGAAGATACAGTTCTCTATCTCAGGGTGATAGCCGATGATGGAGTTATGGTCGAATACGTTGTACTCGTAGTAGCCGGACCAGCAGTTCTCCACACGCAGTGCCTCGAATTCCGGCACTCGATGCGCGAGAGTCGGCCAGATGACTTCGTCAAAGATGTTGTGGTCAACTTCGTCCAGCGGCAAGTCATCCGGGTCGTTGTCTTCACTCGGCGAAGTTCCGGTGATGTAGGTTTTGCCCTCCGGGCGAAAGTACACGCCAGAGGGATCAATCAACAGCGGGCAGTTCGTCAGGCGTGCTGGTGAAGAAACATTAAAGATGCTGCGCCGACGCGCAAAGACGGGAATGTCGATGCCCATCATTTCGGAGATGCGTCTCGCCCATGCACCGGCAGCGTTGACAACCGTGTCGCACGGGTACTGTTCACCGTTGCTCGCAACAACATGGGTCACCTTTCGGCCGTCGCGAACAAGGCCTGTGACGTCTGCTGCAACGTACCGCGCACCAAGCGATTGCGCTTTCTTCCGGAGCGCCTGCACGAGACCGTAGCCGTCAAACCAACCCTCGCCACTTTCACCATAAGCACCCGACACGAGGTCTTCGACATTAAGCCAGGGGAACTTTGCCCTCAGGCCGTCCTGCCCCATCAGGTTAATATCTGCGCCCAGGCTTTTCTGCAGGGCATGATTCTCCCGCAGGGTTACCGCACCTGCCGGCGTCGCGAGGAAAAGATATCCGCCTTCATGCAGATCAATCGAAGGCTGGTTGCCGTCGACTTCCAGCCGGTTGCCAATGTCGCGGAGAAACTCGATACCGTAAAGCGACATCTGAATCGACAACGGCGTCGAAAACTGTTGCCGGATTGATGCGGCCGATAACGCCGAGGACGACTTCGCATAGGTCGGGTCACGCTCGATGACCGTGACCGACACCGTCGGGTCCGAGGCACGTAAAAAGTAAGCGATAGAACTACCGATTACCCCGCCGCCAACGATAACGACTTGAGAACTCACGACTTGCTCCAAATTGCATGAATGGGCTGCTCCGGATAGAGCGGCTCTGAATCTCACAGGCAAGCCGGACATCCATGGCCTACCCGTGCATCGCCACTACCTTTAGTCGATGTTGAAATCGATGCCCTGCGCCAGTGGCAGCGCGGAGGAGTAGTTGACGGTATTCGTCGCCCGGCGCATGTAGGCTTTCCACGCGTCCGAACCCGATTCGCGGCCGCCGCCGGTTTCCTTCTCACCACCGAATGCGCCGCCGATTTCCGCGCCGCTGGGGCCGATGTTCACATTGGCGATACCGCAATCGCTACCCGAAGCGGACAGGAATCGCTCGCTCTCACGCAAGTCCGTCGTGAAGACGCAGGAGGACAGGCCGTGGACCGCGGCGTTGTTTGCCTCGATTGCCTCGTTGAAGTCGCTGTACTTCAGAACGTACAGAATCGGTGCGAACGTCTCTTTCAGTACGATTTCGGTCTGTGACGGCATTTCAACGATAGCCGGGCGAACGTAGAAACCATGCTCGTTGCCGGCTACTACGTGGCGCTCGCCGCCAAAAACCTTGCCGCCTTCGCTCTTCGCCTGATCCAGTGCGGCCTGCATGCGTGAAAACGATGCTTCGTCGATGAGCGGCCCCATCAGAACACCCTGCTCAAGCGGGTTGCCTATAGCGACCTTGCTGTACAGAGTCTTCAGACGCTCCACTGCCTTGTCATACACACTTTCGTGAACGAACAGGCGACGCAAGGACGTGCAACGCTGACCAGCAGTACCCACCGCCGAGAATACGATGCCACGCAGAGCGAGTTCCAGATCGGCCGTACTGGACACGATGCCGGCGTTGTTGCCACCCAGTTCAAGAATGGAGCGGCCGAAGCGGCGAGCGACTTCAACACCAACCGTACGCCCCATCTCGGTACTGCCGGTAGCACTAACGATATTCGAACGCGGATCGGAGACCAGCTTCGCTCCAACGTCACGACCGCCGTTGATGAGCTTTGTCAGGCCTTCCGGCGCATCGCCGAATTCCTTCAACGCATCCTGCAGAATTCTGTCGACAGCCAAAGCGGTAAGAGGCGTCTTTTCCGAAGGCTTCCAGATGACCGCATTGCCGCAGACGAGCGCAAGCGCAGCATTCCATGACCAGACAGCCGCCGGAAAGTTGAAGGCGGAAATAACAGTGCAGACGCCCATCGGATGCCACGTTTCGGCCATGCGATGGCCCGGACGCTCTGACGCGATGGTCAGGCCGTACAGTTGGCGCGAAAGACCAACCGCGAAATCGCAGATATCAATCATTTCCTGTACTTCACCTAGACCTTCCTGGAGAATCTTGCCGGTTTCGAGCGTGATGATGCTGCCCAGCGCGTGCTTCTGTTCACGCAGCTTGTTGCCTAGCAGGCGAACCAGTTCTCCACGACGCGGTGCAGGCACGTTGCGCCAGACGGCGTATGCAGCTTGGGCCTTGGCCAGTGCTGCGTCAACGTCGGCGACGGACTCGCTCGCAACGCGACCAATGAGTTCACCATTGACGGGCGAATGGACGGCGATATCGCCTGCTTCTGCGAAGTGAGATATGCCGAGTTCCGAGAGAATGGTTGATGCTTTCACGATATGACCTCTTAAATTTTCCAATGCCTAGCTTTGGTAGCACCTGCTTGATTGACGCGGTGTCGGGCGGCTCGCCGCCTCCGCGTCATATCGCTTACCCACAGCATGTTCAGTCGGCTGATCGGGTTGTAATCGGCACCCAGGCGACATCCTTGACCTGATACATCGTCGAGCGCGGGTTCTTCAGGTCACCGGTTTGGGTGAAGGCAATCTTGCCGGTGACACCATCGTAGTTCGTCGATTTCAATGCAGCGTTGAAATCGGCCGGCTTGACAGAGTTCGCTGCCTCCATCGCCTTTATAGCAACCCATGTCGCGTCATACGCGAAGGGAGCGTAGGAAAGCATGTCTGTACCGAACTTCTGTTTGAACCTGGACTCGAAGGTCTTCCCCTTGGCCAGCGTGCTCAGAGGCTGGCCATATTCCCATACCGACGAGCCGTCCGCCGCACTACCCGCGAGCCGGATAAAGTTGGCATCCATGACACCGCCGCCGGCCAGAAATTGCGCCTTCATGCCAAGCTGACGCATACGTTTGACGAGCATGGCCGCCTGAGCATCGAGACCTCCGAAGAAAACCAGGTCTGGGTTCGTGCTCTTGATAGCCGTGAGCTGCGCGCTGAAGTCGACGGCCTTGTCGTTCGTAAACTCGCGAGCCACGATGCTGCCACCAGCCGACTTCACCGCTTTTTCGAATTCGTCCGCCTCGCCCTGACCGAAAGCCGTGCGGTCGTCAATGATGGCGATGCGCTTCGCCTTGGTCACGGTCGCGGCGTACTGACCGGCATTACCCGCGTTCTGGGAATCTGTAGCTATAACGCGGTAGATCGTGTTCAACCCACTCTGAGTGATAGTCGGATTGGTAGCGGCCGGCGTAATCATCGGGATGCCAGCCTTCGCGTAAATCTTCGAAGCCGGCAACGTCGTACCCGAGTTGAAATGACCGACTACCACCGAAACATTGTCGTCAACGAGTTGCTGTGCAGCCTGTACGCCGACGCGCGGGTCGCCCTGATCGTCCTGCGACTCCATGACGAACTTTACCGGCTTGCCACCGATGGTGTGGTGTTCAGCGTTCGCTTCGTCGATTGCCATACGCACACCGTTCTCGATGTCCTTACCATACGCAGCACCGCTACCCGTAAGCGGGCCTGCAACACCAACTTTGACGACAACTTCCTGGGCGCTGACCGCGCCAGCGGCAAGCGTCAGCGACATTGCAATGACAGCGGTACGGCGGGAAGTGCGGAGAAGGGAAACCATGGGGTAGTCCTTTGATATCTGTTGTCGGTACAAAACGCACTTCGGTAACAAGCAATGGCCCCAGCGCGTGTGAGTCATCCTCTGTCGCTCCGCCAGCGGTACATCAGCAAATCAGCTTTCTGATCTCGCTGAACGGCCTGAAGAACCTGTCAGCCCCGTCGGAACGTGACGCTCGCCGCGTCGGTGAAGAAGATGCAGGCCGATTGTGTGTATCCAATATAGGGGTATCAAACGATATCTATTCACCACCTGATGCCTATTTCTCATCAAGCCAGATGTGACAAGCATTCTCGGGAAATGGACTTCGATCTATCAGGCCACCAGGAGATTCCCGAGGTTCAAAGGAGACAGCCCCAAACCCGCCCTAGCCGTCCTGGAACTCCGGTCAGACCGCATATGTGGACGAAAAATCCGGGGCTGTTCACCCTTGCAGTTTCATCGAGGTGTGGGATCAAACAATATTAGTTTGTTATACTACATATGTTATAAATTTATCTTCAAGCTAGTCTGGTGTTTGTGTTTCTCCAGGCTTTCGTAGTCGGCTTCAGCCTAGTGTTTACCTTTCCTGATTTTCCTGATAGCGATCACGTCATGCATCTTCATTTCAGTTTTTCCAGAACCGTACAGGCCCACAGTCTCCGAGTCCCTTTTCCGGTTCTCTGGAATCCCCACCTTGGGGCTCACGCCGTTGCTGCCGAAGTCACCCTCAAACGTACAGCGCCGGGTCTTGGCTGGGTGGTACCGGCAGAGACACTTTTCTCGGTGGATTTGGCGCCCGGAATTGAGGGATGTGCGGCAGGGACATTAACTCTGGAATTGTTTGATAGTGGCGTGCATTCCGCGCCGGACTGGACTTCTCTGCACGCGGCCTACTGGACGCGGAGTTCGCTGTTCGGGCGCGCTCTCGCTCAGCAAATGTTCATCGCGCCCGCATATCCGTGGAACATCGCCGAAGTATCACGGACGCTGGGCGAAGACATTCGCACAGTGCAGATGCGCTTGTTTCGGGAGGCATATAGCTTCACATCTACGCTGAGGCGCTGTCGCATGCTTCGTGTGCTTCTGTCGACGCTTTCGAAAGATGCTCCGTCACCGAAACTGCCGGCCACAGCCCTCGCAGGCAGTGCGCAGCAAATGGACTCCCTCTTTGAAGCCGTTCATCAAACAAGGCTATCAACAATCGAAAGAAGCCGGCTTCCCACGGCTCACGATATTGGCATCAAGTCGCCGGTGGTGCCCGGCACTGGCTTCGCCTGAGGAATGTGTTCGCGCTTCAGCGCCTTCAGCGCGAGTTGTGCAATGTGAATCGACTGCCTGCCCGCGCCCTGTTCGATCTGCTCCCGGCAACTAAATCCGTTAGTCACCACTATTGCGCTTGCAGGAGCACTGCGCACAAGCGGTAGCAACTTGTCTTCGGCGATTTTCATCGAGAGGTCGTAATGGTCCGCATTGAATCCGAACGACCCGGCCATTCCGCAACACCCCGTGTCAAGCAGAGTCCATCGCACGTGGAGTTTGTCGAGTAGTGCAGTCTCACCTTTCATGCCGAAGATCGACTTCTGATGGCAGTGCCCGTGTACAACAACATCCGCGTCGAGCTCTGGCCAGTCGTAGTCTGCACGGCCAACGAAGTCGGAAAACAGGAAGGTCTGCTCTGCAAGTCGTTTCGCCATCGTGTCGTCAGGGAGTTGCTTGAGCAACTCGTCCTTGAAGACGGACAAACATCCGGGCTCGAGCCCGATAACGGGTACTCCCGACTGAATGTCATCAGCCAGCTCGTCGACCGCGCTTCGGAGCAGCGCGCGCGCCTCATCAAGCAGACCGTAGTCGTACAAAGGTCGGCCACAGCAAAGTCGCTTGCGCGGCAAAACGACTTCGTAGCCAATCGCAGTCAGCACATCAAATGCGGCCGTTGCGACCTCGGGCGAAAAGTGGTCGTTGAAAGTATCAACCCAGAGAATCACCTTCTGCGTGGATGCAGTTTTCGCAAGGCTGCCCACCGTCTGCCGCTGCCTGGCCATCGCCCTGAACGTCCGGGGAGCGAATACCGGCAGATGCCGTTGCGGCGCGACGCCCGCGACCCACTTGCTGATACGAGCCAACGGTCGGGCTGAAGTCATGAAATTCGTCAACCACGGAAAACGACTCGCTAGCGGTGCCCATTGACCAATCCTCCCCATGAACATCGCCTGCCGCGGTCGACGATGGTTCTCGTAGTAGTGAGACAGAAACTCAGCCTTGTACGACGCCATGTCGGTATGCGTCGGACAGTCTGATTTGCAACCCTTGCATGCAAGGCATGTGTCCAAAGCTTCTTTCACCTCAGGGCTGTTCCAGCCGTCGGTGATAATTTCGCCCTGGAGCATTTCCCAGAAGAGGTGGGCTCGGCCTCGTGTGGAGAACTTCTCCTCGCGTGTTGCACGAAAGCTCGGACACATCGTCCCGCCATCGAGGGAACGACACTTGCCCATGCCAATACAGCGTTCAACCGCTCGCTGCATGCCGTCGCCTTCCGGGCTCGAGAACGCGAGCCTGGTCGTAAGCGTCACGGGCTTATATGAAGGTCCCATCCGCAAATTTTCATCCGCGCGATACGCATGGACGACCTTGCCCGGATTCAGGCGATTGGCCGGATCCCAAATAGCCTTGAAATCTTCCATCGCCTGCATGATTTCCGGGCCATACATAATGGGAAGAAACTCAGCTTTGGCTTGACCATCGCCGTGCTCCCCAGACAGGGAGCCACCGAAGTCAACTACCAGTTGCGCGGCCTCGCGCAAAAAGCCGCGCCACTTCAGCACACCCTCGTCGGTTCGGATATCGAAGGTGATACGCGCATGGACACAACCATCGCCGAAGTGACCATAAAGGCAGGTTTCATATCCAAACCGGTCCACGAGCGCCTGAAACTTGCGCAGGTAGTCCCCGAGTCGCAACGGGTCAACGGCCGCGTCCTCCCAGCCCACAATCGGGTCAGGCTTTGACGGGTCCACCGCCAGTGCAACGGCAGATGCACCTGTCTCTCGAATCGACCAGATCTTCTGCTGCTTCTGTTTGTCTTCGACGACAAAACCGCTGACCCCGGCACCGCCGTGGCCGGCCATGAAGTAAGCGTGAGCATCGTTTGCCTGTTCTATGGCATCAGCAACCGTGTCCGCTCCGAACTCCAGAACGACCCAGGCGTCGCCCTCCGGCAACAGCGCAATCTCCTCTTTCTTCAGTCCGCGCGCTTGCAGACCACGAATGATGGCGCGGTCGAGGCCTTCGATTGCGATTGGCGAAAAGCGATTGAAGTGAGGAACGCCATCTGCCGCGGTGTAGATGTCCTTGAAGCCAAGCACGAGCAAAACGCGGCACGATGGGCTGTGAACGAGGCGCACCATTGCCTGCAAAGTAACGGCGCAGGTCCCTTCGGTTCCGACGAGTGCTCGCGCAACGTTGAAGCCATTTTCCGGCAACAGCTGGTCGAGGTTGAATCCGGACACGCGCCGCTTGATTTGCGGAAACTCCGCACGAATTCTTTGCGCATAACGGTCGCGCAGCGCTCGCAACCCTGCGTATATCTCTCCCTGCCGGCCGCCGCGCGCAATGATTTCTTCAAGCTCGGGCTCCGTGGTCGGACCCGCCCAGAATCGCGCGCCGTCATACGTCACGATTTCCAGCGCTTCGATGTTCTCGACGGTCTTGCCACCCATCACCGAGTGCGCACCGCAAGAATTGTTGGCAATCATTCCGCCAAGCGTGCATCGGCTGTGTGTCGCAGGGTCCGGCGCGAAGGTCAGGCCATGCTCTTCAGCCGCGTCGCGCAGGTTATCGCACACGACGCCCGGTTCAACCAGCGCCGTCCGGCTTTCCGCGTCAACAGAGACGATCCGGTTGACATACTTGCTCGTGTCAGCCACAACCGCCACGTTCACGCACTGGCCATTCTGCGAAGTGCCTCCGCCTCGTGTAAGAAACGGAACATCGTTGCGCCGGCACACACCGAGCGCGGCAACGAGGTCGTCCACATCGACGGGGACCACAGCGCCTAGTGGTATCTGCCGGTAGTTCGATGCATCAGAGGCGTACAACGCTTTCGACCCGGCATCGAAACGAACTTCACCACGAAGGGTTTTCCGAAGCTCCGCCTCAATGTCTTGCAACAGGGCTTTGCTCGCCTGGAACGCGGTAGCGGGTTTCACTTTACTGCGCCGCGTTCGCTGTCATCTTGAAGATGCCTTGAGCGTTTCCGGCGTCGAAGCGCAGGTCAGTTGCCCAACTGCGCGATGCCTGGTCGAAGTTGCGCTTGCGCGTGATGAACTCATAGAACGAACCAGGGACGTCACGCGTCACGATTTTTCCGTCATGCGATTTGAACTCGCGCCTGACCGTGTCGGCGCGGTAGGCAGTCTGGAATACACGACCTGAGCGCGACCGCTCGACTTCGGGCTTCATCGGCCGCCCCTTCGCCTTCTCATCGTCGGACAACTTGAACACGTCTTCGACGCGGTCCGTGGCGTGGTTGAACGCATTGCCTTCCGTCGCAATCCAGGCCATTTCGGCCGACTCAAGCAGGAGTGCCTCGTAGTCTGCTTCTTGCGGTACTTCATGATGGCGCGCAAAGGCGCCGACGATCACAGGCAGTAGCTCGCATGCTGCCTCGACAGGCAGCGAGCCGTCGCGTTCCAGCTCCCAGAGTTGCGAGACTGCTGCTGGCGTCAACGGGTCCTTCGACGTGCTCACGACGTTCGTCACGGCTTGCTGAAACTCGCTGGAGAAACGTTCCGGGTGAAGCTCGCTGACGAAAAACTGGGCAATCCCATCAGGCGCGTCTTCGTGTAAGTAAGCGCGTCCGGTCATGCCCAGCTTGTCCAACGGGTAGCGGCCGTTCAGCTTGAAACCAAGCGGACGTAGAATTCGGGTAAATGCGGCTTCGCCCGGCGGCAGTGCGCCATTCTTCGACCAACGAACAGTGCGAAGCGCGCCGTGGTCGAAGTAGACTGACCCGCCTTTGGCGATTGCCTCGTCCGTGTAGATCCGGCCATTCGTCGAGCGGTCCAGCAGATCCTCGAACAGGGCCATGTTCATCGTATGCGCCAGTTCGGCGCGCGTAACAATCCCGGCCTCCCAGTCCTGAAGCACGGTCGGGAAATTCAGGGTGGCAAAGAGGGAGTCTGTCTTTGCGGGGCCAAGCAGCTTCAGTAACAGATGTTCAACGTTCGAATTACGCATCGCTTATCTCACAGGGACACAGCGCCGGAAGGCGGAGATTGTTCTTCTGCTGACTTCCCGGAGGAAGGTCAGCCGTACGTGATTGCATTATTCAAACGGTTGCATATCGCGTAAAGCGAGATTAAATTGTTACTTGATGACATTTAGGAATTAACATGCGCAAGTTCAAGATTCCCAACATGGGCGCGTTGCTGGCATTTGAAGCTTCTGCGCGACACGAGAGCTTCACGCATGCGGCGAAGGAACTGTTCCTGACGGAAAGCGCCATCTCGCGTCAAATCGCAACACTCGAATCCAATCTTGGTGTCCGCCTGTTTGTTCGCGCAAAGCAGCGCGTGGTGCTCACTCGTGCCGGGCGGCTGTACAGCACGCAAGTCCGCAGGGCGCTCGAAAATCTCGACCGCGATACCCTGTCAATCATCGCTCATGGTAGCGGCGGTGGCTATCTCGAACTCGCAGTACTTCCCACGTTTGCGTCTCAGTGGTTAATTCCGCGCCTGAAAGATTTCAACGACCGAACGCCTGACGTACGGATAAATATGGGCGTGCGTACTGACACGTTTTCGTTCGAGGAATCACATTTCGAAGCGGCCATTCACTATGGAAAGCCGACGTGGCCGGGCACCTCTTCCGACTATCTGTTCGGGGAAGAGGTGGTACCCATCTGCTCGCCGTCGCTCTTATCCAAACCCATCAAAAAACCCCACGAACTGCTTGCCTACCCGCTGTTGCACTCGACCACTCGTCCCGACGCGTGGACAAGATGGTTATCGGATCTCGGCGTCGAGGACAATTCCACGATGCAAGGCGTGCGCTACGAACTCCATACGATGCTGATCAGTGCCGCCGCCGCAGGGCTAGGCGTGGCACTTGTACCAAAGTTTTTCGTCGAGGGGCAGTTGAAGCAGCTTGGCCTCATCATTCCCTTTGAAGCCGCAACTGTTGCAGACTCCGCCTACTACCTCGTTTATCCGACGGAACTGAGCCACGGCAAACCGCTGGAGCTCTTCAGAACATGGCTTCTCGAACAAGCCAGCGCATACAAGGCACCGAAACCGTGATTGCTACTTCTCTGCGCTGCATCTCAGATACTTACGCAGAACCCCTGAAGGCCGACGCATACTGCGCAGGAACCCATCGGGGGCAACGGCCTGGCTAGCGCAAGTTGGCAGTTGCGGGGCACTGGTTGATCAACCTAGCGCACTGCGCGCAACGCGGCACGCGGCCAGATCCCATGCGGCGCAGCCAACGCTCTTGAAGAAAACCGGTGCATCCGGCTTGAGCTGACCTTGAATCGCTTGTGCCAACGAACCAGCGCGACTCCAGTCAAACTCAGCCTGAATCAGGTCGCCTGCCTCGTGCTTCGCGCCCACTGGGTCGTCAACAACCACGAAACTGCCATCAACAACCTGTTTGCTGATTTCGGCAGCGTCCGGCGTGAACGCCCCGACGCCGATGACCAACCGACCGGAACGAACCGCTTCGTTGTAGACGGGCTTCCTGCTCGTAGTCACGGTAACCACAACGTCGACGGAGTCGGGGATCTCACCTTGCAGTGCTTCGAGCTTCGGGGCGACCACCATGTGTCGTTCAACAAAGCTTCGTGTGTCGTCGTCCGAAATGCCCTTGGCCAGGATTCGCGCCTCAGGGAAAAGTGTTGCAAAAGCCTCGACGTGATTCGACGCCTGCTTTCCCGTGCCGATGACCAGGATTTCCTTGGGCAAACCATTCAGAAGCGTCATTGCCCCCAAGGCCGACACGGCAGCCGTGCGACGCCCCGTCACAGTCGGACCATCAAGCACGAACAACATCTCGCCAGTGTCTGCGTCGCATGCTATGACCTGTCCGTTAATGGTCGGCAGGTTGCGAGCGATGTTGCCCGGGCAGACGTTCACCAGCTTATGAATCGCGATATCTTCCGCGCTCGACGGCATGGACAGCATCACCCCGCCTTTTAAAGGAATGGACAGTCGCTCGGGACTCGCGATGTCGCCGGCGCCGTACTCGACGATTGTTCGCCTAAGCGTCTCTACGAGTGCGGTGTAGTCAAGAAGCGAAGCTGTCTCCTGTGCATCAAAGGTCGTCTTTTCGGTATTCATGCGGTTTCCACTGAGGTAGGAAGGGGCGACTCGGCGTACGCAGACAGGGAGTCAAGCCGGATAACCACTGGACTTGATTTAGACCAGTTATGGTTCACAACCACACCAATAGTACATGTAAAGAAGCAATTTGGATCAATTTAAAGCCAAATTGAGGGAATTCCCTAGGAACAATCAGCCCGCAGCGTGGTGCCAGTCTTCCTCAAGTGGTATATTTTGAACCACCCATCTCTTCACATTCGTCCATATATGGCTTCCGCACCAGCCGAATTCCCTCGCAATTTCCGCCCGCTTCAGATTTATGAGCAGGTCTCGGAAAAAATCAGAGCTGAAATCCGCGCAGGACGATTTATGCCTGATGCGCGGCTACCCTCAGAGCGTGAACTTGCTTCACTTTTCGGCGTGGGGCGGCCTGCTGTACGTGAAGCCATTGGTGCCCTTCAGAACGAAGGGCTCGTCATCACGCGCAGAAACTCAGGCACATACGTCGCGGGCAACGCGCCCGACGTTCTGAGCAGAAGTGTGGACGTAGCGCAAGCACCGGATGGCCAACTGCAGCCCGATTACAGCCCCTCAGCGACACTGGACGTTCGCCTGATATTGGAGCCCGCAATTGCACGGCGCGCTGCCGCGCTCAAAAAGCGCGACAAGCTTGCGGAGCACTATCTGTCACAGATGGAAACGCTCACCGATGTGTCCGACCCTGAACAACGCACGCTCTGGAACAACAGCGACCGTCTCTTTCATCGGCAGCTCGCCCAGATGACGGGTGACGCGTTGCTGGCAAGACGTAGAGCGAAGGAAAGTTGTCACCAAAAACGAAGTAAAGTCGTCAACACCCGGTTTTGCGTATCGCACACGACATTTTTTGGGCATCGATCATTGGAAGCTTTTCAAGGACCGCCCCTGCCGCCTGAGCCCGCGAGCTACAGGACGCGATCGTCAACGCCAAGGCAAAAGCTGCCTGCCATGCGATTGTAGAAATGTCGCGCGATGGCAATACGATGCTCCTTGCGCATCGCTGGTTTCGCTGCAAAGGCTGGAGGAGATTGAGTCGCGTAAAGCTCGCCGCATTGCGCACAGCGATACGGCGATCCCACAAGACTCGCGTTGAGGATGTAGGGTGTTTCCCGCCCGCAACGATGGCATTGCGTCTCGAGCTTTCGTTGGTGAGCGGGACAACGGTTTTCGCTGAACATCTGGTACGTCACGCTGTGATGACCGAGTAATACGCATTGCCTGCAATACCGGAAAACCGGGTGATGCCTTCCCCTCTGGCCGGCATCAAGGAGTGAAGCGTGCAATACCTTGCCAGGCAATAGCAGCGTGCGCCTCAGATGCTTCACATCGACGGCATCGCGCATTGGCTCAACGCCTTCGTACGGGTCGATGTCAGCACCCATTAGCCGCACCAGCGCGTGCCCAGGAAGTCCGTTCGCACGCGCGAACTTCCACAGGATCGATACAATCGACTCGCCCGGCAACAGCCACCGCGCATCGAATATGAAGCCCAGTGCCGGGGTCAGCCGTCGCTCATCGAGGCTGAGTATCGGGAAGCGCGGGGCAATGAGCGCGGGCGCCTCTTTACGCGTGGACAAGCACGCGACCGGTTGCATGGCGCGACTGAACATAGCCGGAGTGCCGCACAGCGTGGGCCCATAACGAGGCGTCCGGACAATACCCCGGAGCATCCCTGAGTTCGCTATCCTTGAGCACGATCTCGACGGCCCGCGCAAACGATTCCAACGGAACAGAAACGTACTAACAGTTAGTTAAGCGTAAGTGCGTGAATTTACGGGATAAGTTTCGGCTAACAATTTTTGCGCACCTTTCAACCCCGCTCACGACAATATTTACTCGTTCTTTCGCCCGAACGGAGCGGTCAACACCTTGCCCTCGACAATCCCTTTGAGTATCTGGATTTCCGCTCTGAGCGCTTCATTGACGGATGCCAGGTCAACAATCTCCTTATTTTGATTGGCGATCAACTGGTAGAGCCGGGTGGTCGCCGCCCGTTGTAACTGCAATTCCTGGTGCTTGTCGTCGCGCTGTGCTCGTGTGGATTTATTAACCAGAGCGCGGACCTGTTCGGCGAAGTCGGGATAGGTGTTATGGATCAGGGCTGGGGTCACTTTGGCTTCTTTGGCGACGGCCGCAATCGACACTTTCTTGCAGGCGCGCTGTAGACGACTCAGGGCCAGTTGCAACTCGGTCAGCGTTCGAACGCGATCACGCTGGCGGGGCGGTTTGATCGCTTCGGGCGCCGCCGCGATGCTAGGCGTTCGCTTCGCTATCACGTGGCTCTTCTCCCGGTAGTTCAACGCCCAAGTCCTTGAGCACGCGTGCCGCTTCTTCTAGATCGCGCCTCGCCCGTTTAACGTCGCCAGGACCGAATTTTCTGGCCTCTTCGAGAAGTTCCCTTTGGTGCCGATAGGTCTCCTGCCAGAAGGGCTTGAAATGGTCATCAATAACACCGTGGTGGCAGCTTCCGCAGCGCCCCTTCTCGTAGATGCCGGAGCCGCCGCAGCCCGCATCCTGGGCTAGGCACCACGCATGACTCGTGCTGCGAATGGTGATACGGTCGGATGTTTCCTCGATCATCGCCTTCCGATCTGGAAAGTCTTGCGCACGCAAGGCCATAATTTTCTTGCCAGCCCCCCCGGCCAACAATTCTTCGCCCTCCAACCATCCGGTGATGGTCTGGATTTTGTGCTGCCGCGTTTCCTCCAGAATTTCGTCATATAGGGCGGCGTCCTGGTGCGGGTTGGCCGCGTATAGCTGAGTCATGTTGATCGACGAGTGCTTGAACTGCTCCTTGAGGAACAGCAGCCCGCCCAGCCGATGCCGCGCGAAGGTATAGGCATATAGCCGCCGCATCTGGTGCGGCGCCAGAGCCCAGTCCACCCCGGCGTCCTCGGCAAACTTCCGAAGCACATCACCCCAACCCGTGCCGGACACAGGCACGATGCCGCAACGGCTCTTCCCAAGAAACAGCTTGCTGAGATTGGCGCGGGCGACGGCGATCTGTTGCAGATGCTTGTGCGCCCTTTCCCCTCGATTCGCTTCCCACTCCCGTAACCGCTCGGCAAGCCTCATTCGATGCGGTTCGGACCAGCGTTCGAGTACACGCAGAATATCGTGGCCCATGCTCGGCATCAGAAATTCGACGTCACCTTTCTTGGTCTTGTATTCGAACGACTTGATCCAATGAAAGGTGTAGCCGTTCTTGATCTCGGTACGCCCGGCACCAACTTCGATCCCAGACAATTCAGAACTTCGCATACCGGTCAGCACGCCGAGAAGGTAGAAGCACGCGTTGCGGATAGCGGTAACCTCCGCATCCTGCCACGCAGAGCGCCTGCCGGCATCCCGCTCGTCTAAAATTCCGCGGGAGTTCTTCAGAATGTTTTCTGCATGAATGAAGAGGGCTTGTGCCACCGCAGCCGGAATCAAGGGCGTCTTGCTGTCCTTTTCGCCATCCTTCCTTGCCTGCCCGACGCGTCCTGCCATCTCGCCAGCGGACGAATTGGGCCATGGATGGAAACCCAACACCTCGGGATGTTGGTCGCGGAATGCGTAGAGCCTTTCCAGGGCGCCGAATTTATTGGCTAAAGCACCCCTTACATTGTCACTGTTCTTCTGGGCGTGAACGTAGTTGGTAATGTGGATCGGACGGACGTCAGCCAACGAGGCGACACCCACTGTTTCCAGATATCGGAAGAAGATGGCGAGATGACCCACGAAATGTTTCAGGCTCGCCACGCCGGGCGGAGTGCTGCCCTCGGTTCCCACCCGCCAGTATCGAAACACGATCGCTTTGCTCGCCTCGCGGAACGGTTCAGGGATGCGCGACCAGTTCAGGCGCTTGTTGCTTTCGTGAGCATTCGGTGTAGTCACGAAGGGCCACATTTCCCACACCAAATCGCCGTAGCGGGAAAGCACTCGCTCTTGGCCACCGTCGCTGACGGCCGAGATGACGACATCGCTGCGGGTCAACTCGTCAAGCCCGGCGACACTTAGGGGCTGCTCAACCAACAGCCCGTAGGCTTTGGTCAGTGCCTGCACGGCAGCGTCCTCGAGGTGCGGTTTGGCAACCGCGCACTTGCGGGCTTTAGCCACGCTCAAGCTCCGTCAAGGTTGGCTCGATCACATACGATTTCCAAAAGACATGCGGATCGACGCGGGCGCGCTCTTTGGCGGCTTGAACCAACGCCAAATCAAACTTGTCCACGGTGAAGGCGTCGATCAGGTGCATCGTGTGATGAAATTGCGTGCGCCAGTCGTCGCTACGGGCGTGACTTTTCTCTCTTTCAAGAAACCAATAGAAACTGAATAGTCGATGCAGGTCGTCTGGCGCACCGACGATGGCATAGCTGCGACAGGAAAAACAGGCAAAGAAGTCGTCGCAGGGTGTGCCGTCCCGCGGGGCTTTGTCGCCGTAATATGGGTCTTTGCACCCACCCACGCGTGTCGTTGTGATCGGTGCGATGGGGATTACCTTGCCGTTGCCACCGCTCTGCTCGGCGTTGCGGTAGATGTCCGGCAGCGCCTCCCCGACGAAGGTAGCATCCTCGCGCATCGAGTTCGTGCAGGCGAGGTAATGATTGTCCGCAACCTGTGGTGTGTGGCCCATCAACGCTGCGGTGGCGATGATGTCGCCGCCACTGAGTTGCCATAGGCGGTTTTCCATCGTCTTGCGTAGACGCGATGTATTGATCTGTAGGCGCGCGCCATCGTCCGCCTTGAGTTGATGTCGATCGATCAAGGATTGAATGCCGCGCCCAAGCGTACAACTGCTCATCCGGGTAAGCTGGCGCGATTTGTCGCTATTCCCTTCACGGACAAACAGCCAAGCGAAATCTTTGAGGTCATCTGGTGCAGAATCGGTGAGAGGTTGGGTCATCGCCAATACTTTCCGCACGAGGGCGACGCCGTCCATCGCAACCGGTAGCGGGCGGTCTTCCTCCTTGGAGAAACGCAGGCTCTTGAGCTGCGTTGCATTCCCGCGCCGCTTGAAGGTCTCCAGCAGCATCATGTTAGGCATAAACGGGTGCGGCTTTAGGCAATCCCGCTTCATTCCCAGGAGCGGCGTGGTGTTGGCGCCGGTACGGACAGCCAATGCTAGCAGGTACACAACCAACGCCGCCGAGGCCAGTCCGTCGAACTGCTGCTTGTGAATGGCGATGATGTCGTCGCGCAGTGCCATGACCAGTCGGGTGCGTTCTCCGGTCGATAGTGGTGTCGCTCCCTTGTATCGCGCATTGCTGTGCGGAAATGGATTGGCTGGAAACAGATCCCTGCCGTCTCGCACTACGCGGCGATGCTGAAGACCGATGAGTATGGGTTTGGTCCTGGCATAAAAACTTCTTTGCGAGGTGTAGGCCCAGTCCGCGTGGCCCTTAAGCCATGCGATAAATGCAGAGATATGCTTTCGCTCCAACGTCCCCGGCTGACATGGCACCCCGACGGCGATCAGGAAGTCACAGAAATGGACAAATCCATTGCTCCAGTAGCCGCGCACCGTTGCCGGGGTGGCGCCGCCGCCTGCGAGGAATGCCCGCAACTGTGTGGTACACGCCCACACCCAGGCGTCGATGCCGCGGCCAAGGTAGGCAGATAGGTCGAGTGTGCGATGTGACGTGGCATTCCCTCTGGCCGGCAGCGTGACGGTGGCACCGCCGTTCTCCACGCCGATGGAGGTGATTGATACCCGGAGAGGAGCCGCAGCGTGGCTTTTGCGGCTTGTTTTCACGGTCCCGCTCCCGCGAACAGTTGATCAATCTCGTCCTCGTGGGCCAGCACAAGGTGGCCCTCCAGCGAGTTGATGAGATGCAAGTAGATAGCCGTGGTAGTGACATCGGCATGACCCATCCGGTCGCGCACGTACAAGAGCGGTTCTCCTTCGAAGGTCTCGCTCTTGCGCAGGCTCCAAAGCAAAAACGTGGCATAGGTGTGTCGCAACATGTGTGCGGTCACATGGAATCCCACTCGCCTGGAAAGCGCCGCGAAAATGGCGATCAAGGCGCCTTTGGTGTAGGGCGCGCCGTGCTCGGTGAGAAACAGGATGGGAAATTTCCCGCCATTGCGATGATTCCTCTCGCGCATCTGGCGGTGGCGAACACTGTAGGTGTCCAATTCCTCCATCAGTTCATAGGGCATATCGATGCTGCGAGGTTTGCCGTTCTTAATTTCCATGTCGCGCGGATCAAGACTCAGCCGAATTTTTTGGTTCGAGCGGAGATCTCTCCGGCGGCTGGGATCGAATACGTACGCCGGATTCTCCGGCCAGGTCCGACATTCAATCTGGCGCAAGCCCGTACGAAGCATCAGCGAGAACATGAGCCGGTGAGTAAGGTTCGGCAGGGCCTCATAGCAAACCTTGACCTGTTCCTTGGTGAGGATTTTGATGGACTGCACTTGCTGTTTAAGCAGGATGCTTGGCGACTCCACCTTGCCGCTCGTGGCATCCACGTGTGCCAGGAAACCCGGCTGCCGACTGGTCTGGATTGAGACCAGATTAAAGGGCGGACGGTCGATGAGTCCTTTCTTCACGGCCCATTGATAAAAGCGGACAATGACACGCAGCCGATTGTTGATGGTCGTATTCGCCAGCCCCACCGTACCCTTCGACCAGTCCCGATACGCTTCAAGTGCACTCGGCATGCCGGGCGAGTCGTGCTGCCGCCAGTCCAGACCGTTGGCAAGAACAAAGGCAAAGAAGTCATACAGCGCCCAGCCATACGCCTCCCACGACTTCGGACTGCTCACTCTGCCATTTGATGCGATCAAGTCCCAGAGAAATGACTGCGCGGGTTCCATCGGGTGGCCGCCCGTATTGAGCAGCAGCGGAAAGCCCTTCCAGACCCGCCCTGCGACGACTAACTTCTCGTTTGCTAGGAGATATCTCATAGCACTTGCCTAAGCTTTGTGACGGCCTGCCTGAAGTCCAGTGCCAATAAGTGCATGGCAAGATCGATACCGCCGCCACCACCCAGCTTGAGTCGTGTGTCGAACCATTTTGGTCCGCTGGTTAGGAGTTCAAATTCTCTATCGCCAACACGTAGGTGCCAACGGTGCGTGTGACTGTCACGCATTGGAATGAAGCTCGCGTCCGCTTTTGACGTAATCGACCAGAAGGGGAAGCAACACCTCGCAGTCAACAGACCGGTATTTATCCAGTTCAACAGCATCGACTTGCCCACGCGCCGGAACCATTCTTTCCCTCCCGCTCCCCGAAAACCCAACCCCGCTACTCGTCTGTAAAACAGACTTTGCTACTCAACAGCAACAGCCGTGCCCTTCGAAATAAGCATAGATCAAACAAGGCTTTTGTCACTAACATAATTAACTATCCTGATCATCGGAATCTCCAGGCGCCCAGGCAGACTTGCCTTGTGGTGCGCCGCTTCGAACGTCCGCCAAAGCGTGTCGGCATCACTGACAAGACGATACCCGGCGTCGAACGCCTGTGGAATATAGAACCTTGTGAAGCTCCACTCGCTTGCTTCAGGGTACGCGGTCTGGTCGTAGCCGTTCAGGCACGTCGCGACATCCCCGGCGTTGCGGATACCGTGGAATGACAGCTCCTCGACCATCAGGCGCGCAACGATCTGGGTTTCGGCTGCGATCTGCAGCCCGGTTTTCTGCGCGAGGAGTTCCTGCTGGCCGACGAGGAACGTGAACAGTTTGATCTGCTGCCGGTCGAGCGCGTCGTGAACATCCCGCAACCACTCGTACTCGTTTTCGTTGTAGCGCTGGGCCTCGTCGCAGAACAGGAGCACCGTTCCGCTGCCAGCGCGCGCCGCTGCCTCCCGTATCCTCAGCGACAAGCGCATGCGTTTTGATGGATTTGTACCTGCGTTGGGATCCGGGTCGCCGACGGCCTCAAGCAGGTTTGCAAAGAACGGCCCTTCTGCGTGCCGCGGTTTATGCTCGCATTGCGCGTGGTAGCTCGTCATCTTTGGATGGTTCTGCGCTAACAGCAGGCGAACGTATTCAATCGCGCGCGTTTTGCCGATGCGGGACGGGCCGTAGATCAGAGCGCCCATGATCCGGTAGCGCAGACAGCGGATGACCAGCTCATAGAAGGCCTCAATGGCGGGCGTGGCGATACGGTAATTGCCAGTCACGAGCGGGTGCAGCGACGGGTCGATCGGGCGCGGTATCTGAAGCGACATGACTCACCTCCCAAA
This sequence comes from Paraburkholderia aspalathi, assembly GCF_900116445.1. Lineage (GTDB taxonomy): Bacteria > Pseudomonadota > Gammaproteobacteria > Burkholderiales > Burkholderiaceae > Paraburkholderia > Paraburkholderia aspalathi. Next base: position 111,827 of record NZ_FPBH01000030.1, read on the forward strand.
AGCAAAGTCCAGAACTAAAATACCTGACCGGTGCCGATTGACAGTTTGCGGGGTCGGGCCGCGGTGCCTTGTGCACGATCAACGACACCGTCGGTCGGGGCGGCAGATGTCGCCGTGGCTTCCAGCGCAGGGGCGACTACTGTTTCAGGCTGGCGCGCCGGGCCCGGTGGAGTTTTCGCAGTCGACGCCGACCCAATCAATCGGTTGACGTTGGCAAGTTCTGTCGCCGCCTTCCGCGCTGTCTTTGCACCTGCCAGCTTCTCCTTAACGTAGGCTTCGATCGGATCTGGCGCGCCCGCTCCACGTTGACGCCGTTCGCCTGCCTGCTTCAGGATTTGCTGGCGTAGCTTGAGGTTGTGCGGAATCAGACGCCATGACCCTTGCACGTCAAGCACGCCCAGTTCAGCGCCATCGGACAGAAATGCCCGGACGCAGCGCAGATCGTCCGTGTTCATATAGACGAGCAACTGCTGGCCGATGAGGTGCGTGCTTGTCGCGAGCACGCGGTTGGTGTAGCGGGCACCATGCAGATTGATGTGAGGACGCACGCCCTGGTCGAGATACGCCCGAACGCGACACCGCCGCGCCGACTGCATCAGGCAAAGGGTGCGACGGTGATGCTCGGCCAGTCACGTTACCAGCGTCTGCTTGCCGCGCACGAAATACCCGATCGCTTCGAGAGGCGTGACGTTGTTCAGGCCGCCGTGTGGCGTACCGTTGTAACTCGCGATGGCATATTCGACCAACTCTTCAAGCTCGTCGAACGAGACATACAACCGCAGGTTACCCTTGGAGTCACTCAGCGCTCTGCGCAGATCGCGTGGGTGGGACCCTGTGTAGCCTGGCAGGCGGGAAGACAGCCGACTTGCGATCGTGCCGAAGAACCGTTCGATGTAAGGCCGTTCGTCCGGGCTGTATTTTGGTCCGGCGTCAACAAGACACCCGATAAACTCACACAACGCGGTCAACGTCTCGTTCGCGAGGTTAGCCCTCCCGTTGTCGAGCTTCATCCATTCCCAGGTGGCATACGCCAGCTCCGGTAGCCGTTGCGACGGAAAGCCGTTCTGCGGCCCGTATGTCAGGCCCGCGATGGTGAAACTTCGCTCACGATGTGGCTCCAGAGCCTTCTCGATCGTCTTGATGACGTCGTAACGGCTGTATTCTTTCCCAAGTGCAATGTGATATCCGAGCACTGCCCGTGTGCAGACATCGATGATGACAAGGAGCCACGCCCTGTCTATCTCGAACTCATGCTCAAAGCCAAGCGGGTCACGCGTGACCACCTTAAGTCGGATATCGAGCCGGTGGCCGTCAAATTCGACCACCTGATACGGGCGGCTCGCTGCGGGGACACCCGCGTCGGTCGGGCGTGGCAAGCCCTTGAGATGCGAAGCGCCTGCCGACCGCGCTGCTGTGTCAAAGCGACGCAACAACTCCACCTTCACGCGTCGCGACAGGGAACGGATCGCGTTGTCTGAGGTGTTGAATGGGTAATCGCCGACAGTCAGTCCGACCGTGCGACATTGGCGGAGAAATTCATCGTGCAACGCTTGCAAACCGCTTAGACGGGTTCGCAGCCCCGAGTCCGTATGTATCTTTACTAGCAGTACCTTGCGTTGCCTGAGCTTCAGCAGCAGCCAGCCTGTCAGGGCCGGGTATTGCTCGAACAGGAGCGATAGCGCTCCTGCTGCCCCAGAGCCACCGCAATTGCGACCGGTCTCCACGGCTCTTACCCGCGTATATTCCGCGATGCGCGTGTAACGCACGAGAGCGCGGAAACCATACGGTCTTCCATCCGGGTGCGGCAACGTAGCGCGTTCAAGCAAGCGGTACAGCTGACGACGGTTCACCCCTGTTGATAGCTCGATCGATTTGACCAACTCTCCGGCGGCATAGCGCACCACGGCCTGCCTGCGTTTTTCGAAAACTCGCCGCGCGACCTCGTCGAGTTCTGTATGCGCAACGGTCGGCCAGACGCTCACGTCGATCGCCTGCAACTCGGTCTTCCAGTGGTTCATGATCCTGCCTCCGCCTCTACAAATGACGACAACAGAGACAATGGCTGGGTGTGAAGCTCCGGTGCCTTGACTCGCCCGCTGTACAACAAGCCAAACAACGCCGCACGGCACAGAACCGGATCGCCGGTCGCAAACTCACGCTCGATGGCAAGTAGTCTCTGAGGCACAGCAACGAACCGCACGATCGCCTCCGACAGCGTCGGTGAGATAAGGCCATGGTTGGCGACAACATAGGGCAACATGCGCTGCCAGTTCTCAATCCAGACCCGTCCGGCGGCAAGCTCAGCCGGGCCGACTCGACGGATGGCTAGCGCGTTGCCATCGATTGAACGTTGGGAACTCATCGCCTCGCGCACGCTACTGTCAGCATCACAGACTGTTAGGACTGCAAATTCATCATGGTCAACGTAACGAACCAGAAAATCCGCGAGCCGTAGGCGCCCTTCCATCTGTATGTAACCGGGACGCTCGCAGAAAGCGACCACCGCCGGATCCGTCTCTAACAGCACCCACAACTCAAGCAGGGAATGTCGACAGAACGTAACCCGGCGCTGCAGCTTGGCGCTGAATGCTTCGAACCGATGCGCGCCTCGTGGTCGCACGAGCGCGATGGGCTTGACCAGCGGCAAGGACAATTCCATGAGATCCACGCCTTCAAGACGGGATTCGAAGTGTAGGAGGCGAATTGACGAATTTAATACGTACATATGCGAATTGACACTTTTGCTCCGCTTGGTACGTACGTAAAAATGTCAACCTGAACACGGATTGCCCCGCCGGTGCTATGCACAGGGTTGACAGATTTCCTTCGGTCTACGGCTGGTGTCGGGTGTCACCATTAATGAAAAATGCGTCGTTGAATTTAAGGCGATTTTTCAGGAAGAGTGGCACCGAGCGACCAGCACGTGCCAAGGAAAGTGAAATATCCGCGGCGCACTGCCGCAGTAAGTGAAAAAAACCGTTGTGTTCTCATCGGCGCGCTTGCAGTCGATAGCCGGTAACAAGCCAGTGGCCTGCTTGTCGGCGGTCAGCGACGGGCAAGGACCGGCCATGAGCCGTCCGTCGCGTATGGCCGCTTTGGGCGGACGTAGCTTCTATGTGCCGATTGCAACACCGAAGCTCATATGCTCTCCCCGCCAACCACTTCGTCGAAGAAAGTCTTCCCAGGTCAGTGCGGTCGGATCATTTCGTCGGCTCCATGCCAGGTCCCGGTCGGGTGCGTAGTACCCGTATTCGACCGCGTAGGTAACCATTCCCACGAGCTCGCGTACCAGCCACTCGTCGGCACCGAATGCGGGGAAGTTCTTTAGCAAATCCTCGCGTGTGTATGCAGACGTGTAGTGCGCACGCACCCCCGAAACGCGCACGAAAGTTTCCACAAGTTCGCGCGCAGTCAGTACCTCACCGATGACAGGTAATGTTCGGCCGGAATACGACTCCGGATTGTCGAAGTGCGCCATCACCGCCGGACCGGTCGCGGTCAGCGGATCAACGAACGGCACGGGCGTGTCGGGCGGTAGGTAAACCGGGAAACTCAAGCCGCCGTCAGTTTGGGGGCGGGGCAGATAGTGCTCAAGAAAGTTGCTGTAGAAAAAGGCAAGTTGGATGAATGAACTGTGAAGCGGCAGTGTGCGCAGGTAGGCTTCCACTAGGGCCTTCTCGGTGAAGTGTGGCGCCCACAGAGTGCCGCCAGTGCGATCGTCGACATTTTCGAGACTACTCCAGACGACATGCTCCACGCCCGCGGCGAGCGCCGCGTCAGCCAGCTCCATGCCCAGCGCTAATTCGGGACGGCCCGGCGGCGGTACGGGCGCAATTGGCGGCGTCATCAAAAAAGCGCCGTGCGAGCCTCGCAAAGCCGCGGCAAACTGCGCTTTGCGCCCCGCTTCCAGCGGTGCGACGACGACCTCGGCGCCGCGCCGGGCCAGTTCGCGCATCGGTTCGCTATCGACGCTTCGCGCCAAAGCGCGCACTCGATAGCGACCGCTATCCAGCAGCGTGCTGGCCACGCTGCGGCCTTGCTTGCTGGAGGCACCAGCTACGGTAATCAGAGGCATTGATGATAAATGGGACATGCGATTTCTCCGGACAGGCACGCAACACGCGCGCCGACATGTGCAGTGTGGGCAGAACCTCGCACGGAGTGAAATCGTCGGTCTTCTGGTCTACTATCCATGCTATGGATACCAACCGGTTGGACCTGAATTTACTTGTCACCCTAGAAACCTTGCTGGCAGAGCAGAACGTGACGCGCGCCGCGCGCCGCTTGCATCTGAGCCAACCGGCAGTGAGCGCACAGCTCGCGCGCCTGCGCGATCTGTTCGACGATCCGTTGCTGATTCCGGCGCAGCGTGGCATGACTTCCACAGCAAAGGCCGATGAACTTCTGGCGCCTCTACGTGATGCTTTAGACCAAGTGCGCGCCACGGTGGGCCGTCATGTGCACTTCGATCCTGCGCAGGCCCGCCTGACTGTGGCTATCGCCTGCACGGACTATCTGGAGGCTGCATTGGTGCAGCCGCTGGTATTGCAGTTGCGCCAACAAGCGCCCGGCGTGAGGGTTGCGGTGCGTTTCCTGGACATGCCGCAACTAGCAGCGCAGATGGCCCGCGGGGAGGTAGACCTCGCGTTGATGACGCCCCGCGACGCCCCGACCAACCTGCGCAGCCGTCACCTGTTCGACGAGCGCTACGTGCTGATAGGCCGTCTCGGCCACCCGCGTCTGCGCCGCAAGCTCACGGCGGCACAATTTGCACAGCTGGAGCACATCATCGTGTCGCTGCGCGGCGGCGATTTCTCCACGCCCGTGGATGATATGTTGGCGAGCCTAGGTCTCCAGCGCAACGTGGTGCTGTCCGCGGCCTCGTTCCTGGTTGTGCCTGACATCGTGGCCCGCTCCGACCTCGTCGCTCTAGTACCGCAACGACTCGTGCGCGATCGGGTCGACGCGTTGATGATCGTTGACTGCCCTATTCCCGTGCCGAGCTTCGAGGTGAGCATGCTTTGGCATGAGCGAAGCCACGGACATGCCTCCCAGCGCTGGGTGCGCGAGTCGCTGAGGGCACTGGTCGCCAGCTGGGGCGAACCCGCGAAGATAACGCGACGATAGACCGGTAGTCCCGGGCGGCAGCGCGCGGTGCAACGACTAAGTCGAAGCCAGACCGCCCCTTTGAACGACCGCTTCCCGGTGACCAATCTGGGAATCCGAATGGCGAATATGGGTCGATCAGCGACAGTGGCGGACGGCCGAGTCCGCGCAGAAAAGGGTTGGCCACCCGGATTATTTCACTAACTGTGGCAGCAGTTTTTCACTTACCTGGCACAGTTTTCACTTTCCGTGGCACGCGACTGTCGGCTGCCACCACTAGTGAAAAATGCGTCGTTGAATTTAAAGCGCTTTTTCAGAACGAGTGCACCGAGCGGCCAGCACGTGCCAAGGAAAGTGAAATATCCCTCGCGCACTGCCGCAGTAAGTGAAAAAACGTTGTGTTCCTTCGGCACGCTCTCAGTCGACAGGCGGTCGCAAGCCAGTGGCTTCTCGTCGGCTGTCCGCGACGGCACCCGATGACCATCGCGTGGTGCGCCAGCGCGCGTCGGAAGGTATATGGGGTGCACAACTCATGAATTCGACGTTCGTTCACGTTCACATCTCTCCGCGGGCCCGCTGTCCGAGCCGCCGTAACGAGGAGATTCAACCGATGGCCCGTTTTATCGAAGCAATTTCACTTTCGATCACTGGTTTCGCAATCTTCGAAAAAGACTCTACGAGTCTAGGCTGCGCAAGGAAAGGGCGATACAGGAGCGAGACCGTAATCGGGATATCGCCGCTGAAAGGCCTGATCTCGATGCCACCGGACTTGTACTCGTCGCGAGCGGCCAGTTCGTTCACGAGACTTACGCCCAACCCGGCGCGCACCAGCGCGCAAACTGAGGACCCAAGACTGGCTTTCGCCACGATTCTCGGTGGCTTCTTGTCCACAAACACTTCTTCGATAGGTGATCGGAACAGGCTCTCCGCTGTGGGCGATATGAAGGGTATGCCACCGAGATGTTCAGGCGTCACTTCCTTCAGATCCGCCAGGAAATGTCCCTTCGGCAACACGGCCACATACCGCAACGTGGAGATGTGCTCGGCGTTAATTCCTGGTGTGGCGCCCGCAAGAAGAACCAGTCCAACGTCGCAGACCCCGGTGCGGATCCAGTCGTTCACGTCCGATGCATTCCCCGAGTGAATCGACACCAACACTTCCGGATGAACGGCAAGGAACTGCGTCACGATTTTAACGACGAGGTCCCCGGCCAGACGAGCCGTCGACGCCACCCGAAGTTGCGCTCCGCTAAACGAGCGAATGTCGGCCGCCACCGACTCCAGCTCAGCGATGCCAGCAAATGTCTTCTCAACCTCGCGATGAAAACGTATCGCATCTTCGGTCGGACTGACGCGGTTCCCGTTTCGCGCGAATAACGGGAACTGCGTGATCGTTTCCAGCTGAGCGATCAGCCGGCTCACCTGCGGCTGCGACGTATGCAGCGCACGCGCCGCGACAGTCATCGAGCCTGACGACATCACTGCTCGGAAGGCCTCGACGTGCCGGATACCCAGCTTATGTTTGATCATATCAGTTCTGTATTCTTTGATACGAAACAAGTATTGTACTTTATCTTACTGGCGGTCGATAGTTACATCGACGGTGGCCAACAGTGACGTTTCTCCTGGCATTAACCGACGCGACAAGTCGGGAACTACATACTGGATCTTAGAGACATGAAACCCTCCTCGTTGTTTTCTGCGACCTTCATTATTGCCGGGTCCGTTATTTTCGGCTGTGCGCATGCTGAGGCGCCAAGCCGGCTTGATAAAATCAAGGAATCGCAAACGATTTCGCTCGGATATCCGAGCGCTTCGCTGCCTTTTGCCTACCTCGATAACCAGCAAAAACCCACCGGTTACTCTGTCGAGATTTGCCAGCACATAGTCCAGCATATTAAGGCGTCGTTGAATTTGCCGACTTTTAATATTCGCTATGTGCCCGTAACGTCTGCCACGCGTATCCCGCTTCTAAGAAATGGGACAATCGATCTGGAATGCGGCAACACCACTAATACGGCGGAGCGGCAGAAGCTGGTTTCGTCTGCACCTGCGACTTTTGTAGCGAAAACCGTGCTCACCGCGCGCAAAGACGCAGGGGTTGACGTAAATAACCCCGCCTCGTTTAGCGGTAAATCCATCACCAGTATGGCGGGCGGCTTGGCGCTTTCGGTAGTCCAGCAAATTAGCGCAGAAAAGAAACTGAATATCTCGGCTCTTCCATCAGACAATGCGGCATCAAGCTTTCTGCTCGTTAAGACTGGTCGAGCTGCTGCGATGAGCAACGACGATGGGCTTACTTACGCCCTCGTCGCAACGTCTGGCGACCCACAAGACTATGTGATCGGCACGAAAGCGCTGCTGGCTGCTCCGTACGGGATTGTTGAACCCAAAGATGACCCGCGATTCAAGCACGAAGTAGACGCAGCTGTACTCGACCTGATCAAGTCGAAACAGATTTACGCCCTCTATGACAAGTGGTTCACGTCGCCCATTCCGCCTTCCGGGATCAATCTCAAATTCCCGATGAGCGACGTTTTTGCGTCACGCTCTGGAGCATCCTTCCGATTCTGGTGATCCGGCCGCGTACCAATAATATTCGGCGTCGGGAGCGCACCCGGCTTCATATTCGAACATTATATTGAGACAGATATGAACTATCAGTGGAGTTGGGCGAGCTTTAATGAGTTGTCGCCCGACGGAATTCATACGTATCTGCAAACTTTACTGATTGGAGCCGGCTGGACGTTATTGCTGTCGCTTCTGGCCTATTTGTTCGCCTTGATGTTTGGGTCGGTTATTGGAGTGATGCGGACGGTGCAGTCCAGGCGGGCAAGATTTTTTGCAGCGTCATACGTTGAGCTGTTCCGCAATATACCGCTGATCGTCCAGATGTTTTTATGGTATTTCGTCTTCCCGGAGCTGCTTCCCAAGGCTGTGGGCGGAGCGATCAAGCAGATGCCACAGCCTTGGGGGCAGTTTTTCCCCGCGCTCTTGTGTCTTGGCTTCTACGGGACTGCGCGGGTGTCCGAGACACTGCGCTCAGGTATCCCCCGTCCACGAGATTCTCACCACTCTTCCGTATTTGTTTGAAGTCGGCATGACCTTCTCACTTACGTTAACGGTGCTAGCGGCAGTTCTTGGTTTGGCTCTGGGTACGCTGTTGGCTTTGTGCCGAATGTCGTCGTTGAAATGGCTGTCGGTGCCGGCAACGCTATACGTTAACGGCATGCGGTCGGTGCCTCTTCTTCTGGTGATTTTCTGGTTCTACTTCCTTGCACCTTACGTGGGCGCGTGGATTACGAATTCGCCAACACCAGTACAAGTAGGCGCATACCGCTCGGCCGTGATCACGTTCACGTTGTTTGAAGCGGCATACTTCTGCGAAATCATGCGGGCCGGAATTTTGTCAATCGGAAAGGGCCAATTGAATGCGGGGCTGGCGTTGGGGCTGACCTATGCGCAAGTCATGAAGACGATTGTGCTACCCCAGGCGCTTCGTAACATGACGCCAGCGCTTCTTACGCGCGTCATTACTCTCTTTCAAGACACGTCACTGGTGTATGTCTTATCGATGACAGATTTCTTCGGCGCTATCTCTGACATTGCATCAAGGGATGGAACCATGGTGCCCATGTATTTATTTGCTGCCGCTGTGTACTTCGTAATCTGTTTCGGCGCTCCGCGTTTTGTAGGGCACTTTGAAACAGCGCGACATGCTCACTAAGAGTGAATTGAAAATGATCCAGATCAACGATGTCAGTAAATGGTATGGCGGATTTCAGGTGTTGACGGAATGCAGTACAAAGGTCACCAAGGGCGAAGTGGTCGTCGTTTGCGGTCCTTCTGGTTCGGGAAAATCCACTCTCATTAAGGCCGTCAATGGTCTTGAACCCGTGCAAAAAGGGGATATCTCCATCGACGGGCAGAGTGTAACCAAACCAAATGCTAACCTGCACAGAATTCGCGCCAAAGCCGGGATGGTCTTTCAGGGGTTTGAGCTGTTTCCCCACCTCACCGTCCTGCAGAACTTGTGCCTTGCGCAGACGCGGGTGCTTAAGCGGAGCGCGGAGGCGTCAAGCACCAGAGCAAAGGGACTGCTGGAACGCGTAGGACTTGGCACGCACAGCAGCAAATACCCCGGTGCGCTATCCGGTGGACAGCAGCAGCGCGTCGCAATTGCGAGGGCGCTGGCAATGGATCCTATCGTCATGCTTTTCGACGAACCGACCTCCGCACCGGATCCAGAGATGGTAAATGAGGTCCTCGATGTGATGACCGATCTTGCGCGAGACGGAATGACGATGATGGTCGTTACCCATGAGATGGGTTTTGCGCAACGGGTGGCTGACCGGGTCATCTTCATGGACCGTGGACAGATCGTTGAGGACTGCTCCAAAGATGCGTTCTTTGGAGACTCTGCTGGGCGAAGTGAACGCTCGCGCCAATTCCTGTCGAAGATCATTCGGCATTGAACGAAGTCGAAGTCACTCCTGTCCCATTCTTCCCGATCTGCGGCGGATTTTTCGACGCGCCAGTGTATGACCATGGAAATGGCTCGACGGCGGCACTAGTTTCAACCACGTGCGCGATTCCTTCCACCGCAAATTGCGTTCAGTTACGAGGTACTCATGTCAGTAGTGGATCTTCGCAGTGACCTACTTTCTCGTCCGACTCCAGAAATGGTCGAGGCTATGGTCTCGGCAGCTCTTCACCCTTGCAGTTACAACGCGCGTGACGACAAACACGTGCGCGAACTAGAGGCGCTGGCCGCGAGTATGCTAGGGATGGAAGACGCACTGTTTTTCCCGACGTGCACAATGGCGAATCAAGCCTCTCTCCTCGTGCATTGCCGTTCGGGCGACCACATCATCTCCGACGCTCAGACGCACATCGCCGAGCACGAAGCCGCTTCCACGTCCGGCCTCTCGAGCGTTGCCGTTCATCGCTTGATCGGAAAACATGGGCACCTTTCGCCGCGTCAGGTGACGGTGGCGCTCGCCGACTGTGATCAGGAAGGATACCGGGTCTCTGCAGTGATCCTGGAAAACACACATAACCGAGCGGGCGGGACAGTGATGCCCAGAGAATGGCAGCAGGGTATCCATGATGTGTGCAGCGAACAGGGCATCGCCGTGCACTTGGACGGTGCTCGCCTCTGGAATGCGGCATCCTACTGGGGCTGCGAACCGCAGGTCCTCGTGCAAGGTGCAAACAGCGTGGCTGTCAGCTTGAACAAAACCCTTGGTGCGCCGTTGGGCGCCATACTGTGCGGCGACAGGAACTTTATCAAGCGCGCGACACATGTTCGCCAAATGTTGGGAGGGAACTGGCGACCCGCCGGAGTAGTAGCAGCGCCCGCCGTGGTGGCATTGAAGACGATGCTCGACAGGGTTCCAGACACTAACGAACAAGCGCGTCGAATGGGCGAAATGCTCGCGAGAGAAAACCCCTGGCTTGTTATCGATCTTGACCTTCTGCACACCAACATCGTGACGGTCAGGTTGAAGACGGTCAAGATCGAGTTGCGAGAACTCATGCGCGGTCTTTCTCAGCGTGGAATCCTCGCAACGTGCTATGGCAATCGTTATCTCCGCCTAGTCACGTACCCTGGGATTGCGAAAGGAGATGTCGACCGGGTGTTGTCCGCCTTTTCGGAGATCGGCCAATCCGTCGATGCAACAGCAACCCTGTAGATCGCAAGACGACGTTCGGCTGGCCGTCTGCTGCCTTATTCATTGAGGCAACAGTTATTTGCAGTAGCTCGGCCTGCTCGCGCTGGATGGATATCGGGGGGTCGATGAGCGGTGCGCACGAGACTGCGTATCCGCTGCTGCCGGCGGGCCTGAATGAGCCCGAGCTGCACGCGGTTTATACGCCGACTGCCGTGGAGATCCGCTTCGTCTTCGGCTAATTTCGGCCGCTACCAATGCGCGTGTTCTTCTGACACAGCTCAAGTTGATACAGCGGCTCGGTTATATGCTGGTTGTGTCGGATGGCCGCTCAGTGGGCACGCGAGCGACCATACGGGGTCGATCAGCGGCAGTGGCGGACGGCCGAGTCGACGCAGAAATGCGTTGGCGGCCCGGACTATTTCACTAACTGTGGCAGCAGTTTTTCACTTTCCTGGCACAGATTTCACTTTCCGTGGCACGCGACAGCTGGCCGCGCGGATGGTTGGTGTGAATGCATCTAATACCGGGTGCGAGCGCCGACCAGTTCAGAGTGGTAGTCCAATATGACGTTTCACGCCCGGTGTTTTTCTATTTCAGCGTGGCCCATCTGTCCAACCCAGCAGCGCATCCGTGTCGGAGACCTTCAGATCATCAGCCCGCCACGCGGTTTGATTTCGCCGGTCTGTTCCATAAAGACCGTCGATTCTTGGCTTCGTACATCGCAAAATCGGCTTTCCGGATCAGTTCGCTGGAGTCGTCACCGGCTTCCAGGACTGAAGCACCCAGGCTTGCGCCAATGAGATCGACTTCCCAGCGTGAGTTCAGGGGAATCTGAAGCGCGGCGCTCAATTCATCGGCGATTCGCTTGACCACGACAGCTACGGACTCAGCCTTGATCACGATGAGAAACTCGTCACCACCGAGGCGGCCCACTACGCCGCGGCCCTGTACAGTGGCCTGCAGGCGCGCGGCCACTGTGACCAGAATGTCGTCTCCACACTGGTGGCCGAAAGTATCGTTCAGTTCTTTGAATCTATCCAGATCGACGAAGATGGCGCCTACCTTCCCGACTGCACCCGGGGCGGCGATAGCCTCGTCAAGCAGGTCAACGATTCTGCCGCGATTGGGTAAATCCGTCAGGCGATCCGTCTCTGAAAGGCGCCGCAACTTTTCTTTGCCCTTCAGCATTTTGAGGATCAACGCAGTAATCCAGGTGGACAGCGCCACGAGCACAAGAGAGATGGCCGATGCCATGATCACGTACACGCGGCGCATCTTGACGTAATCGTCCAGCGCCTCGTTGACGGACAGACCGGCGACCACTGTAAGACCATATTGTTCGAGATAACGACTTGCTACAATGCGCTCGACATGATCAAGGGGATCGGAGAAGTCGTCCGTGTCCGTCTTGCGGAGCGTGGCATAGCCGTTCGGCAGCATGTCTCCGATCCTGCTCGGCGCATCTCCGGCGCGACGGGACAGCATGAACCCACGACCAGACAGGACGGCGATCATGCCGTGCTCGCCAAGCGCAGCGCTATTGTAGAAACCGTCAGTCAGATAGGACGGATTTTCGGAGACGATCACTACTCCGCCGAAGCTCCCATCGCGGCGGTTTATGCGTCGCGTGCCTTGAATGGACCACTTGTTTGATATGCGTCCTAGCAAGGGCTGGCTGATGAAGAGTCCCGAGTTAGCGCGCAGACGATGAACACGAAAGTGTTCCCGATCGCTCAGATCAATCGCACCGGAAAATGGCAGCGTCGAGGCGATGACGTGGCCCTCCGCTCCCGCTATCGTGACCTGCAACGCGGTGTCGGCGCTGATTAAACCGTATGCCTGGTACCGGGCAAGATCGAATGCCTGGGGCGCGCTTTCGTATCCGAATTTCACGAGCAGTGCGATCTCGTCGACATCGTGCACAGTCTTGAGCGTATGGGTTGCCAACGCATCGGCCAGTGTGCGTGCCGCCGCCCGCGTATCGCGCATCACCGCCGCTTTCTCAACCTGCAGGCGCAGGAGAATTGTCATCCACAAGATGCCGAGGATGAGAACGACGAGCATGGGCGCGAGGATAAGCGCCCGACGGCTGGATCTCATATTGTTTGCGTCGTGGGGTGGTCGAGTCATAAACTTATCCCGGTTGCCCGGTCAAACGCGGCTCTCTCATGCCGCTGATTTATTGGTGCGTCGCCTGTGCCCCTTACGACATATGTCAATGTGCCGTTAATGGCGAAATGGTCCTCAGTCGTCTGTCGTGATGCCAAATCACTATAACGGCAACTCGCGCCAAAAAATTCACTCTCCCCCTAAAATCGGGCGACAAACGAACGATCGTTTGATATGAGGATATCGCCCTGTTTCCCGGGCAATACGGCGGCCAATCGCTATATGCCAATCTTAAGCGCTTGCAGTCGGCTCGCGAACCGAGCTCCGGCCGCGAATTCGCGGGCGACGTTGTCTTCCGTCGGTTCGCAACTCGCGGTCGGCGGTCGAATCGTCATGCCCATGGGGCGCGAGCCATGCCATCAGCGATTGATCAGACCGGTCCGCCACGGCGAACACGATTATCACGAGCGCTCGCTCGGCGAAGTGAGCTTCGTACCACTAATCGGCGAAGACGGCTGGGCTGCTCATTAAAGGCCGGGCTTCCCTCGTGTGTCGGTAAGCGGCCATGTTGCCTCGGTTCTTTAACGTCTGAGGTGGGTGTGCGCAGTGAAAAGGTGGCGCTTTCCAGCGGGTGTAAGCCCCGCCCGGCAACGGCTCCAACCGGAAGCAAGCGGAGCAGTCATGGGGATAACGAAATGGCTGAAGCCTTCGGGGAATGCGTGTCACGAATTGGTGACAGCGTGAATGTGCAGGCTTGAACGCGAGTGAACGCCGAGCAGGCCGAAAGGACGTAAGCGCGCGATTTCGCACACCTAGCTTCCGTTATTGATAAGGCTCACGATTGCGTCCGCAACCCAACTTTGCGGACGCAATCCATGACAGAA
>NZ_FPBH01000089.1 GCF_900116445.1 Paraburkholderia aspalathi
GCGTTCCAGGGCATGGTCGGGACCGGGCGTTTTAGTACCCGGAAGTGTCAACCATGTCCCCGCACACCTGTCAGCTATGTCTCCGGTCTATACACGGCGGCAAAGAAAAGTAGGTGCCCCCCGCACAGGGGGAACGCTAATAAACCACTAACAATTCAAGGAAAGGCCAACACCCTAAGAACACGAACAAAAAGCGCCGCGCAGGCAAAACCGCCACATATTTATTGCCGCGCCAACCGCAAATTATCCGGCATAGGCAAATTAAAATTCGTCCGGAACGGATTAATATCCAGCCCCCCGCGGCGGGTATACCGCGCGTAAACAGCTAGCTTCACCGGCCGGCAGGCCTTAAGCACATCGATAAAAATCCTCTCGACGCACTGCTCATGAAACCCAGTGTGATTCCGATAGGAAATGATGTACCTCAGCAAGCCCGCATGATCGATCTGCGGCCCAACATAGTGAATCTGCACACTGCCCCAATCAGGCTGCCCCGTCACAGGACAATTCGACTTGAGCAAGTTGGAAACCAAAGTCTCCTCAACAGGCGACTCGTCAAACGCAGCCTTCAACAACGAAGCATCAGGATGATAAACATCGGTATCGAGATCGAGCCGATCCAGCGACAAGCCGTCAAACTCTTCCATCTGCAATTTGCCGAACTCATACGGCGCCGCCAGATGAACCGACACCGTCGCTCCGCATGAAGCGCAAACATCCCGCTTGATCGTGTCACGCACAACTTCCATCGACTCGAAAGCCGTCTGCGCAAACGACCCCAGATAAAGCTTGAACGACTTCGACTCGACAATGTTCGGCGAATCAGCCGGCACAAAGAAAGTCGCCACCGCAATCTGCGGCTTGCCGCGCGCGTTCAGCCAGGAAAGCTCGTAAGCATTCCAGATGTCCGTGCCGAAAAACGGCAACTGCGCGCCAATCCCAATCGCCTCGCGCGCATTCTTCCGGGCAATCGGAAAGAGCAGCGAAGCGTCATATTGTTCGGTGTAAGTGGAAGCCTTACCCAGCGGTGACTGTTCAGGTGTCATGATGCGTTCACGATGCCACTCAGCACGTGCCCCGTCGCCGTCACGACGCGGGCCGATTCGCAATGGCCAATTTGGTCGTCGAAGAAAAAGTCCGGCTCGAACTCGCGCAAAAACGCGCTCTTGTCGAGGCCGCCGAGGAACATCGCTTCGTCGATTTCGATGTTCCACGCCATCAATGTGCGGATCGCGCGCTCATGCGCCGGGGCCGAGCGCGCCGTTACCAATGCCGTACGAATATGCATCGGTGCGGCTTCGTCCGCGAGTTTCTGCAGGCGGTGCAGCGCTTCGAGCAACGGCTTCAAAGGCCCATCCGCAAGCGGCAAATCCTTGTTGTGAATCTCATGGCCGACGAACGCGCGCAAGCCATCTTTCTGAAAGATACGCTCGGCTTCGTCGGAAAACAGCACGGCGTCGCCGTCGAAAGCAATCCGGATTTCGTCCGGGTACTTGCTCGCCATTTTCGCCGATTCGGGCAAGACGCGCGCGGCCGGAAATCCGGCAGCCAATGCGTCGCGCACGTCGTCCTGATTCGCGGACAAAAACAGCGAGGCGTTCAGCGGCTTCAGATAACCGAATGGCGCGCGCCCACGTGTGAACACGCCGCGCTCGATCGCCAGCCCGTACTCCCTGCACGAATGAAATGCGCGCAGTCCACTGATCGGATCGCTGCGCGACAGGATCACCACTTCGACCCGATGGCCGCCGGCATTCAAGGCCAGCAGCTTGCGGATCAGCGGAAACGCGACGCCCGGTTTGGCGGGCACAGCCAGCCGCTCGCGCTGCAACGCTTCATACGCCTGCAGGTCGCCTTTCTCGTAAACGCAGTTCTCTTCCTCGAAGTCGAACAGCGCGCGCGACGAGATTGCCACCACCAGTTTGTCGACAAGCGAAAGAGCCATCTGCGCCTTTTAGTCCAATAAGGTCAAGCGAGAAATAACCGGTACACGGGATTCTGCGTCTCTTCCCAGCACGGGTAACCAAGCGTCGTGATAAAGCGGTCGAACTCGCTGTTCTCGCTTTCCGGCACCTGAATGCCGACCAGAATCGAACTGTAGTCCGCACCCTGGTTGCGATAGTGGAACAGGCTGATATTCCAGTTCGGCGCCATCGACGACAGAAACTTCATCAACGCGCCCGGACGCTCCGGAAACTCGAAACGGAACAGACGTTCGTCGTGCGCCAGCGGCGAGCGGCCGCCGACCATATAGCGGATGTGCTGCTTCGA
>NZ_FPBH01000032.1 GCF_900116445.1 Paraburkholderia aspalathi
CGGGTAAGCTTATGCCGCCTCGAAGCGGACATTTGAACTTGGCTAAAAGCGGACATTACAACTTAGCCTCTACAACTTAATTGTTGATAATTTATCTTATGTCAAATTACGAATATTCCACGACACCGTCAAGCAAGCCTGGTCCGAGTATCCACCATCAGCACCTTCTGACTCATGTAAACTCCCCGCATGCCCCCAGAAATCGACTACCTCAACCCAGCCCTTCCTTCCGGCCTCCGCCGCGTGCCGATGCCCGTGGTCGACGCAACTCCAGAAACCCTCACCGGATTTGGCAGGCTTGTAACGGACCCAAGCGAGTGCGCGATCGAGATTGTGCAGTGGCCGGCGTTGGGGACAAGACCCATAGACCCCGGAACCGGTAATGAAGCCGGCACAACCGAAGGCACATTCGTGAGCGAATGGCGCGGGGACATTCTCTATGGTCGAAACGAGGCTGTAGGTGGCCACTACATCCTTGCGTACGCAAAGGAGCCTGAAGCAGCCCGCGACGACCACGCCAACGCACCAGAATGCATGTTGCTCTGGCACGCGAACTACCACCCGGACGGCGGACAACTGTTCTTCCCACTCGACCATCGCCCTTTCTACGTTCCATTGGCATTGCCCGGTGACGACATCGCGCCGGAGAAGTTCGTGTGCTTTCGCTTCAATGGACAGCAGGGTCTCTACATCCATCCAAACATCTGGCATGAAGGTGTGTTCACGCTCAGAGGGACACAGCGGTTCTTCGACAAGCAAGGCGCCGTCCACGCCCGCGTCTCTGTCGACTTTGCTCGCGAGTTTAGTTGCCTTCTCGAGGCGCCGATTGCCAGCGACGCCTAACCGTTTGGTCAAGACACCGACCTACAGCGATAACGCCTAGACAATTCGGGCTTTTATGCGACGATTCAGCCATCGAGCGACCAGTTCAAACTCTCAAATCAGCCAGAATCTGTTCAGCGAGAAAATCGCAGGGCGGTCGCCCGGACCGCGCACTGCGCGCCAAAACGACTTCGAGGTCATTCAGCGGCGGCAGCCCGTCGTTCTGCGATAGCTGAACGAGGTGCGCCGGTACGCTGCATCTTGCAAGAGGCGCTATCGCGAGCCCTGCTTCGACCATGCTGATAAGGCCCAATAAACTCGGGCTTTCGTAGGACATCCGGTATTTGATATTTTCCCGCTGGAGCGCGCTGATGGCATAGGCACGCGCAGTACTGCCATGTGCGAAAACGGCAATCGAAAGCGGGCGCTCTTTCCACACTTTTCTTGCGGGCGCCCCGACCCACACCATTGGCTCGAATCGAATGAATTCGCCTGCGATGCCCCTTGTTTTCGTGAAGCAAGCCAGGTCAAGCGTGTTGTCTTTAAGCAATGGAACAAGCTCACTGCTTGGCAAACCGATCACCCGAATTTCTACACGCGGATGAGCAATCGCGAATTTTGCCAGAACCTGCGGCAGCAACGATGAAGCGTAGTCATCCGGAACACCGATGGTTACGCGCCCCTTCATCTCCGGGCGAACTACCGACGCCCATGCTTCCTCGCGCATCGCAAGCATTCGACGGCCATAGTCCAGGAGCGTCCTGCCTTCGGCTGTGATTGCTACGTTGCGGGTGCTTCGCACGAAGAGCGGTTTTCCCAGCGCTTCTTCAAGCGTCTTGATCTGCATGCTCACTGCCGACGGCGACCGACGCACGGACTCCGCACCTCGTACAAACGATCCTGTATCAGCGACCGCCACCAACATTTCAAGCGCATCCAGATCGAGCTTTTTCATTTTAGTCAGAAAATCTGATGAATATGTTCAGTTTAATCCGTTTTACTGGAGTATGCATCAAGGCGATACTGCGACCGATGACCACTTGGCGGAGCCCGGGAAAATGCACGGTACGGTTTCGATTTACGGATTTCTGGCGGTCGGCGGAATGCTTGCTGTGACACCGGGGCCGAACATGATCTACGTGATGTCGCGCTCGATTGCGCAAGGACGCACGGCCGGGCTTATCTCGCTTGCGGGCGTCATGCTCGGATACCTCTTCTATATGTTTGGGGCAGCGTTCGGCATCACCGCCTTCTTCCTGAGCGTGCCTTATGCAGGCAGCGTTCTGGGCGCTGGGGGCGCTGCGTATCTGTTCTACCTGGCGTGGCAGGCTGTAAAGCCTGGTGGCCGCTCTCCGCTGGAGGTTCGCGAGTTGCCCCGCGAACACCCTCGCCGGCTTTTCGCGATGGGCGCAACAACTAGTCTGTTGAATCCCAAGCTCGCGATGATCTTTCTGTCACTGCTACCGCAATTCATCAACTACCAGAACGGCAGCGTTCTCAGGCAATCGCTCGTGCTCGGTTCGTCGTTGATTGTTGCGTTCGCGTCCGTCAACGGTTTCGTGGCGGTCTGCTCCGGCAGTATGGCGAAGTTCCTCTCCAGTCGCCCGGGACTTCTACAGGTTCAGCGCTGGACCATGGGAATTGTTCTGGTTGCCCTCGGCGCACATATGACCATCGATGCATTGAAGCTGACAGGCATCAACTGATGCAACCGCTACGCCCTGCCGTCACCGCCCTTCCCCAGGAACATATTGAACGCTGCGTCTGTATTGGCTGGGTGTCACGCCTTGCTGACGAACAAAGAAGCGCGTGAAATTTCCCGGTGAGTCAAAGCCCAGATCGAGCGCGATATCCTGAAGCGCCATTTCCTGCTGCGAAACACTCTCGATCGAAAGGTCCACTCTCAGCATGCTGCTGAAAGTCGCGGGCGTCATGCCTGTCTGCTTGTGGAATAGGTGGAAGAAATGCGGACGCGATAGCCCTACCTTTTGCGCAAGATTGTCGAAGTCGGGTGTAAGGCCCCTCACCTGTTTCATTGCTTCGATCGCGTGACGAATCCTGATGTCATACGCGATACCGCCAACGAGTCCGGCTGCCGAAAGTACGCTCCCTTGGGGCGATCTGCCGACCAGTTCGCCTGTCATGTCGGCGATCAGCCCCTGGACCGCTTCAAGCGACCTCCCCTCACGGTCGGTCAGAATATCGAGCAGGTCAGAATGAAGGCGGCTGAGCTTCCCCTGCAACAGTACGGAAGAACTCGGAAAGAACCGGGGATGAATACTGTACGCGAAACGCCGGTCGACATCCCTCAACCAATCCGGTTCCAGATAAAGTGCGAGCAGCACCGTCGACTGCGATTGTGGGCGATGCTCATAAAAATGCGGCTCCCACGCATTCACGAGCAGCACGTTCTTGTCTGACAAAACGTACTCACGATTGCGGACCCCGAACTGAATGTCGGGACCGCCTTCCTTGAAGATGACGTGGGAAACCCGATGTGCATGGAGGACCATGCTCTTGTCCAGCAGCAGCAACGCCACTCGTCCGAACGGCCCGTGGATGATTCGTAAGGGTTCCGACATGTAATTACCTCCTGCCGTCCTGATGAATTCAAAGCGTTCGCAGTGTCTCGGCCGCACCGCGAAAAAAAGTCACCATACGCAATGATAAATCGGCCTCGTCTGTGACAAGTCTGCATACGGGCGGAGCCACTACAAGTGGGACATTCGCCTACTCTGCGTACAGGCCCTCTTGCACCGCAGCCATCGAAGTACGGCCTCACGGCCGATCAACACGTTTTGAAGTCCGAACGTGAATGGCGCTTGCTGCAATGCAGGATGCCTCTCGCTACATTCGCACACTCAAGGAGACGATCATGGCTGGTGTCGGCAGTGAAAAGGTATTTGAGAATGACAAAGTTATTGTGTGGAACTTCGTTCTCGCACCGGGCGAGGAAACGCCGGTACATACCCACACGCTTTCATACATGTGGTACGCGATCGAAGGCGCACACTTGCATATCTTTGACGAGAACGGCGGAGACCTCGGCATCTTCGAAGTCCCGACGGGCGCGATTTACTCACTCAAATGCGAGCACGGGTATCTGGAAGTGCTGTCCGAAATCGGCAAGGGCGCCAAGGTTCCCGCGACGCACAAGGCACGCAACGAGGGTAGCAATCCATACCGCGAAGTGCTGGTCGAGTACAAATAGCCGCGCGCCTGACTGAGTCAGTCCTGGCACCTTGCCAGTATCCCCGAACGCCCCGTGGTGCGAGGCGGCGTTCGGGCGACCCCGCAACGATGGCTTAAGCGCGATGCTGCAGCAATGCGGTTATGTTGCGAGTCTCGATCTCAGTGAACTGCTCCACGGCATCGGCACCGTCCAGTGACAGATCCGGGTCGAGTCCGTCCGCCAGACGCTCGAGTTGCATGTTATTCCATGGCAGAAGATGAAACGGATGGAGCGCAGCTTCGGGACTAGGCGCACGATCAACTTCACCAGCGAGAATGCGCTTCGGAATCTCAGGATCGGCAATGATCGGACGGCCGAGCCCGATGACATCCAGTTCACCGCGCTCCAGCGATTCGATCATGGCTGTCGTCGTGCGAAATCCACCGACCACCATCACGGGCATCTTCGCTGCGGCACGAACGGAGGCGGCAAAATCCACGAAAAAGGCTTCGCGCTTGACGGTACTTTCGCGCGGTGCATCTTCTCCCTCGTCCATTAGCGTGAGGCCGGCAATCTTCGGCTGCTCGAGCGAACCACCCTCGAGCGAACCACCCGATAGTTCGAGCAGATCGAGCGAAGAATCGTTGAGCGTCTTCACGAGTTCAACGCACTCGGCATTGGTGAACCCGCCCTTCTGAAAATCAGAAGAATTGAGCTTCAGCGCGACCGGGAAGTCCGGACCAACGGCCGAGCGAACCGCAGCCACCACCTCGAGCACGAAACGGGAACGGTTTTCAAGCGAGCCTCCCCAACGGTCCGTGCGCTTGTTGGCGAGCGGGCTAAGGAACTGCGAAATCAGGTAACCGTGCGCCCCATGCAACGAGACACCGGTGAAACCGGCCTCGCGCACTTTCCTGGCCGCGAAGGCGAATTGCCCAATGGCCTGCTGAATCTGCTCTTCCGTCATTTCGCGCGGCGTGGCGAACGAAAAGCCGGCGCCCCTCATCACGTCGATGTCCACTGAAGAAGGCGCAAGGGGTGACGTGTTGATCGCGTCTTGCACCTGCCGTCCGGTATGACTGAGTTGAGCCCAGAAATGCGCGCCTTCCGACGTTCCCGCAGCGGCGAGCCGTGCGAGTTGCTCCTGTCCACTGTCGTCGTCGATCACGATATTGCCCGGGCGCTCGAGATGCCACCGGTCCACCTGGATATTGCCGGAGAGAAGCAGCCCGGCACCAGAACGCGCCCAGCGCCGGTACAACGCTTCGAGGCGCGGCGTCGAATGATTATTAGCGTCGGCCATGCCTTCGCTCATGGCTGCCTTGACGAGGCGGTTTGCGAGAATCGCGCCGCTGGGTAGCCGCAACGATTGTGAAAGAGGATTGCTCATCTGAATGTCCACCAGGAAACGGTCACGTGTAAGCCGAGCCCTTGCCCAGTAAGGCAAAGTCGATTCGGCACAGTAACGACAGCGATCGCTGTCGTTTGTTGTATAGTGATCGCTGTCGTATCATTCGTCAAGCTGATAAAAGAGGGACACTTATGGTCAAGACCTGGTCGGACGACAATCCGAAAGCCGCGTTGATGTCGCGCAAGCGAACGATGATCGTCGACGCCGCGCTGCGGGCCTTCCTTGAAAGCGGCTATGCCGAAAGCTCGGTCAATCGCATCGCGGCGGACGCCGGTGTGTCCATCAAGACGCTGTACCGTCACTTCGAGAGCAAAGACGATCTGTTCAGTGCAGTGATGCAAGCGGCCTGCTCGCCTAGCGGCACAGAGTCGGCTGACGCGTCGGAACCCGCAGAACCGGGCGAACCAGCCTGGTTTAGCGAACCGCCGGCCGTGGCATTGCCAATTGCGGGTAGCGATTATTTACGACACGCTCTTTCGAAAGAGCAGTTGGACCTTTATCGCGTCGTCACACGGGACGCACCTCGCTTCCCCGAACTGGCGCGCCGCTATCGCGACGAAGTGACGGGCACGCGCGACGCACTGTTCACGAGCTACCTTGATCGCTGGCTGCCTGTCACGGGCTGGGAAGTAAGCGATAAATATGGCGCCGGTGCAACCTTCGCGGCACTTCTGAAAGCCAGGCTTTTCGACGATGCGTTGCTTGGTTTAAAGAACCCCAGCGAAGAAGATATCGCCGAATGTGCGGCTGATGCGACCGTCCAGATGATCGCGCTCATGGAAGCCGGTCGGCTCTAATCCGCCCAACCGTCCTCACCAATTAGCGGTACGAAGCTCACTTCGCCCAACCAGCATTCGTGATAATCCTGTTCGCCGTGCCGCACCAGTTTGATCAATTGCTGATGGTGACGCTCGCGCCCTACCGGCATCACGATCCGCCCACCAATCGACAGTTGCGAACGCCATGCCTGCGGGATACGCGGGCCGCCAGCCCCGGCGATAATCGCGTCGTACGGCGCATAGTCGCTCAAACCGACTGTGCCGTCGCCAAGATAAACGGTCACGTTGAATATGCCCACCCGCGCCAGCGTCTCGCGTGCGATGTCGGCGAGCACCGGATCGCGTTCAACGGAATGGACGTGCGCCACGATTGCCGCCGCAATTGCAGCGGCATACCCCGATCCCGTGCCGACATCGAGAACACGGTCGCGCGGACCCAGTTCGGCCGCCTCTATCATCTGCGCGACAATGGCGGGCTGCGAAATCGCTTGCTGGTTCGCGATAGGCAACGCGCCATCGTCGTACGCGAATTCACGCAGTTGCGCAGGCACGAATTCCTCGCGCGGCACACGGCGCATCGCGGATAGCACGTTGACGTCGCGGATACCCCGCGCAACGATTTGCCGTACAACCATCCGCTCCCGGGCTTCCCTGAAATCGATCATTGTGGCCTCCGTCTGAGGGCCGCGCCGGCTTTACAGCAGGCCGCGCATAACTTCCACCGGACAATTCAATTTTGCGCCTCGTTTGACGCTGGCGAACGCGCATCGGCCTTGCCGTCAACACGTCCTGGCGAATCAGGTATTCGATGGCCGGTCGCTTAAGGGTCAGCACTGATGGCGTCGTATGGCACACCGGTCCGTTTTCGCCAATAATGGCCCCACATCCACTACTGGACGAGGGCGGCCATGCATTACAGCCCCGACGCCATCCGCACCATCGCTCTGGTCGGCCATGCAGGATGTGGCAAGACATCGCTTGTCGAAGCCCTACTCCACCAGGGTGGCGAATTACGCGCGCCCGGCAGCGTGGAACGCGGCAACACGGTCTGCGATTTCGACCCGCTAGAACGCAAATATCACCACTCCCTGAACTCCGCGGTCGCCCACCTGCACTACCGGGATACCCGCGTCTATCTGCTGGATACGCCCGGCTATCCGGACTTTTCCGGGCTGTCGATCAGCGCCCTGCCCGCTGTAGAAACCGTCGCCATTGTCATCAATGCACAGACCGGCATCGAAATGACCACTCGGCGGATGATGGCGTGGGCGGAAAAACGCAAGCTCTGCAGAATGATCATCGTGAACGGTATCGATCGCGACAAAGTCGATCTTCCGGAGCTTCTGACGCAAATCCAGGAGGCCTTCGGCAAGGAATGCCTGCCCATCAACTTACCGGCGCAGAACGGCAGCCAGGTGGTGGATTGCTTTTTCAACCCCGCGGGCGACGCCGACTTCCTGTCTGTTGCGGCGGCGCACAATGCGCTGGTCGATCAAGTGGTCGAGATCGATCCCGCTTTGATGGAGCTTTACCTGGAGCAAGGCGAAGCCATCAGCCCGGAGCAGTTGCATGAGCCCTTCGAGCGGGCGCTGCGCGAAGCGCATCTGGTGCCGATCTGCTTCACGTCGGCAGCAAACGGTGCTGGCATCGCGGAATTGCTCGACGTGTTCGTCCGGCTACTGCCCAATCCCATGGAAGGCAACCCGCCCCTCTTCTACCGCGATACCCGCGGCCGCCAGGAAGTCGTGCGTGCCGAACCGGTCGCCGACAAGCATGTATTGGCCCACGCCTTCAAGATCGTCGTGGACCCTTACATCGGCAAGATGGCCGTTTTTCGCGTCCATCAGGGCACGATCAGGCGGGACAGCCAGCTCTATATCGGCGACGCACGCCAGCCGTTCAAGGTCGCCCATCTGATGATGCTGCAGGGCAAGGAACACGTGGATGTCCCACAAGCCGGCCCAGGCGATATCTGCGCCACGGCCAAGATCGACGAGATCGGTTTCGATGCCGTGCTGCACGACGCCCCCGAGGACGGCAACATCCACCTGACTCCGCTCGATTTCCCCACGCCAATCTACGGACTGGCGATCGAGCCTGCGCGCCGCGGCAACGAGCAGCGCCTCTGGGAGATTCTGCAAAAGTTGAGTGCGGAAGATCCATGTCTGCGCATCGACCACCCGGTCGGCACCAACGAGACGGTGGTGCGCGGACTGGGCGAGTTGCACCTGCGCCTTATGCTGGAGCGGCTATCCGAGCAGTACAAGCTGGAGGTCGTGACGCGCCCACCGAAGATCGCCTATAGGGAAACCATCGGCGCAAAAGCCGAGGGGCACCATCGTCACAAGAAGCAAACCGGCGGCGCCGGGCAATTCGGCGAAGTGATGCTGCGCGTGGAGCCACTGCCGCGCGGTACGGGCTTCGAATTTGTCGACGCCGTCAAGGGTGGCGCCATCCCTGGGCAGTTCATGCCCGCCGTGGAAAAAGGCATCCTTCAGGTTATCGATAGCGGGCCGCTGGCCGGCTTCCCGATGCAGGACGTACGAGTCACCGTCTTTGACGGCAAGAGCCATTCAGTCGACTCCAAGGAAGTGGCGTTCGTTTCCGCCGGGCGCAAGGCCTTCATCGATGCGGTGCTGAAAGCTCAACCCGTCCTGCTCGAACCTATCGTGGACATCGAGGTGATGACGCCTGAAGCCGCAATGGGCGACATTATCGGCGACCTCTCCGCCAAGCGCGGACAAGTCCATGGCACACGCTCGGCCGCGGGCAACGCCGTGGTCGTCGCAGGCCAGGTGCCATTGTCCGAACTCAACGACTATCAGTCGCGGCTGAACGCCATCGCAGGCGGGCACGGCAACTACAGCATCCAGCTCAGCCACTACGATCCGGTACCTCCCGCCCAGCAGGAGCGGATGGCGTCGCAGCACAAGAAACAGGGCGACGGCGCGGCGCAGTGAGTGTTGCACCTGTGTCCCAGGCGCGCTGGCTGGCACTCGAGTGCCAGCCCCGTCGCAGATGCCTCAGAACGAATGCCGCATCCCGATCCGTACATCAGACTGCGTATTCGACGACGACGGCGTGAAGCTGTAGCCGATCACCGCATTCACGCCATTCGACGCACGCAGATAGTCGCCGGAAACATACACATCAGTACGTTTGGACAACAGATAGTGCAGTCCGAGCGAGCCCTGGTTCCAGTGATTGCCTTCGAAGGCCGTGTGTTGATAGCCGCCGTACAGCGATAGCGCAGGCGTGAAGTTATACGACGCGCCTCCTTCGTAAACCTGCATGCGCGAGGTCTGCCCGAAGCCCTTGATCGTCGTGTACGTGAAATCGCCGGTGATCATCAGGTTGCCGATCGTATACGCGGCGCCGATCGCGAACGCACCTTGTTTATCCACCGGGAATGCCGATGAGCTATACAGGTCGGTCACCGCGCCAGTGGCCGGATCGACGGAAACGGTCGGCTGGCCGAGGAAGGTGTGCGTGCCGATCATCGCGTACGGGTCGAACGCATAAATGCCGAACGGATTGTTCAACTGCGTATAAGCAACACCCATGTTGAATGGACCGTGGTCATAATGCGCGCCCACACTCCATGCGCTCTTCTGATGGAAGTCGCCGGCGGTGTTACCGAACGAGTACATGCCGCCGAAGGTGAAGCCGGCAAAATCGTTCGACAGGAACTTCACCGAGTTCGGCAGACGGTCGCCGTTCATCCGGTCGAAGTCGCCCTGGTGAATCGCGTAGCCGCTCGCCCACGCGGAGATGTTGTACAGAAAGACAAACTCTTCGGTCATATCGAGCTGATTGCCGAACGAGAAAGTCCCCCACGAGTTCTTGATGCCGACATACGCCTGGCGCCCGAATTCAGCACCACCGAATGCATATTGCCCATTGCCCAGATGAAAACCCGATTCGAGCACGAAGACCGCTTGCAAGCCGCCGCCGAGGTCTTCCACGCCTTTGAAGCCGATCCGGTTGCCGTACGAAATGCCGTCGTCGAATTTGAACTGGTGTGCGCCGCCGGCGTTGTTCACGTAGGTGATACCGGCGTCCAGAATCCCGTACAAGGTGACGCTGCTTTGCGCATGGACCGCCGTCGGTGCGCATACCGCGCTTGCCGCGAGGGCGAGTCCCGAAAGACTAACGGCATTTTTCTTCTTCATCTAGTTCTCCCCTGCTCTTTGCCTGCGTATTTCGTTAGATAAAGCGATCCCTGCTGCAGGTTGTCTTCCAACGCGCGGCGCTTCTCGCATGACGGGCAGTTCGAAATCGGCTGAGACTGATTGAAACGGATTGAAGCTCACTAACACTGACCTGGCCAGCTAACCCTGAATTAGCCGGCCAGGCTGATCGAAGCTATCGGCACTGCGTACGATCACCTGTATGTCTGCATCGACGGGTCAAGAATAAGTGTCCAGATTTAAGATGATTCGACCGGATGCGACATGAATCTGTCGAGTAGCGACCTCGTAGTCAGGAATGCCGGAGTTATTTCACACCGAGTGCGGTTTGCACCGCTTGCAAACCATTGGCGCCGCTGGCGGTGTTGACGCCGTCAAGCCATGACTTCAGCAATTCGGGGTGGCGCTTGAGCGCTTCGGTGGCGGCCGTGGCAACACCCGTCTTCTTCTCGAGTACCTCGGTGATCACGCCGTTTTCCAGATCGACATTGAATGTGAGTTGCCTGAACAGACGGCCGACATTCGGACACTGCTCGGCGTATCCGCTACGCGCAACGGTATTCACCGTGGCGCCGCCGTAGTTCGGCCCGAAGTACTTGTCACCGCCGTCGAGGTAAGTCAGCTTGAACTTCGTGTTCATCAGATGCGGCTCCCATGCAAGGAACACGATCCATTT
Organism: Paraburkholderia aspalathi; assembly: GCF_900116445.1. Lineage (GTDB taxonomy): Bacteria > Pseudomonadota > Gammaproteobacteria > Burkholderiales > Burkholderiaceae > Paraburkholderia > Paraburkholderia aspalathi. Next base: position 11,051 of record NZ_FPBH01000032.1, read on the forward strand.
TTTCTCACGCACCGCGCGGTCGACCTGCGTGAGCATGCCGGTCTCGCTCGATTCGACGAGCTTCCAACTGCCGAGCCCGTATGCCTTGTCGTCGACCATCTTCTTGATGTTCTGATTGGCCGGCGCCCCCGGTTCGATGCCATAGATCTTGCTGTCGAACTTGTCGGCGTTCTTCGCAAGGTCCGCGAATGAATGCACGCCCGCGGCCGCCACGTAGTCGGGCACCGCGAGCGTGAACTTCGCGTTGCTCAGATTCGGATGCACAACCTCGATCGATCTCTCGTCCTCGAACGGCTTCACGACCGGTGCTTGCGCCGGCATCCAGTTGCCGAGAAACACGTCGATCTGGCCTTTCTTCAAGCCTTGGTAGGTGATCGGCACCGACAGGTTCGATACGTTCTGATGGTAGCCGAGCGCCTTCAACAGCACACCGGTCATCGCATTGGTCGCGTCGATGTCGGTCCAGCCGGGCCCCGCCATGTTGACCTGCGTACAGGACTGCGGCTCGGCAGCCACGGCAAAGGTGGCCGCAGCGCACAGCAGTGCAACGCCGGATACAGCCTGTTTGAAGAGCTTTTTCATCATGTCGGCTTCCTGTAGATGGGTTGAATCGTGAGCGGAGACGTCAGCGCGTTACGGCGGGAAAACGCGCCATCGCTTCGAGCGTGTCGAGGTCGATGTGATTGCGCATGTAACGCTGGCTCGCATCGACATGCGGCTGCCAGTCCCATGACGCGACCGTGCCTTGCGTCGTGGCCTCGAAATGAAAACGGCGGCGGCGCTGGCTTTTCAGTACTTCGTTGTGCAGCGCGGCGAGGTCCCAGCGTTGCGCGATCTCCTCACGAAATGCTGAGACCTGTGATGCATATTCGGCGCGCGCGGCGAGGTTCTCGCGTTCGAGCGGGTCCAATGTTACGTCGTACAGCTGATCAGGATCGGCCGGCGTGTGAATGAATTTTAAGCGTCCGCGTCGCAGCATCACAATCGGCGCTATAGCGCCTTCCGCCAGGTATTCGCCGATCGCTTCGTCGTGGCCAGCTTGTGTGCCGTGCAGATGCGGTACGAGACTTTGGCCATCGAGCGAATCCGGCCAGGTCGCAGGCTGCTCGCCGCGCGCCATCTCTACTAACGTGGGCAGCAGATCGAGATGCGACACCGACTCGTGCACACGATGCGCGTCGAACTGCTGCGGCGCATGAACGATCAACGGTACGCGGCAGCCTCCTTCGAAGAACGTCATCTTGTACCAGAGCCCGCGCTCGCCGAGCATCTCACCGTGATCGGACGTCACCACGATAACGGTGTCTTTCGCGAGCCCTGACTGTTCGAGTGCATCAAGGATCGCACCGAACTGGTCATCGACGTAAGAGATCGCGCCGTAATAAGCGCGCCGTGCGTTGCGGATCTGCTGGTCGGTCGGCGGCGTGCGGTCGGTTTCGCACACGTGGCGCAAGCGCTTCGAATGCGGATCGGCTTCATCGAGCGAATCGCGATGCGCGGGCAGATCGATGTCTTCATCCGCATACATGTCCCAGTACTTCCGCGGAATCGCGTACGGGTCGTGTGGATGCGTCAGCGAGGCGACCATGCAGAACGGCCGTGCATCTTTGCCTGCATGCCGCTCACGTGCGATATCGAAGAGCTTCTGGCGCGTGGTGAACGTAACTTCATCGTCGAAGTCCAGTTGGTTCGTGCGCACGCACGGACCCGCGTCGATCACCGAACTCATGTTGTGGTACCACGTGGGGCGCGTTTCGAAATCGTCCCAGTTCGGGGTCCAGCCAAAATCGGCTGGGTAGATGTCGGTCGTGAGCCGTTCTTCAAATCCGTGCAGTTGATCGGCGCCGCAGAAATGCATTTTGCCGGACAGGATCGTGCGATATCCTTCTGCGCGAAGATAGTGCGCGAAAGTCAGCGTTTGCGACGGAAACTCTGCTGCATTGTCATACGCACCGATCGCCGACGGCAGCTTGCCCGATAAAAAAGAAAAGCGCGACGGTGCGCACAATGGACTGGCGCAATACGCGGAATCGAATACCACGCCCTGCTTCGCGAGGCGATCGAGATTGGGGGTTTTCGTTAGACGATGCCCGTATGCAGCGAGCGCAAACGGCGTCATCTGGTCGGCCATCAGAATAAGGATATTCTGTTTCGTGTCATGCATTGGAGCGTGCCTCGAATAGAATCGCAAATAGGGGTGCGGGTGTCGTTGCAAGCGGAATAACCGGTGTGCCGGTCCTCGCGTGAACACCACTATTGCCGTCCAATTCGCCGCTGTGAAGACGGCAAATCGTTATGTGCCTATAAGGGGGCCTTATGTCGAGGCAGGATCGCTTGCCGCCGATGCAGGCGTTGACGATGTTCGAATCCGCAGCGCGTCTCGCGAGCTTCACGGCGGCTGCACGCGAACTGGGCTCGACGCAGCCGGCGGTTAGTCAGCGTGTGGTGCAACTCGAAGAAGCACTCGGTGTGCCGCTGTTCGAACGCGGCCATCGCGGTGTCACGCTGACGGAAGATGGTGTGCGCCTCTTCGAAGCGGTGCGCAACGCCCTCGACACCATCCGCCTCGCCACCGCCGAGATCCGCGCGCGGCGCACGCCGCAAACGCTCACGCTCTCCACTGACTTCGGTTTCGCGACCTACTGGTTGATGCCGCGGCTTTCGCAATTCAAGGCGCTGATGCCGGACGTCGACGTCAAGATCATCACGTCGCAGAGCGTATTCGATCCATCGCACGACCAGGCGGACATTGCGATTGCGTTCGGCGATGAAGATGCGGACCTGAGCGCGCGAGGCGCGCTCAAGCTATTTCCTGAGCGTGTCACGCCGGTGTGCAGTCCGGCTTTTCTCGCGGCGCATCCGGAATTGCACACGCCGTCGGACTTGTTGAGCTTGCCGCTGCTGCATCTAGAACCGACCCAACCGGCACGCTGGCTGTCGTGGGCCGACTGGTTCGCTGCTCAGGGTCTGGATGCGCCGGCAGCACATCGCGGCATCACGTTTAACAGCTTTACGCTCGTGGCCCACGCAGCGATCATGGGCCAGGGCATCGCGCTCGGTTGGGCGCCACTAGTCGACGAGCTTCTTGCCACGGGGCAACTCGTCGAACTGTTCGACACGCCGGTGGTGACGGAACGCGGCTATCTGCTCGTCACGCAGCGCGCGGCGACACCGGCGGTCAGCGCGTTCCGCCGATGGCTGCTTGGCGAATGTGGCCTCGATGCTGAGTGAGCACGGCAAGCCGTCAATGCCGTGCACCACCGCCCCACCCTCCCCTGACGCTCCCATTCCAGCGCGACGGCGGTTAGCTTCTATCCCCTTGTACCGCTGATTTGCTCTACTGCGATGACGCATGCCGCGCCCCGCGGCGTTGCCCTATTGCCTAAGTGGAGAGCGCATGTCCGCCGATTCCCGTCCCGATCAACTGGTTCTCACGGTCGCCTGTCCTAGCGCGGCGGGCCAGGTCGCCGCCGTCGTCGGCTTTCTCGACCGGCATCATTGTTATATCGACGAACTGACCGTTTTCGATGACGACCTAAGCGAGCGCTTTTTTGTACGCTGCGTGTTTCATGGCGTCGATACCAACGAGACCCTGCACATCGCGGCACTCAAGCGAGAATTCCAATCGATCGCCGAGCGCTTTCAGATGACATGGGCGATGCACGACGTCAGCACGCGGCCGAAGGTGCTGATCATGGTGTCGAAACTCGAACACTGTCTCGCCGATTTGCTGTTCCGCTGGCGCATGGGTGAGTTGAAGATGGATATTGTCGGTATCGGCTCGAACCATCGCGATCTCGAACCGCTCGCGCAGCAGCACGGCTTGCCGTTCCATCATCTGCCGATCAGCGCCGATACCAAACCCCAACAGGAGGCACGTTTGCTCGATCTGTTCGAAACCTCAGGCGCCGAGTTGATGATTCTTGCGCGCTACATGCAGATTCTTTCCGGCGAAACGAGCCGTGCGCTCGCGGCACGTGCGATCAACATCCACCATTCGTTTCTGCCTGGCTTCAAAGGCGCCAAGCCTTACCACCAGGCACATACGCGTGGCGTAAAGCTGATTGGCGCAACCGCGCACTTCGTCACCGACGATCTCGACGAAGGTCCGATCATCGAGCAAGTCGTGGAGCGCGTCGATCATTCATACAGCCCGGAGCGGCTGCTGGCGACGGGACGCGACGTCGAATGCATCACGCTCGCGCGGGCCGTGAAGGCGTTTATCGAGCGACGGGTGTTTATCAACGGCGATCGGACTGTCGTTCTGCAATAAAAAAACGCCGCTGAAAAGCGGCGTTCTCTATCGTACGAGTTGCCGCTCTAAACAAGCGGCAACTCACTCACGTGAAATACGAAATCACTTCACCCAGCTATCCACACGATCTCCGTGTGCGCTGATCCACGCATCGGCAGCAGCCGTCGGCTTCTCGCCGTTCTGCGTCGCCAGCATCACGCTGTCGATCTCGCCCGGTTTCCATTGAAACTTCTTGAGGAACGCGACGACCGTCGGCGCCTTCGTCTCCAGTCCAGGATTGACGACGCTATCCACGTGCTCCGCTTCGCCGAACACCTTCTTCGGATCCTCGAGGAATTTGAGCTTGTACTTTGCGAACATCCAGTGCGGCTTCCAGCCAGTCACGATGATCGGCTTGCTCGCCGCTTCCGAGCGCGCCAGTTCAGCGGTCATCGCGCTGCCCGAACTCGGCATCAGCTGATAGTCGAGCCCGTACGCCTTGATCGCTTCGCTGGTTTTCTGCATTACGCCCGCGCCGGCATCGATACCGACGATACGCGAGCCGAATTCCGTTTTCTTCGCTTCCAGATCGCCAACGCTCTTCACGTCGGCGTTATCCGGCACGATCAGGCCGATCTTTGCATCATTGAAATTGGCACCCAGGTCGACGACTTTGTCCTTGAAGTTGTTCCAGTACGCGCCATGCGTGACCGGCAGCCATGCGGACAGCGTCGCGTCGAGGTCGCCGCGCGCCACGCCTTGCCACATCACACCGGCCGCGACCGGCACGAGCTGCACCTGATAGCCGAGGCGCTTTTCGATCACGCGCGCAGCGACATTTGTGGTTGCAACGCTGTCGTCCCAGCCTTCCACATAGCCGATCTTGATGGTCGGCTTGGTATCGGCCGACACACTCACGCTGCTTGCCGCCAGCGCCGCGCTCAACGCGCTCAACACGAATATCTTTTTGATCAGTCTCATCGCCGTTCTCCCGTTTGCCGTCAAACTACCCATTGAGCATTTAGAATCGCCAACCAGAATTGCCGGGTAGCGTTGTTTTCCGACATCCAGTTGTCCGCATGCGACTTCGACCGAAAGTCCAGGCGCCGCTCTTGTCTTACTTATCGACGACGAGATCGCTCAACGGCTTGCTGCAGCACAGCAGCACCATGCCCTGATCGATTTCGCGCTGACGGATTCCACCGGCGTGTTTCATGGCGACTTCACCGGACACCAGCTTCACCTTGCAGGTGCCGCACATACCCTGCGTGCATGAGGATGGGAGCCGTATGCCGGCTTTCTTCGCCGCCTCGAGTACGTGCTGGCCGCTGCCGCATTCGATCTCGCGATTACTTTTGGCGAAGCTCACCTTGAACGTCGTTTCTATTTCCACCGGTGTGATCGGCACCTGCGCGGGTGCAAATCCAGCCGCGTGCTCACGCGCTTCGACAAAGCTCTCCGCGCTTGCCGTGGGCGCCTGCAACGCATCGGCGACATGCGCGGTCGTCAATTGCGCGGCCACTTCGCTGATCGTCTCGAACGAGAAGCTTTCCTCGTGGTAATGGCTGCGATCGAAGCCGCCTTCATCCAGCAGATGACGGACTGCCTGCATGTACGGCGCCGGACCGCAGGTGAAAATCTCACGATCGAGAAAATCCGGCGCGATGAGTTTAAGCAGCGGCAAGGTCAGAAACCCGGTGACACCAGGCCAGTTCGTGCGCGCACCAACCCGCTCGCAGACAAACGCTGTGCGGAAATTGGCCTGATTCGATGCAATCAGATCGAGTTCGCGCGCGAAGATGATGTCGTCCGGCGTGCGGGCGCTGTGCACGAAGACGATGTCGCTATCTTCCCCGAGCTCGTGATGCGCGCGGCTCATCGACATCAGCGGCGTAACACCCGAACCCGCCGACAAGAACAGAAGTTTTCGCGCCGGATGCCGTGCACAGGTGAACTCGCCGGACGGCCCCAGCACACGAACCTGCGTACCCGCGTGCAAATTGTCGTGCAGCCAGTTCGATACCTTGCCACCCGGCACGCGCTTCACGGTGATGGAAATGGTGTGCGGACGCGTGGGCGGCGAGGAGATCGTATAGCAGCGATTCACGGCCTCGCCGTCGATCTCCAACTCCAGCGTGATGAACTGTCCCGGCTCGAACACGAACGCCCGTTCGGACGGTGCGCGAAAGAAAAAGCTCTTGACGTCATGCGTTTCCTGACGGACCTGGCAGCACACCAGCGTCTCGTCGGTATCGCTGTTCCAACGCGCCGGCAACGTCTCCCAGAACCGCGGTTGCGTCACCCGGCTCGAAGTTTCGCGGCTTGACACCTCGCGGTTTGGAGCCGGCTCGGGGCTGAGCTGAAGCGTCGCCTGATCGCGCATCATTATTTTCTCCCGCTCCTGGTTGCGGTATCGCGCTCAGCGCATGAAAGACACGACTTTTTCGCCGTGCGAAACCGGCGTATCGCCGGCATCATGGGTTTGGGGCGCATTGCTGAATTCCGCAATACGGCCGATGTACCACTCGCAGAACTTCTCGACGAGGCCTTCGGTGAACGGCGAGTACGGACCCGGTTCGTAGGCGCTGCTGGTCGCGCCGCGTTGCGAATACTCAACAAGCGCGCGATCCTGGTCATTGGTGGCGCGCCACACGGCCGTGAGATTGTTCACGTCGTAATCGATGCCTTCGCGCGCATCCTTGTGGACGAGCCATTTGGTGCGCACCAGCGTCTTACCCGCCGACAGCGGAATCACCGAGAAGCTGACGATGTGGTCGCTCATGAAGTGATGCCACGAATTCGGTTGCGTCCAGAACGAGAGGCCACCGAGGTCGGCCTGCTCGAAGCCGCCAAGCAACTTCTTCGAGGCCACCTTCGCGTCCATGGTCTGCGATTCGCCGTCGCGATCGAGCGGCAGGCGTTGCGTGCGGAAGCCCGTCACCAGATCCGCCAGGCGGTCGATTTCCGCCGACGGCAGTTTCATCGCCTCCCATTGCGCGGTACGGCGCGCCACGGTCTCTTCGAACGCGGCCATGCCTTCTTCATTGGCGGGCGTGCGCTGATACCCAAAACCGTATTCGTAAAGCGAAATCGTCAGCTCGGGATGGTTCGCAACGCAGTGATAGCACTCGCGATTGTTCTCCATCGTGAGCTTCCAGTTGCCCTCTTCGATGATATCGATCGTCGCTGCGACCTTGCAGCCGGCGAGATCGTGCGGCAGCAGGTACGGCTCCATCGCGGCGCGCATCACCGAGAAATCAGCAGGCGGTTCATCAGCGAGACAGATGAAGATCAGACCGGCAAGATTCTGGAGGTGCACCGCTTTCAGGCTGTGCTTGCAGCGGTCGAACTGGTCGCCCATATGCTCGGCGAACATCAGATCGCCGTTCAGGTTGTAGGTCCAGCTGTGATACGGGCAAACGATATTGCCGAGCGAACCCTTGTCCGTATTGCACAAACGCGCGCCACGATGGCGGCAAACGTTGTGAAACGCCCGCACCTGCATGTCGTCGTCGCGTACGATCAGAATCGAATCGTTACCGATTTCCACCGTGATGTAGTCGCCCGGCTCCGGTACATCCGGTTCCACCGCGACCTGAATCCAGTGCTTGCGGAAAATCGCCTCCATATCGAGCGCGAAAATTTCCTCGCCCGTATAGAACGGCGCTTCCAGCGTGTGATTCTTTTTGCGGCGTTCGATCATTGCGCGAACGTCTGCCGAAACTTTCATTGTGTGCTCCGTTGCATGTCACGTCTGGCGCTGCGCCAGGCCCTCCTGGTCGCATGCTCGCCCGAACCGGAAATCAGTAATCCACGAGTTGATGCTCGCGCAAATACGCGAGAATCACTTGTGCTTTTTCGACGGAACTCCCTTCAATTACGACGCTGCCCCCGCGGCTTTCGGTCGTCGTCGCCGAGAGCATGCGGGCATGGCCCGAGCGCTTTTCGGCTGCGGCGAGGCGCACCGGTTTGGCGGTCGCGGGGCGGATCGTCCAGGCGGGTTCGTCGGGGTTGGCGGCGGGTGGCCTTCCGGGCGTTGTTGTCGCGACCGGACGGATCGTGCCTTCGCGCAGCCTTGCATAGGCGTAGCTCGGCGCCGCGTTGGCCATCGGATGCACGGAGATCAAGGCCGGCAGCCGCACTTCGACGCGGCGGCGCAACCCTTTCGGCATGAATTGCCGGACTTCTGCATGGCCGTCGCGAATCGTCAAATCGACCGCTGCGCCGACCAACGGCATCTCAAGCGCACTCGCTACTTGATACGGCAGCATGCCGCTATCGAAGGCGCCTTCGGCGCGGGTGCCGGTCAATACAAGGTCGTAGCCTTGCAAACGCGTGGCGAGCGGTGCTATCGCATCGCCCTGGAATTCAGGCGTTGCCGGAACCTCCAGCACTTCGACAGTGCGCGCGCCAAGTGCCAGATACTCCTTGAGCGCCGGATTCGACGGATCGCCCGCATGCAACACGTCGAGCGTCGCGCCGTGCGTTTTGGCGAGCGAGAGCGCGATCGTCAGCGCGGCGGCGTCGTTGCGGCTGTAGCGCGCCGTGCCGCTGACCGGGTGCCGCCCCACGGAAACCAGTACGGCGATTTTCATGCAAGCGCTCCTTCCGCAACAGCCGTTGAATTCAATAGCGCAGCACCCGTGCCGCGTGCCGTGCGTGCAGCCTCCGCGGCGTCATTCAGCGCCGCGATGGTTTCCTGCGCGTCGCCGATGACGGTCAGATTGGCGCGTTTGGCGATTGGCGCGCTGGCGTCGAGATTCACGGCGATCACGTGCCGGCAATCCTTGATGCCCTGCAGATGCTGAACCGCGCCGGAAATGCCGAACGCGATATAGACGCTCGCCTCGACCGTCTTGCCGGTGGCGCCAATCTGCTTGTCGCGGGTGAACTTGCCGTCGTCCACGGCGACGCGGCTTGCGCCGATCGCAGCGCCTAACGTGGCCGCAAGACGCTCGAACGCGGGCACATCGCTAACGCCGTTGCCTGCCGAAACGATGAAATCCGCTTCTTCGAGCGCGAGTTGGGCGGCGTCGATCTCCTCGATGCCAAGATCGCGCACGACGCTTTTGGACGATGCCGGTTCGCCGTCGAAACGCCACACCACTCGCTCGCCTGCCCCCAAAAACGGCAGCTTCGGATCGACCGCGTTCGGTGCAAGCAACACGACCTCCGGCAGCGCGCGTACGGCGTATGCCGTATTCGTCTGAATATAAGCAGCGACATGGGTCGCATCGATCTCGACGACATGCGTCGCGACACTTGCGTTCGCGGCGGCCGCGTAACGGCGACCGAGGTCGCCGTCGCCGGTCGCGTTGTCGGGCAGGAAAATATGCGCCGGCGCATAGGCCGCGACGCACGCGGCCAGTGCGTTCAATTCGTCGAGCGGCGCGAAAACGCGGCGGTCGAACATCGGCAACTCGATCAGCTTGTCGGCACCAAGCGCAGCGGCGTCGCTGCTGAACTCACCGAATACGAGCAGTACGACTTCAGTGGTCGCATCCGCGATCAACGCGGCGGCAGCTAAGGTCTGACGCGCGTGATCATCCAGCGCGCCGCGGTCCGCGTGAGCAGCCACCAGCAGCACGCGCTGCGCTGCAGCCGTCGTGCGGCGCGGTTTTGCGTGCTCGCGATGCGCCGACCCCGTCGAGCCATGCGCCGCCAGTTCCGTCGAGCCGGCAACAGCCGTCACGCCGAGCGTAATGCGCCTGAGCCCGTCGGCCGTAATCGTGAACGGCCGGCGCGGATCGATTCGTTTGAGATTGTTCATGGCGTTACTCCAGCGCCGCTGCAACCAGTTCGGCGACGTCCAGCACTTCCGGACGCGGGCCGACCACGCCTTCGAGCATCGCCGTGCAATTCGGGCAACCCACCGCGACGATTTCGGCGCCGATCGTGCGGGCGTCGCCGATACGGATGTCCGGAATGCGTTTTTTCCCGGGGATGTCAGTCAACGGTGCACCACCACCGCCTCCGCAGCAACGTCCGCGCATACCATTTCGTTCCATCTCGACCACCTTGATACCGATGGATTTCAGCAAGCGGCGCGGCGCTTCCGTCTCACCGTTATAGCGGCCCAGATAGCACGGATCGTGGTACGTGATCTTGCGGTCCGCGAACGCAGCGACCGCCTTCGGCGACAGCTTGCCGCTCGAAACCAGTTCTTCGATCAGTGCCGTGTGATGCTGGACCTCGTAGAAACCGCCGAGTGCGCGATATTCGTTGCGCAGGCTGTGCAGCACGTGCGGATCGGCGGTAACGATCTTGCGGAACGAGTACTGCGAGAGCGTGCCGATCAGCCGTTGAGCAAGTTGCTGGAAGGTCGCTTCGTCGCCGAGGCGCCGTGCCGTATCGCCGGTATCGGTTTCGACGCCACCGAGCACCGCGTAGTCGATCCCTGCCCGGTTCAGCACCTTGATCAGCGCACGCAGCGTGCGCTGATAGCGCATGTCGAATGCGCCTTCACCGGCAATCAACAGCACGTCCACCTGCCGACCCGGTTGCGCGACCTGTACCTGCAAATCAACCGCCCAGTCGTAACGCGCGCCGATGTCATAGCCGTTCGAGCTACCGGTTTCGCGCAGATTGGCGAGCGTGATCGGACCTTTGCCCGGTACGCTGCCTTCGACCAAGGTCTGATTGCGGCGCATATCCACGATCGCATCGACATGCTCGATCAACATTGGGCATTCCTGCACGCAAGCGCGGCAAGTGGTGCACGACCACAGCGTATCCGCTTCGATCAGGCTCGACACGAGCGGCTTGCCCGGCGCGCCACCGTGTTTGCCGACCGGAATGCCAGGCGTCGGGCTGCCGGCATAAGCTTCGTCCGTGCCACCGACCATGCCCGTGACAAGATCCTGAATCAGCTTCTTCGGATTGAGTGGCTGCCCGGCGGCAAACGCGGGGCACGCTGCTTCGCACTTGCCGCATTGCACGCAGGCGTCGAAGCTCAGCAACTGGTTCCAGCGGAACTCGACCGGCTTGCCTACGCCGTATTCCTTCGCGTCGAGGAGCGGCACCTTCAGTGCAGTCGGCGGCACGACATCGTTATCGTTGCGCTCGGCAAATCGCTCCTGACGTGGATGAAACGCGAGGTGCAGCAACCCGGCGAGCGCATGCTTCATCGGACCGCCGCGAGCCGCGCCGAAGGTCATCGTGAACGCGCCGACTGCGATCAGCAACGCGACGATAATCGCCAAAGCACCCGACATCGCCGCGGCCGGCAGCGCAATGAAGAGCGCCAACCCGAGCGCGAACGACCCAAGCAGCAGCGGGAGATGATCCCAAGGCCCGCGCGAGAGCCGTGCCGGCACCGCCTTCGCGCCATGCCGCCGACGCCAGACGAACACCGCGCCGACCAGCATCACCAGCGCCGCTAGAAAGATCAGCTTGTCGAGCCACGGCGAGTAGATCGCAAGACCGTAGTTGACGAACACCAGCGCCATCGCGAGGATCGCTCCGCCCGCCGTCGCGACGTGCGTCTTCGCGATGTACGGGTCGCGAGCGACCACATGGTGCAGGTCGACGAAATAGCGCTTCGGGATCGCCAGCAGATTGGTCCAGCCGTACGCACCCGCCGCCGTGGCGCGGCCTTCACGCCAATAGGCAGCGCGTTTGGCGAGCGCGAACGCGAGACCCGCCACCGACAACCACAGCAGGACAGTGATGACAAACACGGGGCTCATCGTCAGAAATCCTTGCAAAGGCGCAGCGCGTCATAGATCGCGCCGTGAATGTTGTGCATGGAAATGCAGTCGCCGACGCGGAACAGCAGGAAGCGGCCGTTGCCGAGTTCTTCGCTGAGCGACGGTTGCGGCTCGGACGCAAAGAGTTTGTGCACGTCCACCTGGCCGCGATTCACCGACTCGGGCTTGAGCGTCCAGTAGAGCTGGTCGTTTGGCGTGCTGCCGTTCTCAATCACCACCTGGTCGACCGCGCGCTCTTCCTGCTCTTCCGTGTACTCGTTGCGGATCACAGCGATCTTCTTGCCGTCTTCCTCGTACACCTTGTCGAGCCAGTAGTTAGGCGTATGAATCACACCTTGCGCGTAGAGGCGGCGATAAAAAATCGGGAACGTGGTACCGCCTACGTCATCGGCAACCTTCACGTCAGGCGTGACGATCTCGACGTTCGACCCGCGGCTCGACATGAAATCCGCGACGCCTGCGCCAGCGTGCGTGCTGACGCCGTCATAAACCAGCACGTTCTTGCCCGGCTCGACCTTGCCCGACAGCACATCCCATGAACTGACCGCGAGCCCTTCTTCGACGCCCCACGCCGCGACTTGCGACGTGAACGACGAACCGCCTGTCGCCAACACGACGATGTCCGGCTTCTCGGCCATGATGGTCTTTTCGTCAGCCGCAACGCCAAGACGCCGATCGACACCGAGGCGTTTCGTTTCCATATCGAACCAACGCACGATGCCCGCCATCTGCTCGCGCTGCGGCGCTTTCGCGGCCAGCATGATCTGACCGCCGACGTAGTCGTTCTTCTCGAACAGCACCACGTCATGACCGCGCGACTTCGCCACGCGCGCCGCTTCCAGTCCAGCCGGGCCTGCGCCGACCACCACCACCTTGCGCTTCGGCCCACGTGTCTTCGCGATCACGTGCGGCATGGTTTCTTCGCGGGATGTCGCGGCGTTCTGCACGCACAGCACGTCCAACCCGTTGTATTGGCGGTCGATGCAATAGTTCGCGCCGACGCATTGCTTGATCTCGTCCTCGCGACCGTCGCGGATCTTGATGACCATATGCGGATCGGCGATCTGTGCGCGTGTCATCCCGACCAGATCGACCATGCCGCTCGCGAGCAAACGTTCTGCCTGGCCCGCATCGCGGATGCTTTGCGCATGCATCACCGGCAGCTTCACCACCGACTTGATCCCGGCCGCGAGATGCACGAACGGCTCGGGTGGCAGCGCCATCGGCGGCATGCAGTTCGCCAGCGTGTTGTGCGTATCCGCACCGGAACCGATCACGCCGAGGTAATCGATCAGGCCGGTTTCGCTCATCGCCTGGGCGATCTCTTTCAGCTGTTCGTGATCGAGACCGTCTTCATGGAATTCATCACCACACATACGCAGACCGACGCAAAAATCCGCGCCTACCGCTTCGCGCACGGCCTTCAATACTTCCGTGCCGAAGCGCAGGCGGTTCTCGAGTGAACCGCCCCATTCGTCGGTACGGAAATTCGTGCGCGGGCTCCAGAACTGATCGATCAGGTGCTGGTGGGCCGCCGAGATTTCGATGCCGTCCATCCCTGCATCCTTCACGCGCTTCGCGGCGGCCGCGAAGTCCGTGATGATGCGGCGGATTTCCTCGACCTCGATGATCTTCGCATTGCCGCGGTGCACCGGCTCACGCACGCCCGACGGCGACATCAGATGCGGCCAGTGTTCGCCATGAAACGCCGAGCGGCGCCCCATATGCGTGGCCTGAATCATGATCTTCGCGCCGTGCTGATGCATCGCTTCGGCGAGCCGCGCGAGCGGATCGATGATCTTGTCGGTCGAGAGATTCACCGACTTCCACCAGCCTTGCGGGCTGTCGATCGACACCGGGCTCGAGCCACCGCACACGGCGAGGCCGACGCCGCCCTTGGCCTTCTCTTCGTAGTAACGGATATAGCGGTCGCCGGGCAGACCACCCGGTTCCGCATACACCTCAGCGTGCGCGGTGCTGACGATGCGGTTACGCAAAGTCAGTTTGTTCAGCGTGAGAGGCTTGAAAAGGTTCGGGTAACGCATCGCGATCGACCTCGGAATAGATAGGCTTTGTGCGTTTTTACGACGCGAGCGGCGACACTTCGAACACGCAGTGATCGTGGCCTTCGGCCGCGCAGCGCGCTTCCTTCGAATGGGACGGCGGACCCTTGCGCTGTCCATCCGGCGCGGTGTCGTTGACCCAGTCCATCGCGCCCGCGAACCAGCCGGCGAACATGTAGCAAAGCTTGCCTTCCTTGCCCGGCTGCGCGAGCACGAACGACGAGTGGTGCAATTCAATGCGGGCATGCGAGCTCGACGGATCGGCTTCCGTGATCGTGAACAGGCCCCAGCCACGCTGCGACAGACGGTTCAGGTAGTGCTCGAACACCGCCATGCCGGCAATACCGTGCTGTTTCGCTTCCTTGTCACACCAGAAATACGCGGACTTGTAGCCGGCTTTGTAGAGAATCTCGGCATACGTGTCGATACCAAGTGCTTCCTCGACAGCCGTGTGGTTGTTCGTGAAGAAATGACGCGGCACGTAGAGCATCGGCAGCGCGTCGGTGGTCCAGACGCCGGTGTTCGGATCGACGTCGATAGGCAGTTGGGGTTGCATGTGCGGGCTCCGTTTTTATAGGTTCAGGTTCGGTGGATGGCGAATCAAACTTTCCAGACTTCGCCGAACACGCGTACCCAGTTTTCACCCATGATCTTCTTGATGCGCGTCTCGCTCCAACCGGCGCGTTCCATCGCGGCCGTCAGGTTCGGAAACTCGCCGATCGTGCGAATGCCTTCCGGATTCACCACCTTGCCGAAGTTCGTCAACTGGCGATAACGGCCCTTGTCGTGTGTGATCCAGTCGAAGAACTCAGTGCTATAGCCTTGCGTGAAGTCCGTGCCAATGCCAACCTGGTCTTCACCGATCAGATTCACCACGTATTCGATCGCTTCGATATAGTCTTCGACGGTCGCGTCCGGGCCGCGCTTCAAGAACGGCGCGAACATCGTCACGCCCACGAAACCGCCCGCGTCAGCGATCTCTTTCAGTTGCTCATCGCTCTTGTTGCGCGGATGCTCTTTCAGCCCCGACGGGCAGCAATGCGAGTAGCACACCGGCTTGTTCGAGGCCGCGATCGCTTCGGACGACGTCTTGCCGCCCACATGCGAAAGATCGACCATGATGCCAACGCGATTCATCTCCTGAATCACTTCGCGGCCATAGCCCGACAGGCCACCGTCGCGTTCATAGCAGCCCGTGCCGACCAGATTCTGCGTGTTGTAGCAAAGCTGGACCACGTTCACGCCGAGGTCCTTGAAGGCCTCGATATAGCCGAGGTTGTCTTCGAACGCATGCGCGTTCTGGAAGCCGAAAATGATGCCAGTCTTGTTCTCTTTCTTCGCGCGCAGGATGTCGTCGGTGGTGCGCACAAGCGTCAGGATCTCGCCGTATTCGCGGATCTGTTGCTTCATCTCGGCGATGTTGTCGACGGTCTTCTGGAAGCTTTCCCAGACCGACACCGTGCAGTTCACCGCGGTTACGCCGCCCTTGCGCATGTCCTCGAACACCGAGCGCTCGAACTTCGAAATGTTCAGACCGTCGATGATGATGCTGTTGTCGTGCAGAGTGCTCATCGTTTGCTCCAGGCGTGCTTAGTAGATGGGAAAGCGTTCGCACAGCGCGAAAATCTCGCGGCGCACGCGTTGTTCGGTTGCGGCATGGCCTTCCGGGTGATCTCGCAGCGCGTCGAGCACCTCGACGATCAGCCGCCCGACTTCACGGAATTCGCTCACGCCGAAGCCGCGCGTCGTGCCTGCGGGTGTGCCGAGGCGAACGCCGGAGGTGACCGTCGGCTTCTCGGTGTCGAAAGGAATGCCGTTCTTATTGCAGGTGATGCCCGCGCGTTCCAGCGCCTGTTCGACCTGGTTGCCTTTGAGGCCCTTTGGACGCAGATCGACCAGCAGCAAATGGTTGTCCGTACCGCCTGTGACCAGATCGACGCCACCCGCTTTCAGCACTTCGCCGAGTGCCTGCGCATTCGCGAGCACGTTATCGATGTAGGTTTTGAAACCCGGTTGCAGCGCCTCGCCGAAGGCAACGGCCTTGCCGGCGATCACATGCATCAGCGGGCCGCCCTGCAAGCCCGGGAACACGGCGGAGTTGATCTTCTTGGCGATGTCTTCGTCATTCGTCAGTACAAAGCCGCCGCGCGGACCGCGCAACGTCTTGTGCGTGGTCGATGTGACGACGTGCGCGTGCTCGACCGGATTCTGATGACGCCCGGCCGCGATAATGCCGGCGATGTGCGCCATATCCACCATCAGCTTCGCGCCCACGCCATCGGCGATTGCGCGCAGCCGTGCGAAGTCCAACGCACGCGGATAAGCCGAGAAGCCGGCGATCAGCAGCGCCGGTTTGTGCTGCTGCGCGAGTTCTTCGATCTGCTCGTAATCGATCAGCATCGTGTCGCGATTCACGCCGTATTGGACCGCGTTGAACCACTTACCCGACATCGCCGGCTTGGCGCCGTGAGTCAGGTGGCCACCCGCGTCGAGCGACATGCCGAGCACCGTGTCGCCCGGCTTCACCAGGGCGAGCATCACCGCGCCGTTGGCCTGCGCGCCGGAATGCGGCTGCACGTTGGCGAACTTCGCGTTGAAGAGCTGCTTGATGCGATCGAGCGCCAGCGTTTCGATCACGTCGGCGTATTCACACCCGCCGTAATAGCGCTTGCCCGGATACCCTTCCGCGTACTTGTTGGTCAGCACCGAGCCTTGCGCTTCGAGCACTGCGCGCGACACGATGTTTTCCGACGCGATCAATTCGACTTGCGACTGCTGGCGCTCCAGCTCTTTCAAAATGGCGCCGCGCACCGCCGCGTCACGCGTGGCCAGCGATTCTTCGAAGAAAGGATTCGGGTTCGACATGGAAGGTCCGTGGGGTGGTTGGCGAAGGACCGGAAGCGGGCTGCTGATCGGGCTGTGAAGCCCTGCTGCCACCGGTCTGCATTGGGTCTATTCTTGACTCTCGCCTCGCGCGCCAATTTACGAATTCAGACGCGTTCTTTGCCTTTTCCGCCATGAGCGACCTTTTTCGACAAGTCGCGATGGCAGGTTTCGAACGATCGTTAGCGGTTGGCGCTTTTGCTGCACTGCAGCTGATCGTTGTGCGCAGTTCGGGTGCGCGTGTGGGCTCGGGTAGCTCCGTTCTGGTGCTGTTCGTTGAGCGATCCGACTGTATTGATGCGCAACCGAGGGTTTAGCCTGATGGCACGTTAGTTGCGCTAGTACTCAAAATTGCAGGAGTCGCTGCTCCCCACGGCGACGCGACATTACAGATTCGAAGGAATCATTTCCCCCATGTCCACCGATCGCACGGCGTCGTTGTCGCACTTTGCATTCATGCCGGTGCCGAACTTCACGATGATCGCGTTCACCAACGCGATCGAAGTTCTCCGCATGGCGAACTACCTGACTGGACAAACGCTTTACCGCTGGTCGATCGTGAGCCCCGAAGGCGGCCCGGTGACGGCGAGCAACGGCCTCTCGGTCGATACGGGTCCGGTCGAGTCTGTCGGTCAGCCGGACATCGTGTTCGTGGTCGGCGGCATCGACGTGCAGCGCGCCACCACCCCTGCCCATCTCGTTGCGCTGCGCCGCTTCGCCCGCATGGGCAGCGTGCTCGGCAGCCTGTGCACCGGCACTTATGCGCTGGCGCGCGCCGGCTTGCTGGCCGGTTACGCGTGCGCGATTCACTGGGAGAACATGTCGGCACTCAAGGAAGAGTTTCCCGACACGCGTTTTCTGAAAGAACTGTTCGTGATCGATCGCGATCGCGTTACGTGCACGGGTGGCGTGGCGCCGCTCGACATGATGCTCAACCTGATCACGCCGCGGGTCGGTACAGCGCGCGTCACGCAGATCGCGGAGCAGTTCATCGTCGAACATGTGCGCGATAACAGCGCACAACAGAAAATGCCGCTGGTGGCGCGGCTCGGTTCGGCCAATAAGTCTCTCTTCGAAGTGATCTCGCTGATGGAGAACAACATCGAAGAGCCGCTTTCGCGCGAAGAACTCGCACGACTCGCCGGCATGTCGCAACGGCAATTGCAGCGCCTGTTCCGCGAACATCTGGGAATGACGCCGACGCATTACTATCTGACGCTGCGCTTGCGGCGCGCCCGCGAGTTGCTGCTGCAGACCGACATGTCGATCATGCACATCACGATGGCTTGCGGTTTCCAGTCGGCTTGCCACTTCTCGAAGAGCTACCGCGATGCGTTCGGCACCGCGCCGACGCGCGAACGGCGCAAGCAGGCGCCGTCGCTGGCCGCAGTGCCGGTGCTCGCGGCTTGAGTCGAATACCTCGCTGATTGAAGGGACCGCGAACGCGGTCCCTTTCCGCGCCATCAAGCCGCTTTCAGCAACCCGTGCGGGTCGATCACAAACTTCTTCGGCGCGCCGCCATCGAACTGCCGGTAACCGTCCGGGGCCTGATCGAGCGAGACGACCGTCACGTTCACGATATCCGCAATCGGCAGCCGGTCCCACAGGATCGCCTGCATCAGATTGTGGTTGTACTTCATCACCGGCGTCTGCCCCGTGTGGAACGAGTGCGACTTGGCCCAGCCGAGGCCGAAGCGGATGCTCAGGCTGCCTTTGCGGGCAGCGGCATCGGTGGCGCCCGGATCGTCCGTTACATACAGGCCCGGAATGCCGATCGCGCCCGCGGCACGCGTGATTTCCATCAGCGAATTAAGCACCGTGGCTGGTGCTTCCTCGTGCGAGCCGCTGCTGCCGTGACCGTGCGCCTCGAAACCGACGCAGTCCACCGCGCAATCCACTTCGGGCTTGCCGAGAATCTGTTCGATCTGCTCGCCGAGCGTCGCGTCCTTCGACAGGTCGATGGTCTGGAAACCCATCTTGCGAGCATGCGCGAGACGCGCCTCATTCATATCGCCAACGATCGTGCAGGCTGCGCCCAGCAAGCGTGCGGATGCAGCCGCCGCCATCCCCACCGGCCCCGCGCCCGCGATATAAACGGTAGCGCCAGGCTTCACGCCTGCCATCACCGCGCCGTGATAGCCGGTCGGCAGAATGTCGGACAGACACGTCAAGTCGCGGATTTTCGACATCGCCTGCGCGTAGTCGGGGAATTTCAGCAGATTGAAGTCGGCGTACGGCACCAGCACATACTCGGCCTGGCCGCCGATCCAGCCACCCATGTCGACGTAGCCATAAGCGCCGCCCGCCCGCGACGGATTCACATTCAAACACACGCCGGTGTGCTGCGCCTTGCAGGTCGGACAGCGTCCGCAAGCGACGTTGAACGGTACCGACACCAGGTCGCCAACCTTCAACGTTTCAACATCGCGGCCCACCTCGATCACCTCGCCGGTGATCTCGTGGCCGAGTACCAGGCCGACCTCGGCGGTCGTGCGGCCACGCACCATGTGCTGATCGGAGCCGCAAATATTTGTGCTTACCACCTTCAGGATCACGCCGTGACCGATTGACCGGCCACGCGGATCGACCATCTTCGGAAAGTCGATCGACTGCACTTCCACCTTGCCCTGCCCTAGATACACGACACCGCGATTGCTGCTCATTTGTCTGTCTCCATATCTCGTGAGCGGCGCGTCTGACTCTACGTGACGCGCCGTTCAACGAGCGTAGCGCCCGCTGAAACAAAGGACATGTACCGAACACGACACCGGTTTGGCAGGAACCGACACGCCGGGCGCAACCCATGCCCACGTTGATGCAACCCGGTTTTTATTGATTGACCGTTCAATATAAAAAAACTAGTATTCCCCATCGAACACTTGGGCGGCTGGCCTGCGCCCGCCGCCTCCAGCCCCATGCCCAAACTTGGAATGCGCGAAATCCGCCGCGCCCAGCTGATCGACGCAACGCTGCTGACCATCGACCAGACTGGTCTCGCCGGTGCGACGCTCGCTTCGGTCGCGCAGCGCGCGAGCATTTCCACCGGCATCGTCAGCCACTATTTTGGCGACAAGGACGGTTTGCTCGAAGCCACCATGCGCCACGTGCTGCGCGATCTGTGGCAAGCCACGTCGAGACGTCGTCGTGCGGCGAAGGCCGATCCACGTTCGAAATTGCGCGCGGTCGTCGCGGCGAATTTCGACGCCGAGCAGACCAGCGGCCCCGTCATGAAAACGTGGCTCGCGTTCTGGTCCGAGAGCATGCACAAGCCGCAATTGCGCCGGCTGCAATACGTAAACACGCGGCGCTTGAACTCGAACCTGTGCGCGGATTTTTCCAAAGCGCTGCCACGTCCGGCGGCGCGCCGTGCGGCGAGCGGCCTCGCGGCACTGATCGATGGGCTATGGCTGCGTGGCGCTTTGTCCGGTGAGCCGTTTGATACCAAGGCTGCACTGCGCATGGCAAACGAATACATCGATCTGGTGCTGGAAGCACGTAACTAGACCAGCGAACATTTCCGAAAAAAGGAGCAACTCATGGCGGTATTCGAAACGCAACGTCTCTATATAGGCGGCGCCTACGTCGACGCGACCAGCGGCGAGACCTTCGACACGCTCGACCCCGCCACGGGAGAAACGCTCGCCGCCGTGCAACAAGCCTCAGCGGCGGACGTGGATCGCGCCGTGCAATCGGCACGTGATGGTCAACGCGAGTGGGCCGCGCTCACGGCGATGCAGCGCTCGCGCATCCTGCGCCGCGCGGTCGAGATCCTGCGTGAACGCAATGACGAACTCGCCGCACTCGAAACACGCGACACCGGCAAGGCGATTGCGGAGACTCGGGCGGTCGATATCGTCACCGGCGCGGACGTGATCGAGTACTACGCAGGGTTGGCGACCGCGATTGAAGGTCAGCAGATTCCGTTGCGGCCCTCTTCGTTTGTTTATACGCGGCGTGAACCGCTGGGCGTGTGCGCAGGTATCGGCGCATGGAATTACCCAATCCAGATCGCATGCTGGAAATCGGCGCCCGCGTTGGCAGCCGGCAATGCGATGATCTTCAAGCCGAGCGAAATCACTCCGCTGTCCGCATTGAAACTCGCCGAGATTTATACCGAAGCCGGTGTACCAGCCGGTGTGTTCAACGTCGTGCAAGGCGACGGCCGCGTGGGGGCGATGCTCGCCGCACATCCCGACATCGAGAAGATCTCGTTCACCGGCGGCGTTGAAACGGGCAAGAAGGTGATGTCGCTGGCAGGCGCCTCGTCGTTGAAAGAAGTGACGATGGAACTGGGCGGCAAGTCCCCCCTGCTCGTATTCGACGACGCCAACCTCGGACGTGCCGCCGACATCGCGATGAGCGCCAACTTCTTCAGCTCCGGCCAGGTCTGCACGAACGGCACACGCGTCTTTGTGCAGCGTAGCGTGCTGGAACGATTCGAAGCGCTGGTGCTGGAACGTGTGAGGCGGATTCGCGTCGGCGCACCCACGGACGCCGACACCAACTTCGGCCCGCTGGTCAGCGCCGCGCAATTGCAGAAAGTGCTCGCCTACATCGAAAGCGGCGTGCAGGACGGCGCGCGGCTCCTCGCAGGCGGCAAGCGGCTGACGGAAGGCCACTTCGGCAACGGCCAGTACGTCGAGCCGACGGTTTTCACCGGCTGCCATGACGACATGCGTATCGTGCGCGAAGAAATCTTCGGCCCGGTGATGAGCATCCTCGTTTTCGATGACGAAGACGAAGCAATCTCGCGCGCCAATAACACCGCTTACGGTCTTGCTGCGGGCGTTGTCACCGAGAACCTGGCGCGTGCGCATCGCGTGATTCATCGGCTCGAAGCGGGTATCTGCTGGATCAACACCTGGGGCGAGTCACCCGCGGAAATGCCGGTAGGTGGCTACAAGCAATCGGGCGTCGGCCGTGAGAACGGCATTACCACGCTCGAACACTACACGCGCATCAAGTCCGTGCAGGTCGAACTCGGCCCGTATCAACCGGTGTTTTAAGGAGGGTTGGCGATGGCTTCGAACGAATACGACTACATCATCGTCGGCGCGGGTTCAGCGGGCAACGTGCTCGCTTCGCGCCTGACCGAAGACGCGGACGTGACCGTGCTGCTCCTCGAAGCAGGCGGCCCCGACTACCGTTTCGATTTCCGCACGCAGATGCCCGCAGCCCTCGCCTATCCGTTGCAGGGTCGGCGTTACAACTGGGCGTACGAAACGGACCCCGAGCCGCATATGAACAACCGACGCATGGAGTGCGGGCGCGGCAAGGGGCTCGGTGGTTCGTCGCTGATCAACGGCATGTGCTATATCCGCGGCAATGCGCTCGACTACGACGGTTGGGCAACGCGTTCTGGGCTGGAAAACTGGACCTATCTGGATTGCCTGCCGTACTTCCGCAAAGCCGAAACACGCGATGTCGGCGCAAACGCGTATCACGGCGGCGACGGCCCGGTCCATGTGACGACGAGCAAGCCGGGCAACAATCCCTTGTTCGCGGCGATGGTCGAGGCCGGCGTGCAGGCGGGTTTCCCGCGTACCGACGACCTGAACGGCTACCAGCAGGAAGGCTTCGGCCCAATGGATCGCACGGTCACGGCAAACGGCCGACGCGCCAGCACCGCACGCGGCTATCTGGATCGCGCGAAGAAACGCCCGAATCTGACCATCGTGACGCATGCCATGACCGATCGCGTGCTGTTCCTCGGCAAGCGCGCGATTGGCGTCACGTATCTGCATCACGGTAATGCCGAAACAGCGCACGCTCGCCGCGAAGTGCTGGTGTGCAGTGGCGCGATTGCCTCGCCGCAATTGTTGCAACGCTCAGGCGTCGGCCGTTCGACGTGGCTGCGCGAGCTTGACGTGCCACTCGTGCACGATCTGCCTGGTGTCGGTGAAAACTTGCAGGACCATCTGGAGATGTACATCCAGTACGAATGCAAGGAGCCGATTTCGCTGTATCCCGCGTTGCAATGGTGGAATCAACCTGCCATCGGGCTTGAATGGATGTTTAACGGCACGGGTATTGGGGCGAGCAATCAGTTCGAAGCGGGCGGCTTCATCCGTACCCGCGATGAGGACCTGTGGCCGAACATCCAGTATCACTTCCTGCCCGTCGCGATCAACTACAACGGTTCCAACGCGATCAAGATGCACGGTTTCCAGGCGCATGTCGGCTCGATGCGTTCGCCAAGCCGTGGACGCGTGAAGCTCACGTCACGCGATCCTGCGGCGCATCCGAGCATCCTGTTCAATTACATGGCCGATCCGCTCGACTGGCGCGAATTCCGTGACGGGATCCGTATTACGCGCGAGATCATGCGGCAGCCTGCGCTCGATCGTTATCGCGGGCGTGAGTTGAATCCGGGCGCGGAGTTGACCACCGATGAGCAACTCGACGCGTTTGTGCGCATGCGTGCGGAGACCGCGTTTCATCCGTCGTGCTCGTGCAAGATGGGTTATGACGATATGGCTGTGGTGGATAGCGAGGGACGCGTGCATGGGCTTGACGCGCTACGCGTCGTCGATGCGTCGATCATGCCGCAGATCACAACCGGCAATCTGAACGCGCCGACGATCATGCTTGCGGAGAAGATCGCCGATCGGATTCGCGGGCGGGAGGCGCTGGAGCGGGTGGAGACGCCGTACTTCGTGGCGAATGGAGCGGTTTCACGGAAGCGGGAAGTAGCGGCGGTCTAATCCGCGTCGACACCGACAGCCGCCCCCACCGGAAGTAAAAAAGCCGCGAACATTTCGCGGCTTTTTTCGTGTTCGCTCAGAGGGTAAGCGGTTATTCTCAGACGAGACTGGACACTCGGTAAGCGTCACTCCCGCGCAGGACTCAACACTCCCTGCGCGTCCGGCTCGACCGCTTCCGACACCAAGGTCTCCAACGCCAGCCCACGCGTCTCGATCCCCATGATCCATACTGCCGCGGCAGCGATCACAAAACACATCGCGCCAAGCGAAAACACGCCGCCTTGCCCGAACATCGGCAACACCACGCCGACTACATAAGGCCCGATCAACGAGCCCACACGTCCAATCGCTGACGCAAACCCAGACCCCGTAGCCCGCGCTCCCGTGCCATAAAGCTCAGGCGTATAGGTGTAAAGCACCGCCCACATCGCAAACATAAAAAACTGCATCGCAAGTCCGGCGCAAATCAGCAGCGTCGGCGTTTGCGCGTGCAGCGCGGTTTGCCCGTAGACATACGCCATCACCGCGCTGCCCGCCAGCGACGCGATACAGGTCGGCTTACGTCCCCAGCGCTCCACGAGCCACGCAGCGCAGATAAAACCCGGAATCCCGCCGAGCGAAATCAGTACCGTATACAGCACCGACTTCGTCACAGCGAAACCCGCTTGTTGCATCAACGCACCGAGCCACGACGTGAGCCCATAAAAACCGAGCAACGCAAAGAACCACAACGTCCACACCATGATCGTGCGACGCCGGTAGGCCACGCTCCAGATCTCGCGGAACGCACTGGTGCCCTTCGCTGCAGGCGGTTCCTGCAGCATCACCGGTGCGCGCAACTGGCTCAGTCCGGCCGCTTTCATCACCTTCACTTCGACCTCGGCGAGGATCTTGTCCGCCTCGGCGAGGCGTCCGCGATGCTCCAGCCAGCGCGGCGATTCCGGCACGACGCGGCGCACGATCAGCACGAACACGGCGGGAATCGCCAGCAACGCGAACTCCGTGCGCCACCCAAACGCCGGCAACACGAAATACGACACCACGCCTGCCGTGATAAACCCGAGCGGCCAGAAGCCATCCATCAACGCGATCAGTCGTCCCCGTGACTTGGCAGGCACAAATTCGGACAGGAGCGTCTGCGCAATGGGAAACTCCATGCCCATGCCAAAACCGAGCAGCACGCGATAGAAAATCAGCGACTCGACGCTCTGCGCGGTCGAGCACAGATACGACGCGAGCCCCCACAGCACCATGCTCCACTGAAATACGGGGCGCCGTCCGAAGCGATCGGCCAGCAATCCGGCAACCGCCGCGCCGATCACCATACCGAAGAAGCTCGCACTCGCAACCAACCCTGCCGTCGCGCTCGACAGATGAAATTCGCTCTTGATCGAACCGAGCACGAAGGTCATCGTGCCGAGATCGACCGAGTCAAAAAAGAACGCGATCGCGATGATGATGAAAATGGTCCGGTGATATCCGGAGAACGGCAGACGTTCGAGTCTGGCGGCTGCGCTCGCGCGAGGCTGAAAAACGGTAGACATGTCATGCCCTCGTTGATGCGGCGGCTGCCGCGTGGACGTTCCGATCAGTGCGTATTCAGTAGACGCCGACATAAATCGGCCACATAGAAGGAATACGTCATCGGGATGGAACGAGGGCGTCGTTAGGGCCGCAACCGCGCCCGCGCAGCGCCGGCAATCCGCGCGAGCGCATCCGCACTCAAACGAGCGGCGATCTTCTCAACGTATTCGTGATGCCGCGACTGCAGCGGCGCGCCCAACTGCTGTGCAAGGAGATAGCGAATCAACGCGATGCGCCGATGCCGCAATACGATGCTCTGATCGAGCAGCGCAAGCGCGGCATGGGCATCGCCCTGTTGGCACACGCGTTCGGTGAGACGCGCGGTGGCTAGACGTGTCGACGTCATGTCAGTCGGCGGTCGGGAAAGCCGCGAGCGGTGCCTCACTAGCAGGACGCCACCCGCCGCGCTTCACGACATCAACGGCTCGGCCGCATCGAGCATGATCTTGACGAAGTAGTCCGCAAAACTGCGGCGCACGATGATATCGAAGCTGTCTGCGCCGGTGGGCAACAACGTCATCGACGCCTTGAAGAAGTGACTCTGTGCGCACTGCCCCTCGCTGAACAGTTTCGGATGCAGATCGAGCGGACAACCGCGCGCCAGCACTTCACGCGTTCGAGTGCCACTGATCTCGAGCACCGTATAGCCGCTGCCGATATCCACCGCCGACGCGAACACGCCCACAAATGCCGCGCCGAGTTTCGCCTGCAACGGCGCGGTACGCGTCGCGTCGTGCGCCATGGCCGAGCGCACCAGCCACTCGTCAGGGCCAAGCCACAGCATGTCGTAGCCATTGCCGCGTGCAATCGTGTTCGCCTTCTCGGGCGGCCGGCAGCCGATCACGCTTTCCACCGCGCTCACGAACGCCGCGTCACGCGTGTCGCCGCGCACGTTCACCAGTTCCAGAAACGGCCGCTCGCTCAAACGGAACGCCGCCGACACCGTCGCCTGATGCTTCTTCAGCAGCGCATCCGCGCCCACCAGCGGCGACTCCTGCCACACGCCCGTTTGCTGGCCGACAGCGCGATCCACCGCCGACACTGTCCCTCTTGTTTCATTCCACATGTTGACGTGCTCCTTCGCTGTCGTAGAACACCGAGCTGGTGACCTTGGCCGCAATCTGTCTACCGCTCGCGAGCGGAATCGTGACCGTTTCGCCGATCTTGTCGAGACCGCCCTTCACTACCGCCATTGCAATCGAGCGCTTCAGGATCGGGCTGTAATAGCTCGACGTGACGTGGCCGAGCATCGGTGCGGTATCGCCCTGGAACGGACCGGCGACGATCTGCGAGCCTTCGGGGATCACGAACGTAGGATCGTCCGCGAGCAGCCCGACCAGTTGCTTACGGCCGGCCTTCGCCGTATCCGAGCGCGTCAATGAACGCTTGCCGAGAAAGTCTTTCGACTTCGCGACCAGCCCGCCCATGCCGAGGTCGTACGGCGTCATCGACCCATCCGTGTCCTGGCCGACGATGATGTAGCCCTTCTCGGCACGCAGCACGTGCATGGTTTCCGTGCCATACGGCGTGATGTCGAATTCCGCGCCCGCAGCCATCAGCGCCTCCCACACCGCGCGGCCGACGTTCGCGGGCACGTTCACTTCATAAGCCAGTTCGCCCGAGAAGCTGATCCGCATCACGCGCGATGCCGCACCCGCCACGGTGCCTTCGCGATAGCTCATGAACGGGAACGCCGCGTTCGCAAAGTCGATGTCGTGGCAAACTTTCTGCAGGACCTTGCGGCTGTTCGGACCGACCACCGCAAACGTCGCCCAATGATCCGTCACGGAAGCGAGACGCACGCGCATATCCGGCCACTCGGTTTGCAGCCAGCGTTCGAGCCACGTCAGCACGCGCGCTGCGCCACCCGTGGTGGTCGTCATCATGTAGTGTTGGTCGGCAAGACGCACGGTCACGCCGTCGTCGAAGATCATGCCGTTTTCGTCGAGCATCAGGCCGTAGCGGCACTTGCCGACTTCCAGCTTGCTCCACGGATTCGTGTAGACCCAATTCAGCAACTTCGCCGCATCGGGGCCCTGGATGTCGATCTTGCCGAGCGTCGAAGCATCGAGAATGCCGACGCTCGTGCGCACCGCGAGCGACTCGCGCGCAACCGCGGCATGCATGTCCTCGCCGGCCTTCGCGAAGTACCAGGGGCGCTTCCAGTTGCCGACGTCCTCGAACGCCGCACCGTTTTCCACGTGCCATTCGTGCACCGCGGTCTTGCGCACCGGATCGAGAAACTCACCCAGCTCGCGGCCGGCAAACGTGCCGAACGTAACCGGCGTGTAGTTCGGGCGGAACGTCGTCGTGCCGGTTTCGGGAATCGTCTTGCCGAGTGCCTGCGCGAGAATCGCCATACCATTGATGTTGCCGAGCTTGCCCTGATCGGTGCCGAAACCCATCGCCGTGTAGCGCTTCACGTGTTCGACCGATTCGAAACCTTCGCGCGCCGCGAGAAAAATATCGGCTGCCGACACGTCGTTCTGGAAGTCGACGAACTGCTTAGGCCCGCGCGTCGCCAGTTCGCGGCCGCCGACCAGCCACAGCGGCTGCATCTTCGTTTCGCTAACCTCGGCCACGTGCACCGGATTCGGTCGCGCAACGATGTACCCCGCTGCACGCGCCGCCTCGACACCGGCATCGACCGCGAAGCGAATCCCCTGTCCTAGCGTGAAATCGCCGGCACACGCACCAACGCTCGTCTCGGCTTGCATCGCCTTGCCCGGCACGAAGCAGGCTTTGTCGTCATGCCAGTGCGCCTTGCCGCCCGATTGCGCGAACAGATGCAGCACCGGGCTCCAGCCGCCGGACATCGCGAGCAGATCGCAGGGTAGATCGCCCTGCTTCGCACCGACCTGTCCGTTCGAATACGACGCCACTTCGACCGAGGCAACCCGCAGCTTGCCGTGCGCCGCTGTCACCGCCACACCGTTCATCACCTTGACGCCATAGCGCCGCGCAAGCGCGGGCAGCGTGCCCTTCGATTCGGCCGCCCGCGGATCGACGACCGTCACCTGGGCACCGGCCGCTTTCAGATCGAGCGCGCATTGATAGCCGTCATCGTTGTTCGTGAACACGACGGCATTGCGGCCCGGTAGCACCGCATAGCGATGCAGATAGGTCGACACGGCCGAGGCCAACATCACGCCCGGTAGATCGTTGTTGCCGAATACGATCGGCCGCTCATGCGCGCCTGTTGCGAGAATCACGCGTTTCGCGCGGATCTTCCACATCAGTTCGCGCGTGCCTTTTCTCTGCGACACCGGCAGATGCTCGGTGAGCCGCTGCGTGACGGTGATGAGGTTATGGTCCTGGTAACCGAATGCGGTGCTGCGGCACAGGATCTTCACATCGGGCATCTGCCGCAACTCGTCTTCGATCTTGTGGACCCATTGCAGCGCCGGTTTGCCGTCGATCTCCGCGCGGCACGACAGCAGCGAGCCGCCGAGTTCCGGCTGATCGTCGATCAGCGTCACGCGTGCGCCGGACAATGCCGCCGCATGCGCGGCCGCCAGCCCCGTCGGGCCACCGCCGACCACCAGCACGTCGCAGTGCGCAAAGCACTTGTCGTAGCGGTCCGCGTCGGTTTGCTCGGGCGCCTTGCCGAGACCGGCCGCATCGCGAATCACTTCCTCATATTTCGGCCAGAATTTGCGCGGCCACATGAAGGTCTTGTAGTAGAAGCCCGCCGGAATGAAGCGTGCGAACTTCTGGTTGATCGCCATGCGGTCTTTTTCGATGCTCGGCTGCGCGTTCACGCTGGTCGCGACGAGTCCCTGATACAACTCCACTTCAGTCGCACGCGCGTTCGGCACCGTGTATGCGCCGGTTTCGAGCTGCACAACCGCATTCGGCTCTTCCACACCCGCCGTCACGATGCCGCGCGGCCGGTGGTACTTCCAGCTGCGCGCCACGAAGTGCTCGCCGTTCGCGAGCAACGCGGACGCGAGCGTGTCGCCCTGATAACCCTGAAGCTTGCGCCCGTTGAACGTGAAGTTCAGTACGATCGCACGGTTGATGCGCCCACCGCTGGGGAGTCGGTCTTTCTGGCTCATGGTGCCTTGCCCTCGTGTGCCTTGTCTTGTGCGTTAGCGTCGGTGCTGTCCATCGCGAGCAGAGGACGTTCGAACGTCTCGTAGCCCTGAATCTCGTAGCTCACGGTGTCGCGCTGGGCCTTGAACCAGCGGCGGCATCCTTGCGCGTGCATCCATTGCTCGCGATGCACGCCGCGCGAATTCTTGCGCATGAACAGGTAGTCACCCCATTCCTTGTCGGTGAGCTTGTCGGTGTCGAGCGGGCGCGCAATATCCGCTTCGCCGCCGCAGGAAAATTCGGTTTCGGCGCGTGGCCCGCACCAAGGGCATTCGATCAGAAGCATCTGGTTTTCCTAATGTGCGTTAGTGGGCAACAGCGGCAGCGCCGTGCTCGTCGATCAGGTGGCCGGTGTAAAAACGATCCAGCGAGAACGGCGCGTTCAGCGGATGCGGCTCGTCCTTCGCGATCGTGTGTGCATAAGCCCACCCCGACCCAGGCGTCGCCTTGAAGCCACCCGTACCCCAGCCGCAATTGAAATAAAGCCCCTTCACGTCGGTCTTGCTGATAATCGGGCACGCATCCGGCGATACATCCACGATGCCGCCCCACTGGCGGTTCATCCGCACGCGCGAAAACACCGGGAACATTTCGACGATCGCTTCGAGCGTGCCTTCGATGATCTGGAAGCTGCCGCGCTGACCGAAGCCCGTGTACTGATCGACGCCCGCGCCAATCACCAGGTCGCCCTTGTCGGACTGGCTGATGTACGCGTGCACCGCGTTCGACATCACCACCGTATTGACGACCGGTTTGATCGGCTCGGAGACCAAAGCCTGCAAAGGATGGCTCTCCAAAGGCAAACGGATACCCGCCATATCGGCGAGCGACGACGTATTGCCCGCCGCGACCACCGCGACCTTCTTCGCCTTGATGAAACCCTTGGTGGTATCCACGCCAACCACCTGGCTACCGTCGCGGCGAATCCCCGTGACCTGGCAGTTCTGCACGATATCGACACCATGCTGATCCGCGCCGCGTGCGAAGCCCCACGCTACTGCATCGTGTCGCGCCACACCGCCGCGACGTTGAATCGACGCCCCGAGCACCGGATAGCGGCTGTTCAGATTGATGGTCGGCTCGATTTCCTTGATCTGCTCCGGCGTGAGGAACTCGGCATCCACGCCATTCAGCCGGTTTGCATTCACGCGGCGCTCAGTATCGCGCACGTCCTGCAGCGTGTGCGCGAGGTTCATCACGCCGCGCTGGCTGAACATCACGTTGTAGTTCAGGTCTTGCGAGAGACCTTCCCACAGCTTCATCGCCTTCTCGTACAGAGCGGCCGATTCGTCCCAAAGATAATTCGAGCGCACGATGGTCGTATTGCGCGCGGTATTGCCGCCGCCGATCCAGCCTTTCTCCAGCACGGCGATATTGCGCACGCCATGCTCCTTCGCGAGGTAATAGGCAGTGGCGAGGCCATGCCCGCCGCCGCCGACGATCACGACGTCGTATTCACGCTTAGGCTCGGGGCTCTTCCACTGACGCTCCCAGTTCTCGTGATACGACATCCCGTTGCGCAACAGGCTGAATATCGAATAGCGGCTCATTGTTGGTCCTTTGGGTCCTGTTGTTACTCTTTGATTCTCAACTTGTTCAACACTCGATGACGTTCACGGCGAGTCCACCGCGCGACGTCTCCTTGTATTTGGTCTTCATATCCGCGCCGGTTTCACGCATCGTCTTGATCACGTTGTCCAGCGACACGTAGTGCTGGCCGTCGCCCTTCATCGCCATGCGCGCCGCGTTGAGCGCCTTGATCGCGCCCATCGCGTTGCGTTCGATGCAGGGAATCTGCACGAGGCCGCCAACCGGGTCGCAAGTCATGCCGAGGTTGTGTTCCATGCCGATCTCGGCGGCGTTTTCCACTTGCGTCGGCGTGCCGCCCATCACGGCGGCAAGCGCCGCGGCAGCCATCGAGCACGCAACGCCGACCTCGCCCTGGCAGCCCACTTCGGCGCCCGAGATCGAGGCGGTTTCCTTGTAGATGATGCCGATCGCCGCGGCCGTCAGCAGGAAGGTGACGATGCCCTCGTCGTTCGACGCATGCATGAACTTCACGTAGTAATGCAGCACCGCCGGAATCACACCGGCCGCGCCGTTGGTCGGCGCCGTGACGACGCGCCCACCCGCTGCGTTCTCTTCGTTCACGGCCATCGCGTAAAGGTTGACCCAGTCGAGCATCGACAGCGGATCGCGCAGCGACTCTTCCGAACGCGAACGCAATTGCGCGCACAGGTCGGCGGCGCGGCGCTTCACATGCATCGGGCCGGGCAACTCGCCACGCACCTTGCAGCCACGCTCGACGCAGGCGGACATGACGCGCCAGATCGTCAGCAGCCCTTCGCGCACTTCCTGTTCGGTACGCGACGCGCATTCGTTGCGCAGCGTCACCTGCGCGATCGACAAACCGGTTTCGCGGCACACACGCATCAGATCGTCGCCGGTCCGAAACGGAAACGGCACCTCCGCCCCAGCGCGCAAGCCATTGACGCGGTCGCCCTCGCGATTGATCACAAAGCCGCCGCCGATCGAGTAATACTCCTTCTCCACCAGCAACTGGCCGTTCTCGTCGAAGGCCTGAAAACGCATGCCGTTCGGATGCACGATGCTCGAGCCCGGCGCGCCCGGCATCAACTTGCGGAAGAAGCCGAGTTGCTCGCGCTCGTCGAATTTGACCGGATGCTTGCCGAGCAGCACCAGTTGCTTCGTTTCGCGAATCGCCTGCAGGCGCGGTTCGATCACGTCCGGGTCGATCAGGTCGGGTAGATTGCCTTCAAGGCCGAGCAGGACCGCCTTGTCCGTGCCATGCCCTTTCCCGGTCGCGCCGAGCGAGCCGAACAGCTCGACCTTGACGCGCCGCACGAAGCTCAGCAGATTGGCGTCTTCGATATGCGAGGCAAAACGGCAAGCAGCAATCATCGGCCCGACGGTGTGCGAGCTTGAGGGACCGATGCCGATCTTGAACAGATCGAAGACGCTGACGTTCATGACGTGCCTTATACGTTGCGATACCTTGGGTGCCGGGTTTGGCTTGAACTAGCCCCTATTGCACCGCACGTCAAATTGGACCGATAGAATAAAAACGGCATGACAGTGGGATAGTGGCGTCAAGCGGGCCGCCGGCCAAGCGCTGCGGCGGATTTGCGATGACTTCTGACGCATTTGCGACATGAGCCGCTTAAGCGTCCCTGTCCCCGGTGCTATGCTTGTTTCAACCCCTTTCCCTTGCTGGCTGCATGCATGAATTCCGCTGAACCGCTTCCCCTTCAATCGATCGACGGCACCTCGAAGCAACGCATCCGCTTCGGCATCATCCTGCTGCCGAACTTCACGCTGACGGCGTTCTCGGGTTTCGTCGACCTGTTGCGCCTGTCCGCGGACGAAGGCGACTTCAGCAAGCCCGTGCGCTGCTCGTGGAGCGTGATAGGGGAAACCCTCGCTCCGGTGCGTGCCAGTTGCGGGATCCAGATCACGCCGTGGGAAACATTCGACAACGCCGAGCCCTTCGATTACGTCGTTGTGGTGGGCGGCCTGCTGCATTCAGGGCCGGCTGCGAACGATGCGACGCTGGCCTTCATC
Source organism: Paraburkholderia aspalathi (assembly GCF_900116445.1). Lineage (GTDB taxonomy): Bacteria > Pseudomonadota > Gammaproteobacteria > Burkholderiales > Burkholderiaceae > Paraburkholderia > Paraburkholderia aspalathi. The sequence goes on from NZ_FPBH01000032.1 coordinate 43,905, forward strand.
CGCCGCGCCGCCGCCACGGATGCAACCCTCGTCGGCATGTGCACCGGCGTGTTCTCGCTGATGCGCGCGGGCGTGCTGGAAGGCCACCGCATCTGCGTGAGCTGGTTTCACTACTGGGATTTTATCGAGCGCTTTCCGGCGGTCAACGAGGAGGCGTTGGTGGCGGATCGGCTATTTGTGATCGACCGCCGACGCATTACGTGTTCCGGTGGGCGGGCGTCGATCGACGTGGCGGCCGCGATTCTGCTGCGCCACTTCGAAACGGCCACGGTGCAGAAGGCGCTGCGGATTCTGCTGGTGGACGATATGCAGAAGGGCAACGCACCGCAGCCGCATCCACCTGGGTTGGCACCTGCCGCGCATCCAAAGGTGAAGCGCGCGATTCTGCTGATGGAACAGCATGTGGGGCGATCGCTATCGCTCGATGAACTGGCGCGCAAACTCGATCTGTCGCCGCGGCAGCTCGAAAGGCTCTTCAAGGCGCAAACCGGTAAGGCGCCTCAGGCCTACGCGAAGCAGGTGCGTTTGCGCACTGCCGCCTGGCTGTTGACGAGTTCGGATAAAACGGTAGCGGATATCGCGTCGAGTTGCGGCTTTTCCGATGCCTCGCATCTGGGCCGCGAATTCCGCAAGCAGTTCGGTTTGCCGCCGATGATGTACCGCGAGCAACGCGGTACGGCGGCTGAAGTCGATGACGGTTCAGGCTATGACGAAACCTTTCCCGGACGGGCTCAGGCGATTTGAGCGAGCCATTCGTTGATTTGTTGTCCGGGTTTTTCAGTCCCGCTTTCGCGCCGCCGGAACGGCGCGAAAGCTAAACCCAAACTCTCAAACTTCATTTCCCAGCAACATAAGCCTTCACCGCCGGCAACCCATCCTTCCCATCAAAGGTCTTCACACCGGCAAGCCACTTGTCGAGCACAGCCGGATTCGCCTTCAGCCAGTCCTTCGCCGCTTTGTTCGGATCCGTCTTGTTCATGATCGGCAGCATCACGTGGTTTTCGATATCCGTCGTGAACTGCAGGTTCGACACGAGCTTCGCGACGTTCGGGCAACGCGTCGAGTAATCGCTCGGCGTGACCGTCAGCACTCTGGCTTCGCCGTAGTTCGGGCCGAACACGTCGTCACCGCCGGACAGATAATCGATCTTCATCTGCACGTTCATCGGATGCGGTTCCCAACCGAGGAACACGATCGGCTTCCTGGCGCGAACTGCGCGATTCACTTCGACCAGCATGCCTGCCTCGCTCGACTCCACCAGCTTGAACTTGCCAAGACCGTACTGGTTGCTGTCGATCATCTTCTTGATCAGCGCATTGCCGTCGTTACCCGGCTCGATACCATAGATTTTGCCGTCGAGCTTGTCGTAGTTCTTCGCAATGTCGGTGAAGGTTTTGATGCCCGCCTGATACGCGTAATCCGGCACGGCCAGCGTGTATTTCGCTCCGGTCAGGTTCGGCGTCGGCAGCACGGTAAGCTGGCCGGCCTTCTTGAACGGATCGATCATCGGGTCCATGGTCGGCGACCAGTAGCCGAGGAACACGTCGATCTGCTTGCTCTTCACACCCGCAAAGGTGATCGGCACCGAAGCGATCGTTTTGGTCGGCTTATAGCCGAGCCCTTCAAGCACGGTCGAAGCGAGACCGGTCGTCGCCGCGATATCGGTCCAGCCGACGTCGGCGAACCGGACGTCCCGGCAGGTGGCAGGTTCCGCGGCAAGGACAGATGACACCGACAGCGCGCACAACGACGCAGCCCACAAACGTTTCATGGCGTTCCCTTTGGGTGATTGATGCTTTACTGGTTTTAATAATCGAATCGGATTTTCAAAGTGCGACTTCTTGCGTCGACTTTATTGACGTCAACTTACTTATGCAGACTCGTCTACGCCGACAAGCGTCGCTCCACACTCGGCGCGTGACCGAACTGCGCGCGATAGGCCTTGCTGAAATGACACGGCGAATGAAAGCCGCATACTGCCGTTACCCGCGCAATCGATGCATCAGTATTGCGCAGCAGTTCACGCGCACGACGCAAACGCAAGGTCAGGTAATAATGCGTCGGCGATACGCTCAGAAACATCTTGAACATCCGCTGCAAATGACGTTGCGACAGATGCACGAGCCGCGCGAGCTCGTCGAGCGACAACGGCTCTTCGATATTCGCTTCCATCAAGCGCACGACTTCGATTAATTCCGCTCGCGAGAAACCGACCCGTGCATCGACGGGAATATGCTGATAATCCGTCGAGCCACGAATCCGCTCGACGATGAACTGTTCGGACACTTGCGCCGCGACTGCATGGCCGAGGCGCATGCCGACCAGGTTCAGCATCAGATCGAGTGGCGCGGTGCCGCCGGTGCAGGTCATCCGGTCACGGTCGATCACGAACAGTTCGCCGGCAAAACGTACGTGCGGGTAACTCTTGTGCAACGGCGACATGTCTTCCCAATGCACGGTACAGCGATAACCGTCGAGCAGATTCGCGGCCAGCAGTGCGTACGGTCCCGTGCAAATGCCGCCAAGCGGAATGCCCTTCGACGCAACATCTTGCAGCAACGCGATGATCGTCTCGTCCACGTAGTCGCGCACATGCCAGCCGGCGCAGACGATCAGCACATCCGGCATGCCCGCTTCGGCCAGCGTCGTGGTCGGCTTCACGGTGATGCCGTTACTCGCTCGCGCCGGCTCGCCGTCCGGTGTAATCACCGACCATGTGTAGTGCTGCGCGCGGCCCACGTAGTTGGCCATGCGCAGCACCTCGACCGCGCTCGTGAACGCGATCATCGAAAAGTTCGGCAGCGTCAGAAAGCCGAAGTGCGCGAGCCCGGACAGCGGCGAATCGGATGGGGCCTCAACAACTGGAGAGATCGCGTCGCGCTTCATAGGCGGCTCAGCCGTGCTGGGCCGCCGGCGCCCGGCGCACCTTCATGACGCTGCGCAAGCCCGACAACAGAGGCGCCCGCGCCGTACCCGGCGAGCGGCCGAAACTTTCCGTGATGCGGTCGAGAATGATCGCCAGCATCACCACCGAGAGGCCGCTTTCAAAACCCAAGCCGATATCGAGCCGTTGAATACTCGCCAGCACGTCGTTGCCGAGACCGCCCGCGCCGACCATCGAGGCGATGATCACCATCGAGAGCGCCATCATGATGGTCTGGTTCACGCCGGTCATGATCGACGGCAGCGCATTCGGAAACTGCACCTTGTAGAGCAATTGCAAGGGCGTGCAGCCGAACGCCTGCCCAGCTTCGACGATTTCGCGATTCACATGCTTGATGCCGAGCGACGTGAGACGCACAGCAGGCGGCATCGCGAAGATCACCGTGGAAAGAATCCCCGGCACGCGGCCGAGACCGAACAGCATCGCCGCCGGAATCAGGTAGACGAACGCGGGCATGGTCTGCATCAGATCGAGCACGGGACGCACCATCATTTCGACGGTGCGGCTCTTCGCGGTCCAGATGCCGAGCGGCACGCCGAGCAGCAGACTGATCAAGGTCGACGACAGCGTGAGACCGAGCGTGATCACCATCTGATCCCAGAAGCCGGTGCCGTAGATCAGCAGCATCGCCAGCAAGGTGAACAGCGCGAAACGCCAGCCCACCCGCCACAAACCGACACCGACGAAAAACGCCATCAGCGCCCACATCGGTACCGCTTGCAGGCCGTGCTCGATCAGCGCGGCAAAACTCTCGATGACCTTGCCGATCGAGTCGAAGGTTTTAGCGTCGTGGTCGAGCAGGTAATGAACGCCGTGATCGACCCAGGCGCCAAGTGGAATGACTTCAGACATGGGAACCTCGATGGCGCGTGAGAACGTTCAGCACGTTCGTCTTGTTGACCGAACCGCAGTAGGAGCCGTCCGCTTCGACGACCGGCAGCGGCGCACGGCTCGCCACCACGCGCTCGACGACGTCGTCCAGCGGCGTAGTGCGGCGGATGCACTCGATGTGATTGAGCTGCGGCGACGCGCTGCCCATCGCATCGCGGCACACGAAGCCGCGGAACTTGCGCTCGCTGTCGAGTACGAACGCGTATTCGGCGCTGCCGTTAAGCGTGGCGGCCACGCTCGAGGCGTCGATCTGCGGCGAATGCTGCATGAGCGGCACGGCGTCCGTCTGCATCAGGTCGCCGGCCGTCAGATAGCGGCTGGTGTCGATGCCTTCGAAGAACGCGCGCACGTAGTCGTCGGCGGGATTGGTGATGATTTGCTGGGGCGTGCCGACCTGGACGACCTTGCCGCCTTCCATGATCGCGATCCGGGTGCCGATGCGCATCGCCTCTTCCAGATCGTGCGACACGAACAGGATGGTGCGCTGCTGCTCGCGTTGCAGATCGAGCAGCACGTTCTGCATTTCCTTGCGTTTGAGCGGATCGAGCGCGGAGAACGCCTCGTCCATGATCATCAACGACGGGTTGACCGCCAGCGCCCGTGCCAGACCCACACGTTGCTGCATACCGCCGGACAACTGGGCCGGCAGTTTTTGCGCGAACGGCGCGAGGCCGACCTGCTCGAGCACGGTCATGGCGCGCTTCTCGCGCTCCTTCTTGCCGATGCCCGCCACTTCCAGCCCGAACGCGGCGTTGGACAGCACCGTGCGTTGCGGCATCAGCGCGAAGGACTGGAACACCATGCTCATGTCCTTGCGGCGCAGCGCCGTCAATTCCGCGCGCGGCACGCTGGCCACATCGCGGCCGTCGATCAGCACCTTGCCGGCCGTCGGCTCGACGAGACGGTTGATCAGGCGAATCAGCGTCGACTTGCCGGAGCCCGAGAGGCCCATCAGCACGAAGATCTCGCCTTCCTTGACTTCGAACGACACGTTATGGACACCGACTATCTGACCGGTGCGCGCAAAGACCTCTTCTTTGGTTGCGCCGCCTGCCAGCATGCCGATCGCCTGTTTCGGGTTGGTGCCGAACACCTTGCACAACCCTTCGACCACGACCTTGGGGGAATTCATTGAATGCTCTCCTCGCGTGGCGGACGTCCGTCCGCGCTGTGCATACATAGTTGCCAGAAAAAAGTACGCCTAGCCGACTATTTGCGACAAGCACATGTGGAAATGCGACACCGCCAGTGCGCGGGCGCTGGCTGGTGGCGGGCGAAGCCCTTCTGGTAAAGGGTTTGCGGGGTGTTGGAGTGGGTGGCCGTCCGTGTCGCGCCAGAGCAAGTGAGGGCCGCCTGGAGGGGAAAAAAGTCTGTGCGGATGACGTGGCAGGCGCATTTTGCCGCAACGCAGCAAGCGCACCGCTCCTCAGCGGGCGTTGTTGCGCGTCCGCGAGCTGGACCCCATGATCAATGATCGAGGCCCCATGACGGGCGCGAACCACCTGCAGCAGACGGTCTGTCCGCGAAAAATACCAGATCGCAAGATTAGGGCAACCTTAAGGCTGCGCGCCGTTACTCCGTGTTACCAATCTCGCATCCCTCTTGCACCTGCAAACCGCGGCCCTGCCTAAACTGCGCACCATCTTCACTGTCATCGCCCGCCACCATCGGGCGAAAAGAAAAACATGCGCAAGAACCTATTATCAGTGATTCTCGGCGGCGCGATATTAATGGCTTCCACAGCCGCTTCCGCGCACGTCGATGTGGGCATCGGCATCGGCATTCCCGGGCCGGTTTTCGTGCCTGCCCAGCCGGCCTACATTGCGCCTCCGCCGGTCGTTTATGCGCCCCCGCCCGTGGTGGAATATGGCTACGGCTACGGCGACGACTGGCGTGCCCGTGAATGGCATGAGCGGCAGGAGTGGCGCGAACGGCGGTGGCGCCACCATGAGCATGAGGAGCACGAACGTGAATGGCGTGAACGCCATGGTTGGGATGGGGATTGAAAATGCGGAAGAAAGTTGTTTGAGCGCCCCTAAGGAGAAGTTAAGGAAAGCTTCTTATTCTGTGGGTACGCGTCGACCGGAATGGTCGACGTGGCACCATCACACTATTGGAGAGCCTTCATGAAAGCACTCAAACACGTCATGCTCATTGCTTCGATCGTCGCCATCCCTACCCTGTCGTTTGCGCAGCAGATGAACGCACCGATGAACGATACGACACCCGCACCGACCGTCTCGATGCACGACACACAGAACAATCAGGCAGGTACGCAATATCAGCAGCCCTCGCACAAGATGTCGGGCTACGGTGACAGCTCAGGTTACGGCGCACCCCCAACAAGCTTTTCGCAATCTTCGACGATGCATTTCGCGGGTAAGGACTCGCGACTGTTCAAGCATTGAATACGCGCGATGATGCCTTGCCCTTCCGCGCTAATCATTATTCGCACCGGGTCATTGGACAACAACTGGCGCGGGAGCGAGGCACATCGTCAATCAGGAAGCCAATCAGAAACCTGGCGAGATCATTGCGGCGCAGGCGCCGCCCGATATCCTCGCCGGCCGACAGCCAACGCGAGCATGGCTGATACCGCAAGACTTGCCGCTACGACATAAAGTCCGGCGGCATATCCCCCCGTCACACTCTTCAGCCAGCCGATCGCAAACGGACCGACGAAGCCGCCGAGGTTGCCGATCGAGTTGATCATGGCGATACCGGCTGCCGCACCGGCGCCAGAGAGAAAGGTACTCGGCATGGCCCACAGCGGCGCCTTGGCCGCGCTGATGCCCACGTTCACGAGGATCAGTGCGAGCACCACCCCAAGGACGGTATCCGCAAAGCCTGCCCATGCGAGCCCGATGCCGGCAGCGACGCACGGAATCACGACATGCCACGTGCGCTCGCCAGTGCGATCCGAATGGCGCGCCCACATCACCATGCCGATCACAGCCAGCACGCTGGGAATCGCGTTCAACGCACCGGTACCTAGTGCGCTAAAGCCGAATTGACGAATGATCAACGGCGCCCACAGCCCGAGCGTATAAAGTCCCGCGGAGGTGCCGAAGTAGATCATCGACATGATCCACACCCGCGGGTCGCGCAGCGCGGCGAGTGCACCCGCAGCGTGGCCTGCCTGCGACTCTCGTCCCGCGCGTTCTTCGCGCAGCGTTGCGACGAGCCACGCTTTCTCATCGGCGGCAAGCCACTTCGCCTTTTCCGGCGAATCGGTGAGCGCTTTCAGAACCACGAACCCGAGTACGACGGCTGGAATTGCTTCGATGAGGAAGAGCCATTGCCAGTCTTTCAAGCCGAACAGGGCCGGCATCTGCATGATGGCGCCTGAAATGGGCGATCCGATTGCGGTCGACAAAGGTGCGGCCGCCATGAACGCGGCCGCCGCGACTGCGCGCTGCCGTGCAGGAAACCACTGGCTGAGATAAAGAATGATGCCGGGGAAGAAACCGGCTTCGGCCACACCGAGCAAAAAGCGCAGCGTATAGAACGAATTCGGCCCGACGACAAACGCGGAGGCCGCCGACACCAGCCCCCACGTCACCATCACGCGTGCAATCCAGATGCGTGCACCGACCTTGTTCAGAATGAGGTTCGAGGGCACTTCGAACAGAAAATACCCCAGAAAGAAGATGCCGCCGCCGAGCCCGAACATGGTCGGCGAGAGGCCGAGGTCCTTGTTCATCGTGAGCGCGGCAAAGCCGACGTTCACGCGATCGAGAAAGCTCACAAAATAAAGCAGCATGACGAAGGGCAAAATGCGCCACGTCAGCTTGCGAACCACACGGGCTTGCAATTCATTGGCCATGCCAGTCTCCAGTCTTTGAATCGCCCGTGACGTAGTCGTCCGGGCGTTTTGTTTTTGTCTAATGCGGGCGTTGTGTATCGCGTACTACGTCTCGCGTGCTCAGGCGGCCTTGAACTCCGTCGCTGGTTTCGCGGCGAGGATGGCGCAGACGGCATCGGTCACCTGCACGGTCGTGGCCGTTCCGCCGAGGTCGCCCGTGTGCAACGACGGGTCGGCCGTGATGCGTTCGATCGCGCTCATCAATTGCTGGGCAGCGGCCATCTCGCCGAGATGCTCGAGCATCATCACAACCGACCAGAACGTGCCGACCGGATTGGCGAGACCCTTACCCATGATGTCGAAAGCGGAACCGTGAATGGGTTCGAACATCGAGGGATAGCGGCGCTCGGGGTCGAGATTCGCGGTCGGTGCGATGCCGAGGCTGCCGGCCAGTGCCGCTGCCAGATCGCTGAGAATGTCCGCGTGAAGGTTCGTGGCGACGATCGTGTCCAGCGTGGCCGAACGGTTGACCATGCGCGCGGTGGCCGCGTCGACGAGTTCCTTGTCCCATTTGACGTCAGGAAATTCCTTTGAGACTTCCAGGGCAATCTCGTCCCACATCACCATCGCGTGGCGTTGCGCATTGCTCTTGGTGATTACCGTCAGCAGCTTGCGCGGCCGCGATTGGGCGAGGCGGAACGCGAATCGAAGAATGCGCTCGACGCCCGCGCGGGTCATCATCGAAACATCGGTGGCGACTTCGATCGGATGGCCTTGGTGTGCACGTCCGCCTACGCCGGAATACTCACCCTCCGAGTTCTCGCGAACGATGACCCAATCGAGATCCTTCGGCCCACAACGTTTCAACGGCGCGTCGATGCCGGGCAGGATGCGGGTGGGACGCACGTTCGCATACTGATCGAAGCCCTGACAGATCTTCAGGCGCAAACCCCAAAGCGTCACGTGATCGGGAATATGCGGGTCGCCTGCCGAGCCGAACAGAATCGCATCCTTGTTGCGGATGGCATCCAGCCCATCGGCCGGCATCATCACACCGTGCTGGCGGTAGAAATCGCCGCCCCAGTCGAAATTCTCGAACTCGAACTGGAAGGCGTCGCTTCGCGCAGCGATGGCTTCGAGAACCTGTTGGCCCGCGGGCACGACTTCCTTGCCGATGCCGTCGCCGGGAATGGTTGCGATGCGATAGGTTTTCACGGGCGTCTCCTTGGTGTTGAACGTATGGCTGCATCCTAGAATGACAACCGCACGCGAAAACGCTGCTAGACTCAAAGCATCCTTAACCTGAAGTTAATAATGGGCTGCTCGACGGCCCGCTCGTTGGCCCACTCAACATGACTTCGTCAATACAACCGGAAGACCTCGCCTTCTTCTCCACGCTCGCTGCAAGCGGCAGCCTGACCGCGACTGCACGCGAACTCGGCTTGAGCACGGCGGCCGTGAGTAAGCATCTGGCACAGATGGAATCGCGCGCGGGCGTGTCGCTGGTCAACCGCACAACGCGGCGCATGAGTCTCACGCCGGAAGGCGAGCTATATCTCACCCGGGCACGGCGCATCCTGAGCGAAATGGACGACCTGGCCCAGTTGCTCGGCGGCTCGCAAGCAGCCCCGAAAGGCCTGTTGCGCGTGAACGCGACGCTCGGTTTCGGCCGCAGTCACGTGGCGCCGCTCATTTCCCGATTCGTGCGGCGCTTTCCCGAGGTGGACGTGCAACTGCAACTCTCCGTTGACCCGCCACCGATTAGCGACGACGCCTTCGACGTGTGCGTGCGTTTCGGCGAACCACCGGATGCGCGCGTGATTGCGCGCAGGGTCGCGTCCAACCGTCGGCTGCTGTGCGCATCGCCAACGTATTTCACCAAACGACGCGCACCGCGCAGTCCGGCGGAGTTATCGCAACACAACTGCATCGGCATTCGTCAAGGCGACGATGGCTACGGGTTATGGCGTTTGACCAGCGGACGCGGCGCGGCCGAAAAGACCGAGACCGTGCGAGTGCGCGGCAACCTCACCACCAATGACGGCGAGATCGCGGTGAAGTGGGCGCTCGACGGTCACGGCATTCTGATGCGGGCGGAATGGGACATCGCGGAGTACCTCGCCGATGGCCGTCTGATCCATGTATTGCCGGAATACCGCACGCCGGATGCCGACATCTATGCGGTGTACCCGCAACAGTTGCAGATGACGGCACGGGTGAAGGCATTCGTCGACATGCTGATAGAAACGTTCGGCGCGCGCTGAGTCTGTTGTTTGATAGTTCTGCAATGCAGAACTACCGCATCAACCATCTCTATCGCAATTCAAACCGGATAATTCCGGCAATCCCCTTGTATTACATAGCCTTACGGCACACTTCAAGCGCACCTTCAGCGCCAGGTGTTTTCCCTATTTTGGCCTGCATTGCAGTCCAAACGAGCGATTTCCCCCGTTGACACAGAACGAACGGTCGTGCCAAATTGCGCCTGCATCCTGTGCGCAAGCATGCGATCAATGAGCTCTTAGCAGCGCCGAGCCGCCCCGCACTCAGGAGACAAGCCAGCCGGCAACCGGACTCGAGACGCCTACCAGCAAATTCAAAATTTCGCATCCCTTATCAGATCGCGAGGGCTCTTTATCGCCTGTAGAAATCGTATCGCGCACCAGATCGCCAGAATCTTGCAGCACAAGCATTACTTCGCCAGTTCAATTGATTCCAATAAACAAGGAGACACGAAGCATGCCGGCAAGTCATCGCAATCGAATTGGAGCCATTCTTGGATTAGTGGGCGCATGCGCCCTGGGCACGGCCCAGAGCACCCATGCGCAAAGCAGTGTCACGCTGTACGGTATCGTCGACGGCTCGATCCTCTACACCAACAAAACGCTTAACGCGACCACCGGTCAGAACGCCGGCCGTCAATACTCGTTCACCGACAGCGGCCTCTCCGGTTCGCGCTTCGGCTTGCGTGGCGCGGAAGATCTTGGCGGCAGCATGCGTGCGATCTTCGAACTCGAAAGCGGTATCAGCATCGCCAACGGCGCGTTCAGCAATTCGAACGGCAACGCGTTCGGGCGCCAGGCGTGGGTCGGCCTGGACAGCCGCTACGGTACGGTCAAGGCCGGTTTGCAGTTCTCGCCCTTCTTCCTCGCGGTGTACGACTTCGATCCGCGCGAAATGTCGTACTTCGGCAGCGGTCTCGTCACCTATCTCAACAACGTCTTTGTGACCGGGCTGTTCAACCCGAACGGCATTTCGTACACGTCGCCGGAAATCGCTGGTTTGCAAGCCAGCGCAATGATGGCGCTGGGTGGCACGGCCGGGGACTTTCAGGCGGGCCGCCAGTACTCAGCGAGCCTGCGCTACCACCTGGGCACGCTGACCGTCGATGCCGCGCTCTATAGCGGCAACGCCGGCGGCAGCGCTGCATCGATCGCGATTCCGAGCGTGGTCGAATTCGACGGCCGTGCAATCGGCGCAAGCTACGTGTTCAACAACCTGACCGTGAAGGCGTCCTACGTGCAGTACAAGGTGGCCGGCTCGTTCAACGATCGCGTCTATTCGGGCGGCGCCAGCTATCGCATCACACCGGCGCTGAACGTCGACGCGGGCGTCTGGGTCACGCGCGATGGCAACAACTCGTCGAACAATTCGATCCTGGCGTCCACCGGGATCGACTATTCCCTCTCGAAGGCTACTGTGGTGTATGGGCAGGCCGGCTTCGTGACCAATCACGGCGCCATGCACACTGGACTGTCCGTCAACAATGCACTGAACGAAGTAACCGGCACAACGGCCGGCGTAAATATCGGCATGCGGCACATGTTCTAACCGCCGCAGAACGCGAGATACCGGCGCGCCGCACAAGCGGCGCGTCGGATCATGCGAATGGGCGACTTGATGCGCGCTATCTAAGTGACTTCCCTAATAATCTGCAATGCAGAACAATCAAATGGAAAAACTTATTGACGCAAAGCGAACGCCCGTGCCAAATTTCTCTAACGCCGCCACACATCACCATTTCCAGTTTGCGCCGATGCGCGCGTGTTTTAAGCGTCGACAACCGTCGATAACGGTCGCCGGATTCGAGAAAGCGGCTGTTGTCCCGTCCGTAGTCAGGCGTGCGGCGATGCGTTCCCGGCAGCAAGGGTAACGATTGCACAGCGCGCCTCCGTTGGAGGATGTCAAAGCGTGGACATGTTTTTGCAGCAGCTTCTCAACGGCTTGACGCTGGGCGGCATCTACAGCCTCGTCGCACTCGGGCTCACGCTGGTCTACGGCATTCTCGCCGTGCCGAATTTCGCTCACGGCGCGTTCTACATGGTCGGCGCGTTCGTCTCGTTCTACCTGATGAGCCGGCTCGGCTGGAACTACTGGCTCGCGATGATCGGCTCCGGCCTCGCGGTCGCGCTACTCGCGATCCTCGCCGAGCGGCTGGTGTTTCATCCGCTGCGCAAATCTTCCGAATTGCATCCCATGATCGCCGCGATCGGCCTCCTGCTGTTTCTCGAAGCCGGTGCGCAGGCGATCTGGGGCGCGGACTTTCATCGTATGGCGACGCCCTACGCGGGGATCGTCGATCTGGGCGGTGTGACCGCGCCCGTGCAGCGCCTGCTGATCATCGGCGCCGCGTTCGCGTTGGTGGTGCTGTTGCAACTCTTCCTCAAATACACGGTAATCGGCTCGAGCATCATCGCGATGGCGCAGGACCGCGAAGGCGCCTCGCTAATGGGCATCGACGCCAACAAGGTGACGATGCTGACCTTCGGCATCTCCGGCCTTCTCGCCGCCGTGGCCGCGACGCTGTACGCGCCGATCAACCTCGTCTATCCGGCCATGGGCCAACTGGTGATCCTGAAGGCCTTCGTGATCATCATTCTCGGCGGCATGGGCAGCGTGCCGGGTGCGATCGTCGGCGGGCTGATCATCGGCATGGCGGAGAGTTTCGGCGCCTTCTACATTTCGACCGACTACAAGGACATCATCGCCTTCGTGCTTCTGGTGGTGATTCTGTCGGTTCGTCCCCAAGGACTGTTCACCAGGGAACTGCGCGCATCGTGAAACCGGTCATGAAATTATTCGAGGGCAAGCTGGGCTGGACACTGCTGTTCGTGCTCGGTCTCGTGTTTCCGTTTCTGGCCACCAATGACTACATGCTCACCGTGATGTCCACCGCGTACGTCTTCGCGCTGGCCACCGTCGGACTGAATCTGATCACGGGCTACACGGGGCAATTCAATCTCGCGCACGGCAGCTTCATGGCGGTAGGCGCGTACACGGTGGGCATTCTCACGGTCGATCATCAGGTGCCGTTCTGGATCGCGTTCATTGCGTCGGGCGTCGTCGTCGCGATACTGGGTGCGCTGGTCGGACTTGTTTCGCTGCGTCTGCGCGGCCACTACTTTTCTATTTTTACTTTGTGCGTGGGCTACATCATGTTTCTCGTCATCGAGAAATGGGACAGCCTTACGCATGGTGTCTCGGATATTGTCGGTATCCCGGCGCCTTCGGGCTTCGGCATCATCTCGTTTGAAAATCCACGGCCGCTCTATTACCTGGTGTTCGCCTTTCTGGTGCTCGGCGTGTGGCTGATGCATCGCATCGTCGACTCGCTGCTCGGCCGGACCTTCATGGCGATCCGCAATAGCGACGGTCTCGCGCAGTCGCTCGGTATCAACCTGATGCGTAACAAGGTGCTGGCCTTCGTGCTGTCGGTCGTCTATGCCGGGCTTGCGGGTGGACTCTATGCGGGTTCCGTACGCTTTCTCGGACCTGATCTGGCCGGCGTCGAACATACCTTCGACATGACCATGTACATGCTGGTGGGCGGCATCGGCACCCTCGCCGGCCCGCTGCTCGGCGCGCTCGCCATACCCTGGCTCACGCAGTATCTGCAGTTTTTGCAGGCGTACCGCTTCGTCGTGTTCGGCCCGATCCTCATTTTGCTGGTGATCTTTTTGCCGAATGGGATCGTCGGTTTGTATAGGGCGAGAAAGAGCCAGCGCGCGAAACTGGCAACGCCGAAGAGCGGCGGTGTTGCGCGTCAATCGCAACCCACACGCGGAGATCGTCATGCTTGAAATCGACTCGCTCAGCAAACGCTTCGGCGGTCTCGTCGCGGTCGACGACGTCAGCACGCATATCGAAGCCGGCAAGATCAATGCAATCATCGGGCCGAACGGCGCGGGTAAGACCACCTTCTTCAATCTGATCAGCGGCACCCATCTGCCGAGTTCGGGACGCATCCGCTTCAAAGGCCAGGACGTGACAAAGCTGGCCGCCGATCAGATGGCGCGCCTCGGCATTGCGCGCACATTTCAATCCACTGCGCTGTTCGACCGGGCCAGCGTCCTCGACAACCTGATCGTTGGCCACCGGCTGCGCACGCGCTCGGGGCTGTGGGACGTGCTGACGCATTCAGCGCGGCTCAAGCAGGAAGAACGCATCTGCCGCGAGAAAGCGCGCGAGGCCCTGGATTTCGTCGGACTGTCGGCGATTGCGGAACGGATGGCCGGCGACATCTCGCAGGAAGAGCGCAAGCGTGCCGCTGTGGCGCTCGCACTGGCCACCGAACCGAGCCTGATGCTGCTCGACGAACCCGCCGGCGGCGTCAATCCCGAAGAGACCGAAGGCCTCTCTGAACTGATCCGCAAGCTGGTGAAACACGGCGTGACGGTGTGCCTGGTGGAACACAAGATGAACATGATCATGAAGCTCGCCGATCGCATCATGGTGCTGAACTACGGCAAGAAAATCGCCGAGGGCACGCCTGCCGAGATTCGCGCCAACCCGGCCGTGATCGATGCCTATCTGGGGAGCGAACATGCTGAAGTTTGAGAACGTCGCGCTCGATTACGGCAGTTTCCGCGCGCTGGACGGCATCACGCTGCACGCGGACGACGGCGAACTGGTCGTGCTGCTCGGCGCCAACGGCGCGGGCAAGAGCTCGATCTTTCTCGCGACGAGCGGCCTGCGCCGCGCCACGAGCGGCAGCCTGCGCCTCGGAACGCGCGAGCTGCTCGGCATGACGCCCGCACAGATCGTGCGCAACGGCGTGATTCAGTGCCCTGAGGGCCGCAAGCTGTTCCCGGGCATGTCGGTGCTGAAGAACCTCACGCTCGGCGCCTATGTGCATCGCGGCGACAAGGCCGGCAATCAACGCAATCTCGATCAGGTGTTCGCGCTCTTTCCGCTTCTCGCCGAGCGCAAGGATCATGCGGCCGGCTCGTTGTCCGGCGGGCAGCAGCAGATGGTGGCGATCGGCCGCGCGATGATGGCCCGCCCCAAGGTGTTGCTGCTCGACGAACCGTCGCTCGGTCTCGCGCCGCTGGTGGTCAAGCAGGTGTTCGAGGTGATCCAGCAGATCAATCGCGCGGGCACGACAGTATTGCTCGCCGAACAGAACGCGTTTGCGGCGTTGAAGATCGCACACCGTGCCTACGTGATCGAGAACGGCCGCATCGTGCTCGAAGGCGATCACGCGAGTCTGATGAACAACGAAGCGATCCGGCGCGCTTACGTCGGCGGCTGAACGGATTTGATGCACCGCCTGACGCATGGCCATAAATGTGACCATGAGCGTCGGGCCATATTCGAACAATCCCAAAGGAGACACGTATGACGATCAAACGCTTGTGCGGACGCGCTGGAGTAGTTGCGGCGGTCGCCACGACTGCGCTGCTGGGCACGGGCGCCGCGATGGCGCAGCAGGTGGTGCATATCGGCTACTCCGGTCCGTTGAGCGGGGGCGCGGCGAAGTACGGCCAGGAAGTGCTCGAAGGCATGCAGATGGCCGCCGCCGACGTCAATCAGGCCGGCATCGAAGTAGCCGGCAAGAAGATCAAGTTCGAAATCGTGCCGCTCGACGACAAGTACAACCCCGCCGAAACCGCGATCAACGCCCGGCGTCTTGCGCAGGAACAGCAGGCGGCTGTGGTGCTCGTGCCGCATTCGGGCGGTGGCTTCGCC
The DNA here is from genome assembly GCF_900116445.1 of Paraburkholderia aspalathi. GTDB lineage: Bacteria > Pseudomonadota > Gammaproteobacteria > Burkholderiales > Burkholderiaceae > Paraburkholderia > Paraburkholderia aspalathi. The sequence continues at coordinate 59,513 of NZ_FPBH01000032.1, forward strand.
GTGCAAACCAGCAATGAGCAACAGAAACTACTGCTGCTCTCGTACACCAGCGTGCCGCAGATCAGCGAGCACGGCAACAAGCTCACGGTGCGCATTCCGCCCGCGTTCACGTCGTATCTGAACGCGTTCATCAAGTACGAAATGGCGACGTACGGCAAGAAGGTCGCACTCGCCGCCACCGATACCGACTACGGCAAGGTCTGGGTCGCCGCATTCAAGCCCGCATGGGAAGCAGCCGGCGGCACGATCGTCGCGGACAATTCGATGTCGTATAACCGCGCCACCGATTTCTACAGCGGTGTGAGCCGTGTGCTGGCCGCCAAACCGGATGTGATGTTTATCGGCGGCCCGTCCGAGCCGACCGGCTTGATTGCGCAGCAGGCACGCGAACTGGGTTTCAAGGGCGGCTTCATTGTGATGGATCAGGCCAAGCTCGACGAAGTGGCCAAGGTGACCGGCGGCTATGCACCGTTGAACGGCGCGATCGGGGTGTTGCCGCTGGCCAACGACGATACGCCGAACGCTAAAGCGTTTGTGGAGCGCTTCCGCAAGACCCACGCTGGGCGTGATCCGAGCCAGGAAGTATCGCTGAACTACACCGCGGTCTACGCAACGGCACTCGCGATGAAGCTGGCCGGCAGCGTCAGTGATGCAACCGCGATCCGCAATCAGTTCGATAAAGCCGTGAAGGCGTTGCCGCCACAGGCCAATCCGCAGAGTGTGACGGGTGTCGACGACCACGGTGGCTTTGTGATCGGTAATCCGGTTGCGGCAGTGGTTCAGGGTGGACAGTTGAAGTCGGCGGTGTTGAGTTCGCTGACAGCGGCGAAGTGACGACGTGACGGCCTGATATGGGCGTAAAAAAAGCGCCGTGGTTTCCACGGCGCTTTGCGCATTTCCAGTTCGGATTACCCCTTCAACGCCTCGATAATCTGAACACGCACATCTGGCCGCTCGGCAAACGGATCGGTCGGATTGCGCGGCGTCACGATATCCTCGGCGCGCGTTTTCACAGCAGCTAGCGCGTGCGGATGCGAGAAGATATAGAACTGCTCCTCGCGAATCGCATCGAACACCATGCCCGCGACGGTTTCGGCACTCACCTTCCCCGAACTCACCGCCTTCTCGCTCATCGCACGCGACACACGTTGCGATAAGGTCGGCGGCGTGTCGTTGTCCAGTTCGGACGGACGATTGCGATGCGCCTTCGCGATACCCGTCGGCACGAAGTAAGGGCACAGCACCGAGCACGCCACCTGCTGCGTGACCAGCGAAAGATCCTGATACAGCGACTCGGTCAACGACACCACCGCATGTTTCGACACGTTGTATGGACCCATCATGGGCGGATTAAGCATGCCCGCCATCGACGCCGTGTTGACGATATGCCCGCGATAGCCCGGATCGCGTTTGGCGGCCTCGAGCATCAGCGGTGTGAACGCCCGCACGCCGTGAATGACGCCCCACAGGTTGACACCGAGCAGCCATTGCCAGTCACGCTCGGTGTTCTCCCACACGAGGCCGCCGCTGCCGCCTACGCCCGCATTGTTGAACACCAGATGCACGCCACCGAAGGCGTCGAGCGTGGCGCGGGCCAGCGCATCGATTTCCTCGCCCTTCGCGACATCGACGCGACGCGCGATGGCTTGCGCGCCGGCCGCGCTCACCTCGGCGAGGGTTTCGTCGAGTGCGTCCTGTTGTACGTCGGCGAGTACGAGACGCATGCCCAGCTTCGTGCCGAGCCGTGCGAACTCACGGCCGAATCCGGAGCCCGCGCCGGTGATTACCGCTACCTTGCCTTCAAAATTGTTCATGCCTTGTCCCATTGCCAGTTGGTGAGAGTTGGTCTATCCAGCCAGGTGTATTCAGATGTCTCTATACGCTGTGCTAACGCGCGGCGGGATAGTACTGCTCGCGCAATTCCCGTTTCAGCACCTTGCCGATCGGGCTGCGCGGCAACGCGTCGACAAAGGTCAATGCGGAGAGCCGCTGCATCTTGCCGAGCCGCGCGTTGACCCAGGCCAGCAGCGTGTCGGCGTCGCTCGGCGCACCCGGGCGAAGCACCACGAACGCAACCGGCGTCTCGCCCCATTGCTCCGACTGCGCGCCCACCACGGCCACATCCGCGACATCCGGGTGCGAGCACAGTTCAGCCTCGAGGTCACTCGGATAAACGTTGAAGCCGCCCGAAATGATCATGTCCTTCTTGCGATCGAGCAGCGTCAAGAATCCGTCTGCGTCGAAGCGGCCCATGTCGCCTGTGCGGATGAAGCGCTTGCCACTCGGGTCGTACCACTCCGCCTCGGCAGTCTTCTCCGGTTGACGGTAGTAGCCGGTCATCATTGCGGGCGAATGGCCGACGATCTCGCCCACCTCGCCCGCTGCGACCTCGTTGCCGAGCTCGTCGATCAGACGGATGTCGTGACCTTCGATCGGTTTGCCGACCGTATGCAGCTTGGTGGGACATTCGTTGGCCTCCAACTGACACGAGCCACCGCCTTCGGTCATGCCGTAGTACTCAGTGAGCTTGCCCGGCCAGCGGCGCACCACGTCCGCCTTCACGCTCGCCGCGAACGGCGCGCTGGTGCAGAACTTGGCCTGGAAGCTGGATAGGTCGTAACGGTCGAAGTCCGGATGTGCCATCAAACGTTGATACTGGACCGGCACCAGCATGGTGTGTGTGACGCGGTACTGTTGTGCCAACTCAAGATAGCGTGTGGCGCCGAATTTCGGCATCAACACGACTGTGCCGCCGAATGTCAGCGTCGGCATGAAACTTACGAGCGTCGTGTTCGAATACAACGGCGTGGAGATGAGCGTCGTGGCATCAGGGCCATAGCCGCGTTCGATGCTGCGCACCGCATAAGCCCAGCGCATGCCGTGCGACTGCACGATGCCTTTCGGCGTACCCGTGGTGCCAGACGAATAGATGATGTTGAATGGCCACGCCGGATTGATCGTGACCGCTTCAGGCGTTGCGCCCTTGGGCGCGAGCCACGCTTCAAGCGGGGTGCTGCCTGCGTGCGCATCTAGCGCGATGGGGATTGCGCTGATCTCTGCAGCCACCGGTTCGAGCAAACGCTTGACGTCGGCATCGAGAAACAACAGCCGCGCACCCGAGTTGCCGATCATGCTGACGAGACTCGCCGCGCTCGACGACGGCGCGAGCGGCGCGACCGCCGCCCCTGCCCGCAGGCCGCCGAGAAACACCACAGCGTATTCCACCGAGGCGGCCGCGCATAACGCAATCGCGTCGCAAGGCTTGATACCGTCGCGCTGCAATGCGGCGGCAAAACGATCGACTCGTGCGTCAAGCGCGGCATAAGTCACGACCTCGCCGTCGCAGATCAATGCCGCGTGCTCACCGCGTTCTTTGGCGAAGCGGCGCAGCATGTCGGTGATGCAGACGAACGGTTCGTCCACTAACGCTTCGAGCCATGTCATGACGAGGCGCCTCCTTTGCCACCGTTGTTTTCACTCGCCGCGGCCGTGCGTGCCGCGTCCTCTTCCTGCAACTTGCGCCACAGAATTTTGCCGCTGCCCGACTTGGGCAGCGACGTCACGAACTCGACAATGCGCGGCGCCTTGTAAGAGGCCATCTGATCGTGCGCCCAGTCGATAATCGCCTGCTCGGTGATCGTGCCGGCTTCCGCCGCGGCGGGCACCACCAGCGCCTTGACCGTTTCGCCGCGCTTCGCGTCCTTCACGCCGATCACGCACACCTCCTGGATCGCGGGATGCCGGTACATAAGCGCCTCGACTTCCGCTGGCCACACCTTATAGCCCGAAGCATTGATCATGCGCTTGAGGCGATCGGTCATAAAGAAATAGCCGTCCTCGTCGATATGACCGAGGTCGCCAGTACGCAGAAAGCGCTTGCCGTCGAGTTCGATAAACGCTTCTTCAGTCGCCTTGGGATTGCGCCAGTAGCCTTGCATCACCTGCGGCGCGTTCACGATGATCTCGCCGGTTTCGCCTTGCGGTAGTTCCTGCAGCGTGACCGGATCAATCACGCGCGAGTCCACGTCGAATACGGGAATGCCCAGGCACTGCGGCTTCGGCCGATGCGGGGGGTTGATGTGCGTGCCGGCAATCGTCTCCGACATGCCATAGCCTTCGACATAATCGAGCCCTGTCAGCGACTTGAGCTTTCTGGCAATCGCGTCCGGCATTGCCGCGCCGCCGCCGCGTGCGCCCGTCAGGCTCGACAGATCGTATTCGCCAAGCTTCGGGTTCGACAGAAAATCGACCATCATCGCCGTGATCGACTGCCATGCGGTCACGCGATATTTCTGCATGCATAGCGCCGCAGCTTCGCGATCCCAGCGCGGCAACACGATAATTGTTGCCCCGGAGAAGACCGCGCTGTTCATGCCGCCTTGCATGCCGGTCACGTGAAAGAACGGCAATATCGATAGATACACACCGTCCGGCGGCGCCGAGAACCAGACGCAGCCGCCGAGCAGCGTGCTCATCACGCTGCGGTGCGTATGCATGCAGCCCTTCGGCTTGCCGGTGGTGCCGGACGTGTATGGCATCACGCACAGATCGTCCGGACCGGTGGTAAGCGGACCCGGCGCGATATGCCGTTCGAGCGCCTCGCGCCAGGACGTGACGCCGGGAATATTGAAGGTCTTGCGCGGCGCGGCCACGAACTCCGGCACGGGAATCGGCGATGGCCGCTTCAGATAATCGCTATACGTCGCGACGATCACGTGCTCGATGCCCTTCCCCGGCCCCTTGCCGATCAGCGGCTCGACGTTCGCGAACAGGCATTGCGGCGCAATGATCGTGGTCGCCTCGCTGTCCTCGACGTAATGCGCCAGCTCACCGCTCATGTTCATCGGATTGACCGGCACCACGACGGCGTTCGCACGCAGGATCCCATAGTAAGCGATGATCCATTGCGGGCTGTTCTGCATGTAAAGCAGCACGCGGTCGCCCGCCTTGACGTGGCATTCCTGCTGAAGGAATCCCGCGATACGCTCGGTTTCGTCCTTGAACTCGCCGAACGTAACCGCCGTGTCGTAGAAGACGATGAACGGTTTGTTGGGAAAACGCGCCGCCGACACCTCGGCGTTATAGAAAATATTGGTCTCGGGCAGCGTCAGATGCAATGGCACTTGCGGCGGCCAATTCGGGTGATGGCGTTCGTTCATAGGCGTCTCCTGCCTTTACTGTCTGTGCGCGTTTCACACGGATGGTGCGCGCTTCGTTCACATCCGCCGCGTGAAGGACGCGGCGGGTTAATGCGTCATGGCAATCAAGGGACTCAGTTGCTTGATGAATGCCCGAGATGACGTCCAAGCTCCATCTTCGCAATGGCGTTACGGTGCACTTCGTCAGGGCCGTCCGCGAAACGCAGCGTGCGCGAACTCGCATACGCGCGAGCGAGGCCGAAGTCGTCGCTGACCGCGCCGCCACCATGCACCTGCATCGCCCAGTCGATCACCTGGCATGCCATGCTGGGCGCAGCCACCTTGATCATGGCGATCTCCTGACGCGCGTCCTTGTTGCCGACCGTGTCCATCTTGTGCGCGGCGTTCAGCACCAGAAACCGCGTCTGGTCGATCATGATGCGTGCGTTCGCGATCCGCTCGCGGGTGACGCCCTGGTCCGCGATCGGTTTGCCAAACGCTACGCGTTCCAGCGAGCGGCGGCACATCGCTTCGAGCGCGCGCTCGGCGCGTCCGATCAAACGCATGCAGTGGTGAATACGGCCGGGTCCGAGCCGCCCTTGCGCGATCTCGAAGCCGCGGCCCTCGCCGAGCAGCATGTTGCTGGCCGGCACACGTACATTTTCAAAGGAGATTTCGGCGTGACCATGCGGGGCGTCGTCATAGCCGAATACCGGCAGATGACGCAGTACTCTCACGCCCGGCGTGTCGATCGGCACCAGAATCATCGACTGCTGCTGATGCCGGTTGGTGTGGTCCGGGCTGGACTTGCCCATAAAGATGAGAACCTTGCAGCGCGGATCGTTCGCGCCCGAGGTCCACCATTTGCGGCCGTTCAGAATGTAATCGTTCCCGTCGCGTTCAATGCGCGCCTCGATATTGGTTGCGTCTGACGACGCCACTTCCGGCTCCGTCATCGCAAAGGCCGAGCGGATCGAGCCGTCGAGCAGTGGCAGCAGCCATTGTTGTTGCTGCTCCGGTGTTGCGTAACGCACCAGCGTTTCCATGTTGCCGGTGTCCGGCGCCGAGCAGTTGAACGGCTCCGCGCCGATATGCGAGCGCCCCATGATTTCGCACAGCGGTGCGTATTCGAGGTTGGTGAGCCCCGCGCCGTATTTCGACTCGGGCAGGAACAGGTTCCACAAACCCACGGCTTTCGCTTTCTGTTTCAATTCCTCGATGACCGGTGCGGGCTTCCACCGGTTGCCGGATTCACGCGCGGCGTCCATCTGCGCTTCGAAGACCGCCTCCGCTGGATAGACGTGCTCGTCCATGAAAGCGTTCAGGCGCTGCTGCAAACTCTTGACCTTGTCCGAGTGCTGAAAATTCATGCGGCGTCTCCTGTCGACCGGAGTTGGCGCTTTAGCGCTTACTCCGGTCCCATGCAAAGCTGTTTCTATACGTAGACGCAGCGCGCCGTTGCCTGCGCGCTGCGTCTGAAGGCCACTCAATCAGACAATGATCGAGCCGCCATCCACCGCAAAATACTGGCCCGTGATATGACGCGACGCTTCACTCGCGAGGAACACGACCGGGCCTTTGAGATCCTCATCACCGCCGAGGCGCTGCAACGGCGTGTGCGAAATGACGGTGTCTTCGAGTTTGTCGAGCAAGCCCGCCGACATCTTCGACGGGAAAAATCCCGGGCAGATTGCGTTGACGTTGATGTTGTACTTGCCCCATTCCGCCGCAAGCGCCCGCGTGAAATTGATCGCCGCAGCCTTGGAGGTGTTGTACGCAATCGTGTTCATGCCCGGCGGCGAACCCTTCAACCCCGCCACCGACGCGATGTTGATAATCTTGCCCGCACGCTGCGGAATCATGCTCCGCTTGCCGACTTCACGAGCGACGAAAAACGGCGCATGAACATTCAGGTTCATCACCTTGTGCCACGCTTCATCGGGGTAATCTTCGGCCGGTGCGCCCCACGTCGCGCCTGCGTTGTTCACTAGAATGTCGATGCTGCCATGCAGGCCGAGCACTTCATCCACGAGACCGGGGATACCCTCGAAGCGCTGCAAATCGTTGACGATGGTCTGCACCTCGATACCCCGGCTTTGCAGATGCGTTTTCGCTTCGGCGAGCTCATTGGCCTTACGCGCGGTGATCGCCACGCGGCAGCCCATCTCTCCCAATGCCTCGGCCATTTGCAGGCCCAGCCCGCGCGAGCCTCCGGTGATCAGTGCAACCTTGCCGTCCAGTTGAAACAGGTCTTTCACAGACATTACGACGCTCCTCCAAGTTGTTCTGCTATGCAGACTTCTATTCCAGATTTGCTGACCATCATACGTGCCGAAATTCAGCCTGTAAATAAAAGCACGCTCATTCACTTTTGATTTAAACTGACACGCATCGTCGATGGGCCGGTCATCGGGACTTACCCGAATACCGCACTTTTCAATCGAGCCGCGTCTATGCGATTTCGTGGGTTTCCGCGCTTGTCGCGTAGTTGTTCTGCATAGCGGCTCACCTTTGGACGGGTCTTCTCCCATGCAAGATGCGCTGATCATCAACTCGCGTGATCTGGAATTCCAGTTGTTCGAAGTGCTCGAGGCCGAGACGCTCACGCAGCGCGCACGCCACGCCGACCACACTCGCGAGACCTTCAATGCGGCGCTCGAAACCGCTCATGCGGTCGCCGCCGAAAAGTTCGCGCCGCACAACCGTCTTTCGGACGAGCAAGAACCGCAATTCGACGGTCAACGCGTCACGATCCTCACCGAGGTCAAAGACGCACTCGACGCGTTCCGCTCTGCCGGTTTTCTTGCTGCAGGCAAAGATTACGAATGGGGCGGCATGCAGTTGCCCTCGGTGATTTCCTTTGCATGCCTGTCGCTCTTCAAGAGCGCCAACATCGCCACCTCGTCTTACGCGATGCTGACCACGGCGAATGCGAACGTGATCGAGCGCTTCGGCAGCGCGGCGCAAAAGCGCAAGTATCTGCAGGCCCTATTCGAAGGCCGCGCGTTCGGCACCATGGCGCTGACCGAGCCGCAAGCGGGCTCGAGCCTCTCGGACCTCGTCACCAGTGCGACGCCTAACGAAGACGGCACCTATTCGATCCGCGGCAACAAGATTTTCATTTCGGGCGGCGATCACGAGCTGAGCGAGAACATCGTTCACCTGGTGCTGGCGCGCATTCCCGGCGGCCCCCCAGGCGTCAAAGGCATCTCGCTCTTCACAGTGCCGAAATTCCATGTGAATGACGACGGCAGCCGCGGTGCGCGCAACGACGTCGCGCTCGCGGGCTTGATTCACAAGATGGGCTGGCGTGGCACGACGTCGACGATGCTCTCGTTCGGCGAACGCGGCGAATGCATTGGTGAACTGGTGGGCGAACCGCATCACGGCCTCGCGTATATGTTCCACATGATGAACGAGGCACGCATCGGCGTCGGTCTCGGCGCGGTCATGCTCGGCTATCGCGGCTATCTGGCGTCGCTCGATTACGCACGCGAACGGCCGCAAGGACGTCGCCCGGATAACAAGAATCCGCTCGATCCGCAATTGCCGTTGATCGAACACGCCGACGTCCGCCGCATGCTCCTCGCACAAAAAGCCTATGTGGAAGGCGCGTACGCGCTGTGCCTGTACGCGGCGCGCCTCGTCGACGAACAGAACACCGGTGAGAACGACACTGCACGCACCGAAGCGGGCCTGCTGCTCGATCTGCTGACGCCGGTGGTGAAGTCGTGGCCCTCGCAGTGGTGCCTCGAAGCGAATAGTCTGGCGATCCAGATTCACGGCGGTTACGGCTATACGCGCGAATATCCGGTCGAACAGTTCTATCGCGACAATCGCCTGAACATGATTCACGAAGGCACACACGGTATTCAGGCCATCGATCTACTCGGCCGCAAAGTCGTGATGAAACAGGGTGCGGCGCTTAAGCTGTTAGGGCGTGAAATACAGCGCAGCGTCGAATCGGCTCGCGCTCATCCGGCACTGCAAGCGTATGCCGATTCACTCGTCCAGGCATGGAGCGAATTGACCGGCACGGTTGAAGCGTTATTGCCCACGCTCGTCAGCGAAAGCGAACGTGCGCTCGCCAACGCGAATGCTTTTCTCGAAGCGTTCGGGCATATCGTGATTGCGTGGACGTGGTTGCGGCAGGCGATCGTTGCGAGCGCCGCGTTACCTGAAGCGAAGAGTGAAGCCGACCGTGACTTCTATCGCGGCAAGCTGCATGCGTGCCAGTGGTTCTTCCATTGGGAATTGCCGCGCGTCTCGCTGATGCTTGCCACGCTGCGCAGTCTCGACGATACGACGCTCAGCATGGCGCCTCAGTGGTTCTAAACGCTGCCGCTCAGTGCGGCTTCAACGCGGCGTTCGATGCGGCTATCGACGCCGCTTGATACCGCCTGACTCCGCTCAATGCGACAACGCGACTTCCAGCTGCGTCACCACGTCGATCAGACGCGGCCGCACTTCTTCGAGCAGGAACTCTTTGGAGAGTTTGAACGAAGGTCCGCCGACATTGATCGCCATGATCGGCAGCTCGCCACCCGGCTGGAAAGCACGCGCGATGCCGTTCACCTCTTTCTGCCAGTCCCCGAACGAAGTCGTCACGCCGAGCGTGCGGTAATCTTCGAGCGCATTCTCGATGCCGCGGCGGGTTTTCGGCCACTGGACGTGATCGAGCTCACGCACCTGCTCCATAAAGCTGAGACGGTCGTGTTCAGGGATCGCCGCGAGCCACGCGCGGCCAATCGCCGACGTGGCGACCGGAATACGCGAACCGACTTCCAGCGTCAGCGTGAGCGCCACCGAGGCCCGGCAATTTTCCACGTAGATCATCGAGAGCCGGTCGCGCGTACCCAACGACACAGTTGCGCCGACGATATCGGCCAATTCCTGCATCACCGGCCGGGCAATCTTGCGGACATCGAGCCGCGCCAGCATCGCGCTGCCCAGCGCGAGCGAAGCCGTGCCGAGCCGGTACTTGCCGCTCTCTTTCAAATGAATCAGATAGCCGAGCAGCGTCAGCGTGTGAGTCAGACGCGATACGGTCGATTTCGGCAGCTTGCAGCGCAATGCGAGTTCCTGATTGCTCAGCGATTTGTCGCCTGAGCGAAAACACGCCAGCACCTCGAGCCCGCGCGCGAGTGCCGTGACAAAATGCCGGTCGTCCTTGTGCGCCTCGTGCGCCGTCCGGCTCGCGAGAACCGAATTCGCGCCGGCGGATGTAGCGGGTGTCTGCTCACCGTCTCCCGCGCTCGGGTCCTCGACCGGATGATCGACCGGGCTGTGATTGGTTTTGCTCAAAATGAAACGCGCTCCCGCGAAACGGCACCATCTGAAGGACAAACCATAGTCCGGAACGGGGGTGATCCGGGCTGCGGAATTATAGACAAATGCAAAAAACCGCTCAGACTTCTTCTTTCGGCGCAGCAACCACCGGGCTGAAGAAATAAATGACGGCGCCGATCGCAAGCGGCACGACGGTCACGGAGAACAGCCCCGAATAGATCCCCGCGTTCGATAGATGCGCCTGTTTTGCGACACCCGCGATCCAGCCGAAACAACTGCTGGTCAGCGCCACGCCGAGAAAAACGAGGCTATTGAGCAGGCCCAGACCGAGACCGAGCCGGCGCGGTGCAATGATGGCGCGCGCTTGCGACATCACGAGCGGATGGATCGAGCCGACCGAGAACAACACGCAGATCAACGCGACACTGACGCCCCAGTTGCCGTCCGGGCTGACCGCGAGCACCAGTGCCGCCAGCACGCCGGCAATCAGCCACAGCAACGAGATAAGCTTGGGCGCGCAGAACCGCACGACCACCGGAATACAGAAAGATGCGGCGATCCCGATCACGCTGGTGACGGTCATCGCATTGCCGCGCGCGAGGACGTCGAAGCCGTACACGTCGGCGAGATACGGCCCACCCCATGACGTACGGAACGTGCTGCCGACCGAAAGCGCGAGGCAGGCCGGCATCAAGGTCCAGAAACCGGTGCGCCGTTTGACCCCGCCTGCCGCGTGTTGCGATGCAGCGAGGCTTTGCTCATGCGCGGCCGCATCGCGCCGGCGCACGAAACATACGACGCCAAGCGTCGCGCATAGCATAGCCAGCGCAGCGGTAACCATGACCGGCCGCCAGCCGAAGCTGGCCGTCGCTCGGCTCAGCGGAAACGCGGCCAGCAATGCGCCCGCCATGCCGATCGCACTCGCCGTCGTGACAGCACGCACATTGCGCGTGCCGTGGCCGGAATGCAGCACGTAGTTGAGCAACCCCATAAAGATCGGCGCGCAACCCAGTCCGATGCCGGCTTGCGCGACGAGCGCCACGGTTGCGTTCGTCGTCATCGAAAGAATGCCGGCGCATGCAGCGCCGATGCCCATCAACAACGCGGTCGGGCCGCGCACGCCGTAGCGGTCGAACATGACACCGACCGGCAGTTGCGCGATGGCGAACACGAGGAAGAACGAGCCCGCGAACCAGCCGAACATCTGCGGCGAGAAATGATAATCGCCGATCAGCTGGGTGGAAATCACGGCGATATAACTACGGAAAAACTGACTCAGTACATAGCTGAAGGTCAGTGCCCACAAGCCATAATCGATCGACGATGCAGCGGCTTCCGTGCGTGTTTCGTGTAGTTGTTCCTGTACGCCATCAGACATCTGCAGTACGCCCTGGATGATCGAAGCCGTCATGATAGGCGAATCGGGCGACAGGCGGCCAGGTCAGTTTTTTCAACGCTCGCGCGTTTGCTGGAGTATTGTTTAAGCGCGCCGGGAGCTTCACGACGTCACTCTTCTACAAGACCGGAGGCCCCACGCGGGCGGAAAAGTGCTTGCAGGCGCATGTTTTTTGCATGCAACGATGCGAAATCAACTTTTCGAGGAATGGAGAAAACGTGAAAACAGTCAATCTATTGAAGGCGCTCGGCATCGCATTGTGTGTGGCGACTGCGTCCAGCGCCTATGCCCAATCGAGCGACGCGATGGCGTCTGGCACCATGGCGGCGCCGGCTCCGAATTCGAAAGCGATGAAGAGCACGGACCGCAAGTTGGGTCTGGCCGTGCGCAAGGCTTTGGGCAAGGCACAGGGTTTTGACGTGTCGAACGTGTTTGTCCGGGCGCGCGGCGGCGCGGTGACGTTGACTGGCACGGTGCCCGATGGCGCGCAAATCCCACAAGCTGAGGAAATAGCCAAGGGTGTTTCAGGCGTGACCTCGGTGAACAACAAGCTGACGCTCGGCACGCAGGGCGGCGGCGGGGGTTGATCGCGTCTGACGATTGACGATTAACGAAAGCCGGGTAGTGACGATGGGTAGCGCCGCAAGAGCCAATTTGCGGCGCTGTCTGTCGTTCTGGCGGTTTTCGGCTTATGCACGCACGAGCCCTGTCATTGGGTGCATGCCTGCGGTCTGGCCAAACAATCTAGCGGCGGTACGCTGCGGATCGAGTCCGAGGCTTTCGCTTGCGGCGCCGGCGAGCAACGCATCCAGCGACATCGTCGGCTTGAGGTCGCGCGCTTCGTAAAGGTCGCCCGGTTTCAGGCCAGGCCAGTCGGCGAGCACACGTCCGCCCGCCACCGCGCCACCCAGCATCATCGCCACCGAGCCGGTGCCATGATCGGTGCCGCCCGTGCCATTGGCGGCGACGGTTCTGCCGAACTCGGTTGCCACTACCACGGTAGTCTTGCTCCACAACGGCCCCATGCCGTCACGCAACGCGGCCAGCATCGTGTCAAGCGCTTTCAGCTGATTGGCGAGGCGTGCGTTTTGCGCCGTGTGGGTGTCCCAGCCACCGGTTTCGATCATCGCAATTCGCGGACCATCGTCGCGTGACAGAAAACCGGCGGCGAGCTTGCCGAGGCTCGCCGGGTCCTGACGCGCTCCGGCGTCGCCCGCGAGTCCGCGCGCGGTCATGGCCGACTCCCATAGCGGGCGCAATTGCGCATCCTGGTCGTACAACTGCGAGACCCGCATGAGCAGATCGTCGGGCGCCTGCGGCAACCCCGAGGGCGCGTACGAGGTCACCGCCGCGCCGCCGCGCAGCGCCATCGGCACGGTCGGCGCGAAGGCGATCGCGTTCTCGCGCGTGGCGGGCATCGATGCGACCAGCCGGTTAAGCCAGCCGTCCTTCATCTGATACGGCGAGGTGCCACCGGTCTCCAGCACGTTCTGCCCGTCGAAGTGCGAGCGGTCGCGATACGGTGAGGCTACTGCGTGCACGAACAGCGCCTGGTGATCCGCATACATCGCGGCGGTCTGCACCATTGAAGGATGCAGCGCGAACGTGCCGTCGAGGCGGGTCGCTTTGGACGCATCGATCGCAAGCGCACCGCGCAATGTCGCGTAGGCGGGTTCGGCGTACGGCACGACGATGTTCAGGCCATCGGCTGCACCGCGCTGGATCACGAACACGAAGCGACGATCCGTTGCGACGCTGGCAAACGCGATCCGTGACGACACGAGAATCGCGCCCGCGCCGGCAGCGGCAATGCTGAGAAATTTGCGGCGTGAAAACATGGCGTTCATCTCCGTTGAAAATCCGGCGAGACCAGCAGCAGCGCGATCGCGGTCGATGCGCTTTCGGCACGCGATACGGCGGTGGCAGTCGGCGCACTGAGCGAGCCGGCCAGCAAGGTCTGGCCGAGCGAGCGCGCATCGAGCCGGTCGCCGACCCGCGACGCGAAACGCTGCGCCACTTCGACACGGCGCACGAGCGCATCGGGCGCCGCCCAGCTCGCGGCAATGTCGTCGTAGCCGGCGGGCGAACCTGGGCGCCATACAGGCTGACCGAGTTGCGTCAGGATGGGGGCGGTCTGCATGGTGCCGATGTCCTGCCAGCCGAGTCCGCGCATCGAAGAAATGGTCCATTCCCACGGCGTTTTGAACTTCACCGCAGCCGGGGACCATGCCTGCGGCATGTCGAGCAGCGTCCGGTACACGGTCGGCAGATCGCCGCCGCTGCGCGCGAATGCACTCGCCAATCGCTCGCTCACCGCCGGTGGCGGATTGTCCGCGACGAAGTGACGGGCAAGCTTGCCGCCAATGTGCTGCGCCGTCGCGGGCGAGCTTGCGAGGTCGTGCAGTATCGCCAGCGCCTGCTCTTCTCCCGGCTGGTCGTAGCGGCGGCCCATGATGGTGCGCGAACCCGGCTCGTGCAGCGCGACGCGAAACACGAAAGTGCCTGGCGCGGCGTTCGTCTGCAGCCCCTGCCCGCGCGGGTTGCCGGGATTGCCGGGGTTGCCGGCGAGGCTCCAGCCGGTCAGCGCACGGGCGAATTCCGTGACGTCGCCCTGGCTATAGCCGCTGCGCACGCCGAGCGTGTGCAGCTCCATGATTTCGCGCGCCAGGTTCTCATTCAGACCGCGTTTGACGTTCGGATTGCGCTCCGCTGCGCGCATGGCTGCCATGCTGTCCGGTCCAACCGAACGCGTCTGATCGAGAAACAACTGCATGGCCGGATGACGTTCGACGGCGACCAGCATGTCTTCGAAACGGCCAAGCACGTGCGGGCGGATCGCTTCCGCTTCGAATGAACCGGCCAGCGCCGCGACGGCGGGCTTTTCCGTCGACACCGCGAAGTGGTTCGCCCAGAAATGAACCAGCCGCTCGACGAAAGGCGTCTGCGTAGTCAGCGCGCTTGCGACCCGCGCGTTCACCGCGGAACGGTACATGTCGAGAATTTCGCCTCGCAGCGCTTTTCGTTCGGCTTGCTTAGCAGTTTGTGCAGCGGGTTCTGATGCGCCCTGCCCGATGGTTTGCGGGTTGGCCGGCCCATTGGTTTGCATGCTGACCTGCGCGTTCGTCTGACTGGCGGCCACGCCTTCGCTGACGTTCTGCTGGGTCTGCCGATTCAGTTGATTCAGCTGCATGCGCTGTTGTACGAGCTCGCCCGACAGCGCCACCGAATCAGGCTGGCTCGCCCACGCGGCAGGCCGCGGCTGATACTGCTCGAACTGCGCGAGCAGCCATCCCTTCGGGTCGGCGGGCGGCGTATCGTCGGCCCGCGCGCCGAGGCCGAAGCGATTCAGCGCAATCGCCGCGGCATTCAGGTTCGGTGATGTGGCCATACCATCCTCTTCGGCGTTGGATATTTCTTTAAACGACCGTCACGCTCTGATCCGTCGCGGCCGTTCAGAATTTTTTATTCTCCCGACGCTTCACTCGAAGGTTCACTTGCGGCCGGCTTCGGTGGCTTGTTCGCATTGGCGGCCGGCTGCGGTTCACGCCATTGTCCGCGCAGCTTCAGGCTGTCGGCGAATGCCACGCGCTCCTCAGGCGACAGCGTCGCCGCAAAGTCCGCCACACTGCCTTCCACTTGCGCGCGCAAGCTGCTGTCGGCCTCACGCGTGCGGGCCAGCGCTGCGTCCAGTGCCGCGCGATCGAACTGCGGCGCGGCGAGCAGGCGCAATACTTCATGACGCCCTTCGCGGCCATCGCGGGCATATTGCCGGCCCTCGCGGCGCGCATTCTTCAGGCCGTCGATGAAAGCCTTCTGACGCTCGGCCGGCAGCGTTTCGGCGGCAAAGCGCAGCGCCGTGCGCTGCTGCGCCAGCACCGTGGTGGTCGCGCCATGCGCCGCAAACCATTGATAAGCACCTCCGACAATCGCGCCCAGCAGAAATACGTTGAGCACCAGCGAAGCCACCAGCACGATTTTCCATGACCGGCCGTTCATTCGCCGCTCCAATCGGCGGACGAACCACCGAAGCTCGAAGTTAGATAAGAAGACTCGTGTACTTGCGGAACCGTCCCCGTCAAAACGAAGAACGAGACCGCAAAGGCGCCGGCCACGCCGCCCAGCACGCCGACGCCTGCCACCGCCGCACCCGACCACCACAATTTCCGGCGTGGTGCGCTCGGCCGCCGTCCCGGCGCGCTGCCGATGATGCGCCGCTGCAAGGCCGCGCGAGGCGGATCGACCTTGTCGGCGGCCAGCAAGGCATCGATGCCGGCCGCGTCGGCCAGCAACACGTCGGCCTCGGCACGATGCGTTGCGGCCCATGCCTCTGCCGCTGCGCGTTCCTGTTGCGGCCAGCGGCGCGGATCGGCGCCGTAGGCTTCGACGATCTGATGGAATCTTTCGGGCGTCATGACTTGTCCTTGCTAAGGCCGCTGCCGGCCAGTTGGGCGCGCAGATTGCGGCGCGCACGTGCCAGCAGACTTTCCAGCGCATCGACCGTGATGCCCATCAGGGCGGCAGCGTCGATGTTCGACATCTCCTGGTAGTAATTCAGCACCAGCGCCTCGCGCTGTCGTGCCGGCAATGCGGCGAGCGCCTCGCGAACGCGCTCGTCCTGGGCGCGCGCTTCGAGCGCGGCGTCGGGCAGCGCAGCGGGGTCGATCTCGTCAGGCATGTCGTCTTGCGGGACTTCGCGGCGGCCGCGCAGACGGTCGTAGCAAAGATTGAGCGCGACACGATGGACCCAGGTATCGACCTTCGCCTCGCCTTCGCGCCAGCGCGAAGCCTGTTTCCAGATTCGCACGAAGACCTCCTGCGCCACGTCTTCCGCTTCCATGCGGTCTCCCAGCATGCGCGTGGCGAGCGCGAGCAGACGCGGCAGCTTGCGCGCGACGAGCGAGCGGACGGCGGCCGGGTCTTGCCGGGCCACCCCCTCGAGCAATTCCGCATCGGGATCGCGTTCGCTCAAGGCATGCGGCTCCAAAGCGAGCCAAAGAGCACCATGGCGCTCAACGTTCAGGCCCAATGCCCTTCGACCCAACGCCAGTTTGGTCCGCGCTGCACCCAATGCCCCGGCACCCAGCGATAGCCGACACGCACCGGCTGCCAGTGGCCGGGCACCCACACATAACGGCCGTGCTCCCAACGCCAGCGGCCCTGATCCCAGACGTAACCCGAACGCGGCGCTGGCATCACTTCGACGCGCGGCGGTGGCGGCGCCATCGGCGCGACGATCACCGCCTGCGCAAAGGCAGGCGCCGCCGTCAAAGCGGCAGCGCACGTAATCGCCGCAGCGAGCACGGAAGTCAGAGGGCGGACCGGTTTGGTCGATGTCATGTTGGATTTCTCCCATAAGAGCCGAAGCCAGAAGCGGCTGCGTTTCTTCTTGAACGCCGCAGCCGCGAAAATCCGTCGTTCTCCGTCGCTCTGAATGGCGCTGAAAGAAACGCGCCGCTGCACGCGAATCATGGAGACCGCAACAGCCTTCCCATCCAGGGCCCGCGCAAGCGGAACGACAGCAAAAGTTATCGAAATGAATGGCAACCGATAGGTGGCGTAATGTTCGCGCCCTCAAATCTTAATCAGCGGGTGTTTCAATGCGGCCAGTTTCTAGCGGTAAGACCCTCAGCTGTATTTCTAACAATATCCCCAGCGAACATCCACACGTGCATTACCTGGAAACGCTGAACGGCGAAGTCGAATCTGGAGCCAGTCACATGTTCCGTAGAACCCTCTTACCCATCCCGTTGGCCGCGATGCTTACGCTCGCTGCTTGCGGCAACAATAGCGTGAGTTCGACGGCGTCCGCGCCGCCGGCTGCATCGACACCGACAGTCACGGTGTCCGCGCAGGATGCCGTCACGACAGCCACGCCGATCAAACACGTGGTGGTGATCTTCGGCGAGAACGTCTCGTTCGACCACTACTTCGCAACCTACCCGCAGGCCAACAACCCGGTCGGCGAGCCGCAATTCACCGCAGCCGCAGGCACGCCGTCGGTCAACAACCTCAGCACCAACAACCTGATCACCGCGAACCCGAACGCGCTGTCGACCTCGCCGAACACGGCGGGCCGCACGGTGGGTTCCGTGACGATCGCGGGTCTCGGCCTGCCGGCCGCCGACCTGCTGCCGTTCCGTCTCGATCGTTCGCAAGCCAATACGTCGAGCCAGAACCACGCGTATGCCGCGGAACAGCTCGCGTATAACAACGGTGCGATGGACTCGTTCCCGCTGTTCACGGCGGCAGGTTCGACGATCGCCGGCAGCACCGGCGCGTTCGCCACGAAGGGCCAGGTGCTCGGTTACTTCGACGGCAACACGGTCACGGCGATGTGGAACTACGCTCAGAACTTTGCGATGAACCAGAATGCGTACACGGACACGTACGGTCCGTCGACGCCTGGCGCACTTGAAGTCGTCTCCGGCCAGAACAACGGTGTCGTGGTGACGGGTGGAACCTCGGCCAATGCGATTCCTGACTCGGCCGGCGGCTTCACGATGATCGGCGACCTGGATCCGACCGGCGACGTCTGCACGATCGCGGCAGGCAGCACGGTGACGGGCGCGATGACGTCCAGGAACATCGGCGACCTGCTCAACGCGAAGGGCCTGACGTGGGGCGGCTTCATGGGCGGCTTCAACCTGACGACCACCAATGCCAACGGCACGACCGGTTGCGCACGCTCGACGTTCTCGCAAGTCCTGAACGCGACCAAGACCGACTACGTGCAGCATCACGCGTGGTTCCAGTACTACGCCAGCACGGCCAACCTGAAGCACACGCGTCCGACGTCGACGGCGCTGATCGGCGCGACCGACCCGCTCGACAACACGGCAACGCCGGTTCACCACCAGTACGACACCGACGACTTCTTCACTGCGGTGAAGGCGGGCAACTATCCGTCGGTGAGCTTCCTGAAGGCGCCGGCAGTCGGCGACGGCCACCCGGGCAACTCGGATCCGATCGACGAGCAGGCTTTCGTCACGAAGGTGATCAACTTCCTGCAGCAACAGCCTGACTGGAAGAACACCGCCGTGATCATCGCCTACGACGATTCGGACGGTTGGTACGACCACCGCTACAAGGCGCCGACGAGCGCGTCGTTCGACTCGACCACGGCGCAATCCGCTGGCGGCGCAACGATCGCCGGCAGCGACAACCTGAGCGGCACGGGTCAGTGCACGGCAACGGGCGCGGTGCAACCGCAGGGCGTGAATGGCGGCGCAGTGAACGGCCGTTGCGGCCCGGGTACGCGTACGCCGTTTATCGTGGTGTCGCCGTGGGCGAAGGTCAACTTCGTCGACGATACGCCGATCACCCAGGCGTCTGTGGTCAGGTTCATCGAAGACAACTGGCTCGGCGGTCAACGCATTGGCAGTGGTTCGTTTGATGCAACGGCAGGCAGCATCATGAACATGTTCAACTTCTCGGGCTCGGGCAACAATCCGACAGTGTTCCTGGACGAGAACCTGGGCACGAAGCTGTCGGCGGCGCCGGCTAGCTGACCCGCAAACGTGCGGACTGCCCTTCCGGTGCGACTGCCGTCACGTCATGTACGAGCGCGGCTCGTGCATGACGACGCGACACGCAGCACGAGGAAGAGCACGAAACACATCAAGCTGTAGTTGGGCGTCGAGCCAGTGCAAACGTGCTGGCTCGATTTGCTTTTTGGTCGCACCTGATCGAATCACTTGTCACTACCGCCATGAATCATCCTTCAGACGCCGTGCTGCCCCCGCATCTGCCTGCCGGCGGTGAGCCGGGTCCCGTCATTACCCGTCGCGCCTGGCTCAGGCTGCTCGTGTGGAGCGCCGTCGGCATCGTGCTCGCGCTCGCCGTGGTTTGCGCGTACGCGCTCGTCTACCCGGAACGGATGCCGCCCGCAGTGGGTTCGATCGTCGAGGAAATCACCGGCGCGAATCCCAATCCGGTTCATTTGATGCGTCCGCAAGACGCGCCGCTAAGCGCGGTTGCGCTGCTCGGCAAACAGATTTTCTACGACCAGACGTTGTCGGCCTCGGGTACGCAGTCGTGTGCGTCGTGCCACTCGGCACAGCATTCGTACGCGCCGGATAACGCGTTTCCGGTTCAACTCGGCGGCGCGCACATGAATCAGGCCGGCTATCGGCCGCCGCCGTCGCTGACGTATCTGTACCGTCAGGCGCCATTCAGCATCGGGCCGGATCAGGGCGATACGGACGTGCCCGTCGATATGACCCAACTGGCCTCACAGGCCGCCGGCGTGCAGCGCGCACAGAAGACGGCGCTTGCCGCACCCGCCGCGCCGGCGATGGTGCCGCAGGGCGGCCTGTTCTGGGACGGCCGCGCCGATACGCTGCAAATCCAGGCAATCGGTCCGCTGATGAATCCAGTGGAGATGGCCAACGCGACGCAAGAGGATGTCGCGCGCAAGCTGCTGCAAACCAAATATCTGGACCAGTTCAAACAGATCTTCGGAGCGGGCATCGTCAACAATCCGAGCCTGCTGATCTCGGAAGCCATGTTCGCAGTGGGACGGTATCAAACCGAAGATCAGTCGTTTCATGCTTTTACCAGCAAGTACGATTACTGGCTCGAAGGTAAAGCGCGGCTGACCCACGCCGAATTGCATGGCTTGCAGTTGTTCAACGATAAGGACAAGGCTAATTGCGCGGGTTGCCACTTGAGCCAGCCCAGCAAGGATGGCTTGCCGCCGGTGTTCACCGACACGCAGTACGAGGCGCTTGGCGTGCCGCGGAATCCGGCCATTCCGGCCAACAAGGATCCGAAGTTCTTCGATATGGGCGTGTGCGGGCCGTTCCGTGACGACATGAAGAAGGAGACGCAGTACTGCGGGATGTTCCTGACGCCAACCCTGCGCAATGTTGCCGAGCGCAAGGTGTACTTCCACAACGGCGTGTATCACGACCTCAAGCAGGTCATGGACTTCTACAACCTGCGCAACACGGCGCCCGAGAAAATCTATCCGCGCGATGCTTCGGGCAAGGTACAGAAGTACAACGATCTGCCGGCGCAGTATCACGCCAATGTCGACGTTGCCGATGCGCCGTTCGATCGCAAGTTCGGGGATCAGCCGGCCATGACGGATCAGGACATTCAGGACATCATCTCGTTCATGAAAACGCTGAGTGACGGGTATAAGGCTGCAGGGTCCTGATTCCATTGGGGCCGTTGCGCAGCGTCGCGCGAGCCGGTGAGGTATGCTTGCCGGTTCCGCGACCACTTTCCGTACCCTGCCCGATGGCCGATTTTCCTTTCGACGCCGTACTTTTCGACTGCGACGGCGTGCTCGTCGACTCCGAACCCATCACTAGCCGCGTCCTCACCGAAATGCTCGGCGAGTTAGGCTGGCAATTGAGCGTTGAAGAGGCGATGCAAATTTTTGTCGGCAAGGCCGTCAGGGATGAAGCCGCACTCATCGAAGCGCGCACCGGCTTCGCGATTACAACGGATTGGCTCATGCAATTTCGTGCGCGCCGCAATGAGGCCCTCGACCGCGAGCTGGTGGCGATCGACGGCGCGGCGTCGGCAGTGCGCGCGCTTTATGCGTCGCTCAACGGACGCATTGCTGTCGCGTCCGGCGCCGATCGCATCAAAGTGGAATTGCAACTGGTGAAGGCCGGTATTCTCGACTGCTTCGAAGGGCGCATCTCCAGCGGTCATGAAACACCGCGCAACAAGCCGTATCCCGATGTCTATCTCGCCGCGGCCGCAAGCCTCGGCGTGGAACCGCAACGTTGCGCCGTGGTTGACGATACCGTCACGGGCGTCACGGCAGGCGTAGCCGCCGGCGCCACAGTGTTCGGCTACTGTCCGAAAGAACTGAGCCACAGCAGCGCTACCGCCTTGCATGGCGCGGGCGCGGTTCACGTCTTCCGCGACATGGCCGACCTGCCCGCGCTGCTCGCCGGATGGCGCGGCGTACAGAGTTAAGCGCGGGGTTAAGCGCGCTCGCCCTTACTCGACGACCTTACTCGAAGGCCGGGTCGATCGGCACGCGATACCCCACCGCGAGGCGGTTGGTCTCGTTCGCCATACCGACCACCGCCAGCAGTTCGCCAAACATCTCATCGGTCATACCCGCGCGGCGGGCCGCAGCCGTATGGCTCGCGACGCAGTACCCGCAGTTGTTTGTCACGCTCACCGCGACGTAAAGCAATTCCTTGATCAGCGGATCGAGCGCCCCCGGCGCCATCACGTCCTTCAGGCTGTCCCAGGTGCGCGCGAGCGTAGGCGGATGCTGGGCGATGTATTTCCAGAAGTTATTGACGTCGTCGACCTGGCGGGTCTGCTTGATGTCGTCATAGACGGCTTTGACTTCAGGCGAAGCTGCGGAATATTCGATGGCTTTCTGCTGGCTCATACATCCTCCTTTGCTTGCTAATGGAAATCGGCGATTCGTGCGCGAGTGGCGCGAGGTTACTTATTGTGCCCGCAATTCCGGCGGGCGTAGCTGTTGGTAGTGCACCAACACCATAGCGTCACGAGTCGGTGTATCTCAACCATCTTGCGCGCGCGAGATCGGTTGATGTGGACGCCATGCCGCTTTGCGGCGGATGGCATGGTGTGTGCAAAGGGAATCAATGAGCGCGGCGATACCCGGGCTCACTGTTAATCCAACCCTACCGGAGATCCACCATGAAAACGCTAGTTCTCAAAGATTTGCCCCGCGCCGATGAACTCGACCGCGCGGCTTCGCAATCCGTCCGCGGCGGCATCGCCTACCTCACGCGGGAAGCACCGTCTGCTTGCCCCGGCGGGATGATGCCGCCCATTGTCGTTCGGCGCGGCTGGGAGTGTCCGCCGATTCATTGGGGCTGTGGGCCTGTCCATGTCCCATACGGCAAGCCGCCTTGCCACTCCGAGCCTGTCGTGGTGCCGCTTTAGGCATCGCGAGAAACCGCGTGAAGCGTGAGGATAGACGGGCCAGCATGGCGGCCCGTCTACTTCTCATTGCCACGCCAGGATATCGTTACTTCCCTGTATCGCGCGGACGCAGCACCTGCCCACCCGGACCGTCGTCCACGAGCCAGCCCTCGGCTCTTAATTGCTCACGCAGACGATCAGCCTCGGTCCAGTCCTTGGCCGCGCGGGCCTTGTCACGCGCATCGAAGATAAGCGCGATATCGGCGGGAACATCAGGCACATCTTCCTTCCAGTCGGCGAGCCGGAGTCCTAGCACGGCGTCGAATCGATCGACCGTCGCCCGTCGCGTCGCCGCCGGGAGATCGCTTCTCACCACATCCCACAGCACGGCGAGCGCGCGCGGCAGATTCAGATCCTGGTCGACCTCGGCCTTGAAACGTTCGACGCTGTTCGCATCGGGCGCGCCTCCTTCGGGCCATTGCACATAGGCTCGACGCAAACGGTCCAACGCAGATTGCGCGGCATCGAGCGCTTCGAGATTGAAGCGCAGCGTGCTCCGATAATGCGCGCTGAGGCACAAGTAGCGATACGCGAGCGGATCGACGCCTCGATCGATCAACGTCTGCAACCGCACGAAATCGCCGCCCGACTTCGACATCTTGCCGGCGTCCAGCGTGAGGAAATGGCCGTGCATCCAGAAGTTCGCGAGACGGGTTCCATGGCGTGCCTGAGTCTGCGCGATTTCATTGCTGTGATGCACGGCGATGTGATCCTCTCCGCCGCAATGAATGTCGAACCACGGGCCGAGGTATTTCGCCGACATCGCCGAGCACTCGATATGCCAACCGGGGAAACCCCGGCCCCACGGGCTATCCCACTCCATTTGCCGCATGGTGTCCGGCGGACTGAATTTCCATAGCGCGAAATCCGTTGCGTGCTGTTTCTCTCCTAACGCCACACGCTTGCCGGCCTGCAGGCCGGCGACATCGAGACGTGCGAGAAAGCCGTAATCGTCCTGTTTGCTCGTGTCGAAGTAGACGCCGTCGGCCGTGCGGTACGTATAGCCGTTGCGTTCGAGGCCGGCAATGAAATCGATCTGCTCGACGATGTGATCGGTTGCGCGGCACCAGAGGGCAGGCTCGAGCAGGTTCAACGCGTGCCAGTCGCTCATGAAGGCTTCGGTATATCGCTCGGCGATCGCCCACGCCGATTCGCCGGTGCGGCGGCTGCCCTTCTCCATTTTGTCTTCGCCTTCGTCGGCATCGGAAACCAGATGGCCGACGTCGGTGATATTGACGACGTGCCGCACGGTGTAGCCGTTCAATGTCATCACGCGGCGCAGCACGTCTTCGAATACGTAGGTGCGAAGGTTGCCGATATGCGCGTGGTCGTACACGGTTGGACCGCAGCAATACAGCCCAACGTGGTCCGCTTGAATCGGCGTGAAAGCGCGTAAGGTGCGCGACCAGGTGTCGTACAGGACGAGTGGCATGTGAATTCCTGTGGTGTTGAGCGCGTTAGTGAACGTAAGTGCGTGAGAGCGAAAACGAAAAGATCAAAACAAAAAGCCACCGGTCTTGTGACGGGTGGCCTCAGGAATACGGACGTGTACAGATCGACTCTCTAGACGCAAGCTCCCCTTGGCAGGCTGCAACAGCATGCGTGCAAAGAATGCGAACGGGAATGGATAGATGCGATCATGGAAACGATGCTAACGTGTGTTTCGAGGCAGGTCAATCTCGAACACGCCCATAGGTGTCTTCGAAACGCACGATGTCGTCCTCGCCGAGATAGGCGCCGGACTGCACCTCGATCAACTCGAGCGGAATCTTGCCCGGATTCAGCAACCGGTGCGTCACCCCAAGCGGAATGTACGTCGATTGGTTTTCGGTCAGGATGATCTCTTTGTCGCCGTTGGTAACGAGCGCGGTGCCCTTGACGACGATCCAATGCTCCGCACGATGGTGATGCATCTGCAAACTCAATTGCGCGCCGGGGCTGACGACGATGCGCTTGACCTGGAACCGGTCGCCGCTATCGATGCCTTCGTACGATCCCCATGGCCGCACCACGCGACGGTGCGTGACCGACTCGTGACGTCCCATGGCATTCAACTGCGCGACGATCTTTTTGACGTCCTGCGCCTGGTCGCGATGCGCCACGAGCACGGCATCAGCGGTCTCGACGATCACGACGTTATCCAGCCCGATCGCAGCCACCAGCCGGTGTTCAGCGCGGATGTACGAATTGGTCACGGCGTCGGTCAGCACATCGCCGATCAGCGCGTTGTACTGTGCATCGCGCTCCGCAATGTCGGCGAGCGCCGTCCACGAGCCGATGTCGTTCCAGCCGAGATCCGCCACCGCGACCACGGCGGCGCGCTTCGTTTTTTCCATTACGGCATGGTCGACCGAGATGTTGGGACAGGCCGAGAAGCTTTGTGCTTCGAGACGGACGAAATCGTTGTCGCGCTGCGCACTCTCGAGCGAAAGCTCCGCCTGCTTCGCGATTTCAGGCTCGTAGCGCCGCAGCTCCTCCATGTAGGTGGACGCTTTCAGCATGAACATGCCGCTATTCCAGTAGTAGCTGCCATCCTCAAGAAAACGTTGCGCCGTCGCGGCGTCCGGCTTCTCGACGAAGGAATCTACCGCGAAGGTTGGCTCGCCTTCGACAAGGCTCGCGCCTGAACGGATGTAGCCGTAGCCAGTGTGCGGTTCGGTTGGCGTAATACCGAACGTGACCAGATAGCCGTCTTTGGCAATCTGCGCTGCGGCTTCGGCCGCTTTAATGAAAGCCGCTTCGCCTTTAATCACGTGATCGGACGGCAGAACGAGCAGCAGCGCGTCCGGGCTTTCACGCATGGCCAGCAACGCCGCTACCGCGATAGCAGGCGCCGTGTTGCGGCTGGCCGGCTCGAGCACGATCGCCGACGAGACGACATCGACCTGGCGCAACTGCTCGGCCACAAGAAAGCGCTGCTCATTGTTTGTGACGACGATCGGCGATGCGACGTCGGCGATACCTCGCAGGCGCAGGGCGGTTTGCTGAACCAGGGTGTTTTCGCCCGTCAACTTGAGGTACTGCTTCGGATATCCACCGCGCGACATTGGCCACAGCCGCGTGCCGCTTCCACCGCAAAGAATGACTGGATAAATATGCATGGTCTTTTTCTCTTTTCTCTCTAGATATTGTTTGAATGTGCGCGCCCTGCTCCCCCGGCCCCTATTCAAGCCCGGCGCATAAGCTGCATTCGTACCGATTCCAGTTCCTGCGGCAAACGGCGCGAGATTGGCGCCCGGCGTGGCAGTTCGACAAAGCCCAGGCGTTGATACAGATCGTACGCACGCCGATTGCTGACCAATACGTCCAGTACGATCTGCCGATCGGGCTCGACGTGTATCAGGTCCGCGCGCAATACGCTGGTAAATAGCGCACTGAACACACCCATACCCCGCATCTGTTCATCCGTCGCGCAATGTGCAATCAGCGTTTGTGACGACTTCGGTGCGGGCAATTCACTCTCCAGCACGAGCCCACGCAACAGCATGCCCACGGTGCTGCGCACGCCAAAAAACACCATCAGCATCAGCGCAACATGAGGATCGTCAAACCAGATGGTCCTGCCGTCATGCATGGCAAGCACAGCCAATACGTTATCGTCGCCCGTCACGGCGACGCGGTGCCGCCGGTAGGAGAAACGGCCGTGTTTCGACGTGAACGCGAATTGCAGAAACTCGATGCACCGATGGTCGGGTTCGCCGAGAAAGAACCCGAACTCACGCACACCCGAGGCGAAGATCAACCGCGCGCACGCCTCTGCGTCTTCTGCTCGCGCCGGGCGGAACTGCAAAGCACCCGCTTCCTGCCCCTGCTTTGATGTGCGAGCGCGCTCTGATTCAACGGCGTACATGGCGAGTGTCCCTCTTTAACGCGGCAGGCGCTTGAGCGCCGCGATGGTTCGACTGATCTGTTCCGGCTCATGCGTCGAACAGATAAAAAACCGCAGACGCGCCGCCTTTTCTTCGACGGCGGGATAGAAAATCGGCTGTACGTTGATGCCTTCAGCAAACATCGCGTTGGCCCACTGCGCGGCTTTCAAGGTGCTGCCGGTAATGATCGGCACGACTGCATAACCGGCGCTCTTGCCCGTGTCGAGACCCGCGGCGCGCGCTTCGTCGAGGAACTGCTTGCCGCGCGCACGCAGCAGCGCCACCCGCGCCGGTTCAGCAATCAGCCGTTCGAGCGCTGCAAGCGACGCGGCCGCCAGTGCAGGCGCGAGGCCGACGCTATACAGAAAGCCGGGCGCGAGATGCCGCAAGATATCGATCAGTGCCTGCGAGCCGGCGATAAACCCGCCGCATCCCGCAAGTGTTTTGCTGAGCGTGCCCATCCAGATATCGACGTCGCCGCTCGCCACGCCGCAATGCTCGCGAACGCCCCGGCCTCGCTCGCCCAGCACGCCGAGCGAGTGCGCCTCGTCAACCATCAGAAACGCGGCATGCCGGCGCTTGATGTCGACGAATTGAGCCAGATCGGGTATGTCCCCATCCATGCTGTACAGGCCTTCGATCGCGATCAGCACACGCCGGTAGTCGTGCCGCACGCGTGCGAGCAGCGCATCAAGCGCCTGCCAGTCGTTGTGCGGAAAACTCAGCCGTTTCGCACCGCTCAATTGCGCGCCCTGCACGATACTGTTGTGCGCGAGTGAGTCATGCACGATCAGATCGCCGGGACCGAACAGCGAGCCGATCACTGTCACGTTGGTGGCATGGCCGCTCACGAACACGACGCAATCGTCCACCTCGTACAACGAGGCAAGCGCCGCTTCGAGTTCGCGCTGCACGGGCCGCTCGCCCGCCACCATCCGGCTCGCGGATGCCGACGTACCGTAGCGATCAATCGCTTCTTTCGCTCGCGCGGATACGAGCGGATCGCCGGCAAGGCCGAGATAGTTATAGTTCGCGTAGTTCAGATATTGCGCGCCGCCAATCTGGGTGGTCGCGCCCGCAATACCTTCATGCACGCGAAAAAACGGCGACTCCACCTGCAGCTTCTCGCCCATCTGCCGCAATATTTCGACCTGCTGATAACCCGGCATGGTCTCGAAGCTGCACAGAGCAGCGCGCGAAACGTCTTGCGCCGCGCGTGTGCCACCGGCGGGCAACGGCGCGCCAGGGGTCTGCGCCTCTTCGGAGACGCGCTCCAGTTGCCGCATCAACGCCTTCGCGGCGAGTTGCTGACGGATATGATCACCCAATCCCATGCTGTTCAGATAACCCTGTGAGGTGCGGCCTGATGTCGATATCAAGCCGGAAATTCAGCCCATTCCCATGCGTCACGCGTGGCGAGCAGTTCGGCAACCAGCCGGTAGTTCATTTCATGACTCGGCCGCAATGCGGTGACGCGACCGAGCAGCGGCGCGCCGGCCATCGCCATGTCGCCGACCAGATCCAGCACGCGGTGCCGCACGAACTCATCCGGCACACGCATTCCACCCAGCACGCGGTTGCCGACGATCGCAGCAGTACACGACAGGCGTGCGCCGCGCAGAATCGGCATGCCGCGCACATAACCGGCGAGAATTGCGGGGATGGCCCATTTGACGCGTCCGTATGAACGCGAGGGTGCGATCTCCTCGGCAAAACTCTTAGGCGTCACCGCGCCGTCCCAACGCAATGCACCGAAGCCTTTGAGGTCGTTGCGCACGGCCATTTCATAAGCGGCCGACGGTTCGATCGAGATACTGCGCTCATCGCGGGTGCCCTCGCCGTCGGCTATCTTCACTGGACGCAGCACGCGAATAAAACGCTTGGCGTGCGGCAATTCGCTTCGTCCGCACGCATGGATCGCCTCGATCCACGGCTGGGCGCTGCCATCGAGAATCGGTACTTCTTCGGCATCCAGTTCGACAGTCGCACGATCAATTTCGCAGGTCAGCAGCGACGCCAGCAGGTGCTCGATGGTGCGCACACGAACGCCATTGGCGCTTTCGAGCATCGTGCAAAGCGGCTGGCCGCGTCGTAACGACGGGCTCACCGCGAGCTCAGCCAGGACACCTGCGCCCTGCATGCGGCGAAACACGATGCCACGCGGACCATCGGCATCGACGGGAAGAATCCGCACGTTCACGCGTCGTCCGGTATGCAGACCGTGACCGCTTAACGCCAGCGGCCGCGCGAGCGTCCCTTCACGGCGGCGCCAGCCTGTGGGTGCGTTCATCAGACGAGCTCCGTCGCGGCTGGTGTCGGGACAGGTGTTGCCGTATCCGCTTGC
This sequence comes from Paraburkholderia aspalathi, assembly GCF_900116445.1. Taxonomy (GTDB): domain Bacteria; phylum Pseudomonadota; class Gammaproteobacteria; order Burkholderiales; family Burkholderiaceae; genus Paraburkholderia; species Paraburkholderia aspalathi. The sequence continues at coordinate 88,478 of NZ_FPBH01000032.1, forward strand.
CCCGACAACGCATCGGCGACATCGGCCAGCGCGTGAGCGCCGACATCGAGCGCATGTTGCGCGGCGACCGCCGCCACCTGCGCCGCGACACCGTTTGGCTCCGCCACATCGTCCTGCGTCTGGATCGATTCGACGATCCGCTGCGCCAATGAACGCACCGTCGCGCCTTCGGCCATCGTCATGATCGACAGCTTGACCTGGAAACTCTCTTCGACCGCCATGCCGAGTTCCATCCCCATCAGCGAATCCATGCCCATATCGAGGATCGAGCGGCCGGTTTCGATTTTTTCCGGCGACATGTGCAGGATGCGTGCGATCTGTGCCTGCAAGGTTTCTTCGACCAGCTGCAAGGCATCCGCGAATGCCAGGCCGAGAATCTGGTCGCGCATCTGCGCGCCGCCCTGGCGTGCCGGTTCGTGACTGCCGCGTGCATGCAGTTCCGTGTAGCGGCGAGCGCGCGCGGCCGGCATGCCGAGCGAAAGCGCCTGCCAGTCGAGCCGAACTACCGCTTCGCCGGCGTTCATATCGACGATCGCACGCTCCAGCGCCGCGAGCGCTTCGGCCGACGTAATCGACAAGCCGCCGATGCGCGCCTGCAGCGCCTCACGGGTCTCTGCGTTGCGCGCGAGGAAGCCAACGTCGTCCAGCGGGCCCCATGCCATGTACGTGCCCGGCAAGCCGGCCGCGCGGCGCTGGGCGATCAGCGCCTCGAGGAAGCTGTTGGCCGCGACGTAACTCGACTGCCCTGGATTGCCAAGGAAAGTCGTCGCCGATGAATAGACCACGAAGAAATCGAGTTTCGCAGCGCGCGTGGCACGGTGCAGGTTCCATGCGCCGGCCAGCTTCGGCGCGAGCACTGCGGCGAAACGTGCGTCGTCGAGATTGCGTACGAGACCGTCGTCAATCACCATCGCCGAATGGAGCACACCCTTGAGTGGCGTTCCGCGCGCGGCGATATCGGAGAGCAGCGCGTCGAGCGCGGCTGCGTTCGTGACGTCGCAGGCCGCCGTGTGCACCTGTGTGCCGTTTTCTTCGCGCCAACGCGCAGCCTCTGCGGTCAGCTCCGGTACGAGCACGCCTGAACGGCTCGCGAGCGTCAGATGTCGTGCGCCGCGCGACATCATCCAGCGGGCAGTGGCAAAACCAAGCCCGCCCGTGCCGCCGACGATCAAATACGCTGCTGCCGGATCGAGTTGCAGCGCTTCAGCGCCGGCCGTCGCGCGCGACGGACTCGGCGTACCCGCCGGATACGTCACGAGGATCTTGCCAATCTGACGTGCCTGCTGCATGTGACGGAATGCTTCCTCGACGCGTTCCGCCGGAAACGCGCGATAAGGCAGCGGATGCAACACGCCGCGCGTGAACAGTTGCATGACCTCTTTGAACAGACACGAGGTCAGATCCGGCAATGCGTTCATCAACTGGTCGGCATCGATGCCGAAATAGCTGATGTTGTTGCGGAACGGCCGCAAGCCGATACGGCTGTTTTCGTAGAAGTCGCGCTTGCCGAGTTCGAGGAAACGGCCGAACGGACGCAGCGTGTCGATGCTGCGCACCATCGCTTCACCGGCAAGCGAATTGAGCACGATATCGACGCCTGCACCTCGCGTGCGCTCACGGATTTCATCGGCAAACGCCAGGCTGCGCGAATCGAACACGTGATCAGCGCCGAGCAGACGCACGAATTCGCGCTTCTCGCGGCTGCCCGCCGTTGCAAACACTTCCGCACCCAGGTGGCGCGCGAGCTGGATCGCCGCGATCCCTACTCCGCCCGCCGCACCGTGCACCAGCACGCGCTCGCCGCGGCGCAGTCGCGCCAACTCGCTCAGCGCGTAGTACGCCGTGAAAAAGGTGGTCGGTACCGTCGCTGCTTCTTCAAAAGTGAGACGTTCGGGCTTGCGGGCGATGGCCTCGGCCTTCGTACGCACGTGGCTCGCGAAGGACGCCGGTGCGAAACCGAGTACCGCATCGCCCGGTGCGAATCGCTGCACGTCCCGACCGACGCGTGAGACGCGCCCCGACAGTTCCATACCGATCGTCGCGCCGGCAAAACCGTTTTCAACGGCTTCGTCGGACAGCAAGCCCATCGCGTACATCACGTCACGGAAATTCAGACCCGTTGCAACCGGTTCGATTTCGACTTCATCCGCCGCGAGTTCGCGTTGCGGCAGTGCGAACCATTCCAGGTTGCGCAACGAGCCAGGCGACGCAAAACCGAGCACCGCCCCTTCGCTCTGCGGACGTACCGAGGCAGTCGATTTGCTGCGCAGTGCAGCGCTCGCCGCAGACAGCATGCGTGGCACATAGCGGCCGTGCGCGGTGAGCAGCACTTCTTCTTCACCGTCGGACGCGAGCAGCTCACGCGCCAACTGGACGCCAGCATCGCGGCACGCCGGCGATACGTCGATCAAACGGCACGACAGCTCCGGATGCTCGTTGGCCAGCACACGGCCGAGCCCCCACATCGCCGCCTGCTCGGGACGCAACGTCGCGGCATCGGTAAACGGTGTGGCGACAGGCGCACCGCCGCGCGTCACGATCCACAATTGCGGCTGTATGACGCCAGCAACCGCGGTGAGATCGCGCACAAGTTGCGCTAGCGCGAGCGTGGTCTGCTGCTGGACGTGCATCACTTCTGCGCCATCCGCATCGGCGGACAGCGTGTGATCCGGCGCGATAAATACGATGTGATGCGCACGCTCTGCCGGCACGGCCAGCTTGCTCATGTCGTGACACAACGCCTTGAGCGTATTGCTCGACGTCGTGTGGCCGGCTGCCCGCAAGGCAGCAGCCAGGGTCTCGTCGACGCCGGTTTCCGCTGCGTACAGCAGGGACCAATGCGCCGACGGCGTCTGTGCTTCGCCCTCGTTGCCAGGCGTAGCGCCGCTATGCGGCTCGCGTGCGACGATCAGCGTCGGTGCGCCTTCGAGATCCAGACCCTGCTCTGTATGCCGTGTGACCTGTTCGAAGCCCACTTCTTCAAGGTGTTTCGTCAAGGCTACCGGCGACAACCATGCCGCACGGCGCGCGTTGGCGTGCGCGGCATCCGCATCGAGATCGAACACGATATCGGCGAAGCGGCTATTGCGTGGCTCCGCGATCACGACCAGCGCGCCCGGCGCGAGCCAGCCGCGCAGCGCGTTGAGTAGTGCACGTGGTTCCGCCTGTGCGGCAAGCACGTGGCTCGCCACAACGATGTCATAACGCTCGCCGGCTTCGATGCCTGACAGGCGCGGTGCATCACCGAACTCAAAGTTGGCGATCCGCACGGACGGATGCTCGCTCGCGTCGAAGCCGCTCAACTGCTCATGCGTGCCTGCAATCGTGTAGTCGCAGCGCGACACCGGCACGTGAATCGCGAGCGGCTGCAGCACATCGCTCGATGGCGAATCGAGTTCGAGCACGCGCAAGCGGCGCGATTCGCTCCACCCTTCGATCGCCCGATGCAGGCAGGCGCCGGTCAGCGCATTGACGTGGGTCCACGTCGGCGAAGCTTCGAAGAAGTGCTCGACCAGACTGCTGCGCGACGGCGGCAGAATCTGCGCGCCGCTCACTTCGCCGCGCAACACGGCAGGCAGCGCTGCGCCGCAATGCGCAAGCAGCGTCAGTTCGGCCACGTGCGCGGGCGACTGCGCAAGCAGGTCGCGCCACAGTTCATCGATGCCCGGCAGATTCTCGCAGGCCACGGCGTCTCGCACGAGACGTGTACCGTCGCGCTGCGCGAGGCCGTCTTCAACGACGATCTGCACGAGACGCGCCAGCAGGGCCGGATGCGCACAGTCCGGCAACGACGGTTGCGCAAACACGTCAATCGCATCGAGTGCATTCAATGCGTAAGCGCTAGCGAGCACGTCGAGCAGCGGCAGCATTTCAGTCAGATGCGCCTGTCTGCGCGGCTGATCTTCCTGCGCAGCCAATGCTGCAGCGGCAGCTTCCAGCAACGCGGCTGGCTCCGGCAACATGCGTGCATCGAGGTCAGCGGCAAGCGGTTTGGCCTCGACGATATAGGCGTAACGTGCAGGCGCATGCTGACGGCGCCCCATCAGATCGACGCGGCGGAAGCGGCATGCGCCGAGCCGCGCGACGATCGCGCCATGCGCGTCGGCGAATTCGAACGACGCCACGACCGAATGCGGACTACGCCGTTCGATCCGTGCGACCACGTAGCGGATCGCGTCGCCGCGCAGATAGTCGATGCGTCCGATTTGCACCGGCACATAGGCCGCGTGTTCGACCTCAGCTTGATCCGCCGATGCGAGCAAGGCGAACAGCGGATGGAACCCGCTGTCCATCAGGGCCGGATGAAGCGCATAGGCACTCGGTTCCGAGCCGGACTCGGCTTGCGCGAGGACAGCGGGGACTTCCACTTCCGCCAGCGCCACGCCGGCGTTCGCGTCGACGTGCACCGTGCGCACCCATTGAAACGCCGGACCGTAGCTCAAGCCAATCGCGGTGGTGTTCGCATACAGCGTTGTGCCGGACATGGCCGGTTGCGCGAACAGCTCGGTGAGCGTGGTGGCCGGCAGCGCGTCCGCCTCGCCTTCCGTACTCAGCGCACAGCCGCTCGCCAGCAAGCGGCCGGTGACGTTGAGCGACCACGCTTCGTCTGACATGCGATCGCGTGTTTCGATCGTGAAACTCGCGGTACGCACGTCGACGGTGAAGCGGAACAGCTTCGAATGCTGCGGCTGGAACACCACCGGTAGACGGATTTCGAGGTTCTCGACAGCGCAGCTTTGCGTGCCGAAATGCGCACGCGCGGCGGCGAGCGCCATTTCGACGTAGCCTGCGCCGGGGAACGCCACGCCGCCATCGACCACGTGGTCGGCCAGCATCGGCAGACCGGCCGGATCGAGCTGATTTTCCCAGGCGAGCGCGTGCTCGCGCAGACGGTAACCGAGCAGCGGATGTTCGCGGCGGCGATTGACCAGGTTGTAAGCCTCAGCGGTCGGGCCAAGCCAATAGCGTTCGTGTTGCCAAGGGTAGGACGGTAGCGCCACGCGTGCGCTCGTCGGCGCGAAGCGTTCGACGTCGACACGCGCGCCATTCGCAAGCATCGCGTAGATCGCGTGGTGCAGCATCTGCGCGCTGTCGTGGTTGCGCTTGAGCGTCGGCAACGAGCGGCCGGTGATCCGAGAATCGTCTAGCGTCTGCGTCACATAGGTGCGCAGAATCGAATGCGGGCCGACTTCGAGGAACAGGCGCACGCCCGTCTGGGCGACCTGAGCCACGGCATCGCCGAAACGCACCGGCTCGCGGATATTGCGCCACCAGTATTGCGCGTCGAGTTCGTTGCCCGCGAGCTCGGTACCCGTCACCGTCGAGACGAAGCTACGCGATGCAGCATTCGGCACGAGATCCGCGAGGCCCTGCAGCACGCTCGGCTCGATCGGATCCATCTGACGGCTGTGGAATGCATAGTCCAGATCCAGCATCTGGAAGAAACGACCACTTTCCTTCACCGCGGCTTCGAGCACCTGCAACGCACCGAGTGGGCCGGCCAGCGTGACCGCATGCGGGCTGTTAACCCCCGCGACTTCCACCGCGGTGTCCACGCCGAGTTGCGCCATCAGCGCACGCATGGCCGCTTCGCCAAGCCCGGCAGCAGCCATTCGACCCGTGCCGCGCGTGCTTGCCTGAGCGCGACTGCGAATCTTGATCACGTGTACGGCTTGTGCCAGCGTCAGCGCACCCGACGCCCACGCCGCAGCGACTTCGCCGACGCTGTGGCCGAGGCACACGTCATAGCCGACGCCACGCGCTTCGATGACGCGCACGACCCCAACCTGAATCGCAAATAGCAGCGGTTGCGCGTGCTCGGTGGCTTCCAGCGTGGCGGCGGAGACACCTTCACGCAGCACCTCGACCAGCGAGGCACTGCCGTCGGCACGCCACAACGCGTCGAGCTCGTCGAGCGCGGCGCGGAACACCGGCTCCTGTTCGAGCAATTGCTTGCCCATGCCGGCCCACTGCGAACCGTTGCCGGAAAACACCAGCGCAAGACGTGTATCGTCGCCCGGGGTTTCGCCCTGCACGAGCGCCGCTTCTGTCTGATCCGGCACCGGCGTGGCTAGTGCGGCGAGCGCCGCACGCGCTTCGGCCGGGGTCGACGGAGCGATGACCGCGCGATGCTTGAGCCACTGGCGATGATGCGCCGCGTTCGATGCCAGTGTGCTCCAGGGCGCGCCGTTATCCAGCATCGACAGATAGCGTGCCGCCAGCGCCGGCAGTGCGGCTGCGGTGCGAGTCGAGAGGATCAACGGCGACAGGGCCTTTGAGTCGAATTCGGCTCGTACGGTGGTATCCGCCACAGGTGCTGCCGGTGCTTTCGGTGCTTCCCGCAGAACGATGTGTGCGTTGGTGCCGCCGAACCCGAACGAATTGACGCCGATCACCAGCGGTTCCGCACCACTACCGAGCGGTGTCAAACGATCCACGACGCGCAACCGGCCGCCGACAAAATCAATCGCCGGATTCGGCGTTTCGAAGTGCAGCGTCTTCGGCACCGCACGGTGCTTCAGGCACAGAATTGCCTTCATCAAACCGGCCATCCCCGAAGCTGTTTCGAGGTGGCCAACGTTGGTCTTCACGGAGCCGATCAACAAGGGCCGATCGACCGGCCGTCCCGCCGACGCGACTTCGATCAGGGCGCGCGCTTCAATCGGATCGCCGACCGCCGTTCCCGTGCCGTGCGCCTCGACATAGGCAAGCGAGCGCGGATCGACACCCGCGCGTTCGTAGACCGTGCGTAGCAATGCCGCTTGCGTCGCGGCGCCCGGCACGCTGATACCGCCTTGCGAATAGCCGTCCGAGTTGACGCCCGAACCGGCGATCACCGCGTGGATCGTGTCGCCGTCGGCCAGCGCACGGTCGAGCGTCTTGAGCATCACCAGCGCGCCGCCTTCCGAGCGCACGTAACCGTCGCCGGTCGCGTCGAATGCGCGGCAGCGTCCGCGGGGCGACAACATCGACGCTTTCGAGAACGTCACAAAGCCGAACGGATGCAGCAGAAGATTGACGCCGCCCGCGAGCGCCATCTCGGCGTCGCCCGATTGCAATGCCTGACATGCCTGATGCAAGGCGACCAGCGAAGACGAACACGCCGTATCGACCGACACGCTCGGCCCGCGCAGATCGAACAGATAGGACAGACGGTTGGACGCGATGCTGAGTGTATTGCCGGTCGCCGAATACGGATCGACCGCGTTCAGGTCGTCGACGAAACGATTGCCATAGTCCGGACTCGCCACGCCGATGTAGACCGCGCAGTTGCTGCCTTCCATGTCGCGCGGACGCACGCCCGCATCCTCGAAGGTTTCCCATGCGAGCTCGAGCAACAGGCGTTGCTGCGGATCCATCTGCTGCGCTTCGCGCGGCGAAATGCCGAAGAAGGCTGCGTCGAAACCGGCGACGTCGTCGAGCACGCCGGCCGAGAACGTGTAGCTCTTGCCTGCTTCGCGCTTGGACGGGTGCTGATAGAACTCCGTGCCGAAACGGTCTGCCGGTACTTGCGTGACCGCGTCTTTTTCATCGCGCAGCAGCGCCCAGAAATCATCGGGGCTCTCGACATGGCCGGGGAAACGGCAGGCCATCCCCACAATTGCAATCTGTTTGGTCATTGTTCCGTCATTGGGTGCAACGTGCGCGCCGGTGCCCCGCCCGGCAGGCCTAGTTCGAGTGCTCGAATCAGGGTGAGGCCGAGTTGTTCGGCGCACAAAGCTTCATTCGTGGCGGGCGCTTCGCCGTAATTGCGCCAGATAAAGTAGTCGCTTCGAACCGGTTCGCGACCGAGTTCGCCAAATACGTGGGGCAGCGCGGGCACGTGATCGCCGTAAAAGCACAGCACCGTGTCGCGGCGCCGTGCGCGTAGCGCTGAAAGCAGGCGGCCGAGCATCGCATCGGCGTTGGCGAGGTGGCGCAGATAGGCGGTCAGATCGCGCCAGCGCGCATCGTCGCCGAGCGTGTGGAAGGCTGCGCCCTCGCCTGCGTGTACCGGTTCGAGATGCAGCGGCCCGTGGTTTTCCATCGTCATCACGAAGATGAACGCAGGCTTGTCGCGCGGTTCGTCGAGCGTGCTGAGAATCGATTCGGCAACCGCCATATCACCGACGTACGGGCCGGCACGCGGCGCATCCTTGAACGATGCGATGTCCAGAAAGCGGTCGATCTGGAGATGTCTGAAGGCTCGTTCGCGGCCGAAAAAATCCGCGTAGTACGGGTGAATCGCCCTGGTTTGATAGCCGCCACGCTTGAACCACGAGGCGAGCGATGCGCACGCACTGCGCACGAATGCGTACGGATAGAAACGCGCATAGCCGAGTTGCGCGCCTTCGACACCGGTCAGGACCGCGAACTCCGTGCGCATTGTGTTGGCGCCCCACGCAGGGACCGTCAACTCACCGTACTGGACCGACTCGCGGCGTGCGGTGTCGAAGTGATGCAGGATGGCTGGTGCGATCGATTCAGTGAGGCGGCGCGCGTCGAAGAACGACTCGCTCTGGATCAGGATCACGTCGGGCGTCGACCGAGGCGCGCCCGTGGCAAATGGACCCGTGGCCAGCGCGTCGCGTAAATGGCGTGGCGTGGCCGGCTTCATGCCGTTCAGCAGATAGGCGATGAAAACGGCGAAGAAACCGTGACGCTTCTGGTCGTCGGACGGATTCAATGTGAGGGGCAAGCGTGCGGAGAGCAGATAGGCCGCGGCGAGGCAGACGGCAGCAGCGATCACAATTGCACCGAACGGCCTGTTGCCCATTGGCGTGTCTGCTACGAAACCACCGATCACCACTGCGATGCCAACGATGATCGCTGCCACCGTCCCTGCGCTGAGAAACGGCAAGTACAAACGCGGATGCGCAAACAGCTGACTGAAGAGACTGAGATCGGTAAAGACAAACGGCTCGCGCAGGGACGCATATTTTGCGTTGCTCACGCCGGCAAGCAATGCGACTAGCGCGATTGCGACAAACGCGGAAAACCTCACGCGCCCTGTGATCAGCAACAGGCACAGGCAAATAAAAACAATTGCGACGACATGCAAAGCAAAGGCGATCGGCGAGCGGCGCAGCGACGCGCGCGGCACCGCGATCGCTTCGGGCAGAAACGCGAGACCGGCGGCCGCCGCAAAGCTGAGCACGAGCGTCGTATCCACTCAGCGCTCCTCACGTGGTAAATAGGACAACCCACCCAGAATCGCATCGGCCATTACCGCGGGCAGCAATGGCAAAAGGCGCATGCCGAACGCGAGCAGACCGGGGAAAGCGATTTCGGCGCGCCCTGCTTTCAGTTTGTGCTGGATATGCTGGGCGGCTTTGTCGGCCGACCAGAGGAACCGCTTGTCGCCAGGGAAGACGTCGCTCATTGCCGTCTTTACGAAGCCGGGCAAGACGATCGACATGCGGACACCGTCACGCGACAGGATCGGGCGGACTGAATCACCGTAGGCTTTGATTGCTGCCTTGCTGGCGCAGTAGGCCGGTGAGATTGCCATGCCGCGCAATGCGGCAAGCGAGCTGATCAGCGCGATCTGGCCGCCACGGCGCGGGCGCATGCGGGCGATGACCGGCAGGACCGCGTGCATCACGCCGTAGAAGTTAGTGTCGACGATAGCGGCCGTGCGTTCGAGTTCTTCCCAGTCATGCACGGAAGCGAGCGTGCTGGCCGCGCCGGCGTTGGCGATTAGCAGGTCGATGGGGTGAGCGTCGTCGAATTGGTGCAGCCAGGCTTGCATGGCGGCGGAGTCGCGGACGTCGATCAGGCCGGTTTCCACTCTTGCGCCATTTGCGCGGCAGGCGCCGGCCGATTCTTCGAGTCTTTTCTCGTCACGGCCAATGAGACCGAGAACGACGCCTGGCGCCGCATATGCCTGAGCGAGCGCGCGGCCGAGCCCTGCGCTCGCGCCGGTGATCACGATGTGGCGAACAGGCAGGTCAAGCATCATGCGCAAGGCTCCAGCCGATCAATCACACCCGTAACTGCCATGGCTATACCACTTCGCGTATAGAAATCACCATTAATCTGAGTCTGATCAATTACATAGTTCAGGAAAGTCTGGTAGACCTCCCGGTCCGGCGAGGATGCGCTACACCAGAAATCGTCAAGTGTGCCTTGCCAAGTCATTCCCGGCATGTCATAGACTGCCGTACCCAAAGCGATCAATGCCCGGCCATGGTGAAGTGCCGAAAGCCCGACGGTACTATTGATCACGGCTACACCTCGGGCATAGCTCAACAAGGTTGGTAAATGACCACCCTTGATAAAATAAACGCGGTTATCAACGCCTAGATCGCGTGCAAGATCCAACAGATTCCGTCGATGATCGATCAGTCCCGTATCGAGAGGGTGACTCTTGAATACCAGCGACGCGTCTTGCGGCGCATTCAATGCGAAGGATCTCAGAATCGCTTGAGCGAAGTCGCTGATGCCGCCGAAAGGCGAATGGTGCACCACCTGCGCGTCGGAATTCAATTGAAGCGGGACTAGGTAATAGTCGTTCCCGCCGCCTAACAACCTCGCGGTAACCTCAGCAGCATATCGCTCGCGTTTCTTTGTCAGTGCAAGGCCAATCGCCAAGCCAGCGTATTCCACTGCGCCGTTACGCGGACGGTGACTGACGTAGTGTGGAAAACGGCGCGCGTAAAGAGTGTTTGCCAGTCGATAGCGAATGTCGTGGTAGGCACGCTCACGCAAATTGTATCCAGTGTGCCGACTCTCTGGAACCGGAGGGATAATGTGACGATGCTCTTTCAGCCAATCTGCATCACAACGCAGTTGGGAACGCCCGTTGACACCGAAACGCTCCAGAGTGATCCAATTCGGCCGAACGTATCCTTCCTCGAAAACGTGCACGCGAGCGCCGTGCGAGGCAGCGATCGAATGAATTGGCATATGGACCGGACGGCAATCACCGAAGAGCACGATATCGGTTGCACCGCTTTGCGTGAGAAGCTGTGAATACCACGACTCAAGTTCTTCCGCGGTTCCTGCGTAGTTATACTGGTCGCGCAATCCAGAGTAGACCAAATCTCCGCCGCAAAAATTTACCTTCTGAACCACGTGCCCGCGCGTCTGCAAAGCCCGAGCTAGTTCTGGGAAGAAGAACGATGCGGTGCCTTGGAGCAATATAAAGGATGATGACATAGGCGCGTTGCGAAGGTAAATCGAAACAAAAAGCAAAGCACACCTTATGAGGTGCACTGAATCTATAAATATGAGTTCAATTTCTGCATATATCGGTACTTCATATCCTCCAACCGCTCAGAATAGAAGGATCGATCTAGTGACGCGCGCGCGTCCGCTTCGCGTATCAGTCGCCACGGCTGATCGAGAGCGTCTGCCAAAGAAAACAACGGCAGGTGAAGGTCGTCGCAGATAGTCACGATTTTCAATTGCCACGGTATCCGTGGTGTCTCGATGTATGCGACAGGTCTTCCTAGCGCTGCCCCAAAAATTAGCGGGTGATAACGCCCAACCGACAGCACAAGGCGACTTTTTGCCAAAACAGCTTTGGTGGCTTGCGGATTCCACCAACACTCGCACATCTGCGCAATCCGTTCGCTTGACGCATACGCCCTCATTTCGCGCGCATCTTCCGGAGAAAAAGGCAAAAACAGGCATTGAAATCCCAAGCTTTCAAGCTTGCGCGCAAGCAGTTCAATGCGCCCACCGTCGGGTGCGAACTCTGCGCCGTTTTCTTCCCGCACAACGATCGTGACTGTGTTTTCCGCGACATTCCAATCTTCCGGAACATCACCGGTTGGTAAATCCCAAGCCCAATCGGCTCCTAGATGTGCTTTGCTCGACATCATCGAGTAGCGCTCAAAACTCCACCGAGTTCGGAAGCTCACAAACGCCAGATGGCGGGTCAGCAATTCCGCTCGTGATCGATCACGCAAATACGCGTCTCCAGCTGCTGAAGGAAAATCAACACCTGCGATCAAAACCGGCACATTGCCGAGGATTGCATGAAGTAACTGCGCGCCATTAAAGCTGAAACTTAATCCTCCACCTCCAATATGCAAAGCCGCTGCGCGATCGGGCTCTACCGGCCCAACATCAAGTTGATGCACGCTTTCGCAGCAATGATATGGGTACCAGTTCCAAAAGCCATCATGAGCCCCGTGCTTGTCTAGCGACAGCTTGACCGGAAACTTAGGCGAAAGGAACCGGTAGAGCTGCTGCAGCATCGCTTCGTCACCGGTATTCCCTCTACCCCAAAAACCGGAAACGACAATGGATTTTGTGGGTGTCATTAGTATCCAAGCGCTCGACGATAGACGCCGGCATTGCTCTCAGTATCATAGGTAGTCGCGTCACATTTGTGCCCTCCTGACGCGACGGCTGAGACAACTTGAGATAGTTCCAGAAAATTTCCGACCTCGAACAGAGATATGCGGTCAGGGTGATAGCGCTCAATTTGCATAAAGGCCCTAGTTCGAGATGCCACGACAGGTTTGCCCATTTCGAGCGCGATGGACATTGGCCCGGAAGAAGACTGACCAACTTCCATGTACGGCAACAATGCGATGTCGCTGATATGCATTGCCTTGGGAAAGTCCTCGTCTTTCAAGGCGCCCATGAAATGGACGCGCGAAGAAAGATCCGCGGGATGCTTAGACGTGCTCAATCGCTCGTAATCGCTTGCACCGAGTGTCAAGTTCAGCTTTGCATCCTCCTCACCTTCAATGTCAAGCCACTTTCGCCCCGGCTCGATCTGGTCCACCAGATCAGATAGATAGCTGTCTAGCGCAACGCCTTTTTTAATCTCGTTCGGGTGTAAGCCGCCGAATATGGCCAAATGAAAATTAGGAGGTAACAGCCGAAGAGCTCGCAGCGCTACGTCGATGCCCTTGTACTTGCTGACAAAGCCGAAGCAGCCAAGCACAATCGCATCGTCTGGAAGCTTGCCAAGCCGTGGAAAATCACTTCGACGCGCCGTGCGCTTGACTTCGTCGACGACTCGCTGGGGATAAAAAGCCAAGGGATGGTCAAACACCTTGTCGATCTGATGCACGTACTTCAACATCCGCATGTCGCGGCGCGTATGAACGATCACCGACGCCTTGCTCGCCTTGAGTCTTTTGTACAGCTCCGTTGATAGCAAATTGTTGCCAACATGAGCACGCCAGACACCGACGGCTTTACCGAAACGAAATTTCAAGGCCGAGCCTGCAATGTCCTGCCAGGGAAATGGCAAGGACTGAAGGATGGTATGGAAAGTCACGCACAATCGCGGTGAAGCTTTGACGATTTTCTCAAATCGACGAAAGATCGCCTTTTTGGTACGCCCTAGCGTACCGTGCTCTAGTTGGATATTGACAACATCGAAATCACGAAGCTCTTCGCAGATCCTGCTAATTTCTATATCGGCGAGCTTCTGAACCGACTTAGCCTCGCTGCGAAAGAAAAACTGATCAAGATCAAAAACTGTGACATCAAAATAATCGTCAAGCTGTGGCACCAACGCCTTTGTGTAGCCAGCAATCCCACACAGTTCGTCGAAAGTGCTAATGATCGCCAACCTAGGCTTCCCGTTAGTGTTGAACTTAGAGGTCATTTTCATTCTTGAAATAGTAAATTGACAGCGCGCTCCAAATCGAGTGGCTGCTTCCTGCTTTCAAATTGAATCAATATTTAGGTAAGGTGATCTCGCGTCGCCTGAACAGCAAGCACAACGATTGCCCAAGCGAGGAAACTTGCCACCAACGCAAAAAATACTATTCGCCAACCGTGAGGCCAAGTCGCGCTGTCTGGCTTGACAGCATCGACAAACTTGATGAGATACAAAGATTGCCGCTCCGCATTTGTGATTTGCCGCTGCTGAGCATCCGACGCATTCGCATACTGCTTCTCGAGCACACTAATATCTGACTTTAGATTCTCGAACTGCTCAAGTTGCGGCGCGTAGCTTTGCGCGCTCGCCCCTAAGCCGGATGTGTTATTGAGTTGACGCAACTCAGCCGCCACCACCCCTATTTTTCCATTCAGATTTTTCATGATGGGAGAGTCGGCGCTCAGATCCGTGCCCATCGCATCTCGTTGTGCCTGTAACGTGATGAGATCCTCCTTGAGCTTATTGGCGAGCTGCAGATTATTCAGGGCTAGCGCTGAAGGATCAACGAGGCCGTACTGCTTACGTGCACGCGCCAACTCAAACCGCTTCTCGTTGAGTTGTTGCAAGACGCGCCCCACATCTCGATTCGAACTTTCAACAGCGTCGTGCCGTACGCGCTCAGAGATAGCGTTAATCAGCCCTTCCGATATCGCCAGTACATGGCGCGACAAATCATATGAATCCTGGGCGCTAAATGCCTTCAACTCAACGGTGACAAGACCAGTCGTGATGTCAAAGTACGGTTTGACCTTGCCTCGGAGAAAGCGCTGCTTCTGATTAGTGTCGGCGTCAAGCGGCAAATGATCCAGTAGGTCTCCGCGTGTTGGGCCAAAGAGATCATTGAGATTCACCCGTCCGCCAAGATCACGTACAAATGCTTCGCTATCGAGATATTGCACCACCCCGTAAGATGTGATTCCAACTTCTGAAGAGAAGGGCACAGCTTGCGCAATGCCGGCCCCTTCATTCTTGGTCTGCGCCGGCTCTGCTGGGCGCACTCCGAACGTGACAGTCGTGACGTATTCGGGCCTTGCCACGAGCCCGTAATAGATCGCCGTGAGAATCGTAGGTAGCACACATATAAGCAAAAACAGCAAAGCTTTGCCGCGTGGCAACGCAATGCCAAGGGGACGATTGTGCGGAAGGCTTAATGGATCAGTAGTGGCCATTGAATTGAACAATTTCTGTATAGGCTTGGATGGCAGTCTCTATGTCGTCGTACAGTACAGCCGCACCACTATCGAGTACTAAACCGCAGTCACATGAGTCTCGAAGGACATCATTATTGTGCGAAACCAAAATTACATTCGCTTCGCGAATTCGTTCGTCGAGTGCTGCCTGCGCTTTCTGGCGAAACGCAGCGTCTCCAACGGCAGTTACTTCGTCGATAAGATAAGTATCAAATCGAAATGCGAGACTTAGGCCAAACGCCAAGCGGGCGCGCATGCCCGATGAGAACGTTTTAATCGGCATATCGAAATACGCGCCGATCTCGCAGAAGTCCTCCACGTACTCCATCACCTCATGCGGAGCATAGCCATAGACGCGCGACGCAAAGATCACATTCTGGCGCGCGCTTAGGCCGCTAATGAAAAAACTGCTTAGAGCCATCGGAAATGAAATCGCACCACTCCGTCGAATTACACCGCTGCTGGGCTTCTCTGCACCAGCAATGAGCCGAATCAACGTCGACTTCCCCGCTCCGTTGCGACCGAGGATAGCTAGATTACGTCCCTTCGGAACGACAAAACTAACGTCGTCCAGAATCACTTTACTGCCGCGCGTGGTTCGGAATGCCTTCGAAACCCGAGAAAACTCGATCATTCCTCGGCTCCAATGTGGCGGGAAAACAGATGCAGGAGCGCCCCACCTCCTGCCAGCAAAACCATAGCCGCCAGCAGCACGTACCCGGGCTGTAGCCACGGCGGAGCAAAACCGCTATAAAAGCCTGAACGCAATAACTCAATGCATTGCAATACAGGGTTCCAAATGAGCACTGCGCGAATCTGAGGGGGCATCTTTTCAGCGACGTAG
Source organism: Paraburkholderia aspalathi (assembly GCF_900116445.1). Taxonomy (GTDB): domain Bacteria; phylum Pseudomonadota; class Gammaproteobacteria; order Burkholderiales; family Burkholderiaceae; genus Paraburkholderia; species Paraburkholderia aspalathi. The sequence goes on from NZ_FPBH01000032.1 coordinate 104,124, forward strand.
AAGATACCGCTGCAAAAGTACATTACCCGCGTGATCTGAGACCAAATCATCTCCCACGACTCAAAGAGTTCACCCAGCATTGCCATAAAGATGCCGAGCGATACACCGAAGAACCACGCAAGCAGCAATGCACCCAAGGTGAGCAAACTATCCTGCGGTACAGCGGAAATGCCAAGCAGATTGAAGATGCCCAGTATCAGGATCGCCACCAGCAATTCGGTAAGCAGAGAAAGAAGACCACGCGCAAGTAAAATGTCGAGAGCTTTGATTGGTGGAAGTAGCAACAGCGATCGGTTTGCTGAAAGCCCGTGCATGACTTTCGAACCGGTGTGAATGATCATGAAAAACGGCAGAAGTCCCGTTAGATAAAACAGGTACAGGTTGTGACCAAGCGGCGCGGTAGCATGATTGAGCAGCGAAAAGAACAGACCGAGCACCATCAGGTGCACAATTGGTTCAATGATTGCCCAGAGGTATCCTAGGCGCGATCGCTCATATTGCCCTGCGATTTCACGCAAAACGAGAGCATACAAAACCCTGCCTTGCATACGCAAAGCTGATGCTGGGGGCCTGACGGTGGGCGCCACAACGCTGGCCGCCCGTCGCACAACCTGCATCTGTCGACCGATTTGTCGTTGGAGTCCATCGCGGTGCGCGCGGAATTCGCTATGACGCGGCTGCCGCTCGAGCGCGATTTCCGCATAGTGCAATGCACGCCGAAACTCACCAGAAGCGGCGCATGCGCCACTCAATACTCGCTCAGCAGAGCCGTCTCCCATATCGCCAATTCGATCTTTCAGCAATCCAATCGCTTCGTGTGGGCGTCCGACCTCGACTGCCAGAGATGCAGCATGAATCACGTAATCGAGATTGTCCGGCTCCAATTCAAGGCAGCGCGCAGCGTCATTCCTAGCCTCAGCCATCCGCCCCGCACTTGCCAGTGCCCCACTTCGCGCACGGAAAACCGCCGCATGCTCTTCCGAATGCTGGATCAGTTGCGTCGCGAGGTTAACGGCGGAGTCATACGCACGCGCCTGAACCATCGAGTGAATTTCGGCCAACACATTAGCTACATCTTTCATACCCGACATATCTAGTGAATTAAATTTTCTTGAAAAAAATTCATTTAAATGAATTCACTGAATTTACAATCGGGTAAGCAACCGAGAACAATACATTGAGAAACTTTTGGAGATCGGCGATAGGCGCATTGGCCACATAGACGATATCCTTGTCGTCGATCATAAAACTGCGCGCGATGAAATAGCTACCCGGATCCGTTAGATCGATTCGATAAATAACGGGCACTTTTTCGTCCGTGGATTGTACGCGCGACGCATCCGGCATGCCGAAGGGCAAACGCTCCTCCATGCGAAACACGAAAACACCGCGAGGGTCAGCCCGATTATCATTCAAGCCACCCGTTCTCGCCAAGGCTTGCGCAAGGGAAATACCCGGAGCCTCGAAGCTGATTTCATCGTTCTTACCCGTGGCACCAAGCGCCGTAAATGTATTCGGCTGATAGAGGACTGCAATAGTGTCGCCCGGAAACAGCGGTATGTTTTGGTGCGGATCATCAATGATCCGCGCAAACGGCATGCGCGCAATTTGATTTCCGCGGACGATTTGGACAGTAAGCTTATCCAACGACTGGTGAGCCGCGCCCGCACTTGTCAATGCGTCGAGCAGCCGTTCCGCCTTTGGCGTGAAAGGAACCCGAACGGCGCCCCCACCATCGCTTACCACGGTAATAAACGATGTCTGGTTTTGCGCAAGGCGAACCAGAACCTGAGGTTGATTGGCTTTGCCCCTCAAACGCCGGGCGATCTCGGCCCCCAGTTGCTCAGTGGAAAGTCCCGCAGCCTGAATACGGCCAACAAAGGGTACCGAGATGCCACCAGAGCTATCAACGACCTGACTCGGCAGCGCAATTGATTGCCCGCCTGCCGGCGCTAGGCCCTCAGCCTGAAGCCCACCAAACAACGCAGCCGGCGGGGCCTCCCATACCGTCACGTCAAGCACATCGCCAGGCCCCAGACCTTTTTGAGCAGGCGCTTGATTTCCGAAAGCCTCAGAAAAAGTTGAAGAAGCGCGCCGCGAAGCCAGCTGCTTTACTACCTGGGCATTTATGTCGATTAATTCAATACCTTTTGCACTTAGTTCAGCCCGGGTTGACTCAACCTGACTTGCGCGCGGGCCTGCCGAAGGAATGTTAGAGCACGCGCCAAGGAATGCCGCAGCTACGACCAATGCAGTCGATTTCAGAACGAGACAAATGCGCATCTTAGTTAAGCAACATGCAATCGAGGATTGCCTTTATTGTTTTCGGAGACCTTGGCGAGGAAGGAAACCGCGGGGATAAATTGCGCTTTGCAGGCATCGGCAACGCTAATACAATGCGCGACTTACGCGATGTTACATTTTGACACAGTTCCCAAGACCTCGAAAGAATTTTCCGTATGAACCCCGCGATTTTTCTGGACGTTACTCGCCTCGTGAGTCGCCTCAATAATGGGCTGCTGCCCACCGGGATCGACCGTGTCGGACTTGCTTACATTCAAAAGTATGGCGCTCGAGCGCGCGCAATCCTTAGCGAGCGCGGCTTTGCCACGGTTTTAACCGAGAGAGATTCACAGCAAACGTTTGCAATGCTGCTCTCATCGATCCGCAATAGAAACGCTATTCGTGCCTTAGTCGTACGCGCGTGCCTTAATCGCTTGCGAGAAACAAGAATTAATGGTGTGTTGTTGCATACGAGTCACAACGGGATGGAATTCGGGCGTTATTACCGGGCCATGACACAGCGTCAAGTTCGCCCCGTATTCATGGTTCACGATTTAATTCCGTTAACCCACGCCGAATATTGCCGCCCGGGAGTAGATGCAACTCACCGGCATCGCATGCACACAGCGCTGATGCACGCGAGCGGCCTGATCGCCAATTCGCAAGCCACGCTCGACTCGCTCGCGGTCGAAGCCGAGCGCGCCGGTCTCAAGCTCCCGCCGAGCGTAGTCGCACGCCTCGCCTCAGGCGTCACCCAACGCCCACTCGTAGAGCGCCCACTGCCCTCACCCTACTTCGTGATGCTCGGCACGATCGAGCCGCGCAAGAACCACTGGTTCATCCTGCATGTATGGCGGCGTATCGCCGAACAACTCGGCGCAGCCGCACCGAAGCTGGTTGTAATCGGCCGGCGCGGCTGGGAATGCGAAAACGTTGTGGATATGCTGGAGCGCTGCGAAAGCCTCAAAGGCGTCGTGATAGAAGAAGCACACTGCTCCGACGAGCAGCTTCACGCTTATCTGCAGCACGCTCAGGCGCTACTGTTCCCATCATTTGTCGAGGGATACGGCATGCCGCTCGCCGAAGCGCTCGCCCTCAAGGTGCCGGTGCTCGCCAGCGACCTCGACGTTTTCCATGAAATCGCCGACGACATTCCGGACTATCTCGACCCACTCGACGGTCCCGGCTGGCTCGCCAGCATCCAGGCCTATGCCCAAGCCAGCAGCCCGGCGCGCGACGCACAATTGGCACGCATCAAACGCTTTCGCGAACCGACATGGGCGGAGCATTTCGAGCATGTCGACGGCTTTCTTGAGACGTTGCGTTAGATGAGAGAGCGTTCGGAACATCTGTGGATCGATCGATGGTTCGGGCGCCTCGCATTGCGCCTCGCCCGCGTCTGCGGCAAGGGCGTCAGCGTCGCGTGGCCTGGGCCGGTCTGGTCGCGAGGCGTATCCGGTACGCCCCTGTTGTCGTGGTTCACGGCACCGGTGACCGATGCTAGCGCCGATGCTTTCGCTCTCGCGATCAATTCGGCACTCACCGTCGCGCTCGAACACGATCGGAACGCCGGCGTCCCCCCCGAAGTCGAGCGACTGATGCAAAGGTTCGTGCACAGCCATGCCTCGACAAAGCGTCGGACGCAATACGGCTGCCCCGCCGCATTGCTCGAGACCAAACGCCTAACTCGCGTCATGCTGATTGACGAGCGTGCCCGTTCTTATGGACTCGGCGTAATAGCGGCTCGCAACACTCGTCGCGCCTTCTTGCGGATGGTGCAAGCCGCACGGTCAGCCCATCCGCAAGCCGAATTCTGGATCGCCCGATCGGATGACAAAGGTGCGGGGCGCTGGCTTTCTTCGTCGATTGACGGTATGCCGCCAGACGTTCGCCCCCTTGCCGATCACGAATCGCTGTGCGCCGCATTGCCTCATGTCGATCACGTCTACACGCTGGGCGCCTCGGAGGGCATGCATGCGCTGATGGCCGGCGCGCCCGTACATGTATTCGGCGCGCCCTATTACGCAGGCTGGGGATTGACCGACGACGATCTGCACTTGCCGAACCGCAGCGCACGGCCCACGCTCGCCGCCCTATTCGACGTGGTCTTCCTGCGCTTCACACGCTATCTGAATCCGTTCACGCACACGCCTGGCACGCTCGACGATCTGCTCGACAGCATCGAGCTGCAGCGGACCGTCCAGCATCGATTCGCGGATTTGCGGCACGTAGCAGGGATACGCTTCCAATGGTGGAAGCGCCCGTTTGCGACGCCATACGTAAGCGCCGGCGGCGCTACGTTACGCTGGACGCGCAAGCCGCAGTCCGTGCAAACGAACGAATGCGCAGTATTGTGGGGCGCGCGCAGCGCGGAAGGTCTTGCGCCCGGGGTTCGCCACGTCAGAATCGAAGACGGTTTCTTTCATTCGACAGGTCTCGGCTCCGACATGATCGCGCCGCGCAGTCAGGTGATCGACCGGCGCGGCCTCTATTTCGACGCGAGCCAGCCGAGCGATCTCAGCGTGCTGCTCAACGAAAGCGAGTTCAGCGCAACCGAACTGGCACGCGCCGCGGCACTGCGCGATCAGGTTGTCAGGCTCGGTGTCACCAAATACAACCTGGGCCGACGTCGCCCTGCGTGGACCGCACCGAAAGGCAAACAAGTCGTACTGGTCCCGGGCCAGGTCGCCGACGACGCATCGATCCGGCTCGGCACACGCGCCATCGGCACGGCCGACGCGCTACTACGCGAAGTACGCAGGCTGCGTCCCGACGCTTTCGTGGTCTACAAACCGCATCCGGATGTGCTGTCGGGTAATCGCAATGGACTGATCGATGCGCAGCAACTCGCGGACATGGTCGATACGGAAGCCGACTTGCTGTCGCTCGTCGACGTGGCGGACGAAGTGCACACACTCTCATCGCTCGCAGGCTTCGATGCATTGTTGCGCGGCAAAGCGGTCTTCACGTACGGGCTGCCTTTCTATGCGGGCTGGGGACTAACGCACGACGCACTCGCACCGGTGCCATGGCGGCATCGCACGCTAACGCTGGACATGTTATGCGCGGGCGTGCTGCTACGTTACCCGCTCTACTGGGACTGGCACACGCGTCTTTTCACAACGCCGGAAGCGGTAATCGAACAGCTCGCGCCGCAGGCCGCACGACCGCTCGAACAGGTTCGTGGCAACCGCATGCGGCCGCTGCTCAAAGCAATCCGCTGGACCCGCAACGGAATCCACCATACGTCATGGCGTTTCCGGCAGAGACTCACACCCCGTACATAACCGTCGCGCCGGAAAACGTAAAAAGCCCCGCAAAGTTTTCACCTTGCGGGGCTTTTTCTCAAGTGGCTACGTTTTCCGCCTAGCGGGACATCATATGCATGCTGACGTTATGCATGATCCACAATGACCCGACGATCAGAATCACGGCCGTGAGCACAGTGAAGCCGAACGCCATGACGTTCCAGCGCTGTGCCGACGACGCGTTCATGTGCAGGAAGAAAATCAGATGCACGACGATCTGCACGAACGCGAGGCCTGCGATTGCGAGCAGAGCGTTCTCGCCGGTCAACGTCCCGTTGAGGACGAGACCGAAAGCCGCGGCAGTCAGGATGACGGAGAGAATGAAACCCACCGTATAGCTGCCGAAGCTGCCGTGACTTTCTCCGCCGTGTCCTTCGTCCGGGTGCGCCAGATGTGAGTGATGGCTATGGTCCATTTAGATCACGCTCGCAAGATAGACAAAGGTGAAGACGCCAATCCACACGACGTCCAGAAAGTGCCAGAACAGGCTCAGGCACGTCAGGCGAATCATGTCGCGTTCGGTCAGATCGCGATGACGCATCACCTGCACGGCGAGCACCACCATCCAGATCAGGCCGCACGTCACGTGCAAACCGTGCGTGCCGACCAGCGTAAAGAACGACGACAGGAACGCGCTGCGGCTCGGGCCCGCACCCTGGGCGATCAGGTGCGAGAACTCACGCATTTCCAGCACGAGGAACGCGAGACCCAGCAGGAAGGTCACGCCGAGCCAGAAGAGCAGCACGCCCTTCCGGTTCTTGTGCGCGCCCAGCATCGCGAAGCCGTACGTGATACTGCTCAACAGCAGCATCGACGTTTCAAGCGCGACGCCCGGGATCTCGAACAGATCTTTACCGGTCGGGCCACCCGCGAACTGATGGCCCATCACCGCGAATACGGCGAAGAGCGCGGCAAAGATGATGCAGTCGGTCATCAGGTACAGCCAGAAACCGAATACCGATTGCGACGGCACATGGTCCGGCGCGAGATGCGGTTGAACCGCAATAGTCTTCTGTAGCATCAGTCCACCTCAACCGCAATGTGGGCACCAGCGCCGGAGCGTTTTTCTTCAATCAACGCGACCGTGTCGGCCGGGATGTAATAGCCGTCGTTGTCCTGGAAGCTATAGATGATCACCGCGCCGATTGCACCGACCAGGCCGACGATCGCCAGCCACCAGATGTGCCACACACCGGCAAAGCCGAGCGCCAGCGAAAACAGGCCAACCAGCAGACCCGCTGACGTATTCGACGGCATATGAATGTCGCGATACACCGGCTCTGCTTGCGGCGCTTTACGCGACTTCATGTCGGTGAACGCATCCAGCTTGCGCACTGTCGGGATGATCGCGAAGTTGTACACCGGCGGCGGCGAGCTCATCGCCCATTCCAGCGTATGACCGTTCCACGGATCGCCTGTGACGTCGCGATTTTCCGGCAGATTACGGTCGCGGATACTGACGTACAGCTGCGCCAGCTGGCAGGCAATGCCGATAGCGATCAGCCCCGCGCCGAATGCAGCGAGGATCAGCCACGGGTGCCATGCCGGATTGTCGTAATGGTTCAGACGGCGCGTCATGCCCATGAAGCCGAGCACATACAGCGGCATGAACGCGACATAGAAACCGACCAGCCAGAACCAGAACGCAGCCTTGCCGAGTTTTTCGTTCAGCTTGAAACCGAACGCTTTCGGGAACCAGTAGTTGAAACCGGCCAGATAACCGAACAGCACGCCACCGATGATCACATTGTGGAAGTGAGCGATCAGGAACAGGCTGTTGTGCAGCACGAAGTCCGCGCCCGGGATCGCCATCATCACGCCGGTCATCCCGCCGATCGTGAACGTGATCATGAAGCCGATCGTCCACAGTACAGGCGTGGTGAATTCCAGACGGCCCTTGTAGATCGTGAACAACCAGTTGAACACCTTCACGCCGGTCGGAATCGCAATCACCATCGTCGCAATGCCGAAGAACGCATTGACGTCGGCGCCCGAACCCATCGTGAAGAAGTGGTGCAGCCACACGAGGAACGACAGCACCATGATCGCGCAGGTTGCCCACACCATCGTCTTGTAGCCAAACAGCGGCTTCTTGGCGAAGGTAGCGACGACTTCCGAGAAAATACCGAACGCCGGCAGGATCAGGATGTACACCTCAGGGTGACCCCATGCCCAGATCAGGTTCAGGTACAGCATGGCGTTGCCGCCACCGTCGTTCGTGAAGAAGTGCATGCCGAGGTAGCGGTCCAGACCGAGCAACGCAAGCGTCACGGTCAGGATCGGGAACGAGGCCATGATCAGCACGTTGGTGCAGAGCGCGGTCCACGTGAACACCGGCATCTTCATCCAGGTCATGCCCGGGGCACGCATCTTCACGATCGTCGCGAAGAAGTTCACGCCGGTAAGCAAGGTGCCGATACCGGAGAGCTGCAAACTCCACAGGTAATAGTCGACCCCGACACCCGGACTGAACTGCAACTCCGACAGCGGCGGATAAGCCAACCAACCTGTTTGCGCGAACTCACCGATCACCAGCGACACGTTGATCAGAATCGCGCTGACCGCGGTCATCCAGAAGCTCAACGAGTTGATGAAGGGGAACGCAACGTCGCGCGCACCGATCTGCAGCGGCACGATCAGGTTCATCAGGCCGATCATGAATGCCATCGCCATGAAGAAAATCATGATGACGCCGTGGGCCGTGAACACCTGGTCATAGTGGTGCGGCGGCAGATAGCCGGGGCTCATATAGCCGAGCGCCTGTTGCAGACGCATCATGATCGCGTCCGAGAAGCCGCGCAGCAGCATGATCATCGCCACGATGATGTACATGATGCCGAGCTTCTTATGGTCGACGGAGGTCAGCCATTCCGTCCACAGGTAGCGCCATTTGCCGAGATAGGTGACCGTGCCGAGCACAGCCAACCCGACGAGCGCCATGAAGATGCCCGCGCCCACGATGATTGGCTCGTGGTACGGAATCGCATCGAGCGTAAGTTTTCCGAACATGCGTTACCCCTTACCCTTAGGCGCACAGTTAGCGTCGTTCATGTTGTCGAGGACGTTACCGTTGTTGTATCGGGCAATGATGTTGTGAAAGAGCTTCGGATCGACCGACGAGAAGTAGCGCACCGGCTCCTTCTCGGTAGGCGCCGACATCGCGTGATAGCGGTCCATGTCGAGACGGTCGGACGAGGCGCGGACCTTGCTGACCCACGCGTTGAATTCGTCGGGCGACGTGGCGAGCGCGCGGAACTTCATGTCCGAGAAGCCCTTGCCGCTGAAGTTCGCCGCGGTGCCTGCGTAGTTGCCGGCCTCGTCGGCGATCAGATGCAGACGCGTTTGCATGCCCGCCATCGCGTATATCTGGCCGCCGAGTTGCGGAATGAAGAAGGAGTTCATCACCGTGTCGGACGTGATGAGGAAGTTCACCGGCGTGCCGACCGGGAACGCCAGCTGGTTCACCGATGCAATGCCGAGGTCGGGATAGATGAAGAGCCACTTCCAGTCGAGTGCGACGACTTCGACGTTGATCGGCTTGACCTGCGACTCGAGCGGTTTATACGGATCGAGCTCGTGTGTGCTCTTCCACGTCAGCACGGCGAGGAACAGAATGATCAGCGTCGGAATCGTCCAGATGGCGATTTCAATGCCGGTGGAATGCACCCAACCCGGCTTGTACTCGGCATTCCTGTTCGACTCGCGATAGCGCCATGCGAACAGCAGCGTGAGCGCGATAACCGGAACGACCACGATCAGCATGGCCCAGAGCGACGTGGCAATCAGCTCACGTTCAGCCAGACCCACACTCCCCTTCGGATTCAAAACATCGAGGTTGCTGCAACCCGAGAGCAACAACACAAGGCCGGCGGAAAGGAAACCTGCCGACCCTCGCAGCGTTTTTCCTTTCATATCCATTGCCTTTCTTCTACGACTTCAACGAACGTCATTCGACCGCTCTCCATTAGTAAGCGATCGCATAATAGGGGGTCGTCAAGGGGATATAAACACTCGTTTTCGCAACGATCTATTGCGCCGCAACACCGTGTGACATGTTGCCGCACTGCTGTGCGCACGTGAGGGTTTGCAATGCGCTATTGCGAAGTGCCGGCGGGATCGCCGGATCACAAAAGTCCCTTCAAACAAGCATTAAAACGCAGCGTGACCTGAGCGATTAGGCTGCGCGGATGCCCAGAAAGGACGTATGTATGGGTGCGAAAAAGCGCGTCCGCCCTGGCAACATCCTGGCGACGGATGTTGCACCTGCGACACGCGCCTTGTTTTGATCAGCCCGGTGTGCGTGCCGCGACAGTAGCGGGCGCCGCAGCCTGCAGGTGCTCGCCACCGTCAGCCGGTACGGAGTCTGACGGATGCAGGCTACGTTCCGATTGCGCCAGCAGCGTGCCGACCGACGGGTCGATCGCATCGGTGAACGGCTTCGGATTGATACCGATGGCCAGCACCAGCAAAGCCATCGCGCCGAGCAGCACGAACTCGCGCTTGCCGAGGTCCTGAAGCTTCGCGACGCGTGCATTGGCAATCGCGCCGAAAATCACGCGCTTGTACATCCACAGCGTGTAGGCCGCGCTCAGGACCAGCGTGGAGGCCGCGATGGCGCCGATCCAGAAATTGAAGCGGATCGCGCCCATCAACACCATAAACTCGCCGACAAAACCCGAGGTACCCGGCAGACCGATATTGGCCATCGAGAACAGCATCACGAACGCGGCGAAGCGCGGCATCGTGTTGGCAACGCCGCCGTATTCAGCGATCGAAGCCGTCTTCGTGCGGTCGAAGAGCATGCCCGTGCACAGCAGCATCGCACCGGACACCACGCCGTACGACAGCATCTGCACGATCGCACCGGCCTGGCCGATACGGTTGAAGACGAACAGGCCGAGCGTCACGAGGCCCATGTGCGCGATCGTCGAATACGCGAGCAGGCGGCGCATGTCGGTCTGCACGAGTGCCAGCAGGCTCGAATAGATCACCGCGACCAGCGACAGCGTGATCATCATCGGCGCGAAGAAATGACTGGCTTGCGGGGCGATCGGCAACGCGAAACGCAGCAGACCGTAGCCGCCCAGCTTGAGCATGCCGATCATCACCGCGGCGCCGGTCGGGCCGTCAAGGTGGACGTCAGGCAGCCACGTGTGCAGCGGCCACATCGGCACCTTCACACCGAACGCAGCAAGGAAGCCGAGAAAGATCAGAACCTGCGGCCATGTGCCGAGGCGCGTTTCACGCCACAGCGCGAGGTCGAAGCTGTGCGTCTGCGCATACAGGTACAGCATCGACATCAGCATCATCAAAGAGCCGAGGAACGAGACGAAGAAGAACTTCACCGCAGCATACGAGCGGTTCGAATTGCCCCACGTCCCGATCAGCAGGTACAGCGGAATCAGCGTCGCTTCGAACGAGATGAAGAACAGCATGCCGTCCATCGACGTGAACACGCCCTGCATGAAACCCGACAGCATCAGGAAGGCGCCGAAGTACTGCGCGGTGCGCTCGGTGATCGACTCCCACGAGGCGACCACGATGATGATCGTGGTCAGCGCGGTCAACGCGACGAGCCACAGCGAAATGCCATCCACCCCCACGTGCCACGCGATATCGAATGTGGGCGACCAGCGGACGTTCTCGACGAACTGCATCGACGTCACGTCGTTACGGAAATTCGATACGAGCGGAATCACCGGCAGGAAACCCGCTATCGCGCCGATCAACGCGAGCCATCGCGTGCGGCTACGTGCCGCGTCCGATCCGGCACGCAAAACCACCAGGCCGGCGACAATAGGGATCCAGATGAGTAGGCTAAGAAGCGGAGGCAATGGCATGTGTTCTGTTGAAAACTTGAAATACAAAACGCCGCATCAATGCCTTCAAAAACGAAAGCATTGAAATGGATATGTAGGCTGGATTTCGCTGAAATTGACGTGGAAGCAGTGCTGCCTGCCTCACGTTTACCCGCAGTCGAATGACCAAGGGTGGGAGATTACCAAGATAAGAATACTTTTGCAGCGCAACAACGCTGCAACGCCCTTGGTAATGCATTGTTGCCACGCCTGCCCTTGCGAAACGCCGAAAAATGTGCAGACGCACAAAGCAATTTTCCCAGGGTATACACCATGCTTTTTACATGAAGAAGCAAGCAATTGGCGGGCGATTAGCCGCTCTTGCATAAGCGCTTAGACGAGACGATCGCGTCGAAATAAATCATTCTGGTGCACGACACGCCATCAAAGCCGATTTCGAGCCGCCGGCGAAAATTTAACGCGCCCACGAGCAGAAAATTTTTTTGATCCGGCACTCTAAAGAAGCGTCGGCGCGAGCCCGAAAAGACCCTATCGATCGGGGTGGCGGTTCATTATCGGACAGGTATCGGGCTATGGCGGCGCTCGCCTGCGAGCCTTACAGAACCCGAATATACTTCGGCGGTTCAGGGGCCGACGCTCGTGCGTAGTACGGTAGTTCTTCGCACGCCTGGACGCCGCCCTCACCGGCCAGACTTATCGGATACCGCATGCCGCTTCGTGATGAAGGTGTCGTTCCCGCGCTCGAATGCCGCGGGCTTGGCAAGACGTATGGCGCCGGCCGCATCGTGCTGGCGCACCTCGATTTCACGCTCGCGCCGGGTGAATTCGTCGCGATCATGGGTGACTCCGGCGTCGGCAAATCGACGCTGCTCAATCTCATTGCAGGGCTCGACCGTGCGGATAGCGGCGACGTGATCATCGACGGCAGCGCAGTCTCGCATCTGGATGACAACGCGGCAACGCGGTTGCGCCGGCAAAAACTGGGCTTCGTGTTCCAGGCGTTTCACGTACTGCCTCATCTGACGCTTGCACAGAATGTTGCGTTGCCGCTGCTGTTAAACGAGCTGCCCATGGCCGGCGCGCTCGAGATGCTGGCTGCCGTCGGCTTGAGTGGCCGTGGCGATGATTTTCCGCGGCAGCTGTCGGGCGGCGAGTTGCAACGCGTCGCCATTGCGCGGGCGCTCGTGCATCGTCCGAAACTGATTCTCGCCGACGAACCCACCGGCAACCTCGATCCCGATACCGCACACGAAGTACTCGGCCTGTTCCGCACGCAAAGCAAGGCAACCGGTGCGGCCACCATCATGGTCACGCACTCGGAGGCGGCCGCGGCAGTGGCGGACCGCATTCTGATTTTGAGCGACGGCGGTTTGCATGCTTCATTGGGGCGCAACGCCTTTTCCGGCTCGGCCCCCGACGCTCGATCCGCTGCGCGTTCAGCTGATGATGCACGCTGACCCGCGCCCACTGGAACGAATGCGAGGTCATCGCAGGCTCGCGCGTTGGCTGTTGGGCGCAGAGTGGCGCAGTCATCGCGGACGCGCACTGGTTGCAATCGCAACGATCGCGCTCGGCGTCGCGCTTGGCTACGCCGTTCAATTGATCAACAGTGCGGCCTTCAACGAGTTCTCGGCGGCGGCGCGCAGCCTGTCGGGCGAGGCCGATCTGCAGGTGCGCGGTGCGCAACCTTTATTCGACGAATCCATCTACCCGCGTTTGTCGGCTGAGCCTGGTGTAGTGCTGGCGAGTCCGGTACTGGCTCTCGATGTGACCGTACCGGATCAGAGCGCCGCATTGCCCGTACTCGGTATCGATGTCTTCAAGGCAAGCCGCATTGCCCCTGATCTGATCGGCGTGCCGTCGCCGGATCGGCCGTTCGATACCGTTGCGGCCGATACGATGTTTCTTTCGGCGGCGGCTCAACAATGGTTGAACGTGAAGATCGGCGATGACGTGGCACTGCAAAGCGGCACGTCGATCGTGCACTTTCGTGTGGCCGGCGGTCCCGTGAGAACAAGGCCGGGACAGCGGCTTGCGGTAATGGATATTGCCACCGCTCAGTGGAAGTTCGGCAAGGTGGGCAAGCTGTCGCGCATCGACGTGCAACTCGAACGCGGCGTCGATCGCGAACGCTTCAAACGTGATCTGCAAGCGCAACTCGGCAGCCGGTGGGTGATCTCCGAGACGCGCGACGCCGAAAGCCGCACCGATCGTTTGTCGCGCGCCTATCGAATCAATATGAACGTGCTCGCGCTGGTGGCGCTTTTCACTGGCGCGTTCCTCGTGTTTTCGACGCAGGCACTGGGCGTCGTGCGACGCCGTGCCCAGTTCGCAATGCTGCGCGTGCTTGGACTGACGCGCGGCCAGTTGCTGCGCCAGATCCTGATGGAAGGCGCACTGCTCGGCCTGCTCGGTTCGCTGTCCGGACTCGCGCTCGGCTATGCGATGGCGAGCGGCGCGTTGCGTTTTTTCGGCAGCGACCTGGGCGGTGGCTACTTTCCCGGCGTGCAGCCGCACGTCGGTTTCGAGCCGCTCGCTACCGCACTATTTCTGATCCTCGGCATCGCCGTGTCGGTATTAGGCAGTCTTGCCCCCGCGTTGGAGGCGGCGCGTGCGCAGCCCGCGGCGGCGCTCAAAGCCGGTGCCGAAGAAGGCGCACTAGCCCGGCTCGCTACGCCTTGGCCCGCGTTGGCATGTCTGCTGGTTGCCGCCGTGCTCACTCAAGTGCCGCCTCTGTTCGATGCGCCTATTGGCGGCTATCTGGCGGTTGCGCTGTTGCTGGTCGGTGGGATTGCGCTGATGCCGCGCGTGACGGCTTTGATCTTTGGCGCGGCAAGCCGTGCTATTGGCGCGCGGCGTCGGGCTGGCGCGGCGAGCACGTTGGCATTGGCGCGTCTCGCGAATGCGCCAGGCCATGCATCGATCGCAATGGGCGGCGTGCTGTCAAGCTTCGCGCTGATCGTCGCGATGGCGATCATGGTGGCGAGCTTCCGTGTTTCTGTCGAAGACTGGTTGGGCCACCTGCTCTCGGCCGATCTGTACGTTCGCGTGGCACCGAACGGCGACACCGGTGGCTTGCGCCCCGACGAACAGACTCTGCTGCGTACCGTGCCCGGCATCAAGACGGCAGCGTTCGCTCGCACCTCGCATCTCACGCTCGATCCTGCACGGCCGGACATCGCCGTGCTCGCCCGTGAAATCGACGCCGCTGATCCGGGCGCAAATCTGCAGATGACCGGGGCGGTGCTGCCTCCTTCCGAGTTGCATGAGGGCGAGACACCTGTTTGGGTATCCGAAGCAATGGTCGATCTGTATGGGTACAAGCTTGGTCAGCGCGTGCAGTTACCGCTTGGTGAGCGCGGCCACGTGTTCGTTGTAGCCGGTGTATGGCGTGATTACGTGCGGCAGACCGGTGCGATTCAGATACGGCTTGCGGATTATCGACGCCTAACCGCCGACACTGGCGCGACGGATGTGGCTGTCACCGTTCAACCGGGAACGAGCGTCGAACGCGTGATGGCCGGCCTGCGTGCGCTGCCCTTCGGCGCATCGCTGACCCTGTCGCAACCAGGCGAAATCCGTGCGCGTACGCTGGTCATTTTCGATCGAAGTTTTGCCGTCACTTATCTTCTCGAGGGAGTCGCGATCGTGATCGGCCTGTTCGGCGTCGCGGCGACGTTTTCCGCGCAGACACTCGCACGGGCCCGTGAGTTCGGCATGCTGCGGCATGTGGGCGTGACCCGCTCGCAGGTTCTCGCGATTCTTGCGCTCGAAGGCGGGATGCTCACCGCTTGCGGCATCGCGATGGGCTTCGTTCTTGGATTCGCGATCAGTCTGATCCTGGTGTTCGTCGTCAATCCGCAGTCGTTTCACTGGAGCATGTCGCTGCACGTTCCATGGACAGTGCTCGGCACGGTGGCGTTGGTGATGCTGGCTTCGTCGTGTTCGACGGCGGTGATTGCGGGACGAGGCGCGGTGTCGGTGGATGCGGTGCGCGCGGTGAAGGAGGATTGGTGATGGGTGGGTCGTCGCGGGAGGTGGTGCGGGAGTCGATGTATGACGTGGCGCACGGGTCGGCGTATCAAGCGACGTATCGAGCGACGGCGTGCTCTTATCGAGGAGCCGGTCGCCTCTGTCTGCCGAACAGCGCTTCAGGCAAGTCATCGGCTGCGCTGCCCCGCCTCGCAAGTGCACGGCGACTGAGCGCTACGATTCATGCGGCGTTGCTTTGGGTGGGTTTGATGGTCACCGCATCTGCGGTCGCCGCGACATCTGAGTTCGCAGCGGTCACGCCGGACCATTCGATCGTGCTGCCGCAAGATAGCGGCGCACACCCGGCTTTTCGCACCGAGTGGTGGTACGCAACAGGCTGGCTCACGACACCGGACAATCAGCCGCTCGGTTTCCAGATCACCTTCTTTCGCTCGGCAACCGGTCACGACGCAGCGGACCCGAGTGCGTTCGCACCATCGCAATTGATCGTTGCCCACGCCGCGTTAAGCGATCCTGCGCTTGGTCATCTGACGCACGATCAGCGCATTGCCCGCCAAGGCTTCGGGTTGGCGTATGCGAAGTCAGACAATACCGACGTCAAACTCGATGCATGGAAAATCGTCCGTGCCGGCGACGGTCACTACGACGTTACAGTGGACGCGAACGGATTCGCGCTGCGCCTCGCACTGACGCCGACGCAGGCTCCTTTGGTCCAGGGCGAACACGGCTACTCGCGCAAGGGTCCGCGGCCGGAACAGGCAAGCTATTACTACAGCGAGCCACAATTGCGCGTGACTGGCAGCGTAGTTCGACCGGTCTCGGCAGGCAGCAAATCGACGGGCGAAACGGCCGTTACCGGCGCGGCGTGGCTCGATCACGAATGGTCCAGCACGCTCCTCGATGCCGACGCGGTCGGATGGGATTGGCTCGGCGCCAATCTGACGGACGGTTCAGCCTTGATGGCTTTCAAGGTTCGCAGTCGCGATGGACACGCAATATGGGCACATGCCGCACTCAGAAATCGCGATGGTCAGGTGACGGCGTTCGGCCGCGATCAGGTCGATTTCACTCCAGTTCGCACATGGCGCTCGCCACGCACGAACACGTCGTATCCCGTGTCGATGACGGTCAAAACCGGCGCGCTTACGTGGCGCCTCGATCCGTTGATGGACGACCAGGAACTCGATTCCCGTCAGTCGACGGGCGCAGTGTATTGGGAAGGTGCCGTGCGGGTGAGTCGTGATGGTGCGGACGTTGGACGTGCTTATCTGGAACTGACGGGGTACGCGAACGCGCTGCGAATCGGGAAGGAGTGACTTGCCGGAAGAACTGGAGAAGTCCCGGCGTGAGCATGCCATCGTCGTCGTGATGACCCGGCTGGAGGCAGAAGGCTCTTTCTGCCTCTGCGTTCTGCGCCGTAAACGCAGAAACCCCACCTTTTAGGGTGGGATTTCTGGTCATGCTGGGGAGCCTGACGATTACCTACTTTCACACGGGAATCCGCACTATCATCGGCGTGGAGTCGTTTCACGGTCCTGTTCGGGATGGGAAGGGG